>NZ_JBFAPY010000025.1:0-1551 GCF_040676915.1 Asanoa sp. NPDC049475 | reverse complement strand
CTAGTGTCGCGTGTCTGAAGTGATTTGACGGTTGTGGTGGGCGACAATGGGGCATGTCTGTCGCGGCTGCGCTGGTTCTTAGTCCCGGCGATGGTGCGCGCCTGCGGGAGCTGACGCGCTCGTCCGCCGCGCCGGCCGGGCATGTGCAGCGGGCTCGGATGGTATTGCTAGCCGCTGAGGGGCTGCCGAACGCGGAGATCGGTCGACGGGTTGGGATGACTCGGCAGACGGTGATCGTCTGGCGGGCGCGGTATGAGGCCGGCGGGATCGCCGCGCTGGCCGACCTGCCGCGCTCGGGCCGACCGGGCAGTATCGACGAGGCCGCGGTGATCGCGTCGACGTTGAACCCGCCGCCGTCCGAGCTGGCGGTGACGCATTGGTCGGCACGGCTGCTTGCCGACCAGTTGAGCCGGGCCGGGATGCCGGTCAGCTTCGCCGAGGTGGCCCGGATCTGGCGCACCTGGGGACTGCAGCCGCACCGGATCGAGACGTTCAAGTTCTCCACCGACCCGCAGTTGGAAGCCAAGATCCGTGATGTGGTCGGCTTGTATCTGGACCCGCCGGCCAACGCGGTCGTGGTCTGCGTCGACGAGAAGTCGCAGATCCAGGCGTTGGACCGGACCGCGCCGCTGCTGCCGATGCGCTTCGACGCCGCCGAACGTCGCACCCACGACTACCGGCGGCACGGCACCACCACCCTGTTCGCCGCCCTGGAGGTGGCCACCGGGAAGATCACCGCGGATGCCTGCTACGAGCGGCACTCCAACACCGAGTTCCTGGCCTTCCTGAAACAGGTCGCCAAGACGCATCCGCGAGTCAAGCTGCATGTCGTGTGCGACAACTACGCCACCCACAACCATCCGAACGTCAAAGCCTGGCTGGCCAAGCACCCACGGATCACGCTGCACTTCACTCCGACCAGCGCGTCCTGGATGAACATGGTCGAGATCTTCTTCGGGATCATCAGCCGACAAGCCATCCGCCGGGGCAGCTTCACCAGCGTCACCGACCTGAT
The DNA here is from genome assembly GCF_040676915.1 of Asanoa sp. NPDC049475. NCBI lineage: Bacteria > Bacillati > Actinomycetota > Actinomycetes > Micromonosporales > Micromonosporaceae > Asanoa > Asanoa sp. NPDC049475. The sequence continues at coordinate 536 of NZ_JBFAPY010000025.1, read as the reverse complement.
CAGCGCGATCCGCGCGTTCATTGACGGCTACAACGAACGCTGCCAGCCGTTCCGCTGGGCCAAGACCGCCGACCAGATTCTCGCCCAGGCTCACCACAGGCCTTCGGCCTGATCTCAAAGATCACGCCATACGTGCGGTTCCTGGTAGGCGTGCCAGCCGTGGAAGAACCAGTCCGCGAGGTCCCGCAGCCGCTCCAGGCAGTCCTGGTAGTAGGGCGCCGGCTCCGGCCGAGGAAAGTTCGGGTGACTGGTCCACTCCGCTACGAAGTGTGAAACGTAGTAGAAGCCCTCCGCCATCCAGCGCGGCAGATCGTCATGGCCTTCGTACTGCTTGCAGGCCATCCGCATCGCCTGCTCCAACCGGCTGAAGGCCGCCCGATCCCAGACGAGGCCAGCGCCTCGCAGGCTCAGCAGGAAGCTGCCCTCTGCCGCCTCGAACTCCTGCCTCAGCACAATCAACGCGTCATCCACGTCCGCACTTTGGCACTCGGGTACGACATCCCAACTGTCAAACTATTTCAGACACGCGACACTAG
>NZ_JBFAPY010000024.1:0-2280 GCF_040676915.1 Asanoa sp. NPDC049475 | reverse complement strand
TCCAACGGCACCATCAGCGGCGTGCAGTCCGGACGGTGCCTCGACGCCTGGAGCACCGCCAACGGAGCACAGATCCAGCTCTACGACTGCCACGGGCAAGCCAACCAGCAGTTCAGGCTCGCCGCCGTCGCCGGTCCCAGCGATCCGCCGCCCACGACGACCCCGCCGCCGGGCGACACGTGTGCTCTTCCCTCGTCGTACCGCTGGACCTCGTCGGGTGCGCTGGCGCAGCCGAGGTCGGGGTGGGTATCGCTGAAGGACTTCACCCACGCGCCGTACAACGGCCAGCAGTTGGTCTACGCGACGACGCACGACACGGGAACGACGTGGGGCTCGATGAACTTCGGTGTCTTCTCGAACTGGAACCAGATGGGTTCGGCGGCGCAGAATCAGATGCCTTTCGCGGCTGTCGCGCCGTCGTTGTTCTACTTCGCGCCGCGTAACGTCTGGGTCTTGGCCTATCAGTGGGGTGGACCGGCGTTCTCCTACCGTACGTCGACCGATCCGGCCAATGTGAACAGTTGGTCGTCGGCGCAGACCCTCTTCACAGGAAGCATCTCGAATTCCAGCACGGGCCCGATCGACCAGGCACTCATCGGTGACGACCAGAACATGTACCTGTTCTTCGCCGGTGACAACGGCAGGATCTACCGCGCCAGCATGCCCATCGGCAACTTCCCGGGCAGCTTCGGGTCGAACTACGCGACGATCATGACGGACTCGACGAACAACCTGTTCGAAGGCGTTCAGGTCTACAAGCTCCAGGGCGAGAACCGGTATCTCATGCTCGTCGAGGCGATCGGCTCGCAGGGCCGCTACTTCCGCTCCTTCACGGCCACCAGCCTGGGCGGATCGTGGACGCCGCAGGCCACGTCCGAGAGCAACCCGTTCGCCGGCAAGGCCAACAGCGGCGCCACGTGGACCAACGACATCAGCCACGGCGAGCTGATCCGCACCAACGCCGACCAGACGATGACCGTCGACGCCTGCAACCTCCAGCTGCTTTATCAGGGGCGATCCCCCAGCTCCGGCGGCGACTACGGCCTGCTGCCGTACCGGCCGGGTCTGCTGACGCTGCAACGCTGACCATCGGACACCAACGGACGGGCCGGCTCGGCACCAGACCGAGCCCGCCCGCCCCCATCACGATTGACAGGAGGCACCGACAGTGCGAGAACCCGCGCACCACCCCCCGCCCTCGGGGAACACACATGCTGGCCGAGTGTTCCCCGGCTTTCGGGGACGGCTGTTCAGCCTCGCCACGGCCGCGATGGCAGCCGCTATCGGGTTGTTCACCATGACGGTCACGACCGGGTCGGCGTCGGCCGCCGACAACCCGTACCAGCGGGGCCCGGACCCCACCCGGGCCAGCGTCGCGGCCGTGAACGGCCCCTTCGCCAACACGTCGGTCAGCGTCCCGACCGGGTACGGCTTCAACGGCGGCCGGATCTACTACCCGACCGACACCAGCCAGGGCACCTTCGGGGCCATCGCCATCTCGCCGGGTTACACCGCCCTGTTCTCCGCCGAACTGGCCTGGATGGGGCCGTGGCTGGCATCGCACGGCTTCGTCGTGATCGGCATCGAGACCAACAGCCGCAACGACTTCGACACAGCCCGAGGCACTCAGCTGCTCGCCGCCTTGGACTACCTGACGCAGCAGAGCCCGGTACGCGACCGGGTCGACCCGAACCGCTTGGCCGTCTCCGGTCACTCCATGGGCGGCGGCGGGGCGCTGAGCGCAGCCATCCGGCGATCGTCGTTGAAGGCAGTGGTCGGCATCGCACCGTACTCACCGTCGTCGAACCTGGCCAACGACCGGGTGCCCACGATGATCTTCGCCGGGCAGGCGGACACGGTGGTCACCCCGTCCTACGCCACCGGCCTGTACAACACCATCCCGACCACGACGGAAAGCGTCTACCTCGAGGTGGCCGGGGCCGATCATGGGTTCATGGTCGGACGGTCGAACCCGGTGATGATCCGGACGATGCTTCCGTTCCTCAAGATGTTCGTCGACAACGACACCCGCTACAGCCAGTTCCTCTGCCCCTTGGCTGACTCCAGCGGGGTGGTCACCTACCGCAGCACCTGCCCCTTGCTGCCATCGGCCCCGACCACCCCCACCGCTACACCTACCGGCTCGCCCACCGGCTCGCCCACGTCCACATACGAGATCGTCGGTTCGCAGTCGGGTCGGTGTGTCGACGTGCCCAACGCCTCCCAGAACAACGGCACCCGGGTCCAGCTCTACGACTGCAACAGGCAGCCCAACCAGAC
>NZ_JBFAPY010000023.1:0-3541 GCF_040676915.1 Asanoa sp. NPDC049475 | reverse complement strand
GTTGGTGGTGGCTGCCCCGCTGACGTCGAGGCAGCGTCCGGAGGCTTCGTTGCGTAGGCGGTTGCCGGTGGGGTTGGGCGGCGGAGTCGTCGGGTTCGAGCCACCGTTGAGGGTGTCGAGGACCGCGGTGTAGGCGGCCTTCTTGTTGCCCGCGCAGTCGAACAGCAACGCGTTGTCGCTGCCCCGCCAGGAGTCACAGTCGCGCACGCCCCACACGGTGATGCCGTTGCACCGGGATACCGCCAGACAGGCGCGGGTGACGGTGGCGTAGATGTTGGCCTGGTTGCCGCCCTGCGTGACGTCGAGCTCGGTGATCTGCACGTCGACGCCGGCGTCCGCGAAGCGCTGCAGGTTGGCCTGGTAGTCGCCGGCGATCGAGGTGCCGAGGTGGGACTGGAAGCCCACGCAGTCGATGGGCACGCCGCGGCTCTTGAAGTCGCGGACCATGTTGTAGATGCCGGTCGACTTCGCGTTGATGCCGTCGGTGTTGTAGTCGTTGTAGCAGAGCTTGGCGTTCGGGTCGGCGGCGCGGGCGGCACGGAACGCGGCCTCGATCCAGTCGTTGCCGGTGCGCTGCAGGTTCGAGTCACGCCGACCACCCCCGCCGCCGTCGGCGAAGGCCTCGTTCACCACGTCCCACGAGTGGATCTGTCCCCGGAAGTGGGTGGCCACCTGGGTGACGTGGTTGATGGCGGCGTTGCGCAGGTCGCTGCCGGACAGTCCCTGGGCCCAGCCGGGCTGCTGGGCGTGCCAGAGCAGGGTGTGGCCGCGCACGCTCATGCCGTTGGCGCGGGCATGACTGACGATGCGGTCGCCGGCGCCGTAGTTGAAGACGCCGCGCTGCGGCTCGGTCGCGTCCCACTTCATCTCGTTCTCGGCGACGAGGCTGTTGAACTCGCGGTTGAGGACCGACATGTAGGTGCTGTCGTTGAACTTGTACGTGCCGACCGCGGCGCCGAAGTAGCGACCCTTCTCCGCCGCCGAAGCCCGCAGCGTGGTGCCGGCGTTCGCGGTGCCGGTGAACACCAGCGCACCCCCGGTCGCGAGCAGCCCGGCCAGCAGGAGCGGCATCAACGTTCTCACTCTGCGTCGCCGCCGCGACGTGTGCTCTCTCATCACTGCATCCCTTTCTCAGTGGGTTCAGTCGGTTGCGTAAGCGCGCTAAATTGCTAGCCCGCCTCAGCTTTCGCTGGTGCCCTGCAGGAATGGATGCAACGCTACGCATCGATGTTTTCGAGATTGCCAGATTGTTTCCAGGCATTCAAGGGCAATCGTCGATACGTAACGGGGACTATTGACGGCCGCGTTTCGTAACACATTTTCGACGGCGATGTGGAACGCCGGCGACCAGCGGCTCGATGGGAACAAGTCCGTCGACGGCTCGGGCGCAGTCCGGACACGAGCGGGTGTGCCGGGTGATGCGCTTGCGCCACAGCGGGCTCGGCTCCCCGTCCCAGCCCTCCACGACCGCCACCAGCCGCGGGCATCGAGGAATGGCCTCCAGCGCGACGACGAGCGACCGGCTCAGCTCGAGTTGGTGGCGCATGCGCTGGACGCGCACGCCGGCGTGCGCCACCGTCGTTCCCAGTGCCGCCGCGAGCTCGGCCCTGGTCAGCTGGTCAGCGGCCTCCAGCCAGAACAGCGACAGCAGCTCCCGGTCACCGGGGTCCATCCACCGACCGGCGCGTAGGGCCTGGCGCCGGTAACCGGACAGCTCGGCGTGGACCAGGGCCACGCTCTCGGCGTCCGTGTCCGGTGGGTCGGGCACCTCGTCGAGCGGGGCGGTCCGTGCGGCGTCCACCTGCCGCCGGTGCAGGTGGGTGCCGACCTGACGCGTCGCGATCGTCGCCAGCCACGGACGGAAGCTCTCGGGTGCACGCAGCCTGCCCAGCTCGCGCAGGGCGCGCAGCATCGTTTCCTGCACCACGTCGTCGACGTCCGGCAGCCCACCCAACGCCCTGCGCACGATGGTGTACACGAGCGGCAGGTAAGCCGCGAAGAGCGCGTCGAGCGCCCGCCGCTCGCCGGCCTGTGCGGCCAGGACCATGCCTCGCTCGTCCGCTCTGCCGGCTGGCACCACGAACCTCTCCACGTCCGACCGGGATCGATCCCGTATGACGTATGACGTTACAAGTGCGGACTTTAAGCCGCCAGACCTCCGGCGTCAAGTGGACGTCATCAATTAACAGGAAGACGCGATGCCCGGCATCGGAATTGAGACAAGAAATGTGTTACGGCTGCGCGCCCACCAAAGTCGCATTGACATCCCGCGATTCTCCATCGCATGCTGACCCAGCGGGAGCACGGGTCGGGCCGGCACCTCAGATGACGCTGCGTCACGTCCCGGAGGGACATCACCAACCGTCGTGGCGGACGGCCGCCACACCCCTGCCCGCCTTCGGCGCGCCCAGGCTGGGCCAGCGCACGCGAAGTGGACGCTCGTCCCCGTCGGCGTCGTCGCGGCCGGCTCCGCCGACCCCACCCCCAGAGAACGGAGCACACACCCATGCCCCAGAGCACCAGACGGCATCGATGGCGCACGCTGCTCGCGGTCGCCGGGACCGTGGTTCTCGCCACCGCCGGCATCACCAGCATCCGGTTGGGGTCCGCGGCGGCGGACGCCGTCCCGCTCGCGGCCACGGCCGGATGTGGCAAGGCCCCGGCGTTGAGCAGTGGGACGCACACGATCCAGAGCAGCGGCCAGAGTCGCAGCTTCATCCTGCGGGTTCCCGCCAACTACAACAGCAGCAACCCGTACCGGCTGATTTTCGCCTTCCACTGGCGCGGTGGCACGATGAACGACGTCGCGTCGGGCGGGAGCAGCGGGAACAGCTGGGCCTACTACGGGATGCTGGAGCAGTCGAACAACAGCGCGATCCTCGTGGCGCCGCAGGGCCTCGGCAACGGCTGGGCGAACTCCGGCGGTCAGGACCTCACGTTCGTCGACGACATGATGCGGCGAGTCGAAGAGGCCCTCTGTGTCGACACGACGCAGCGCTTCGCCATGGGTTTCAGCTACGGGGGCGGCATGAGCTACGCGATCGCGTGCGCCCGTGCCAGCGCCTTCCGGGCCGTCGCCGTCTACTCCGGAGCGCAGCTGAGCGGGTGCAGCGGCGGCACACAGCCGATCGCGTACTTCGGGATCCACGGCATCTCGGACAACGTCCTCAACATCTCCTCGGGACGTTCGCTGCGCGACACGTTCGTACGCAACAACGGCTGTGCGGCCCAGAGCCCGCGCGAGCCGAGCCAGGGCAGCGGGGCACACATCACCACCGCGTACTCCTGCCGGGCGGGATATCCGGTGCAGTGGGCCGCGTTCGACGGCGGGCACGGACCCGGGCCGGTGGACGGCTGCTCCGGCTGTGAGGACGGAGTCAGGACCTGGACCAAGGGCGAGGTGTGGAGGTTCTTCGCGCAGTTCGCGGGCACCAACCCCACGCCGGACCCGACGACTCCGCCGCCCAACCCCACCGGCAACCGCCTACGCAACGAAGCCTCCGGACGCTGCCTCGACGTCAGCGGGGCAGCCACCACCAAC
>NZ_JBFAPY010000022.1:1918-5371 GCF_040676915.1 Asanoa sp. NPDC049475 | reverse complement strand
TGTCCGGCGGTGTCCTACTCTCCCACACCCTCCCGGGTGCAGTACCATCGGCGCTGGAGGGCTTAGCTTCCGGGTTCGGAATGTGACCGGGCGTTTCCCCTCCGCCATGACCGCCGTAACTCTATCGACATATCAAACAACCGATCGCGCCCCAGGCAGCGAGGTGTGTTTGTTTGTCGGGAGTTGCACAGTGGACGCGTAGCAGCTTTGTAGGTCAAGTCCTCGGCCTATTAGTACAGGTCAACTGAACCCGTTACCGGGCTTACATTTCCTGCCTATCAACCCAGTGGTCTAGCTGGGGGCCTTACCCCACACAAGTGTGGGTGGGATACCTCATCTTGAAGCGAGCTTCCCGCTTAGATGCTTTCAGCGGTTATCCCTTCCGAACGTAGCTAACCAGCCGTGCCCCTGGCGGGACAACTGGCACACCAGAGGTTCGTCCGTCCCGGTCCTCTCGTACTAGGGACAGCCCTTCTCAAGTATCCTACGCGCACGGCGGATAGGGACCGAACTGTCTCACGACGTTCTAAACCCAGCTCGCGTACCGCTTTAATGGGCGAACAGCCCAACCCTTGGGACCTGCTACAGCCCCAGGATGCGACGAGCCGACATCGAGGTGCCAAACCATCCCGTCGATATGGACTCTTGGGGAAGATCAGCCTGTTATCCCCGGGGTACCTTTTATCCGTTGAGCGACACCGCTTCCACATGCCGGTGCCGGATCACTAGTCCCGACTTTCGTCCCTGCTCGACCTGTCAGTCTCACAGTCAAGCTCCCTTGTGCACTTACACTCAACACCTGATTGCCAACCAGGCTGAGGGAACCTTTGGGCGCCTCCGTTACTCTTTAGGAGGCAACCGCCCCAGTTAAACTACCCACCAGACACTGTCCCTGAACCGGATAACGGTCCGAAGTTAGATACCCAAATCAACCAGAGTGGTATTTCAAGATTGCCTCCACCCGTACTGGCGTACGAGCTTCACCGGCTCCCACCTATCCTACACAAGCTAACTCAGATACCAATGTCAAGCTATAGTAAAGGTCCCGGGGTCTTTCCGTCCTGCCGCGCGTAACGAGCATCTTTACTCGTAATGCAATTTCGCCGGGCCTGTGGTTGAGACAGTAGGGAAGTCGTTACGCCATTCGTGCAGGTCGGAACTTACCCGACAAGGAATTTCGCTACCTTAGGATGGTTATAGTTACCACCGCCGTTTACTGGCGCTTAAGTTCTCCGCTTCGCCCCGAAGAGCTAACAGGTCCCCTTAACGTTCCAGCACCGGGCAGGCGTCAGTCCATATACATCGAATTACTTCTTCGCATGGACCTGTGTTTTTAGTAAACAGTCGCTTCCCCCTGGTCTCTGCGGCCATACCACGCTCCACAAGCGTGTTGCTTCACGTGTCCGGCCCCCCTTCTCCCTAAGTTACGGGGGCAATTTGCCGAGTTCCTTAACCACAGTTCGCCCGTCGCCTTGGTATTCTCTACCTGACCACCTGTGTCGGTTTGGGGTACGGGCCGCTAAGAACTCGCTAGAGGCTTTTCTCGGCAGCATAGGATCACTGACTTCACCTGAATCGGCTCGGCATCACGTCTCACCCTCCATGCACCACGGATTTGCCTATGGTGCGGGCTACACGCTTACCCCGGCACAACCACCGGCCGGGATCAGCTACCTTCCTGCGTCACCCCATCGCTTGACTACTACCCACCAGGTTCCCACGCTCCCCACCCTCAACCCGAAGGTCTAAGGCGGTTTGGGTGGTTAGCACAGTAAGGTTCATCAGGGACGCTCTTTCGCGGGTACGGGAATATCAACCCGTTGTCCATCGACTACGCCTCTCGGCCTCGCCTTAGGTCCCGACTCACCCAGGGCGGATTAGCCTGGCCCTGGAACCCTTGGTCATCCGGCGGAAGGGTTTCTCACCCTTCTTGCGCTACTCATGCCTGCATTCTCACTCGTACCGCGTCCACAACTCGATCACTCGGCTGCTTCACCCGCGGCACGACGCTCCCCTACCCATCCACACACCTGCACGCAGCTCCGAAGAACTCCGCGGGGTTAAAATGTGAATGCCACAGCTTCGGCGGTGTACTTGAGCCCCGCTACATTGTCGGCGCGGAACCACTTGACCAGTGAGCTATTACGCACTCTTTAAAGGGTGGCTGCTTCTAAGCCAACCTCCTGGTTGTCCATGCGATCCCACATCCTTTTCCACTTAGCACACGCTTAGGGGCCTTAGCTGGTGATCTGGGCTGTTTCCCTCTCGACTACGAAGCTTATCCCCCGCAGTCTCACTGCCGCGCTCTCACTTACCGGCATTCGGAGTTTGGCTGATTTCGGTAAGCTTGTAGGCCCCCTAGACCATCCAGTGCTCTACCTCCGGCAAGAAACACGCGACGCTGCACCTAAATGCATTTCGGGGAGAACCAGCTATCACGGAGTTTGATTGGCCTTTCACCCCTAACCACAGGTCATCCCCCAACTTTTCAACGTTGGTGGGTTCGGCCCTCCACGCGGTCTTACCCGCGCTTCAGCCTGCCCATGGCTAGATCACTCCGCTTCGGGTCTAGAACACGCGACTCAACGCCCTATTCGGACTCGCTTTCGCTACGGCTCCCCCACACGGGTTAACCTCGCCACGTGCCACTAACTCGCAGGCTCATTCTTCAAAAGGCACGCCGTCACCCCTAAAGGCTCCGACGGATTGTAGGCGAACGGTTTCAGGTACTATTTCACTCCCCTCCCGGGGTACTTTTCACCATTCCCTCACGGTACTCGTCCGCTATCGGTCACCAGGAAGTATTCAGCCTTACCAGGTGGTCCTGGCAGATTCACGGCAGATTACAGGGGTCCGCCGCTACTCGGGAACAACCACAGAAGACCAGTCGCTTTCACCTACCGGACTATCACCGTCTACGGTCGGCCTTTCCAGACCATTCGACTAACAACTGGCTTTGTAACTCCTTCGGTGTGTGTCAGCACACCACGCGATGTCCCACAACCCCGACCACGCAACCCCTGACAGGTATCACACGCAACCGGTTTAGGCTCAATCCGCTTTCGCTCGCCACTACTCACGGAATCACTATTGTTTTCTCTTCCTACGGGTACTGAGATGTTTCACTTCCCCGCGTTCCCTCCACACACCCTATGAATTCAGGTGCGGGTGACACCACATAACTGGTGCCGGGTTACCCCATTCGGACACCCTGGGATCACAGCTAGGTTGACAGCTCCCCCAGGCCTATCGCGGCCTCCCACGTCCTTCATCGGCTCCTGGTGCCAAGGCATCCACCGTTCGCCCTTGACAACTTGACCACAAAGATGCTCGCGTCCACTGTGCAATTCTCAACAAACAACCAACCCACAACCCCAAGCCCACCACCACAACCCGACAACCGCCGGCGGTATGCGTGGACCAGGCCATGCCTGGCAATCCGATCCGAAAGAC
>NZ_JBFAPY010000021.1:3209-7564 GCF_040676915.1 Asanoa sp. NPDC049475 | reverse complement strand
GCCTGACCTGTTCTCGCCCCGCGACCTCGCCACACCACTGACCGACCTGCTCACGTCCGGGATACCCTCCGACCCGGTCACACTCGGCTTATGAAGCTCCCCCAGCTCGAACGGAGCTATCTCCGCTCGATGGCTAGACGGGGGTCTGCTGATGAAACGCCAGCAGCCATCGGCCATCGCGACGGACGAACGTGCTGCTAATCACTGCCGAGTACGGCTTTTCGCCGTCCCGTTGAGCGTTCGCCCGGTACACCACAACACCGCTGGCGTCCGTCAGTTCGACGACGCGCGGATCGACCAGCTCGAACGTGGCCCACGGTGGTGCCTGTTCCATCGCTTCGATCGCGGCCTCGCGACCCAGCACACCGAAAGAGAATGCCATCAACGCGTCGTCGGCCAAGTTGTCGCGGTAGTAGACCCCGCCCCGGCCCTCGGCGAGAGCTCGCCATCCTTCCCGCTCCAACGCCACCAAATCCACATTGGGTGCCATTTCCTCACCCTACCGATCCGACCGCCGGTCGGCGACCGCACGTCGGCAGCGACGTTGTGAGCGGATCGACATCGAGAAGGCCAGCCAGAGCACCGTCGCGGACGCGGTAGCCCAGCCGCCTGCACAAATCCAGCCGGTCGAAACTCGACCCCAAGCCGCTATGACCGTTATCTGACCGCCTTCGAGAACGTCACCCTCACGAGTCGGTCTGCGACCGCCGCACCACCGAGCTCCAGACCCAGCTCGACCAGCTCACCGCCCGGCAGACGGAGCTCGGCGAACCGGAAGAAGTCCAGCCGCCTGACGAGGCCGCGATTGAGCGGTTCCGACAGAGCCTGAGCGACATCCTCCGCAGCGGCACCACCCCTTCAGCGAGAAGCGGACCGGCTTTTGCGATGTTCCGGTACCACCGGTACCGCCCGAAGCGGTCGCGCGCCCTACTCCTCCGGCTCTCAGGCGATCAGCTGGTCGAAGATGCCCCGGTCGCCCTCCAGCCGCAGCGAGTCCATCTGAATGCGGCCGTAGCAGAACATGACCAGCTCGTTGGCCGTGCCCCAGGCGGAGACGTCGGCCGCCTCCGTGCCCGCGCCGGCGGAGGCGGGCAGGCGGACGGCGCGGGCGCCGTCGGCGGACAGCCAGACGCGCCACGCGGCCGTCGTCGCGACGCAGGTGGTCAGGAACTCGTCGACACCGTCGAGCGCCACCTCGGTCGGCAGCGGCTGCGGGGCGCCGGCGGCGACTTGAGCGTCATAGGTGTGCACAGCGACCTGCTGGAGCTGGTGCCGGGCGACGGCACCGCTGGTCTGCGGCGACTGCGAGGAACCCCACCACATCCGGGCCGGCGACAGTGTGCTGCGCAAACCGCGAAGCCGCGGCTCAGGAGCGAGATCAAGCCATTTGTGGAGCCGGCTGGGCTCGAACCGCGGTAGCGGGTTGTTGATCCATCGACCCACAACCCCGATGCCGGCAGGCGAGGTAGACCCAACGCGGGCGTTGGGTCTACCTCGCGCCCACTCGAACCGCACCCACCGCACCGTGGGGTCTCCGGGGGTCGCCCCCGGAATAGGAATGACAAATGCCCGCTTGGACCTTGTCCGTGAATCGGCCAGGGTCCAGGCAGTCATTCCTCGACCAAATGTAGCGCAATCGGAACCGCATTTCCGCAGCTCAGGGCCGGTTCGCGACCGTCTCACCCGTCCGGATCCGGCGCTTGTACGGGTGTTCTGGTCCGCCTATCGACAAACCAGATCTGCATGTCGAACGTCGCGGTCCGGATCTACCGCCCTAGGTATGCCTAGACGCCCACCTGAGGCATCTAGGCAGCTCAAGGCGGTCAAGATAGGTGACGCGCGTCCGATGCTCATTGGCTCCTGTCGATCAAAGATTGAGTGAACGCCGATCGAAGCTGACGACACGTTGTCGCGTTTCGCGTTGCGGCAGGAGGAGGAGACGAGATGTTCCAGCACCCGGGCGTGACCCTGACCCTGGCACACGAGCGGGCTCACGAGCTGCGGGCCGAGGCCGACCGTCAGCGGCTGCTCGCGCAGATCCTGCACGCCAGCCTGGCAGACGACGAGCCGGCACCGACCAGCCGGGCAGCCGAGCCGCTGCCGCGCTTCAGCGTCTTCGCGATGCTTTTTGCCCGGTAGGCCACCCTAGAGAATCGAGGATCGACGCTGGAAACGCGTGATTGACTGAAGGAGAACGCTACCTATGCGGCTCCAGTGGAGGGCGTCGAAGGGCTGCGAGCACTGCTGCGATCGGGTCCTTCGCCACGGTCACGTCGCCTACCGCGGGCCGCGCCCACCCACTGTGGGGTCTCCGGGGGTCGCCCCCGGAACAGGAATGACGAATGACTGCCTGGACCCTGATCGCGAAGCGGACAGGATCCAGGCAGCCATTCGTGGACCCGGCGTGGCACGATCCGAACCGCGTTCCAGCAGCTCAAGGGCCCTTTGTGGCCCTCGCACTCGTGCGAAGTCGGCGGGTTGTAGTGCGATCATGGCGCAGCTTTGAACCCTCGGTGGGATACAGCCGTACCGTCTGGGCGGTTGTCCCTGGCCACGGACGTGTTCGTGGGCGATTGATCGGGCCGTAGGGGTCCCGCCAACGTCGGTCTTAGGGCGACTGTGCTCTGGGGGCCGTACGGACTACGGACGCGCCCGCGCGCGGGTCGTTACCGCGTCTTGGGGCACGCGGCAGCCGGAACGATGTGGGTTTTCGCGAGAAAAGTTCGCTTCAGCCGAAATCTGCCTTACTCCGTTAAAACCTCTCTCATTCGGACAACCGTCTGGATACGCTGCGAATCGCCGGGAAACTGACGGCGAGTCACTTGTGTGTGACTCTGGGCGTTTCCGGACCGGCTCTGGAGGGGGCATGAGCAACAACCGACGGCTGCGGCGAGGGCTGAAGGGTGGCCGCGCCGCTTCAGGGCTGAGTTCTGCCCTGCTGGCAGTAGGGATGACAGGTGGGCCCGCGGCAGCCGCAGCGCACCCCATGGAAGCGAAACCCGCTACCCAGGGCGTGCACATCGGTGTGCCTGGTCCGCTGGGCCAGTACGAACGGTGGCCGGCGTCCGGGCCGACGGTCCGGAAAGACGGCGGCGGACCTGACGATTCGTGGGACCAACACCCTGCGGGGCCACCGGACTACGGCCCGCAGGGCTGGCAGGGTCCGCAGGGTGGGCACGACAAGGACGAGCGGCCGCACGGCTCGCATGGCACCCACGGCGCTCAGGGACATCAAGGCGCCCAAGGCGACGCGGGCCCTCAAGGCGCCCAAGGTGACACCGGCGCACAAGGCCTGCAAGGCATCCAGGGTGCCCAGGGGGACGCTGGTGCGCAAGGCGCTCAAGGTGACACCGGCGCACAGGGCCCACAAGGGACGCAGGGCGCGCTCGGGTTGCAAGGAGTTCAAGGGCCGCAGGGCGACACCGGTGCCGAAGGTCCGCAGGGGACTCAGGGAGCCCAGGGTGCGCAGGGGGACGTGGGTGCCCAGGGCGCTCAAGGTGACACCGGCGCCGAAGGTCCACAGGGGACTCAGGGAGTTCAGGGTGCCCAGGGGGACGTGGGTGCCCAGGGCGCTCAAGGTGACACCGGCGCACAGGGCCCGCAAGGGACGCAGGGGGACGTGGGTGCTCAAGGCGCACAAGGTGACACCGGCGCGCAGGGGTTTCAAGGTGTTCCAGGTGTCCAAGGTGCTCAGGGTGATGCCGGGGCCCAAGGCACTCAGGGAGTGCAGGGTGCTCCAGGTGCGCAGGGTGGTACCGGGGCTCAAGGCGCGCAAGGTGCTCAGGGCGACGTGGGCGCTCAGGGCGCTCAGGGCGATACCGGCGCGCAGGGGTTCCAGGGTGCTCCGGGTGTTCAAGGGGCGCAGGGTGACACTGGGGTTCAAGGTCCTCAAGGGGCGCAGGGGGACACCGGGGCGCAAGGTCCTCAAGGGGCGCAGGGGGACACCGGGGCGCAAGGTCCCCAAGGGGCGCAGGGGGACACCGGGGCGCAAGGTCCGCAAGGCACCCAGGGAGTCCAGGGCGACGCGGGCGCTCAAGGCGCTCAAGGTGACACCGGCGCGCAGGGATTTCAGGGTGCTCCGGGTGTTCAAGGTGCCCAGGGTGACACTGGGGTTCAAGGTCCTCAAGGGGCGCAGGGGGACACCGGGGCGCAAGGTCCGCAAGGCACCCAGGGAGTCCAGGGCGACGCGGGCGCTCAAGGCGCTCAAGGTGACACGGGCGCGCAGGGATTTCAGGGTGCTCCGGGTGTTCAAGGGGCGCAGGGTGACACTGGGGTTCAAGGTCCTCAAGGGGCGCAGGGGGACACCGGGGCGCAAGGTCCGCAAGGCACCCAGGGAGTCCAGGGCGACGCGGGCG
>NZ_JBFAPY010000021.1:0-3112 GCF_040676915.1 Asanoa sp. NPDC049475 | reverse complement strand
GCGCTCAAGGCGCTCAAGGTGCGCAGGGCGACATCGGCACCCAAGGTCCCCAAGGCGCCCAAGGTGAACCCGGCTTGCAAGGCGTACAGGGACCACAGGGCGACACGGGCGCCCAGGGCCCGCAGGGAGTGCCGGGCAACGGCATCCAGGCTGCCTACATTCAGGGCCCGCTAACCGTGATAGCGGACACCCCCGTTGATTTCGGATGCGAGCCCGGCGACATTGCTGTCGGAACCGGATATCAACTCTCGGGCGCGGGCGTCAACCCAGTGCTGATTCAGCCGCTCTCGACCAGTGGCTACCAGTTCACCTTTACCGGCGGCGGTGCCGACATCTGGGTGTCCTGCATCTCCCTCACCGCACCGGTCGCGTTAACGGCTCCGGCCAACACACCGGGCCGGGCGGCGGCCAACACGCCGGGCCGGGCGCCGGCCCACCCGTCGGACCACGCGACGGGAAACAGCAGGAAGGCCAACCGGCCGAACAGCAACTCGGACCGCCCCGTTACCGCGGAGGAGGAGAAATGAGCATGCGTCAGATATTCGGGTCACTCGCCTGTGGTGCGGTCCTGCTGACCGGAGTCGCGGCATGCAGCGAGAAGCCTGCCGAAAAGCCGCAGACGAGCAACGCCGGCAACAGCCACAACGCCAAGGGCGGAACGGCGCCGGCGGACCTGCTGAAGCTCGGTGTCGAGCAGGGCCAGGCAGGTGACTTCGACGCGGCGAAGACCACCTTCGAGAAGGTGGTGGCCGCCGAGGCCAACAACAAGTTCGCCTGGTTCAATCTGGGCTTCATCGCCCAGTCGCGCAACCAGGCCGACGAGGCGGTCAGCTACTACAACAAGGCGTTGGAGGCCGACGCCAACTACAAGCCGGCCCTTTACAACAAGGCCATTGCACTGGAAAGCACGGCCCCTACGACGTCAATGGACATCTACCGCAAGGTCGTGTCGATCGACAACAAGTCGTCAACCGCCTACCTCCGACTAGGCATACTGCTGTCCAAGTCCGGTGACGACGCGGAAGCGCGGGACGCCTTCGACGCGGCTATCCGGCTGGACAAAGGGCTCGCCTCGGCCGTTCCGGCGGAGCACCGCGCCGTGAAATCCACTCGGTCCTCGGCGTCGACGGATAGGTGATTCGTTCATGAATACACCGCGCGTAACGGTCTTCACAGGGAGCAACCGCACCCGCTTCATCGACGAATGTTTCCGATCGCTGGTCGCACAGACTTTCACGGACTGGGAATGGGTGGTCATTCTCAACCAGGGATCTCGTTGGCGGCCCGAGCGGAAAGACGATCGGATCCGACTCATTGTCCAGGACAACCTGAACGGCATTGGCGCCGTGAAGGGGTACGCCTGCGCCAAGGCTGCCGGGGACATCCTGGTCGAGCTTGACGACGACGATCTGCTCAGCAGCGACTGTCTGCAGGAAATCGTCGACGCCTTCGACGCCAATCCGGATGTGGGGTTCGTCTACAGCGACACCGCGCAGATCCAGGAGGACGGCGGCCGTTGTGAGGACCGTTTCGCGAGCTCCTTCGGCTGGCAGCACTACGACGAGAAGGTGGACGGCCGTGAGGTGCTGGTCTGCCGGGCGTTGCCGCCGACGCCGCACAATGTGAGCTACATCTGGTACGCACCGAACCACGTGCGAGCCTTCCGCCGGGAGATCTACGAGAAGGTTGGCGGATACGACGAGTCGCTCGACGTCGCGGACGACGCCGATCTTATGGCTCGGATGTACCAGGTGAGCGAGTTCCATCACATTCAGAAATGCCTGTACCTGCAGCGCATGCATGCCAAGAACACGCAACGCAATCCGGATTTCAACGCCCGTATCCAGCAGCGTACGGTGGAAATCTACGACCGGAACATCCAACATAACGTGCTGGCCTGGTCACGGCGGCAGGGACTCCTGGCGCTCGATCTGGGTGCGGCCCACAACAAGCCGGAAGGTTATCTCGGTCTGGACTGCCACGACGGGGCGGGCGTCGACATGGTTTGCGATGTGACGAAGGGCGTCGATCTGCCGGATAACAGCGTCGGGGTCATACGGGCCGTGGATTTTCTGGAACACATTCCGGACAAAATCGCACTGTTCAATGAGTTGTACCGGCTGCTCGCACCGAACGGGATGCTGTTGTCGCTGACGCCCAGCACCGACGGTCGAGGCGCTTACCAGGATCCGACGCATGTGGCGTTCTACAACGAAAACTCGTTCTGGTACTTCACGGACGCCAACTACTCTCGGTTCGTGCCGCAAATCAAATGCCGATTCCAGGCGTCGCGGTTGGTCACCTACTTCCCGAGCGAATGGCACCAGAAGAACAACATCCCGTACGTCTCCGCGAATCTCATTGCGATCAAGGACGACGCCTTGCGTAACGGGGGCCCGCTGAACATATGAACGCGCGCGACAAGCGTTCCTCCGGCGTTGTCGCCGACCGGCCCGCCGCGTTGCCGGCCGTCCAGGCCGTGACTCGCGGCGGGTCCCCACGCGGAAGGCACCCATGCGCCCGACAGTAACTGGGATCTGGCCGTCTATTACCGGGGCGGCTTCGATCCGGTGGGCTTACGCGCGGTGGGCTGGTCCGCCGTCTTCCGAGGTCACCTTCCCCTCGCCACGCGGCCGAGTCGGATGGCCGCGATGAGGAAGAGGATCGCACCCTGGATGGCTTGGCCGATCGCGTTGGTCAGCGACGGGCCGTCGACAGCGGCAGCCGCGAAGAACCCCGGAGAAGCAAATTTGTGGAGGTGGTGGGGCTTGAACCCACGGCCGCGGGCACGCGTGGACCGCGATCTCTTCGTCAACGAATTCGACCGCGCCCAGAGCCGCCCAGGCGGCCAAAGGCCACAACGTCGGCCGGGGGGTCGGGCTCAACGGTCACCTCGGGCCCGACCTCGCGCCCGAACCCGCGGACCGCGCCCACCGAACCGTGGGGTCTCCGGGGGTCGCCCCCGGAACAGGAATGACGAATGCCCACCTAGACGCTGTCCGCGAAGCGGCCAGCGTCTAGTGTCGCGTGTCTGAAATAGTTTGACAGTTGGGATGTCGTACCCGAGTGCCAAAGTGCGGACGTGGATGACGCGTTGATTGTGCTGAGGCAG
>NZ_JBFAPY010000020.1:0-12201 GCF_040676915.1 Asanoa sp. NPDC049475 | reverse complement strand
GTGTCGTCCAGCCGAGCGAAGCAAGGGCTGGACGACACCGCACCGCGTGAGCTTCTCGGCGCTGCGGGAGCGAGTGAGCCCAGCTATTTGGCCGGTGCTGCCTTCAGCCAGCTGAGAGCTGCCTTGTGGTAGTTGATCGCGAAATCCAGGGCTGCGGCGCCGTAGGCGTCGCCTTCCTTCTTCGCTTCCCGGGCCTGCTCGCGGGCCGACGCCAGCTGCTCGCTGTGGTAGGCGTTGGCGTTGGCGTAGAGCTCCTTGAGCTGGCCGCCGGAGTGCTGGTTGCCGAACGCCACGCGAAGGGCCGTCGGGTTGCGCACGGCGTCGCGGCCGGGCGTCTCGCTGAGCCAGCGGGAGAACGCCCGCTTGCCCGACGCGGTGATCGCGTAGGGCTGGCTGGAACGGGGACCCGGCTTGCCGAGACGCACGTAGCCCTGCTCGGCCAGCGCCGGCAGCTCGCGGTAGACCTGGCTGCGGGTCATCGACCAGTAAGGGCCGAGCCGACGCTCGGCGGACGCCATCAGCTGCCCGCCGGTCATCGGTCCTTCGTGGAGCAGACCGAGCAGTGCGGCCGCCGTGGGGTTGATGTCAGTATCCGCCATAACTCAAAGGTCGCACGCAGGCGGCCCCTCGTCCAGGATTTCGACTGATCAAAAACTGGGCGTCTCCACAATGCACTGTCTGTGACAGACAGTCTGCTAAGGACAATGAAGCCAGGCGGGCGGTATCGGCTGCAAAAGCCTTGATCATGTCCTCGGAGGCATGGAAGGCATGAGTTCCCCGATACCGGGCACAGGCCCCAGGTCGGGTGGTACGAGCAGCTCGTCCACCATGGGCGAAGGGCTTGCGGTGCTGGTGGGAGCCTTGGTGCCACTGGGAAAGGTGGTGTCCGCGACCGCAGGTGGCGAGCCCGCCTCGGGTTGCCAGGAAGGTCCCAGGTCCGGACCCGCACCCCTGGCACCACTCAGGATCGCCAACGCGGCGAGCACCACGAGCGTGACCACCGCCACCCCCGCACCAAACAACGCGACACGCCGATGTCGACCCGAACGGGGCGGTCGCTCCGGATCCACAGGGGCCGGTCCTGCCTCCGGGAGTCCCGCGAGCGGGATGCCGACCAGAGCACCGGCGTACGCGGACGCGGGCGAGACCGGCGCGGCCCGCAGCGGCACCCACGCCACCGGCGCACGGGCCACAGTGGCGCCGCCCGGCCGAGGCCACCAGGTGACCTGTTCCCCGCGCAGCGGTGACAGCGTGGGCGCGCCGTCGAGGGCCGGCTCCAGCCCGCGCAGCCGGGCGGCGAGCAGTCGCGCGGCCGGTCGCCGCTCCGGCTGGGTGGACACGCAGTCCTCGATCACCGGCCAGACGACGGCGGGCAGGCCGGGCGGCGGTACGGGAGTGCACGTCGAGTGCCGGGCGATCACCTGGGTCGGTTGGCCACCACGGTAGGGGCTGCGCCCGGTGAGCAGTTCGTAGAGGACGATCCCGAGCGCGTACACGTCGGCCGCCGGACCGGCCGGTGTGCCGCCGACCACCTCGGGCGCGACGTACTCCGGCGTGGCGTGGAGGACGGCCGGCAGGTGCGCCGCCGTCCGCCGCGCCACGCCGAAGTCCGTCAGTCGCACCCGCCCCCCGTCGGCGGGCACGAGCAGGTTGGCCGGCTTCACGTCCCCGTGCACGATCCCCCGACCGTGCAGGTACGCGAGCGCGTCGGCCACCTGGGCCGCGATGTGCGCCGCGACGGCCGGCGGCACTGGGCCGTCCCGCCGTACCCGGCGACGTAGGTCTTCGCCCTCGACCAGGTCGAGCACGAGCGCCGGAGCACCGTCGAGCGTGGTCGTGCCGCGCAGCCGGACGATGCCGGGATGGTCGAGCCCGGCGAGGATCTCCGCCTCGGACGCGAAGCCGGCGACGAGCTCGGGCTCCGCGGCTGCCTCAGGCCGAAGCACCTTGATCGCCACCGGCTCGTCGGTGTGCCCGTCGACCGCCCGCAAAACGGTGCCGACCGCACCCCGGGCGATCTCGTCGCCGCGCTCGTACCGCTCCATCTCCGACCTCCCCGCGCCCCAAGCTAGGTGCGCGGAAACGCCCGGCGGCCGGCCCGAATCCGGGATGGCACGAACCTGGGGTCAGAGGCGGGAGCGCATCTCCCAGAGCTCCGGGTAGAAACGCATCTCGATGCGGGAGCGCAGGTAGGCGCCGCCGGCCGAGCCGCCGGTGCCGGGCTTGGTGCCGATCTGCCGCTCGGCCATCAACACGTGCCGCGCCCGCCACAGCGAGAACGCCTGGTCGTGCGCGACCAGCGCCTCGGCCAGGTCCCAGAGCTGCCCGAACCGCTCCCGGTCGTTGGCGATGGCCGCGTACGCGGAGAACCGAGCCTCGTCGGTCGACACGTCGAAGCCGGCCTTCGTCAGCACGGCCAGAAAGCCGTCCCACATGCTCGGCTCGTCGAGCCGGGCCTGGAGCCGAGCCCGATCGTCGTCGGCCAGCCCCTTGAACCGGCGCAGAAAGCCGGGGTCCTTGGCGCCGGACAGGAACTCGATCTCGCGGAACTGAGCGGACTGGAAGCCCGACGCGGGCGCGAGCTTGTTGCGGAAGGCGAGGAAGTCCTGCGGGGTCATCGTGTCGATCACGTCGACCTGGTTGACCAGGACCCGCTCGACCACCAGGCAGCGCTCCAGCCGCACCCGGGGCAGGTAGCTCTCCCCGGCCAGCATCCGGTCACGGGCGTCGGTCAGCTCCGAGAGCAGCAGCTTGAACCAGAGCTCGTACACCTGGTGGATCGTGATGAACAACAGCTCGTCGTGGGCGGGCGGCGATGACTCCGGGACCTGCTGGTCGAGCAGATCGGGGAGGCGCAGGTAGGCGCCATAGGTGAGGCGGCCACCCTGCTCACCGAAATGGGCGTCATGAAGGATCTCTTCGGTCACCCTCCGCACGTTAAACCCCTGGTTGTTTGACCTGCGCGAGTGGGTGCAGCAGGCTGACTTGCCGTGGCGTCCGCGTTGCTGAGCTGGCTGGCCCTCCGCTCACCCGGCGAGCTCGCCGCGATCATCGAGCGGCGGCCCGACGCGCTGCCGGCCGCCGACCTCGACACCCTCGCGGAGCGGCTGGAACGGGACAGTTCGGTCGCGGCCGCCTTGTCCACAGTGCCGCTCCCACAGGCCCAGGTGGTCGAGGCCCTGGCCGGGCTGGGCGGCCCGAGCGTGGATCCGGACCAGCTCGCGCGGCTGCTGGGCGGGCCTGACCTGGGCGAGGCGCTGGCGGGGCTCGCCGCGCTCGCCCTCGTGTGGCCCGACGAGGCCAGCCTGCTGCGGATGGCCGCGCCGCTGCGGTCGTCCTTCGAGTTCCCCCTCGGTCTCGGCCCACCGGCCGGCACGTTGCTGGAGACGGTCGACCGGGACCGGCTGGCCGGCATCGCCGCGACTTGGCGCGTCCGCCCCGACCGGCCCCGGCAGCTGGCCGGCGCGGTCGCGGCGGTACTCGCCGACGCGGACCGCGTCCGCGCCACCGCCGACCTCGCACCCGACGACACCCGCGCGCTGCTCGACCGGCTGGCCCACGCCGGGCCGGTGGCCGAGCAGCCCGACCCGGCGCTCGCCTGGGCTCTCGACCGGGGGCTGGTGCTCCCCGACGGCTGGCGGCGGGTCACGATGCCGCGTGAGGTCGCCGTGGCGCTGCGCGGCCCCGACTGGCGCGCACCGTTCGACCCCCGTCCGCCGGCGCTGGCCGTCAACCTGGCGCCGGCCGCCGCGGTCGAGCGGGAGGCGGTCGCGGCCGGCACGCGCGCGGTGCAACGGGTCGGAGCGCTGCTCGACCTGGCCGAGCACAGCCCGCTCGCGTTCCTGCGGTCCGGCGGTGTCGGTGCCCGCGAGCTGCGCCGCGCGGCCAAGCTGATCGGTGCCGACGAGGCCGAGGTGCGGCTCTGGCTGGAGCTCGGGTACGCGGCCGGACTGCTCGGCCTCGTCGACGAGACGATCGCGCCGACCGCCGCGGCCGACGAATGGCGTGCGGCCAGCCCGGCCGAGCGGCTGGCGACCCTGCTGACCACCTGGCTGACCCTGCCGACCGTCGCCACCGCTGACAGCCGCCCCGAGGGTGGCCCGGCGTTGGCCGCCCTGCTGCCCGACCTGGCCTGGGCGCCGGTGCTCGACGGCCGGCCCGGCCTGTTGCGGTTGCTCGGCGCCCTGCCGCCGGGCCGGGGTGCGGCGACCGACGGTGTGGCAGCCGCCCTGCACTGGCAGCTACCGATCGTCGTGCCCGCGTCGCACCCACTGGTCGAGGGCACCCTGCGCGAGGCGGCGCTGCTCGGCGTCGTGGCGCACGGCGCGCTCAGCCCGCTCGGCCGCGCGCTGGCCGAGGCACCCGACACGCTGGTCGCGGTCGGCGCCGAACTGCTGCCGGACGCGGTCGCCGAGGCGATCTTCGAGGCCGACCTGACCGCACTCGTGCCGGGGCTGCCGGCGGCGCCGCTGGCCACGCTGCTCGACACCGCGGCCGAGCGCACGGCGGCCGACGGCAGCGCATCGACGTGGCGATTCACCGCCGGCTCGGTGCGGGCGGCGCTGGACGCCGGGTTCACGGCGGAAACGCTGCTGGCGGCCCTGCGGATCGTGGCCGCCGACGGTTCGCTGCCGCAGGTGCTGGCGTACCTGGTGGAGGATGTCGGCCGCCAGCACGGCCTGGTCCGGGTGCGGGCGGTCGGCTGCGTGCTGCGCACCGACTCCGCCGCCCTCGCGACGGAACTGCTGGGTGTCCGGTCGCTGCGTACGCTCGGCCTCGCCGCGCTGGCGCCCACCATCCTGAGCAGCCCGCGTTCGGCGGACGAGACGCTCGAGGCGCTGCGTGCCGCCGGTTACTCGCCCGCGGGCGAGGACGCGACCGGCGCGCCCGTCGTCCGCCGGGCGCCCCGGGTGCGCGCGACGCCCCGGCGGCGGCCCGGGCAGGTCCCCGCGGCCCGGCCGGCGCCCGTCGGTGACCTGGTCGAACTGGCCGAGCGCCTGCTCGACCAGGGCGTCAGCGCGCCGGCCCGGCCCCGGTTGGTGGCGGCCGGCGGCACGTCCTCGACGCCGACCGAGCGGCCGATGCTGTGGCTGGTGCCGGACAGCCCCGAGCCCGAACCCGGCGATCCGGCCGAGGTGGTGGCCGCCGAGGTCCGGCGGCACACCCCACAGCTCGACGCCCGCCAACGCGACCTGCTGGTCTACGCGATCGTGGTCGGCGGGCCGGTCAGCATCGACTACCGCACGGCCGGCGGCGACTTTTCCAGCCGCGTCGTCGAGCCGCTGGAGCTCGAGGGCAACAAGATGGTCGCCTGGTGCCGGCTGCGCGAGGACGAACGCGTCTTCGGCCTGAACCGGATCGAACGCGTCCGACCGGCTTAGGGCGTGTCTCGTGGATCAGGGTGGTGCCCCGGCGAGGTCCAGGCGGCGTCCGGGCGTGCGCGGAGGTGGGTCGGATACAACACCGGTATCCGACCCACCTCCGCGTGCGGTCGGTCGTCGTCTGGGCCCGGCGGGGTGCCGGCATGATCCACGAGACACGCCCCTAGCTCATGTGCGGGTAGCGGTGGTCCGTCGGCGGCACGAAGGTCTCCTTGATGGTCCGCGGGGAGGTCCAGCGGATCAGGTTGTGCCAGGAGCCCGCCTTGTCGTTGGTGCCGCTGGCCCGCGCGCCGCCGAACGGCTGCTGGCCGACGACGGCACCGGTCGGCTTGTCGTTGATGTAGAAGTTGCCGGCCGCGTACCGCATGACCTCGGAGACCTGGTCGACGACCCGGCGGTCGTTGGCGAAGATCGAGCCCGTCAGCGCGTACGGTGCGATGCCCTCGGCCTGTCGCACGACGTCGTCGAACGTGGCGTCGTCGAAGACGTGGACGCCGAGGATCGGGCCGAAGTATTCGGTGGTGAACACCTCGTTGGTCGGGTCGGAGCACTCGACCACGGTCGGACGGACGAACCAGCCCTCGCTGTCGTCGGCGGTGCCACCGGCCAGCACGGTGCTGGAGGCCGAGTTCTTGATCCGGTCGAGGGCACCGGCGTGCTTGGCGAACGCCCGGGCGTCGATCACCGCGCCACCGAAGTTGTGGAAGTCGGCGACGTCGCCGTAGGTGAGGCTGTCGGCGGTCGCGGCCAGCCGGTCGCGCAGGCCACCCTCCCAGATCGAGCGGGGGATGTACGCGCGGGAAGCCGCGGAGCACTTCTGGCCCTGGAACTCGAAGGCGCCGCGGATCAAGGCGGTGTGCAGCGCGTCGACGTCGGCGCTGGTGTGCGCGACCACGAAGTCCTTGCCACCGGTCTCGCCGACCAGCCGCGGGTAGCCGCGGTAGCGGTCCAGGTTGGTGCCGACCTCGTGCCAGAGGTGCCGGAAGGTCGGGGTCGACCCGGTGAAGTGGATGCCGGCCAGGTCGGGGTCGTGCAACGCGACCTCGGAGACGGCCAGGCCGTCGCCGGTCACCATGTTGATCACGCCGGGCGGCAGGCCGGCGGCCTCGAACAGCCGCATCGTGAAGTGCGCGGCGAACTGCTGGGTCGGCGACGGCTTCCAGACCACCGTGTTGCCCATCAGCGCCGGCGCGCTCGGCAGGTTGCCGGCGATCGCGGTGAAGTTGAACGGGGTGATCGCGTAGACGAAGCCCTCCAGCGGGCGGTGGTCGAAGCGGTTCCACACCCCGTTGGACGAGCGCGGCTGGTCGGCCAGCAGATCGTGGCCGAACGCGACGTTGAAGCGAAGGAAGTCGATCAGCTCACAGGCCGCGTCGATCTCCGCCTGGTAGGCGGTCTTCGACTGGCCGAGCATGGTGGCCGCGTTGAGGGTGTCACGCCAGGGACCAGCCAAAAGGTCGGCCGCGCGGAGGAAGACGGCCGCCCGGTCCTCGTACGACATGCTCCGCCACATGGGTGCCGCCGCCTTCGCGGCCGTCACCGCCGCCTGCGCATCGGCGTTGGACGCGTTATGGGTGACTCCCAGCACATGCCGGTGCCGGTGTGGCTGGACCACGTCGATGGCGTCCCCGCCACCCATGCGCTGGTCGCCGTCGATGGTCATGGTCAGCTCGATCCGCTCGCCGGCAAGCTCGGCGAGGCGGCGCTGGAGGCTGTCGCGCTCGGCGCTGCCAGGCGCGTAGTCGCGCACCGGCTCGTTGCGCGGCTCGGGGGTGGTGAACACGGCGTCCATCTACGGCTCCTGACCGGTCTTGACGGCTTTGGCGGAATCCGGCCCGCCGGCGCCGGGCGGTCAACCGGGCGCGCACCCGCGACGACCGGCGGGTGCCAGCGCCACGGTGGTGGGACCTCAAGCCATATTCGCACGTCCGACCGCATGGCCACCGCTGTGCGCCCGCGCCCGGGGCCGGTCAGGCGACCCGCGTACCCTGGTGCGTCGAGCGGACCGGGGTCGAGTCGACCGAAGGGGACACGATGAGCGAGCGCACCGGGGCTGTGGGCACCGAACCCGACTCGCCCCCTGCCGAGGAGACGGCGTCGCCCGCCGTGGTCGCGCAACGCGCGCCCGAGCCCTCCGAGTCCGCTGGTTCGCATGACTCGCCTGACTCGTCTGTCGAGCCGGACGACGTCGCTGACGAGCTCGCCGACGAGGAGCCCGGCACGGACGAGGCCGACGACGCGCCGGTGCGGATCTCGACGCGGCCGACCACCCGTACCACCGGGCTGGTTCCCGGCCCTGGCGCCGGCCTGCTGGCGCTGCTCGCGCTCGCCTGGTTCGGCACCACGCTGTGGGTGCTCCAGCGGGAGATCTCGACCTCGGTGACCGACGCGGTGGCTATCGCCTCGGCGGCCATCTCGCTGCCCACGGTGGTCTCGGCCAGCCTGGTCGCCGGCGCCGCCTCGGCGTTGGTGGCGGTCAACCTGATCGCCCGGGCCGGCTGGACCCCGGCGGCGTCGACCCGGTGGGCCGGCGCGCTGGTGACCAGCGTCGCGGTCGGCCTGCTCGGCGCGCTCGGCGTGATCATCGGGTACGACGGCCCGGGCAGCCGGGTGCTGGCGGCCACGATCGCGGCGGCGTCGGTGGTCGGCGGCGCGCTCGCCGGCCTGCGCCCCACCTCGCTGGTGGCCGCCGTGCTGTCCGGCTCGCTGGCGGTGTTCGCGGTGCAGTTCGTGCTCAACTACCTCGGAGCCGGCCCGATCTCCGGGGCGAGCACCCTCGCCGCGCTGGTCGCGGGCTTGGTCGCGGGCATCGTGCCGTACGTCTACCTACGCCGGGTGACCAAGCGGGAGACCACCGAGGGCGGCGCGCTGAGCTGGCCCTTCTACATGGTGACCGGCGCCGGCGTCGGCATCACGCTGCTGGTCACCGAGGTGGTCACCCGGGTCGGCGGCGCGCAGGTGCTCGACGCGGTGGCGTCGCTCAGCGAGTACGACCGCGCCTTCCGTGCGCATGTCGACGCGGACCGGCTCACGTACACGCTGATCGTGTTCTTCGTGGGCGCGTTGACCACCACGATCGCGTTCGGTCGCACGCTGCCCTCAAAGAAGCGTGTCTAGCTCCGAGACGTCGTACCACTCGAGCTCGTGGTCCTCGGCGATGTCGACGGCGAACTGCGCGTCCGGGTCGCCGGCCAGCGCCTCCTCGACCTGACCGGCGGCCGCTTCGACGTCACCCTCGGCGTCTCGGCTGTCGACATGCACCGCCGCGACGGCCTGGAGCGGCACGGGGCCGGTCAGCTTGACCATGCTGGAGCCGAGCTCCGCGTCGACCCGCTGCACGGCCGCGCGGCCCAGGTCGGCGGAGACCACCACGCGGCGGCGCGGCGCGGTCGGATCCTGGCGCAGCAGTCGCAGGGCGCTCTGGGCGGCGCGGGTGAAGGCGACGTACTCGAGCTCCTCCTCGTCGCCCTCCGCGTACCACTCCCGCAGGTCGGCGGTCACGGCGTGCGCCGCGGCGACGGTGAGGCCCTCGTTGCGGAGGGCGGCGAGCATCGGCAGCGTCGCCGGCAGGTAGACCCGGATCAGAGCGTCTGGCACCGGACGTTCATACACTGCCACCGGGTACGGCCGCCAGCGGCGCGGTCAACGGGTCTGCCTCGCGGGTGACTGGTCCGTCCTCGGTGAGCACTTCGAATCCTTCGCGGATCCAGTACTCGATGCCGCCGATCATCTCTTTCACGTCGTAGCCGCGGCGGGCGAGCTCGTGGGCCGCCTTGGTGGCGCCGTCGCAGCCGGGACCCCAGCAATAGACGACGACGGGGGTGGCTTTGTCGAGCAGCTTGTCGGCGCGCATCGGGATCATCCTTCTCGGCAGGTGGATCGCCTGCGGGATGTGGGCCTGCCGGAATGCCGCGAGATCGCGGGTGTCGACGAGGGTGAAACTGCCTTCCTCCGCCGCGTGTACGTCGGAGACGTCGGTCTGGAAGGCCAGCTTGGCGGCGAAGAACTCCTGTGCGTTCATGCCTGTTGACGGTATTGCTCTGTTGGCTTGCGCTGAATGGTCTGTCAACGGTCCTTTGGTTGATCGGGCGTTGGTTGCCCGGTAGTTTGATGTGGTGACCGTTGATTCCCCGGCGCTGGACGCGACCGACTGGCGATTGCTGGCTGAGCTGTAGTCGTCGGGGCGGGCGTCCTTCGCCGAGTTGGCCCGGTCGGTGGCGATGTCACCGAGCGCGGTCGCGGAGCGGGTCCGGCGGCTGGAGGAGGCCGGGGTGGTCGCCGGCTACCGTGCCGTGGTGCCGCCGGCGGTGGTCGGCCTGGAGATCATGGCCTTCGTCCGGCTGCGCTATCCGACAGGCAACTACAAGCCGTTCTACGCGCTGCTCGAGACCACGCCGGAGATCATCGAGGCCCACCACGTGACGGGCGAGGACTGTTTCGTGCTCAAGGTCGTCGCCCGCTCGATGCGCCACCTGGAGTCGGTGTCGGGCCGGATAGCCGGGCTGGGCGCGGTGACGACCAGCGTCGTCTACTCCAGCCCTCTGCCGGGCCGAGACGTGTCGTCCGCGGCGGCGCTGGCCCCCGGGGCCGAGGCATAGGTGCTGTCCGCAGGCAGTCGGTGGCAAACTGAGGCAACCGCGCTGGTTGAGGGGTGATCCGGGTGGAGCCGAGGTTCCTGCGTCTGTCCGACGTGGCTGAGGAGCTGGCCACCACGGACTCGCAGATCTACCACATGGTCCGCAGCGGAGAGCTGCCGGCAATCAAGATCGGCGGGCGGGGCCAGTGGCGGGTCGAGCGTTCGAAGCTCGAGGAATACATCAGCAGCAAGTACGCGGAAACCGCTGACTGGGTCGCCTCGAACCCGCTGGTCGACAAAGAGCCGGACTAGCCTCCCACGGTTTCTCGGCATATCGGGGTGTCTGCTTTCAGCAGGCACCCGTTTCCATGCTTTCCATTGACGAAGGCCGAAGTCTGGCCTCAAGATGGTGTGGTCGAAGGCAAACGAAAGCAAACGCAAGATTCTTTGTCTGGTGATCAGCCCACCGGGGAGGCTGCTCCATGTCGACCGCCACTGCTCCGCCTATCGTCCTGACCCGCGAGGCATCGTCCCGTCGCGGGCCGAGCGCACAGCCGTCCATCGGTCCGCCGTCGGGCGGCGGACTCGCGACCGTGACGCCTACCGGCACAGGCTGGCCGCTCGCGTCCGCAGCGCGGGCAACCACGCCGCACCGCGTCGCCGTCGGCAGCGGACGCGGACACACGCCAGTCCGCCGAGATCTCCCAACACCGCCGGCCCGATCGGATGCCGCGGAATCGCTGGGCCCAGCGACGGCGCGCTCCACTTCCGCGCCCATACCGGCCCAGCCCAGACGCCCGAGAAGGCGTGCCGAGCCTGCACCTGCACCGCCGCCAACCCGACACAGCCACGCGACATGGCCCATGGGCTCTACACCTCCGCCGCCAGCCCGCCAGGGTCAGGCAACAGAGCCCGTCGGCCTCACACCACCGCCGCCATCGACCCGACAGGGTCCGCCAACAAAGCCCCTCGGCCTCACACCGCCGCCGCCATCGACCTGCCAGAGTCATTCAGCAGAACCCGTCAGCCTCACACCACCGCCGACATCCACCCGGCAGGGTCAGGCGACAGGGCGCCGCAGTTTTGTTCCTGCGGCGACGCCGGCTCGGGTCCCGCAGGATGCGGGCGCATCGCTGATCCGTCGCTCCTCGCGGCAGAAGCGCACGGTCACGAGGGGCTACTACCCGCCCATCACCGTCCGGCCGGCGCCGTCGTTCGATCCGCCTTATGTCGACGAGCCCGGCGCGGACGAGTGGTACCGCGAGGCCGCAGGCCAGCTCGCCTTCGACTTCTCCGCCCTGACCCGCCGGCCTGGGAATGCGACGGCTCCGCAGACCACCGCACCGGCTACGACCCAAGCACCTCTCACGGCGTCGCCCGAGGCCCGGCATGCCGCGGGCCGCTTCACCCGGGCGTGCCTGGAGATCCTCAATGGCTACCGCCCGGTGGCCCATGTCCGGTCGCTGTCGCGACCGACGAACGCACACGCGCTGGTGGAGCAACTCTTCGACGCCCTGCGCCGCATGCCGGTCAGTCCGGCGCAGCGCCGGCAGCAACCGGAGCTGGTGCGGCTACGCCACCTACGGATCAGCGAGCCCACCCCGGGCATCGTCGAAGCCGCGGCCGCGCTGGGCACCGACGCCCGCACGTGGGCTATGGCCTTCCGCCTGGAACACACGAGCACGCGCTGGCTGGGCACGGTGCTCCAGGTCCTATGACTCCCGGAGCGCCCACCTGGCCAGGGCACGCCGGTGGGCGCTCCGGGCTCCACCACCACACCATCGAGTCCGCCGCACCACGCCGAGCGGATGCTGTGGGCTACGCCCGCGCGGACACGACGCGTCGTCGCGACGGCTTCGGCCCGACTCGCGGAGAGCCCCGGGGCTTAGACGAGTAAGTCCTAACTGCCCCGCGTTGAAGGCCTGCCGCAGGCCGCGGCCGTGGCCGTGGCCGTGGCCCGTGGCCGTCGGCCGTGTGGGCCGCGGCCGTGGCCCGTGGCCGTCGGCCGTGTGGGCCGCGGCCGTGGGCCGTGTGGGCCGCGGCCGTGGGCCGTGTGGGCCGCGGCCGTGGGCCGTGGCCCGTGGCCGTGGGCCGTGTGGGCCGCGGCCGTGGGCCGTTGGCCGTGTGGGCCGTGGCCGTCGGCCGTGGTGGGCCGCGGCCGTGGGCCGTTGCCCGTGGCCGTCGGCCGTGGCCGTGGGCCGTGGCCCGTGGCCGCGGGCCGGGGGGGCGCGGCCCCCGGGCGGG
>NZ_JBFAPY010000019.1:0-23818 GCF_040676915.1 Asanoa sp. NPDC049475 | reverse complement strand
GCCTGACCTGTTCTCGCCCCGCGACCTCGCCACACCACTGACCGACCTGCTCACGTCCGGGATACCCTCCGACCCGGTCACACTCGGCTTATGAACATGTCCATGATCTCGGCGAAACCGTCGAGGAGCCGTGACCAGCCGGCGGAGGCGAGATTGCCGCGTTCCCGATCGCCCTAGGGGGGAGCCCCGTCCGCCGCTTGAGTCATGCGGCGCATCTGCTCGACGACGTTCACGGCCTGCGCCGTGAGCTCGTGGATGAGTCGGCCCGCTGGTCGGACTTCCCGGACGAGCTCGACCGATTGGCCGGCGTAGAGGGCCATGTCCGCCAGGTCGCCGGTCATGCCGGGGAGGGGCATCAGGTCCTCGTACCGGTAATGGGCCTGGCCTGCGCTGTCGACGGCTACGACGTCTCCTTCGTCCGGGCGCCCTGGCGCTGGAGGTGAACCGGCTAGTTCCCAACGTCGCAGGGTCGGATTCCGCAATGCGCGGTGCGCGGCGTCCGGCCATCCGCCGTCGAAGCAGTAGGTGTGGACGGTGTCCTCGGCGACGGCGGCGACGAGGCGTTGCCGATACAGCTCGTGGGTGAAAGCTTCAGTGGTCGCCAGGAAGCGGGTGCCCAGCCACGCGCCCTGTGCACCCAGAGCCAGGACGGCGGCGAGGCCGCGGCCGTCGCTGACGCCGCCCGCGGACATGACCGGAATCGGGCCCACCGCGTCGACAACGGCCGGCACCAGAACCATGGTGGCGGTCGTGCCACGAACATGGCCGCCGGCCTCCCAGCCCTGCGCCACGATGACGTCCACTCCGCAGCCGGCGGCGTGCACAGCCTCGCTCACGCTGCCGACGGTGTGCATGTGCACCGCACCGGCATCACGAATCCGGTGGCTGACGGGTTCTGGGTCACCCCAGAAGGTGGAGATGACCGGTACGCCCTCGTCCAGGCACATCGCCAGCGTGTCGCTGACGGGAAAGTCCAGCACCAGGTTCACCCCGAACGGCCGCGAGGTCCGCTGCCGAACGTGGCGGATGCCGAGGCGCGCCTGTTCGGGGCTCTGCCAGGTCGACGCCAGCATGCCGAGCCCGCCGGCTTCGGCCACCGCCGCAGCCAGTTCGGGCGCCGCCGCGGAGCCTATCGGCGCCTGCACCACGGGCACGTCGATGCCCAGCCGCTCGCACAGAGCGGTACGCAACTCAGCCATGCAGGCGACCCCCCAGCGCTGCGGAAATCGAATCACTGGTCAGGAGGTACTGTATCGGAAAGAGAAGCACCGGGAGAAGTGGGGCGAGCATATGGCAGCGCCGAGGCCGGGAGGCCCGGTTCGCGGGTCGAGCACCGGACGCCCTCTGATGGCAGCACTCGACCTGTTCGGACGGCGATGGAGCCTGCGCATCGTCTGGGAGTTACAGCGCGGCGCACTCGGCTTCCGCGCATTGCGGCAACACTGCGACAACATGTCGTCCAGCGTGCTGCGGCAGAGGCTGACCGAGCTCATGGAGGCACGCATCGTCAAGCAGGAACCAGACGCCGCCTATGCGCTCACCCCGCTCGGACAGCGCGCCTATCGGGCCCTGCGCCCCCTCGTCCGGTGGTCGGACGACTGGGCCGGCGCCCTCGCCGACGATGACCCGGCCACCGCGACGGAAACCCCGACATGACCGGGAGCGACGGCCATGACGTGACGATCGTCGATGCTTGCACCCGCGGCCGGGAAGGTGGCAGCCCGACCGCGGTGCTGATGGATGACATCACGCTCAGCGACAGCACCCGGTGCGCGATCGTCAAGCGCGCCGGCACCTCGCACGCGGCGTTCGTGGACGCCGACGCGGGAACCACGCCCACGGTGCGGTTCTTCACCGCGCACGGTGAACTCACCAACTGCGGGCACGGCACCATCGCCGCCCAGGCGGTCCTGTTGGACCGTCGCCGCACCAAGGAACATCACGCACGTCAGCGGACCGGTGGCCGCACCTTCGACACCACCGCGATCCAGCACGACGACGGCATCGAGGTCTGGTTCGACCAGGGCGCGGTGGAGCTTCAAGACAGCACTGCCGCAGGACTCGACAGCGTCCTCGCGGCGCTCGGCATCAGATCGAACGACCTGGCCACCGACGACGCCCCGTGTGTCGCCTCACCGGGAACACCACGCCTGCTCGTACCGGTCAGAACGCTACCGGACCTGCTCTCGATACGGCCTGACCTACGTCGCCTGGCAGCCGAATGCCGTCGTCTCGGCTATCTCGGCTGCTTCGTCTACACGCTCTCCCCGACCCGCGACGCAGCGGCCGCGCGCATGTTCGCACCGGCGATCGGAGTCGGCGAGGACGTCGTCAACGCCAACAGCACAGGATGCCTCGCGGCACACCTGTTAGCGACCCACGGCCACAGCAGCATCGAAGTCGAACAAGGACACACCGCAGGCCGTCCCTCGGCGGTCTTCGCCAGCGCAACCGCCACTGCGGGGGGCATTTCCGCCCGCGTCGGCGGAATGGCCACCATCCGATCCAGTCCCGACGGCACAGCCTCCGGGGCCGGCTCGGCAGGAGCCGCACCGTCACGACTCGTGTGACAGACGCTGGCGGATCAGTGTCGCGCTCGCCGGCTCAGACGCCTCGGGCGAACAGGGCCAGACGTACCCGGTTGGGGCTGTCGGTCTTGGTCATCAGGCTCGTGATGTGGGTCTTGACCGTGGTGACGCCGATGTGAAGCCGATCGGCGATCTCCGTGTTGGACAGACCTGCGGCGACCAGGTTCAGCACGTCCCGTTCGCGCGCAGTCAGTCCTTGGGCCGGCCGCGGCCTCTCGGCGCGGGCGTGCACGGCGCGGCGGACCAGGCGCTGCAGCACCTCCTGACTGAACGGGCTGTCGCCCACGGCGGCCCGGCGGACGCCGTCCAACAGGTCGGCGGGCGGCGCGTCCTTGAGCAGGAACCCGCAGGCGCCGGCGGTCAGGGCCGGATAGAGGTGGTCGTCGTCGCCGAACGTGGTCAGCACCAGGATCCTGGTGGCGGGGCGGTCGGCGAGGATGCGGCTGGTCGCGGTGATCCCGTCGACCCCGGGCATGCGCAGGTCCATGACGACGACGTCGGGGGTGAGCCGAGCAGCGAGGGAGATCGCTTCGCGGCCGTCGGCCGCCTCGCCGACGACCTCGATGTCAGGCTGGGCGTCGCAGAGCATGCGCAGACCGGCGCGGATGAGGTGCTGGTCGTCGACCAGCAGGACGCGGATCATGTCGGCTCCGGCGCGTGCGGCCCGGCCGAGGTCCTGGGGCCGCGGGGCGCCGACGTGGCCGGCGTGACGGTGGGCGAGGCGGAAGTAGCCGTCGGCGCGAGGGCGGGCACGGGGACCGCGGCCGGCAGGACGGTGCGGACTCGCCAACCCGCGCTGGTCGGACCTGCCTCCAGCCGACCGTCGAGGACTTCGACCCGTTCGCGCATGCCGGTGATGCCGTGGCCGCCACCTGACGGCGCCGCCGCCGGCACCCGTCCCCGCCCGTTGTCCGAGACCTCCCAGTGGACGGTCCCGTCGACCACCGAAACGCGGAGGCGTGCCAGCGCGGAGGTACCGGCATGCTTGGCCACGTTGGTCAGGGCCTCCTGGGTCAGTCGCAACACCGCCAGTCCTCGAACCGCGTCGAGCGAACCGATTGCCGGATCGATGTCGGCCTCCACCATGACACCGGCTTGGCGGGCCCGGTCGACCGCTGCCCCGAGTGCCGCTGGAAGCGCCGACGGCTCGATCGCGGTCAGCCCCGCGTCACCGCGTACCCCATCGGGGTCGCGCAGCACCTCGACCAGCTGGCGCAGATCCGCCAAGGCGGCGGTCCCGGTGGCGTGCACGTCGTCGAACACCTGGCCCACCCGCGGATCCAGGCCCGGAAGTACGTGCCGGGCCACGCCGACG
The DNA here is from genome assembly GCF_040676915.1 of Asanoa sp. NPDC049475. NCBI lineage: Bacteria > Bacillati > Actinomycetota > Actinomycetes > Micromonosporales > Micromonosporaceae > Asanoa > Asanoa sp. NPDC049475. The sequence goes on along the minus strand of NZ_JBFAPY010000019.1, from coordinate 19,915 downwards.
CGCAGCACCATCGACGCCACGTGATGCGCGACCACGTCGTGCAGCTCGCGGGCGATGGTGCTGCGTTCGTCGGCGCGCGCCGCCCGGCTCTCCGACTCGTGCCGGCGCCGCTCCGCCGCGGCCCTCTCCACGGCCTGCCGACCGAGCTCCCTGTTGGTCCGGATGACCAGGCCGAACAGCACCGGTACGCCGACCTCCAGGATCAGCCCGAAGACACCGGAGGCGATCCGGTCGACCGGATGACTGATCGAGTCGCTCAGATCGACCATCGCCAGCAGCCCGGCGGCCAACCAGATGGTGCGGGCTCGATGCGCCCGCATGGTCACCTCGAGTAACGCCCAGCTGGCCCCCACCTGGTTGATCGTGAGGTCGTCGGTGAGCGGGATCGCGACCGCCAGCAGCGTGGCCTGCGTCACGAGGTTGACCAACGGCCGACGGTGGAATACGAGTGCCCCGGCGAAGGCGAGCAGCGCGAGGATCCACTGGGTGGCCGTCGGCGTGGGACGCACCTGGGTCCCGAAGACCAGGTACGCCACGCCGCTGAGGTCGAGCAGGACCATCCGTAGGAGCGGGTCCCGCGGGTCGCGCAGTCGTCCCGCCCACCTCATGGGGTCAGCCTATGCGCCGCTGCTCGAGACGAGCGACCGCCGGCTGCCCCCACCTGGTCCGAATCCCCAGGTAGGCGGCCAAGCCGAGCGGCCCTAACAGGATGGTCAGCACCAGGACCGGAGCCATGACCCGAGCGGGCACACCCCGCTCGCGGCTGTCCAGCCAGGCCCACCGGCCGACGAACAGGTCGAACGCGATCATGTGCGCCCAGGCCGCCGCCGCACCGTCCGCCGTGCCGAGCAGGTCGCGCAGGCCGCTCAGGCTCGGTGACAGCACGGCCGGCAGCACGTCCCCGACGGCCGGGAGCACCAGGAGCGCATAGATCACCAGTACCGGCAGCACGATCAACGGCGACGTGATGATCCGGGTGGTCCACGGCCAGTGCGGCAACAGGATCATCAGTGCCCAGAACGGCGCGGCCAGCGCGAACGCCAGGGTGAACAGCGTCGCGGTCATGCGGCCAGCACCAGTTCGGAGCGGCGCCGGCGAGCTAGCACCAGGCCGGTGGCGGCCGCGGTCACGACCACCAGGGCGGCGACGGCGGCCAGCGTGAGCGCGTCCGGACGCAGCAGCGGCTGTCCGCGCAAGGCCTGCCAGGTCAACAACACCGTGAGTACGCCGTACGCCGCGCCGGCGACGACCAGCAGCCGGGCCCGAGTGCGCTCGTCCAGCCGGGTCCCCGAGAAGCGGCTCAGCAGGATCGCGAGGATCGGCAGCGCCTGCAGGGCGTGCAACCCCACGAAGTGCCCGATCCGCAGATCGCCGCCGGTGGTGCTCCAGCCGACCAGCGGCAGCCCGGGTCCGCCGTCGAGTACGCCCACGCTGTGCGCCCCGCTGACCCCGTCGATCCCTGGCGCCTGCATCGGCAGCACCATCGGCACCGCTGCCAGCATGCCCAGCAGGGAAAGACCGAGGCCCCATCCGACCGCACGGGCGGCGACCGGGTCCGCGATCCGCCGTCGCAGCATCACGATCCCGATGACGAAGTGCGCCACGAAGAGCACCATGATCGATGCACCCATGGCCGAGAAGAGGGCGGAGTTCAGCGGGGTGGTGCCGTTGAAGTGGCTGGTCGTGCCGCGCACCACCTGCCCGACGATCACCACCATCTCGATCACCGACGTCGCGACGATGACCGTGCCCGCCCACTCCGCGACCCGGCTGCGCCGCGGCAGCAGGGACAGCATCCACGCGAGGGTGACGCCGTACAGCACGAAGGAAACCGAGAACTTGAACGGTTTGAGCCAGATCGGCGCGCCGGTCAGGACGCGCGGGTCGGCGAAGACGCCAACCGCACAGATGACCGCGAGCACGGCCATCGTCGCGACGAAAATCATCATTGGGCGGTGCCAGTTTGCCGCTCCGCGTAGCGCAGTAATCACACCTGTAGATGCTGGAGTGCCGCTCCCCCGCATGCGCCCGACCACCGGCCCCGGTTGTGGCCGGCGGTCGGAGTGCTGTCTCCTCCCTGGGTAGGAGGCCGCCCATCAGCGAAGTGACCGGGGTCACGCCCGGGTACGTCACAGATCTGAAGGCTGTCTTGTTCCATGGTTATGACGGATATGAAGAGCCAGACCGTGATCGTGGCCGGAGCCAGTGGTGTCTTCGGCCGGCACATCCGCGAAGCGCTGACCAACGCGGGCCACACCGTGCTGGGCGTGGGCCGCGGCGGGGGCAACGAGATCCGCGCCGACCTGCTCGACCGTGACGGACTGCTGCGGGCGTTCGAGGGGATCAAGGCCGACGTCGTCGTGCATGCCGCGACCGCTCTGCGCAAGCCGCCGATGAGGCACAAGGACATGTTCGGCACCGACGACCTGCGGGTCACCGGGACCAAGAACCTGATCGAGGCGGCCAAGCGTGCGGGCGTACGCCGGTTCGTCGGTGAGAACGTCGCCGTCGGCTACGGCTACCGTGACTTCGGCGACCGCGTTCTGACCGAGGCCGACGAGTTCGCGGCGTCCGTGCCGGACCCGAACATCAACCGGCACCTGGCGGGCATGCGGGAGAAGGAGCGCTTGCCAAGGGAGTCGGGGCTGGAGGCGATCTCGCTGCGATTCGGCTTCTTCTACGGGCCGGGGGGCACCGACACGATGGTGCACATGCTGCGGAAGCGACAACTGCCGGCGTTCAACGACCACGGTCACATCTCGCCGTGGACGCACCTCGCCGACGCGGCCGCCGCCGTCGTCGCGGCGATCGATCGGGGCCGGCCCGGTGAGGCGTACAACGTCGTCGACGACCACCTGGGCTTCGGGGCGATGATCCGGACGATCGCCGAGACCTTCGGCACGCCCAAGCCGTTCACCGTGCCCACGTGGACGATGGCGGTCGCGCCGTACATGCACCTGATGCTCGGCGTCACCATGCGGGTCTCGAGCGAGAAGGCCCGCCGCGAGCTCGGATGGCAGCCCGCGTACCCGACGGTGGTTGACGGGCTGCGGGCACAGGCGCGCGGTCACCTCTAGCCTTGTTCCCATGATCGATGGCCAGGTCTTCGCTCAGCATCGGCGGCTGCTCTTCGACGTCGCGTACCGGATGACGGGGAGCGTCGCCGATGCGGAGGACATCCTGCAGGAGGCCTGGCTGCGGTGCCGCGACGTCGACGGCGGCCGGCTCGACAACCCCCGCGCGTACCTGGTCAAGGCCGTCACCAACCTCTCGCTCAACCAACTCACCTCGGCCCGCGCCCGCCGGGAGACGTATGTCGGGCCGTGGCTGCCCGAGCCGGTGCTCACCGCGCCCGACGCGGGCCAGGAGGCCGAGATGGCCGAGTCGATCTCGATGGCGATGCTCGTCGTCCTGGAGACGCTCACCCCCGCCGAGCGCGCGATCTTCCTGCTCCACGACGTTTTCGGCTACAACCACGCCGAGATCGCCTCCATTCTGGACAAGTCCGAGGCCGCCGTCCGGCAGACCGCGGTCCGGGCGCGCGCGCACGTCGCGGCCCGCAGGCCTCGCTTCGACGTCGATCAAGGTGTACGCCGAGAAGCGGTGGACCGGTTCCGCGAGGCCTGTGCCGGAGGCGACCTGAACGCGATGATGGAGCTCCTGGCGCCCGAGGTGATCTGCTGGTCGGACGGCGGTGGCAAGGTGACCGCGGCCCGCCGGCCGCTGGAAGGCGCCGACAACGTAGCCCGTTGGCTGCTCGGGGTCTTCGCCAAGCCGGAGACGCGGAACGTTCGGCTGGTGATCACCGAGATCAACGGCGGGCCGGGCATCCTCGGCCTGGCCGACGGGCAACCGGCCGGGGCGATCTGCCTCGACTTCGACGGCGAGCGGATCACCGGCGTACGCATGCAGGGCAATCCGGACAAGCTCCGAGGCCTAACCCGCTGATCCCGCGCGAGAGCGCAGTGCTGCCCCGCCCGGCGACACAGAAAATCTGTGCTGGAAAACCTAGACATGCTTGCCAGCTTCCGTTAGCGTTCTTCTGGTCAAGAGAAAAGAACCAACAAAGACGCTGACGCCTACCGCCCGCACGAGGCGAAGGAGCGAGCCGAGGATTTTGAGGGCTCGCTCGGCACGGAAACACCCGTAACACCGTTCGTCGCACGTGCCGGGGCCATGAAGTCGCGTGGGGTTCCGACACCGGCGGACAGCACGACCAGTGATGTTGGTAGTCAGAGGAAAGGGAGGGCCGTACACCGTTGGATCGCCCGCCCCCGGCCGCATTGATGGGCTCGGGCGCGGACACCGTTGTTCCATCGAACGAGAGGTGGTCTCCGGTCACGCTTATGCGGTCCTCGCACCGCCAAGCTTCACGCAAGCTCGGTGCGGATACGACAAGCCGGCTCTGCCGGTAGATGGTGTTTCTGTCCCGTAACCCTTGGGCCCCGGTGCTTCCCGCGCCGGGGCCCTCGTCATGGAGGTGTACATGGGCCAACCCGATGACAGGCTTGACGACGAGAACTATCCCGCCTACACCATGGGCCGGGCCGCGGAGATCATCGGCTGTTCGCCGGACTTCCTGCGCAAGCTCGGCGATGCCAAGCTGATCGACCCGCTTCGCTCCGGCGGTGGGCACCGCCGCTACTCCCGGTACCAGATACGACTGGCGGCGCGGGCCCGGGAGATGTGCGACCAGGGCACGGACATCGCTTCCGCCTGCCGCATCATCATCCTCGAGGACCAGCTCGAAGAAGCGCTGCGCGAAAACGAGGCTCACCGAGCCCGCCGTCAGGACTGAGCGCGCCCGCTCCGAGCGGTCAACGTCGTCGGGTTACGGACCGCGGGCCTCATCCCGCAGGACGGCCGCGCCTGGCGGCCGCCCTGACTCTCGCGAGCATCATTCCCATGTCGTACGCGGGTCAGCGGGTGACTGTGGCTCGATGTGAACCACGTCGACGTGTCGCACCTGCCGCGGGTTGGTGAGCGTCGCCCGGTGTGCCACGCCTGTGACCGAACCATCGCGGGTGCCACCACGCGTCTCTCCGCGGCTCGCCATGCTGCGTCTGGCCGGCGACGGAGTCAGGCTCTCCACCGGCTGGCGAGTCCCCCGTGCCGGCGGAGGCCATTGCTTCGGCCTCATCGTCGCCTCCGGTGACGCGTCGCCAGACCAGTTCCCAGCGTGCCAGGTCGACGGTGCCGCCTCCGGCTTGCGCGACGATCCGTCGCACCACGGCCCAGGTCGGCGGCCGACGACCGGTGAGCACCTCCCACTCGGGGCTGCCACTGCGTCCCGCCTCCTGCGAGTCGGCACCACCACGGGTGCGCCACGCGTCGAGGTCGAGGCGCTTCTCCATCGCGAGGTCGACGAGGGACGTGACCAGGTCCTGCAGGTTCACGGCGTGCGCCAGGCTCGGCGGAACGGCCGTGGTGGGGAGCGGGTACTCGACCGACACGATGGGCAGATCGGCTCGGCCTTCATCCATCATGGACTGTGCACGCTGCTGCTTGTTGCGGTGGGCGATCTGGTGCAGTGCCCTGCACTCGCGCACGTCCTTTTCGGTCACGGCGCAGCCGAGCTTCACAAGCGCGTCGAGGAACTCCTCCACCGACGGCCAGCTCTGGTAGCTGCCGTTAGCCGTGGCCGAGAAGGCGCGGTGGTCGGTGTGACTGACTTTGCCCATGGCCCGGTACGAGATGTCGCGGCCCTTGAGCAGACGGAGTTTCTCGGCGAGCAGCTTCGCCGGCCTGTGGTCGGGAATCGGCAACGGACGACGGCCGGCCATCACATCACCCCTTTTCGAGCGCGGCGCTGTCTGTACGACGAACAGCCACGCAGGGGACAACGGGTTAGGGCAGCCACTGTGGACACCTCCCTGGACGGGCTGCGCCGCCGCGTCGCCGGTATCGGTCGCGGCCGCGTCAGCCACCTCTGAGGTTCAAGGCCCGCGCCCCGCCGGCCAGGCGGTCGGCCAGGTGACCAGCCGTCCGTCAACGGAACGCTCAGAGCAGCGTATGCACCTCAGTTAGTGCAATTCGGCGAATGTCCCGTTTAGGTGACATGATTTGACGGCAGGTAGTCGCCTCGTGCCGCTAATCATCTGGTTTGCGGCCATTCACATTGACCCACCGCTCGCCGCCTATGGTGCGTCGGTGCGGCGGATCGAGGTGACCAGCGAGGGCATCATCGTGACGTCGGCGACCGCTGGGTCGAACTGAGCGCCGGGCTGCCGTCGGCGACGGCCCGCCGACCAGGACTACGTCGACTCCGTCATGCGTCGGCCCGCCGCCGGGACCGCCGTCCGAGCACCCGGGCCAGGTAGCGCGCGGTGTCGCCGTCGCCCGAGGCGACCTCGTCGGGCGGGCCGGCGGCGACGATTCGCCCACCCGCGTCCCCTCCGCCGGGACCGAGGTCGACGACCCAGTCGGCGGCGGCGACGACGTTCATCTCGTGCTCCACCAGCATGACGGAGTTGCCGGCGTCCACGAGGCCCTGGAGCTGGCGGGTCAACAGCTCGACGTCGGCGGGGTGCAGCCCGGTCGTCGGCTCGTCGAGCAGGTAGAGCGTATGTCCACGGTGAGCGCGTTGGAGCTCGGTCGCGAGCTTGATCCGCTGCGCCTCGCCGCCGGACAGTTCGGTGGCCGGCTGGCCCAGGCGCAGGTAGCCCAGCCCGACGTCCAGGAGCGTACGCAGGCTACGGGCGGCCGCCGGGACGTCGGCGAGGAACGTCGCGGCGGTGTCCACGGTCATCCCGAGCACGTCGGCGATCGTCGCGCCCCGATAGGTGATCTCCAGTGTCTCCGCGTTGTAACGGGCGCCGTGGCAGGTCGGGCAGGGCGCGTACGTACCCGGCAGGAAGATCAGCTCCACGGTCACGAAGCCCTCCCCCTGGCAGGTCGGGCACCGGCCGGACGCCACGTTGAACGAGAACCGGCCCGGGTCGTAGCCGCGTTCCCGCGCCCCCTCGGTGTTCGCGAACACCTTGCGTACGGCGTCGAACATGCCCGTGTAGGTGGCGAGGTTGGAGCGCGGGGTGCGGCCGATCGGCTTCTGGTCGACGCTCACCAGCCGGTCGAAGGCGTCCAGCCCGTGGACGTCGGCGGCGGTGGTCGCCCCGTCGGGCGCGGGTGCCGGACCGGGACCGCCCGGCTCCTCGTCGTCGGGCTCGGCCGGCGCCGGCAGGCCGAGGTGGTCGCGCACGATTCCGGCGACGACCTGGGTCATCAGCGTCGACTTGCCGGATCCGGACACTCCGGTGACGGCGGTCAGCACGCCCAGCGGCAGGTCGACGTCGAGGTCGCGCAGGTTGTGCCGGTCGATCCCGCGCAGCCGCAGCCAGCCGGCCGGCTCGCGGGGCAGCCGCCGCGGCGCCCGACGGCGGGCGGGAAAGAGGAAGGGGCGGGTCACCGAGCCTTCGACGTCGCGCAGGCCGGCGACCGGTCCACTGTAGACGATCTGCCCGCCGCCCTCGCCCGCGCCGGGTCCGACGTCGACGATCCAGTCGGCACGGCGTACCACATCCATGTCGTGCTCCACGACGAAGATGGAGTTGCCGGCGGCGCGCAGGCGATCGAGCACCCGCATGAGGGGCTCGGCGTCAGCCGGATGCAGGCTGGCCGACGGCTCGTCGAGCACGTAGACGACGCCGAAGAGCCCGGAGCGGAGCTGGGTGGCGATCCGCAGCCGCTGCGCCTCGCCCGGCGACAGCGTCGGAGCGGGGCGGTTGAGCTGGAGATAGCCGAGCCCGAGGTCGACGAGCACCGCGATCCGGTCGCGGAGGTCGGCGGCGAGCGTCACCGCGACCTCGCTGCGCTCGCCGGACAACGACGACTCCCACGCCGGCTCGGGATCGGTCAGCGCCGCGGTCGGACGCAGCACCTCGGCGAGCTCCGCCAGCGGCAGCGCCGACAGCTCGCTGATGTTTCGCCCGGCGAACGTCACCGCCAGCGCCTCAGGCTTGAGCCCCGTGCCGTCGCACGTCGGGCATGGTCCCACCTCGACGAACCGCAACGCCCGCTCGCGCATCTTCGGACTCTTCGAATTGGTCAGCGTGTGCATCACATGCGCAGCGGCGCTCCAAAACCGTCCATTGTAGATCCCCTCGCCACGGTCGCGCTGCGGATGCACCTCCACGACCGGCTGCTCCTGCGTGTAGAGGATCCAGTCACGGTCCCGCTTGGGCAGCCTGCGCCACGGCCGGTCGACGTCGTAGCCGAGCGCCACGAGGATGTCGCGCAGGTTGACCCCCTGCCACGCCCCGGGCCACGCGGCGACCGCGCCGTCGCGGATGCTCAGATTCGGGTCGGGGACCATCAACCTTTCCGAAACGACGTGCGTACGGCCGAGCCCGTGACAGGTCGGACAGGCGCCGACCGCGGTATTGGGGGAAAAGGCGTCGGAGTCGAGCCGATCCGTCGTGCCGGGTGGATAGGTGCCGGCCCGCGACATCAGCAGGCGCAGCAGGTTGGACAGGGTCGTCAGCGTGCCCACCGTCGACCGGGCGCCACCGGCGCCGCGCCGTTGCTGCAACGCGACCGCCGGCGGCAACCCGGTGATCTCCTTGACCTGCGGCGCCGGGATCTGGTTCAAAAGCCGGCGGACGTAGGGCGCGATCGACTCGAAGTAGCGCCGCTGGGCCTCGGCGTAGATGGTGGCGAACGCGAGGGAGGACTTGCCCGAGCCCGAGATGCCGGTGAAAGCGACGAGCCCGTCCCGCGGGATGTCGACGTCGACGTCGCGGAGGTTGTGCACCCGCGCGCCACGGACCCGCACGTAGGCGTCGTGGGAGGACCCCGGTGACTTGGGCACGGTCTCCTCCCGAGCAGGGCGAATGCTGCTTATCCACCGTATCGGGCGGAGGGCAGGTCGGGCGGCTGGCGCGTTCCCTGGTCATGGACGTCTACGTCGGCGATTGGCCGCCCAGGTGCCATGGCTTCTAGTGGTCCCGCTCACAACGGTGCCCGAGTGGGCGCGACCACAATTCTTTGGCAGTCGTTCCAGATACGTCCTACGGTAGCGGCATGGCTCGGACACGGGAGTTTGATCTCGACGAAGCGGTGGCGTCCGCCATGGACGTTTTCCGGCGCAAGGGGTACGAGGGTGCGTCGATGCGCGATCTCTCCGAAGCGACCGGAGTCGGGAGCGGTTCGATCTATGCGGCGTTCGGCAGCAAGGACGGCCTGTATCTCGCCGCGCTCGACCTCTATCGCCAGCGCTACGCGACGCCCTTGATCGAGCACCTGCGGGCCGGACACTCGGCGGTTGCTGTGATCCACGAGGTGTTCGTGGCGGCCGTCGACGAGATCGCTCGTGACGGCACGCGGTTGGCCTGCCTGATCGTTGCCGGCGCGATGGAACGTGCCCGGGACGACATCCGGGTGGCGCAGCGCTTGCGGTCCACGACGAGGTCGCTCGAGGGCGCGCTGTTCGACGTGATCGCCGAAGGTCAGGTCCGCGGGCAGATCCCCGGCGATCGCAGCGCCGCGGACCTGGCCGGGTTTCTGGTCACGACCCTGCAGGGGCTGCGGGTGATGGGTGCCATCAACCCCGACCGCGACGAGCTGATGCGGTCGGCCGAGGTCGCGTTGTCCTGCCTTAAATGAGCTGAGCCGCGCTCGCTGGGCAACGATGCGTACCAAAATTCTGTATCGATTGTTAAAGAATCTGAGGAGCACATCATGAGCACCACCGGCGTAGGGGTCATCGGAGGCAGCACCAGTGGGTGGGCCTCCGTCGCCCACCTCCCGGCGATCATGGCCTCGCCCGACTTCGAGCTGCGGGCGGTGAGCACCACCCGGGCAAGCTCGGCGAGTGCGGCGGGGACGGCATACGGCGTACCCGGATATGACAACCACCGCGACCTGATCGCCCACCCCGGCGTCGATCTCGTAGTCGTGTCGGTGAAAGTGGCGCACCATCGCGCGCTGGTGCGCGACGCGCTGCGCGCGGGAAAGATGGTGATGAGCGAGTGGCCGCTGGGCGTCGACCTGTCCGAGGCGCACGAGATGGCCGAGCTGGCCGACGCCACCGGGGTGCGGACGGTCATCAACATGCAGGGTCGGTACGCACCCGAGGTCCAGTACGCCCGCGACCTGGTCCGTGACGGCTACGTCGGTCGCGTGCTGGGCACGACGCTCGTCGGGTCGGGCATGGTGTGGGGGCCACGGGTGCCGACCGCTCGACAGGCCTACCAGTACGACAAGGCGGAGGGGGCCAGCCCACTCACGTCACCGACCCTGCACGCGCTCGACCCGCTGCACGTCGTGCTCGGCGAGTTCGCCACGCTCTCCGCGAACCTGGTGCACGGGCTGCGGGACGTACACGTCGACGAGGACGGCGGTTCGCTCCCCGTCTCCGTCGCCGACCAGGTCGCCCTCATCGGCACGCTGACCAGCGGAGCGGCCGCATCCGTCTTCTACCGGGGCGGTGCCTCCCGCGGTGACAACCTTCGTTGGGAGATCAACGGCACCGAAGGCGACCTGGTCATCACGTCTGCCTGGGGAAACCTTCAGGTGGCCGACCTGACCCTCGCCGGCGGTCGCGGCGCCGACGCCCAGGTGAGTCCGCTCGCGGTCCCGGCGTCGTATCTCGGTGGGGTCGGACCCGACGTCCCCCGGATGGGCGCCAACGTCGCCCGGCTCTACGAGTCGCTGGCGCGCGACCTGTCCGAGCGTACGCACACCGTCCCCGACTTTCGGCACGCGCTGGCCCGTCACCGGCTCGTCGACACGATCGAGCAGGCGTCCGCGTCCGGCACCGCCCAGCGCGTCGGCTGATTCGGGAGGAGAAGCCAGATGAAGGTTGTAGGCCTGCGTCGTTTCGGCGGCCCAGAGGTACTCGAGGTCATCGACCTCCCGACACCGCACGCCGGTCACGGCGAGGTCCGGATCCGCGTCCAGGCCGCCGCCGTGAACCCGGTAGACACGCTGATCCGCTCCGGCACGTCGGCGGTGCGCCTGAACGGATCCCGACCAGCCATCCCCGGACTCGACGTGGCTGGCGTCGTCGACGAGGTCGGTCCCGGACTGACCACCGAGCTCGCGGTCGGTGACCAGGTGCTGGCGATGGTCAACCCGACCAGGCCGGACGGAGGGGGTTACGCCGAGTTCGTCGTCCTGCCGGAGACGTGGGTGGTGCGTGCGCCGGCCGGAGCCAGTGCCGCGGAAGCGGCCACGCTGCCCGCCAACGGGCTGACCGCCTTGCACGCCCTGAACTTGTTGAATCTGCCGCCAGGTCGGGTGTTGGCGGTGACCGGGGCGGCCGGGGCCGTCGGGGGCTACGCGGTGCAACTCGGGAAAGCATTCGGACTCCGGGTGTACGCCGATGCGGCGCACAAGGACCGGGACCTGGTGACGTCGCTCGGGGCAGACGTCGTCGTCGAGCGTGGAGACCAGGTCGCCGACGGGTTCCGGGCCGTGGCACCGAACGGCGTCGACGCCGCCGTGGACGCCGCGGTCCTGGGCGCCTCACTGCTACCCGCGATCCGAGACGGCGGCGCAGTGGCGTACGTGCGCGGCCACCGCGACCAGACGGAGTACGAACGCCGCGCGGCGAGCCGGCGAATCACTCTGATGCCGGCCTACGTCCACGAGTACGACGGACAGCGCGCCAAGTTGAACCAACTCCGCCAGCTCGTCGACGACGGCCGGCTGAGCCTGCGCGTCGCCGACCGTTTCCCAGCCGTCGAGGCGGCCGAGGCACACCGACTGCTAGAGAAAGGCGGCGTTCGGGGCCGATTGATCATCGAGTTCCCATAGCAGGCTGAGCCGACGCGCTCGGACCCAACGGGCAGGTTGGGTCCGGCCACAGGGCGACGGGAGGGCCGGGAGCATTGGCTCCCGGCCCTCCGTCTTCGTGCCGATGCTTGTCAACCGGCTGCCGCTGGGTTGGTCACGTCTACGGTCAGCATATTGCCCGTCTGGGCGGTGACCGTTGCCGTCACGCCGTGGCCGGCGACCTTGACGCTGTTCTGCGGGTTGGCTGTGCTGTAATACGCCGCCGGGTCGCTGTCGTCGAACGTCGGCTTGCCGGCGTTGGCCGGGGCGCAGGCCGCCAGGGTCTGCACCGTCTGTGAACCACCCTTGCCGACCAGCACCTCCTTGTGCAGACACAGCTCCGGCACCGCCTGGGTGCCGAAGGTGGCGTCGAACGGCTGGCGACGGTTGCTCGGCGCGGTGCCGTCGGGATAGGTGAACGGCGCGGGTCGAGCGTCCACCGGGAGCGAGAGACCCGTACCCGGGTGTTCCGAGGTGTTGTTGTCCTCGACCGTGTGGTCCACGTACCAGACCAACATGCCGGGCCTGAACGAGAAGAACTCGACCTTGTTCGGCGCGCTGTACGCGTAGCTGAACTGGTAGGGGCCGGTGCGGAGCGTGTCGTCGTAACCGACCCACTGCCGGTTCTCGAGCAGGTAGTAGCGGTCGGCGGTGGCCGTCACCGTACCGGTCGCCCGCTGCCACAGGCCCGTCGCGGTCCACTCACCGGCCTGCTCGACATTGTCCGAGAACAGTGTCGTGCCGCCCGCCTTCGCGACGATGTCGTCGAGGAAGGCGCCGGCGAAGTGCGTACCACCGTCCGTCTGGTAGCGGAACCGGAACTGCGTCGCGGCGCCGCCGGCCTCGTACGAGAACCGCAGCGTGGTCCAGCGTCCGTTGGACGAGCCGGTGACCGGTTGCCCGACTCGGGTCCAGGTGTCGCCGCCGTCGGTCGAGTACTCGCCGTACAGGTAGTCGTATCCGGTTTCGATGTCGTACCACGCCTGGGCGGTGACGGTGACGCGGGTCGCGGCCGGCACGGCTCGCGACAGAGACTCGTTGAGGTGGTCAGCGCTGCCGGTCCACCACGCGTACTGGCCCGAGGCGGGCGTGGTGTACGTCTTGGACGTCGTCGCGGACGGCAGGTTCACCTTGATCGCCTGAGCGTTGGCAGCGTTGGCGTCCTGAGCGGGGTCTAGCAGGAACGTGCCGCTCTGTCCGAGGGCGACGTCGCGGTAGTCGAGCCAGCCGAGGAAGAGCTTCTCCTCGGGGCCCATCAGGCCGGGCGTCGTGCCGATGCCCTCGTTGGCCTCCGAACCGTGGCCGAGCCAGGAACCCGAGCTCATCAGGGTCCAGAAGGCGGTGCCGTTCTCGCCGCCGGCGGTGTCGTAGTAGTCCGGAAGGCCGAGGTCGTGGCCGAATTCGTGGGCGAAAACGCCGAGGCCGCCGTTCTCCGGCTCCGTGGTGTAGTCGCCGAGCCAGTAGTTCGACCCGCCGATCCGGGTACCGCCGGACAGGTTGTGCTGGCCGGCGACGGTCGGGCCGGTCAGGCCGTAGTCGTCGCCGTTCACATACCAGCGGTGTGACCAGATCGCGTCTTCGCCCTGCGCGCCGCCGCCGGCGTCCTCGCCTTCACCGGCGTGGACCGCCTGGAAGTGGTCGATGTAGCCATCTGACTCGTCGTAGTTGCCGTCGTTGTCGAAGTCGTACCGGTCCCAGACGTCGAACTGCGCCAGGTATGCGTTGATCTGGTCGGGAGACATGGACGCGAGCGCGTTCTGGTACCAGGCGTCGCCGGTGTCCTGGATGAACGCCCACGAGCCGCCGTTGTCCTCGATGGCGTTGTCGCCGTAGTAGGACTCGTTGTAGGGGACCTGCACCCAGTCGCTGACCGTGTTCGTCACCGAGTACCTGCCCGAGGAAAGATCCTCGTAGAAGCGCTTCATGGACTCGCCGGAGCCGTTGAACAGCTCCTCGTAGTGCGCGGTGTTGAAGTCGGCGGCCCAGGTGGTGGAGTTGTCCACCGAACGGTCCGGCTTGGGGATCTCGTTGTGCAGCGGGCCGGGGGCGGTGCCGTAGCGACCCCCGGACTGCGTACCGAACTCCGACAGAATGGTGAAGATCTTGTCGGTCTTCTCGAACGCGACCTCGACGACGTTGCCCGTCGCAGGGTCGACCGTGACGTTGCCCTTCGCGTCGATCTTCGCGTCGCCGCGCGCCACTTTGGCGAGCGCGGCCTTCCGCTTCTCGGTCCAGGCCTTCGTGCGCGGGCCGGGACGGTTGTCCGGCCGGTGTGCGGCCGCCGCTGCCGAGGCTTGGGTGTTGCCGTCGTTCGCGACTGGTTCAGCGCTGGCCGGGAGCTGCAGTGCAGCGACCGCCAGCGCCACACCGGTCACCCCGACGACAGCAGAGCTGGTGAGCTTCCTCATCGCGTGGTTCCTCCGGGGGTGGACGTACAAAGTGCTCCGCGCTCGCATGCCTCCTCACCCAGGGCGCAGGAGTTACCCATCACAGCGCCGAACAGCAAGGACGTGTCACAGACCTGTCTCGATCGGTCGGGTCGCTGTGGCGCGGCCGCCCATTCGTCCGAACCGATGAAGGATGACCTGGTGGTGGCACGTCTTCAAAGCCGAGGCCACGGAGGCTGCAACGCGGCCCGCTCGGTTCGCGCACCGCCACGTTTGGACGCGAGCATGGCTCCAACCATGCGGACGGAACGGCGTCGTGGCGCTTGCCCACCCAGCCGTGGTCGTCTGGCCGATGCTGCGCCTCCGGGAACCTCGTTCTTGAGGGAGCCAAGATCGGTCACCAGGCCACTGGCGTACGCGGAGACGTAGCCGACCTGGCCGACCTCGACCGCCTCTTCGCTACGGTCGCCAACGACAACCGGCGCACGCCCGCACCTGGGCCGCCGAGCTCAAGGGCCGCTCGATCCGGGTCAACGCCATCAGCCCGGGGACGATCGACACCCCCGGCATCGACGGACTCATGCCTGACCAGGAGCAGGCCGACCAGTTGGAGTCCTACATGGCCAGCACCATTCCGATGGGTCGTGTTGGGCGTCCCGACGAGGTGGCCAGTGCCGTGCTCTTCCTCGCGTCGGACCAGAGCAGCTTCGTCACCGGCATCGAGCTCTTCGTCGACGGCGGGCGCAATCAGATCTAGGCTGTCCTGACCGTGCCGAGCGACTCCAGGTACGCGACGGCGTCGGCGCCGTCGTCGGCGACGTGGACCAGGTCTGCGATTGGCACGGGGAGAAAACCCTCCTCGTCCATCCTGGCCAGCTGGAGGGTCAGCCCTTCGTAGAAGCCCGCGGTGTTCAACAGGACCACCGGCTTGTCGTGCAGGGCGTGCTTCTTCAGTTCCAGGATCTCCGTGATCTCGTCCAGCGTGCCGAGGCCACCGGCGAGCACGACGATCGCGTCCGCGCGGGCGAGGAGCAACGCCTTGCGCTCGGCCAGGTCCTTTGCGATCACCATCTCGTCGGCGTCACCCCGCGCGTGCCCGCGAAGCATCTCGACGGAGATGCCGACAAGCCGGCCACCGGCCTCCCGGACGCCGTCGGCGACGACCTTCATGAGACCCGTGTCCGACCCGCCCCACACCAGGGTGTGTCCGCCTTCGCCGAGCCGAGCGGCGAAGGCGCGGGCCGGGCCGGTGTAACGCTCGTCGAGATCGGCGGCGGAGAGGAATACGGTGATGTTCACGATGGGAGTGAACTACCTGCTGCCTGGCGAGCTTCCCGCGGTGTGCGATATCACCTGGCACAGGATGTCGAGGGCACCGGCCCACTCGGTGTCCAGTGGTGCGGAATAGTTGATGACCAGCGCGTCTTTCCGCGGCAGCTGGACACCGGGTTCGGCTCCCTCGAAGCGGAACTCGGCGATCCCGCTGATCTCCAGGCCGCGGGCCGCCGCGGCCTCGACGACGGACCGCTCGGTGCCCGGCGGCAGGTCGACCACGGCCTGCAGGCCGGCGGAGAGGCCGGTGACCCGGATGCCCGGGCCGTGCTGGGCCAGGGCTGCGGCGAGCTGGTCGCGCCGACGGCGGTAGCGGATCCGCATCGCGCGCACGTGCCGGTCGTACGCACCGGAGGAGATGAACTCCGCCAGCGTCAACTGCTCCAACCCGCTGGACAGCCACTCGAGGTAACCCTTGGCGGCGACGACGTCCGGCACTAGGTGTTCAGGCAGCACCATCCAGGCCAGCCGCAGCCCGGGCGCCAGCGACTTGCTCACCGTGCCGAAGTACACGATCCGCTCGGGGTCGAGGCTTTGCAGCGCACCAACCGGCTGGCGGTCATAGCGGAACTCTCCGTCGTAGTCGTCCTCGAGGACGAGGCCACCGCTCGCGCGGGCCCAGTCGAGCACCGCAGCACGCCGATCAGGTGGCAGCGCCACCCCGGTTGGGAACTGGTGCGCCGGTGTCAGCAGGACGGCGCCGACTCCCAGGCGGGACAGATCATCGACCTGCGCTCCGTGCTCATCCACATAGAGCGGTGGGGTACGTAGGCCCGCGTTGGACAGCTGTTCGCGGTAGATGTCTAGCCCGTATGACTCGACCGCCACCCCTCGTACGCGGCGTTCCTTGAGCACCTGGGCGATCAGCCCGAGGGCGTAGTGGAAGCCGGCGCAAATGACGATCCGCCCGGGGTCGGTGTAGACGCCGCGCGCCCGGGCCAGATAGTCGGCCAGGGCGATGCGGAGCTCGACGCGGCCGTGGGCGTCGCCGAGCGCGAACGCCTCGTGAGGCGCGTCGGTTAGCGCCCGCCGAGCCGCTGCGAGCCATTGCCGGCGGGGGAACTGCGCGAGGTTCGGCGAGCCGGTCAGCAGGCTGTAGGTAGGACGCCGCCGCCGCACTGTCTTGTCGAGCGCGGCCGGGCCGGCGCGGCGGGGCCTGGTCCGTCGGGCGACCCGGGTGCCGGAGCCCTGCTGGGCCGTGAGCCAGCCCTCAGCGATCAACTCGGCATAGGCGTTCGCCACGGTGTTGCGGGCGATGCCGAGATCCGCTGCCAGCGACCGGGACGAGGGCAGCCGAGTGCCTGGCGCGAGCCGGCCGGTGCGGACCGCGCCGCGGAGGGCCTCCGCCAGACCGGCGCGCAGCCGGGGTCCGCCGAAGTCGAGGTGAAGGTCGGCGCCGAACGCGGCGGGCTGGTCGCGCCCCGAAGTGGCCCACGGATCCGCCATGGAAATGGACCATACTCCGGTGCCACCTTGTGCGTAGCGTTGCCCGCGGAACAAAGGAAGAAACCGATTAAGTCCGGCTTTCCGGACGCGGAGGAGGTCATGGTGAGCACCGCTTCGACCAGGCCGCGCCGCCCGCAGCGGGCCGGCACCGTGGCCGAGTTCGCACTGAGCACAATCCTGCTGTTCATCGCGGTGACGGTCACGCGGTGGCTGCGTGATCCGGGGTCGCCGGTGTTCATCGCCGACCTGAACCTCGCGCTCCTCGTCAACGGCGCCATCAGCGGAACCGTGCTCACCGGCCTCATCCTCAGCCCGCTCGGCCGACGCAGTGGCGGGCATATGAATCCCGCAGTCACGGTCGCCCTGTGGCTGATGGACGCCTTCCCGCGGCGCGGGGTGCTGCCGTATGTACTGGCCCAGCTCGCCGGTTCGGTCGCCGGGGCGGCACTGGCCTCGGTGGCGTGGGGCGACGCGGCCAGCCTGCCGCTGGTGGGCCACGGCGCGATCCGACCTTCCCCGGCCTGGCCAGCCGACCACGTCTTCTTCGCCGAACTCGCCAGCATGGGCGCGATCATCCTTGTCGTCGGGTTCCTGGCCCATCGCAATCGCGCGCGTCTGGTGCCGTACGCCATCGGGCTCTCGGTCGGGCTGGTGATCGCCGTGCTTGGCCCGCTCAGTGGTGGCTCGATCAACCCCGCCCGTCAACTAGGGCCGGCCGTGCTCGGGGGACAAACCATCGATCTCTGGATCTACCTGATCGCGCCAATCATCGGAGCAGCACTTGGCGCCTGGCTCGATCGTCTGCTCGTGCGGTGGTCACACCCGCGCCGGCCGACCTTGTCGGCGGGCTCCCCGAGGCTCGCCCCGTTTCCCCACGAAGCGCCCGCAGCGGCGGGCCACCAGACACCCAGCGTTTCCCATCACCACTGACACATGGGGGAATAATGAAGATTCTCATCGCAGGTGCGACCGGCGTCGTAGGGCGTCTGCTCGTGCCCATGCTGCTGCAAGCCGGTCATCAGGTGACCGGGATGTCACGTTCGCCAGCCGGCGTCGAGCGCGTGCGGCGCCAAGGAGCTTCGGCCGTTCAAGCGGACGTGCTCGACCGCGACCAGCTGCGCCGGGCGGTGCTCGCGTCGGCGCCCGACGTCGTGATCCATCAACTGACGGACCTCGCGGGTGCCGACGGCAACGCGACCGACCGCCTGCGCCGCGACGGGACGCGCAACCTCGTGGACGCGGCCACCGCCGCCGGCACGAAGCGGATCATCGCTCAGTCAGTCGGATTCGCGTACGAGCCAGGAGACAAGCCTGCGGACGAGACCGTGCCGTTGGACGTCCATTCGGCCCAACCGCGGCGAGCGCTCGTGGAGGGGGTCCAGGCGCTCGAAGCAGCAGCCTCCGAAATGGACAGTGCGATTCTACTGCGCTACGGCATCCTGTACGGACCCGGCACCTGGTACGCGCCCGGGGGCGCTGTGGCGGGCCGCCATGGCCGGGGATGCCCAGGCCCGCCTGATCGCCTACCTGAAGGCGGACTCGTCCGTCACCTCGTTCGTCCACGTAGCCGACGCCGCCAAAGCCTCGATGCTCGCGCTCGACTGGCCGAGCGGCCCGGTCAACATCGCCGACGACGAGCCGGCCGAAGGCCGCGATTGGCTCCCCGTCCTGGCCTCGGCCCTCGGTGTGCCGGCACCCGAAGCCAGTTCAGGACGCGTGGACTGGGCCCGGGGGGCATCCAACGTCCTGCTGCGCTCCCGAGGCTGGGAACCGGAACACCCGACATGGCGATCGGGCTTCGCCGCCCAGCAGCCCGCAACGCGAAACCGGAGAGGAACCGCCCGTGACAACGACTGAACAGGTCCTCGACCAGTTCATGGAACGGCTGGCCAAACAGGACGCCGACGGTCTGGGCGAGCTGTTCGCGGACGAGATCGACTGGTACGTGCCCGGAAGCGACGATCTGCCATGGACCGGTACCCGTTCCAGACGCGCGGAAGTGCCGGAGTACTTCCGGACGATGTGGCCCGCCTTCGTCAGCGGCCAGAGCACCGCCGCCGAGCGCAGCGTCGTCATCGACGGCGACAACGCGGCACTGTTCTCGCGGTTCGCACACACGGTGGCTGCCGCCGGAAGACGATTCGAGACGCCGGTGGCCTTCCACTTCACATCATCGGCGGGAAAATCAGCCGCATGCACCTGTACGAGGACACGCTCGCGGTCAGCAACGCCTTCCGCGCCTGAACCATTCAACGGCCGAGAGCTCGGACGGAACGGTACACATGAGCGCGTCGCGACCGACCTCCGGTCCTCCGGTCCGGACCGGATCGCAGTGCCGGCGTCGTGGCTGGCGTCTGCGCCACCGACGCGGCCTCGCCGCGCCTACCTGCGCAAGAAGGGCAGCCACGACGTAGAGCCGGCGATCTCGGACGAACGGCGACCGTTGGGTCCGAGATCGCATACCCGCGGGCCGCGCCCACCACACCGTGGGGTCTCCGGGGGTCGCCCCACGGAGTCGGAATGACAAATGTGGCAGAACCCGAACCGCATTCCAGCAGCTCAGGGGTCGTGTGGAGCCATCGCACCTGTGCGAAATCGGGGGTTGTAGCGCGATTGTGGAGCACGTTCGAACCCTTCGCCGGTCACGCCAACCACGGGAACGGGATTCGATCAAACCTCAAAGACACGATCGAGAGGGGGCGGCTCGTAGCGAGGTTTTCCGGGTGGTGGAGTTTGCCGAACTACCGACCGCGTGATGCGTGCCGGACCACTGTGGCCAGTCGGTCCGGCTGCGGTGGCCGGCCTGCATCTGGTTACCTTGCGGCTTACGTCGATCATTGCGGTGCCACTCGCCCAGGAGGAGATCAGGAGCTGGCCATGTCGCTGAACCTTCGAACCTCTGCCCGCGCGATCATCCTCGACGAGGCCGACCGGGTCCTGCTATGCCGCTTCGTCTCTCCCCACCCGGCGGTCCCGAA
>NZ_JBFAPY010000018.1:0-35323 GCF_040676915.1 Asanoa sp. NPDC049475 | reverse complement strand
CCCCTCGCCCCTATACCCCTTTCTCTTTACTTGGGCGGGGTGTGGGGGGGGGGGGGCGGGGGCGCGGGGGGGGGGGGGGCCGCCCCCCCCCCCCCCCCACCAACCGCGAGTCAGGAGGGTGAAGTCCTCAGGAGGCGAACCCGGGCGCCGCGACGGCACCCTGCTCCTTCGGGTTGGGACCGAAGCGGTTCGTGCCGGGCTTGCTGTCCGCGGCCATGAAGACCAGCAGGACGATGGCGCCGATGAGCGGGATCAACGCGAGCAGCACCCACCAGCCCGAACGGTCGGTGTCGTGCAGACGGCGGACCGCGACCGCGAGACCCGGGAGGAACAGCGCCAGGGTGATGAGGCCACCGATGATGCCGGTGCCGGACATGCTGGTGTCGAACAGGACGCTGTCGAGGATCTTGCCGATCACGTTGAGGATGATCGTGAAGACCACGAACCACCAGTACTCGGACCGGCGCGCGCGGCCGGAGAATCCGACGTAGTTGGTGAGAACAGCTTTGATCGAATCAGTGAAGGACATTACCTGTCTCCGGTGTCAAAAGGGCGGACCTGCATGATCGGTGCCAACGGATCGAAGCAGCTCGACATCTCGGAAACAATGGCCGACCAGTCAGACCAGGTCAGCCCGCTCGGCGGATCATTCGGGTCCTCCGGTCAGCGCCGGGGCATCGAGGAAACCCCTGTCGCCGCTAGGATCCCGGCCACCTCGCGGGGGTGCGCGAGGTGCGGAAAGTGGCCGCTGCCCGGCAGCACGGTGACGGCCACGTCGGGCAGGGCGGCTTCCAACCACCGGCGGTACGCCGGGTCCGGTTCCGCCCCTGTGACGTAGTGGTAGGCGACGCCGCCCGCGCGGATGATGGCCAGGTCGCTTTTCCGCCGGTCGACGAGCCGCTCCGCGGGCTCGGTGAGCAACTCGTTCCAGTAGCCGAGCAGCAGGTCCTGCTCGGGTGTCCCGGTCGCCTCGACCAGTCGCCGGGCGTCCGGCGGCAGCAGGTCGACGCCCATGCGGTCCATAAGGGACTGCCACACCTGTGCGTAGTCCGGTCCGCGCAGCACCGGCTTGACCCGACGCAGCATCGTCGCGAAGCCCCCGGGCAGCAACGGCTGGTCCACATTGACCACGCCACGGGTGGGATAGGCGGCCGCGTACATCGTCGCCAGCACGCCACCGAGCGAGTGGCCGACGACCACGGGCGCGTCGAGCCCGGCGTCGACCACCGCGTCGTGGATCGTCCGCGCGACCTCGTCCAGCCCGTAACGGCGCCGGGCCACCGACGCGCCGTGCCCGGGCAGGTCCAGGGCCAGCACCCGCCGGCCCGGGTCGAGCCGCGCGAGCTCCGCCCCCACCGGCGACCACTGGTGCCGGTCGAAGCTCAGTCCGTGCAGGAGCACCAAAGGCGGGCGCTCACCGAAGAATTCCGTTCCCATGCCCGTGGAGGCGTAACCGCGGGAGCGACATCCTGTTCGTGGGCCGGGTCACAGCCGCCAGCGGCCCGGCCCACCCGACGTCGGCTGGTAGCGGAAGAGCCGGCCGGTGTGCACGGACGCGCTCAGGTGGGCACCGGCGAGCGGGGCCGCCGCCGCGACCCGTTCGATCGTGGCCCGCAGCGCGCGGGTGGCGTTGACCCGCGCCCGTTCCGCCTCGTCGGACACGGTCCGGGGCCGACCGCCGAGCCCGGTCGCCCGGCGCAGCTCGGCCAGCAGCGCGGTGCGCTCGGCCTCGACGGAGGCCGCGCGGTCGGCGTCACCGGCCCGGTCGGCCGCCGCGAGCCGCTCGTCGAGCTCGGCCACCCTTCGCCTGTACGCCGCCCGTGCGGTGTCGTCGAGCACGGGCTCACCCGGGGCGACCCGCAGGCCGCCACCGCCGGCGACGAGGTCCAGCGCGGGGATCTCCTGCCCCGGGGCCGCGAGCAGGGTGCGCAGGTAGTGCACGCCGCGGCCGTCGCGGAGGCGGGCGGTCTCGCTCCCGGCGTGCAGCCGCCAGTCGTCGCCGTCGCGCAGCAGGGACCACTCGTCCGGGGCCGGTTCGAGCTCGGCGAGCAACCCGCGCAGGCCGAGCCGCTCCGCGATCGACCGGGCCCGCGCGAGGTCGTCGGCCCCACCGGCGCGGGCGGCGAGCGAGTAGGCCAGCCACGGCAGGGTTCCCGCGCGCTGTTCCAGCTCGATGGCGCGGTCGAGATGGGCGACCGCCTCCGCCGGCCGGTCCAGCCGCAGCGCGAGCCGGCCGAGGTAGTCGTCGACCGGTCCGCTGATCGTGTTCGCGCCGCCCCAGACCACCAGCTGCCCGGCGTACGGCAGCAGGGCGTCGTACAGCGCCTGGGCCGCCGACTGGTCCTGCGCCCGGGCCGCCACGGCCGCGAGCTCCGCGGCCGCGGCCAGCCAGCGCGGCCCGGTGCCCGCGAGCACGGCGGGCAGCGTGCGGGCCAGCTCGAGCTCGGCCTCGGCGAGGTGTCCGGTCTCCGCGAGCACCCGGGCCAACGTCGCCTCGAAGAAGTGACCGGGCAGCCGGCGGGCCAACCCGCGCAGCGTGTCGACGTCCCTGGCGTCGCCCCGGAGGCTGGCCAGTAGGCCGCCCACGGTGGCGACCAGGCGTTCCGTGTCGGCCACGCCGGCGCGGCGGCCCTGTTCGGCCACCAGGGCCACCAGGTCCTCGGCCGTGTCGAAGCGGCCGCGGACGGTCGCGAGCATCGCCTGGCGGGACAGCACCACGACCGGGGCCTCGCTGTCGCCGGCCAGCTCGCCGGCGCGGGCGTACGCGGTCAGCGCGGTCTCGGCGCCGGCCAGGTCACCCAGCTCCGCGCGGGCGACGAAGGTCCAGAACAGCCCGCGCAGCTCGAGCCGCGCGTCGCCGGCCGCGCGGGCCTGCGTGACGATCTCCGTGGCGGTGGCCAGCCGGTCGCGGGCCGCGGCGGGATCCCACAGGGCGTGCAGCCGCGCGTCGAGGACCTCGGCGAGCACGCCGGGACCGGCGGTCCGCGCGAGTGCCAGCGCCTCGGCGATCAGCTCCTGCCGGCGTACCGCCGAGGTGGGGTCGCCCAGCAGTTCGCGGGCGAGCCGGGCCAGCACCCGCGCCCGGGTGGCCGGCGGGAGCGGCCGCGTCGTCGCCTCCTCCAGGAGCCGGACCAGGCCGGCGTCCAGTTCGAGGAACTCGGCGCGCGACGGCGTCGTCAGGGCGAGGCGCGCGACCGCGTCGCCGGACGAGCCGGCCAGATCCGCGGCGAGCCCGAGCGCCGGCCCGGGCAGGCCGCCTGTGGCCAGCCACAGCGCGTGCACCGCACCGTCCGGCAGGTTCCCGACCAGCTCGGCGAGGTCCGCCTCCGGCAGCCCGCCCAGCCGCAGCTCGGTGCCTACACCGAGCGGCTCGCGGCTGGTCGCGACCACGACGGTTCCGGACATCGACGCGAGCCGCGTGAGGTCGTCTGCCGTCGCCCGGTCGGGGTCGTCGACCACGACGAGCCGCGGACCGTTGCCGGCGGTCCCAGCCCCGCGGGACACCGGCACGCCGCGCTCCCGGGCCAGCTCCGCTGCGGCATCCGCCAGCGCGGTCTTGCCGGCACCGGCCGGACCGGTGACGATGACCAGTCCGCCGTGCCCCCGCGCGGCCCGGTCGAGTGCCTGACCGACCGCGGCTAGCTCCCGACGTCGCCCGACCAGATCCACCTGGCCAGCCTAGATACGGCGCGGTCACCGCACCGTGCGCCGGGCCACAGCTTGCTTCCGGCGCGGTCGATCTGCTGCCCGCGCTGCCGCCAGCCCGGCCCGCCGCCGGCTGCGCGGCCTCGTCGCCCGGCCCGGGGTGGTCGTCGACGGCGAACGGGACGCGGGCCAGCGCCTGGTCGCGGCACGGCGGTCCGCTGCCCGCGATGCGGCCGTCGAGGTGCGCCGGCGGGCGTCGCCGACGGCGAGGTGCGGCTGGCCGCCGACGGCGACGGATGCCTTTTGGTGGTTCCTGCGAATGGCGAAACCACCGCGTGATACCGCAACGCGTTCACGGATTCGCGCGTGAGCCCGGTATCGAGAGCCCGGGCGGCCTGCCCGGGCGCGTCACCACGGGGGGTTCATCGTGCGTGTCCAACCACGTCTCCACCTGGCCACGGTCGGCCTGGTCGCCGTCATCGCGGCCAGCGGCTGTGCACAGGCCGGCCCCGTTCTAGCGGGCGATGCCATGACGGCACCGGCACCGGCCGGCTCGACCGCTGCGCCGACGCTGCCGCGGCTGTCGGCCAGGCCCGTCCCCGACCAGGCGCCGACCGTCATCCCGGTCAGCGCGTTCCTGGCTCTGCCTGACGGGATGCGCTTCGGCGACATCCGCCGGCGGGCGGATGCCGACAACGCCGTGCCGCGCCTGTGTGGTGGCGAGCTCGCCAGCCGCGGCCGGACCGCGGCCAGCGCCGCGGTGTTCTCGGTGTACCAGGACGCCGACGCCCCTTCGGTCGCCATCCGCGGTGTCCTCTACCAGACGATCCGCACGTATCCCGGCAACGGCGCCGCGGGGTTCATGCGCGGCCTGCGGGCGGACCTCGCATCGTGCGACGCCTTCAGCCGTGACGGCGTCCGGTTCCGGGTGCGGACCGCGGCGCTCGACGGTGCCGGAGACGAGGCGCTGACCGTCGACGTGATCCAGCCGCAGCTGGACCTGCCTGGCAACCCGGTCGGCGGCGAACAGACCAACCGCGCGGTCGTCGTCCGCATCGGAGACACGGTCACGATCCTGTGGGACGAGGCGTACGAGCGCTCGAGCACCGACCCGGACATCTTCGCCGACTTCACCCGCCGGGCCGTCGACACGATCCACGCCTGGCGCCGCTAGCCCGTTTGGTCGGCGCGCGTCGGGTAAGCATCGGGCAGAGTCGCCGGGCACATGATCGCGGGGGGTCCATCGTGCGAAACCATCGAGGTCCCGGGCTGGTGACGGTCGGCCTGGTCGCCGTCCTCGCGGCGGCGGGCTGCGAGCGGGCTGGCACCGAGCAGGCCGGGCCTTCCACCACGGGGCCGGTCGCGTCGGCGCCGGTCCCGTCCACGGCCACGCCGTCGGCCAGCGCGGCGCCGACCGTCATCCCACTCGGTGCGTTCCTGGCCCTGCCCGAGGACATGCGCCACGGCGACATCCGCGTGCGGGTCGAGGTCGAGCAGGCCCTGCCCCGGCTGTGCGGGGGTGAGTTCGCTAGTCGCGGCGCGACCGCGGCCAGCGCCTCCGTGATGTCCGTGCACGGCATGCGCCGGGACCCGCCGGGGACCGTCCCGTCGGGCGTCCTCTACCAGACGATCCGCACGTACGACGGCGACGGCGCTTCCGCGTTCATGCGGCGCCTGCGTGCCGACCTGGCATCGTGCGAGTCCTTCAAGCGCGACGGCAGCGTGTTCCGGGTGCGGACCGCGGCGCTCGACCGCGTCGGCGACGAGGCGCTGACCATCGACCTGGTCCAGCCGGCCAGGGACCTGCCCGGCAACCTGGTCGAGGGCTTCCAGACCAACCGCGCCGCTGTCATCCGCATCGGGGACACGGTGACGATCCTGTGGGACGCCGAGTACGAGCGCTCGAACAGCGAGCCCGCGGTCGTCGCGGACTTCGCCCGCCGCGCCGTCGCCGCGATCGACGCCTGGCGGAGCTAGCGTGGACAAATGGGACAACCGCATCTGAGCAGCCACCACCGCCGGACACTCCAGAAGATCCTCGACCACCCGGTCAGTCACAACATCGAGTGGCACGACGTGCTCTCCCTGCTGTCGGAGATCGGCACGGTCGACGAACGGCACGATGGCAAGATCCGTCTTGCCATCGGGTCGGCCGCCGAGGTCATCGAGATCCCGGTGTCCAAGGACCTCGACACCCAGACGGTGGTGCAGCTGCGCCGCGTCCTCACGCAGGCGGGCTACGGAAAGGGGAAGGCCTGACCGTTCGCGTCATTCGCCTACGGGACGACGTCGAACCGGTCCACGAGCAGGTACGTGCCGGATCGTTTGGCACCGCGCAGCGTGTGTGAGCCCGGTGACAGTCCGCGGACCGAGTAGACGACCTGCTGGGTGAGACGGGTGCCGTTGGTGGTGTCCACTGTGGCCTTCAGCACGCCGTCGAGGTAGATGTCGGCCAGACCCTGGTCGGAGTAGCGCTCCGAGAGGTAGTCGACGCCGGTGCCGTTGAACGCGTACGTGAAGGACCCGCCGTTGGTCGTCGTGTAGTGCACGTCGTCGTTGTAGTCACCGAGCCCGCGACCGCTGCTGACCGACCAGCCGCTGCTGTAGGTGGCCACGTCGTCGTTCCACCGCCGGACCGTGCCGGCGGCCGGGTGGAGCTGGGCCTGCGGCACGACCTGCGCGGGTGTGTTGGGGCTGCTCCAGATGAGCTTCAGGTAGGCCTCGCCGCCCTGTTCGGTATGTTCCAGGCGAAGGTCGTGGCGGCCGGCGGTGAGCGTCACGCTGCCCTGGTCGACGGTCGGCCCGTGTGGCGCGGTGTTGTCGATGACGAGCTGGCCGTCGATCCACAGGCGGACCGTGTCGTCGAAGACGGCGGTGAAGGTGCACCGCTCGGAATGGCGCGGCTCGATCGAC
Source organism: Asanoa sp. NPDC049475 (assembly GCF_040676915.1). Lineage (NCBI taxonomy): Bacteria > Bacillati > Actinomycetota > Actinomycetes > Micromonosporales > Micromonosporaceae > Asanoa > Asanoa sp. NPDC049475. The sequence goes on along the minus strand of NZ_JBFAPY010000018.1, from coordinate 28,765 downwards.
CCGGTCCAGCGGCCCGCGAAGTTGTCGGTGCCGATCGAGGGGGCGGGGGAGCCGCTGAACCGCCAGGCGTAGTTGACGGTCGGGTCCGTGCGGGTGACGGCCGGCGTACCGCTGAAGCTGGTGTTGTTCCAGAACTCCGCTCTGAGGCCGGAACCGGTGCCGACCGCCGTGGGCGCGGGCGTCGTGATGTCGGCCTCGATCACGGTGGCGATGGCGTTGGTGGCGCCGCCGCTGGGCAGGAAGTCGTAGCCGTCGCCGGCCGCGTGATGGCCGCGCCGTTGGCGGCCATCCAGGTGCCGACGCCGTTCAGGGCGCCCGCCTGTCCCGCCGCGACCGCCCCGGACGGCATCGGGCCGACGTTGAGCAGGAGGTTGGCGCCGTTGCTCGCCACGGTGGCCAGGTCGCGTACGAGCTGGGTCGGCGACTTGAAGGCGGTGTCCCAGGCCGCGTACCCCCAGGTGTTGTTGATGGTCATGCAGGTTTCCTGGAGCTGGGCCGAGGGCGGGGAGCCGGCGAGGGACTGCTCAGGGGTGCCGTAGTCGCCGTCGACGGGGCGGCGCTTGCCGATCCGGTTGTTGGTGATGACCTGGGGCGAGATGCCGCGAACGAACCGCTCCAGGTCTTCGCCGTGCTGCTCGGACCACGGGTTGGTGGGGTTGGTCTCGGTCCACTCGCCGTCGAACCACAGCACCGCGGGGTCGTAATTGGTCACGAGCTCCTGCAACTGCGCCTTCATCCTGGTGACGTAGGCCGTGAAGTCGGCGACGAAGTCGGGGTCGTCCCAGTCCCAGATCGAGTAGTAGAAGCCGAGCTTGACGCCGTTGGCGGTCGCGGCGTCCTTGAGCTCGCGCAGGCCACATGGCGAACCCGTCGTGGTGCTTGGAGGTGATCACGATGTACTTCTGACCCGCTTGCCTGGCGAGTCGCACGATCGCGTTCGCGTCGAACGACGCGGGGTTGAAGCCGGCCGCCTTCGCCTCGTAGTCGCTCCACGGGATGCCGCACTGCCGCTTGATCCACTCGGCGTCGCGACAGGTGCCGTACTGACCCTGATAGACGGCGTACGGGCCGAAATGGATGAACATGCCGAACCGCGCCTCGTCGAACCAGCGGGTCCGACGACGTAGTTGTCGCCCGGCGCCGCGGCGGCCGGTCCGACGGAATGACCCCCGCCGCCGCCACCGCCACGAGCAGCGACAGCCCGATCCGGAGCGTTCCTCGCATGCTGGCCTCCGGTGGACGGTGGACGAATCGACCAGGCCTGGCGGTTAGGCGTCGGGCAGGGTGAGCTTCCACCGGTCGGCCGCGCCGCGCAGCAGGGTGGCCAGGCCGGCGCGGAACCGGTCCCGTTCGGACAGCGGGCCGGTCACCCGGGCCCAGGACTCGTGCGGGTCGCCGTCCCCGAACAGCGCCTGGGTGTGCGGGAACTCGCCGGTGGCGATCTGGACCCGGGCGAACTGGAGAGCCGCGTCGACCGGCGACTCGTCCCGTGCGGGCTCGCCGGCCTCACGCACCTCGGCTGCGCGCAACGCATTGCCGTGTACGTGGTCGTCGACCATGTTGATCAGGAGGAACTTGTCCGGCGCGTCGAGGTCGGTGCCGGCGAGGGCCGCGAGCGACTGCTCGAAGTGCCGCATGTTGTTGGGCCCGACCGGGGCGTTCCGCAGCGAGTGCAGCGCCCACGGGTGGCGGGTCAGGATGTCCCAGGTGCGCACGGCGATCGCGGTCAGCGCGTCGTACCAGTGGGACGGGAACTCGCCCTCTGGGATCAGCACCTCGGCCATCAGCGCGTTGTCCATGAGGGCGACGAGCTCGTCCTTCGTGCGCACGTAGTAGTAGAGCGTCATCGTGCCGGCGTTGAGCTCGCCGGCGACGCGGCGCATCGAGACGGCCGCGAACCCCTCGGCGTCGGCGATGGCCAGCGCGGTCGAGGCGATCTGGTCGCGGTTGAACTTCGGCCGGCGGGTGCCGGGCTCGGGCCGGGTCCAGATCAGGGCGTCGTCGTCCGCGCTTGCCATTCGTACACCGTACCGCTAGCGTTGTTAGTACGACGTACGAAGATGTCGTACGTGATACGAACAAGCGGGGAGGGTGTCATGACCGAGGTGTTGATCGCCGGAGCCGGGCCGACCGGGCTGACGCTGGCCTGCGAGCTCGCGGTGCGGGGGATCGAGGTGCGGATCGTCGACCAGGCGCCGGCGCACTTCGGCGGGTCGCGGGCCGACGGCATCCAGCCCCGGACGATGGAGGTCTTCGAGGACCTGGGCGTGCTCGACCGGATCCTGGCGAGCGGCGACCTGGGGATGCCGATGCGCGCCTACCAGGGGGACACCGTTATCTGGGAGGGCAGGATGAGCGAGCCGGAGGAGCCGACGCCGTCGGTGCCGCACCCGAACGCCTGGTTCGTGCCGCAGTTCCGCACGGAGGAGATCCTGCGCGAGCGGCTGGCCGAGCTCGGCGGCCGCGTCGAGCCGGCGACGACGCTGGTCGACTTCGCGCAGGACGACGACGGGGTGACCGCTTCGCTCGCGACGGCCGACGGACGCACGTCGCGGGTGCGGGTGCGCTACCTGGTCGGCGCCGACGGCGGGCGCAGCACGGTCCGCAAGGCGCTCGGCATCGACTTCCCGGGCGAGACGGACGAGTCCACCACGATGCTGTTCGCCGACGTCCGGGTCGAGGGCGTCTCCCGGGACCACGGCCGGATGTGGCGCGTCGGTGAAGGGCTGGTCGGGCTCACCCCGCTGGCGGGGACGGACCTGTTCGTCGCGGTCGCGCGCCCGCCGGTGGACCCGGACGAGCCGGTTCGCGACTATCTACAGCGGACGGTCTCGGAGGCGTCCGGACGCTCGGACATCGTGGTGCGCGAGGTGACCTGGCACACGACGTGGCGGGAGAACACGCGGCTGGCATCGCGGTTCCGGGAGGGCCGGGTGTTCCTGGCCGGCGACGCGGGGCACGTGCACCCGCCGACGGGCGGCCAGGGCATGAACACGGGAATCCAGGACGGCTACAACCTCGGCTGGAAGCTGGCGGCGGCTCTGGCTGGAGGCGCGGACGTGCTGCTGGACAGCTACGAGCCGGAACGGATGGCGGCGGCGCGCACAGCGCTCGCGCTCGCCAAGGACCTGCTGGAGAAGCACCGCCGGGGTGACGAGGACGCGCACGTGCGGGGGCCTGAGCTGCGGGGGTTCGCGCTGAACTACCGCGGCGGCCTGCTGAGCGCGGACGACCGGGCCACCCCGGGGGCGGTCCGGGCCGGCGACCGGGCACCCGACGCGCCGGTGGACGGCACGGGCCGGCTGTTCCCGTTGTTTCGAGGACCACATTGGACGCTGCTCGGCTTCGGTGCCGGGACGGCGGACACGGTGGCGGCAGCCGACGAGCGGTTCGGTGCGGCTGTGCACGCTTATACGGTGATCGCGCCGGGTGATCCGGCGGACAAGCACGCGGTGGTCGACGCCGAGGGACATGCCCGATCCTGCTACGACGTCACCGACGGCACGCTGGTCCTGGTGCGCCCGGACGGCTATGTCGGCCTGATGACGCACTGTCCGGAGCGGCTGACCGAGTACTGGACCACGTTGCACGGCGCTTCGATAGCTTCCGGGTCGTGACCTTTCTTGACGCGACGCGCTCCTCGTACGACGTGGTCGCCGACGGGCGACCGCCGGTGGGTCGCGGCCGGTCACGCCGTGCTCGGTGATCGTGTGTGCCACATCGAGACCACGACCCGGCCCGCCCATGACCATGTGAGGCTGGTCTGGGCGACAGGCCGACGAACGTCTCGACCTGTCACACACGATCATGAAAACGGCGCGTCAGAGTGTTGATGAGGCGCACACGATCATGGCCTGGCGCACCCGACCGGCGGCCCTCTCGACCAGCCGTGTGGGTGCTCGCCGCCGCGGCACGGAAACCGCCTGACGCCGGACCGTGGCCGACCCGGCGGGCAGCCGCGGTGACGCAACGGTTGCCGATCACGGACACGACCTCGGAACGACGAAATGTGGAGGTCTGCGTGGATAAGCTGGCCTAGCCCGACTGAAGGAGTTGGCAGTGGCCACGTACCTGATCACGCACGAGGTCGACGACGTCGACGCATGGCTGGCTTCGCCGAAGCGGAAAGAGGCCTTCGGACCGCTGGGCGTCAAGGTTCGCGAGTTCTCGGACCCGTCGGGCTCCAACCGCGTCGGCCTGATCGCCGAGATCCCGGACTTCGCCGCGTTCCAGACATTCATGGCGTCCAAGGAGGCGGCGGCCGCGATGCAGCACGACGGTGTCCGCCCGGAGACCCTGCTGATCCTCCGCGAGAGCTAGGCCTGAAAGAATTCCCCGTGGCGCTGTCGGATCGGGCCGGCCGCGTTCGTGGCACTGGTGAACGCAGCCGCCACAACGGGAGATGAGCCGAGATGCAGTACCTGTTCTCCGTGATCCACGATGAGTCCACCCTCGCCACTGACGAGGAGATGGCCGCCATCGACGTGTTCAACGACAAGCTCCAGGCCGAGGGGCACTGGGTCTTCGCCGGTGGCCTCGGCATGCCGACGACGGCGACCGTCATCGACAACCGGGGAGCGGACGCGATCTTCAGCGACGGTCCCTTCCTGGAGTCCAAGGAATACCTCGCCGGCTTCTGGATCGTCGAGGCCGACGACCTCGACGTCGCGCTCAAGCTGGCCGCCGAAGGCTCCAAGGCGTGCAACCGCAAGGTCGAGGTGCGGCCGTTCCTGTGAGCACGGTCGACGCGGCGATCACCCAGGCCCACCACGCCGAGTGGGCGCGGGTGGTCGCCGCCCTGACCCGCCGGTTCGGCGACCTCGACATCGCGGAGGAAGCGGCGGCCGAGGCGTTCGCGACCGCCGTCGAGCGGTGGCCGGCCGACGGCGTACCCCCCAATCCCGGCGCCTGGCTCACCACCACCGCCAATCGCAAGGCCATCGACCGGATCCGGCGGGAGAGCAAACGCGACGACAAACAGAAGGAGGCTCAGCTGTTGTACGACGACGACCCGCCCGAGCCCCTCGGTGTCATCGACGACGAGCGCCTCCGACTGATCTTCACCTGCTGCCACCCGGCGCTGGCGATGGAGACCCGCGTGGCGCTGACGCTGCGCATGGTGGGCGGGCTGACCGTCGCGGAGATCGCTCGCGCCCTGTTCGTGCAGGAGACCGCCATGGGACGGCGGATCACCCGCGCGAAGGACAAGATCAAGGCGGCGCGCATCCCGTACCGGGTGCCGTCCGCCGAGGATCTTCCGGCCCGGGTCTCGGGCGTGCTCGCCGTGCTCTTCCTCGTCTTCAACGAGGGCTACCTGGCGACCGGCCCGGACACGGATCCCGTGCGCCAGGACCTGACCGCGGAGGCGATCCGGCTCACTCGGCTGATCCGGGGGCTGCTGCCGGACGATGGGGAGGTGGCCGGCCTGCTGGCGCTGATGCTGCTCACCGAGGCCCGCCGGACCGCCCGCGTCTCGGCCGACGGAGAGCTGGTCACCCTCGACGAGCAGGATCGCGGGGCGTGGGACGCCGCCCTGATCGCCGAGGGCCATCGGCTCGTACGCGAGCGGCTGGCGACCGGTGTGGCACCGGGTCGCTACCAGATCCTCGCCGCGATCAACGCCGTGCACACCGACGCGCGCGACATCCGCGACACCGACTGGTCGCAGGTCGTCGCCCTCTACGACCAACTGGCCCGCATCGACCCCTCGCCGGTCGTCGCCCTCAACCGGGCCATCGCGGTCGCCGAGATCGACGGCCCGGACGTGGCGCTGGCGGCCGTGGAGCGCCTCGAGGACCGGTTGGCGGGCTATCACGCGTTCCACGCGACCCGGGCCGACCTGCTGCGCCGGTTGGGTCGCAGCCAGCAGTCGCGAGCCGCGTATGACCAGGCCATCGCGCTGGCGGGCAACACCGCCGAGACCGCGTACCTGACCCGCCGCCGCGACCAACTAGGCCGACCTCAAGAAAATTAAGATCCACATCTTGAAAGTTAAGCGCCTGCCGCGTACAAATTGAGTTATGAACGAGCAGGCGATGGACTGGCATGAACTCACAAGCCTGACGCGGGGCCAGCCGTTCGTCGTCGAGCGCGTGCGCCTGGCGGGCAGCGGGGTGGCGATCGAGGGCGAGTTCGAGCCGCCGCAGTTGGCCGCGCTCACCGTCGAGGACCAGGTGTTCGTCACGGCGTTCGTGCGCTGCCACGGCTCCATCAAGGAGATGGAGCGGATCTTCGGGGTGAGCTACCCGACGATCAAGTCGCGGCTCAACCGGATCACCCAGCAGCTCGACTTCGTCGAGACCGATCCGGCGCCGCCGCACAGCGACGTCATCGACCGGCTGCGCCGCGGCGAGATCACCGCGCAGCAGGCTTTGTCCGAATTGGAGGGTCGCACGTGATGCCGCAGGTGGTCACGGTTCGGGTCAACCGCCCGACCGGTCGCCCCGTCCGGATCTGGGTTCCGTTGCTCCCGATCGCCCTGGTGCTGCTGCCGGTGCTGGTGCTGGCCGCGGTGGTGGCGGCCGTGGCCGCCGCTGTCTATCGCGTCAACGCGCTGACGGCGCTGCGCACCGGTTGGGGCGTCGTCTCCGCCCTGCGGGGCACCCGGATCGACGTCGAGCACGGCCGAACGGCGGTGCTCGTCGCCATCCACTAGTCCGAGTTTCCGACCAACAGAAAGGTCCCGATGAACGAACAGCGCAAGGACATCCTCGAGATGCTGGCGGAGGGCAAGATCACCGCAGTCGAGGCCGAGCAGCTCATCGCGGCGCTCGAACGAAGCCAGCCGCCGGCCACGTCGACCGCCGAGACCCGGCCGAAGACCAAGGCGAAGTACCTGCGGGTGCTGGTCGACAACGTCGAGAACGGCGAGCCGGGCCGGGTCAACGTGCGCGTGCCGCTGCAACTGCTGCGGGCCGGCGTGAAGCTGGCGGCCCTGATCCCGCCGCAGGCGCTGGGCCAGGCGACGATCGAGCTCAACAAGTCAGGCGTGCCGTTCGACCTGACGCAGCTCAAGCCCGAACAGCTCGAGGCGCTCATCGAGCACCTCGACGAGGTGACGGTGGAGGTCGACCAGCCCGATGCCAAGGTGCGTGTCTTCTGCGAGTAGGGCGGGACGGACCCTCGAGAGGATGCTGGAACATCCCCTCGAGGCCGCGTCCGCAATGCAGAGCACGGTTCAACTACCAGCTTGAAGTCTAACCGCGTACGGCGGATGGGCCACTGCGACCGGGTGGCCCATCTCGCGTTCAGTCGGCGCAGGCGGCCTTGACCTTGTCGCGGGCGCCGGCCGTGGTGGTCAGGGCCGTGTCGACCGAGGCCCCGTCGGTGAGCTTCGAGATGCGCAGGGACGCCCCGGACAGCGCGGCCTTGACGCCCGCGTCCGTTGCCTGCGCGGAGAAGTCGAACAGGTCGTAGGACCAGTGCTTCAGGGCGCCTTCCTCGTACTTCTCGAGTTCGGCGACCCTGGCCTTGTCGTCGGCGTCCTTGTTCTTCTTGGGCACGAGCGTCTTCAACTCGTCGAGGGCGAGCTTGATGTTCGCGGCCGCCGTGTCACTGGCCTTGACCGCGTCCTGACACGCCTTGGTCGTCGCCGCGTCGACGGAGGCCGAGGCCGCGGCCGAGGTGGGCGGCGCGGTCGGAGACTGTGCGGCCGAGCCGGCGGACGCCTCGGCCCCGCCGGTCGAACCGCAGGCGGCGGCGCCGATCGCCACCGCCGAGACCATGACCACCGTGGCGATACCGCGCCGCATGCCCGCTCCTCGATGCAGAGGTTGATCTATGCGGCGGTGATGCTAACTGATCATGTCGGCGCGCACGGCCCCGTCGGGCGCTGACCTGCGCTCGATGAGGGCGCACAGGTAGCCCGCGACCAGGACGACCAGCGCGAGCGCCACCCAGCCGAGCCGGCCGCCGTCGATGCACAGCGTGATGACGACGACCGGTGCCACCGCCTCGACGAAGCCGTGGCCCAGGCCGACCACCCCCTGGTACTGGCCCTGTGCCTCGGGTCGCGCCAGTGCGAAGGACAGCTCGAACGTCCCGGCCGCCTGCCAGACCTCGGCCAGCGAGTGCACCAGCACCGCGACCAGCAGCAGCGCGACCGTGACCCACGCCGACGGGCCGGAGGACAGGGCCATCAGGACCCAGGCCACCAGGAACAGCGGGCCGGAGCGGGCCAGCAGCCGTGCCGCCGTCCGCGGGCCGTCGATCGACCGCGTCGCCGGGATCTGGGTGACGGCGACCGTGACGGCGGCGACGAACAGGACCAACGCCGCCATCGAGCGGGGCGCCGCCGTGCGTAGGACTATCCACACCGGAAGTGCCTGGATCAGCACCCAGTACTGGAGGCTGGCGACCGACGAGGCCGCCGTGAACGCGAGGTAGCGGCGGTCGCGCAGGGCCAGCCAGCGGCCCTGCGCGGGGGAGGACGCGGCGTCCCTGGTCGGTGGCAGGTGGGGGAGCCGGGCCAGCACGGCGGCCGCGACCAGGAACGTCACCGTGTCGGTGAGGACCATCAGCACGTACGCCGGTCGGCTGTCGACGGCCAGCACCACAGCGGCGCCGAGCATGCCCACGGCCAGGCCGACGTTGGTGACCGCGCGCAGGTACGTGCGCAGGGCCGCACCCTTGCCCTCCTCGGCGAGCACCCCGATCATCGCCCCGCGCGCGCTGCCCGAGCCGGCCCGGCCGATCGCCGCGACCGTCGCCACCAGGATCAGCGTCCACACGTCGCGCACCAGCAGCAGGCCGACGCTGGCCACCGCCTCCAGCAGCATCGAGGCGATGACGACCTCGCGGGCGCCGCGCCGGTCGGCCTGGTCGCCGACGACGATGCCGGCACCGAAGCCGATCAGCGATCCGACGGTCAGCCCGATGCCCGCGGCCGTCGGGCTCAGTCCCGCCGACCGGATGAGGAAGATCGTGCCCGCGGACAGGAACAGCCCCATGCCGACGGTGTTGACGAGGGTCGACAACGCCAGCAACCGTTGTCGGGGGTCCTGCGGGCCGCGCAGGTCGTCGCGCAGTCTGGTCAGCAACATGGTGGGACCGTAAGGTTTGACACGGGTGTCAAGGTCAAGAGTGGACGATGCTGATCAATCAGTTGGCTCATCGCACCGGCGTGAGCACGCGGGCGCTGCGGCACTACGACGGCCTCGGGCTGCTGTCCTCACGACGGCTCGACAACGGCTATCGCGACTTCGCGGAGTCCGCCGTCGAAGAGGTGCGCCGGATCCGCCTCCTGCTCGAGATCGGCCTCGGCCTGCAGGCGGTGGCGCAGGTGCTGCCCTGCTTCGACCAGGACGGAGCCCTGACCGCCTGCCCGACCGCCCGCGAACGGCTCCGGGGCCAGATCCGCGAGCTCGACAGCTCCATCGCCGAGCTTCAGCGCACCCGCGGGCTGCTGGCCGGCGCGCTGGACGACCTGGTCGACATCTGACCCGGCGCGCTCGTTCCGGTCAGCAGTAGCCCTCGTGCAGGTACGGCCGCTGTCCTGGCTCGCCGAGGTCCAGCGGGAGGTCGACCGCGGCCGGCAGGTCGTCGAGGCTCGCGTTGGGCAGGACGAGCTCTTCGCCGGTGTAGCGCTGCCGGACCGACTGCTCCGCGGCCGGCGCGCAGACCAACGGGTCGGCGTAGGTGTTGTAGCCGATGCCGACGCCGGTGTTGAGGAATCCCGCGTCCTGGCACTGGTACAGCACCGCCCGCAGCGCGGCGGCGTTGCGCGGACCCGCATAGCGCTCGTCGAAGTTGGCGAAGCACTGTGTGGACTCGGCGCCCTCGTAGGGCGACGGCCCGGCGGCGGCCAGCGCGTCCAGGAAGGCGGCGTCGCAGCCGATGTCGGCCGAGGGGAACGCGCCGGCGAGCAGGTCGGCGCGCCGGCAACCGGTCACGTGCTCGAACGCGTCGACCACGTCCTCGTCGCGGCCGATCCGGGCATAGGAACGCTCGAGCTCACGCACGGCCGCGCGCGGAACGGCCAGGTCGACCAGCCTGTGCCACTGCGCGAACGTCGGCACCGTCGCGTGGACGCCGTGGGGGAGGGTGTAAACCGCCAGGTCCATCGGGTACGGCCAGGTGTCGAGGCCGGGAAAGCCGACGTACGACAGGACTCCGACGCCGACCTTCGCCGGCTCGTCGCCGTACCGCCGGCGCAGCTCCAGGTATGCCTCGAGGTTGGTGCTCGACCCGGCCCAGGCGTACGCGAAGCCGGCCGGATAGAGGAAGCTGTCACCCCGGCTGTGCACGGTCGCGAACAGGGTGGGCGCGACACAGCGCACCTGCCGGGCCTGCCAGGCGGCGCGGTATTCGTGCGGCGTGCTGACGCAGCGCCGGCCGGCGGCGGCCGGTGAACCGGCGACGAGGAGACCGGTGACCGCGAGAACGAGGGCGCAGAAGGCGGCGAACATCCGGCTGTGGCGCATCGACGGCTCCTAGCGGTCCGGTGTCACGCCAGTCTCCACGGTCGCACCACCGATGTCGATGCTCAGCGTCGACCCGGCCAGCTCTTCCAGTTGGCGAGGACCGGTCCGAGCTGGGTCTCCTCGTACGCCAGGTGCTCGAGCAGATGGTCCGACAGCGCGCGCAGCGCGACGACCAGCTTGCGCCGGGGTCCGGTGTCGTTGCCGCCGAGTTGGCGGGCGGCGCCCTCGACCTCGTAGAGCAGGTCCTCGACGAGCCGGTGGTCGGCCTTCAGCCTGGCCACGGTCGCCTTCAGCTGCGGCGCCGCCCGGACGACGGCGGGGAACAGCGCCTCGTCCTCGTTGTGGTGGTGCCGGTGCACGACCTGGCAGTAGCTGAGACAGTTCACCCGCAGCTGGAACAGCGGGCCGTTGCTCTTGAGGCGGGTCAGGCCGGACCTGACCTGGCGGGCGGACGCCCCACCGGCCGCGGCGTCGGCGAGCTTGCGGACGGCCGCGAGATCCCGTCTGAGCATGTTGTGCACCGACTTCAGCTCGTCGAGCAGGGGGTTGCGACGAGGGGCCATCGGCCAAGCATGACCGACCCTGGGGCGGAAAAGCGTGGTTGGTGACCTAGCTCCCGTCGGCCGATGTTGATCTATCCTGCGGTGTGCTCATCGACGACATCGTCGCGCTGCGGGCTCGATCGCGCGCCCGCGCCGCCACCCGCCGACCGGGGCCGCCGATGGCCACCGAAGATCGTCTCATCGGCGGTGTGCCGGTCCGCGTCTACCGACCGGACGCCCGGCCCGTGGTGGTCTACCTGCACGGCGGCGGGTTCGTCCTGTGCGACCTCGAGACCCACGACTCTCTGGTACGCCGGCTCGCGGCGGCCACCGGAGCGTGCGTGGTGGCGGTGGACTACCGCCTGGCGCCGGAGCACGCGTGGCCGGCCGCGGTCGACGACGCTGTCGCGGTCATCACCGCGCTCGCCAGCGGAGACCGCCCGGTCGCGGTGGCCGGCGACTCGGCCGGCGGCATGCTCGCGGTGCTGGCCGCGCTGCGGCTGCCGGGGCTTCCGTTGCTGGCGCTGCTGCTGATGTGCCCGAACGCCGACCCGACGCTGAGCTCGCCGAGCGTGACCGAGTTCGGCGGCGCCACGCTGCGGGCCTGGATCGACCTGTGGCTGCCGGACCCCGCCGTCCACACGTCGGCCGAGGTCAACCTGCTCGCCGCCGACCTGCGCGGGTTGCCGCCCACGCTGCTGGTCACCGCCGAACGCGACGCCCTGCGCGACGAGGGCGATGCCTTGGCGGCCCGGCTCACCGCCGCCGGCGTACCGGTGCGGCACTGGCGCGAGGCCGGGGCGGAGCACAACTTCCCGACCCTGCGCGACACCTCACCGGAGGCCGCGGCGGCCGAGGACCGCTATCTCCACGCGGCGGCCGACCTGCTGCGCGGTGGCCGCGGGTGGTTGGCCGACACGCGCAGCTCGTACGACACGGTCGCGACGGCGTACGCGGACCAGGTGCGGGATCTGCTGGCGGAGACGCCGCACGAGCGGGCCGCCCTGGCCCGGTTCGCAGGGCTCGTCCGTGGCGGACCGGTCGTGGACGTGGGCTGCGGGTCGGGCCGGATCACGGCGCACCTGCACGGGCTCGGCGTCGACGCGTTCGGGATCGACCTTTCGCCGAAGATGGTCGAGGTGGCTCGGAGCGAGCATCCCGGTCTGACGTTCGACGTGGGTTCCATGACCGAGCTCGACCTGGCCGACGAATCGGTCGCCGGTCTTGTCGCCTGGTATTCGCTGATCCACATACCCGACGAGGAGCTCGGCGGCGTCTTGCACCACTTCTGGCGCGTCCTGCGACCCGGCGGTCCGCTGCTGATCGGCTTCCATGTGGGCGACGAGTCACGGCTCAAGACCTCGGGCTACGGCGGGCATCCGATGAACGTGTACGTCCATCGCCGCCGACCCGAGCGAATGGCGGCCTGGTTGGCGGACGCGGGATTCGTCGTCGAGTCTTCGACGACGCTCACCTCGGCCGAGAGCCGCCAGGGCGCAATCGTCTTCGCGCGCCGCCAGTCGTAGTCGAACAGCGTCATCGCCGCCCGGTCGGACCATCCGAATGCGACCGGCCGCGGGCGATGATGTGCATCGCTGCCAGCCACGCTTTCGGAGTTGACGATGTTCGCTCGGACGACTGTCCTGAGCCGGGATCGGGCGTACCGCATTCTCCTCGGATCGGCTCTCGGCCTGGGAATCGTCGGTGTCACCCGGGTGTGGTGGGCCGGCCTCGGGTTGTGGAAGGACGAGGCCGGGATCGCGAACAACCTGAACCGTTCGTACCTCGCGCTCACCGGACATCTCACGTACGAACAGGTCGCCCCGGTCGGTTGGCTCTGGCTGGAGAAGGCGATCCTCGAGGTCCTCGGCGCGGACGACCGGGTGATCCGGCTGCCGTCCTATCTGGGCGCGCTGGCGGTGCTCTGTCTGAGCACGCTGATCGCACACCGCGTCATCGGCCGAGCCGGTGCGGTCGTGGTCGCCGGGTTGCTGGCGTGGTCGCCGACGCTGCTGGTCTATTCGGGTGAGCTCAAGCAGTACACCTGGGAAGCCGGGGTGGCGCTCGCGCTGCTCCTGCTCGGCGCGTGGGCACACCAGGCGATCCGCTGGACCCGCCCGATTTCGCGACGCGGCATGCTGGCGTCGGTGGCCTGGGTGGCCGCGACCGGTGTGGCGGTGTTTGTCTCGTACAGCGCGATCCTGGTCACGGCCGCGGTGACGGCGGCGGTGGTCGGAATGCACGCCCTTCGGCGCTCCTGGGCCGACGTCGCCTGGCAGGCCGCGCTATCGGTGCCGGCCGGCCTGGCCGCGGCGTTCCTGGTGGCCCGGCGGCACCGGTTCGCGTTCTATCCGGGCCAGACCGACTACTTCGAGGGCGGCACGGCACCGGAAGGGGCGAGCCTCCGCGAGTTCCTCGCCTGGCCCCCGTACCTGTGGCGGCAGTTCGTCGACGCCCCGATGAGGTGGCAGCTGAGCGCGCTGACGCTCCTGCTGATGGTCGCCGGGGTTGTCGCACTCCGGCGGCGCCGACCGCTGTGGGCGGCGATGCTGGCGTCGGTCTTCGTCGTCGCCTTCGGTGGCGCCGCCGCACGGGGATACCCGATGACCAGCCGCCCGGCGATCTACCTGATCGCGCCGACGGTCCTGCTGGTCGTCGCGGGGCTCGACGGGTTGGTGCGGGCGTATGCCGTCGTGCGTCACCGTGGCCGGGGCGTCGTGGCGACCGTCGCCCTGGTCGCGGTCCTGGTCGGGGTGGCGGTGATGGTCCGCCCGGTGTACGGCACGGTCCGCAAGGAGATAGCGGCGCCACAGGGCAAGGAGGCGTTGCGGGACGCGTTGCGTGACATCTCGGGCCAGGTGCGGGAAGGCGACCTGGTGCTCGTGTACTACTTCGGCAAGGCCGTCGAGACGTGGTACCGACCGCGGATGGACATCGGCGAGAACGTCGTCTACGTGCGACTGTGCCAGCCGGAATCCCCGTCCGAGAACCGGTTGGCATTGTGGGAACGGATCAACCAGGCCAAGCGCGTGTTCTATGTCCAGGGCCGGCTGAACGCCACCACCAGGCGGGACAACTTCGACGTGTCCGTCCAGGCGCTGGCGGCGATCGGCACCGTGGTGGAGCGGCACGACGCCCCCAGGGACCGCATCGGTCCGCACTCCTGGGCGCTCGTGGAGATAACCCACCCGTCACCGGCCCCGACGTCGGCCGCCGAACCCTGCCTGGAGACCAACTGACGGGTCACAACGATCGCGTTCGCTGATGCGGCCAGCGCCCTACCATTCGTCAACCAGCCGCTCTCCGAACAGCGTGTCGCCGTCGGCGGGGTCGTGCATGGGCGCTGTCGCCAGCACCGCCCCGGTCGCGTCGAGCGCTCGCAGGGTCACGTCGCCGCGGTGGCGGACCTCGATGACCTCGGCGCCGTCCGTCTTCCACACCCGGCGGCCGGCGGCCAGGGCTCCGACCTGGACCGTTCCTGGCGGAGCGAGGACGACCACGGTGTCCGTCAGGTGGGCACCGAGATCCTTCCGCACGGGTACGCGTACCGCCATCAGCTCCGTCGAAGCGCTCGCTGCGGTCGCGGCCCACGACATGGTCGCGATGTAGTCGCCGCCTGGTTCGTCGGGCTTGTAGTACCGACGGGGTCGGGGCTCGGGGCCGGTCGCGACCATGAAGGTGGATCCGTCGCGCACCTGGAGCACCGCCGGGCCGGCGCCCGACTCCGGGCCGACGAGCACGGCGGGCACGGCTCGCCCGTCGACACCCGGCACCGAACCGCCCCAGCGCATCGCCGGCGCCCTGGCCGACAGCCCGGCGTGCGCGGTCAACGCGCGGTAGGCGCCCAGCGCGGTGCCCGCCGTGGCCTGGTCGACCGTGCCTTGTGCCGTCCGTGTGTCGTCCGGCGTGGCCTGCTTCGACCCTTGGACGCCGTCGTCGTGCTCCGACTGCCATGCCGCCAGGGCTTGGAGCCGCACCACGCCGTCGCAGGTGACCCGCCACAGCTCGTCGGCGGGGAGGCTTCGGTGAGGACGTAGTCGCCTGCGGGCGACGGCCGCCACGTCCGGTGCACTGTGCCGTCGGGTCGGACGACGCCGTCGCTCGACGTGTCGACCGTGCACCCGGCCGGAGCCAAGCCGAGCGAGAACCGGTTCCAGCTGGCGCTGCCGTCTCCCCAATCCTCGGTGATTCTCGTGAGCGGATCGACCCAGCCGCGACTGACCCCGCCGCTGCCGACCAACTCGGCGGCCGAAGCACCGCGCGGCGCGGTCCGGATCACGAGCATGGCGGCGGACGGCGAGTAGAAGGCCGACGAAGGTGATCGGCTCGTCCGGCGGCGAGCCGTTCCATGTCGTGACTTCGGTCCGCGTGCGCCACAGGTCGACCAGATAGGACACCGTGAGGTACTGGCGCTCCAGCATCGCTCGGTAGTTGCAGGTCAGCTGCGTGCCCCGGTCGTGTTCGGGCAGGCTCGAATCGAGGGCAAGATTCGAACCTGCGCACCCGTCGCGATCGGCGGCCGGCCCGCCGATCCGGACCGAGGTCTCCGTGGCAGCGTCCTGGCGCTCTGCCAGATCCGCCCGGGTCGCGACGGGGTCTTGAAACGCTGAGCCGGCGAGCTCGGACCCAACGGCAACGTTGGGCCCGACCTCGCATACCGCGAACCGTACCCTCCAGACCGTGGGGCCTTCGGGGTCGCCCCCGGAATCGGAATGACAAATCGCTTCCTAGTCCGTGGCCGCGAAGCGGACATGGACTAACAAGCGATTTGATGTCAGTAGCGGTCGAGGTTCGCGCTCGGGGCCATCACGATGCGGGGGTTCGCGTCCGGGTCGAGCCATTCCAGCACGTGCAGCAGGTTGGTCTGTGACAGGGAGACGCAGCCCGCCGTGGCGCCGCTGCCCATGACGTGCAGGAAGATACCGCTGCCGCGGGCCGGGGTGGCCACCTTCACCGGGATGTTGTAGTTGATGACCGCGAAATAGTTGTACTGCGGCACCTCCTCCCACAACGCCTCGCTGAAGCCGCCCGGGTCGTCGCCGTGCTCGAAGCTGTTGTAGGCCGGTGAGTCCGGGTTCTCGTTCCACCAGTCGTCGGTCACCAGCTTGTGGTAGTTGTACTTGACGCCCGGGTCGGCGTTCACACCGTACATTGTGGATCCGAAGCTGTAGACGCCCGTCGGGGTGGTGGCGATGCCTTCCTGGTGGTTGTCGCTGAAGCCCTTCGAGCCGATCCGCGCGCTCATCTTGTCGAACTTCGCCCGCCACACGCCGTTCGTCTGCTCGAACGTCTCCAGCGACGCGTAGCTCGTGCCGTACCCGCTGCTGTAGACGATGACCACCTGGCGTGTGCTGGCCGGGAGCGTGCGCAGCCGGGACGCGAGGTTGCTGGCGGGTGTGCTCGCGGACTGGATCGGCTTCTTGGTCACCCGCACCGACGGCAACGGCGACGGCCCGCGCGACCGGCCCAGACCCACCGAAGCGGGCGCGGTGGGGGAGGCGGCGGAGGAAGAGGGGGAGTCGACCGGTCCGGGAGCGTCCGCGGCCGCGTCACGCAGACCTGGGTCCGCGCAAGCCGTAAGCCCGAGGACACCCACCAGGAGGACACCCAGCGCGGAGCGCCGGATCGTCGAGAGCACGCTATTTCTCCAATGTGATCAGTTGCGGCGGTGGCAGTAGGCGTCCAGCACAGCTCGCAGCCGGGCCGTGTCGTCGCCGTCCAGTGCGCGTTTCGGGAGCGCCAGGGCCATCGCGCCGAGGCCCTTCGACGTGAGGAAGACGAAGCAGCGGTCCGTCTCCGTGTACAGCGGGTACTGGGCCCAGGCGGACTTCGCCGAGCCGGTGGCGTTCTCCATGCTGATACCGGCGTCCGACACGACGGTCCGGACCGGCTGGGCCAGTGCCGGGTTGCCCCGCATGATCAGTGCGACCTGCCAGAGCCGCACCCAGCGCATCAGGAACCGGCGCGTCACCAGCCCGAAACCGACTCCCAGGAGAACGGCGGCGAGGCAGACGACCGCGACCAGCACGGTGGCACCCGCTGAGAGCGCCCCGCCCTCCGAACGGGCGAAGCCGATCCCGACCCCGACCAGCCCGGCCCCCAGCAACACGACGACCCACGAGCGTCGCCACCGGCCGTGCTGCTGGGCCGTCATGGCGTCGACCAGGTCGTTCCGGGTGAGGGTGTACCGACATTCGATCGGTTCCAACAGGTTCACGTCCGTGGGTTCGAAGCGGCGGGTCGGTTGTTAAGCGCCGGGCATGATCAGTTCGTCACCGTGCCGGTGTGACGCACGCGTTGACCTCGGCGCTGAGGGGAGGTGCGGCAGAACGTGAAAATGCTATGGCGGCGGTGCGCAGTGGTGGCTGCCGGGCTGTTGCTGGCGACGGTTGGTGGGCTGTTCGTCGCCGGCGCGGCTTATGCCCAGAAGGTCAGCAGCGGGTCCGTGAGCTTCAGCGGTGACCAGGGCGACTACATCACCCAGGGCGACTCGTACGCCTACTCCACGGGTGGCGGCGACGGGCTGACGGTCTCCAGCGCGACCGGCAGCACGGTCAGCGTCTCGATCAACGCGTACAACGGCGACTGGTGGACCCTGACCTTCGACGCACCGGGCACGCAGAAGCTGGCCCCGCGCACCTACAGCGCCGCGCACCGGTACCCGTTCAACGGGACCGGTCCGGGCCTCGAGCTCAGCGGTGAAGGCCGCGGGTGCAACGAGCTGACCGGCTCCTTCACGGTCACCAAGGCCACGTTCGGTGCCGACGGGTACGTGCAGGCGTTCGACGCCACGTTCGAGCAGCACTGTGAGGGCGGGGCGGCCGCGGCGCGCGGAAAGGTCCACATCGCGAACCCGGCACCGCCCCCTGCGCCGGCCACGACGCACACCACGCCCGCGAGCCCGCGTAACACCACCACTGGCCCGAAACCCGGCAACACATCCAAGCCCCACGCGACGCCCACCAAAAAGCCACGCGCCACCCCGAGCGGCACGCCCACAGCCCCACCCGCCTTGGTCGCGGCGGGTGCCGGCGGCAAGGCCTACACCAAGGCCCAGATCGTGCGGGCCCTTCTCCACGACGGTGCCTTCGTGCGGCGAGCCGTCCTCGGGGTGAGCCTCTTCGCCCTGTTCGGCTTCGTGGTCGTCGGTCTCGTCGTCCTCGCCCTGGTCAGGCACGCCCGCAGCCGATGAACCGCTCGGCGTGCCCGGGCCGGTCGAGCCATCGATGGTCCGGCCCGGGCACGCGTTCGTGCGACCTACGGTGCGCGGTACGCCGCCCAGGCGTCCGTCATCCGCGCCACCTGGCCGGGGGTGAACTCGTACATGCACGAGTCCTGGGTGTAGTCCATGAAGTTGGTGATCGGGTCGAGCCCGGCGGCCGAGCACGTGTCGCGGCCGGTCGGGCAGTTGAAGGCCGGCTCGGCCTCGGCGGGCGTGTCGGCGACCTGGTCACCGGACTTGCTGCACCCGCCCTGGAACGTGTGGTAGAGGTTCAGCCAGTGGCCGACCTCGTGGGTGGCCGTGTCGCCGAGGGCGTAGATGCCCTCGGTGCCGCCCGGCAGCGACTCGCCGAGCACGACCACGCCGTCGGAGCTGTTGAGCTTGCGCTGCGGGAAGGTGGCCCAGCCGAGCAGGTCGTCGCTGAGCGCGCCCGTCCAGATGTTGAGCGTCTCCTTGCCGCCGACCCGCAGCGCCGCCTTCATCTCGCGTTCGGCGCGCGAGCCGTAGACGATCGGATACCACTCCGGCCGTACGTTGCGCGTGATCGACTGGAGCTGGAACGCGAAGGGCGTGGCGGCGCCACCGACCGCACCGCCGTCTTACGAGTCGTTCAGCACCGCGATCTGCTGCTGGATCATCGAGTCCGGCAGGTTGCCGCCGGCTCGCGTGCTGTCCTCGGAGACGACGTGCACGACCACGGGGATCGTGACCGTCGCCAGCGTCGTCACCCCGGCCGGCCGGCGGCGGTCGGCGAGGAGCGCGGCGAGATCGGTCTCGCGCTGACGGATCTGGGCGTCGCTGAGGGCGTTGGGGTCCTGATGGCCGGGCCGGCCGGGTCGGGCCTTGGCATCGGCGTGGGTGTCGACCGGCGCGCAGCCGGTCGCCGTCGCGGCCGCGGCCGGCGGCGCGGCGACCGCCACGCTTGCCAGCAGGAGCAGAGAGGCCGCGGTCCGAGCCGCCAAGCGGCTGGTTCTGACGTGCATGCATCACCTCGGCAGTTCATCGGGGGGTGAGGGGTCACCCCGCCTTTCCGGGTTAAGCGCGGCATGGACCCGTGTCGTTACGTTCGGCGCGTGGGCGGCCCGTCACTCTGCGCAGCGTGTGACATCAGTGCAGGTGGCGACGCTCTCCTACCCGTGAAGCACCACACCAGGACGCGCGCGTGGAACTGATGGTGGAGCCGGCCGCGGCCGCCGGACCCGCCGACCTGTCCGACGCCGTGGCCGCCGCGCAGGCCGGCGACGAAGGCGCCTTCCGGGAGCTGTTCCGGGAGGTGCAGCCCGCGTTGTTGCGCTATCTGCGGGGTCTGATCGGCGACGACGCCGAGGACGTCGCGTCGGAGACGTGGCTCCAGGTTTGCCGTGACCTGCCCCGGTTCAGCGGCGACTATGCCAACTTCCGCGCGTGGACCGCCACGATCGCCCGCCACCGCGCGATGGACCACGTGCGGCGGGTGCGCCGGCGGCCGAGCGTCGCGGTGCCGGTCGAGACGCTCGCCGACCTGGCCAGCGGCGCCAACACGGAGTCCGAGGCCGCCGACGCGGTGGCCACGGGCGCGGCGATCGCGCTGGTCGCGTCGCTGCCCGCCCAGCAGGCCGAGGCGGTGCTGCTGCGGGTCGTGATGGGGCTCGACGCGGAGACGGTCGGGCGGATCCTCGGGAAGCGACCGGGTGCGGTGCGCACGGCCGCGTACCGGGGACTGCGCCGGCTGGCCACCCTCATGCCGGAAGAGTCGCCGTGACCTGGCCGGATCGCGAAGGCGCCGAGCGCCTGCTGGACGGGGGTGACACCCACACCCCGCTGGGTCGGCTGTTAGCGCACGCGCGCGGCCCAGGCGCGCCGCACGAGCTCCTCGGCGAGAACGAGGCGGCGGCGATGTTCCGCGACGGCGGGGTCGGGGCGGCCCCGGCCCGGACGCGGCGCGCGCTGTCCCGCGTGCTCACGGTCAAGGTCGCCGTGATCGGCGCGCTGCTGACCGGCTCCGGCCTCGCGGTCGCCAGCGCGACGGGAACGCTGCCAATGCCGACCCGTGACACTCCGCGCCCCGCGCCCGCGGTGCCGCCCCAGCCGGCGGCGTCGACCACCGGTGTCGGCGACCAGGACAAACCGGGCGCGGGCACCCCGGGCACGCCGGATCCGCAGGCGAGTGCCGGGACCAACGGGAAGGGCAAGGGCCCGGACGAGCACGCCCGGTCGCCGCACCCACGGGGCAACAGCGTGCATCCCACCCCGGGCCGGAGGAACGATCGCACTCCGAACCCCGGAGGCAACGGCCGGTGAGCACCGACATCTTCGTGGACCGCAGTGGCCGGCGGCGCCGGGTCCTCACCTGGCTCTCGGTCACGGCGGCCGCCCTTCTCGTCGGCGCGTTGGGGCTGCTCGCCGCCGGTCTGTTCGGCGGAGCGCCGCTGCCGCTGCGCGGGTGGACCGAGGCACCGGGGCCGGACAGCGCCGTGATCGGTCCGGCGCCCACACCCACGCCCGCCCCGCCGCCGACGACCGCCCGGACCGGCCAGCCGGCCACGCGTCCGGCCACCGCCGGGACCCGGCCGGCCACGACCTCGACCGCCGCGCAGCCCGCGACGACCGGTCAGCCGGGCCGGGGCAACGGGCGTAGCAACAAGCCGACCGCGAAGCCCGACCACCCGCAGCCCAAGGCCGGCTGATGCCCGCCGGATACCGGCCGCGACACGTCTCGCGGCGTGATCCCCGTGCCCACTGGGTGCTGTTCGCGCTGTGCCTGCTCGTGCTACTGGCCGGCCTCGCGTTCAACGGCTACGCGCGCGGTGCCGGTGGCGGATCCGGCCGGGCCGAGCCCATCAAGCAGGTGGCGACCCCACTGTCCCGGCCGTTCGTCCGGAGCGACCCCAGCGGCCTCACGACCAGGGCGTTGCCGCCGCGCACCATCGCGCTGACGTTCGACGACGGCCCTGATCCGCTCTGGACGCCGCAGGTGCTCGACGTGCTCCGACGGCACCAGGTGCCGGCCACGTTCTTCGCCGTCGGTTCCCGGGTCGACGAGGAGCCCGCGTTGACCCGGCGGATCGTGGCCGAGGGGCACGACCTGGGCTCGCACACGTTCACCCACGCCGACCTCAGCGCGGCCGCACCGTGGCGGCGGCACCTGGAGCTGGCCCTGACCCGCAACGCCATCGCCGGCGCGACCGGTCGACAGGTGGTCCTGTTCCGGCCGCCGTTCTCCTCGCGGCCCGGCGACGTGGGCGCCGCGGACCTCGACGCCCTGCGCGACGTCACCGCCGAGGGCCAGATCGCGGTCCTCGCCGACCTGGACACCAACGACTGGCGCCGGCCCGGCGTCGACGCCATCGTGCGCGCGGGCATACCCGCTGACGGTGCGAGCGCCGTGCTGCTCATGCACGACGGCGGCGGCGACCGGTCCCAGACCGTCGCGGCCCTCGACCGGCTGATCCCGAAGTTGCGGGAGGAGGGCTACCGGTTCACCACCGTGTCGGCCGCCCTCGGCACGCCGGCGTCGGCCGCGTCGACCGGCGACCGCCTCCGGGGCACCGCGTTGCGCTGGTTCCAGGCGCTCGGCGCCGGTCTGTCCACGGTGATGACCTGGCTGCTCGCGGTGGCCCTGGTGCTCGGCCTGGGCCGGCTCGTCTTCCAGGCCGGTTGCGCATGGTGGCACGCGCGCCGCCGCCGCCCGCCGACCCGGGCCGTCTGGGCACCCGTCTCGGTCATCGTCCCGGCGTTCAACGAGGCGGCCAACATCCGGGCGACCGTGCTGTCCCTGATCGGCGGCGACCATCCCTCCGTCGAGGTGATCGTCGTCGACGACGGCTCCACGGACGGCACGGCCGACATCGTCGAGCGCCTCGGCCTGCCCGGCGTGCGGGTGGTGCGGCAACGCAACGCCGGCAAGCCGGCGGCGCTCAACACCGGCATCGCGTACGCGCGAGCCGACCTGTTGGTGCTCGTCGACGGTGACACCGTGTTCCAGCCCGACACCATCCACCGGCTGGTGCAGCCGTTCGCCGACCCGCGCGTCGGGGCCGTCTCCGGCAACGCCAAGGTCGCCAACCGGCGGCGCCTGCTCGGTCGCTGGCAACATCTCGAGTACGTGATCGGCTTCAACCTCGACCGCCGGATGTACGCGGTGCTGCGCTGCATGCCGACTATTCCCGGCGCGGTCGGCGCCTTCCGCCGGGCGGCCCTGCGCGACGCCGGTGGCGTGCCCGGCGAGACCCTCGCCGAGGACACGGACCTCACCATGGCCCTGCACCGGGCGGG
This sequence comes from Asanoa sp. NPDC049475, assembly GCF_040676915.1. Taxonomy (NCBI): domain Bacteria; kingdom Bacillati; phylum Actinomycetota; class Actinomycetes; order Micromonosporales; family Micromonosporaceae; genus Asanoa; species Asanoa sp. NPDC049475. Next base: position 6,326 of record NZ_JBFAPY010000018.1, on the reverse strand, counting down.
CTGGGAGATCGCGTACGCCGAGAAGGCCATCGCCTGGACCGAGGCACCGGCGACCCTGCGCCAACTGTGGCGGCAGCGCTACCGCTGGGGCTACGGAACCATGCAGGCGATGTGGAAGCACCGGCACGCCGTGCGCGAGCGCGGTGCCGGTGGCCGGCTGGGTCGGCGCGCACTGCCGTACCTCGTCGTCTTCCAGGTCCTGCTGCCGTTGACGGCGCCTGCTGTCGACGTCTTCGCCGTCTACGGCCTGCTGTTCCTGCCCGCCTACCAGCTCGCCCTGGGGTGGTTGCTGTTGCTGTTGCTCCAGGCGGTGACCGCCGGGTACGCGCTGCGCCTGGACGGCGAGTCGCTGCGACCACTGTGGAGCCTGCCGTTCCAGCAGGTGCTCTACCGCCAGATCATGTATCTGGTCGTGGTGCAGGCCGCGGTCACCGCGGTGCTCGGCAGTCGACTGCGCTGGCACCGGATGGCCCGCACCGGCGCGGCCGCCGCGCTCGTCTCCGGTCAAGGCCACAACAGTTCCACAACCGGCGCCGCCTAGAAAGAGGGTCTCGACCCGAGGAGGCGATGGTGATGGGCAAGGCAGTGGTGGCCGCGGTCGCGGTTGGCCTGGTGGCGTCGTTCGGGCAGGCCCAGCCCGGCCTGCCGGAGACGCCGGGGTGCTACGGACCGCGACATCTGTCCGTCGACGACGTGACCGCACCCGAGGGCGACGCCCCGGCCCGCGCCATGACCGAGTTCGTGTTCCATGTGACGAGCACCGGCTGTGGTGTACCGGTGGAGCTGCCGTTCGAGGTCAGTCCCATCGACAGCACCGACTGGCTCGACGTGGTGCCGACGTTCGGCCGTGTGCTCGTCGGCGAGGTCGTCGGCGATGGCCACCGCCTCGTCCAGGGGCTTGCCCGCCTCGGCGTCGCGCCCCGCGTCGATCAACGTCGCGCCGAGCTCGACCAGCGTGCGCGCCTCGTAGCGCCGGTTACCCGCCGCCCGGCGCAGGGCCAGCGCGGCCGCGAACGCCTCCAGCGCCGCCTCGAACGCTCCCGTCGTGCGGTGTGTCTCGCCGATGCCGTGCTGGATCGCCGCCTCGAGGCGCCGGTCGTCCGCCTCCCGCGCGAGCAGCAGGCCGCGGTGCAGGTGGTGCAGGCTCTGTTCCGGCTGTCCGACGCGGGCATAGAGGTGGCCCAGGTTGTTGAGGGCGAGGATCGCGCCGAGCGTGTGGGCGTTGGCGACATGCACGGCGTACGCCTCGTGGCAGGCGCCGATCGCCTCCTCGAACCGGCCCAGCTCGCCGTAGGCCGCCGCCAGGTTGTTGTGCGCGTGCCCGATCCCACGCCGGTCGCCGGCGGCCGCCATCAGCCGCAGCGCCTCGCGGAGCTGGTCGAGCGCCGCCTCGTACTGCCGTGCCGCGATGTGGGCGACCCCGAGCCCGCTGCGCATCAGCCCTTCCACGACCGGGTCGCCCGCGCGCTGGGCCGCCGCCAGGCCGAGCCGGTTGATCGCGACCCGGCTGTCGGCGTGGCCGCGCGACTCGAAATAGCCGCTGACGAGGTAGCTGAGCTGCCAGACCACCCGGTCGTGACCGTGTCGAAGGGCGAACGCCGCAACGGGTACGAGGTTGTCGCGCTCGCCGTCGAGGAACGCGAGCACCTCGTCCGGGTCGGTGCCGAACGGCAGCTCGCGCGGCGGATGCCTGAGGGTGGCGACGACCCGGTCCCGGCCGCGGTCCAGTGCGCGGTTGGCGGCGTCGGCGACGGCCAGGTACCAGTCGAGCAGCCGCGCGATCGCGTCGTCCGCCTCGTCGGGGGCCGCGCATTCCACGGCGTACCGCCGCATCAGGTCGTGGAAGCGATAGCGTCCGACCGCGACCTCGTTGAGCAGGTGCGCGGCGGCCAGCTCGTCGATGCCGCGCCGGCCACGCCCGTGCGTGTCGTCGACGATCGCGGCGGCCAGCCATGACGAGACCGTGCCACCCGGATGCAGCCCGACCAGGCGGAACATCCGCGCGGCCGGGTCGCTCAGGGCCTGGTAGGCGCTCGCGAACACCGTCCGGACACTGCGCGCGTCGCCGTCGACGGACAGCGCGTCGAGGCCGCCCTGGGTCAGCTCGGCGACCAGCTCCGCGATGGGCTACGAGGCCGACCCGACAGGCGGGCGGCGGCGACCCGCAGGGCGATGGGGATCCGTCCGCACAACTCGACCAGCTGGTCGGCGGCGGCCGGCTCCGCCGCCACGCGTTCGCCGCCGACGACCTGGCCGAGCAGCGACCGGGCGTCGCCGGCTCCGAGCACGTCCAGTTCGATATGCAGGACGCTGTGGTACGCCGACGCGGCGGCGAGCCGGTGCCGGCTGGTGACCAGGATCCGGCTGCGCGGCGAGTTGGGCACGAGCGGCAGGACATGGTCGGCCGTGCCGGCGTTGTCGAGAACGACCAGCGTTCTCCGGTCGTTGGCCAGGGAGCGGTAGTGGGCGACCCGCTGCTCGACCGAGACCGGGAGCCGGTCGGGTGGCACGCCGAGGCCGTCCAGCACCCGTGCGATCACCTCACCCGGGGTGAGCGCGGTGTCCGGGTCGTGGCCGCGCAGGTCGACGAACACGACGCCGCCGGGGAAGTGCTCGGCCACCTCGTGCGCCCACTCGACGACGAGGGCGGTCTTTCCGATGCCGGCGGAACCGCGTACGACCATGATCTGGGTCGTCTCCGCAGTCAGCCAGCGTCCGAGGGCGTGTCGCTCGGCGGTGCGGCCGGCGAAGTGCCCGACGCGCGGGGGCAGCCCGGCGACGGTGGGTGCGCCCCGGCCTAGCTCGCCGCGCAGGATCGCGGCGTGCAGGTCGTCGATCCGCGGTGCGGGGTCGACGCCGAACTCCGTGACGAGGTGGGTGCGCAGCCGGCGGTAGCGGTCGAGGGCGTCGACGTGCCGTCCACAGTGGAAGAGCGCGCGCATCAGCAGCTCGACCAGGCGTTCGCGGGTCGGGTGGGCGGTGGCGAGGCGCTCGAGCTCGGGGACGGCCTCGGCGTGGCGGCCCAGTCGCAGGTTGACGTGCCAAAGGTCCTCGGTCGCCGTGAGCCTGATCTCCGCCAGCCGCCGTGTCTCGGCGCGTCCCCAACCGTCGGGCTCGCCGTCGGCCAGCGCGTCGCCGCGCCACCAGGCCAGGCTCTCGGTGAGCAGGGCCGCGGCCCGCTCGGGCTCGTCGGAGACCCGCGCGCGGGCGGCGCGTACACCGTCTTCGAACCGATGGGCGTCGACCTCGTCGCGGGGGAGTCGCAGCAGGTAACCGGGCTCCTTGGTGATCAGGACGCCGGGCAGGCCACAGGACTCGAGCGCCTGGCGCACGCGGGAGACGTGGCTGTGCAGGGTGCGCACCGCGGTGCGGGGCGGGTCCTCGCCCCAGAGCGCGTCGACCAACCGGGAGCGCGGGACCACCTCGCCCGCACCGAGCGCGAGCAGGGCGAGCAGGGTCCGCTGCCGGGCACCGACGAGCGCGGCCGGTCCGGCCGGACCGTCGACGGTGACCGGGCCGAGCACGCGCACGCGCACCCAGGGTGACACGCCAACACCCTCGCACGGGGACGGTGCGGCCGGGCCGAACTGCATGCAAGTAGACATGTAAAGGACGCTTGACATGCGCGGTAGGCGCTCTCTAGGGTGTCAAGTAGACTTGACATCACGTTATCGGGAGGCGCTCGTGTCGGCACTCAACGAGCTCAAGGCGACCGCTCGGCTCGCGATCTGGACGCTCGCCTGGGCGGCCACCCTGGCGCTGGCCAAGTTCGGCCCCCGGCACGTGTGGGATCCGCCGCAGCAGGCGGCGACGTGGGCGGCGATCGCGGTCAACGTGGCCGTCGGCGTCGGCTGGATCGTCGCCTTCACGCGCTTCCTCCGCGCGCTCGACGAGCTGCAGCGAAAGATCATGCAGGACGCGCTGGCGGCCGCGTTGGGCGTGGGGTGGGTCCTCTGGTTCGCCTATGTCGTGGCGGACCAGGCGGATCTCGCGGCCGCCGAGGTCGACGTCGCCGTCCTGCCCGTGGTCGTGGGGGTCGTCTTCGTGGTGGCGCTGGCCGTTGGCAAGATCCGATACCGATGAAGAACCGCATCACCGACCTTCGCGCCGAACGCGGCTGGACGCAGTTGTCCCTCGCCCAAAAGGCCGGTGTGTCCCGACAGACGATCAACGCCATCGAGACGGGAAAGTTCGACCCGAGCCTGCCGCTCGCGTTCCGGCTCGCCAAGCTCTTCGGCAGGCGGATCGAGGAGATCTTCCTCGACGAGACGTGAATGCGGGCAGGTCGCCTGGACCTGCCCGCATTCTCGCCGATCTCAGGTCACGTCGAGGCTCACGATCCGCCGGCCGGCGCCGCGGCAGGTCTGCTCCCAGCCGTCCATGGACGCGCTGGTCATGAAGTTGCCGGTGTCCTGCGTGAACGTGCCACCCCGGTAACGCCACACCCCGACCCGGTACGCGTCGTTGTTGTGCGCCTTCATGATCTTCAGCTCCCAGCCGGCCTCCTTGCGCTGCCGGTTGAGCTTCTGGAACGGGCTCTCGTCGTTGGCGTCGGCCCCGGTGGCCAGCACGCCGGCGTTCCAGAGCTGCCCGGCGCTGCCCTGGTCGGACCGCCACACGCCGCCGATCCTGTTGTCCTCGCGGATCACGATGTCGACGATGCGGAAGCCCTGTGCGAACAGCACGTCGTCCTGGGTCTTGAAGTCGGTCCAGGTCGGGATCGCGGTCCGCACGAACTGGTCACCCTTCCCGGTGCGCCACACGGCGAAGAACTCGTCGCCGTCGCGGTCGAGGTCGACCAGGCGCAGTCCCTGCTCGTAGTAGGTGTTGTTCCAGTACGTCAGATCGTCGATCGACATGAAGCCCCGGACCCGCTGGCCACCGGTGCCGGTGCGCCAGACCGCCGTGATGTCGTGGCCGACCACGTCCAGCTGGGTGATCCGCAGACCCTGGTCGAAGTAGGCGTCCTGAACATAGAGCCTTCCTCTCGATCCGGAACGGTTGGTGCCCCGCATCAAAGAAGGCCGAGGTTGCACACCCGTTGTGGTGGGGTTGTGCCGCAGCTCAAGGCTCAGTTCAACAGGCGTTGGGCCCAGTCGACCTGACCGTCCGGCCCGACGCCGACGTGAGATCACCGGCGGCCGCCGGAGCGGTCGCGACGGCCATCTCGGGCGGTGTCCCCGGCGGCTCGTGGCGCAGCACGACCGCGAGAGTCACGGGTGACGCGTGGACCGACGACACGGTGACGGCCGAGCCCCGTGGTCCGCTAGGCGCCCTTCACCTCACGGGCGCCGACTCCGTAGAGGCACGGGTCCGCCAGGTACAAGGCGCCGTCCGATAGCAGTTCCCCTACGCGGACGCGAGGTGCAGGGCCTCCCAGTCGCGGTGGTCGGGTGCGGCCGCGCGCCAGCTGTCGAGGAGCTCCTCGGCGCGGGGCTTGGGTGCCGCGACGAGCACGGTCTGCCGGCCTACGTCGACAGCGCGTTCGAGCTCGACCGTGCCCTCGCTGCAGCACTTGCACATCGGCTGCGCGCTGTTGGTCGGCTCGGCGCCGAAGTCGGCCTCCGCGAACGCGTCGAGGAGCGCTTCGACGTCGTCTCCGGCGGCGACCGTGACCGTGACGGAGAGCGTGGCAATGTCGGACGGCTCGAACAGCATGATCTCGTCGAAGACCGGGAAGCGGCGGCCCTGCACGATGCGTTCGCCGTTGGGCGCACCGTCGTGCAGGACGACCTCGCCGAAGCGGCGGCCGGTCTCGAAGGGGACGCTGCGGACGCGGGCGCGGGTCGGGCACAACCGCTGTGCCCACACGACTTCCTGGCCGGTCGCCGTGTTGATGCGTACGCAGGTCACGCCCAGGTCGGCGACGATCTCTCCTGCGCCGTCGGGGAGGTTGACGCCATAGCCGATCCACGAGTCGCGCGCGGTCGCCCAGTCCCGCTGCACGGTCGCGGCGATGCCGAGGTTCCAGAACGCGGGGTCCTGCGCACCGCGCTTGGACCGGGCGGCGGCCTCCTTGCCCAGCTCGTACGCCTCCCGCCAGTTCCGCAGGAACTTGTGGGCGAGGGCAGCGTCGAACCAGAGCTTCTCGGCGCCGCGTCCGTCGGGATCGGCCCGGACGGCGGTCTCCAGCAGTTCTGCGGCGCGCGGCCAGTCCTCGGCGTCCCAGGCCTGGTAGGCCTCCTTGACGAGATCCTTGCGCGCACGACCGGAAAGGCTCATGGAGGCAGGCTAGTGTCGCGTGTCTGAAATAGTTTGACAGTTGGGATGTCGTACCCGAGTGCCAAAGTGCGGACGTGGATGACGCGTTGATTGTGCTGAGGCAG
>NZ_JBFAPY010000017.1:0-36024 GCF_040676915.1 Asanoa sp. NPDC049475 | reverse complement strand
ACCATCGCCGGGACTAAGAACCAGCGCAGCCGCGACAGACATGCCCCATTGTCGCCCACCACAACCGTCAAATCACTTCAGACACGCGACACTAGCTCGGGTGTCCAATGACGAGGCGGCCTGCGGTATCGTCGACGGCGGTGTCGGACTGAGGCCGGCTCGTGTTTTGCGCATCGCAGTTACAGCTGCGCAGGTTGAATACTGGTTGGCACGACGGTGACGAGGCGGCCGCCGCTCTGACATTTACGCGCGGCCACGACTGCGCATGAAGGGGAAAGAGCGGAACAAGACCAACGAAGCTATTTACGATGACGGCTCGCGAACCATGAACAAGAGCATTGACGAACAGCTCGCCGACTTCGTAAAGGCCGGCCAACCCCGAACCCCGCCGTCGACGAGCGTGGGCACTTCGCAAATCCACCCAACAATCACGTCCTCCCAGCAGCAGGGAATGGAGGACCCCTTCCTCGGTGCCGTGTCGTTCGCGACGATGACCGTCCATGTCGTCACGAGATTGCTTTCTCGGAGGAGGTAGTCGATAACTGGAATTGAGGCGTGGGCCCCGTTTTGCTATGGTCGCATGCAGAAATGGAAGACGAGAGGGTGGCACTGCGGTGTTCCGAGGGCGTAAGACGACTAAGCGAGACAGTCGCCTACCGCGAACAATAAAGGGCCGGCTGCTCCGCCTAAATTTGCTGCGAATCGCAGACGATGATAAAAGGCAGCAATACGTATCAAATCTGGGGAAGAATGGCGAACTCCATTCGACCGAACTCCTCAAAGCCGCCTTCCCCGCGGCTGTGCGGCTTATGTTCTACGAACCGAATCACATCGCCGACATTCCGGCATTTGTTCAGGAGCTGGTGTCCGAGGTTGGCGAACTGGTAAGGCCGCGAGAAACAGAACTTCTCATCCGTCATGCCGCCGGCCAAGATTGCTCCATCGAGGATATCGATCCTGAGATCGCCGGACTTTCCATGTCGTTTACGCTGCTGCGTCTGGCCGATATCATCGACATGAAAGGCGGAGATCCCGAAAGCTTCGTAAATGGCGTCATATGTGACGCGGAAGTCGATCTGGAAAATCGCGGGATTGACTACGCTCGAGCTTAAAGGATCCGTCACCGGGCATTCGCCGTCACTTGGTCCCTGTCCGCCAAACACCGACAAGGGACGGACGTCGATGTCATGACCTTCCGAAGACGTCAAGAACAATGCCAGCAACAAGGTATGCGCAAAGCGGCTAACATCAGGAAATTACGCCGAACGTCACAGGAGTAAGCAGCATTCTGCCTTCTGTACGCGCTTAACTCGTCTCGGTCGGGTACTGTCGGTCGTACAGCACCTCGATCCTGGTGCCGAATAGATGAGATCGGAACCTGTACCGATCTGCTATCGCCGCCGTCACCTTCTGCTCTGACCTGAACAGGAAAGTGACCACCGGACGGAACCTCGTCCTGCGGCCATACCACGACTCCGACTGGTTTCGACAAACTTGCGCCGGCACCCGCTGGTCTGACGAGGCGAACGTCTCCAGGTGTTCCGTAGCCACGCCGCTGCGATCAACCCGACACCGACCAGCGCCGGAACGCCGACGACGCTTCGTACATGGAAAGACTGTATGAATTTGACGAAAAGTCACTACCTCGACTAACGAGGAAGCTCTCCTCGGAGAGGGTCCGACTCGCAGCGCAGGTCACCGTCATCGCGGCACTGACGTCGGCCGCTCGCGTGGCCGTGAGCCACCGAACTGGGCGGATGGCGAGGGTGCTAGGCGTGACCGTGGCTTCCCGTCCGGTAGAGCTGCGACGCAAAGTGCCGGGCGATTCGGCTGACCACGTCCGCTGTGCATAACGCTGTGGATAACCCGGACGCCACCTGGGCTTGTGAGGTTGTGTCAGGTCGTGTGAGGCCGTGTGAGGCGCGGAAGCGTGCTGCTCGACCTTGTTCGCTTCTACGGTCGGGCTACTGGCCATTACGGCCGGGGCGTCGTCGAGCAGCGCTGTCGTCGAGGAGCATCCATGTCGTATGTGAACGGCACCGCTTGGAGCACGCTGACGCCTCCTCGTGGTATTGCCGCATGGTGGGACGGGCTTCCGGATCTGCTCAATCAGCCGTTGACGCCAGCGACGTTGGTTGTCGCGTTGGTTGTCGCCGCGACGTCGTTGCTCACGCTGCCGATCCTGGCCGCTGTCTGGACCTGGTCGGTCCGCCCGCGCCGTTCCAGGCGGCGGCTGCGGCTGCGTCCGCCGGGGGTGGCGCGGTCGATGTCGGCCGCCTTACTCGGCACGGCGTCGGTGACCTCGGGGGCGCTGTCTCACACGGCCGCGGTCGCGTCGCCCGCTCCCAGCCTCGGCAGTCAAGGCCGGGCGTCGGGCGAGGCGACTTCCGTGTTCGCTGCTTCGCGTTCTGGGCGGCTGGATGCAATCCTCACGGTTCCCGGGACGCCGATCGTCCGCGCCGGCGGTGAACCGGCCCCGATGTGTCGGGTCCGCCCCGGCGACACCTTGTCGGGTATCGCGCGTGAGCGGCTCGGCGATGCTGACCGTTGGGACGAGATTTTCGCGCTGAACCGGGGCACGCGCTTTCCTTCGGTCGGTGGTCGCCTGACCGACCCGGACCTGATCTACCCCGGATGGAGCCTAAGAATGCCGGTCGACGCCCCTCCCGAGCCGGTACGCGCTGCACCCCGTCCGCCAGCACCGCCGGACCGGTCCACGGCGCCCCACACATCCGGACCGTCGTTGGCGCCAGTGCCGACGGTGAGCCCGGCACCTGGCCCAGCGTCACCGGGAGTTGACCCGGCGGCGGCGCCTTCAGATGCGGGGGTTGAGCTCGAGTCCGGTAGCTGGCTTCCTATCAGTGTCGCGGCAGCGATCGCCGCGGTGGCGGCGCTGGTCTGGGCGCGGCGTCGACACCGGTACACACCCCGCCCACCTTCTGAACTCGCGCGGCCAGAGGATCCAGCCCTCGCTGCCCTGCCGGCCACGGTCACGACGATCCAACGACGGCTCCCTGTCACCTCGATCCCAGCGACAGGGGCGGACACCGATCTGAACGGTCACGGAGAGAGGGATTGGCTGTCGGGGGCTGACGCCGGTCAGTACAGCGACGTCGACCGCGCGCGCCCCACCTGCGGCGGTGACGGTATGGCCGAGATCGCCGCCGGAAGCGATCCGCGCGCTCGGCACCGTCACCACCATCCCAGTCGCCGCGTCGATCTTCGGCCTGTCCCGATCGGTCGCCTACGACCTGGTCCGCACCGACCAGTTCCCCGTCCCGATCCTGCGGTTCGGCACCCGCTACCGCATCCCCGTCGCCGCGATCCTCGCCGCCCTGCGCATGCCCGCCGAGGCGCCGGCGCGACTTGAAACGACGGCCGCGCCGAGCGTCGATCGAACCCACCCCACATCCGGCCGGCCTGCCGGCCCCACCCCGCCCTAAAGGAGGCGTCGTGGCGGAAGGATCCATCTTCAAACGCTGCAACTGCCGCGACGACGATCAGCGCCGCCTCGGACCACGATGCCCCCACCTGCGCCGCACCGGCGGTAGCTGGAGCCCCACCCACGGACGCTGGGCCTACCAGCTCGAGCTCCCCATCCGCCCCAAGCAAGCACGCCGCCAACTGCGCCGCGGCGGATTCGACACCCGCGAAGCCGCCGCGGGCGACCGCGACCACGCCCTCACACTGCTCGCCCTCGCTGGTGACGACGACACTCTCGCCGCCGCCATCGGTGACCTCCTCAAAGCCGTCAAACCCGGAAAGCCGCTACCCAGTCGCGACACCGTCGCCCGCCGCGTCCGGGCCGGTGTGACCACCACCGACACCACCGTCGGCGACTACCTGTGGAGCTGGTTCGACGGCCGGACCAAGCCCGACGAAACCACGCTGCGGGCCTACGAAAGCCACATCCGCGTTCATCTCGAGCCGCATCTGGGTCACATCCCGCTGCACCAGCTACGCGGCGCCCACATCCAGGCCATGTTCGACGCGATCCGGGACCGCCACACCGCCATCAAGGCAGCCAAGTCCAGCGTCGATCCCGCCGTCCGCGCCAGCGTCAAGGGCCAACGAGCCCCGGACGTGACCACGATGCACCGCATCCGCGCCACGCTCCGCAAAGCCCTCAACGACGCGATCCACATCCATCGGATCCTCGACTTCAACCCCGCGATTGGTGTCGAGCTGCCGTCCGCGACACGACCCAAACCCAAGGTATGGACCGGCGCGGCGATCACACGATGGCAGGCCACCGGGGAGCGGCCAAGCCCGGTCATGGTCTGGACACCCGCCCAGGCCGGTACGTTCCTCGACTACGCCGAAACCCACGACATCGTCCTTTACGCGATGTTCGCGCTTATCCTCCACCGTGGTCTGCGCCGCGGCGAAGCCGTCGGCCTGCGCACCACCGACGTCGAACTCGAGTCCGGCACGCTGACTATCGCCGAGCAGATCACCACCCTCGGCTACCAACCGATTCGCAAAACCGTCAAAAGCGACGCCGGTGACCGCGTCGTCAGCACAGGCACCGCGCTCACGACCGTCCTGCGCGAGTACCGCGACATGCGCGACCGCTGGCAGCAGGTCAGCGGCCGCGAGTGGCCGGACGCCGACGAGTTCTTCGTCAAACCCGACGGCACCCGTTGGCACCCCGAACTGGTCAGCGAACGCTTCGACAAACTCATCAGCGCGGCCCGCCTGCCACCCATCCGCCTGCACGACCTGCGTCACTGCGCCGCCACCTACGCCAAAGCCAGCGGCCTGGACATGAAAGACATCCAAGAACTTCTCGGCCACGCCACTGTCAGCCTCACCAGCGACACGTACACGTCCGTGGTGCACGAGCTCGAGACCGAACGCGCCAAAGCCGACATCGCCGAATCCATTGTCCCTCGCGACCCTCGCCGCGCGGCCTAAGGAAGCGGATTCAGCGCTCCCAGCAGACGAGCGACGACGGCCGTGGCATGCTGGGCTTTCGAACACACGTCCGAGCAAGGGAGGGTGGGGGCATGAATGCTGCAGATGCGGTGGCCGTCTGCTGCGGGCAGGACGGAACCTGGTCACCGAAACCCGGCAGCCCTGTCACCGCAGCCTGCCTGCTGTGCCCCCGATCACCGACGTATTGGCGAAAAAGCGCCGCTGGCACGTCCGGTGCCGGCTTGCCGCTGCGTAACGACGTCAACGCCGCAAAGGTTGCCGCACGGCTCGCTGCTATTGCCCGCGACCTGGACTGGCCCGAGTCGCTGCGGGCTGAGGCCAAGGCGGCCGCGGACGAAGGCCTGGATGTCGACGACCTCACGGACAGCGCGATCATCACCGCCCTCAATGGCCGGATCGTCGCCCGCAGCCATCTGGATGCGGCCCCGAATCTGCGTATAGATGGGGAACGGCGGCGACCATGAGCCAGCCGACTGCAAGTCAGGTCGTCGCACTGCTCGGGATCGACCCGGACAGTCTGCCGCTCGCGCCCATCGACAACATCGCTGTCGCCGGCGGGCCGGCCAGGTGCGTGCGGTGCGGCGATCATGGACAGGTCATGCTGCTCGCCAACACCGCACTCGGCCACCGGCGTGTCGACCTGTGTGATCGCTGCTTCCGGTGGGCGACCGCGCCCCGCTGACCATCAGGCTGCTTCGGCGATGTTTCCGCAGCGTGAACGCGCGCTGGCGACTAGCCGCCGCCGTGCATGAGGTCTGGCGATGCGCAGTGTTGAAAGCAGAAGGCCACTCGCGACGGCTATCCCTTCGCACGATCTCTCGTCGACAAGCACGCACAATCGCGAGAACCACTCGACTGGCGGTCCTGATCGCAAAATCCAGGAGAGCCGCTGAAGGGCCCTAGCGCCGTTGCGTTGCTTTGGCCAGCCGCGGGTGACGTCGATGGTTCGCGGAGTAGGAGGAGGGCCAATGTCATGCTGGCGGCGAAACCGGTGGCACCAGTAAGGACGGCATCAGCTGGGACGTCGCCTCCGATCCACGCGAGCACGCCGCCCGCAGAACCGATCATCACGCTGGTGAGAACGCCGAAAGCAATCCACAAGCCTCGTGCTGAGTTGGTCGACATCTGGACCTCCAGTGGATGTCTGGACAGCCCGCCTTCGGGCATCTACCGACGACGGTCGCCGTCCATCCGCACATCCGGAAGGTCTGTTGGACGCGGTTGGACCGCTTGTACGGCGTTGCCTCGAGATGGTGTAGGAAGAGATCATCTCCGCTCTTTATCCTGTCAGTGGGTCTCATTCGGGTCGTTCGATGAGGAGGTCGCTGGATGTCCCTGGAGGGCGGTCCGCGACAGGCGATGCCCGATCCGGCAGATGCGGCGACGCCCGAACGGTTCGCCGAACTTCTTCAGGAGCTGATGACCTGGGCGGGTCGCACACCTGACGGCATTGCACGGCATGGACGTGGACCGGTCTCCAAGAGCACCATCCACAACATCATCAACGGCAAAACTGTCACCGAGACATCGCTCAATGGGTTTCTTCTCGGATGTGGCGTGCCCAGCGACCAACACCAAAGCTGGCAGGACAAGCGCAAGCAGCTTCACCCTGAAAGGCCCGGGCCGTCACGTGCACGGGCTCCGCGGATCGTCCGCAGCGGGATCGGCACGCCTGTTGGTGAGTGCGACCCCTACCGGCTTGAAGTCCACCGTTCTGCCGACGCCACCGTCGGCAGTGGGCGTTTGCCCGATCTAACGCCCTACATCCAACGCGACCATGACCTTGAGCTGGCCAAGCATGTAGAACAAGCGGTCTCTGGGACCTCCCGGATGTGCACTTTGGTGGGTGAGTCATCGACAGGCAAGACCCGTGCTTGTTGGGAAGCCTTGACCCTACTGCCCGAGAATTGGGTTCTGTGGCATCCGATTGACCCGTCTCGGCCCGCTGCGGCAGCCAACGCCATCACCAACGTCGTCGGCCACACTGTGGTCTGGCTCAACGAGGCGCAGCTTTACCTAGCTCCCGCGGACCCAACCCTGGGCGAGCAGGTCGCTGCCGCCCTCCGCACGCTGCTGAGCGATCCCAACCGTGCACCGGTTTTGATCATGGCGACCTTGTGGCCGGCGCATCTCGAACTCCTGGCCCGACGTCCGCCGCTTGGCATGGAAGATCCGTTCGCCCAAGCTCGCGAACTTCTCGCTGGCACCGTCATCAATGTGCCCAACAAATTCTCCGAAACTCAGATCGTAAGCGCACACAGGACCGACGATCCACGGTTGCTGCAGGCCATCGAGCACGCCGAGGGCGCGAGAGTGACGCAGTACCTCGCGGGGACGCCGTTGCTCCTCCAGCGCTACCGCACCGCCGGGGCTGTCGCGCGCGCGATCATGGACGTAGCAATAGACGCACGCCGGCTCGGCCATCCGCCGATAATTCCCCACGCCATGCTTGAAATGGCAGCACCTGCCTACCTTGATGACATTCAGTGGCGCAACGCCACGACCGGGCTTGACCACAGGCCGAGCTCGTGGACAGATGCCCTCGCACAGGCCCTTGCTGAACTCGACGAGCCAAGCCACGGTGTGTCGGGGCCAGTCGCAGTGGTGAGGCCACGCCCAGGCGCACAACGGCCCGATGCGCCTGTCTACCGGTTGTCCGACTACCTCGAGCAGATCGGACGCATCGAAAGAGCCGGGACGTTCCCGCCGCTTGGCTTCTGGGAGGCGGCCGAGGCACTCCTTGAGCCCAGCCTCCTGCTCGCGTTCGGGAGACAGGCAGAGGCGAGGGGACGGTATAACCGCGCCCGGGCGCTCTACGAGCTCGCCTCGGGCAATGGAGACGCAAACGCACTTCGGCAGCTGACCATGCTGCACGCACGCGCCGGCAACGAAGATTGCGCCTCTCGCCTCGCAGTGCAGGCTGCTGACCAGGGTGACACGGAGGTCCTTAGCGAGCTGGCAAAGATGCGCGAAAGGTCAGGTGCCCGTGAAGCTGCCACCTACCTATATCGCCACGCCGTCGAGCGGGGAGACCTCGTGGCGCTGCGCGATCTCGCGAGGCTCGAGGAACTAACCGGGAACAGCGCAGTTGCCCTGGAACTGGCCACTACTTTAGCCAGCCGCGGCGACGCAGGAGCGCTTTGGGATCTCGCATGGTTGCGTGAAGCAGCCGGCGACCACGACGGAGCAACAAAGCTGGCCGTACGCGCCGCCGACTTCGGAAATCTGGGTGCCCTGAAAGACCTGGCGTGGCGCCGAGAAGGTGTTGGGGACCACGCAGGCGCATCGTTACTTGCATTGGACATCGCGAGGCGGGGCGACACGAGCGCAATCTGGGAACTGGCCGGCCAGAGAGAGGAGGTTGGCAACCACGAGAGAGCCGTTGACCTTTACCGACGGGCGGTAGTCGACGGCAACAAGACAAGACCGCGCGAACTTGCCCGGCTCTGCGAGGCTGCAGGCGACCTGGACGGCGCTGCCCGGTTCTTTGAGGCAGCTGCTGAAGGCGGGGACCGCGGGGCCACTCTGGAACTGGCTCGCCTTCGCGAACTGGCCGGCGATCAGGAAGGTGCGGCCGTCCTGTATCAAGATGCCGCGAGAGATGGTGATGCTAAGGCCCTTCGTTTTCTGGCGCGCCTCGCGCAGCAGAACAGCGACCATCCGAGAGCGGTGGAGCTCGCGACGCAGGCTTCAGCCGCTGGGGACCACGATGCTTTGCGAGATCTGGCTCAGCTGTATGAGGCGGCGATGGATCGCGACAGCGCCGAGATTCTTTACCAGAAAGCTGCTGACAGCGGCGATGTCGGGGCGCTTCGAGAACTCGCGCGGCTGCGCCACCAGGTAGGCGATCATAGTGGTGCAATCGTCTGGGGTGTGCGGGCAGCCGATCGTGGCGACGTCAAGATACTTTCGCATCTGGCGAGGCTTCTGGAAGAAGCGGGCGACAACCAACGAGCGGAAGAACTCGCAATAGAAGCTGCCAAACGCGGCGAGATCCAAGGCCTGCTATACCTTGCCCCGCTTCGAGCCAAAATGGGCCGCTTCGATGACGCGCTTCGGTTGGCACGAGCCGCCGCCGACTGCGGTGACTCGTCGGTCCTCACGGCGATCGGCAGCTTCGCGGAATACAACGATAACCGCCTGAGAGCCATCGAGGCCTACCAGATCGCCTACGATTACGGCGACGCGGACGCTCTTCTTGAACTAACTCGCTTGCGGGAACTCGACGGTGATCACAAGGGAGCCCTTGCGCTCGCCTACCGAAACGCCGACCACGACAATCTCGCGGGTCTGCGGCTCCTGGCTGAAATGCTATATAGAGGTGGCGATCGCGACGGAGCAGGAGCCCTGGCCATCCAGGCCGCCCACCGAGGCGATACACGAGCGTTGTTGGACTTAGCTCGGCGAAGTGAACGTGCCGGCGAGCACGAGGACGCCGTAGGGCTGTACCGACTAGCAATCGATCACGCCGACGGCCGCGCGTTGTGGGAACTGGCTCGCATGTGGGAAGACGACGGACACGAGGATCTGGCTAGCAGCCTTCTGTCGTACGGACTCCATGAAGACGGATCTCCCGCCTCAGGCCTTGAGTGCTATTCATAGATGTAAGCAGTCAGCCGACACGCACGCAGATGCTTTGAACGGCAGCTTCCAGCAGCTATCCAGCCAGGGACAAATAGGAGATGGTCAGACAAACGCCAAACATCTGAAATTGTGGGCCGCCAGGGACTCGAACCCTGAACCTATGGATTAAAAGTCCGCTGTATCGCGAACTTCCAGACTTCAACAGGATTTGTCCGTGCCGACCGTCGAACGTATCTGAGCGTCCCGCCGCGTCCGCGCTGGTCACGCCGCTCAAGCGGGAGCTGTCAATAACGAACGAGGTCGCGGGACTCAGCAACTGTCCGCGGCCGTGCCGGGCGGTCCGCCACAGTTTCGCGACATCCGAGCAGCCACGGAGCGCCCCGACGTGGGCTATCCACGACCGCCCGGTGGGTGACGACGGCCCAGTTGGGCGGACCTGGACGCCTCGTTGTCAGGGAGGCGAGCGTAGAAGGGGCAATCACGAAGGCGACGCCGCGGCGCAGCTGCGTCGGCGCTAGGCCCATTCACTCGACGTGGGCCGGCAGCCGTCGTGAAGGACTGCGTCTCCCCGTCCTCACTTCCCGCCGGCCTCGGCGCATCGACGCCGGCGGCAAGGCGAGTGGCCCGGCCGTTCATCGCCGCCCGCCGGTGACGTGTCGTTCTAGTGGCGGACGCGGATTTGCCGCGCCACGCCTGTCGCGTTGTACCGGTACCGCGCCATCTCGATCGTCACCGAGTAGTGCTGAGCGATCTCCTCGGACCCCATTCCGCGGGCCGCCGCACGGATGAGCAGGGGGCGCGGCAGCAGTAGGGTGCCACCGAGCGCGGTGGCCTGTTCTTCCTCGTCGGGCCGGCAGGTCCGGAATGGGATCCCGTCGAACTCGGCGATCTCCGACAACTCGTGCTCCAAGATGAGGTGCGAGATCTCGTGGGCGAGGTCGCTGGCGATGCGCCCGACCGCTCTGAGCGGGTTGGTCACGATCACCTTCGTCGTGCCGATTTCGAAGGTGACTGCCGAGAAGGCGAAGGCCTAGTTGATGGCTGAGGTGTGGCCTCCGGAGCCACCGAGTCCTCGACGCGTTGATGTTCCGGCCTCGATCAGGATCCCGTCAGCTGCGCCGGCGGCGAGACTGCGGCAAGCGCGCGGCGAGGATGAGCTTCGGCCGGCCAAGTTTCCGATCAGTGAGGCATCCCGCAAGGCTGCCGCGGCGGCCCGGCCAGGGCCGCCACCGTCGCGACCGCTCGTGTTGCCCGTCGGGCAGAAACAGCCCCGGCGCCGGCGCGAACCGGTCAGCGGCCCGCGGCCGTCGGTGCGAGTGGCTGACATGGGGGCGCTGGCCCGGGTGATGCTGCCGGAGGAACTCCGCGAACGGCAGTGGACCTGGCCGGATGTAGCGGACCGGGCGAACGCGGCGGCTGTCCGATGGGCCAAGGCGGGCTTCGATGATCGGTCCGTGTCGGTTTGGCTCCGCGCAGGGCTGAACCCGGCAAATGCGGGGTTCCTGGCCGGCCGCGGCGTCGTGCCGGAGGTGCTGAGCCAGCTTCTGCTGGTGCCCTACGACGTGGCTGTCACGGGGGCTGCCACCGCGCGGATGCTCGTCATCTCAGGCCGCCTGCCTGTCGCTGCGGTCTTCGAGGCTCTAGTCAAGGCCGGCCTTCACGTGCCGCTTCCTGAGCCTGGGCTGGCGCTGGCACAACCGGGCAGGTCACAGGTCGACCGGCCTCCGGCCCCGGCGGTCGTGTTTTCTCACCCCGGTGATGTCGACGACCCAACGCCGTCATCTGTGCCGTCGCTGCGTCGCCGCAACGCGAAGAATTCGCAGTACGGCGAGCGGCGTCGTCGATTGGGTGGATAGTCCACAAAGGCTGCGCCTTGGGCAAACCTCGTATCGGGCTGGCCGGGCAGCCGAGTCTCGCAGCCGGATCGCCCCGCCACCGGCTCCGATCTCGATCGGCAGCCAAATCTTGCAAGGTCACCCGTCGGCCCCGGGGTCGACCGCTGCCTCGTAGAAGGCTTCCGCGAGCGCCGTGATGACAGCGCTGATGGCGGGACCGTCGCTGAAGAAGTAGTCGGCCATGGTGTTGTGGGCCTGCTGGTTGTCGACGACCGCCTCAGTGACAGCCGTTAGGAAGTCCTGCGATTCCATGAACTGCTTCTTCGAGTTCACCTTGGCCTGGTTGACCAGGTCCGGATAGGAGAGAAGCTGCTGCACCAGTCCCTGCACGAACTCGCGGACCTGAGACGCAGAGAACGACGCGGCGCCGAAGAGGTCATTCATCTTGTCGATGACGACCTGCAGTGCGACGTACTTGGGCTCCTTCTGGGTGCCGGTGCCTGCGGCGCCGATGCCCTTGAGCTCGCCGTCACCGGTCAGCGAGATGTCGACCGCGGTCCCTTTGCTGAGCTTGACGCCTACCAGGACCACGTCGGAGAGGTCGACCTCCGCGGCCCATGAAGAGTCTGCGATGACCTTCTCCAGGAGCCGCAGGAAGATCGACAGCATCTCCATGTAGGGGTCGCCGTAGTCGACGATCTGACTCATGAAGTCGTAGAGCCGGACGTATGTGGAGACGTCCTTGCGGAACAGATCGAGAGTGTTGAGGGTGACCTTGTCGTCGGCCTCGATCGCCGCCGCGTAACGGCGGGCGAAGTTGTTCTTGGCCGGCCCGATCGCTGCCGACAGCGCGTTGTTGCCCTTCCGGGTGATCCACAGCTCGGCGACCTCTCGTACGTGCTCTGGCGTGTAGATCCCGGATTGTGCGAGCTTGTTGCCGAGATGGACGACGACGTACGGGTCGGTCTCGGTCTCAAGGGTGGCGTTGGTGAAGTACGGCTCGAAAGCAGCGCGGATGTCTTCGGGCTTGTTCACGAAGTCGATAACGAACGTGGTGCGCTTCTGCTCCCCGCCCGCAGTGCGGTGGGTGCGGTTGAGCCGGGACAGCGTCTGCACGGCAGTGACCCCGGATAGCTTCTTGTCGACGTACATCGCCGAGAGCAACGGCTGGTCGAACCCAGTCTGGAACTTGTTGGCAACCAGCATGATCTTGTACGTCGTACCCTTGAATGCGGCTGCCAGATCCCCGCCGGCGCCGGGGTTCAGGTTCGCTTCGGTGAAATCGTCATTCTTGCTCGGCTGCGGCCCCCAGTCCGAAGCCCACTCCTCGTCCTCGGCCATCGTCACCGAGCCGGAGAAGGCGACCAGAGTGCGGTAGTTGTACGAGTCGTCAATCGCAGCCCGCTTGGCGACGTAGGCGTCGATCGCCTTCTTGTACTTCACTGCGGACTTGCGCGAGTCGGTCACGACCATCGCCTTCGCCTTACCCTCCAGCAAATGGGCGACGTTGACGTGGAAGTGCTCGACGATGATCTGCACTTTTTGGCTGATGTTGGTCGGGTGCAGCTTCACCCACCGCATCAGCCCCTTACGAGCCGCGGCCTCCTCCACCACCCCGTCGCCGCTCGCAGCCTTGCCGACGATCTTCAGCGCGGTGTCGTAGGACTGGTAGCCCCTGAGCACGTCGAGGATGTAGCCCTCCTCGATCGCCTGCCGCATCGAGTAGAGATGGAACTCAACCGGCTTCCCGTCAGGACCTTTACGGCCGAAGAGCTCCAGAGTCTTGTTCTTCGGCGTCGCGGTGAACGCGAAGTAGGAGATGTTCTCCGAGTCGGCCCGCTCAGCCATCTCCGCGGCCAGAATCGCCTCGATATCGACTTCACCGCCCTCCTCGATCTCCTTGACCTGCTCCGCAGTTAACACGGCCTTGAGCTTGGAGGAGATCTGTCCGGACTGCGATGAGTGCGCCTCATCGGCGATCACCGCGAACCGTCGTCCCTTCAGCGACGAGTCCGCCCGAATCTCCTCATGCGCGAACGGGAAAGTCTGCACCGTCACCGCGATTATGAGCTCCCCGTTCTTCAGCGCGGTCGCCAGCAGGCCGGACTTCGACTTCGCGCCTGCCTTGCGCACGTCCTCCGGGCTGATCGTGGCCACGATCTTCCCCGACCCGTCGATCTGCCGGATCGCGTCCTGGAGCTGCCCATCCAGGACGTTGCGGTCCACGACCACAATCACGGAGTCGAAGACCTTCTCGTCATTCACGTGCAGCCGCGCCAACCGGTGCGCGGTCCAGGCGATGGTGTTCGTCTTCCCCGACCCTGCCGAGTGCTCGATCAGGTACCGATGCCCCACCCCCTCCGCGCGCACTGCGGCCACGGCCTTCGTCACGGCCTCCCACTGATGGAACCGAGGGAAAAGCATGCTCGTACGCCGCACCGACGTCCCGGTCGCGACATCCCACTCCTCCTTGGTCTCGACGATCATCAGCCGGCCGATGATGTTGAGCCAGGTGTCCTTCTCCCAGACCCGCTCCCACAGGTACGCCGTCGCCGACCGGCCGCCCTCACCCGGCGGATTCCCCGCGCCGCTCTCGTGACCCATGTTGAACGGCAGAAAATACGTCTTCTCGCCCTCAAGCCGGGTCGTCATCGCGGCCAGATCGTTAGAGACCGCGAAGTGGACCAGCGCCCGGTGCCCGAACGACAACAGCGGCTCCAGCCGTCCCTTGGTCAGGGGTTGGCGGCCTTTGCGGTACTGATCGATCGCCTCGTCGAGGGACTGGGTGAAGTCGGTCTTCAGCTCGACGGTGGCGACTGGGAGCCCGTTCACGAAAAATACCAAGTCGATGCTGCGCTGGTCGGCGGTGGAGAAGTGCACCTGCCGCACCACGCGCACCCGCGTCGCTGCGTACTGCTCGTTGGTGGTCGCGTTCATGCTGGTCTCGGGGCGGAACTGCGCCATCTTCAACCGTCCACCGCTGATGTAATGAACCCCGTTTCGCAGGATGGCCAGCGTCCCGCCACCATGTTCCAGAGGCTTATCGAGCGCCGTGGTCAGCACGTCGAGGAACTTCGCCTTCGAGCCCGCAGCCTTCACCGCTTTCGCGTATGCCGCCTGCTGGGTCTCCTCCAGCCAGGCGAACAGGTCATCGGGGAAAAGTGCACGCTCGCGGTCGTAGCCGGTATCGTTCACCGAGTAGAGCCAACCGTGGTCGGCCAGATACTCGCAGATCTCTGACTCGAAAACGACCTCGTTGTGATCGGCCATCACGCAATCTCCCGCACGTCGAACTGACCCGTAACAACAGCCGTGATCAGCGCCGCCCGGCGCTCACGGACCAAATCGATGAACCGCTCGGTCTCAGCGATCAACTCGTCGATCTTGGCGGTCTGTTGGTCAAGATACGTCGCGATCCGGTGCTGCTCATCGATCGGTGGAGTGGGCACCGGCAGTGAACGGATAGCAGAGACATTGATCCTCCTGAAGGTGCTGCCAATCATCGCAGCCTCAATCGCGTGCCGCGCCTCAGCTCCCACCAATGCATAGCGCAGGAAGGTCGGGTGAACGTCGCTCTTCCGGCGGAGCAAAACCGTCTCTTGGCCAATCGCGAACTCGGGCAGGCCAGGTGCGACCACCGACACCAACCCAACGGAAACGTTCCG
This sequence comes from Asanoa sp. NPDC049475, assembly GCF_040676915.1. NCBI lineage: Bacteria > Bacillati > Actinomycetota > Actinomycetes > Micromonosporales > Micromonosporaceae > Asanoa > Asanoa sp. NPDC049475. The sequence goes on along the minus strand of NZ_JBFAPY010000017.1, from coordinate 21,002 downwards.
AATAAACAGAAGATCTCCGGCACGCGGCGCACGACCAGCGGCTCTAAGATGTTCGAAAAACTCAGCTGTCGTGTAGTTGCAAGCTGAGAGATCAACGGTCGCAGCCTGGCATTCGCGGATGCTCGCCACCGGGTAGCGCTGATCGTCGTCGACGAACTCTGCGGTCACATGGGCACAGTCAATGACATCGACGAGTCGCCGAAGCCGAGTTCTCTCCGAGGTTGCGTCCAGGACCGTATGTGAGATCAGATCCGCGCGACGGTCGCGGAGCATCTCGATCAGGCGCCGCTGCTCCTCGATGAGGGTGTCGATCTGGGCCGTCTCGCGGTCGAGGTAGTCAGCAATGGCGCGCTGCTCCTCAATCGGCGGAAGGAGAACAGGCATTACCCGATACAGATCGTTATCGATCTCGGCTTGGCCGATCCTCACGCCCCGAGACTGCAACGCGTAGCCCGTCGCGTAGGCGGGGCTCCGGAAGAGCCAATTCAGGTAGCGAGAGTCTGCATCGTGCCGAGGAGCGAAGCAGATGTAGTGTCCCGAAACAATCCCTCGCAGGCTGGAGATGCCGACCGACCCTTGCCATGCCTTCATACGGTTCGTGACCAGCCATCCAGGGTGGACGAGCTGATAAATGTTCCGGTTCTCGGCTGTCTTGTTGATGTTGTCCCTAGAGTCCTTCGCAACGACACCGTAGTCTCGGAAAACCGACAGCATTCGTTCATCGGGATGCCCTATGTCCTTGAGGCGCTCGAACATCGACCAAAGTGGCCTCATCGTCCAGCCTGCGGGAACAGCGCCAAGCCACGGCACGCCCGAGTCGACGTACTCGGTGTATCCCGCGGTCATCCCTCGACCTCACGAAGCAGATCGAGGATCTTGGCGACCTGCTTCTCTAGGTCTGCGTCGATTTCTGAAAGACGCCGGGGTGGCACGTACTTATAGAAGTGGCGGTTGAAGGGGATATCGTAACCGGTTTTGACCTTTGTCCAGTCAATCCAGGCGTCGGGGACATGAGGCTTCACCTCGGCGTTGAAGTACGCCTGAACGACCTCGACCTTGCTGGCCGTGCCGGCCGTCGAGCCGCCGTACGTGAAGGGGACGTTCTCGGTGTCGCGCTTCTTCGTATCCGGTTTAGGCTTGCCGTTGCGATCGACTACAGGTATGCCGGATTCGTCGAGGAGAGGGCGTTCGAGAGTGATGGTCCAGTAGCCGAACTCGTCGTTGCGCAGCACCTTCGAGTAGTCAGGGTCGGCCTCGGTGAAGTCGGAGTACAACGTCACAACTCTGACGCGGTCGGCGTCGCTGATCTCGCGGCCCTTTGACCCGAGGTTCTTGCGCATCTTCGTCCAGAACGACGAACCGTCGATGAGCTGGACCATGCCCTTGCGGTGGGGGTGCTTGGTGTTGTCCAGGATCCAGATGTAGGTAGCGATGCCGGTGTTGAAGAACATGTTGGTCGGCAACGCGACGATCGCATCGACCAGGTCGTTCTCCAGCAACCATTTGCGGATGTTGGAGGGACCGGACTCGGCAGCGCCGTTGAAGAGCGGCGAGCCGTTCATCACGATCCCAGCCCGCCCGCCGCCGTCCTCAGGCGCCCGCATTTTGTGGGAGAGATGGAGTAGGAAGAGCATCTGCCCGTCCGAGGTCGACGGGAGGCCGGGAGCGAATCGGCCGTAGGGGCCAGCGGAGTCGCGTTCGGCGGTGACCTTCTTGGCGTACTGCTTCCAGTCGACGCCATAGGGCGGGTTGGACATGCAGAAGTCGAACTGGCGGCCCTTGAACGCATCGTCCGTGAGCGTGTTGCCGAAAGCGATGTTGGTCGCGTCGTGGCCTCTGGCCAGCAGGTCGGACTTGCAGATCGCGTACGACTGAGGGTTGTACTCCTGTCCGTACAGGCTCAGCTTCGCGTCGGGGTTCTGTGCGAGCAGGTGTTCCTCGGCCAGGGCGAGCATACCGCCGGTGCCCGCGGTGGGGTCGTACAGCGTGCGGATGATGTCGGCCTCGGTCAGGTCGGCGTCCTTCTCGGCGAAGAGCAGGTCGACCAGCAGCCGGATAGCGTCGCGCGGGGTGTAGTGGTCGCCGGAGGTCTCGTTCGCAGCCTCGTTGAACTTCCGGATGATGTACTCGAACGCATCGCCCATGTCGGCGTTGGAGACGACGTCCGGATGCAAGTCGATCGCCTTGAAGGACGTGATGACCTGCCGCAGGAGCTCCGCTTTCTCGAGGGCAAGAATCTCCTTCTTGAAGTCGAAGTACTGGAACACATCGACGTCGGGGGAGAACCGGTCGATGTAGTCGGCCAGGTTGTCCGCTAGCCCATCGGCGTCAGTCAGCAGGTTGGCGAAGGAGTAGTTCGAGGTGTTGTAGAACGGCCGACCGGTCGCCTTCTTGATCTCGATCTTGAGCCGGTTGGGGTTGTCGTACTTCACCGCCAGCGTGCGCACCGTTTCCCGATCGGACTCAAGGATGCAGTCGAGGCGTCGCAGAATTGTGAGCGGGAGGATCACGTTGCCGTACTGGTTGGGGCGGTAGGGGCCCCGAAGCTGGTCGGCGATCGACCATATGAAACTACCGAGGGCGCTCACAAGGCTCCTTAGGTGGATCACTCGACGACAGATGCTGGACGCCCAGTGCGAGTCAGTGCGTGCCGTCCGAGCAGGCGGCAACGCACGGTCTGCAGCAACCGATGCGCCGTAAGAACATCATCGCGCATCACAACACCCCGCTTGCCGCGCGTCCGGCAGCAGAGACCAGCTCGTCGAGTCTGTCGCAGCCGGCGTCCCGCCGTGATCGTCCTCTCGGCCAGACCCTGGTTGCGCCACTCGCGCAAGACGCGACGGCCAGCCTTTCGGAGACTCCTGCGGTCCCGTACTGGCTACGACAACGGCTATGGCAAGAGAACGGCCTCAGTACGCGGCCGTCCAAGTTGGCGGCGCATCGGATGCTCGGTGGCTCGGCCACGCCGACGAGACTGATACGCCATAGGCCCAGACTATGGGTGTGTAACGCCTGCTCGAGACCGCGCAACTTGAACGGCCGGGCGCCAGCCCATCCGCCCGTACTGACTTACGCCTCGAGATGGCGCTGATTCTCGATGGAGTCGTCGCAACTGGGCGTAAGCGCCATCGGAACACCCGCGATCAACCGCGGGAGCAGCAGGTCGCGGAGCATACCTGTTGCCTCGACAACCTTTCGATGTGCGCGGATCTTCGCATCGATGAGTTTGGCGACCTCAACCACTGATTCTTGGACGGCAAGTGGCGGAAGGACGAGTGGAAGGCTGCCTATCTTGCTCGTGTTCACTGTTGGGAGCACACCTCGGTTGGTGTTGCCCGCGAGCCATTCCTTGACCGCTGGGTGAGTCAGGTAACACGAGAGATATGCAGGGAGGACGTCGCGAAGCACGCGTACGCGAATACAGGAGCTGCCCAACAGCCAGCCGCGGTGTTCGTCCGTCGCCAACGCGTGCCGGCTCGTCTGCCCGATGCGTACTAGGACGATGTCACCTGATTCGAGGCGATACTTTCGCAGCCGTTCGGCAGTTGCGGGGCCGATGCTTGCGCTGGGGTCGAGAGCGATGCCGTCCGGACCGACGTCGCCAGCCTTCACTACTGGGACGCCGCCTGTGACGTTCTCCGAGCGCGTGAGCACGGAGCCGGATGGACCCGACTGAACTTCACAGCAGTCCTCTAAGCGTCGTGCGCTCCAGGCGTCCGGAACCTCGCCGATCAACGTGTCCACGGCGTCAGCTCCCTAAGCCGCCGCTCTAGAGCCGAGTCGGCCGTCCGAGCTTCCAAGTCCAGTCTGGATATTTGTCTCGGCAGGGTTCGGAGTTGTTCGTCTGTCAGGTTGCTGGCTGCGGCGGCTCGATGTTGGTCGAGGTATGTCGCTGCCTGGAGGTCGTAGCCATGGTCTCGAATACTAGTTACCGGCACCACGGCAGACCGTACGTCGCCGACTGTCGTGGGGAGGCGCCCTGCGCCGTTCACCCAGTAACGGTAGGCATCGAGGATCGCGCGGCGGCCGCGGTGGCTCAGCATTCGGTGGGTCGGCCTTTCCCGGCGGGCAGCCGAACGGGCGTCTATCAGCAAGACCTCGTCGCCGAAGCTGTGGTCAGGATGCGACAGAAACCAAATCGTCACCGGAACTGTCGTTTCGCGAAATAGCTGGTCAGGGAGGCCGACTACACAACGGACGACGCCGCCTTCGACTAAATTCCGTCGAATCGTGTGCTCTCGACCGGTCCTTGCGAAGGTGGCCTGACTAGGCATGACAACGGCGGCTCGACCAGCCGGCGCCAGCGCCTCGAGCACGCTCTGCACCCAGGCGAAAGCTGGATCGTGCGGGGATGGTTCGCCGTAGGGCCACGACTGCGGGTGGCGTGTGGTTGGAGTGTGCCAGGCTCTCATACCGAAAGGTGGGTTGAGCAGCACCGTATCGAAAGGACCAGCGCCGGCATCAACTTCTTGAGGATCTGCGGCTGGCCCATCGCCGAGATCGACCTGCATGTCGCGTAACGCGATGTTGATGTTGGCCATGCGCCAAGTCCGCGTCGTCGCCGCCCGGCCGGTTATAACTGTCGAGATCTCCGAGCTGTCACCACCGACGTGGTTCGCTGTGGCGACCAGCATGCCACCGGCGCCGCAGCAAGGGTCGTGCACGCGCGTTCCAGCCTTAGGATCGAGCATCTCGACCATCAACCCGGCTAACTCCGCAGGTAGGAGATATTCGTCGCGGCTGTGGTGCCGCTCCTGTGCGAACCGGTCAATCAGATAGTCAAATGCTTCTGCAGGGTGTATCCGTACCGAGCCGATGACGAACACGAGCTTGACAAGGTGGTGGCACCACCACGGTGTGCCGGGTAGGTCCTGCAACGCTGCCGTGGCGTTGGCCAGCCTCGCTGGCTGCCGGCTCCGTACGCGGGTGAGGGTTTCGCGGATTGTAGCGGAAGAGGACATTGCCAACTCCGTCCAGCCAAGGGCGTCGGTTCCGCGAATACAGAGCAGCGACATAACCACAGCTTCAAAGACTGTCGGGTCGGTGGTCTTCTGCAACAGCTGCTCGAGCGGGATCCATAGCTCCTGGTTGAGTCGTTCCTTCGGCTGTCGGTCTGGTCGTTCGTCGACCGCGCCCGACCTGGGTAGGCCAACCGAAAGACGGAAGCGCATCCCATACGTCGCTCCACTGCGTTCGCCTGACAGCAACGCGTTCCGCGGGATCTTGCGGCTGTCAAGCCACAACGCCACCTCCTGAGTCGGAAAGCGTGACTGCGATCCGTGCATCACGGCGCGAGGGAAGTCATGGTGCCGGCGAGTCCACACGCTGATTGTCTGGGGAGTAACGCCAGTAGCTCGCGCCAAGTCGTCCCTGGTCATCAGGCCTTCGAGGAGCGGCATCGTCATTGACCCGACCGACGGCGGGCAGCGGCGGTACAGCCACGGCGGCTGTTGCCCTTCACCGCATCTATCAGCTCAGCCAAGTGGCGGGTCCGCTGCCTGCTGATAACTACCCATGCGAGGAACAGAATCAGCGACAGAGCCGCCAGCAGGATGTTGACTGCGGGCAGATCGTTGAAAATTCGCGCCAGTTCAGCTGCCATACTGTCTCCCTTGAACAGTCTCGTCGTCGTGCGAGCTCAACGCTATGGCCTCACAACCGGCAGTGTCGCCCGCGTACGTCGAGTACGCGTCCAAGTGTTTCGTTGTTGGCCCCGGCGATTGATGAGTGACACGCGTACGCGCAGCCTGTCACCCCACAGTGAGTGCTTCGGATCCCGGAATGCACCCGCGCGCTACACCATAAGGCCAATTATGTGGGCATCTCTCGCGTTCGCGAGCCGGCTGGTTGCTTTGCGTCAGCCGACCACGAATTCGGCCGATGCACCGTAGGCCCTGCTGTCGCGGTGCCGGCATCCGGCGGGACAACGAGGTGAAGGATCACGGTGTCCCGGTCCCAGTGGTAAGTCAGGCGTAGCCCGCGCCGGGCGTAGGCCTCCGCGTGGCGCGCCGCGGTAACGAGCTCCGTCTGGTCTTCGGGTGGACCCATCTCGACCGACGCGATGGACTCGACTCGCGCTTCGGCGGAATGCGCCGTCTGGCGGAGGAATGCGGTCACGGGCGCGGTGAGGGCGTCTTGCCGCAGGTAGACGGTGGGTGGGTGGTCCGCGGGAGGCTCGGGGAGGTCGCGGGCGACGCAGCGGTAGTAGATGTGACCGTGGTGGACGCCGGCGTTCATCCGGCGGTGGCAGAGTCCGCAGGTGATCAGGCCTCGGAAGAGGTAGGGCCGGGTACTGCGTCGCGGGGCCTTACCGGTGTCGCCAACGGTGCCGCGAGTACGGAGTGCGTCCTGGACGCGGGCAAAGGTTTCCGGGTCGACGAGGGCCTCGTGGGCCTGGCCGGTCGACCAAACCCAGTCGTCAGGGTGGTTCCAGCGGTGAACGGTGGTGTAGCCCGCGGCGACGTCATCGACGTCGAGCAGGACGTCGTCGCCCCGCTGACGATTCCAGACCTGGCGGCCCGTGTAGCGCGGGTTGGTCAGGATTGCTCGAACGGCACTGATCTGCCAGGTAGTTCCGCGGCGATGCGGGTTGCGGTCCCGGTCGTGCGCCGACGGGCATGCGATGCCGTCGAGCGTCAGCCCACGGCCGATCGCGGTCAGGCCACGCCCCTCGAGGTACTCGGCGAAGATCCGCGCGACCGCGACGTCTGGGTCGGGCTCGAGACGGTGCAGTCGGCGGCCGTCGCCGGCCCGAGCCGGCTTTGGGGGCGGTCCGGCATCGGCGATTCGGTAGCCGTAGGGCGGGCGGCCCCCTAGGTAACGACCCTCCGTGCGCGTCTGGGCGGTCATCGCGGCGCGGACTCGTGTGCGGACGCGGTTCCGTTCGCCTTTACTCATGCCGCCATAGAGCGCCATGACCAGGTCGTGTGCATCGCTCCCCGGGCCGACCGGTCCGCCCATCTCTGGGACCCCGAGTTCGACGCCGTAGTGGACCAGGATGGGGAAGGTCATGCTGAACTGGTCGCCGTAGAAGGCACGCTGTGGCTCTCCGATCACCACCGCGCCGAACGATCGGTCCAGGCTCTTGATTGCGGCCAGGAACTGGCTTGCTCGTGGGCGTCGCCTCCACGGCAGTGACCGGGAGATCCCGACGTCGATGTACTCGGTGACGATTCTCCCTGCGGTCGGCGTGACTAGATCACGGGCGCGCGCCAGCTGCCACGCGCACGAGGCGGTCGGGTCTTGATGGTCCTCGGTGGAGACCCGGCCGTAGAAGGCAAACAGTAGGCCCGCACCGGCACGTGGTTGCATGTTTCAACGATCAGATGCGCCGCCGTTTGTGTCAGCACCCGACCGACAACTGTGCCCGGGCAGGGAGTTTATGTCACTCGCAACGGTGATTCGCGTCTGTCAGGTGTGCGAGCTGAGCGTCGGCGCCCGTCATCGGCGACAAGGCTCTGGCTTCGTTGGCGAGACACTCGAAGGAGCCAGGACCAGTCTGTCCCGCTGGCTGAGCGCGTGGGAATTGCCAGTGTGCGATGCGGGAGGCTTCAGGTCGCGAAGGGAGAGCGAATGCGTCGACCGGTGCCCCAGTCGGCAGTTCAAGCTTAGCCAACTCAGGTGCCGGAGGGGTCAACATCCTGAGGGTCGCGGCTTCCCCTCTCGCTCGCGGTGTGACCGGGGTTCTCGTACGCCTCAAGGATCATCGCGACAACGTGATCGACCACCGGCGACAAAGCTGCGCGTGGTAGGTCTGGATCTTCGAAAACTCTCTCGAAGATCGCCCGAACCCGCTTCTCTCGGACGTCTCTGGCGTCAAACCGGCCTGGACCGGCTAGATATCGCTTGACCGCTGTCGCGTCACGCACGAGTCGAACAAGCGCACCGGCATCGAAGGAACGGCCGCCACGCTTGGCGACCAGAACCGCCAGAGGTGGGAGCACTCGCCGACCGTGATCGAGCGCGTAGTTCTCCAACAGTTGAGTCGGAACGGCCGATTCGTGAGCCACCGCGACAGCCATGATGCCTGCGCACGTATCCGCCAATCGGACCGGAGAACGGCGCGCCCACGGCACCGTCGGGCTGGTCCGAAAGCGCGAGGCAGTACCGATGTACCTCGACAGCGACCAGGCGTTGGCGTGGACGAAGAACGTTGATAGTGGCAGATAGAGCCGGCGGTAGAACTCGGCCTCGATGCCTCCCCCAGTAGCTTGATCTATGGCCTCGGCCATACGTCGTATCTGCGGCGGCTGTGATTCGGGCCCGAGCGCGTCAACTGCCTGATCCAGGACTGCCTTCGGGAACAGGTCGGTCATTTCGAGGAGCGAGGCCAAGGTCGACTTGGCTGACCGTAGCTGTGCCCCGCGAAGGATGGTGATCGCATCAGGCTCCCGAAGACACCAGATGCCAAGGATGACCGTCTCCATCGATGTCCGCGCGAGTTGGGCGGCCGCCTCGCGGTGGCGTCCACGCACGGCACGACGAGTCTGGCGCTGGAGGTCGAGAACCCTCAACAGGGCCAGCCTCGCCATATCCAGGCCAGTGACCTCGTCATCGCGTGGAAAGGGCCTACCCAACACGAGGTTCCGTGCCTTTCGACGGACGCGAGTTCGGCGGATCAGGTCCGGATACGGCAGTATGCCGCGCAGCACCAGGCCCGCGGTCGCTCGCAGCAGATCTATCATTGTGGCAGCCTGGCAGGTTGCGGCGGCCCAGTACATCCCATTTCGTGCACCTGGCCGCCTCCCCACCACTCCTCAGCGACTCGAGCAGCGCCACATCGGTCTCCATGAGGGCGGAATTTCAGCGGAGCAGCCGAATCTGCTCATTCATGGCGCGACGATAGGCGCCGAGTGCTTCCTGGTACGCGGGCAGGGTAGCGGCATCGTTCCCGTCTCGGCGGAACGATAAGGCAGCCTCGTATACATGCATTGCTGCCTTATCGATCACTTCTGGGCCGGCCTCTATCACGTCGTCGCGCAAGTCGGCCGCGTCCTTGTCGCTTTGTGACATTTGAATTGCCAACGTCCTGCATTCTGCCTCAATCTCGCTTGAGCGATCCTGTTCGTTTCGCCACTCACACTCCTTCCACGCTCCAGTCTGGGAATGGTATTCCCGGACGCCGTCGTAGTACCGTTCGTACATAGCAATTGTCCGATCATCTCGCCTCTGCCTATCCCTGTCCTTCCTATCCAAGGCGGCGTAGATCACGCCCGATACGCCAACGACGACGCTCACAACAAGCGAGATCACTGAAACGATCATGTTTCGGCGCGCATACCCCGAGTCGGGCGCACCTGCTGGCTTAGCGGCTTCCTTCGATCGATTTTTCGCCACGAACTAGCAGGCTACGTCGTCCCCGCAAGCGAGCCTCTGGCCTCGATGGACGGCTGCGGACGACGATGGTGCAGCCCCTGGAGGAACCCCGCGCTCAGATACTCCAGCGTGCGGGTCGGCGCGCCTCGCACTCGCCGCGATGTCGGCGAGCGTGTCCGAGCGCCCGCGGACGAGCGCGGTGCGTGTGCGCGCACATTGGCGTGATCGCGGAGTTAGGGATGATGGCATCGTCGTGTATCACTGAATGGTGAGTCGAGAGGATGTTCGGCTCGTCGTGGACTGCGGCGCGTTGCGACTGCTGCTCTCCTCTCAGCTCCGGACCGTCCCTGGTCACCGCTGACCGTTGACAAGCAGCGGTCGTGTCCAGCACTGTGCTGGTCTTGCCGCGGCGCCACAGCAGCCATCAGATTCACCATAAGGACAGTTATGTGGGTGCTCCTCGCCTTCGCTGGCCGGGCCTGAACCCGGCGTCAGCCGACGAACTCGGCCTGCCAGGCCGTCGACTCCATGGTTGGGCCGCCGGCCGCCGCCGGCGGGGTCGGCACGGCGGCACGGCGGAGGATCAGGGTGTCTCGGTCGGGGTGGTGGGTCAGGTAGTGCCACACGGCACGCGTAGGCCTCCTTCAGGCGCGCCGCGTCGGCGTTTCGTTCGGTCTGGCTATCCAGCGAATCTGGCTCGCTCGACACTGTGGGCGGAGGGACCGTCGATCGACGTTCAGGCAGGTCTTGCTACCCACCGTTTCAGCGGTCGGGAGTCGACTGGACTGGGCTGGTGATTGACGGAGGAACGGCCGGCCGCGGCGAAGCATTGATATCGAGCCGAACATGTTCGTCGTCATTGACAACGAACACCGGTTGACCACGCGTCCACGCGGGCGTAACCAGGAAGTAGCGGCCATTTGCCCGTATGATCAGGCGCAGGTTCTCGTACGCAAAACCGTACCGGTCCGCGCTGGCGGATCCGCCGGGCTTTACTGGTATGGCCAGATCCTTGTCAGCGTAAAGCGTGATTTTCGGTGCATCCTTCAGGCCGCGTTGTAGCGCGTCGGCGTCCTGCTGGCCGTTGAGCTCAGCGAATGCTCCCACCGTGAGCAGAACGAAAACCGCGGTTGCAACCAAAGTGGTCCGTGCCGTGCTTCGAAGCCGGTCGTGGAGGGATTGCGCTCGGCTTGCACGGTCGTCAAGCTGGATGTCTTGTGAGCCCTTCTCTGCGACCCGGAAGAGCCAGCCGGTGATGGTGCCGAGCACCATGGTAATACCAACGACGGTCCACACTGGAATTAGCCGGGTTTCAGGGCTGCTGAGCCACCTACCGGCAAGGGCCAACGTCAGTCCAGCCACGCCGCAGACCGCCAATGCCGCGTCGGCAGTGTGTCGGAACTTCCCCGTGGCCACCGAGCTAGCCGCCATAACGAGGCGGCCGGCGATAGTGGCGATTGCCAGGAGTACTGCTGGTATCACCAATGCGTTTAGGCTGCGAAGCATCAGGTCGGGTGGTGACATGGACAGCAAGGTCATATCGACACCGAGGTAGCGGTATAGGCTTTGCGTCCGCGCGAAACCGTAGAAGTAGAGGACCGCTCCAAGTGCCGCTCCCTGCGCTGCGACTGATGTGAGGATCTCCAGCGTGCGTCCGCCGGGCTGCCGTCCGTCGTGTTGTTCCTGTGACGTAGATGCCGTCATCTCCATGACACCTCGAGCGACTCGCGATCGATGAAGCCGTCGCATGAACGACATGCGTATCCGAACTCCACAGAGGCTTCGACCCTCCAGATGGAGGGTCCCCCCTCTGGCGCGCGCAGCCCGAAGACCAATGAACCACTCCAGTGTTGTGGACCAAGCTGCCGGATCTTGAATTTAAGTGGTGAGGCCGCAGCCTGTGGATTAAGAACTGCCGCGACTGGCTCCTCCCGTGGAGACCCAGACGGTGGCGCGGTGCCGGGCGAAGCAGCCGGCGAAACGGACCGCAACGGACGAGCAACGGCACTGCATCCGGAGAGTGCGGCATTTTCGTCTGCTGACTGTAGAAGGCGGATGAACGAGAAAGTCACTTCGGATTCTTCTGCTAGCGCCTTCTCCGACCAAAGTTCGGTCTCGATACGAAACAATGCGCCATCGGCGTAGATCGGCACCCTCCTCGTCCAGGCGTCGCCGGGTTCATCCTGCGTGCCCGAGTTACAGGTGTACTCGCGCAAGCCGATTGGGCCGCTCACCTCATCCAGCGAAACCCACGACGTGGGCGGAGCGTTCGTGATTGGAGGGAAGACGCGCAAATCCCCCTTTAGCGCCCAAAACGCGAGCCATGCCAAGACCGCGAGTACCGAACCCAGCGCAACGATGATCGGGAAGATCATCTTCCGCGATTGTCTGCTGGGCGATAGTGTGGCAACCCGGGTTGCTAACGTCCAGTCCCGCTTGGCTTTCTTATTCGCCATCGCCGACCGCCCGATTTCTCGGTAGGGATACAGCCTCGCTCGTGCGGATGATGGTCCTGAGTATGCATGCCCGGACAGGAAGGGCCCCGATGGGGGTCGGACGTTAGATCATTAGCGTAGGGCCAGTTCACAACCCGCCGCGCTGAAGGCCACCCGCCGGCCCACCGCCCTACGTTCAGCTCTCCGAATGTTCGTTGACAGGCCCTCCAACGCCCAACGCGCAACGCAAGAACAATTATGTGGGTGTCACTCGCCCTCACGGTCCGCACGTCCGCCGCTAGCCGACGACGTACTCGGCCAGAAGCTCCGCGGGCGGCGCGGCCGCAGCGCCGATCGCTGGCGGCGCCGCAACCTGAAGGATGACCGTGTCTCGGTCCCAGTGATAGGTCAGGCGCAGTCCAAGTCGGGCGTAGGCGTCCGATTGGCGTGCCGCCGCGGCGAGCTCCGTTTCACCTGCCGCAGACGCCGTCTCGCCCGGCGTTGGGTGCACGCCAAACCCGTCGACCGCTTGCCCCGTTTGTCGGAGGAACGCGGTCACGGGGGCGGTAAGAGCGTCCTGCCGCAGATAGACGGTGGGCGGGTGGTCCGCCGGGGGTCGGCAAGGTCGGTGGCGACGCAGCGGTAGTAGATGTGGCCGTGGTGGACGCCGGCGTTCATCCGGCGGTGGCAGAGACCGCAGGTGAGCAGGCCGCGGAACAGGTAGGGCCGGCTGCTGCGTCGTGGGGCCTTGCCGGTGTCGCCGACGGCGCCGCGGGTGCGCAGGGTGTTCTGGACACGGTTGAAGGTGTTCGTGTCGACGAGGGGCGGATGCGCTTGGCCGGTGGACCAGATCCAGTCGTCGGGGCGGTTCCAGCGGTGGACGGTGGTGTAGCCGGCGGCGACGTCGTCGACGTCCAAGAGGACGTCGTCACCGCGTTGGCGGTTCCAGACCTGGCGGCCGGTGTAGCGCGGGTTAGTCAGGATCGCCCGAACCGCAGTGATCTGCCATTCCGTTCCGTCGCGATGCGGGTTGCGGGCACGGTCGTGGGCGGAAGGGCAGGAAATGCCATCGAGCGTCAGTCCTCGAGCGATGGCGGTCAGGCCGCGGCCGGCGAGGTACTCGAAGAAGATCCGTCCGACGGTCGGTGCGGTGTCGGGATCGGGCTCGAGGCGGTGCAGCCTGCGCCCGTCGGCTGCTCGGGCGGGGTTGGGATGCGGCCGGCGTCCGCGATCCGGTAGCCGTAGGGCGGGCGGCCACCGAGGTAGCGACCCTCGGTTCGCGTCTGGGCGGCCATCGCGGAGCGGACACGCAAACGACCACGGCTGCGTTCGCCCTTGCTCATCCCGCCGTAGAGCGCCATGACCAGGTCGTGGGCGTCGCTGCCAGGGTCTACCGGTCCGCCGATCTCGGGCACCCAGAGCTGCACGCCGTAGTGCACGAGCATCGGGAACGTCATGCTGAACTGACTACCGTAGAAGGCGCGCTGCGGCTCACCGATCACCACCGCGCTCCACGGTCTGCATGAGCTCCTGATCGCCTCCAAAAGCCGGCTGGCCGCCGGCCTTCGACTCCACGGCAGAGATCGGGACACAGCGACATCGAAGTACTCGTCCAGGATGCTTCCACCTGACGGGGCAACCAGGTCCTCGGCACGTCCTCTTTGCCACGCGCGTGAGGCTTCGGGGTCCTGGTTGTCTCCCGTGGAAACACGCCCGTAGAAGGCGAATCCGAGTCCGGCAGCTATGGACGGTGTCATGTTTCTAACCATCGGCCGCCGCGGCTCGCGTGTCAGTATCCGGCTGCGCCGTCCGCCCGGTTGGGTCGCGATCTCACACTTCAAGGTGTCCGGCTCCGGTGCCGAACGCTAGGGCGTGGCAAGCCGCGGCGGTAGCATCGCCTCGCTTGGGTGGCCGGACAGCCAGATAGGAGCCGCGGACAGCGCGCCGGGCTGGTTGGGCGTGTGCAGGGCCAACCTGGCCGCGGCCGCACCCGAGCCCTAGTGCCAGGGACTCGACCTCGATAGCGTCTGGCCCATGTCGTCGAACCGGCAGCAGATCGCTGATTTCTGGGACCAGCACGTCGATGCCTGGCTCGCCGGTGACGATCCGATGCCGGATCCTCTGCCGTCTTGGTACAGCTGCTACGCGGGCAAAGGTGTTGGCGCCTCGACTCGTGAGGGGTTCCCAGAGCCCTATATCGGCGACCTTCGTGGCGTTCAACAGGCGCCACGGATGGTGGTGCTTGGGCTCAACCCTGGCGCCTACCGACGTTCGTTTCAGTCCCGCGATGGGATCTTCGCGAAGCAGATCGCGTCGCTTGGTTCGTTCAGTGCCTGGAGCCGCAGCGGCCCGTACCACGGCGGTGAGTGGGACGCCGAGATGGGTCCGAACCGGTTTCATCGCGCTCGCGTGGGCTTCGCTCGGAACTGGTTGAATGACCCGGCAGTGGACTGGAGTGGCCTGCTGGTCATGGAGCTGTACCCGTGGCACTCGACATCGGTGACGGCATCCATGACCCCGCCGTCTGGTGTCATCGACACCTTCGTGTGGCAGCCGTTAGCTGACCTGGATGTGCCTGACGTCTTTGCGTTCGGACGCCCGTGGCAAGCGCTGGCGCTGAGCCTGGGCCTGCGGCAAACCGATTCCCTGGGCGCCGGCGGCCGCTGCTACGGCTCGGGCGTCGAAAGCCGGGCGGTCCGCACGTTTGATCTTCCCTCTGGACAGCGTCTTGTCGTTGAGTGGCATTCCGGGAGCGCAGGCCCACCCAGCGCGGCCGAGACCGCCCTTCTCCGGCAGGCGCTCACGCAATAGCGGTCTGCGTCCCAGCACCGCATGAAAGCTACGTCGCCGAAGGCGTGCGTTGTGGCCGAGCTGAACGTGCGACCCGGATGGGTGATGCCGACCGCGCCAATGATCGGGCACCCTTCGCAGCATGTCCTTCGACACTGTGATCGACGCCTTGGCCGCGATGGAACCGTCGCCGCGCAAAGAGCGGTGGCGAAGTCTTTCGTACTGCGTGATTGACGCTGTCTGGTCGATCGCCAACCGTTACGACGACGTGGTGAAGCCGCTCGTCCGGCGGGTGGCCGAACGAAACGGCGATCAGAGGCCGGTAATCGATCCGTCAGAGCCCTTGCCACCGGACCCACTGCCGCTGTCAGCCCTGCTCGAGCGTTATCCGAGCACCGAAGCGCTCCGATACGACACCAACGACCAGCGCACTTCCAGCCGCAGTGGGATCCTCAAGGCTGAAGCCGTGCTGCTCTACGCCGACATACTCGTCGAACACCAAGTGCCCGACCTCGCTTCAGCCGCGGTCATGATGGAGGACCGAGAGCGTTGGGACGAGGTCGACCAGGCTCTGGCCGCCGTGCGAGGTGAAGGCAAGTTCGGCGTTCGACGAGGCTATCTGTGGATGTTGTGCGGTTCCGACCACCTGATCAAGCCAGATCGAATGATCCTGAGATGGCTCGACCGGCACGGCTGCTACGTAACCCCAGTCGAGGCCCGCAACCTCGTGGAACGAGCGGCCGAGACGTTGACGATGCGCCTGCATCGGCCCGTGACTCCATGGATGGTGGACCGTGCCATCTGGAAGGCCGAGCGAGCTCGGCCCGCGGTTGGTCGCCAGACCACGATCATGTTCAACGTGGCCGACTGGCCGCCGCTCAAGAACGAAGCGACGTCTCTGTTCGCGGCTCGGCATCCGCAGCGCAACCGAGTCGAGAGCCTTCTCTCCGCCGCGACCGCAGCCGCCACAGAGGCGAACTGGGTGACGACGAAAGAGGACGTTGCCCTTGACGTCACGATCTGCTCGCCGGCGGCGCAACCACCTGGCGACGCCACAAACTTCCTCGGCGGCATCGCCGACGTGCTGCAGGGCAAGCGGGTCTCACCGAATCTCGACACGGCTCACCTCCCCAGCCTCGACGACGTAGCGCTGTTCGCCGATGATCGGCAGATCCAGGAAATCGGGTACCGCGTCATCCCCGGGCAAGCACCTTCGTACTCGGTACGGATCACGGTACTCTGAGCCGGCCCAGTTGCGCGAACACATGCATGCGCGGACGGCGCGGCGACAGATTGCGGGTGGCCAGTTCTCACCAAGAAACCTGGATCGGGAGGCGCAGCATCTCGGTGGCTCGCGAATGGTTAAGCCGGGGTCGGAGTAGATCGACTATCCGGAGCCGGACACAAGGCATCGCCATTGAATTCGGCGGCCGCCGGCGCTTGCCCTGTCGCGCCGTGTACCGCTTGCGGCTGCGGGGTCGACAGGTCCGCTAGCGCGGATCAATCGGCGCCTGGAAAGCAACGGTGTGCGGGGCGGCGGTGGCCAGCGACGCTACGGCTCTTCCACCGATGAGGTCCTGCCGGAGTACACCGAAAGTCACGCCTGATCAGGAAGACCCGTCGCCCGGTAGGCCTCGTCCGCGACGCGGTCGTCGAGCGCCGTGGCCACGTCGACGGAGATCGACCAGTGTCCGGCGATCAGCGACTGGGCAATTGCGTGCCGGGCATGGTCCGGATGTCCATTGTCGAGCATCGACTGTGCGATGATCCCGAAGGCGTACGCCCGCGCTTGCTCGTCCGTGATGGTGGCGGCCAGTGCGTTCGCCTGTGCGTAGCGCCCAAACGCGGCATGCCCCCGTGCCAGTTCGGCCGTTGCCTTTGCTTTGTCGTCATCAAGCGGGATCGTTTCCAGGACTGCTTCCGCCGCAACGAATCTGTCGGCGCGAGCCAGCACCGCCACGACGCCGGCCAGGTGCTCGCCTTCGATGCCGCGCCCAATCGCGACGTAGGTCTCCGGCCCCATGCCGCGATACTCCTCTGGGATCAGACGCGCTGCCGCGGCGGCGTCTGCGGCTAGCGCCTCGACAGTCTCTGCTTCGCCAATCGTGGATGCCGTCTCGGCCAGGCCGGTCAGGAGGCGAGACTCGGCCACCGGATATCCAATCGATCCCACCGTGGCCCACGCTCGCTTAATCATGCGGAGCGCCTGCGGGCGATCACCGGACCTGCCGAAGGCATTGGCCAAGAGGGCGAAGAGATCCGCCGCCTCATATGGGTCGTCGACCGCCGGTGCGAGAACCAGGGCCTGAGCGATTGCCTTCTGTGCCCGATCGGCCCGATTCTGACGGAGGAAGGCGTCGGCGAGAAGCAGTAGCCCTCGGGCTCGGACGCTCGGGTTCTCCGCCGCCGCGACCAGTCTCTCGGCCTGCTCGATCTGGCGGTTGCGCACCGCGCCGGCAATCTCCGCCGTCGCGTACTCCCGGCGCCAGTACGGCTCATCGCCGATGAGGGGCAGCGCCCGGGAGAGTTCGTCCAGCCCGGCCAGAACCTTAAGGATTTCGGTTTTCGAGTAGTCGGACTGGCGGTCCATGATCTGTTGCACAAGAGCCAGCGCCCCCGCACGTTCTCCGAGGTCCGTCATGACATGTGCTGCGGCCATTGCTGCGGCCTGTAGGTCGTAAGTGTGTCCAGTGGACGCGGCTAGGGATGCCACGTACCGCGCGACTTCGAGGGCCTTGCCCGGACGGCCTGAACGGGCAAGTGCCCGGGCCACGATGACCAGGTGCTTGGCCGACGGCGTCGACCCGTTGGCCAGGGCACGTGCCCGCTTTGCCAGGGCTATCGCAGCCGTCGTCCGACCTGCGTGCGCGAGATGCTGGGCCAAGGCGACGAGACCGTCGGCGCGTGCGTTTACGGTCGGCAAGGTCTCCATCAGCTCTTGGGCCTGTTCGATTTCGCCAGCCTCCGCCAGGCTTGAGGCGACCGCCGTGAAGGCCTTGAACAGCCGTGCCTCGTCGAATGTAGGCATCGTTCTGCAGACCTGCTTCGCAGCAGCGAAATGACCGGAGCGCGCCATCCTGCCGGCGACGACGCCGAAGGCGTCCACCTGCGCGGACGAGCTCAACATCGATTGAACGATCCGCAGTGCCTGCTCGAAGTCGTCGGTAGACGCCCATGCGTCGGCCAGCTGGGCAAGCGCCTCATCTCGATAGATCGTCGGCCGCATCGAACCTGCAGAGGCTTCGGCTTCCGGCGCAGCCGCGCGGAACTGTTCTGGCGAACCAACGCGCAATACGGTAACGGCGGCGCTGACCAGAACCGGGGCCCTCGCCTCTGGGTCTGGCCACGATCGAGCCATCATCCGTACAACGCTGATCACCCGCAGCGCCAAGCCCGGCCGCTCGGCGGCGCCGTGGCATTCGGCCACCGACAACAGGGCCTCTGCGCGCTCCGGTCCGGGCCGGATCACGCGGCTGATCTGAAGAGCGTGGGTGCAGTTACCGGCCGCCGCGAGCCCGCGTACGAGGGCGAGCTTCGCCGCTTGGTCCGAGCCTGTCCCGGTCAGACTGGACGCGAGCGCCTCCGCCTCTACCGATCGTCCCCCGGCGGGCAACGCCTCGATCACTGCGAGCAGGGGTCGACGCAGCCAGGACCCCACCGCGTGGCTGACCGGAGGCAGGTCGGTCGCCGTCCGGATCGCGATTTCGTACTGCCCCGCGCGGGCTGCCGCGGGCGCGAGCAGCAAGAACGCCTCGACCTGTCCGGCGGGATCATCGATTTGTTGTGCGGCCGCCTCCGCCTCTGAGAACCGTTCGGAATTCACGAGAGCTGCCACGATTGACAGCTGCGCCCACGTTCTGTCGTCTTGAGTGACGATGCGTCTCGCAACACTGTGCGCCTCCGCCGTCCGACCTTGCTCAGCGAGATTGGCAGTGATGTTGGCGTACAGCTGATCCCGGTGGTAATGGCTCGTCAGCGAGGCCGCGACAGCGGTCGCCTCCGTGATCCGTCCTGCCTCCGACTGCGCCTCGCCCATGGCGAGCCTCGCCTGCTCTAAGGAGTCGTCGAACGGGCTGCGGGGGGCCGGCATGGAGTCGGCCACTGCCTTCGCTTGATCCACCCAGCCCGCCCGCACAAGTGAACCGATGAGCGCCACCAAAGCTTCTGCGCGCCAATAGGGGTAAGTGATCGACCGCACGAGATTCTCCGCGCGTGTTGGGAAGCCGAGCTGCACCCACAGGTTCGGAAGTCCGGCCGGGACGCGGGTGTTCCGGTCGAGAAGCTCCTCTCGGCGGACCGCCAGCCGGAACGCGGCCAGCAGATCCGGGCGCACCTGTCCCGCAACGGCCTGCAGAGCGTTGGTCACCTCGTCGAGGGCCACCACGTCGCCGCCGATCAGGTCCAGCGCCCAGTCGTGCCGGGTCCGGTCGACCGCGCACTCGACCAGGCCGGCGACATCCCCCGCGCGGGAAAGCATCGACGGGTAACCGTGCAGAAGGTATTCGGGGGTGTCCGGCGGCCAGGCATTAGCGGCGTACTGTCGGTTCCATTCGCGCAGACGGTCCCGGTAGGTATCGAGCAGATGTTCGCCGAGAAAAGCCTCGCCGGCGTTCTGCAGCTCCTGGTGGCCGAGGAGGTAGGACGGCGAATCACCGGTCCGCTGGCGGAACGCTCGGCCGATCACCACCTCGAATGTGGCCATGATCCGGCCGGGCGCTGAGCCAGTGAGCTCCGTCAGGTCGCGCAGGGTTAGCGCTCCGCGCGCGGCGAGGAGAAGGCCGAGGATGTCCCGGCCGAGATCCGGGCCAGCGGCAAGCTGCCTCAGCTCCCGCCTCGCAAGTCTCTCGATGTCCGCCACGTACGGTGACGGCGCGAGCCGACGGATACTCGCGGTGGCGCGCAGAGGGTGCGAGGCCGGAACGTCGTCGGGAAGAACGTAGCTGTCTCTGCTGCTGACGAGGACGCGCAGTCCGGCAGCAGGGTGTAGCGGGAGGAAGGCCGCAATGCTCTGCCCAGTGTGGTCTGCAGCCGCTGTTCGGTCCTCGTCAAGACCGTCGACGACGAGTATCAGGCGCTCGCCGCGGCCGTCGCATTCGCCGGCAGCCTCCTCGATCCACTCGTGGAGTAGCGCTTCCCGAGGCGGCTTGCTGGCCAACGGCGGCACATCCCGGCCTAGTAGGTCACCGAGCTGCCGGAGAACCGAGTCAACCAGCGCATCCCGGGTGTCCTGATCAGCCAGGCGGCCCGTCACGAAGAACGACAGAAGCGAGAATCTACCGATCTGTTCGGGTGCCACGCGAATCACGAAAGTCGACATCAGCGCTGACTTGCCGGACCACGGGGGTCCCATCCACCACGCGTACGACGGGCGACCGTCATCAGTGCAGAATGCTGAGAGTTCTGCCAGCTCGGCATCGCGCCCGACGAGGTCCGGCGGCGCGATCCACGCGGCCTGCTGGCGGTAGGACCGCAGCGATGCTGGGGCAGCGTTCCCGGTCGTCGTTTCTACCCCTCGCGGGCGGAGATTCTCAGGTGGGGCGAGCTGCGCCGCTAACCATAGGTGGCGGATCTGGGCCGCGAGCGGGGCGAGTTCGCGGCTCTGTGACCCTGCCTCGAACCGGCCCGCCAACAGAGCCAGCGCCAACGCCACCGCCACTGCGTCGTCCTCGGTTCCCGGCAATGTGCCGCCGCCGATGATCGCGGCTATGGTGTCCCGCCTCGGGGCGGGCGAGCCGAGCACCGCGTCGACGGCGACCTCGTGCGCGGCAAGATTTTCCTCGTCGTAGTACAGGTAGCGGGCCAAATCCGAGGCCAGCTCGCTGATCGTGCGTTCCAAATCGGCCACGCGGGGGCCGCCCGCCTCCAGGTACAGGGCGTACAGGGTGACCTTGAACGTGCGGAGAGGACCTTCGGGAAGGTCTGGTGCTGAGATCCTCCGCTGCGACGACCGTGATCGGTCCAGCGGCGTTCGCTGTCGGCGCTCATCGTCACTCATCGGCACCCAGCATCCGGCACACCGTCGTGACCTGCCAATCCACCGAGCGAACAGGCACTCATCGGCACCCGGACGGAGCACTCCCCGTGCGTCGCATGATTCATCTTGACCGGCCGGTCAGCATCCGATCCTTCGACACAGGGGAGCCACGATGGACTCGACCGACGACCCCACACCCCGACGGCGCCTGTTGCTCGCCGCCGCGATCCGCGGCATCCTCGCGGGAGCAGTCAGTGCGAGTGTCAGCTGGCTGTTCAATTGGCTGAGCCAGGGACGCTAGCCACGCGCCTCGATTCGCCAAGGAGTCCCCTGCCGAGGAGAGACTCCTTGGCGAAGAGCGCCTTTGGGGCCGAACGCATTGCGATCTTCCTGGTCTAGTGTCGCGTGTCTGAAATAGTTTGACAGTTGGGATGTCGTACCCGAGTGCCAAAGTGCGGACGTGGATGACGCGTTGATTGTGCTGAGGC
>NZ_JBFAPY010000016.1:0-69537 GCF_040676915.1 Asanoa sp. NPDC049475 | reverse complement strand
CCGAGCCAGGCCGTGCCGCCCTGGATCATGTAGTAGCCGACCGCGCACAGCATGAGCTGCAACACGATCGCCGGGCCGGGGGGGGGGGGGGGGCCCCCCCCCGCCCCCCCCCCCGCCCCCCCCCCCGCCCCCCCCCCCCCCCCCCCCCCGCGGGGGGGGGGGGGGGCCCCGCCCCCCCCCCCCCCACTCCTCGCTTCGGCGCTGACCGGGCCGCCTCGGCGCAGCGCTTCGCCGCGGCCGCCAGGTCACCGGCGCGCTACCGTCTCCCTCATCCGGGCGTTGCCGCCCTCCCTGTCCTTCCCCGCCCGGCGCTTGGTCGGTCAACCGCGGTCGTCAGTCGCCCGGGGGCGTTGCGGGAGTGGTCGGGGTCGAGGTCGCCGTCGGAGTCGGGGTCGGCTTGCCCGAGGTCGCCGGGCGTGGGCGTTCGACCACCGTGCGGTTGAGGGTCACCTGGGCCTGGCCCGTACCCCCGAGTTGGATGTCGTCGTAGGCCTGTAGGGCCTTGGCGTCGTCGAAGTAGAGCACCGACATCTGCAGCGGGGTCGGTTGCTCGCCCTCCAGGCCGCGGAGGCCCGCGCCGCCCGTGGAGCCTTCGACCAGGACGCGGCTCGGTTTCGGGACGGTCGGCCCGGCGGGGAGCATGCGGATCTCGCGGTGGTGCAGGTGGCCCGCGAGGATCGTCGGGCAGACGCCGTTGAGGGCCGGGGCCGACTCCGGGTCGTGTACCAGGCAGACGTCGGCCGGCTTGCCGCTCGCCTTGATCGTGGCCGCCAGGCGGGCGCCGGCGTCGTACACCTGCTCGATGACCTGCCGTGAACGGCCCGAACCGGTCGGCGACGTCTCCTTGTCGGGAGTGAAGCGCGGGTCGCCGATGCCGGCGATGCGCAGGCCGGCCACGTCGACCACCTGGTTCTCGAGGACGATCGCGTCGCGCTGGCGGCCCACCGCCGCCGCCGTCACGGCCGAGTCGTGGTTGCCGCGGATGTAGACGTACGGGACGCCGAGCAGGGAGATCGAGCCGACGTAGGTTGCCTCCGGCTCGGAGCCCCAGTCGGTGATGTCCCCGGTGTCGATCACGGCGTCGATGTCGAACTGCTCGACCACCGTGCGGATCGTGGGCCACGCCGACGGGTTCAGGTGCAGATCGGAGACGTGCAGGATGCGGATGCCCCCGTCGACCTGGTCGGAGATCGGCAGCTTGTTGACCGTCGTGTAGATCCGGCTGACGTTGGCGACGATCGCCTTGAGCTGCTCGGCGTACTTGCCGTAGTCCTGCGCGATCCGCCGCGCGTCACCGACGATCGCGGGGGCGTTGACCAGCAGACCCTCGTACCGTGGCTGCTCGATCGAATCGGGTCGTATCGTGCCGGCGGCTATCCCGAAGGTGCTCGCGGTGACAGCCAGGGCGACGCCGCCACACCACGCCGCGCGCCGGGTGCTGCGGAAGACCAGCAGGCCGATCACGACGGCGCCGAGGACCGAGACAGAGATGGTACGGAAGCCGAGCCGGAGGATGCCCTCCTGAAGGTCGTCGACGACCGTCTGGCTGGCCCGGTTGATCGCGGACGGGTCGCTGATCAGCGCCTGGGTGCGGCCCTGGTCGAGGGCGCCGAGCCGGACCGTCAGCCGCAGCGGGCCGTCGTGGCTGTTGATGTGCAGGGCACCGAGGGGCGGGATGACGACTTCGGTCTCGCCGCTGGTCGCCGGGCGCACCGACATCTCCGCCTGGAACGGGCCGATGTCGGTTTGCGCGCGGGCGCCGAGGAGCACGCCGACGACCAGGCCGACGAGGGCGACGCCGAGGATCGCGAAGGCCACGCCGGTGCGCCGGGTGAACCGGGACTTCGCGGCGCCGCGCACGGCCGACCATGCCCTGGCCGACCGCTTGGGCTTCGGCTCATCCTCCTGAGGGGTCACGTGATCCATATTTACCCGCCGTGTGCGCGGTCAACTCTTTCCCGCGCCGCCGTCGGAGAACACGAGGCGAAGGATGCGGTCGTCGTCGGGCTCCGGGTCGCCGCGGCCGTCTTTGTTGGAGGTGCTGACCCAGAGCGAGCCGTCGGGTGCGGCGACGGCTGCGCGCAGGCGACCGTACTCGCCCTGCAACAGCGCCCGCGGCGCACCCAGGATCGTGCCGGCGTTGGTGAGCTCCATCGCCCACAGCCGCTCGCCGCGCAGGCAGGCCGCGACCAGCACCCGGTCGATGATCGCCGCGCCCGAGCAGGAGGACTCGCTGGTCGGCCAGGTGACCAGCGGGTCGACGAACTTGCCCTGGTTGGCCCCCTCGGCCTTGCCCTCGACGGTCGGCCACCCGTAGTTCTTGCCCGGCTGGATCAGGTTGATCTCGTCCCAGGTGCTCTGCCCGAACTCGGTGGCCCAGAGCCGCTTGCCGGAGTCCCAGGCGATGCCCTGCACGTTGCGGTGCCCCAACGACCAGACGAGCGAGTTGGGGAACGGGTTGCCGGGCGCCGGCTTGCCGTCGGGGGTCATCCGCAGGATCTTGCCGCCGAGGCTGGCCTTGTCCTGCGCGAGCCCGCGCTCGGAGGCGTCGCCGGTGGTCACGTAGAGAAAGCCGTCGGGCCCGAACTCGACCCGACCGCCGTTGTGGATGCCGGACAGCGGAATCCCGGTCACGATGGGCTGCGGCTGACCACCCAACGTCATCTTGGCAACGCGATTGTCCTCGGCGGTCGAGTAGTAGACGAAGATCGTCTTGTCGGAGGCGTACTTCGGCGACACCGCGATGCCGAGCAGCCCGCCCTCACCCTGGGCGTCGACCCCGTCGAGCGTCGCCACGGTGCTCACCTTCAGCCCGTTGGCGTCGGACTCGGGGCCGACCTTACGGATCTGGGCGGTATCGCGTTCGGTGACCAGCGCACTGCCGTCGGGCAGGAACGCGATGCCCCACGGCACCTCGAGCCCCTTGGCGACGACGGAGACGGCGACCGACTGGTCGAGCCCGCCGCTGGTCTCCGACGGGTCGGCCGAGGGCTTGGGCAGGTTGGGCGGCTTGCCCGCGGCGTCGGGCTCGGGCGGCCCGAACGCACAACCGCCGGCCGCGAACAACAGAGCAGCCACAACAACGCCGGCAAACCCGCGGCGTCGGCGTCGTCGGAACGAGGGATGGCCGGTCACCCGGCACAGCCTAGCGGGGCTGCCTGACAAGTCGGTGCGCATGCAACAACGGAGCCACGCGGCGGGTCCGCGGTTCCCTCGGGCCTCAGGCGTCGACCAGCGGCTCGGACACGATCCACAGGTGGCCGAAGGGGTCGGCGAACCGTCCGTCTCGCATGCCGTAACCGTGGTCAGCGACCGGGAAGACGGTGCTGGCTCCCGCGTCGACGAGCGCTTTGGCTGCCGCGTCGGCATCGGTGACTCCGAGATGCATGATCACGGGAGTCCCGCCCAGCGAGGTCGGAGCGCGGTCGCCGTCGTCCTCGTCCTTGAGGTGGATCCGTGAGCTGCCGATGGTGAGCTCGGTGTGGATGATCCGGCCGTCGTCGTCGGTGTAGCGCCGGCCTTCGGCGGCGCTGAGCGCGCGCTGGTAGAAGGCCACGGCTTGGGCGCCGTCCGCGACTACGAGGCGCGGGATCACTTCGGTCACGAGTTCCATCAGGTCATCGTCTCTTGGCTTGGTGGTCACCGCTCGGACGAATCGCACTGTCCGTCGTCCCGAGCCGGGGCAAATCCTGTGGTCCTGGGTTCGCGGTGGGCGCGGCCGTCGCTCCCGGCGGGATCCGCGGCAGCCACAGCGCTGCCCCTGCCACCGCCGGCCCAGCCGGATCGCGGCAGCCGCCGCGTGCCCCAGCCACCACCGCCGGCCCGGCCCGACGTCCGCAGCCGCCGCGCTGCCCAGCCACCACCGCCGGCCCGGCCCGACCTCCACAGCCGCCGCGCTGCCCAGCCACCACCGCCGCCCGGCCCGACCTCCGCAGCCACCGCGCTGCCCAGCCACCACCGGCCCGGCCGGACCGGCCGGACCGGCCGGACCTCGGCCGCGCGGTGTTTAGCCGGCCGTCTGGATCGCTCGGGTTGCGCTCTCTTCTAGCCGCCGGCCACCGACGGTAGGACCTGGATCTCGGCGCCCGCTCGGACTGGGGTGTCCAGGCCGCCTGAGCGGCGGCAGTCGTCTCCGTCGACGTAGATGTTGACGTAGCGGCGTAGGGCGCCGCGTTCGTCGCGGAGGCGGCGGTCGAGGCGTGGCCAGCTGGCGGCTACCGCGTCGAGGACCGTGCGTAGCGAGCCGTTCGCGTCGACCGTCAGGCGGCTTTGGCCCGCGGCCTCCGCTCGGAGCACCCCCGGCAGCAGGATCGTGACCCCTGCGGTCATAGCTCCGCCGCTTTCACCGTCAGCACGTCCGGTAGGTGGCTGGCGACCTGGACCCAGGACTCGCCCTCGTCGCGGCTTGACCAGACCTCGCCTGAGCGCGTGCCGAAATAGACGCCCGCGGGGGTGGCGTTGTCGGCACACATCGCGTCGCGTAGGACCGTCGGGTAGAACGGGTCCGTGGGTAGGCCCGCTGACAGCGCCGACCAGGAGGTGCCGGCGTCGGTCGAGCGGAAGACGCGGCAGCGGTGGTCGGGTGGGAAGCGCTCGCTGTCAGCCGCTAGAGGGAACGTCCAGACGGTGGACGGGCGGTCCGGGTGGGTGACGATCGGGAAGCCGAAGTCGCTCGGTAGGCCCTCCGCGATCGACGACCACGTGGCGCCCTCGTCGTCGGAGCGGTAGACGCCGCCGTGGTTCTGGGCGTAGAGGCGGGTGGGGTCGCCGGCGTCGCGGGCCACCTTGTGCACGCACTGGCCGAACTCGGGGTAAGGGTCCGGGAAGAAGCCCGCCTTGATGCCCTTGTTGGCGGGCGACCAGGTCGACCCGCTGTCACTCGTGCGGTAGACACCGCCCGTCGACATGGCGACCAGGACCCGGGCCGGGTCTTCGGGGTGCGGCAGGATCGTGTGGATCGCCTGGCCGCCGAAGCCGGCACCCCACTCGGTGCGGTGCGGGTGGTCCCATAGCGAGCGGACCAGGGTGAACGTGCGCCCGCCGTCGTCGGAGCGGAACAGCGCCGAGGGCTGGGTGCCCGCGTAGACCACGTCGGGCTCGCTCGCCGGGCCGGGCGCCAGCTGCCACACGCGTACCAGTGAGGTGTCGGTGTCGGCCGGGAACGCGACCGGCGCCTGGTCGGGCTCGGACCAGGTCTTGCCCAGGTCGTCGCTGGTCGCGACGCTCGGGCCGAAATGGGAGCTGTCGACGCCGGCCAGTAGTCGCGGCGTGGCGCGACGGCGGTCGATGCCGACCGCGTAGATCGATGTCATCGCGAAGTGTGGCCCGCTGACCTGCCAGTCGACCCTGTTGTCACTGGTCGCCAGGAACAGGCCCTTGCTCGTGCCGATGGTCAGGAGGACGGTCATGGGCAAGAGTATGCGCGCGACCACCGACAGAAACCGGCCGAAGCGAGGGTGGGAAGATGGCCGACATGAACAAGGTACGTTTCCGCCCGCACCAATCGATCTTGATCGCCGCGTTCATCGCGTTCGTCGGCATCCTGCCGATCGCGTTCGGGCCGAATCTGCCCTCCGACATCGTGTCGACGGACGAGGGCTCGCCGGTGCGGTGGATGTTCGTACCCCTGTTGATCATTCCGATCGCCGTTCTTGTCTGGGTGTTGCGCTCCGGTACGGACGCCGACGCCTCCGGGATGCGCGTTCGCGGCCTCTTCGGGAGCAAGCGGATCCCCTGGTCGGAGGTACGCGAGCTGGCGACCGACAACCGCGGGCGCGCGGTGGTTCTGCTGCGCGACGGGTACGCCGTCACACTCGCGTCGGTCCGCCGCGACGACGTCAGCCGGCTGGTCGAAGCCAGCGGCCAGGGCATCGTCTGGCAGAAGAACACCCAGTAGCTAGGACGGCGGCGACAGCCTCCCGGCCATCAGCCGCTGCCACCAGCAGCCCGCAGCAGCGGATACAAGGCCTGCGCGCCCGCAGCTATGAGGGCCGATCCGCAAGCTGCCAGACGCCCTCACCGCCAGCAGCGAGTGGCCCGGCACCGCAAACACGGCGGCCCGTGGCCCGATCGCTACAAGGGTCAGCGTCCGGCGGAGCAGCAGGGCCGGAGACGTGCTCAGTACCCGCCGACGACCTCGTTCACCAACGGCTCGCCCGCCACGAAGCGGCGGAGCTGCTCCCCGATCAGGCGGTACGCGCGTGGGTGCAGCCCCCGGACCGATCCCGCGACATGTGGCGTGATCAGCACGTTCGGCAGGTCCCAGAGCGGATGGC
Organism: Asanoa sp. NPDC049475; assembly: GCF_040676915.1. Lineage (NCBI taxonomy): Bacteria > Bacillati > Actinomycetota > Actinomycetes > Micromonosporales > Micromonosporaceae > Asanoa > Asanoa sp. NPDC049475. The sequence goes on along the minus strand of NZ_JBFAPY010000016.1, from coordinate 63,262 downwards.
CGGCCGGCAGCGGCTCGGGCTCCGTCACGTCCAGCGCCGCCCCGATCCGCCCGGTCGACACCTCGGCGACCAGGGCGTCCGTGGAGACCACCGGCCCGCGGGCCGCGTTGACCAGCAGCGCGCCGTCCTTCATCGCCGCCAGGAACGAACCAGAGACCAGGCCACGGGTTTCCTCCGTCAGCGGCACGATCACCACCACCACGTCGGCGGCCGGCAGCAGCGACGGGAGCGACGACACCGGATGGACCCCGTCGCGGGCCGTCCGGGCCACCGACGTCACCGTGACCTCGAACGGCTCCAGCCGCGCCTCGACCGCCGCGCCGATCGAGCCTGCGCCGACGATCAAGACGTGCTTGCCGGCCAGCTCGTCCGTCGGCGCATAAGTCGCATATGACCACTCGTGTCGCGCTTGGGCGCGGGCGAAGCCCGGGAACTCCCGCAGGTACGACAGGATCGCCGTCAGCACCCACTCCGCCGTCGAGGAGTCGTGTACGCCCCGCGCGTCGTGCAGGCTGACCTCCGGCGAGAGGTGGCCGGACCACGCGTCCGCGCCCGCGCTGAGCAGCTGCACCACCCGCAGCGCGGGCATCTCGGCGGCCAGCCGCACCGAGTCGGACAGCGCGAGGAACGGCGGCACCCAGAACACCAGGTCGGCCGGGTCGGACGGGAGCGCGTCGGGGCGCTCGGCGATCTCCAACGTCACCGAGGCCGGCACCGCGCCCATGAGATCACGGCCGTGCTGGTGGGGGATCCAGACCTTCACGCGCCTCACGCTACGTCAGTCGGGCAGCGGAAGATCGACGCGGGTGCTCGGCTGAAGAATGTCGTACCCGGAGACTACGGTCTCGGCATAGGTCACCTGACGGCTGTCGAGATACTCCCGCACCGCCTGACTCTCCGCCGAACCGGTCGGCAGGGCGAAGGTCCGCGTGGGCGCCTCGGCGACCGCCTGCTTATAGGGCTGGTACCGGTCGAAACCCGATCCGAGATCAGCCGCGATCACCGCACACCGCACCCGTTCGGAGGAGATGTAGGCGATGTAGTTGCAGGTCCAGTATTCCGAGTAGACGGCGGTCACCCCGCGCCGGTCGAGCTCGGCGAGCAGGCCCACCTGCTTGTCGTCGAGGGCGGCGATCCGCGGCAGTTCGTGCACGACCATGCCGGTCGCCACGAGTGAGAACGCGCAGACCACCGCCAGACCGGCCGCACCGAGCCAGCGGGTGACCCGGCCGCGCAAAGTCCACAGTGGCCACAGCACGGCCGGCGTCGAGATCAGCAGGCAGTGCAGGTAGCGCCCGCTCTCCATCGGGGTGTTCCCGGCGGCGTTGCTGCGCGCGTAGACCACCAGGCTGACCAGCGCGGCTCCGACGAGCGCCAGTTGCCCCGCCGCGCGTAGACGATCGGTCCGAAGGGTTCGCCACGCGACGAAACCGGCGACAAGCAGCAAGACCAACCAGGCGGGCGCCCACCAGAGTTGCCAGGGCTCGCAGCGGCCCGGTGCGCACAGGCCGGTCGCCAGCGGGACGCCGGTCAGCACGCCGCCGTGCAGGCGGTCGGCCCACGACGCCTCGACGCCGCCGCCGTTGAGGCCGAGGAACGTCGGGATCGCGCTGTGCCGCCACGACGAGGTCAGGTCGTGGATCACGAGCGGCGCGGCGCCGAGCAGCACACCGCCCGCCAGCGCGATCCAGGCGCGCTTCGCGGGCTTCTTGAGCAGGAGTACGCACGACGCGGCCGCGAGATAAGGGAGGACCAGCCAGTCGACCCACAGCATGAGGCCGGCGATCAGGCCGAAGGCGGCGTACCCGACGGTCCGGGGCCGCACGGCCAGCCCGACGGCGAGCAGCATGAGCGCGGCGCCTGCCGGGTTGATCTCCGGATAACCCCCGCCCGAAATGAGCTGATTTTTCAGGACTCGGTCGGATCCCAGCGCCAGCAAGCCGACGACGAAGGTGGCGAACCACGGCGAGTACAACCGCCGCGTCAACGCCCACATCGCCGTCAGAAAGGCCGCGTAGAGCACCAAGTTGGGCAAGCGCAGCGCCAGCACGGACCCGTTGGCCAGCGCTACCAACGGCGCGGCCAGGTAAGCCTCGAGCGTGCCCATGTAGTTCTGGCCGTAGAAATAGACCGGCAGCCCGTTGCCCTGGCCGATGTGCAGCGCCGCGAGGCCCATCGTGCCCTCGTCGCTGTTCGTCGGCGGGGCGTCGGCGAGGAGCACCGCGATCCGGAAGCCGAGACCGGCCAGCCCGAGCGCGAGGGCGGTGAGCACAGCGGCGCCCGGCCGGCGCCGGCCGGAACCTGGCGACACTGCGGGCGTGGAGGTCTGCGCGCCGGTCAGGATCGCCACGCCGGGCAGTCTCTCATGATGCCGCGCCCAGCGTGAGCGCCTGGTGCGCAGATGGATCTTGCCCCGCTGGTCGAGGCTTCCACAGCCACTTCCTCATCGAGGACAACACCGCCTCTTCGAGGACAACCCCGCGGCCGAGGACAACGCCACGGCCGAGAACAGCACGGCGGCCGCGAACAGCACCGCAGCCGAGGACAACACCACGACCGAGAACAGCACCGCCGCCGAGGACAACACCACGGCCGCGAACAGCACCACGGCCGAGGACAACACCGCACTCAAGGACGACACCGCGCCGGCCGTCGAAAGGTTCGACGCCGCACCGGGAACACGTACCCTCTGTGACGTGGGTTTCACTGTCGAAGACGCCAACGGAGTCCTGGCCGACAACTTCGCGCCGTGGGTGCGCGATCTCGGTCTGGTGGTCGAGCACGTCGAGCCTGGCCAGGCGACCCTCAGGCTGCCCTGGTCCGACCGGCTCGCCCGCGAGGGTGGCGCGATGAGCGGCCAGGCGCTGATGGCCGCCGCCGACACGGCCACCGTGATCGCGATCTCGGCCGCCCGGGCCGCCTTCGTGCCGATGACCACGGTGCAGCTCGGGGCGACCTTCCAGCGGCCGATCGCCGGCGTCGATGTCCAGGTGTTCGCGAAGGTCACCAAGCTCGGCCGCACCCTGGCCTTCGCCGACATCACCCTGACCCCCGACGGGGCCAGCGCACCCGCGGCCCAGGCCCACACGGTCTACGCGCTGCTGGGTTGACCTGGGGTAGATCTGTCGGCGTAACTTTCCGCGAGGTGCACTCGTTGACAGTGTGAGGCGCGGTATCTTGTCGCCGCGACTCCCCCGGCCCCTCCACCCAAGGGGATGACCACCGTGTCATCTACGTCCCCACAGCTGCCCCGGTTCGTGCGGATCGTCGCCATCGCCGGGCCGCCCACGGCGGCCCTGGCGACGCTGATCTGCGCGGGTGCGGGGCTGCTGCCGGCGCTGACCGCCCTCGCGGCCGCGACGGCGCTGACGGGCGCCGTCGGCACCTACCGGCTGGTCCAGCTCGCGCTGCGCATCCACGCCCGCGTGCACTCGTTCGGCCCGTGCCGCGGTGCCGGCTACCTGGGCATGGGCGCGCTGGCCACCGGCCTGTCCGTGGTGCTCCTGCCCGTGGCGCCGCCCGGCCAGCGACCGATCATCACGGCCATCGGTCTCGCCTTCGCGTCCGTGCTCTACGTGATCGGCCTGCTGCTGCTGCCCGGCGCCGCCACCAGCACGCACGCCCGGCTGCGCCGCTGCTTCGACGGCCTGAGCCTGGGCATCAGCATCGCGTTCGCCGTCTGGCTGCTGCCGCCGCAGGGCCCGATGCCGGCCGCCGCGCTGGCCGCGGCCCTGATCGGCTCGTTCGGCCTGGCCACCGCCACGGTGATCGTGCTGCGGGTGGTCGCCTACCGGCGGGCGGCGTGGCTGTGCGGCGCCGGGGTCGGCATCGCACTCGGCGGCGTCGGCGCGTTGGCGATCGTCCTCGCCTACGGAGGCCCCGACTGGGCGCTGCTGGTCGCCGGTGCGGCGGTCGCCGTCAGCCCGGGGCTGATCCTGGCCGGCGCCGCGCGCACCGAGGCCGGTGTGGAGCCGCCGACGGTAGGCGAGCCCGAGTCGCACCTGTCCGCGTACCCCTTGTTGACCGTTCCCGCCGTCGTCGCCACCCTGGCCGCCGCCTGGCACCTGGTCACGGTCGGCCAGTTCGACAAGACGTCGATCGTGCTCGGCCTCTCGGTGATCCCGACGGTGGTCGCGCGGGAGGTGTTCGCGGTCTCCGACGTACGCCGGTACGCCAAGCAGCTGTCCACACAGGAAGCTCACTTCCGCTCGCTGGTGGCCGGCGCCGGTGACCTCACGATGGTGGTCGGCGAGGACCTGGTGGTGCGGTGGCAGTCACCCGCCGCGGCCCGGTTGTTCGGACTGTCCGATGCGGACGTCGTGGGCCGCGCCTTCCCCGACCTCATGCACCCCGAGGACGCGGCCGACGTGCTCGCGGTGCTCAACCAGACACTGTCCGACAAGGACGGTGACGACGCGGCCCGCCCGGCACTGGTGCCGGCCCGGCTGCGCGACGGCCACGGCGCCTGGCGCGACACCGAGTCGACGGTCAGCGACCAGCGCGGCATCCCCGAGGTGGCCGGGCTCGTGGTGCACATCCGCGACGTCGGCGAGCGCCGGCACCTGGAGCGCACGCTGCACAAGCTGGCGTTCACCGACCAGCTGACCGGCCTGGCCAACCGGCGCGAGCTCATGCGCACGATCGCCACCCAGCGCTCGGTCGAGGGCCACACCGGCGCCCTGCTGGTGATCGACCTGCACGGCATCGCCGGGGTCAACGACGCCCGCGGCCGCGAGGTCGGCGACGCCGTGCTGATCGAGGTGGGCCGCCGGCTGCGCTCCACGGTCGGCACCGACGACGTGGCGGCCCGGCTGGCCGGCGACGAGTTCGCGGTGGTCACGGTCGAGGGCCCGGTGGTCGCCTATGCCCTGGGCACCCGGCTGCTGACCGCGCTCACCGAGCCGTACCTGCTGCCCGGTGCCACCGTGCACATCTACGTCAGCGTGGGCCTGGCCGAGCTGTCGGGCGGTGACGGCGTCGACGACGTCCTACGCCGGGCCGACCTGGCCCGCCGCCGCGCGGGACAGCTCGGCCGCAACCGCATCGAGTGGTACGACGCGTACCTCGAAGAGCAGCTCGTCCGCCGCATGGACCTCGAGCGCGAACTGCCGGGCGCGGCCACCCGCGGCGAGCTCGACCTGGTCTTCCAGCCGATCCTCGGCCTGCACGACGGCCAGCCGGTCGGCGCGGAGGCCCTGCTGCGCTGGCGCAGCCCGGCCCTCGGCACGGTGCTCCCGAGCGAGCTGCTGCCGGTCGCCGAGGACCTCGGCGTGATCGGCGAGATCGGCCAGTGGGTGCTGCAGGACGCCTGCCGCCGCATCGCCGATTGGGACCCGAGGCTGTGGCTGTCGGTCAACGTCTCCCCCGCCGAGCTGGCCGCACCGGACTTCGTCAGCCACGTAGCCGCGACGCTCGTCGCCAACCGCCTCTCCCCCGAACGCCTGGTGATCGAGATCGCCGAGAGCCGCGTCGGCTCGGACACCCCGACCGTGGTCACCCAGTTGGCCGGTTTGCGCGCGCTGGGAGTCAGGACCGCGCTCGACGACTTCGGCGCCGCCCAGGCCAGCCTGGCCCACCTGCGCCGCCTGCCGATCGACATCCTCAAGGTCGACCGCGCCCTGGTCGGCGAGCACGGCACGAGCCGGCAGAGCGGCGGCATGGCCAAACCGCTGATCGACGTCGTGGTCAGCGTCGGCCGCCGACTCGGCATGGAGATCATCGCGGAAGGCCTGGAGTCCGGCGCCCAGATCGACCAGGCCCGCGCCGCCGGCTGCCAACTCGGCCAGGGCTTCGCCCTCTCCCACCCGGCCCCCGCCGAACGCTTCGAAGCCTTCCTCGCGGAACGCCTGACCCAACCCAACTGACAAACGGCACATCAAGGCCAACATCACGCTGTCCCGGGTCCGTCGGGGGCACGACCGTCGCTCCCGCCGGAGACCGCTCGCTTCGCTTCGCTGCCAGGTCCGCGAAGCCACCAGGGCAACTCGCCGCCTCACCCGCGAGCTAGATTTCGCTCCCCGGCACGAGCCCGTCGTCCACCGCAACCCGGCCCCGGCGAACCCGGCGACCCCGGCAAAAGCTTGATCACCGAGGTCGCCGTCGGCCGAACCGGGAGGGCTTGGGGTCAGGGGTTGCGGGGGTGGGCCTCGAAGAACTTCCAGATCAGGTCCGTGGCATTGATGCCGGCGTCGGGACCGGCCAAGCCGCCGGTGGTGGCGCCGGGCCAACTGTGGCCCTGTTCCGGCAGGCGGTAGGTGACGAACTCGCTGCCGTTGCCACACGGTGCGACCGTGCGGGTGATTCCCTTGCCACCCTCCACCGGCGTCGCCTTGGCGGGCTTGCAGGCCGAGCGGGTCTGCCAGTTCTTGATGCCGATCTCGAACTCGCCGAGAAAGCGGTCCTTCCCGCCGATGAAGGTCAACACCGAGACCGGCTCCTTGGGCGCGTAGGTCGACTCCGCCGCCTTCGGGCCGCCGAACCCACCACTGACCGGCGCGATGGCCGCGAACACGCCCGGCAGGTCGACCGCGACCCGGAACGACAGGTCGGCGCCGTTCGAGATACCGGTCGCGTACACCCGGTCGGGGTCACCGCCCCAGTTCTTCGTGAGGTGCTCGACCAGCGCTCCGACGAAGCCGACATCGTCTTCGTTGCCGCAACAGACCAGCGCGTTGAAGCCGCCGGCCAGGCCGTTCGGGTAGGCCACCAGGAAGCCGTGCTTGTCAGCGAGTGCGTCGAGGCCCGACGTGACCCGAACCCCTTTGCCCGTGCCGGGGTAGGGGTGGAACGCCAGCACGAGCGGCACCGGCTTGTCGGGCGTGTGACCGGGCGGCGCGTGGAGCAGGTATTCGCGCTGCTTGCCGTCCCAGGGCAGGGTCAGGTCGTGGTCGCCTGGGCCGGGCTTCTCGTCGGGCTTCGGCGAGGCCGTCGTCGCCGCGGTCGTGGGCGCGGATTCCGGCTGGTCGGTCCCGCCGCATCCCGCTAGGAGGAGGGCAACCGAACACGTCGCGATGAGTCTCCGGCGTAGGTGGCGCGGCCAAATGGTCATGGAACGAGGGTGACGACCATCACGATCCGCACGCAGCCCCGCACTCAATGTCGATATGGCATCGCAACCCGGCCTCGGTATCGCGACGGCAATCACGGAGGGGTCGCGCCCGACCACCCGTCGAGGACAAATAGACTCGCTCGGGTCGCTGAGAGCGTGCCACGCTCGCTGCTGACCACATACGAATCGCCCACACGACGCAAGGGGGCACTGATGGCTGCCATTTCCCGCGATGAGGTCGCGCATCTCGCGCGGCTGTCGCGGCTCGCCGTGACCGAGCAGGAGCTCGACACGTTCGCCGGCCAGCTGGACGTGATTCTCCAGGCCGTGGCACGGGTTGGTGAGGTCGCGGCGGCTGACATCCCGCCGACCTCGCACTCCGTGCCGTTGACCAACGTGCTCCGGGAAGACGTCGTGATCAACTGCCTGACCCGGGAAGAGGCCCTCGCGGGCGCGCCGGATGTCGAGGACGACCGGTTCCGGGTGCCGCGCATCCTGGACGAGGAGGCGTGACAACAGTGTCCGACCTGACCAGGATGACCGCCGCCGAGCTCGCCGGGACGATCGCGAGCGGTGACGTGTCGGCGGAAGAGGTGACCCGGGCGCATCTCGACCGGATCGCCGCCGTCGACGGCAAGGTGCACGCCTTCCTGCACGTCGACGCCGACGGTGCCCTCGAGGCAGCCCGCAAGGTCGACGCCAAGCGGGCCAACGGCGACCAGCTCGGACCGCTCGCCGGCGTGCCGGTCGCCGTCAAGGACGTGCTGACCACCCGCGGCGTGCCGACCACGGCCGGCTCGAAGATCCTCGAGGGCTGGCGCCCGCCCTACGACTCGACGGTGGTCGAACGGCTGAGGGACGCCGGCACCGTGATCCTCGGCAAGACCAACATGGACGAGTTCGCGATGGGCTCGTCGACGGAATACTCCGCCTACGGGCCGACCAACAACCCGTGGGACCTCGGCCGGATCCCCGGCGGTTCCGGCGGTGGCTCAGCCGCCGCGATCGCCGCCTACGAGGCCCCGCTGGCGATCGGCACCGACACGGGCGGCTCGATCCGCCAGCCCGGCGCGGTCACCGGCACCGTCGGCTCGAAGCCGACCTACGGCGGCACCTCCCGCTACGGGCTCATCGCCTTCTCGTCGAGCCTCGACACCCCCGGCCCGTGCGCCCGTACCGTGCTCGACGCGGCCCTGCTGCACGAGGTCATGGCCGGGCACGATTGGCGCGATTCGACCTCGATCCCGCAGCCGGTGCCGCCGGTGGTCGAGGCCGCCCGCCGCGGCATGACCGGTGACCTGACCGGCGTGAAGCTGGGCCTGGTCACCGAGTTCGACGCCGGCGAGGGCGCGGAGCCGGGCGTCATGGCCGCGTTCCACGACGCGCTGGCCGCGCTCACCAAGCTCGGCGCCGAGATCGTCGAGGTGTCCGCGCCGCACTTCCAGTACGCGCTGCCCGCCTACTACCTGATCGCCCCGAGCGAGTGCTCCTCGAACCTCGCCCGGTTCGACGGGGTCCGCTTCGGGCTCCGGGTCGGCGACGACGGCAACCGCTCGCTCGAAGAGGTCATGTCGCTGACCCGCGAGGCCGGCTTCGGCCCCGAGGTCAAGCGCCGGATCATGCTCGGCACGTACGCGCTGTCCAGCGGCTACTACGACGCCTACTACGGCCAGGCGCAGAAGGTCCGCACGCTGATCACGCAGGACTTCAACGCCGCCTTCGAGCAGGTCGACGTGCTGGTCTCGCCGACCACCCCGTTCGTGGCGTTCCCGTTCGGGTCGCGCACCTCCGACCCGTACCAGATGTATCTCGCGGACCTCTTCACGATCCCGACCAACCTGTACGGCGGCCCGGGCATCTCGGTGCCCTGCGGCCTCTCCGAAGGGCTCCCGGTCGGATTCCAGATCATGGCGCCGACCATGGCCGACGACCGCATGTACCGGGTCGCCGCCGCCCTCGAGTCCGCCGTCGGCACGCTGACCCCGCCGTCCCTGGAGGGCTGATGACCACCACGACGCTGCCCACCTACGACGAGGCGATCGCCGGCTTCGAGCCCGTGATCGGCCTGGAGACCCACGTCGAGCTCGGCACCAACACCAAGATGTTCTGCGGCTGCCCGACCGACTTCGGCGGCGAGCCCAACACCCGGGTCTGCCCGGTCTGCCTCGGCCTGCCCGGTTCGCTGCCGGTGGCCAACAAGGCGGCCATCGAGGCGACGATCCGGATCGGCCTGGCGCTGAACTGCTCGATCGCCACGTGGTGCCGGTTCGCCCGGAAGAACTACTTCTACCCGGACATGCCGAAGAACTTCCAGATCAGCCAGTACGACGAGCCGCTGTGCGTCGACGGCTACCTGGACGTGGAGGTCGACGGCCGCACGGTGCGCATCGGCATCGAGCGCGTGCACCTCGAGGAGGACACCGGCAAGACGCTGCACGTCGGCGGTGCCACCGGCCGCATCCACGGCGCGACCGAGTCGCTGGTCGACTACAACCGCGCCGGCATCCCGCTGGTCGAGATCGTCACCAAGCCGGTACCCGGTGCCGGCGCGCTCGCCCCCGAGGTCGCCCGCGCTTATGTCACCGAGCTCCGCGAGGTGATTCGCGGTCTCGGCGTCTCGGACGTGCGGATGGAAGAGGGCTCGCTGCGCTGCGACGTCAACACGTCGCTCAACCGCCCCGGCGAGGAATGGGGCACCCGCACCGAGACCAAGAACGTCAACTCGCTGCGCTCCGTCGAGCGTGCCGTCCGCTCCGAGATCATCCGCCAGTCGGCCGTGCTGGAAAGCGGCGGCCGGATCGTCCAGGAGACGCGGCACTTCTCCGAGGAGACCGGCGACACCCGCCCGGGCCGCTCGAAGGAGACGGCGACGGACTACCGGTACTTCCCGGAGCCCGACCTGGTGCCGCTCGCACCGGACCCGGCCTGGGTGGCCGAGCTCAAGGCGGCGCTTCCGGAGCCGCCGCGCGAGCGCCGCAAGCGCATCCAGGAGGCCTGGGGACTGTCCGATCTGGACATGCAGTCGGTGGTCAACGCCGGTGCGGTCGAACTGATCGAGGCGACAGTAGCGGCAGGCTCCACGGCCGCGGCGGCCCGCAAGTGGTGGCTGGGCGAGCTGGCCCGGCGGGCCAACGAGGCCGGCATCGAGCTCTCGGCGGTCGGTGCGACGCCGGCGCAGGTCGCGGAGCTCCAGACGCTGGTCGACAGCGGCAAGCTCAACGACAAGCTGGCCCGGGTGGTGCTCGAGGGTGTTGTCGCGGGCGAGGGCTCGCCCACCGAGGTGATGGAGGCGCGCGGGCTCGCGGTCGTCTCCGACACGGGTGCGCTCACGGCTGCGGTCGACGAGGCCATCGCCGCCAACCCGGACGTGGCCGCCAAGGTCCGCGACGGCAAGGTAGCGGCGGCGGGTGCCCTGGTGGGCGCGGTCATGAAGACCACCAAGGGACAGGCTGACGCCAAGGCGGTTCGAGAGCTGATCCTGGAGCGGCTCGGCGCCAGCTAAGCCCTTTCAAGACGAAGACCTAAGAGCGGTTCCCGGGTCCGCGGGCGGCACGACCGTCGCTCCCGCCGGGGACCGCTCGCTTCGCTTCGCTGCCAGGTCCGCGGTTCACAACCAAGAGCAGGCTCAGGACTACGTGTTGAGCAGATGTAGGACGCGCCGGGCCTGGAGACGCGCTGTGTCCTTCGGGTTGCGGGTGGCGGCTGGGCCGCCGGGGCGCAGGAGGAACAGCCAGAACATCGACCAGAGGCGGCGGGCGGCGCGGAGGCGGTGCTCGTCGACGTCGAACTGGCCCAGCAGGCCTTCGAGGTGGCGGGCCGAGAGGTGTTCTGCCAGCAGGGCCAGTTCCGTGACCGGATCGCTGGCTCGCGCGTCCTCGAAGTCGACGATGCGCACGCGGTAGCCGTCCCACAGGTAGTTCGCCAGGTTCGGGTCCCGATGCCCGAGCACCAGGTGGGCCGGCCGTTGGCGCAGCAGTGCCGGGTCGGGTCCCCGCCACCACGCCGTGGCCGCCGCGAGGGCCCGCGCGATCTCGTCCGGCACCTCACCCGGCCAGGCGGTCTCGACCAGCGGCCGGGCAAACCCGAGGTCGTCGGCCCAGTCGTCGACCGACGGCTCGCCACCGAGCGGCACTGACCACAGTGTCCGCAACGCCGTCGCCAGCCCGATCACCTCGGCCCGGCCGGGCCGGTCGGTCAACGGCCGCCCCGGCACGAGCGTCATGGTCACGGTCGGCGGCACGGCGTCGAGCGTCGCGCGGACCGGCTCCGGCGCCAACCCCGCGGCATGCCGCCGCAGTCGGCACAGCACGGCCCACTCACGACGGTGCTCGCCGCGCCGCCAGTCCGTGTAGCGCTTGGTCACCAGCCCGTCAGCGACACGCAGCACGTGCGTCGAGGCCATCACCCGAGCCTAGAGATGGCGGCACGCACCCTCAGCGGGCGGGCTCGCCGGGCCGAGGTGTGACCGGCGCGGCGAAGAAGTCCGCGACCACCTCCACCAGTTGTCGCGGCGCCCGGTTGATGCCGTCGTGCGCGCTGCCCGGGATCTCCACCGCTCGGGCGTCGGGGATGGCCGCCGCCAGAGCGTCGTCCGCGGCCACGTAGTAGCGCGGACCCTTGGCCCCACAGGCCAGCAACACCGAGGCGGTCACGCCGGCCCAGCGGTCGGCCGGGCCGTCGGCCGCCGCGATCAGCGCCGACTCGTCGAGCGTCATCGGCAGCAGGTCGCCCATCGTGCGGCCGATCGGCGTGCGCAGGAACAGCCGGCAGATCCCCACCTGCACCGCGAGCGGCAGGCGCGACGTGGCCTGGTGCGTGTTGATGCCGCCCGCGGTGAGCGCCATCGCCCGGGGCAGGTCGCCGGCCCGGGCCGCCGCGCGGGCGTCGTCGAGCCAACCCGCGGGGAAGCTGCCGTCGATCGAGATCGCGGCGTCGTAGAGCGCCAATCGCGCGATCGGCAGTCGCAGCGCCGCGTCCAGGGCGATGAGCCCACCGGCGCTGTGCCCGACCACGTTGCTGGCGCCGGTGTGCCCGAGCACCGCGGCCAGGTCTTCGATCTCCTGGTCGAACGTGTACGGCAGCACCCGCGCGGGCGCGTCGCCTCGGCCCCGGCGGTTGTAGAGATGCACGGTGAACCGGTCGGCCAGCGCCGCCGCGAAGCGCCGGTAGACATCGATCGTCACACCGCCGCCGTGCACCACCACGATGCCCGGCCCGGTGCCCGTCGAATGCAGCGCGATGGTCGCGCCGTCGAAAGTCGTGACCCGCTCCATGACCCCTCCCTCTAAACTGCGAACGTCGTTTGCAGTTTACAGTTAGGCGGTGAGCGACGCGCAACCCATCTGGACCCGACCCGAGCGCGGGCGGCGTGGACCGGCACCCGGACACACGCGGAACGAGATAGTGGCGGCCGCGATCGCCCTGGCCGACGCCGAGGGCCTGTCCGCCGTCTCGATGCGCGCGGTCGCCACGGCACTCGACACCACGGCCGGCTCGCTCTACCGCTACCTGTCGTCCCGCGACGACCTGCTCGACCTGATGACCGACCACGCGGTCGGCGAGCTACGCCCGTACCCCCAAAGGCAGGGCGACTGGCTCGACCAGCTGCAGGCCCTGGCCCAACGACAGCTCGACCTGCACCGCCGCCACCGCTGGCTCGGCGAGCTGATCCAACGCCCGACCAGCGCCGGCCCGGAAACCCTCGACTGGTACGACCACTGCCTCGGCGTCCTGAGCGACGTGCCGGCCCCGACAACCGCCAAGTTCGAGGCGATCGCCCTGATGACCGGCGTCGTGGTCCTGTTCAGCCGCACCCAGACGAGCACCGCACAGCCGTTCGCGGCCCTCGACCCCGCACGCCACCCACACCTGGCGGCCGCGCTGGCCAACCCCGGCCAACCGCCGCAGGACGACCTCTTCGGTCGTGCCCTGCGCGCCCTGCTGACCGGCCTACTTGGCGAACGCCGCCAGGAACCGGTCGCGGAAGGCGTCCATGCGCCAGACCGGGCCGTCAGCCACCGGGGCCAGGCCGGGTGACCAGCCCCAGCTCGCGATGCGCGGCATGACCGACGGGTCCTTGGCGATCACCGTGATCGGGATGTCACGGTTCGGATCGGGGCCGGTGATGATCGGGGACGGCTGGTGGTCGCCCAGCATCACCATCACCGTGTTCGCCGTGGCGTACTTCTCCATATAGGACACCAGGCTGTCGACCGAGTACTCGACCGTACGCCGGTAGTTGTCCCGTACCGTGTTCGCGTCCTCGTTGTTGATCTCATCGGGATTGCCCCCGCGACCACCGTTGCCCGGGTACGTGGAGCCGTCGCCGAGCTTGTCCCAGTCCATCATCGGCGGCACCGGGGTCCAGGGCGCGTGGCTGGACAGCAGGTCGATCTCGGCCATCACCGGCTTGCGGCCCGGCAACGGCGCGGACAGCTCGGTGTTGTGGAACGAGTGCAGCGTGAACTGGTCGGGAATCGAGGAGAACGCGAAGCCCTGGCCCTTGTAGCCGAGCGTCCGGTCGTCGTACTCCTTGTCCCAGCCGTAGACCGCGCCCTCGGGCCAGTCGCGCCGGTTCGCCGGCATCACCGCCACCGTGCGCCAGCCGGCCTTCGAGAACGCCGTCGTCAGCGTGTAGCGCGTGCCTTCCGTGAACTTCCCGTACCGCCGCTGGCTGTCGATCCACAGCCCCGACTGGAACGTCGCGTGGGCGAGCCAGCTTCCGCCGCCGATGGTCGACGAGGTCAGCCAACCGCTGCTGGACTGGAAGCCCGCCGCGGTCAACCGCTGCGTGCGCGACGCGAGCAGCGCGGCGGTCTGCGGATAGTTCACCGCGTCGCGACCGTAGCTCTCGACGAACGCGAAGATGACGTCCTTGCCCCGCAACCCTTGCAGGAGCTGCGAAACGGGTACGTCACGGTAGGCGTCGGTGGACTCCTCGCGATCGTACGCCGCCTGGTCCCTGATGTCCGCCCGAAGCTGGGCGGCGTGGTCGTAGGCCGCGGCCGCCGTGCTCCGGCCAGCGACCGGGACACCGGGCACCAGGTGCACGCCCAGGATCGCCAGCGCCACCCAGACCACCGCGAGCCCGGCCACGACCCGCAGCGCGAGCGTCCGGCGCACCGACACCACCCGCGACAGCCGCAGGATCGACAGCGTCGCCAGCACCGGCAACGCCAAGGCGAGCAGGATCGCCACGACCACGGCTCCGATCGCGCCGGGCTTGCCGAACGACTCGGAGACCCACTCGGAGGCCGCACGGAACAGCGACCAGTCCGAGAGCGGGTCGAACTGCCGGGACAGCGTGACGCCGAAGCCCAGGTCGAGCAGCTTGAGAATGCTGATCGCGCCGAGCAGGACGCCGGCGACGATGCCGACGACCGTGCGGGCGCGGGGCGGCAGGAACACCACGACGGCGACGCCGACCAGCGCTTCCAGCGGGATCGCCAGCAGCGCCAACGGGCTCAGCGCGGCGAAGTCGTCGGGTACGAGCAGGAGCACCAGAACGAAGAACGCGGCCAGGCCGGTCAGGATCCGGCTCCTCACGACGCGAGCCAGTCCTGTTCCACCGCGCGCCGGGCGTGCCTGGCCTTGGCCGCGAGGTAGCCGGCGTTCGCGGCGGACAGGTGCAGCCGGGTCGGCACCCGCTTGGTCACCGCGACGCCCAGCGACGTGAGCTGCTCCTCCTTGTCGGGATTGTTGGAGAGCAACGCGATGCGCGAGACGCCGAGGGCGCGCAGCATCTGCGCGGCGGGCGTGTAGTCACGCTCGTCCTCACCGTGCCCGAGCGCGAGGTTCGCCTCGTACGTGTCCATTCCGGTGTCCTGCAGGGCGTACGCGTCGAGCTTCGCGTAGAGGCCGATGCCGCGCCCCTCCTGGCGGAGGTAGAGCAGCAGGCCGCCGGCGTTGCTGATGCGCTCGACCGCCTCGCGCAGCTGCGGGCCGCAGTCGCAGCGCTCGCTGCCGAACACGTCACCGGTCAGGCACTCGCTGTGCGGCCGCACCAGAGGCGCCTCGTCGCGGGCCAGGGTGTCGCGCCAGTCGCCGAGCCCGAACGCGATGTGCTCGCGGTTGTCGACGAGGCCGTGGAACGTGAACACCTCTGCCTTCGTGGCGTAGCCGTCGGGGAACCGAAGGGGGACCGATACCTGCGTGCGTATCGTCGCGTCGTCCATCAATCTCCTCATCAGACGGTGCCGAACCGGGGCGAGAGGGCGTAGCGCAACAGCACCACGTCGCCCAGTTGCCGAACCTCGGCCAAGGTCGCCCGGCGCTCCTGGCACCACGGGAAATCTCCGTCGCCGACGAACCGGGGCGCCTTGGAATCGCCGACGAAGAACGGCGCCACCACCAGGTGCAGCTCGTCGGCGAGCTCCTCGCACAGGAACTGGGTGTGGATGGTGCCCCCACCCTCGACCATGAGCCGACCGACGCCGCGAGCGTAGAGGTCTTCCGCCACCTGGCGCAGGTTGACCGGCTGCCCACCGTCGACGACGGTGGCGTGCGCGCCCAGCCGGCGCCGGGTCTGCTCCACCGTGGAGGAGGCGCAGTAGACCAGCTTCTCGGTGTCCTCGGACTGGAAGAAGGCCGCGTCCGCGTCGAGATCGCCACCCTCGGTGACCGTCACCTTGCGCGGCGAGGGCTGCTCACCCCTGGCCACCCGGGCCGCCCGGTGCTCCTGCGACTTCACCACCAGGCGGGGGTTGTCGCGGCGGACCGTCTCGGCACCGACAAGGATCGCGTCGCAGCCGGCCCGGACCTCGTCGACCCGGTGGAAGTCGGCCTCGTTCGAGAGCAGCAGGCGGTCGTCGGCGGTGTCGTTGACGTATCCGTCGATCGACATCGCGCAGCTCAGCACGATGTAGGGCCGCTCAGCCATGGCTGTACTCCGGTTGCCGGTGGACAAGCTCATGTTCCAGCATTACCGGCTTCTCCGCAGCGCGTCGGCCGTCGGCCCAACGCAGCACCAGCACCACGGCCCCCGGCAGGCTCGCGACCAGCGCCAACACGCCGAACACGACCGCGGTGGCGACGCCCTGCTCGGAGGTCAGACCGGCGGCGCCGAACGCCCACGCGGCGACACCCTCGCGCGGACCCCAGCCCGCGATGTTGCAGGGCAGCGCCATCGCCAGCAGGGCGAGCAGGGTGAGCGGGGCGAGCAGGGTCAGCGGGGCGGTGGCCCCGGCGGTCCGGGCGGCGACCAGGAAGGTGATCAGGTGGCCGGCCAGCACAGCGGCGGTGGTGAGCACGACGCCGATGCCGGTGCGGGCGGAGAACAGCCCGGTGCGGATCCGCATGCGGCCCTTGACCAGGTACGCGATCAACGCCACGGCGGCCAGCGCGGCCACGGCCATCGGCATGTGCCGGCGCACGGGTGAGGGGAACACGGCCAGCGTGATCACCGACAGGGCGATCGTCACGACGAAGCCGGCCATCCGTTCGACCACGACCGCGCGTACGCCCAGTTTGACGTCACCGATGTCCTTGCCGTGCCGGACCGCGCGGTGCACGTCGCCGACCACGCCGCCGGGCAGCGTGGTGTTGAGGAACTGCGCCCGGTAGTAGGCGCCGACGGCCTCACGCAGCGGGATCGTGACCCCGAGCCCGCGGGCCACCAGCGCCCAGCGGTAGGCGCAGGCGACCGTGGTCACCACGCCGATCGTGAAGGCGGCGGTGAGCGCGGTTGCGTCGACCCCGCGCAGGCCGTCGAGGAACGGGCCGCTGCCCAGCCGCCAGACCAGCACGACCAGCACGGCCGCGCCGCCGACGAGGCGCGCCCAGCCCCAGAACTGTGCCCTGGTCACGGCGTCGCCAGCAGGTCGACGTGGTGGACGGTCGCGGTGAGGCGGCCGTCGGCGATCTCGGCGAGGCGTCGGCCGGCGTACCCGGCCGACGGCTTGGCCAGCGCGGGCACCTGCTCGACGGCGGCGTCCAGCCACTCCTGGAACCAGACCCCGAGCAGGTCCCGGTCGTCCGCGCCGAGCTCCCAGGGGCTGGGCCGCAGCGTGGTCGTGACGTCGTGGCGGGCGAACGCGTCGGCCAGCGCGGCCACCGCGTCGGGGCCGAGCAGGCGCCGGCCACCCACCGCACGCCGCTGGTGCGCGTTGAACGCGGCCGCGACCTCGTCGTCGAAGGGATCCGCCGGGTCGAGCTCCACGCGGCCGACGACCGACAGCATGACCAGCGCGGGTACGCGGGCCTCCGCGCACGCCGTCGCGATCGCGTCGACCTCGTCGAGGGTTAAAACGTCGATCAGCGCCGAGGCGGTGACCAGGTCGGCCCCGGCGAGGTCGGCGGCGGTCAGGGTGCCCAGGTCGCGCTGCCGGGTCGCGGCGGTGATCTGCTCCGGCTTGCCGGCCATCGCGGCGGTGAGCAGGTCGGGGTCGCGGTCCCACATGATCCAGTGCTGCGCGGCCGGCAGCTTCGGTGCCAGCCAGCGGGCCGCCGAGCCGGTGCCACAGCCGAAGTCGTGTACCACCAACCGGTCCACCGAGCCCAGCCGCTCGCGCACCTCCGTGACCAGCTCTTCGGAGCGTGCGGCCGCGTCGGCGGCTTCACGCAGGCGCAGCCAGTTCGGGCTGGCCTTGGGCATCAGGGCGCTCGTCATGTGCTCGTGCTCTCCCGCATCGCGACCGTGGACAGGACATCGGAGGCCAGCTCCGCGGTGACCGGCCAGCCCGTCAGCGTGGTTCTGCGCAGCCGGGCCGACGTACGCAGCGCGTCACGGGCGGAGGGTTCGGTGAGCCAGCGCCGCAGCGCGGCGGCCAGCGCGCCGGAGTCACCGGGCGGCACCAGCATCCCGGGACGGCTGCCGTCGGGTGCGCGGCCCAGCGTGTCGGGCAGGCCCTGGGCCGTGGTGGTCAGCACGGGAATGCCCCGGGCCAGCGCCTCGGTGACCACCATCCCGTAGGAGTCCGCGCGCGAGGGCAGGACCAGCAGATCGGTGTCCGCGTACACGGCGTCGAGGTCCGCACCCACGAGCGGTCCGGTGAACCGCATCCTGGCCGGCGCCCGCCCGCGCACCGCGGCCGCGAAGTCGGGCTCCCGGTCCAGTGAGCCGACGCACCGGCAGCTCCAGCCCGCGTCGGGCAGCGCCGCGAGCGCGTCGGCGAGCACGTCCTGGCCCTTGTGCGCCATGACGGCGGCGACGCAGAGCAGCCGCTCACCGGTCGCGCTGGGCGACGTGACCGGTTGAGGCTCGACGCCGGGAGCCGCCGCCGTGGCCACGACACCGTACGCGTCGGCGAGGTGCCGGCGGCACCACTCGCTGGTGGTCAGCACCGCGTCGGCGGCGGTCAGCACGGCGCGCTCGGCCGGCGTGCCGAACACCATGTGGGCCAGCACCACCAGGCGCAACCGGCCGACCCGGTCCACCGGCACACCCGGCGCCAGCAGACCGTCGACCAGGACCAGCTCGCCGTCGGGCAGCGCGTCGAACACCGGACCCAGCGGGGCACCGACCGGCACCAGGTGCTCTCGCACCGTCCAGCCGAGCCCCTTCAAGGCATCGAGGACCCGACGGTCGTACGCGTTCCCCCCACTGGGGAAAGCCGGGTTGTCGATGTCGTCGGGCACGATGACCTGTACGCCGCCCGCCGGCGAAAGGTTCACAGCGATCGCTCGTAGCTCGCCCACGCGATGTGCGACTCGTGCAGGGTGACGGTGATGCCGGCCAACTCCGGGCCACCCGCACCGAGCGCGCCCGACGTGGCCCGCTCGGCCAGCCGGTCCGCGATCACCTTCGCCAGCACCTCGGTCGTCGTGTTCATCCCGGCGAGCGTCGGGTCCTCGTCGAGGTTGCGCAGGTTGAACTGCCCGACGATGGCCTTGAGCTCCTCGGATGCCAGGGCGATGTCGACGACGATGCCGTCCGCGTCGAGCTCGGCCCGCCGGAACGTGGCGTCGACGAGGAAGGTCGCGCCGTGGAGCTGCTGGGCCGGGCCGAAGACCTCGCCGCGGAAACTGTGGGCGATCATCATGTGATCACGCACCGTGACGCTGAACATGTGTTTCTCTACTCTCCGTAGGTGATTACGTGGCACAACCCGGCCAGGCTGCCAGACGCGAGTGCGGGCAGCACGTCGGGAAGACGCTCGAACCGATGTTCGCCGCTGACGAGCGCGTCGAACGCCGGATCGCGGAGCAGGTCGAGAGCGAGTGCGACCCGGTCCGCATAGGACCGACTCGACCGCCGGGCCGGCGCGACCATGCCGACCTGGCTCGCCCGGACGGCGAGGCGTCCGGAGTGGAACCCGGCACCGAGCGGCACGCTGACCTCACGGTCGCCGTACCAGCTCAGCTCGACCACCGTGCCCTCCGGACGCAGCAGCTCCAAACTTCGACGCAGGCCCGCCTCCGAGGCGCTGGCGTGGAAGACGAGATCACGACCGGTCGCGGCGTCATCCGGATGGGCGAAATCCACACCCAGCGCGGCCGCCGTCTCGGCCCGGCTCGGGTCGACGTCGACGAGCTCGACGGCCACGCCCGGGAAGCGGGCCAGCAGCCGTGCGACGCCACAACCGACCATGCCGCCACCGACCACGGTGACCCGATCGCCGACCAGGGGCGGAGCGTCCCAGAGCGCGTTGACCGCGGTCTCCACCGTGCCGGCCAGCACCGCACGCGCCGGCGGCACGTCCGCCGGGACGACGACGACCGCTGAGGCCGGCACGACGTACGCCGTCTGATGTGGGTAGAGGCAGAAGACCGTGCGCCCCAGCAGCTCGGCCGGACCCTGCTCGACCACGCCCACGTTCAGGTAGCCGTACTTCACGGATCCGGCGAAGTCACCCTCCTGAAACGGGGCGCGCATGACCGTATGCTGGCTCGCCGGCACCGCTCCGCGGAACACCAGCGTCTCGGTGCCACGGCTGACACCGGACCGGATCGTGCGGACCAGGACCTCGTCAGGACCGGGTGGGTCGACGGCGGCCGGGCGGATCTCGCCGACGCCGGGTCTGACCACCCAGAATGCGCGTTCCGACAGGCTCATTCGTGGCTCTCCGTCATGTTCATGAACCGAACGATCCCATCTCCCGTGCTATCTGGTGCCGCTTCACGACACGGAGGAACGATGCGCCTGGTTCGATCCGGCCCCCTGGTCGGCATGTTTGCCCAGCTCACAGTGCTTGCTGCGGTGGGGGCCGCGGTTGGTATCGGCGCTGTCGCCTGGTTCACAGGCGTCGCGTTCGCGCTCGTCACGGTGATCCTTCTCCAACACGGACTGTCATCATCCGGACTCAAGGGGTTCGGACCCGCCGACTGGGTGACGGCCGCCCGGACGACCCTGATCGGGGTGGTCACGGCCCTCGTCGTCGACTCGCTCGAGCGCGCGCCCGCGGTCGGCGCGATCGTCACCCTGGTGGTCGTCGCGCTGCTGCTCGACGGCGTCGACGGGCAGGTCGCCCGGCGCACGAAGACGACGTCGACGTTCGGCGCGCGGTTCGACATGGAGGCCGACTCGTTCCTGCTGCTCGTGCTCAGCCTCTACGTCGCCGGTTCCGCCGGCTGGTGGGTGCTGGCGATCGGCGGCATGCGGTACGCGTTCCTGCTCGGCATCTGGACGACCGGCTGGATGCGCGGCACCCTGCCGCCGCGATACTGGCGCAAGGTGGTGGCCGCGACCCAGGGCATCGCGCTGATCACGACCACCGCCGGGGTGCTGCCGTTCCGGGCCAACGTGGTGCTCCTGCTGGTCGCGTTCGCGCTGCTGGTCGAGTCGTTCGGCCGCGACGTGCTGTGGCTCTGGCGCGACGGTCACCCGGCCACGCGTACGCGGGTCATCGGTAGGCTCCTGCCTCGTGAGTGATCCTTGGTTGTGGCCTTCCGGCAGTGCGACCGGTGTCGGCTCGATGCCCGGCACCGACATCGCCGAGGCGCAGCGGGTGGTGCTGGGCGAGCTGCCGGACCTGCCGCATCTCGCCGAACTGCCCGACCGCGGCCCGGGTGCCGACATCATCGGGCGCACGTCGGCGTTCCTCGTCGACCTGCCGGTCGAGGTCTACACCGGACGCTGGCGGATCGCCTCCCGCCCCGGCCGCGACCTGCGCCGCGCGCTCGACCTGCTGGACCGCGACCTCGACCAGCTCACCGAGCAGGGTGACGGCTACACCGGCGTCGTCAAGGTGCAGGCGGCCGGGCCGTACACGCTGGCCGCGAGCGTCGACCTGCCGATCGGCGGGCGCGTGCTGCGCGATCCCGGCGCCGTCCGCGACCTGACCGCCTCGCTGGCGGAAGGGCTGCGGGGGTACGTCGAGGACATCCGGCGCCGGCTGCCCGGTGCGACCGTGCTGCTCCAGATCGACGAGCCGTCCCTGCCGACCGTGCTGGCGGGGCGGGTGCCGACCGAGAGCGGGTTCAGCGCGTACCGGCCGGTCGAGGTCAGCACGGCCACCGACGCCCTGCGCGAGCTCGTGTCCCGGGTCGGCGCGCCCACGGTGTTCCACTGCTGCGGGCCGGACGCGCCGATTCCGCTGTTCGTCGCCGCCGGTGCCACGGCCCTGTCGATCGACCTCTCGCTGGTCACGGCCCTCGACCCGCTGGGTGAGGCGCTGGACGCCGGCGTCGGGCTGCTCGCCGGTGTGGCGCCGACCAGCGGTGCGCGGGCGCCGAGCCACAAGGACCTGGTCGACCGGGTACGGACGGTCTGGCGCCAGCTCGGCTTCAGCGCGGCGCTGCTGCCGCGGCAGGTGGTGGTCACGCCGACCTGCGGACTGGCCGGTGCTTCGCTGACGTTCGCCAAGGACGTGCTCGCGGCCTGCCGGGACGCCGGACGGCGGCTCGTCGAGGAATAGCCCGCCGCCCGGTGGGGAAAGATGTCGGGCATGATCGGCCGCCTCTACAACGTCGTGATCGACTGTCCGGATCCTTCCGTTCTGGCCGGGTTCTACAGCGAGCTGCTCGGCCTGCCCGTCACGCACAAGCGCGAAGGCTGGGTCGTGATCTCCGACGACCGGATCCGGATCGCCTTCCAGCTGGCCTCCGACCTGCGCGAACCGCACTGGCCCGACCCGGAGCGGCCGCAGCAGATGCACCTGGACGTGATGGTCGACGACATCGAAGAAGCTTCGTCACAGGCGATCGCGCTGGGCGCGAAGCGGCTCCCGGGGGACGGGGCGGACTTCCGGGTGTTCGAGGACCCCGCCGGGCACCCGTTCTGTCTGGTGTTCGAGGTCTGATCTCCGCCGACCAGCGGTCCAGGCGGTTTCTGAGGCTCTGTCTCGTCTTCGAGGTCTGAGACTTTGTCGTACGGCGGGACTAGGTTGCTGTTGTAGGTCCTAGTCCGGAGGTTGCGCGCGTTGTCCGAGGAAGCCCTTCCCGACCAGCGGTTGACCCGTGCCCAAGAGGCAGCGGCGGGCAAAGAGCCGCCGGCCGAGGCCCGTGCGCGGCACGCGGCGCTGGCTGACGAGATCGACGGGCACACCTACCGCTACTACGTGCTCGATTCCCCGACCGTCTCCGACGCCGACTTCGACGCGCTGATGCGCGAGATCACGGCGCTCGAAGACGAATATCCCGCCCTGCGCACCCCGGAGTCGCCGACCCAGCGCGTCGGTGGGTTCACCACCGAGTTCACCGCGGTCGAGCACCTCGAGCGGCTGCTGAGCCTCGACAACGTGTTCAGCGCCGAAGGGCTGGCCGCCTGGGCCGAGCGCACGGTCCGCGACGCGGGCGGCCCGGTGCGGTTCCTCTGCGAGCTCAAGGTCGACGGCCTGGCGATCAACCTGACCTACGAGAAGGGCCGGCTCGTCCGCGGCGCGACCCGGGGCGACGGGCGCACCGGCGAAGACGTGACCGGCAACGTGCGCACGATCGAGGGCATCCCGGAGCGGCTCGAGGGCAAAGACGTGCCGGAGCTGCTCGAGGTGCGCGGCGAGGTCTACTTCCCGGTCTCCGCGTTCGCCGACCTCAACGCCGGGCTGGTCGAGCAGGGCAAGGCGCCGTTCGCCAACCCGCGCAACGCCGCGGCCGGCAGTCTCCGACAGAAGGACCCGCGGGTGACGGCGTCCCGGCCGTTGCGCATGGTCGTGCACGGCATCGGCGCCCGCAAGGGCTTCACACCGAGGTCGCAGTCCCACGCCTACGAGTCGTTGCGCCGCTGGGGCTTGCCGACCAGCGAGCGGTGGAAGGTGGTCGACGATCTCGCGGGGGTCGACGACTACATCGCCTACTACGGCGAGCACCGGCACGACGTCGAGCACGAGATCGACGGCGTCGTGGTCAAGGTCGACGAGCTCGCGCTGCAGGGGCGGCTGGGCTCGACCAGCAAGGCACCGCGCTGGGCGATCGCCTTCAAATACCCGCCCGAAGAGGTCAACACGAAGCTGCTCGACATCCAGGTCAACGTCGGCCGCACCGGGCGGGTCACCCCGTTCGCCGTGCTCGAGCCGGTCAAGGTGGCCGGGTCGACGGTCGCGCTGGCCACGCTCCACAACGCGCGCGAGGTCGAGCGCAAGGGCGTGCTGATCGGCGACACGATCGTGCTGCGCAAGGCCGGCGACGTGATCCCCGAGGTGCTCGGCCCGGTGATCGGCCTGCGCCCCGCCGACGCGCGGCCGTTCGAGATGCCAACCGAGTGCCCAAGCTGCGGCACCACGCTGGCGCCGGCCAAGGAGGGCGACGTCGACATCCGGTGCCCCAACGCCCGGTCGTGCCCGGCCCAGCTCCGCGAGCGGGTGTTCGCCCTGGCCGGGCGGGGCGCTCTCGACATCGAGGTGCTCGGCTACAAGGCGGCGACCGCGCTGCTCGAGTGCGGCGCCATCACCGACGAGGGCGACCTGTTCGACATCGACGCGCTGACGCTGCGCGACTGCCCGTTCTTCGTCAACAAGGACGGCACGCTCGGCAGCAACGCGGTCAAGCTGCTCGACAACCTCGAAGAGGTCAAGCAGCGTCCGCTGTGGCGGGTGCTGGTCGCGCTCTCCATCCGACACGTCGGCCCGACCGCGGCGCAGGCGCTGGCCCGGCACTTCGAGTCCGTCGAGCGGATCGACGAGGCCGGCGTCGAGGAGCTGTCCGCCGTCGACGGCGTCGGTCCGACGATCGCCGTGAGTCTCAAGGAGTGGTTCGCGGTCGACTGGCACCGCGAGGTGGTCCGCAAGTGGCGTGCGGCCGGCGTCCGGATGGCCGAGGAGCGCGCCGACGAGGGGCCGCGCCCGCTGGAGGGCCTGACCGTCGTGGTCACCGGCACGTTGGCCGAGTTCTCCCGCGACCAGGCGAGCGAAGCCATCGCCAGCCGCGGCGGCAAGGTCACCGGTTCAGTATCCAAGAAGACCGACTTTGTCGTCGTAGGCGACAATCCAGGCTCCAAGTACGACAAGGCGGTGTCCCTCAAGGTTCCCGTCCTCGACGAGGCTGGCCTGCGGATTCTGCTTTCCGACGGACCTGACGCGGCCCGCGCCGCTGCGGTGAGTGACGACTCCTGAGCTGACGGCTATCGGCCTATAGTTGCCCGCTTGCCGTCTATCTCAACTTAATTACGACTCTGTCCCTTTCGCTCGGTTGGCGCATGACAACCATAGGGTGGGATCTTTAGTGCACTGTGGCCGGCGCCGGGGGGCGTTGTGTGGGGCGAGCGGGGAGGTGGGATGGACGCTGCCGCGCGTCGTAACTACGTTCCCGCCGAACGAGCGCCGTCGTTCTACACGTTCGTCGGCCTGGTCGTCGCGGCCGCCGCGCTCGTCGCCGCCGTGCCGATCAGCCGGCTGTCGGAGACGGTCCCCGACCTGCCGGGCGCCTTCTGGGTGATGGCCGCGCTGGCTGTCCTTTGTGACTACCGGCCGTTCGCGCCGCCCGGCCGCCGACAGAGCTCCGCGGTCTTCCCGTCCATCTGCTTCACGTTCGCGATCCTGCTGGCCTGGGGTCTCGGCCCCGCCGTGCTGGTGCAGGCCGCCGCGGTGGTGGTCTCCTCGTGGCGGTTGCACCACGCGCCGTGGCGCGCGGTCTTCAACATCGCGCAGTACACGCTGGCCCTCGGCGCGGCGGAGGCGGTCACCCTCGTCCTCGGCGAGACGGCGTTCACCGACGGCGTCGGTCCGACGTGGATCGACGTCGCCGCCGCGGCGCTGGCGGCGGCGGCCTGGTTCGTCGTCAAGTACGGCACGGTGACCATCGCGGTCCGGCTGCACTCCGGCGGCAACTGGTGGACCACCTTCCGCCAGGGCGTCGCCTTCGAGTCGGTCTCGATCGGCGCCCTGCTCCTGCTCGCACCGATCCTGGTCGGCGGCCCGGCCTCGCGCCACGTCGCGCTGATCCCACTGATGCTGGTGCCGCTGTTCGCGGTCTACCGGATGTCCCGGCTGTCGTCCGAACAGGAGCAGCTGGCCCGGCTCGACCCGCTCACCGGGCTGGCCAACCGCAAGGCCCTGCTGGCCGAGGTGCACGAGCAGGCCACGCTCCACTGCGCCCGGGCCGCGGCGGGCGCGCCCGACCGGCACTTCGCCCTGCTCCTGCTCGACATCGACCGGTTCAAGCACGTCAACGACGCGCTGGGCCACGCGGTCGGCGACCAGTTGCTGGTCGAGGTGAGCGCCCGCCTGGTGCAGGCCGTCGACCGGCACGACGTGGTCGCCCGGCTGGGCGGCGACGAGTTCGCCATCCTTACGCCCCGGCTTACCGGCGCCTCCGGGGCGCGCGCCCTGGCCGACCGCATCGTGGCCGCCCTCTCCGAGCCGGTCGCCCTCGACGGCCTGCCGCTCGACGTCGCCGGCTCGATCGGCATCGCGCTGTTCCCGGAGCACGGCGACGACTTCGCGACCCTGATGCGGCACGCCGACGTGGCCATGTACGACGCGAAGCACCGGCGCGACACGGTCGCGGTCTACGCGCCGGAGTCCGACCACAACACGCCCGAGCGCCTCAGCCTGCTCGGCGACCTGCGGCGGGCACTCGACCCCGACCTGGCCACGGCGGCCGCCGGCGAGATCACGATGTACTACCAGCCGCAGATCGAGATCCAGACCGGCGAGGTGGTCGGCGTCGAGGCGCTGCTGCGCTGGAAGCACCCGAAGCGCGGCATGGTCGATCCCGAAGAGCTGATCAAGGTCGCCGAGCAGAGCGCGGTCATGCGGCTGCTGACCCGCCGGGTCGTCGACGACGTGGTCGAGCAGTTGGCGAAGTGGCAGGCGGCCGGGGTCAAGCTGCGGGCCGCGGTCAACGTCAGCATCCGTGACCTGCACACCCTGGAGATCGTCGAGCAGATCAGGGAACGCCTGACCCGCTTCGCGGTCGCGCCCGACCAGCTCCAACTGGAGATCACCGAGGGCGCGCTGATGGCCGACCCGCGGCGGGTGCTGGCGACGATCTCCGAGCTGGCCAAGCTCGGCGTGGCGATCGCCCTGGACGACTTCGGCACCGGCTACTCGTCGATGCAGCACCTGCGCCGGCTGCCGCTGACCGAGGTCAAGGTCGACCGCTCGTTCGTGCTGGGCATGGCCACCGACGCAGACGACCACGCGATCGTCCGCACGGTCATCGACCTGGCCGGCGCGCTGGGCCTGCGGGTGGTGGCCGAGGGCGTCGAGGACGAGCGCACCTGGCGCCTGCTCCGCTCGGTCGGCTGCCACGTGGCCCAGGGCTGGTTCTACGCGCGCCCGATGCCGGCCGACGAGCTGGTCGAGTGGCTGGGCCGTTACCGCCCGCTGAACCCAAACACCTGAGCGACGAATGAAGGCCGCTTCCTGACGTGCTCGCGGCTCGCATGCGAAGGTGGCGGGCACGAAGCCCGCCACCTTTCGCATTTCCCGCGTCTGACTCAGGCGGCCCGCAGGGGCTCAGCCACCGTCTGGTCGTGCTGCACGACCAGCTCGTGGACCACCCGCTCGGTCGTGACCTCGTGGCTCACCAGGTCGGCGATGGCCAGCAGGGCCAGACCGGCAGCGCTGGCGAAGACCAGCCAGGTCTGCGTGGCCCCGGTGAAAACCAACGCGGCGACCAAGGTCCAGAGCGCGGCCACGGCCATGGTCCCGTGACCGATCCTGGTGGCGAGCTGGGTGGCCCGGATTGCGCTGAGTCCGGCCAGCAACGTCAACCCGGCGCCCACCGAGAAGGCGAGCCACCCGGCGGTCCCGGCCGTGAACGCCATGGCGGCGACGACGAGGAACGCGCCCGCGGTGAGGTAGACCAAATCCAATGCGAAACGAGACGAGAGCTTCATGACAGACACCTCTGTTGTTGCGATGAGGCGGGTCGAGGCGGGCAACACACCCGGGACGGCTCGTCGGGTCCCGCGACCTTCCGCGGTGCCCGATCGGTGAAACCTCGACGACCAGCGAATTCATGCCCACTGCGGCTGTCTCGCCGCTCACAGGGGCCAGGCGGTCTTGTCCCGCTCGACATGGCGCCGCAAGGCCTCGGCCACTGACCGCGGGTAGAGCCGCAGCCCGCGGCCAGCCGGCAAGGCCGCGGGCGGTGCCGACCAGAGCCGCGGCCCGCGGCCCGCGGCGGCGGCCATTGCTGTCACCCCAGGGCCGGGAGGCCGATCGGGGTCTCGGCGGGCAGGGCCGCGCGGGCGCGGATCGCCAGCGGGCGCAGGACCTCGCGGAGGCGGGCGGTGCCGGCCTCGCCGAGGTGGTGCCAGGGCGCGGCGGCCAAGCGGTCGGTGGTCGCCTCGATCTCGGCATGGGCGTCCAGGGCGACCCGGGTCGCCGCGCCGGAGTCGTCCAGCCAGCCGCGGTCGCTCAGGCGTTTGGCCGCCGCGATCCAGTCGTCGTCCGACCAGCCGCGGGCTGGTTGGAGGTAGTCCCGGCGCTGGTCGATCGACGCTCGCCACACGCCCGTCTCCGGGCCGTCCAGGCCCGCCACCAGCAAGGCCGCCACGTGGCCGTCGCCGCGGTGTTCGCGCAGGATCGTCGCCGCCTGCCACAGTGTGCCCAGCGGGTCCTCCGGCCAGGGCAGTGCGGCGTTCGCGGCGCCCAGCGCGCGGCCCACCGTCGGCACCGCCGACGCTGCCTCGCGGAGCAGGGCCGCGGCCTCCTCGATCGGGCCGGCGCCGTCGAGCAGGGTCGCCAGCGCGGCGCGGGCGCCCGCCACGCGCGCCGCGAGCGACGCGGCCGGCGTGGCCCGCGACCAGACGTCGGGCAGTGCCCGCGTCACCATGCCGGGCGCGAAGCCCCAGAACAGCGCGATCACCGGTGCCGCGTCGACCGGGCCGAGCGGGGCCGCCCGGCCGGCGAAGTAGCCCCGCCAGAAGCCGCGCAGGTTGGCCGCCTCGAAGGCCTCCCTGGCCTGCGGCGTGAAGTACGTGACCGCGTGGATCGGCTCGAACAGCGTCCACATGGTGCGCGGCAGCGAGTCCATGGCGCCGACCGTACAGGTGGCTCGTACCTCGGACCAGCGCTTGACTTTGGAGTGCGCTCCAAGGTTTAGCGTGGGTTCATGCGGGTTGCCGAGTTGGCGCAGGTGGCAGGCGTTTCCGCGGACACCGTCCGGTACTACGAGCGGGTTGGGCTGCTGCGGCCGCCGCCGCGGACGGCGTCCGGTTACCGGGCGTACGACGAGAGCGCGGCGGACCGGGTGCGGTTCATCCAGGGTGGGCAGCGGCTCGGGTTGCGGCTGCGCGACATCGGCGAGCTGCTGGCCGTGCGGGACACGGGGGTGTGTCCGTGCGAGCCGGCCGAGGAGCTGCTCAAGCGGCGCCTGGCCGAGCTCGACACGGAGCTGGCCCGCCTGGCGGCGCTGCGCACCGAGATGGTCCGGATGATCGACGCGCTGCCGTCGCGGGACTGCCCGCCGCCCGAGCCGGGGACCTGGTGCCCGCCCGGGACCGACGACGAAGGGAGGTGACGAAGGATGCGCGGATGCTGCGGATGTGGCTGCGACTGCGGCTGCTAGCCGCCGAAGAGCTGCCCGCCGAGCGCGCCGGCGGGCGGCGTCACGAAAACGCCTTGGTTCACGAGGCGCGCAGGCGGGCGTACACGTCGCCGGAGCGCCCTGTTGGGCGGATCTCGCCGAACAGGGCGACGAGCTCCGCGGCGCTCATCCACGACTCCCGCGCCCAGCGCATGGTCTCGACCGGCGAGTAGTTGTATTCGTAGTCGCCCAGCGCCTCGACCTGGCCCAGCACGGCCAGGCCCGCGTCGTGCGCCATCGGCAGGTACTCGAAGCTCAGCGCCCGGACCGGGTTGGACAGTCCGGCCAGCACCTCGGCCTCGAAACCCTCCACATCGATCTTGCAGAAGGCCGGCTCGCCGTACTCCTTGATCATGTCGTCCAGGGTCGTGACCGGCACCTCGACCGAGCGGTCCCAGCGGACCTTGGCGAAGCTGCGGTCCGCGGAGACGGTGTCACGCCAGCTCGTCGAGAGGGTCGAGACCGTCGGCGTCGCGGTGGACAGCGCCAGCTGCGCCGTGCCGGGTGCGGCGCCGACGGCGACCGGCGCGATCACCACCTGGTCGTCGCGGCCGAAGAAGGCACGCAGCACGCGCAGCAGGTCGGGCTGGGGTTCGACGGCGATCACCCGCGCACCCAGCGACCGCCAGGCCCGCACCCGGCTGCCGACGTGCGCGCCGATGTCGAAGGCGACGTCGCCCGGGCCGAGAAACTGCCCGTAGAAGCGGACGAGCCGGCGGTGCCGACCAGGCTGGCCGTGATAGATAATCAACGATCGGGCGATTCCCCACGCGCGGGTCAGCATGGAGGCACCCTAGCTGAACTACTCTCGCCGGAACCCCGTAGTCATAGCGGGGACTGTTCCGACGGCGACAGGAGACCGCTCATGACCGCGACCGCGCCGACGGCACAGGCGCGCGGCGCCACCACCAGCCAGGCGCGGACGGCCAGGTACGCCGTGTGGGGCGCGCTGGTCGCCAATGTGCTGATCGTCGAGGTCCTGTTCTTCACCGGCGACCCGGCGAAGAACTCGCTGATCGGCATCGCCAAGTTCATCGCCCTGCACGCCGCGCTGCTGATGATGCTGCAGCTCGTGCTGGTGGCCCGGATGCCCTGGCTGGACACCTGGATCGGCGCCGACAAGCTGACCGCCTGGCACCGCTGGACCGGGTTCGCCCTGTTCTGGGCGGTGGTGCTGCACGCGAGCTTCATCCTGACGGGGTACGCCCAGCTCGCCAACATTTCCGTCTTCGCCCAGATCGACGTCTTTCTCGGTATTTTTCCGACACTGCTCGGCATGCTGGCCGTCGCGCTGATCGTGGTCGTCGTCGCGCTCTCGGTGCGGTTCGCCCGACGCCGCCTCTCCTACGAGCTCTGGCACGCCATCCACCTGCTGCTCTACGCGGCCGTCACGTTGGCCGTGCTGCACCAGCTCTACGAGGGCAGCAGCTTCCGGGCCAACCCGTTGAGCACGGCGTACTGGTGGGGGCTCTGGGGTGTCGTGATCGTCGCCCTGCTGCACGGCCGGGTGGTCACGCCGCTGCTGCGCAACGCCCGGCACCGGCTGCGGGTGGCCGCCGTGGTGCCGGAGGCCGACAACGTGACCTCGGTCTACGTGACCGGGCGCGACCTGGCCGGGCTCGAGGCACGCGCCGGTCAGTTCTTCATCTGGCGGTTCCTGACCAAGGGTCGCTGGTGGCAGGCCAACCCGTTCTCGATCTCGTCGACACCGGACGGCGAGGTGCTCCGGCTGACGGCGCGGGCGGTCGGCAGGACCAGCGCCGGGCTGCGGCATCTGCCGGTCGGCGCGCGGGTCTTCGTCGAAGGTCCGTACGGCGCGTTCACCACGCTGCACCGCACCCGCGACTCCACGCTGCTGATCGCGGGCGGTGTCGGGATCACCCCGATCCGGTCGCTGCTCGGCGAGCTGACCGGGCCGGTCACGGTGCTCTACCGGGTGCCGACCGAGGAGGACGCGGTGCTGCTCTCCGAGCTCGGCCACTACGTGACCACGCAGGGCGTCACCGTGCACCTGCTGACCGGCCGCACCGGCGCCGGCGAGCCGCCCAACCGGCCGTTCGCGCCCGAGAACCTGTCGGCCTTGGTGCCGGACATCCGCGAGCGCGACGTGTACGTGTGTGGACCGCCCGCGATGACCGACGCGGTCCTGAAGTCGCTCAAGCAGATCGGCGTGCCCAAGCGCCAGGTGCACGCCGAGAGATTCGCCCTCGCGGGCGACTAGCCCCTGTTTCGTATCTGGGCCCGCCGCAGTAGCTAGCGGATCGTGGCCGAGCCGAGGACGATGTCGCCGGCCGGGTCCGGGCGGTAGGCCACCACGGCCTGGCCCGGGGCGACGCCGCGGGCCGGGCTGCGCAGCTCGGCGGTCAGCACGCCGTCGACCAGGGTGACCACGGCCGGCACCGGGGTGCCGTGCGCGCGCAGCTGCACCTCGCACTCGACCGGGCCGTCCGGCAGGGCGCCGCCGGTCCACACCGGACGCTCGCCGGCCACCGTGCCGACCTCGAGCGACTCGGCCGGGCCGACCGTGACGGTGTTGGTGACCGGCGTGATCGACAGCACGTAGCGGGGCTTGCCGTCCGGCGCCGGCACGCCGATGTTGAGACCGCGCCGCTGGCCGACCGTGTAGGCGTAGGCGCCCGCGTGCGAGCCGACCACCGCGCCGGTCAGGGAGTCGACGATGTCGCCGGGCTCCTCACCCAGGCGCTGGGCCAGGAAGCCGCGGGTGTCGCCGTCGGCGATGAAGCAGATGTCGTGGGAGTCGGGCTTGTCGGCCACGGACAGGCCACGCACCGCCGCCTCCTCGCGGACCTGGGCCTTGGTCGTGTCGCCGAGCGGGAACATCGACCGGTCGAGCTGCGCACGGTTGAGCACGGCCAGCACGTACGACTGGTCCTTGGGCAGGTCGACGCTGCGCCGCAGCAGGCCGTCGGCGCCGAGCCGGGCGTGGTGCCCGGTGACCACGGCGTCGAAGCCGAGCGCGATCGCCCGGTCGAGCACCGCCGCGAACTTGATCTTCTCGTTGCAGCGCAGGCAGGGGTTCGGCGTGCGACCGGCGGCATATTCGGCGACGAAGTCGTCGACCACGTCCTCGTGGAACCGGTCGGCCATGTCCCACACGTAGAACGGGATGCCGATCACGTCGGCCGCCCGCCGGGCGTCACGGGAGTCTTCGAGCGTGCAGCAACCCCGCGCCCCGGACCGGTAGGTCTGCGGGTTGCGGGACAGCGCCAGGTGCACGCCGGTGACGTCATGCCCGGTCTCCGCGGCACGGGCGGCCGCGACGGCGGAGTCGACCCCGCCGGACATCGCTGCTAGAACCCTCACAGCGGCAAGGGTACGCGGTGGTCCGTCACCGGGACGACTTGATCATCCCGGCCCGGCGGGCGCGCTCGACCGCCGCCGGCAGCGCGGCGACCAGCGCGTCGACGTCGGCCTGGGTCGAGGTGTGGCCGAGCGTGAAGCGCAGCGAGGACCGTGCCCGGTCGTCGTCGTTGCCCATCGCCAGCAGCACGTGGGAGGGCTGCGCGACCCCGGCCGAGCAGGCCGAGCCGGTCGAGCAGGCGACGCCCTGGGCGTCGAGCAGCAGCAGCAGCGCGTCGCCCTCGCAGCCGGGGAACGAGAAGTGGGCGTTGCTGGGCAGCCGGTCGACCGGGTCGCCGTTGTAGATCACGTCCGGGACGACCGCGCGTACGCCGTCGACCAGCGCGTCACGGAGGGCGGCGATCCGGGCGGCGTACTCCCGCTGGGTCTTGACGCTGCTCTCCACCGCGACCGCGAACGCGACGATGCCGGGTGCGTCGAGGGTGCCGGAACGCACGTCGCGCTCCTGGCCACCGCCGTGCAGCAAGGGCGTGGCGGTGACGTCGCGGCCGAGCAGCAGGGCGCCGACGCCGACCGGGCCGCCCAGCTTGTGGCCGGTCACGGTGAGCGCGGCGGCGCCGCTGGCGGCGAAGTCGACCGGCACCTGGCCGACCGCCTGCACCGCGTCGGTGTGGAACGGCACCCCGGCCGCGGCGGCCAGCGCGGCGAGCTCGGCGACGGGCTGGACCGTACCGACCTCGTTGTTGGCCCACATGGCGGTGACCACGGCGACGTCGTCGTCGAGCGCCTCGGCCAGGGTCGCCGGGTCGAGCCGCCCGATCTGGTCGACCGGCAGCCAGGTGGCGGCGGCGCCCTCGTGCCGGACCAGCCACTCGACCGAGTCGAGGACGGCATGGTGCTCGACCGAGCTGGCGATCACCCGGACCCGCCCCGGCCGCTCGGCCCGGCGCGCCCAGAAGATGCCCTTGACCGCCAGGTTGTCGGCTTCGGTGCCGCCTCCCGTGAAGATCACCTCGGAGGGCCGCGCGCCGAGGACGGCCGCGATCCGCTCGCGGGACTCCTCGACGTGCCGGCGCGCACAGCGCCCGGCCGCGTGCAGCGACGAAGGGTTGCCGACCTCCCGTGCCGTAGCGGCGTAGGCCTCGATCGCCTCGTCGAGCATCGGGGTAGTGGCGGCGTGGTCCAGGTAAGCCATCACGGTTCAGCGTAGCCCCGCGCGGTCCTTACGTAAGGAAGGGTCCCTCGCTGACACGAGGGACCCTTCGCTACGACTTTCACTTACGCTTGCGGATCTCCTCCGCGGCCTGCGGGACGACCTTGAAGAGGTCGCCGACCACGCCGTAGTCGGCCAGCTCGAAGATCGGCGCCTCGGCGTCCTTGTTGACCGCCACGATCGTCTTCGAGGTCTGCATGCCGGCCCGGTGCTGGATCGCGCCGGAGATGCCCAGTGCGATGTAGAGCTGCGGCGACACGGTCTTGCCGGTCTGCCCGACCTGGAACTGGTGCGGGTAGAAGCCCGAGTCGACGGCCGCGCGGGACGCGCCGACGGCGCCGCCGAGCAGGTCGGCCAGCTCCTCGACCAGCTTGAAGTTGTCGCCGCTGCCGACGCCGCGACCGCCGGAGACGACCACGGACGCTTCGGTGAGCTCCGGGCGGGAGCCCTTCTGCTCGATCACCCGGTCGACCACCTTGGCCAGCGTGTCGGCCGGGCTCAACGCGACCTCCAGCGCCTCGACCTGCGGCGATGCCGGGGCCGGGGCGGGGGTCAGCGAGTTCGGGCGGACCGTGGCGATCGGGATGCCGCGGGTCACCTTCGACTTGACGACG
This sequence comes from Asanoa sp. NPDC049475, assembly GCF_040676915.1. Classification (NCBI taxonomy): domain Bacteria; kingdom Bacillati; phylum Actinomycetota; class Actinomycetes; order Micromonosporales; family Micromonosporaceae; genus Asanoa; species Asanoa sp. NPDC049475. The sequence goes on along the minus strand of NZ_JBFAPY010000016.1, from coordinate 29,220 downwards.
ACCTGGCCGGCGAACGCCGGCTGGGTGGCCACGCCGTCGGCGGTCAGCTCGACCACGTCGGTGAGCAGGCCGTTGTCGAGCTTGACGGCCAGCCGGCCGGCGATCTCCTTGCCCTCCTGGGTGGACGGGAGCAGCACGGCGGCCGGCTGCACCCGCTTGACCAGGTCGGCCAGCGCGGACGCCTTCGGAGTCACCAGGTGACCGTCGATCTCCGCGCCCTCGGCGGCGTAGATCTTCTCCGCGCCGTACTCGCCGAGCTTGTCGGCCACCCCGGCGGCGGCACCGCTCGCGCCGAAGACCACGGCGGACGGGCTCCCCAGCGTGCGGGCCAGCGTGAGCAGCTCGAGGGTGACCTTCTTGACCGTGAAGTCACGGGTGGCCTCGACCAGGACCAGTACCTCAGCCATGTTGTGCCTCCCCCTGCTCAGACGAACTTCTCGGACGACAGGAACTCGACCAGCGCGACGCCGCCGTTGCCGTCGTCGGCGACCTTCTGGCCACCGGAACGGGCCGGCCGCTTGGCGTGCTCGACGACCTCGGAGGTGGCGCCGGCGAACCCGACCTCACCCGCGTCGACACCGAGGTCGGCCAGGGCCAGGGTCTGCACCGGCTTCTTCTTGGCGGCCATGATGCCCTTGAACGACGGGTAGCGCGGCTCGTTGATCGTGTCCCACACCGACACCACGGCGGGCGTGGCGGCCGTGACCACCTCGTAGCCCTCTTCGGTCTGGCGCTCGATGGTCAGCGTGCCGCCCTCGACGGTCAGCTTGCGGGCGCCGGTCAGCGCCGCGACGCCGAGCCGCTCCGCGATCATGTGCGGCATCACCTGCACCCGGCCGTCGGTCGACTCCGCACCCGCGATGACCAGGTCCGGGTTGAGCGTGCCGAGCGCGGCGGCCAGCACCTTGGACGTGGCCACGGCGCACGAGCCGTGCAGGGCGTCGTCGAGGACGTGCACGGCCTTGTCCGGACCCATCGACAGCGCCTTGCGGATCGACTCCGTCGCGCGCTCGGGGCCCATCGTGAGGATCGTGACCTCGCCGCCGTGCGCTTCCTGGATCTTCAACGCCTCTTCGATGGCGTACTCGTCCATCTCGTTGATGACGTTGTTGGCCGACTGACGTTCGACCGTGTTGTCGCCAGCGAGGTTGCGCTCCGAGCCGGAGTCAGGCACCTGCTTGACGAGGACGACGATGTTCATCGCGTTTCGACGACCCTCCTGGTTGGTTAACGCGCACTTAGGCCGCAGCCTGCCGGGCGGCGGAAGGCCGGGTCAATCTGGCGGCGGTGTGGAGTTTCCCACCCGCCACCCAGAGCTAACTTACCCGCCAGTAGCTTCCGCTCGGCCGAGCTTCAGCGTGACACGGCTCACGCCCGTCAGGCGAGCGCGGCACGCACCTTCGCCAGGACAGCCGCCTCGGAGGGTCGTACGCCGTGTGCCGCTTCCGCGGCCCGCTGCGCCGCCGACAGCACCGCGTCGCGGTAGTTGTCGACCTCGTCGGGCACCTTCGCGCGGAGGATGGCCAGCGACTCCGTCAGCGCGGGGAGCACCTCCGCCTCGACCCCGTCCGGGTCTCTGCGCGGGAACCTCGGCAGGCTGCCGGTGGTGAGCACGTCACGCGCCAACCCGCGGGCGCCGGTGAACGCGCCCGACGCCGCGACGCTCTCCCGCAGCATCGCCAGAAATCCCGGGTCCGCGTTGGAGACCAGGTAGACCACGCCGAACGCAGCGCGCTTGAGGGTCGCCCGTTCCTGGTCAGTCAGCTCAGTCACGATCACGGATGGTAGACGTACGGCGTCGTGGTGGTGACCGCCACAAAGCCGAGCCGCTCGAGGATCGGTCGGCTGTCCTCGGACGCGTCGACCTGGAGCAGGGTGAACCCGTTGGCCTCCGCGAGGCGCGCGCGGTGGGCGACGAGCGCGCGGTAGATGCCGCGCCGCCGGTACGCCGGCAGCGTCGAGCCGCCCCACAGCGTGGCGAACGCCGTGCCCGGCACGAAGCGGACCCAGCCGGCGCTGACCACCTCGCCGCTCTCGACGTCTTCGGCCACGGTCACCACGAGCTCGGCCGGGTGCGCGGTGTTCTCCTCCTCGAGCATGTCGGCGATCCAGCTCCGGTCGTCGTCCCAGACCGCCTCCTCCATGCGCACGATGCGGTCGAAGTCGGCGCGTTGGTTGACGTCGCGCAGTCGCACACCGGCCGGCATCACCGGCAACGCGGCCGCCAGCGGAGCCACCGGGCCGATCACGACGGTCTCGCGCTCCTCGGCCACGAAACCGTGCGCCGTGAGCCGCTCGGCGAGGTCCGCCGGCTCGTCGTGGCCGTGCAGCTTCCACTCGACCTGCTCGCCCCGGTCGCGGAAGTGGTCGCGCTGGCGGGCGATCAACGCGTCCAGGTCGGCCCCTTCCAGGCCGCCGAGGTCCTGGTAGACGATGTAGCCGCCGCCCATCATCCCGGACGCCCGCTTGAGTGGACCGTCGAACTCGACCGTCACTCCGGGCAGTTCGGGGTCGTACGCGCGGAGCTGGCTGTCGTAAGCGTCACGTAGTGCGGTGATGTCGAGTTCGGTCACCGGCTCAGGTTAGGCGACCTGTCGACAGATAATCGGTACGTGATCAAGCGGTGGTTGGACCCGCAGGACGTGGGCGAGACGCCGGACTACCGGTTCTCGCTGGCGAACGAGCGCACGTTCCTGGCCTGGATCCGCACCGCGCTGGCGCTGGTCGCGGGCGGGCTGGCCGCGGCGCAGTTCCTGCCGGTGCTCGGCATCGCCCACCTGCGCGAGGTGATCGCGGTCGCGCTGCTGGTGCTCGGCGGCTTCGTCGCACTGCGCGCGGTCGACCATTGGGCGCGCGCGGAGCGGGCGATGCGGCAACGCCGTGACCTGCCACCGTCGCGCTTCCCCGCGCTGCTGTCCATCCTGGTCGCCGTCGGTGCGCTGCTGCTCGTGGCGGCCGTCCTGGTGCAGGCCGCTCGTGGCTGACGGGCATCCCCCGGAGCCGCTCGTGGCTGACCGGCGTGCCCAGGAGCCGCTCGTGGCTGACCGGCGCCCCCAGGAGCCGCTCGTGGCTGACCGGCGTCCCGAGAAGCCGCTCGTGGCTGACACGCGTCCCCCTGGCCGGGCGAGGCTGACGGCAGTCTCCAGGCGGCCGGGCGTGGCGGACGGCCGTCTCAAGGCGGCCGCGGGTGGCTGAGCCGGCGCCGGAGGGCGAGGACTTCCGGATCGTCGACACCGGCGTCGCCTGGATCCGCACCAGGCTGGCGTGGAGCCGGACGGTGCTGACGCTCTCGGTGACCGCGGTGCTCGCCGCCCGGTTCGGTGTCCGGCACGGGACCGTGGGCGTCGTGTTCGCCGCCGTGTCCATCGCCGGTTGGGCGGCTTCGGGACTGTGGGTGGTGGGCCGGCTGCGGCAGCTTTCGGGCCGGTCACGGCCGGTCTCACCGGTGACTCCGCGGATGCTGACGGTCGCCGCGTTGATCGCTCCGGCGTACGCCGTCCTGGGCTTGTTGATGCTCTTCACCCTGTGACAACCGTTTTGGCAACGCCACGGGGTGGCCGCAACGGGCACGGACGGTCCATCATGTCCGCATGGTGCGCCTCTACGGACTCCTCTTCGTGGCCCAGCTCGTGCTGGCGGTGGCCGCGCTGATCAGCTGCCTGTCCGCCGACGAGGGCGAGATCAGGGCGCTGCCGCGCATCGCCTGGGTGCTCATCATCCTGTTCTTCCCGTTGGTCGGCGGCATCGCCTGGTTCCTCGCGGGGCGGCCCGTGCAGCGCTCGGCGGCCGGTCAGTGGCGTCCGGGCAGTGGCTTCCCCGAAAACGAGCGGCCGCGCCGGCAGGCACCCGACGACGATCCCGAGTTCCTCAAGTCACTCAACCAACGGCGCAAAGAAGACACTGAGCTCTTCGAGCGTTGGGAGGCCGACCTACGTCGGCGCGAGGAAGACCTACGCAAGGAAAAGGAAGATCCGCCTGCGGCGAAATAGCAGGCCAGGCGGGCATCGGGCACGCAGAGACCAGGGGAAGACGCGGCCCCCCGTTGGCCGCGTCACCCTCCTAGGCGGCCGGTTGCGCGCTGGGCGGGTGCGGCCGGTGCCTACTGTGCAGGGCCAGTGTTGGATCTGCGTTGGCTGAACCGGCAGGGGCTAGCGTTCGTGCGCTAACGTGAGTAACCGTCTTTGCCATGGTAACAACGGGAGATGCCGTGCGATTCGAGGTTCTGGGCCCACTGCGCGTGCTGCGCACTGAGCCTGATGCGCGCACGCAGCGCACCGATCCAGAGGTGATCGTGCTGGCCGCGCGCCAACACCGCGTCGTGCTCGCCAACCTGTTGGTCGAGGCCAACCGTCCGGTGTCGGTGGCGGTGCTGGCCGAGGCGCTATGGGACAAGGGCGCCGGCGAGGAGACCCGGCGCGGTGCCATCCGGGTGCTCGTGCACCACCTGCGCCGCGCCGTCGGCGAGGAGTCGTTGACCCGGTCGCCGGCGGGCTACCTGCTCACGGTGCCGCCGGGCCAGCTCGACGCCGACCTGTTCGACACGCTCGTCGCGAAGGCCGCGCGGCTGCGCGCCGAAGGGCAGGGCGAAGCGGCGCGCCAGGAGCTGCGCCGGGCGCTCGGGCTGTGGCGCGGTGCCACGGCTTACGAAGGCGACGACTACGGCGACCGGGTGCGCGCCGAGGCCGCCCGGCTGCACGAGCTGCGGCTGGCCGCCTACGAGGACTGCTTCGAGCTGGAGCTGGAGCTGGGGCTCCACCGCGAGATCGGCGCCGAGGTGCGCGCGCTCGCCGAGCAGCACCCGCTGCGCGAGCGCCTCCAGGCCCAGCTGATGAGCGCGCTGGCCCGGGCCGACCGGCGCGGCGAGGCGTTGGCCGCCTACGAGCGCACGCGCCGGCTGCTCGCCGACGAGCTCGGCGTCGACCCGGGTGCCAACCTGCGCGACCTGCACCGGCGGATCCTGCGGGCCGCCACGCACGAACGCACCGCACCCGCGCAGCTGCCGGCGCCGGCCCGCACGTTCCTGGGCCGCGACGAGCCGCTGCACCGGCTCGACGCGCTGGTCGCCGGCGAGGGCACGGGCCCGGTCGTGGTGGTCGTCTCCGGCATGGCCGGTGTCGGCAAGACCACCCTGGCCGTCCACTGGGGGCACCGGGCGCGCCGCCGGTTCCCCGACGGCCAGCTCGCGATCGACCTGCGCGGTTGGGCGCAGAGCCGGTCCCTGCGACCCTCCGAGGTGATCGGCCGGTTCCTGGCCGCCTTCGGCGTGCCGTCGGCGAGCACGCCGGCCGACCTCGACGAGGCCGCGCAGCTCTACCGCACGCTGACCGCCGACAAGCGGCTGCTGGTGCTGCTCGACAACGCCGAGCACGCCGACCAGGTCCGGCCCCTGCTGCCCGCCGGCGACGGCAGCGTGACGCTGGTGACCAGCCGCAACCGGCTCGCCGGCCTGGTCGCGGTCGACGGCGCGGTCGCCCTGCCGCTCGACGTGCTGCCGCCCACCACCTCGACCGCGCTGCTCGGTCGGCTGCTCGGCGCCGACCTGGTGTCACGCGAGCCGGCCGCCGCGGCCGAGCTGACGGAGCTGACCGGCCACCTCCCGCTCGCGCTGCGGATCGCCGCCGCCCAGGTCGACACCGAGCGGCCGACGCCGATCGCCGCATACAACCAGCGCTTGCGCGAGGGCGACCGGCTCGCCGGCCTCGGCATCGAGCACGACGCGGCGGCCACCGTCTCGGCCGCCTTCGACCTGAGCTACGCGGCCCTGCCCGAGCCCACGCGCCGGCTGTTCCGCCTGCTCGCGCTGGTGCCTGGGCCTGAGTTCGGTGCCGGGCCGGCGGCCGCGGTGGCCGACCTGCCCGACGTCGGGCCGGCGCTGGACTCGCTGGTGGCGGCCAACCTGGTCAACGAGCGCGACACCGGCCGCTACGGCCTGCACGACCTGGTCGCCGAATATGCGCGCGGCCGGCTCGCCGCCGACGAGCCCGACCACGACGAGGCCCGCGACCGGCTCTTCGCCTACTACCTCGACCACGTCGACACCGCCAGCCGGCTGGTCTACCCCGAGTTCTCCCGGCTGCCCGCGGCGGCGACGGCGACAGCCCCGGTGGCCTCCTATCCCGAGGCCGCCGACGCCGTCGCGTGGATCACGGCCGAGCTGCCCAACCTGGTGCCCGCGGTGACGTCCGCCGCACAGCACGGCCCGCGCCAGGCCGCGGTGCGGTTGGCCGACGCGCTGCGCCCGTTCCTGTGGTCGGCCGGCAGCCCGACGGAGTGGCGGGCGATCGCCGAGGCGGCGCTGGCGGCGGCCACCGCCGACGACGACCCGATGGGCACCGCGGCGGCCGAGATCAGCCTGGGCGACCTGCACGCGCAACGCAACGACCTGCCGGCCGCGGAGCCGCACTACCGGCGCGCTCTGGAGCTGGCGCGGTCCAGCGGCTGGCAGACGGGCGAGGGCGGCGTGATGGGCAACCTCGCCCTGCTCTACTGGCGCAACGGGCGGTTGCACGACGCGGTGGCGCTGTTCGAGGCCAGCATCGAGGTGGCGCAACGCAACGAGAACAGCACCGCCGAAGCTACGGTCCTGGGCAACCTGTCCGGCCTCTACTGGGCACTGGGCCGGCTCGAGGAGTCGGCCAAGGTGCTGCAGCGCGGGCTGCGGCTGCACCGGGCGGCCGGCTGGCCACAGTCGTCGGCGATCGCGTTCCTCGGCCTCGGGCTGATCCGCGCCGACCAGGGCCGCTACCGGCAGGCCCGCCGCACGCTCAACGGCGCGCTGCGCATGGCCGTCCGCAACGCCAACCGCCGCACCGAGGGCGAGATCCTCTGCGCGATCGCCCAGGTGCACGCGGCCTGCGGCGAGGGAGCTGACGCGCTGCGCACGGCCCGGCGCGCGGTCGAGATCGGTGTCGAGACCGAACGACCCCGGCTGCTCGCCGACGGACACAAGGCGCTCGGCGTAGCCCACTACGGCAACGGCGAGATCGGCCTGGCCACGGAGGCCCTCGGCGAGGCGATCCGGCTCTCCCGCCAGGCGGCGTACCCCCACACCGAGATCAGCGCACGGCTCACCCTGGCCGATTTGCGCCGCCAGCAGGGCCGGCCGGAGGCCGCCGAGGAGCTCGCCGAGGCGGCGCTCGACCAGGCCCGAGCGGCCGGCTACCGCATCCTCGAAGGCCGGGCGCTGTGGGTGTTGGCCGGCTGCGCGCACGACCTGGGCCGCCCACCGGCGGCGATCCGCGACGTCCGCAGCGCGTTGCTCATCCTCCGGGAGACCGGCCACCGCCCAGGCATCGCGGACGCCCTCCTGCTCCTGGGCGACGTGCTGGTCGCGTGGGGAGACGTCGACGCGGGCACGGAGATGTGGCTCAAGGCACGCAACCTCTACGCCGACCTCTCCTCCCCCAAGCTGGTGACAGTCCAGGACCGCCTCGCGAACTAAGGCCGCACAGTCCCCGCTCCGCCGTTCGTGGGCCTTCGCAGCCGAAACGGCGTCAGAGCCGAACAGCCGATGCGCCCCAATCAACGGGACACATCCCGACGCGGCGCCAACGCTGAACATCCCGCAGCGCCGCCTCCAACCGGCCGCCGTAGGCCGATCCACCGCTGCGCGGACAACCTTGAGCGCCATCGCTTCCGACCTAACGGCAGCGCCCAGCTCCGCAGCGCCGCTCCAGCCGGTCACCTCGGGCCGACTCGACGTCAGCGCCGCCTATCCCGAAGCGCCCTCTCAGCTCGCGAACGTTGGCCCTACCAACACCGACGTAGAACCCGCCGCACGACGCCACGTGGTCCGGCGCGGGCTGCGTGAATCGGCACGGCACGGCCTAGACGAGTGAGTCCTGACGGCCCCTTGTTGAAGGCCTGCCGCGGCCTGTCGGCAGTGGGCCGTGGGCCGTAAGCGGTGCGCCGTGATCGTGTGAGAGCCATCTGGAAGACCCAGACCCGAAACCTTGATCGTGTGCACCAGATCTGGTCGACACACCGTCCGACGACCAGACCAGCCACACCCGATCACGACCCACACCCGTCCGAGACCAGACCAGCCACACCCGATCACGACCCACGCTGCCAGCAATCACCCGAGTCACGACACACCCCGCCACAACCGGCCGGCTCAACCCGCCCTGGCCGCGTCTAGCCGTGTCGCTCCACCGCTCGTTGCACGGCGCGGTAGATCTGGCCGAAACGCAGTGCGTCCGAGGTGCGTAGGAGTAGGCGGTCCTCGCCCGCGTAGCGGACCCATAGCTCGTTGACCGCGTTGCCTCGGTCGTAGGAGCGGTCCAGCCAGCCCAGCGGCACCTCGGCCAGCGGCGCCAGGGCCAGGGCGCCGATCACGCCCACCCCGAGCACGCCGGCGGCCAATCCCCAGGCCGCTCGGTCGCTCGCCGAATAGACCAGCGAGACGGCACAGACGATCGCTGCCAGCGGCAGGATCGAGATGATCAGGATGAGCACGCCCCGGCCCAGGCGTCGGGACCGGGTGCGGGTCGTGCCACTGCCGCGGTGGTGCCAGACGAGTTCCAGCGCCGTCACCGGATAGCTGACCCCGTCGACCCGCACCGCTTCGGACGTCACCTGGACGTGCTGGTCGCGGTAATAGACGGTCACCACTTCAGGAAAGCTGCCGCCGTCAATACCTCGGGGCAGCCTCGAGCGCCCGTTGCAGCGCTCGGTAGATCTGGCCGAACGTCAGCGCGTCGGCCGTGCGGACCAGCAGCGTGGGTCGCCCGCCGACCTCGGCCCAGATCTCCAGTGCGCGGGCACCCTTCGAATAGGACAGGTCGAGGCGGCCGAGCAGGAAGTCGGCCAGTGGCGCGGCGGCCAGGCCGACCAGCACCGAACAGCCGACGATCAGCACCGTCGTCGCCATCGTGGTGTGCAGCCGCAGCGCCAGCGCGATGCCCAGCCCCGCGGCCACCAGCGGCACGATCAGTGCCACGCCGATCGCGCCCCGACCCGCGACGGTGCCCCAGGAGCGCTCACCGCGCCGGTGCCAGACCCGCGACAGCGTGGCCAGCGGGTAGCTGCGGTCGGCGACCCGGATCGCCTGGGACGTGACCTGCACCGCGCGGTCGTTGTAGTAAGTGATCATCACCGCCACCTGATAGGACCCGCATCCAAGTTACCCAGTCGGCGACCCCGTAATGTGTCTCGAACGCGATAAGCACATGGAGGTGTGACGTGGGCGAGCTTGTCCGGTTGGAGAAGCACGACGGAATCGGCACGATCCGGCTCGAGCGGCCGCCGATGAACGCGCTCAACACCCAGGTGCAAGAGGAGATCCGGGCCGCGGCCGTCGAGGCCACGGCGGACGACAGTGTCCGCGCGGTCGTCGTCTACGGCGGCGAGAAGGTCTTCGCCGCGGGCGCCGACATCAAGGAAATGCAGACGATGTCGTACGTGGACATGGCGGCGCGGGCGGCGAACCTGTCCGCGGCGCTCGGCGCGGTCGCCCGGATCCCGAAGCCGGTGGTCGCGGCCATCACCGGGTACGCCCTCGGCGGCGGCTGCGAGCTCGCCCTGGCCTGCGACTGGCGAGTGGTGGCCGACGACGCGAAGCTCGGCCAGCCCGAGATCAAGCTCGGCATCATCCCCGGCGCGGGTGGCACCCAGCGGCTCGCCCGCCTGGTCGGCCCGGCGCGGGCCAAGGACATCGTGCTGTCGGGCCGCATGGTCGACGCGGAGGAGGCGCTGCGGATCGGGCTCGCCGACCGCGTGGTGCCCGCCGCCGACGTCTACGCGGAGGCGATCTCGCTGGTCCGCCCGTACGCCAACGGCCCGGCCCAGGCGATTCGCGCGGCCAAGGCGGCCATCGACGGCGGGCTGGACATGGACCTGAACTCGGGTCTCGCCTGGGAGAGCCAGCTCTTCGCGGCCCTGTTCGCCACGGACGACCGCAGCGAGGGCATGGCCGCGTTCGTCGAGAAGCGCAAGCCCGACTTCACCGGTCGCTGACCGTCCGTTACCGATCCGTCACGGTCGGGAACGGGCACATTCCCGGTAGGCTCACCGCATGTCGCCGGGGGCCGCGCTTGGGGTCGATTTCGGGACCTCGCACACCGTGGCCGTGGTGCGCTGGCCCGACGGTCGCGCACGCCCGCTGCTCGTCGACGGGTCTCCCCTGCTGCCGTCCGCGGTCTATGCCCCACCGGGCGACGTGCCGTTGGTGGCCGGCCGCGACGCGGTGCACAGCGCGCGGCTCGACCCCGCCCGGTTCGAGCCCAACCCGAAGCGCCGCGTCGACGACGGCAGCGTGCTCCTCGGCGAGCGCGACATCCCGGTGGAAGAGCTGGTCACCGCCGTGCTCGCCCGGCTCGCCGAGGAGTGGCGCCGCACCGTCGGCGACCTCACCACCGGCGAGGTCACCGCCGACACCCCACCCACCCTGACCCTGACCTGCCCGGCCACCTGGGGTGCCACCCGGCGGGCGCTGCTCTCCACCGCGGCCGCCGAGGCCGGCCTGGGCGAGGGCCGGCTGGTCGCCGAGCCGGTGGCCGCGGCCACCTACTTCGCCGAGGTGCTCGGCCGCGACGTGCCGATCGGCTCGGCGGTGGTGGTGCACGACTTCGGCGCCGGCACGTTCGACGCGAGCGTGGTGGTCCGCCGCGCGACGGGCTTCGAGGTGCTCGCGGTCGACGGTCGCGGCGACCTGGGCGGCCTGGACGTCGACGCGGCGCTCGTCGACCACCTGGCCGAGACCTACGCGCCGGCGCACCCCGAGGCCTGGGAGCGGCTGCGCTCCCCCATGACCGTCGAGGACCGGCGTGCGAAGCGGCAGCTCTGGGACGACGTGCGCGTCGCCAAGGAGCGGCTGTCCCGCTCACCCTCGGCCGACCTGGTGATCCCGATCTGTGACGTCGAGGCCCACCTGACCCGCACCGAGCTCGAGAAGGTCGCGACGCCGATCCTGGCCCAGACCGTGCAGGTGACCAAGGCCGTGATCAAGGCCGCGGCGCTGCCGGAGGGCAACCGCGCCGGTGTCTTCCTGGTCGGTGGCTCGAGCCGGATCCCGTTGCTGGCCACGATGCTCCACCGCGAGCTGGGCGAGCCGCCGGTGGTGATCGAGCAGCCCGAGCTCGTGGTCGCCGAAGGCGCCGTGCTGGCGGCCACCGCGGTGCTGGCCAGCGCGCCCGCTTCGGTGCCGGTGACCGGCGAGTTCCCGAGGATCGTCGAGCCGGCGAACGGCGCGCTCGAAGTGGTCGCCCCGATCTCGCACCGCGACCCCGCCGCACCGGACAAGCCGGCCAATGCCACCGAGCCGAGCACCACCCCCACCACGAAAGCCGCCGCGAAGCCTGTCTCGACGCCTCCGGCGTCCTCGGTGGTCGCCAGCGCGCCCGTCTCGCCGGCCCGCAACGGCAGCTCTTCCCGACCCGAGCCCGCCGCTGCCACGTTGCCGCCCGCACCGGCCTTCCCGCCGGGTCGCGCCGCGGTGCCGGTGAAGGCACCGAAGAGCGCGAACCGCCCGAGCCGCTTCGGCCGCGACACCCTCGCCGAGCCGGCGCTGGTCGCAGACCTGCGCGCGCTGTCCGGCCATGACGAGCCCCGCGTCTATCCGGAGCCACAACCCGCGCGCCGTGACGACCGCAAGCCGGTCTGGGACGAGCCCCGGCCGGCGCCGGCCCGCCCGAAGCAACGGCGCCGCGGCGGGTTCAGCCGGTTCCTGCGCGGGCTGCTGATGTTCGCCCTGCTGGTGGCGACCCCGGTGGCCGCGGCCGTGGTGGCGTTCCACTACGCCACGGGAGACTCCTACGCGGACATCATCGAAGCCGTCCGGCGCTGGCTCAACGAGCTTAGGTGAGTCGTCTTCACGTTTGCTGCCTACCGGCTAGTAAGGTGCTCGCAGCGAACCGACGACGGGAGTGGCGATGAGCGAGCGGATCGAGGGTCACGGCGGCGAACTCGCCCTCGCGGCGTTGCGCGCGGCGGGCGTCGAGGAGATGTTCACGCTGTCGGGCGGCCACGTCTTCCCGCTCTACGACGCGGCGCACAAGACCGGCTTCCCGCTCTACGACGTGCGCCACGAGCAGTCCGCGGTGTTCGCCGCCGAGGCCGTGGCCAAGCTACGTCGCCGTCCGGGCCTCGCGGTGCTGACGGCCGGACCCGGTGTCACCAACGGCATCTCGGGACTGACCAGCGCCTACTTCAACGCGTCGCCGGTGATGGTGATCGGCGGCCGGGCACCGGCGATGCGCTGGGGATCCGGCAGCCTCCAGGAGCTCGACCACGTGCCGCTGGTCGCTCCCGTCACCAAGCACGCGTCGACGGTGTTCGCGACCGGCGAGATTCCCGGTGCGGTCCGCGCCGCCCTGACCGCCGCGCTGACCCCGCACCGCGGCCCGGTCTTCCTCGACCTCCCGCTGGAGATCGTCTTCTCGCACGACGAGGCCGACGCGCCCACGGCACCCGACGTCCCCGTGATCGAGCCGGACCCCGAAGACGTGGCCCGCGCCGCCCAGCTCATCGCCGAGGCGCAACACCCGGTGATCATCGCGGGCTCCGACGTGTACGCCTCCGACGCGATCGCGGCGCTGCGCGAGGCGGCCGAGACGCTGCGCGTACCCGTGATCGCCAACGGCATGGGCCGTGGTGCCCTGCCGCCGACCCACCCGCTCGCCTTCGCCAAGGCCCGCCGCGCCGCGCTGCGGGGCGCCGACGTGGTCGTGGTGATCGGCACCCCGCTCGACTTCCGGCTCAGCTTCGGCGACTTCGGCGCCGCCCAGGTCGTGCACATCGTCGACGCGCCGGGCCAGCGTGCCACGCACGTGCAGCCGGTCGTCTCCCCCGCCGGTGACCTGCGGCTGATCCTGTCGGCGCTGGCCGACTACACCGGCGTCCGCGCCGACCACGAGGACTGGATCGCCAGCCTGCGCACCGCCGAGGACGCCGGCAAGGCCCGCGACGCGCAGGAGATGGCCGCCGACACCGACCCGATCAAGCCCGCCCGGGTGTACGGCGAACTGCGCCGCGTGCTCGCCCCCGACGCGGTGACCATCGGCGACGGCGGTGACTTCGTCTCGTACGCCGGCCGCTATCTGGAGCCCTCGGTGCCGGGCAGCTGGCTCGACCCGGGACCCTACGGCTGCCTCGGCACCGGCATGGGCTACGCGATGGGCGCCCGCGTCACCTACCCCGACCGGCAGATCTGCGTGCTGATGGGCGACGGCGCCGCCGGCTTCTCCCTGATGGACGTCGAGTCGCTGGTCCGCCAGCAGCTGCCGGTCGTGATCGTGGTCGGCAACAACGGCATCTGGGGCCTCGAAAAGCACCCCATGCAGGCGATGTACGGCTACGACGTGGCCGCCGACCTCCAGCCCGGCCTGCGCTACGACGACGTGGTCCGGGCGATGGGCGGCGCCGGCGAGACGGTCAGCAAGGCGGCCGACCTCGGCGAGGCGCTGGAGCGGGCCTTCTCGGCCGGCGTGCCTTACCTGGTCAACGTGCTCACCGACCCGGCCGACGCGTACCCCCGCTCGTCGAACCTGGCCTGACCTGCCGGGGTGGCCCCGGCAGGTAAGAATGGTCGGCATGGCTTTGCCCATCCCGACTCCGGGTGACCTCATCGGCCTGACCCGTTCGGCCGTCAGCGTGCCCGCCCGCGCCCTGCGCGTCATCGACGACATCGAGGCGCTGGTCAAGCGGGTGGGCGGGATCGCCGACCGCGCCGAGGCGTTCCTCGACCGGCTCGACGCCCTGGCCGACCGGGCCGGCGTGCTGATCGACGGCGTCGACGCGGCGGTCACCGATGCGGAGGCGGTGCTCGACCGCACCCGCGCGGTCAGCGCCGCCGCGACCGCCCAGGTCGAGCAGGTGGCCCGGGTGGTCACCGCCGCGGCGATCCTCGTCGAGGAGACCCAGCGGCTGACCACGGCCGCCGGCACCGCGGTCGCCGACGCCCAGTCCGTGATCGGCGAGGCGGAGACGGTCGCGGTCAAGGCCAACGGCCTGGTCGACAAGGCCGAGATCACCGCGGGTACGGCCGACGAGCTGCTCGGTGTCTACGCACCCACGCTGCGCCGAGGCGCGCCGATGGCGCACCGGTTCGTCGAGCAACTGTCCGACGAAGAGGTCGACGCGGCGATCAAGCTGATCGACGAGCTGCCCAGGTTCACGAAGCACATGGACGAGGACATCCTGCCGATCCTGGCCACGCTCGACCGGGTCGGTCCTGACATCCACGAGTTGCTGGCCGTCACCCGCGAGCTGCGGCTCGCCGTCAAGGGCATCCCCGGCCTGCGCATGCTCACGAAGCGCGGCCAGGACCTCGACTGACCGTCCAGAGCTCGTCGATCTCGGCCCGGGTCGGCAGCGCGGTCGAGGCACCCAGCTTGCGGGCGCAGGCGGCGCCGGCCGCACAGGCCCAGCCCACCGCCTCGACCAGCTCGCGCCCTTCGGCCCAGGCCACCGCCAGCGCCCCGGTGAACGCGTCGCCGGCCGCCGTCGAGTCGACCGTGTCCACCCGTACGCCGGGGACCTGGACCGAGGCACCCTCCCGGTCGACGTACCAGGCACCCTGCGCGCCCAAGGTCAGCACCACCCGCGGCACCGACTGGAGCAGCGGCTCGGGCCGGCTCTCCCCGCTGATCGCGACCGCCTCGGTCTCGTTGACCACGAGCAGGTCCACCGCGTCGAGCAGCTCGGCCGGCAGCGACCGGGCCGGCGCCGCGTTGAGCACGACCCGCGTGCCGCCGGCGCGGGCGGTGAGTGCTGCCGCGGTGACCGTCTCCACCGGAATCTCCAGCTGCGCGACCAGCACGTCGGCCCCGGTGATCGCCGCCCGCTCGCGCTCGTCGAGGTCGGTGAAGCTGCCGTTCGCGCCGGGCGAGACCACGATGGTGTTCTCACCGGCACCGTCGACGGTGATGAGGGCGACCCCGGACGCGCCGTAGACGACCCGCAACAGTCCGGTGTCCACACCGGCCGCGTCGATCCGGGCCTTGAGGGTCACGCCGAACGCGTCCGAGCCGATCGCTCCCAGCAGCGTCGTCGCCGCGCCCGCGCGTACCGCCGCGATCGCCTGGTTGGCGCCCTTGCCCCCGGGCACCGTCACGAACTCGCCGCCCAGCACGGTTTCGCCCGGACGCGGCAGCACCTTCGCCTTGGCGACCAGATCCATGTTGGTGCTTCCCACGACCACTACCCGGGCCTGATCCATAGTCGGCGAGTGTAGGGGGCATCTGGCAGGCTGCTCCCCATGGACAATCCACCGATCGGGGTCATGTTCCGCTGCGAAAGCCCGCCGGAGAACCTTCCCGCGTACGCACAGCTCGCCGAGCGCCTCGGCTACGACGAGCTGTGGGTGGTCGAGGACTGCTTCTTCACCGGCGCGGTGTCGGCGGCCGCGGTGGCCGCGGCGAGCACCGAGTCGCTGAAGATCGGCATCGGCATCCTGCCCGCGGCGTTCCGCAACCCCGCACTCGCCGCGATGGAGCTGTCCAACCTGAGCCGGCTGTTCCCGGGCCGGATCCTGCCGGGCTTCGGGCACGGGGTGCCCGCCTGGGTCCGTCAGGTCGGCGCGCACCACCCGTCGCCACTGGCCGTGCTCGAGGAGACCATCGCCGCCGTCCGTGCCCTGTTGCACGGCGAGACGGTCACCACGCACGGGCGCCACGTCGACCTCGACGGGGTGAAGCTGGCGTTCCCGCCGGCCGAGCCCCCACTGCTGTCCGCCGGCGTACGCAACGAGAAGTCCCTGCGGCTGGCCGGGCGTGTCGCCGACGGCACGATCCTGGCCGAGGGCGCGGCGCCGGCCTACATCGCCTGGGCTCGGCAGCGGATAGACGAGGGCCGGGCCGAGGCGGGTCGCACCGACCCGCACCGCGTCACCGTCTACGCCCATCTCGACTTCGACGACGCGGCGAGAAGCGCCCGCTCCGAGCTCGCATCGCAGTTCAGCTCGCCGGTGCAGCCCTCGGACCCGGCCGACGCCGAGGTGCTGGCCCGGCTGGTCGCCGACGCGAAGGGTGACCTCGAGGCCCTCGCCGCGGCGCTGCCCGACGAGATCGTCGACCGGTACGCGGTTGTCGGTAACGCCGACAGTTGCGGCAACGCCGTCTCCCGGCTGGCGGCGGCCGGCGCCGACGCCGTCGTGTTCGTGCCGCCCCGCGACGCGGACCTCTCGGTGGCGCACCTGACGCTGGCCGCCGAAGCCCTGTTGGGTGGGTGAGCATGTGCTCCCGGTCGCCGGGCCGCGGGGCGCACCTGCCGCCCGGTCGGCTGCGTGATTGGATGACCGCGTGCCGACCAACATGATCGACGACGCGGTGCTCGCCTTCGACGGGATCGGCGTCACGCGCAACCGCAACCAGCTGCTGCGCGACGTCGCCTGGACCGTCTATCCGGACGAGCGCTGGGTGGTGCTCGGCCCCAACGGCGCCGGCAAGACCACTCTGCTGTCGATCGCCGCCGGCCAGCTGCACCCGACCACCGGCAGCGCGGTCGTGCTAGGCGAGAAGATCGGTCGCACCGACGTCTGGGAGCTGCGCACCCGGATCGGCATCACCACCGCCAAGCTCGCCGAGCGGGTGCCGGGCGAGGAGCGGGTGCTCGACGTGGTGGTCACCGCGGCCTGGTCGGTGGTCGGTCGCTGGCGCGAGCAGTACGACCCGCTGGACGAGGCTCGCGCCCGCGGCCTGCTCGACCAGCTCGGTGTCGCCGCGCTGGCCGACCGGACGTACGGCACCCTCTCGGAAGGTGAGCGCAAGCGGGTACAGATCGCCCGGGCGCTGATGACCGACCCGGAGCTGCTGCTGCTCGACGAGCCCGCCGCCGGCCTCGACCTGGGCGGCCGCGAAGACCTGCTCAAGCGCCTCACCGCCCTCGCCGACGACCCGGCCGCGCCGGCCCTCGTGCTGGTCACTCACCACGTCGAGGAGATTCCGCCCGGTTTCACCCACGCCATGCTGTTGCGGGAGGGCGCGATCGTCGCGCAGGGCCCGGTCGAGCAGACAATCACGGCGGAGCACCTCTCGAACACCTTCGGGCAGCCGCTCGTGGTCACGCGGAACTTCGGCCGCTACACCGCACGCGCCGCATAGGTCCCCACCCGTCACGGGCTCTCAGGCAACGCACAGGAAGCCGCGCTAAGCCTGAGAGATCCGTCACGCGGGGGGCAGCGATGGTGTTGACACGAGTGCTTCTGGTGGCCCTTGTGGCCAGTGTCTTTGGAAACTCCGGCCGGCGCCAGGTGCCCGCGTCGGGGTCCGCGCGCGGTTCCGGGCAGGGCCCCCCGCCCGGGGCCGCGCCGCCGGAGGCCGCACCGCCACCACCGCCCGCGTTCACCCAGTGGCCGATGCTGTCGGTGGCCGGCGCTGATCCGTCCACCCTGGACAGTGCGGAGTGGACACTCTGGGACGAGCCCGTCCGGGTTTCCGTGACCGACGCCGGCAAGCTCGATCGCGCGGCCGAGCTGGTCGGCGGCGAGCTCGACGCGATCGACGTGGCCGCCAGCCGGATGCGGCCCGACTCGGAGCTCGCCTCGGCCGGCGACGGCAGCGAGGTCAGCCCGCTGCTGGCCGAGCTCGTCGCGGTGGCCCTGTCCGCCGCCCGGGAGACCGACGGCGACGTCGACCCGACCGTCGGCGCGATGCTCGGCAGCCTCGGCTACGACCCGGACTTCGGCGCGTCGGTGACCACCGGCACGACCCGGCACGTCCAGGTCGGTCAGCTGGCCGTCTATCGCCCGCCGACCTGGCAAGAGGTGCGCCTCGAGGACCGGCGGCTGACGATCCCGGAGGGCGTCACGCTCGACCTGTCCGACACGATGCGGGCGCGTGCGGTCGACCGCTGCGCCGCGCTGGTCGCCGCGAGCCTCGACACCGGTGTGCTGGTGTCCGTCGGCGGCGACGTCGCGACCGCGGGTCCGGCACCGCGGGCCGGCTGGCCCTTGCTGGTGCGCGACGGCCCGGTCGATCCGGCCGCCCGGGTGTCGCTGCCCGGCGGCGCGGCCGTGTCCACCGCGAGCAGCCATCACCGGCACTGGGACACCGCCGAGGAACTGCTGCAACAGATCGTCGACCCGGAGACCGGACATGCCGCGCGTCCCGCCTGGCGCACCGCGTCGGTGGCGGCCTTCTCCGCACTGCGCGCGACCGCCGTCGCCAACGCCAGCCTGACGCGCGGCGTGCTGGCTCCTTCGTGGCTGGAGGCGCTCGCCGCACCGGCCCGTCTCGTCGGCAACGACCGTGCGCTGCGCTTCTTCGGCACGTGGCCGACCGCCGCCGAGACCTGACGGGGTAGCCCCACAGCCGGTTCGCATGTGACGATCGGCGCCGTGTCTGTCTCACGGCGTGTGTTGTTGACCGGCGGTCTGGCCGCCGCGGTGGGTGCGGCGACCAGTGCTTGCGCCGATCCGGCGGGGTCTCGCTGGCTTCCCGGCCAGGCTGAGCCCTCCGGCACCGGAGCCGGCGCCGGCCGGCCCACTTTGCCCACGCCCAGGCCCGCCGGGTCCGCGGTCGTCAAGCAGCAGCCGCCCGCCAAGATGGCCGAGACGCTGCGCCGCTACCTCGCGCCGACCCGCGAGAATCCGAACCATCCGACGTACGCCGGTGCGGTCGCGCACCTCACCGTCGCCGGCAAGGTGATCAGCCAGGTCGCCGTGGGTGATGCGCTGCGTTACAGCGCCGGCCCGGTGGAGCTGCCGAAAGCTCAGCGGGTCGCGATGCGCACCGACTCGATCTTCGACCTCGCCTCCCTCACGAAGATCTACACCTCGATCCTGCTGCTGCGGCAGGTCGACCGTGGCACCGTCGACCTCGCGGCACCGGTCGCGTCCTACCTGGACGGGTTCACCGGCACGGGCAAGGGCGCGGTGACGGTCCAGATGCTGCTGACCCACACCAGCGGTCTGCCCGTAGGGGCCAAGGTCACCGGGCTGTCCTCCGACGCCGATCGACGCGAAGCGGTGCTGGAGACGCCGTTGGTCAAGGGCGCTGTGCCGGGCAACACCTTCCGCTATTCCAGCGTCGGCCTGATGGTCGCCGCGATGCTCGTCGAGGAGATCACCGGCCAGCGCCTCGACGTCGTGCTGAAGAACGACCTGACCGGCCCGCTCGGCCTGCGTGACACGGGTTTCAAGCCCCTGACCTGGCTGAGCAAGGACGCCCAGGCCAAGCGCCTGGCGGCCACCGACGCCCGCACCTCCCGCGGGCTGCTGCGCGGCACGGTGCACGACGACGTCGCCAACATCATGGGCGGAGTCGCGGGTTCCGCGGGCGTGTTCAGCACCGCCGCGGACGTCGCGGTCATCGGTGAGCTGCTGCTCAACGGGGGCACGTACAAGGGCGAACGGATTCTCTCCGCGGCGGTCGTCAAGCGGATGCTGACCAACGCGAACAAGGGCAAGCCCGCGATCGACCCCGAGCGGCCGCAGCGCACCGCTGACCACGGCCTGGGCGTGGTGCTCAACCAGCCGTGGTTCATGGGCAGGCTGGCCGGGCCGCGCACGTTCGGACACACCGGCTTCACCGGCACCTCGCTGGTCGTCAACCCGGACCGGCGGCTCGTCTTCGTGCTGCTCACCAACCGGGCGCACCCCAACTGGAGCTGGGCCGACCCGGATCCCGCCCGGGTGGCGGCGGCGAACACCATATGAGTCCGTGGGCCGGTCCCGCGGCGGTGGTCGCGGTGCTGGCCGCCGCCGTGCTGCACGCGACCTGGAACGCGTTGGTCAAGGGCAGCGGCGACCAGATCGGCATCATGGCCCGCTCGAGCCTGGTCGGCGCGGCGGCCAGCCTGGTCGCGGTGTGGTTCGTCGACCTGCCGGCCCGGGCCTCGTGGGGTTTCCTGATCGCCTCGGTGGTGATCCACGTCTTCTACAACCTCGGCCTGCTCGCCGCCTACCGGCTCGGTGACTTCAACCAGACGTACCCGCTGGCCCGCGGTCTCGGTCCGGTGGTGGTGGCGGTGTTCGCGGCGCTGGTGCTGCACGAGCCACTCGCCCCGCTGCCGGCGATCGGCGTGCTGGTGATCGCCGCCGCGATCGGTGTGCTCGGGCTGACACCCTGGCGGAAGGTGCGGGCCAACCGCCCGGCGGTGCTCGCCGCGGTCTTCACCGGCCTGACGATCGCCACGTACACCCTGGTCGACGGCGTCGGGGTGCGCCGCAGCGAGGGCGCGGCCGGCTACACCCTGTGGCTGTGCGGCCTGGAGTTCGCGGTGACGGCGCTGATCGCGGCGGCCCTGCGCAAACGGGTCGCGACCCCGATCCTCTCGGCCGGCGGCCGCGCCTGGCTGGCGTCGGCCGCCGTCACCGTCATGGCCACCGCGGCGTACGGCCTGGTGCTGTGGGCACAGACCCAGGGCGCGCTCGCCGCGGTGGCCGCGCTCCGCGAGAGCAGCGTGGTGGTCGCGGCCGTGATCGGCATGATCGCCTTCAAAGAGCCGATGGGCCGGTTACGCGTCGCGGCCAGCGTCGCCGTGGCCGTCGGCGTCGCCCTGCTCGCGCTGCCGGCCGCCTGACGGCCTATTCGCCGAACTTGGAGAGGCGGCCGGTGCGGCGGGCGTGCCGCAGCGCGTGTGCCACGAAGGCCAACGCGCCCGCGACGAGGAGCAGGTCGAGCAGCGCGGCCATTGCGACGCCGGACCAGTCGATGCCGTGGCCGTCGAGCACGCCGCGCAGGCCCTCGAAGACGTAGCTGGCCGGGACGGCGTGCGCGATCGCCTCCGCCACCGGTGGCAGCACCGCCACCGGGTAGAACACCGCCGCGAACGGCTGGAAGGCGGCCGAGAGCACCCAGGCGACCGACTGCGTGCTCTCGCCGAACCGGATCACCACCGCGATCGAGACGATGCCCAACCCCCAGCCCATCACGACGAGCAGGGTCGCGAACGGCACGAGCGCCGGCCCGATCGTCGCGACGCCGAAGCCGTAGAGCAGCAGGGCCAGGCCGGACATGACGGCGGTGCTGACGGCGATCAGGCCCGCCCCGAAGATGACGTGGCCGGTCAGGAACTCGGCCAGCGACATCGGACTGACGAACACGTTGAGCAGGTTGCGGCTCCACACGTCGTGCAGGAACATCGCGGCGAGCTCGCCCTGCGCGCGGCCGACCAACTGCCACAGCAGCACGGCGCCGAGCAGCATCGAGACCGCGATCGGCACGTTGTTGGCGCGCAGGAACACCGAGACGAAACCCCAGATCACCAGCTCCAGCACCGGCCAGAAGAAGATCTCCAGCAGGCGGCCCCCGTTGCCGCGCAGGGCGTAGAAGTCACGCCTCACGATGCCGAGCACCCGGCTGCGGCGGGCGGCGCCGCTGGTCACGTCGTAGACGATGGCGCACCTCCCCGGGCCACTCGCAGGAACACCGCTTCCAGATCGTCGACGCCGTAAGCCCCGGCCAGCTCGACCGCGCTGCCGGTGGCCACGATGCGGCCGCCCGACACGAAGTGCACGCGGTCGCACATCCGCTCGACCTCACGCATGTTGTGCGAGGTGATCAGCATGGCCCGCCCGGAGGTCGCGGCCTGCTCGACCAGCAGACCCCGGATCCGGTCGGCGGCGTCGGGGTCGAGGTTGGCCGTCGGCTCGTCGAGCACCAGCAGCCCGGGGTCGTTGAGCAGCGCCTTGGCCAACAGCACGCGCGTCTGCTGGCCGGAGGACAGCCGCGAGAACTGCTGCCGCCGCAGCGGACCGAGGTCGAGCATCTCCAGCATCTCGGCCACCCGCGCGGCCGGCCGGCGCAGCCCGTAGAGGTGCGCGTAGACACTGAGGATCTCGCCGACCCGCAGCACGGCGGGCAGGTGCAGGTAGCTCGCCGCGAAGTTGGCCCGCGCCAACGCCCGTGACCGGTCGCGGGCCATGTCGTGCCCGAACATCTCGACCGTGCCCGAGTCGGGCATGGTCAGGCCGAGCACCATGTGCAGGGTGGTGGTCTTGCCCGCGCCGTTGGGCCCGAGCAGGCCGACGACCTCGCCCGCGGCGACGGTGAAGCTGACCCCGTCGACGGCCGCGACGGAGCCGAACCGCTTACGCAGCGCGGTGACCGTCAATACGTCCATGCTCTCGATGGTCGGCCGCGACCGCCACGCTCAGCAAAGCATTTACTGACGCAGCGTGCGGATCAGCCCGAGCACGTCCCGGGTCACCGGGCGCAGAACCCGCAGGCGGGAGAGCCCGACGAGGCGGTCGATCAGCGGCACCACGCCGTTGATCAGCGCGCGGGTTTTCGTCTGATCGGTGGAACGGTCGTAGACCCAGTAGAGGATGACGCCCATGTACGCCAGCCAGAGCAGCTCCGGCAGCTCGTCGCGCAGCTCGGGGTCCACTTTGGCCGTGGAGCCCGTCAGCGCCTCGCGGAACAGGGCGATGGACGCCTCCCGGGTCGGCGACGACTCGGATGAGAACGGGCTCAACGGCGAGGTCGGCTCGGCCGCGGTCTTGAAGAACGTGGCGGCGAACTCGTGGGACGGCGTCATGGTGTCGATGCCGGCGTGCAGCACGCCGCGCAGCCGCTCGGCGAAGTCGGTCTCGGTGGCCAGCACACGTGTGGCCCGACTGCGGTGCTCGACCGACGTCTCCGCGTAGAACTCCTGGATCAGGTGTTCCTTGGAGCCGAAGTAGTAGTAGGCGTTGCCGACCGCGACCCCGGCCTCCTTGGCGACCGCGCGCATCGTGGTCTGGGCGTAGCCGCGCTCACGGAACAGCCGCATCGCCGTGTCCAGGATGAGCTTGCGCGTCTGCTCACCGCGGGCGGTCACGGGCTCGGCGCCCGCGGCGGTTGCTGACTCGGCGCCGGCGGCGCCACCGACCCCCGTTTGCTCGGCGGCACCGCCGGCGTCGGCGGGCGGCGGAACGGATCGGTCGGTCATTTTTCTCACCGTACCGACTCGACTCCGCCGTGTCGAACACGTTCAACTTCCAGGTGCGACTCATCGTACGCGAGAGTTGAACGCGTTCAATCAGCGCAGTCCGAGCACCGCCGCGGCCGCCCGCCCGTTGGCGTGGCTCGCACCGAAGGTGGTCACGAAGGCCCGTACCCCCGCCGGTCGCCAGCTCGACGGCCAGCCCATCTCGACCACGGTGACGGGGTGGCGGGCGGCCAGCGCCTCGATCAGCTCCGTCGCGTTGGCGAGCCGGTGCGCGTGCCGGGCGACGACCACGATCGGCCGGCCGCCGGCCCGTGCCAGCAGCTCGTCGGCACCGGTCGTGGCAGCCACCGCACGGATCTGCTCCACACCGTCGACGTGCCCGCGCAACCCCCACGGCACCCGACCCTCGGCGATGGTCGAGGTCGCGGCCAGCTCGATCACCAGCGGCTCGGCGCCGACCAGCGGGTCACCCTCGATCCGCACGGCACGGCGGGCCGCGTCGTAGCCCAGGTCGTCCGCCGCCTTTTCCGTGGGTGCCGCGGGTGCCGTCCACGCGGCCAGGGCAGCCGTGCGCTCGGCCGCCTCCTCGACCCGGGCCGGGTCGAGCCGGCCGTCCTGGATCGCCGCGACGATCTCGGCGGCGGTCTCCTCGACCAGCGGCGCGTCGATGTCGGCACCGATGCACAGCAGGTCGGCACCGGCGGCCAGGGCGAGCGGTGCGGCCTGCGCGGTGCCGCCGGCGACGACCGCCGCGCCCTTCATCTCCAGCGCGTCGGTGATCAGCGCGCCGGTGAAGCCGAGCTCGCCGCGCAACAGGTCGTGCAGGGCCGCTCGGCTGAACGTGGCCGGCGCGTCGCCGGTCAGCTCGGGCACCCGGATGTGCGCGGTCATCACGCTTTTCGCGCCGGCCGCCACCGCTGCCACGAACGGCGGCAGATCGCGCTCACGCAGCACGGCCAGCGGAACGTCCACCGTGGGCAGTTCGAGGTGCGAGTCCGCGACGGTCGCGCCGTGACCCGGGAAGTGCTTGGCACAGGCGGCGACCCGGGTCTCCTGGAGGCCCTCGACCGCGGCCGCGGTGTGCGCGGCGACCAGCGCGGTGTCGGCGCCGAAGGACCGGGTGCCGATGATCGGGTTGTCGTCGGCGGTGTTGACGTCGACGGTCGGCGCGAGGTCGACGGTCACGCCGACCGCGGCGAGCTCCGCGCCGATCGCCCGGTAGACCGCCCGGGTCACCTCGACGTCGTCGAGGGCGCCGAGCGCGGCATTTCCGGGGTACGGGCTGCCGGTTCGGTGCGCGAGCCGGGTGACGTCGCCGCCCTCCTCGTCGATCGCCACGATCACGGCGGGGTTCGCGGCGCGCAGCGCGGCCGTGCAGGCGGCGACCTGATCACGGTCGACGATGTTGAAACCGAAGAGGGTGTAGCCGGCCAGCCCGTCGGCGGCGAGGTCGAGCGCCCAGGGCGGCGGGGTCGGTCCGGGGAAGGCGGCGAGCAAGGTGCGCAGCGCTAACCGGCGCAGAGTGGGATCAATCGCCATCGGTACTCACCCTCTTGTGACTCGCTGCTGCCGGGTCGTGTGATCGTCGCACCATTCGCTTCCCAGTACGCTACGCCTACTCGTAAGGCGACTAATGTATTAGTAAAGATTCCTTATTGCTAGAGGATGTCGCATGGGGTCGACCCGCCTGCCCGGTACCCCGCGCCTGTTGCGCGCGCTGAACGACCGCGCCGCACTGGAGCTGTTGCTCACCCGTGGCCCGCTCACCCGCGCCCAGCTCGGCGAGCTCACCGGCCTGTCCAAGGTCACCGCTTCGCAGCTCGTCGAGCGGCTCGAGGAGCGCGGCCTGGTCACCCGGGTCGGCGAGCAGGCGGGTGGCCGCGGCCCCAACGCGCAGCTCTATGCCGTGCGGCCCAGCAGCGCGTACGTCGTCGGGGTCGATGCCTCCGCCGACCGCGTGGTGGCGGCCTGCGCCGACATCACCGGCAAGACCGTCGGCCAGGTCGAGATGTCCACGAAGGACACCGACGACCCGGTCGGCGTGGTCCACGAGGCGGTCATGCAGGCGGCCAGCAGCGCGCACGCCCCGCTGGCCAGCGTGCGGCGGGTCGTGCTCGGCACGCCGGGCCTCGTCGACCCGGGCTCCGGCGACATCACCTTCGCGTTCAACCTGCCCCGCTGGCACCGCGGCCTGCTCGCCGCCCTCCGCGAGGACCTGCACACGCCGGTGGTCTTCGAGAACGACACCAACCTGGCGGCCTGCGCGGAGGCCGAGTTCGGCGCTGCTGCCGGCGTCGACGACTTCGTGCTGGTCTGGGCCGGGGTCGGCGTCGGCCTCGCGATCGTGCTCGGTGGCCGGCTCCACCACGGCAGCAGCGGGGCGGCGGGCGAGATCGGCTACCTGCCGGTGCCGGGGGTCCCGGTCAACCGCGACCAGTCGCGACGGTCCCAGCCGCCGTTCGGCCAGCTCGCCGGCGCCGCGGCGCTGCGGTCCGTGGCCCGCGAGCACGGCTTCCGGGGTGCCACGGCGGCCGACGCGATCCGCGCGACCATCGCGGCCGGCACCGAGGGCGGGCCGGCGCTCGACGAGATCGCGCGGCGGTTGGCGCTCGGCGTGGCCAGCACGTGCGTGGTGCTGGACCCGCCGCTGGTGGTGCTGGCCGGTGAGGTCGGCCAGGCCGGTGGGACGGCGTTGGCCGAGCGGGTGCAGCACGAGGTGGCCGCGATCACCCTGGTGTCGCCGAAGGTGGTGGTCACCCAGGTCGACGAGGAGCCGGTGCTGCGCGGCGCGCTGCTGACGGCCCTGGACGCCGTCCGCGACGACGTCTTCGGCTCGACGACCAGCTAGATCACCCGCGCGGGTTGTGAATCGGCCGCCGCTGGCGGCAGGGCGCGCGCCGGGCGGCCGCCACGGTCGGTCGGGACGCCGCCTGCAGCGCGTGCTCCGAGGGCTGGACGGCCGTAGCAGTCGGTCGGGACCCCGCCTCGGCAGCGCGTGGTTCCGCGGCTGGACGGCCGTAGCGGTCGGTCGGGACGCCGCGTCGGCAAGGCGATCCGGTCAGGGGCCTTCCGGGCCGAACACGCCGTAGCCGACCCAGCCCAGGTCCGGGAAGCCGGCCGCGGCGGCGACCTTCGACGACGCGAGGTTCTCCGGGTCGTGCAGGTAGGTCGGCACGGCGCCCTCGTCGAGCACCCGGCGGGCCGCCTGCGCCACCAGCCGGCGGGCCAACCCTTTTCCCCGAGCGGCGGCCTCGGTGCCGACCGCTAGCTCGTGGCCGTACTGGTCGTGCCGCTTGATCCCGACGCCGGCCAGGTAGTCGCCCGACTCGTCGCGGGCGATCAGCACCTCGCCGCCGAACGGGCGCAGCCACGGGGGCACGGCCGGGTCGTCGACGGGCACCCACTCCCCCGCGTCCGGGAGCGGTGTCGGGGCGGTGGTCCAGCGGAAGACGACGCCGGAGGCGCGCCAGCCGTCGTACCCGACCGCGCCCGGAAGCTTGTCGAGAAGGTCCGGCATCGGCAGGTCGGCCAGCGCGCGGACGGTCTCGACCCGCTGCGGCGGCACCGAAAGCAGCACACCCTCGGGCGCGCCGACACCGACCGCCGGACGGATGCCGCCGTCCCAGGCCGGACGCAGCCGTTTCTCGAAGCCGACGACCTGAAGCGCCTGTTTGGTGGGCCATTGGCCCAACCAGGTCACCAGATGGTGGTAGAGGCGCGTGTCGAGCACCCGGGACCTCCAGGGTCAGTGGAAGCGTCGAAGCCGAAGGCTGTTGGATACCACGAACACCGACGAGAGTGCCATGGCGGCACCCGCGATCATCGGATTGAGTAGTCCCGCCGCGGCCAACGGTAGCGCGGCGACGTTGTAGGCCAGGGCCCAGAACAGGTTTCCCTTGATGACCCGCAGCGTACGTCGAGAGAGCCGGATCGCGTCGGCGGCGGCCGTGAGATCGTCGCGGACCAGGGTCAGGTCGGCGGCCTCGATCGCCACGTCCGTGCCCGCGCCCATCGCCAGCCCCAGGTCGGCCTGGGCCAGCGCGGCGGCGTCGTTGACCCCGTCACCGACCATCGCGACCACGCGGCCCTCGTCCTGGAGTCGCTTGACCGTGTCGACCTTGTCGGCCGGCAGCACCTCGGCGATCACCTCGTCGATCCCGACGCTCTTCGCCACCTCGCGCGCGGCGCTGGTGTTGTCGCCGGTCAACAGCACGGGCCGCAGGCCGAGCCGGCGTAGCTCCGCGACCGCGCCCCGGCTGCTGGGCCGGACGTCGTCGGCCAGCACGAGGCGCCCGCGTACCCGCTGATCGATCGCGACGGTGACCACCGTGTGGCCGGTCTCGTCGTCGGCGGCGTCGGTGCCGGTGAACTCGGCCCGGCCCACCAGCACCTCGTGCCCCTCGACGATGCCGCGGACCCCGCGGCCCGGCGTCGAGCGGAAGTCGCTGACCGGGGGCAGCGTTGTCCCGGCGGCGGCGACGATGGCCCGGCCGATCGGGTGCTCGGAGCCGGCTTCGACCGCGGCGGCGTACCGGAGGAGCTCTTCGGGGCCGTCCGTCTCGATCACCGCGAGCTTGCCGGTGGTCACGGTGCCGGTCTTGTCGAGGACGATCGTGTCGACGGTGCGGGTCGACTCCAGCACCTCCGGCCCCTTGATCAGGATGCCGCGCTGCGCGCCACGCCCGGTGCCGACGAGCAGGGCGGTCGGCGTGGCCAGCCCGAGGGCGCACGGGCAGGCGATGATCAGCACGGCGATGCCCGCGGTGAACGCGGCGGCCAGCCCGCCGCCGGTGCCCCACCAGTAGCCGAACGTCCCGGCGGCGAGCACCAGGACGATCGGGACGAACACCCCGGAGATCCGGTCGGCCAGCCGCTGCACCTCGGCCTTGCCGCTCTGCGCCTGACCGACCAGCCGGGCGATGTGCGCGAGCTGGGTCTCGGCGCCGACCTTGGTGGCGGTGACGACGAGGCGCCCGTCGGCGTTGACCGTGCCGCCCGCCACGGGGTCACCGGGTTTCACCTCCACCGGGACGGACTCGCCGGTGAGCAGGCTCTGGTCGATCGCCGAGGCCCCCGCTTCGATCACTCCGTCGGTGGCGATCTTCTCGCCGGGCCGGACGACGAAGCGGTCGCCCTTGCGGAGCTCCGCGATCGGCCTGGTGACCTCCCGGCCGTCTCTCAGGATGGTGACCTCTTTGGCGCCGAGGTCGGCGAGGGCCTTGAGCGCGGCGCCCGCGCGGCGCTTGGCCCGCGCCTCGAAATAGCGCCCGGCCAGCACGAACACGGTCACCCCGGCGGCCACCTCGAGGTAGATCGAGTCGGAGCCGGCACCGCGTTGGAGGGTGAGCTCGAAGCCGTGCCGGATGCCCGGCTCGCCCGCCATGCCGAAGAACAGGGCCCACGCCGACCACCCGAGCGCGGCCAACGTGCCGATGGAGATCAACGTGTCCATCGTCGCGGCGCCGTGCCGCAGGTTGACCCAGGCGGCCCGGTGGAAAGCGGAACCACCCCAGACCACGACGGGCGCGGCCAAGGTGAGTGAGAGCCACTGCCAGTAGGTGAACTGCCAGGCCGGGACCATGGCGAGGACGATCACGGGTACGGCCAGCAGGGCGGAGACCAGCACCTTGTCGCGGAGCGCCCGGGTCTCGTCGCGCGTGTCGTCGTTGGTCGTGGTGACGTCTTCGAAGGGAGCCGGGGCAGGCTCGGCGGTGTAACCGGTCTTCTTGACGGTCTCGATCAGGTCATCGACGGAGACGGTCGTGGGAGCGGACACGGTAGCGGTCTCGGTGGCGTAGTTGACGGACGCCGTGACCCCGGTGAGCCGATTGAGCTTCTTCTCGATGCGGCTGGCACAGGACGCGCAGGTCATGCCCCCGATCACCAGTTCGATCCGGTTCTCCACCACGTCCGCCACCTTACCCCCCGGAGGTATCCCCACCACCCGAGCGTACCCCTGGGGGGTATGAAGTCAAGCCACGACAGCTATTCGTTCGCGACTTCGGCAAAGCCGTCCAGATCTCGGCGGAGCTCGGCCAATGGAGGGTGCTGGCGCAGACACTCCGCGAGTGGACGGCCGCTCGACGACGACCACGGCCCCGTGCCCGGCCCAGAGGAATGACCGATGCCGGCCAAGCGCGGCGACCGCGTCGCCCCTCCAGGCCAGCCCGGTGGCTGGGAAGCCCGGTTCGCGACCTCCGACCAATGGCAATACGAGGTCACGTCCGGTGGACGGATTTGGTACTGCCCCGACGAGGACCGCCGCATCGTGTGGGTGGTCGCCGCATCACCGGCGCATCCGAAAGCGACCGTATAGGAGACGTCTCGTCGACCGAGGCCTGGACCAGCGAGTGGTCGCCGATCGGCTCCACTTCGACCTCGCGTACGCCCGGCATGGTCCGCATCCGG
>NZ_JBFAPY010000015.1:0-123855 GCF_040676915.1 Asanoa sp. NPDC049475 | reverse complement strand
CTCTGCCTCGACGTCAACGGAGCCGCCACCGCCAACGGCACCCCCGTCATCGTCTGGACCTGCCACAACGGCAGCAACCAACGCTGGACCCGCGCCTGACCGAGGGTGCGCGACCGGCGCCGCCGTCCGCGCGACGGCGGCGCCGGCCCGGGGTGGCTAGTCAGAACTCGAAGCCGCCCGGGCGGGTGTTGCGGTCCGCGATCAGGCCCGCCAGGGTGGCGATCGCGATCTCGGCCGGCGTACGCGAGCCGATGTTCAGGCCGATGGGTCGGTGGACGCGGGCGATCTCGTCGTCGGGCACGCCGAGGTCGCGGAGCGCCTTGATGTGCGGCCCCTCGTGGTGGGGGTTGCCCATCAGACCGATCCAGCGGGTCTTGGCCGCCAGCGCGTCGCGCAGCAGCGTGCCGAGCTCGTCGCGGTGGTGGTCGCAGACGACGACGTCGGTGTTGGCGTCCAGACCGGCGGCGTCGAGCGTGGCCACGGCGCCGTCGGCGTTCGTCGGACCGAGCTTCGTCGGGTCCGGCTCGACGAGCACGGTGCGGTAGCCGAGGTCCAGCGCGTAACGCAGCAGCTGCGCGGACATCGGCGAGGCGAAGATGGCGACCAGCGTCCTGGGCTCGTCGCGAGGTGCCGGCGCGTCGCCGTGGGCGACGGCGCAGGAGGCGTCATGCACGTGGTCGGTCACGTCTATGACTCTGCCACGACCACCTCCTCACCGGCTGCCTCGACGAGCGTGCGCCGGCCCGGAGCCCTTCCGAAGGGTGTCACCGTGATCGCGCCTTTGCGCCGCCGCCAGATGCCGGCCACGGCGCCGTCGGCGAGCACGACGCCCGGGTTGGCCGCCGCTCGCCAGACCTGCTTGCGGTGGGCGGGGTCGGGCACCAGCAGACGCCGGTCGCTGAGCTCCAGCACCGGATCGTGCGGCGGCAGCAGGTGGACGCCGTGGGCCCGTGGGGCGGCCCGGGCCGCTTCGACGTCGTCGGGATGCAGGAACAGCCGGCGGCCGTCGACCTCGACGGGAACCACGTCGGCCAGGCCGTCCCACCAGCGCCGGGCGGCGGCGGGGGACAGGCCCAGCCAGGCGGCCAGGCCGTCGCGGTCGGTCGGGCCGGCGTAGCGGAGAAACCGACGCACCAACTCGCGGCGGGCCGCCTGCCGGTCGACCTCCGTCAGGGGCGGCCCGGCCGCCAGGCCGGTTGGGCCGTTGCCTACTCGGTCGGCAGGCGCTGGCGGCGGCCCGGCCACGAAGTCGGCCGAGCCGTCGCCGTTGGGCACGAGGCGCAAGCCGGCGGGCAGCGAGGCGAGCCGGAAGAGCGCGTCGTCGACGTGCGACGCGCCGCACCCGGGGCACCACGGCCGCAGCCGCTGGTCGACGGCGGCCGAGACCGCCGTCGACAGGGCGCCCTTGCCGCGCCGGACGCCGTCGGACATCACGGCCGCCATCGCGTCGGCGACCTCGTCGAGCGCCGCCCCGATCGGCCGGTCGAGGCTCGCGAAGAACGGCCCGAACTGCTGTTTTCGCAGGTCAGCGGCATCGTCCGGGCGCAGGGCGGCGGTCAGCGCGGCCACGTCGGCGGCCCGGTGCAGGTGCATCGCACCGCGGGCGGCGTGCACCAGGACGAGGCCGTCGCGGATGGAGAGCCCGCGTGCGGCCAGGGCGAGGACGGCCGTCGTACCTGGCGGCGTGTCCTGGATGCCCGTGTCGAGGACGTCGTCACCGCCCAGGTGCGTCGCCACCCGGTGGGCGCGGACCTCGGCGAGCGTCAGGCGGACGGCCATACGGGCAGGATGCCGCACGGGTACGACAACGTACGCTCGATGCGTGACGCCGCTGCTCATCGGACCCCACCGGGTCGACCCGCCGGTGGTCCTGGCACCCATGGCCGGGATCACCAACGTGGCGTTCCGCCAACTCTGCCGCGAGCAGGGCGGCGGCCTCTACGTCTGCGAAATGATCACCACGCGGGCGTTGGTCGAGCGCAACCCCAAGACCTTCAAGATGATCGCCTTCGCGGGTGACGAGCGCCCCAGGAGCCTCCAGCTCTACGGCGTCGACCCCGAAGTGACCGCGGCCGCGGTGCGGATGATCGTCCAGGAGGACCTCGCCGACCACGTGGACCTCAACTTCGGCTGCCCGGTCCCCAAGGTCACCCGCAAGGGTGGCGGAGCGGCCCTGCCCTGGCGCCGGCGGCTGTTCGCCCGGCTGGTCCGCGCGGCCGTCGACGCCGCCGAGGGCGCCGTCCCGGTCACGGTCAAGATGCGCAAGGGCATTGACGACGATCACCTGACGTACGTGGAAGCCGGGCTGGCCGCCCAGGACGCGGGCGTGGCGGCGGTGGCGCTGCACGCGCGCACGGCCGCCCAGCGCTACTCCGGCACCGCCGACTGGGATGCCATCGCCACCCTGAAGCAGGCGCTCGACGTGCCGGTACTCGGCAACGGCGACATCTGGGAGGCCGAGGACGCGCTCCGGATGGTCGCGGAGACGGGCGCGGACGGCGTTGTCGTCGGCCGGGGCTGCCTGGGCCGCCCGTGGCTGTTCGCCGACCTGGAGGCCGCGTTCGCCGGCCGCCCGGCCCGCAAGCTGCCGAGCCTGGGCGAGGTGGCCGGGGTCCTGCGCCGCCACGCGGAGCTGCTCACGGACACGTTCGGCAGCGAGCGCGACGCCTGCGTCGACATCCGCAAGCACGTCGCCTGGTACCTCAAGGGCTTCCCGGTAGGCGCCGAACTGCGCCGCGGCCTGGCGATGGTCTCGAGCCTCGCGGAGCTGGACGACCTGCTGGGCAAGCTCGACGCAGACGAGCCGTTCCCGCTGGACACCCTGGGCCAACCACGTGGCCGCACGAACTCCCCGGGCAAGGTCCACCTCCCGGACGGCTGGCTGGCCTCCCGCGACACGGACACGGTCCCCGAGGGTGCGGAAATGGAAAACTCGGGCGGCTAGCCCCAAGAGCCTCTGCCGTCACCGGCGCCGGCCCCTGCTGTGCCGTGCGGTAATTTCGTTCGGTACTCAAGGAGGGGTAGAGACTGTGGCGCAGGCAATTGAGGCCGACTGGGTGGCGCGGTTCGCCGACGAGGTGATCGCCGAGGCTGACAAGCGTGCGCCCGGCAAGCCCATCGTCTGCGCCAGCGGGCTCAGCCCCTCCGGGCCTGTGCACCTGGGCAACCAGCGCGAGCTCATGACCCCCCACCTGGTCGCCGACGAGATCCGGCGGCGGGGGCGCGAAGTGCGGCACATCCTCTCGTGGGACGACTTCGACCGGTTCCGCAAGGTGCCCGGTGGTGTCGATCCGTCCTGGGCCGAGCACATCGGCAAGCCGCTCACCGCCGTCCCGGCGCCCGCGGGCAGTGACTACCCCAACTGGGCCGAGCACTTCAAGGCGCCGTTGATCGAGGCCATGGGCAAGCTCGGCATCGAGGTCACGGCGATCAGTCAGACCGCCATGTACACCTCCGGTGCGTACCGGGCGCAGATCCTGCACGCGATGAGCCAGCGCGCGAAGATCGACGAGGTGTTGGGGCGTTACCGCACCAAGAAGAAGCCCGGCAAGGCCCTCACCAACCCCGACGAGGTGGCCGCGGCCGAGGGGTCCGGCGCCGCCAGCGAGGACGACGGCGGCACCGCTTCCGGCTACTACCCCTACAAGCCCTACTGCCAGGACTGCGGCAAGGACACCACGACCGTCACCGCGTACGACGACGCGACCACCGCGCTCACCTACACCTGCACCTGTGGGCACAGCGAGACCGTCCTGCTGTCCGAGTTCAACTACGGCAAGCTGGTCTGGAAGGTCGACTGGCCGATGCGCTGGGCGTACGAAGGCGTGGTCTTCGAACCCAGCGGCGTCGACCACAGCTCGCCCGGCTCCAGCTTCGTGGTCGGCAGCCAGCTCGTGCGGGACATCTTCGATGCCGAACCGCCGATCGGTCCCATGTACGCCTTCGTCGGCATCAAGGGCATGGCCAAGATGAGCAGCTCCCGGGGCGGGGTGCCGACCGCGGCCGACGCGCTGGAGATCATGGAGCCTCCGCTGCTGCGCTGGCTGTACGCGCGCCGCCGGCCGAACCAGTCCTTCGACATCGCGTTCGACCAGGAGATCCAGCGGCTCTACGACGAGTGGGACGGGCTCACCACCCGCGTCGAGAACGGCACCGCCTCCAGCGGCGACCTCGCCGCCTACGGGCGCAGCGCCGCGACGGCCGCCGGCCCGCTGCCGCTGACCCCGCGACCGGTGCCGTACCGCACCCTCGCGTCCATCGTCGACATCACCACCGGCAACGACGACCAGACCCTGCGGATCCTGCGCGACCTGGACCCGGCCGACCCGGTGAAGGACCTCGACGAGACCCGGCCCCGCCTGGACTGCGCCAGCAACTGGGTGCGCACCCAGCTCACGCCGGACGAGCGCACCCGGGTCCGCGAGGAGCCCGACGCCGTGCTGCTCGACGGCCTCGACGACGACCAGCGCCTCGCGCTCCAGAAGCTGCGGGACGGGCTCGACGACCACTGGTCGCTCGACGGGCTCACCACGCTCGTCTACGGCGTACCCAAGCAGCTCCTCGGCCTCCCCGCGGACGTCAAGCCGACCCCCGAGCTCAAGGTCGCGCAGCGATCGTTCTTCGCCCTGCTCTACCGCCTCCTGATCGGCAAGGAGACCGGTCCGCGGCTGCCCACGCTGTTGCTGGCAACCGGCGCCGACCGGGTCCGCGCACTGCTCGGCGGGTCGTAGGCTCGAAGGCGGGGAGGAGACCGCGCCGCCCGACCGCACGGGAGGTCGCGCGATGAAGAGCGGCAGAGTTACGCATTTCGAGATTCCGGCTGACAACGTCGAGCGGGCCGAGCGCTTCTACGCCGAGTCCTTCGGATGGAACATCCAGGACATGCCCGAGATGTCGTACGCCATGCTGAACACCACGCCGAGCGGCGAGGACGGCCGGCCGAAGGATCCCGGCGCGATCAACGGCGGGATGATGAAGCGCAGCGGCATGTTCACGGCTCCGGTCGTCACGATCGACGTGGACGACATCGACGAGGCCCTCGCCACGGTCGAGCAGCACGGCGGCACGACCAAGATGGGCCGGCAGGCCGTCGGTGACATGGGGTTCACTGGCTACTTCTCGGACACCGAGGGCAACCTGATCGGCCTGTGGCAGTCTGCGAAGAATTAGCAGACCACCCGGCCTCGCCGTGCGCGGTTTTGCACGGAAGAACGCTCCCAACACCGCCCATGTGCGTAGCGTTGTGCCAATAGTCACCGAGGGCTCCCAACCGGCCTGTTACCTCGCTTAACCTGCGCCCACGGTGGGAATGGGTTACTAAATGGTCGTTCAGTGTTGAGCGCCTGGGAGGGCTCCGGTGACAAAGTTCGTCTATGGCTTCTCGGAAGGGAACAAGGATCTCCGCGACCTGCTCGGCGGGAAGGGCGCGAACCTGGCGGAGATGACCAACATCGGGCTGCCGGTGCCGCCCGGCTTCACGATCACCACGGAGGCCTGCCGGGCTTACCTCGACTCCGGCCACCAGCCGCAGGGGCTCGCCGAGGAGATCGCCACCCACCTCGACGCGTTGGAAGCGTCGATGGGCCGCAAGCTGGGGGAGCCCGGCGACCCGTTGCTGGTCTCGGTGCGCTCCGGGGCCGCGTTCTCGATGCCCGGCATGATGGAGACGGTGCTCAACGTCGGGCTGAACGACGCCTCGGTGGACGGGCTGTCCCGGCAGGCCGGCGGCAACGACCGGTTCGCCTGGGACTCGTACCGGCGGCTGATCCAGATGTTCGGCAAGACCGTCTGTGACGTGCCGGGCGAGGAGTTCGAGCACGCCATAGAGGCCGCCAAGCGGGCCAAGGGCAGCGACAACGACCTCGACCTGGACGCCGGTGACCTGCGCGCCCTGGTCGACGAGTTCAAGCAGATCTTCGCCAAGCACACCGGCCGCGAGTTCCCGCAGGACCCGAAGGAGCAGCTCGACCTCGCGATTCGCGCGGTCTTCGAGTCGTGGAACGCCGACCGCGCCGTGCTCTACCGCCGCCAGGAGCGGATTCCGGCCGACCTGGGCACCGCGGTCAACGTCGTGGCGATGGTGTTCGGCAACCTCGGCTCCGACTCCGGCACGGGCGTCGCGTTCACCCGCGACCCGGCCTCCGGCCACCAGGGTGTCTACGGCGACTACCTGGCCAACGCGCAGGGCGAGGACGTGGTCGCCGGCATCCGCAACACCGTGCCGTTGCAGGACCTCGAGCGGATGGACAAGGCGTCGTACGACGACCTGATGCGGATCATGGCCACGCTGGAGGAGCACTACAAGGACCTCTGCGACATCGAGTTCACCATCGAGCGCGGCAAGCTCTGGATGTTGCAGACCCGGGTCGGCAAGCGCACGGCGGCGGCCGCGTTCATCATCGCCGGCCAGCTCGTCGACGAGGGTGTGATCGACCTCGACGAGGCGCTGCACCGGGTCACCGGCTCGCAGCTCGGCCAGCTGATGTTCCCGCGCTTCGATCTGTCCGCCGAGCCCGGCCAGCTGGCCAAGGGCATCGGCGCCTCACCGGGCGCGGCGGTCGGCAAGGTCGTGTTCGACGCGCTGACCGCCAAGGAGCTGGCGGCCGGCGGCGACGACGTGATCCTGGTGCGCCGCGAGACCAACCCCGACGACCTGCCCGGCATGATCGCCGCGCAGGGCATCCTGACGTCCCGGGGCGGCAAGACCAGCCACGCCGCGGTGGTCGCGCGCGGGATGGGCAAGACCTGTGTCTGCGGCGCGGACTCGCTCGACGTCGACGTTCGCGGGAAACAGTTCACCGTCGACGGGCAGACGGTCACGGAAGGCGACGTGATCTCCATCGACGGCACCACCGGCAAGATCTACCTCGGTGAGGTGCCGGTGCAGCCGTCCGAGGTGGTCCGTTACTTCGAGGGCACGCTCGACCCCGACCAGACCGACGACGCGCTGGTCAAGGCCGTGCACCGGATCATGTCGCACGCCGACCAGCGGCGCCGGCTCGCGGTGCGGGCCAACAGCGACACCGGCGCCGACTCGGCGCGGGCGCGGCGCTTCGGCGCGCAGGGGATCGGGCTGTGCCGCACCGAGCACATGTTCCTCGGCGACCGCCGTGAGCTGGTCGAGCGGCTTATCCTGGCGGCGACGCCGGACGAGCGCGACGCCGCGCTGGCCGAGCTGCTGCCGTTGCAGCGCGCCGACTTCGCCGAAATCTTCAAGGAGATGGACGGGCTGCCGGTGACCATCCGGCTGATCGACCCGCCGCTGCACGAGTTCCTGCCGTCGTTGGAGGAGCTCGCCGTGCACGTCGCGGTCGCGCACGAGCGCGGCGAAGACGCGGGCCGCGACGAGAAACTGCTCGCCGCGGTCCGGCGGATGCACGAGCAGAACCCGATGCTGGGCCTGCGCGGCGTGCGCCTCGGCCTGGTCATTCCCGGCCTGTTCGCGATGCAGGTGCGGGCCATCGTCGAGGCCGCCGTGCAGCGCGCCGGCGAGGGCGGCACACCGAAACCCGAGATCATGGTGCCGCTCGTCGGTGCCGTGCAGGAGCTGGAGACGGTACGCACGGAGGCCGAGCGGATCATTGCCGAGGTGGTCGCCGACAGCGGCGTCGAGGTGCTGATCGGCACGATGATCGAGGTGCCGCGGGCGGCGCTGACCGCCGGCCAGATCGCCGAGGCGGCACAGTTCTTCTCGTTCGGCACCAACGACCTCACCCAGATGTCGTGGGGCTTCAGCCGAGACGACGTCGAGGGCGCGTTCTTCTGGCGCTACCTGGAGCTGGGCATCTTCGGGATCTCGCCGTTCGAGTCGATCGACCGCGACGGCGTCGGCCGGCTGGTGCGGATCGCGGTCGACGAGGGCCGCAGCGCCCGCCCGGACCTCAAGCTGGGCGTCTGCGGTGAGCACGGCGGCGACCCGGACTCCGTGCACTTCTTCCACGACGTCGGGCTGGACTACGTGTCCTGCTCGCCGTTCCGGGTGCCGATCGCCCGACTCGAGGCCGGCCGGGCGGCCTGCGAGTCGTCGGGCTCCGACAGCCGTTGAGGACGAGGGGATCCCTTTCGGGACCCCCTCCCTCCCGCTCCTAGAGCTCCATCTCAGACTCGATCTTGCGCAGCTGGTGGCGGGCCATCGCGAGGTTCGCCCGGCTGCGCTGCAGCGCGATGTAGAGGAACAGGCCCTTGCCCGCCCGGCCGGTCAGCAGCCGGATCAGGTGGTACTGCGAGTCGAGGGTGATCAGGATGTCCTCGATCCCCTCCTTGAGCCCGAGCATCTCCAGCGTGCGGAGCTTCGCCCGCACCACGTCGGTGTTGCCGGCCGCGGCGACCGTCAGGTCGAGGTCCTTGCCGCCGCCGACCACGCCCAGCGACATGCCGCTGGTGTAGTCGACGAGCGCGACACCGATCGCGCCTTCGATCGTCATGCATTCCTTGAGAGCGGTGTCCATGTCAGTCATGAGCCTGTGTCCTCCGTTGTGTTCGGGTCTGTGGCCCGGACCGTCGAAGCCGAACGACGGTCGGGCCGGTGTTTCAGGACCGGGCAGCGCTGGGTCGGCCCGATCCGGTGGGGCGGGTGTTCCGGCGGGGCAGCGGTTCACGCGCCGGCGGCGCCGGCGGCGGGTTGCCACCGGGGGCGCGCCCCGGGGGTTGGGCGGCGAGCGCCTCGACGAGCACGCCGAGCCGGTGCGCCACCATGCGGGAGGTGCGGTGCACCAGGGCCAGGTTGGCCTGGGGCATGGCGACGACGGTCAGCAGCGCGGCGCCCGCCGCGTAGCTGACCAGGCATCCACCGTCGGCCTGGATGACCGTCTCGCGGTGGAGGCCGAGACCCACGGTCTCGGCGAACCGCCGGCCGAGGCCGACGGTCGCCGCCGCCATCGCGGCGACGGTGTCGGGCTCGACCCGGTCGACATCGCTCGCGATGAGCAAACCGTCCGGGCCGGCCAGAACCGACCCGATCACGTCCGGGACCTCGCGCAGCGCGCGGAGCGCGGCGGCGATGGCGCGATCGGTGTCCACTGGCGGTCTCTCTCCTTCGGTCGGGTTGACTGCAACCGGCCGTGAGCCGGTGGTCCGCGGCTCATCGCAGTGCCTTCAATGCGGTGCGGATGCGTTTGAGCAGCGCCTCGTCGGCCGGGACGGGCGTTGCGACATCCGACTCCTCGGTGATCTCGGGGAGTCGCTCACCCGGCGCGCGCCGGGGCAACGCGGGCAGTGAGCCGGGCGGGGCCGGCGCCGGCACCGCCGCACGAATGGGTAGGGCGGCCTCGTCGAACGCCGCGCTCCGCGCCTCGGAGCGGTCCGGCGCGACCGGGGTACGCCGCCGGGGCATGGCCGAGTCGCCCAGGGAAGCAGCCGGGTCGCGCAACGACGCGGCTGGGGTGCGCAACGACGCGGCGGGGTTGCCAAGGGCGGCAGCAGGGTTGCGCAACGCGGCGGCCGGGTTGCCCAAGCCGCCCGCGCGGCTGCCCGACGCGGCGCCCGGATCGCCCAAGCCGGCCGCATCGCCGCCCGACGCGGCGGCGGAGTTGCCCAAGCCGGCCGCGTGGCCCGCTGACGCGACGGTGGCGTTGCCCAGGCCGCCCGAGGCGGTGGAGACACTGCCGACCGCCGCCGCGGGGTCGGTCAGGGACACGGCGGGCTTGTTCCGGGCGACCTCCGGGTCGACGCGAGCCAGGCCGGTAGCGACGTCGGACCGTTCGACCTGCTCGGTGTAGGGGATGAGCGGCGTCGGCCGCTGCGCGACCGGCGCGTTCCGGACCACCAGCGGGATGGCGCCCGCCGGCAGGGCGATGAGGCCGGCCGCGGCGAGCCGGCGCACCTCGGTCAAGACCGCGTAACCGGCCCGACCGAGCTCCCGGGCCAGGCCGATCGGATTGAGCGTGCCGTCGGCGCGGCCGACGATCTCCCACTGGAGGGCGGACAGCACGACCCGCGGCACCGGCGGCCGGCGGACCGGCACGACGACGGCGTGGTCGACGCCCGGCTCGTGGTAGATCTCGTCGAGCAGCTTGCGCCGCCGGGCCACCTCGCGGGTCAGCACCGCCGGGTCGACCGAGGTGACCGCGCCCATGCCGTGGGTCTCACCGTCGGCGAAGCGGAGCAGCGCGCTGGCCGAGCCGAGCGCGAAGTACGCGGCGTCGTAGATCGCGCCGAGCACGCACAGCTCGAGCTCGCCGTGCGTGAGGTGTCCCTGCTGGACGAGCCAGGCTGGAGGTCGCACGTCCGCCTTGCCGACGGCGCCCCCGGTGGCCAGCGCCGCCAGCCAGGTCTGCGGTGCCAGCCGGTCGGACGCGGTGAGCAGGTCGCCGATGCTGGGGGAGCTGCCCGACTCGGCGAACACGACGGACCCGTTGACCAGGTAGATGCAGTCCTCGGTGCCGATGTGCAGCGCGCCTGTCGCGCCGGCGGTGGCCAGCTGGGTCAGGGCCCGCCGCGGCGAGCCCGTGCGGGGGATCCGTACGGACTTCGCCAATGCTCCTCCTGACGAGTTGATTGGTCCGGGCGTTCCGGATCTAGGGGACATGTCCCGGGCGACGGTGGCCGCGCGAGGGTGCTGCGTCACGGGTGCGGGTGCGTCAGGCCGCGACGAGGTCGTCGGCGAGGATGCGGATCCGGCGCTGAGCGACGGCCAGGTTGCCCTCGTGGCGGTCGAGCCACACGTAGAGCAGCAACCGGCTGTCGAAGTCGGTGCGGATCATGCGCAGGAGGTGGTAGCCGCCGTGCGTGGTGATGACCACGTCTTCGACCAGGTCGTTGGGGCGCGTCGACGCGAACGGGGCGCGATTGATCGCCGCGTGGATGACGTCGGACGAGCCGGCGGCGGACGCGTCGGGGTCGCCGGTGGGCGCGTTGCCCGCCCACGCGAGCGCGAAACCGGTCGTGTAATCGACCACGCTCGCCCCGATGGCGCCAGGGATGGTCATCGCCTGCCGTAGGCAGTCGTCTATGCCGGACACACGTGCTCCTCCACCCGGGCGGAGCCTGCGCGCGTCCGCTCCGGCCAGAGGGCGCGCGAGAATCCCGGGTAAACGGGTCGGGGCCGGCGGTGCCGGCCATGACGATGTGCTTCCGCGAAACTACTCCCGGGCGAAGATCGTCCGCAGCAGTCTCACCCTCGGCGATCGTCTAGCAACTCTCGACTGATCGGAGGTTGCAAAAGGGACGCAGATGGGCATGTGCCCCGCGCAGTGCTCAGGACGACCGAACGGGCGCACCGGCGATCGTGGGCGTAACCTGACGGACACCTTCTCGTTTCCGTCCGTCCGTGCGTCCGCATCGGAGGTAGCTCATGGGCAATCGCTGGGAGAACCTGGTTGTCGACGCGCGCGACCCGGCCCGGCTCGCCCGGTGGTGGGCCGAGGCGCTCAACTACCAGATCACCTACGAGAAGCCCGACGAGGTGGAGATCCGGCGGTTGCCCGACGAGCTGCCCGGCCTGGTGTTCGTGCCCGTGCCGGAGACCAAAGAGGTCAAGAACCGCCTGCACATCGACCTGCGCCCGGACGACCAGGAGGCCGAAGTCGAGCGCCTGGTCGACATGGGCGCCCGGCACGTCGACGTGGGACAGCAACCCAGCGCGCGCTGGATCGTGCTGGCCGATCCGGAGGGCAACGAGTTCTGCGTGCTCGCACCCAAGCAGTAGTTTGACCATGTGAGCGACGCGGAGCGATGGGCGCCCGAGCCGCCCAAGGACACCGGCGAGGGACGCGGCCCGTACGAGCGGGATCGCGCCCGGGTGTTGCACTCCGCCGCGTTCCGCCGGCTCGCGGCCAAGACCCAGGTGCACATGGCGGGCACGGACGACTTCCTGCGCACCCGGCTCACCCACTCGCTCGAGGTCGCCCAGATCGGTCGCGAGATGGGCGCGCGGCTCGGCTGCGACCCCGACGTGGTCGACGTGGCCGGGCTGGCGCACGACCTGGGTCATCCGCCGTTCGGCCACAACGGCGAGGCCGCGCTCGACGAGCTCGCGAGGGAGTGCGGCGGGTTCGAGGGCAACGCGCAGACGCTGCGGGTGCTGACCCGCCTGGAGGCCAAGGTGCTCGGCGCCGGCCTCAACCTGACGCGGGCGGCGCTGGACGCGACCTGCAAATATCCCTGGGCCAGGAAACCCGAGAAGCGCAAGTTCGGCGTGTACGCGGACGACCTGCCGGTCTTCGGGTGGCTGCGCGCCGCGGCGCCCGAGCCGGAGCGGCGCTGCCTGGAGGCCCAGGTGATGGACTGGGCCGACGACGTCGCCTACTCGGTGCACGACGTGGAGGACGGCATCCACGGCGGCTACGTGCGGGTGCGCCGGCTGATCGACGACGCGGACGAGCGGGCGGCGCTCTGCCGGGACGCCGCCGAGGCCTATTCGACGGAGCCGGCCGACGCTCTCGCCCCGGTGCTCGACGGGCTGCTCGCCGACCCGGCGCTGGTCGCGGTCGCCGACCACGACGGTAGCCACCGGGCGCAGGCCGCGCTCAAGGGCCTGACCAGCGTGCTGACCGGTCGGTTCGTCGCGGCCGCGGTCGAGTCCACGCGTGCCGCCTACGGCACCGGCCCGCTGCGCCGCTATGCCGCCGACCTGGTCGTGCCGGCCCGCGTCCGCGCGCAGTGCGCGTTGCTCAAGGGCATCGCGCTGCGTTACGTGATGCGCCGGCCGGGCGCACACGGCCGCTACGAGCAGCAGCGCGCGGTGTTGACGGAGCTCGTCGAGGTGCTGGCCGACCGTGCGCCGGGCGGGCTCGACCCGGCGTTCGCGGCGGCGTGGAAGGCGGCCCCCGACGACCCGGCCCGGCGGCGGGTGGTCGTCGACCAGGTGGCGTCGCTGACCGACCCGGCCGCGGTGGACTGGCACTACCGGCTGACCCGCTGACCATCGGCCGGGTCACCTGGTAGCCCGCGCGGAGCGGAAGCGGTCGGACCGGCGCCGGTGGATCCGGTTGAACAGCCGCTTGCGGTCGGCGTCGGCGATCAGGTCGCGCTGGTGGTCGTGGGCCAGGGTGAGCATCAGCTCGGGGTGCTGGTACATCGCGGACTCCCAATGTCGAGGTGATGACTCCATCCTGTTCGGACCGGCACACCACGACATCGGCAGCGATTCCCTAACTTCCGGGCAAGACCCTCCTTAGCGTCGCCCGACCGGCGGCCTAGGTATACCTAGTGCCGGAGCTGGTAGAAGCGGAAGAAGCCGAAATCCTCGATCGGGAGCACGTCGACGTCGGTGAAGCCGGCCTCCCGGGCGTACCCGCGCAGGGTGTCAGGACGCATCACCGTGCCGGTGGCCGCCGACTCCGGGTCGGTCATGCTGTCCGGCAGGCAGACCAGCGTGCTGAAGCCGTACATCAGCCGCTCGACGTCGTCGCCCGGCGCGTGGAACGCCTCGCCCACCGCCTCGTCCATCACCACGACAGGAGCGCCGGGCCGGACCGCACCGCGCATCGCCGCCAGCACCCGCGCCGGGTGGGGCAGGTCGTGCACGCACTCGAAAGCGAACGCCGCGTCGTAGTCGCCGGTGTCGGGCAGGCCGCCGCCGGCGTCGACCAGGTGGAAGGTGACCCGGTCGCGCAGCTTGGCCTCCTGCGCGTTCGCGGTCGCCATCGCCACCGACGGCGGGTCGACGTCAAAACCGTGGACCGTGGCCTGGGGGTACGCGCGGGCGAGCGCGATGGTCGACCACCCGGCTCCGCAGCCCACGTCGGCGATCCGCGCACCCGGCGCGCTCAGTACCTCGTCCAGCGCCGGGACGCCGGCCAGCGCGGCCGGCAGCGCGTGCTCGAACCAGGGCCGGTTGGCGTCGGCCTGCGCCTCGCGCATCTCGGTGCCGAACGTCGCCCACGCCACCCCGCCGCCGTCCCGGTAGGCACCGACCAGCGCCGGGAGCTGAACCGCGGCCGCGGCGAACGTGCGGGCCAGCGGGGCGAGGTAGTTGAGGCTCCGGGTGTCGGTGAGCACCTCGGCGGCTCCGGGCGGCAGTGCGAACCGGCCGTCGCCGGTGGTGGTCAGGATGCCGCACGAGGCCTGCTGCTCCAGCCACTCCCGTGCGTACCGCTGGACGCCCCCGGCCCGCTCCACCAGCGCCGCCGCGTCCGCCGGGCCGCCGTCGGCCAGCGCCCGGTACCAGCCGAGCCGGTCGCCGAGGTAGACCGACAGCAGCTCCGCCGTGCCGAGCGCGGAGCGGAACAGGCGGTCGGCGAACTCCTCCGTGGTCTGTGTCATCCGAAGGACGCTAGCCATCGCGGAGACACCGCACCGCGTAAAACGCGACAGAACGTGGTTTCTGGTTGACTGTCCGAATGAGCGAGCGGGTGTTCGTGATCGTCGGTGCGTCCCTGGCAGGCTCCCGGGCAGCCGAGACGCTGCGGGCCGAGGGCTTCGACGGGCGGATCGTGCTGATCGGCCTGGAGCACCAGCTGCCCTACGAACGACCGCCGCTGTCGAAGGGCTACCTGCTCGGCAAGGAAGAACGGGGCAAGGCCTTCGCGCACGACGAGAAGTGGTACGCGGACCAGCGGATCGAGCTGCGGACGGGCACCCGGGTCACCGCGGTGGACCCCGCCGCGCACCGGGTGACCCTCGACGACGGCGAGCAGGTCGCGTACGACAAGCTTCTGCTGGCCACCGGCTCGTCCCCCCGGACGCTCGACCTGCCCGGCGCCGAAGGCCCCCGGATCCACCACCTGCGCACGATCGAGGAGTCCGAGGCGCTCGGCGCGACGCTGCGCGAGGGCGGGCCGCTCGTGGTGATCGGCGCCGGTTGGATCGGGCTCGAGATCGCCGCCGCCGCCCGCCATTACGGCTGCGACGTCACCGTGGTCGAGACCGACCGCGGGCCGCTGCGCCAGGTGCTCGGCGACGAGGTCGGTGAGGTCTTCCGCGACCTGCACCGGGCGCACGGCGTCGACTTCCACTTCGAGACCCAGGTGCGCGAGCTCGGCGGCATCGGCGACC
The DNA here is from genome assembly GCF_040676915.1 of Asanoa sp. NPDC049475. NCBI lineage: Bacteria > Bacillati > Actinomycetota > Actinomycetes > Micromonosporales > Micromonosporaceae > Asanoa > Asanoa sp. NPDC049475. The sequence goes on along the minus strand of NZ_JBFAPY010000015.1, from coordinate 108,921 downwards.
GGATCACCCACGCGGTGCTGGAGGACAACGTCGAGGTGCCCGCCTCCGCGGCCTTGATCGCCATCGGGATCACCCCGAACGTCGAGCTGGCCCGGGCCGCCGGGCTGCGGGTCGACGACGGCGTGGTGACCGACGCGGCCCTGTGCACCAGCGATCCCGACATCTACGCGTGCGGCGACGTCATGTCGGCCTACCACCCGTTGCTGCACCAGCACCTGCGTGTTGAGCACTGGGCCAACGCGCTGAACAGCGGCCCGGCCGCGGCGAGATCGATGCTCGGCCAGGACGTCTCGTACGACCGCGTTCCCTATTTCTTCACCGATCAGTACGACCTGGGCATGGAGCTGGCCGGCTGGTTCCCGCGCGGCGGCTACGACCGGGTGGTGTTCCGCGGCGACCCGTCCATCGTGGACGGCAAGGCGCCCGAGTTCATGGCGTTCTGGACCCGCCACGGGCATGTCCTCGCCGGGATGAACGTCAACGTATGGGACGTACAGGACGATATCCAGAAACTCGTGCGGGGCGGCTACACCGGCAAGGATGTCGACCTGGACCGGCTCGCCGACCCCAGCGTGCCCCTCCACACGCTTCTGGCCGGATAGCACGCCGGATTCCCCGATCACCCGCAGGTCGCGCGCGCGGTTGGCGATGCTGAAGCTCTGGCGAGAGCCGAGGAGCGAGCGATGGCAATCAACCAATCGAGCGCGCCCGCGGTCACGGGTGTGCGGGGGCCGGAGCGCGAACCGGTCACCCTGGACGTCAACGGTTCGACCTTCCCGATCGAGCTGGAACCACGCGTGAGCCTGCTCGACGCCCTGCGCGAGCATCTCGACCTCACCGGCACCAAGAAGGGCTGCGACCAGGGCACCTGCGGCGCGTGCACGGTCTGGGTGGACGGGCGCCGGGTGCTGTCCTGCCTGACCCTGGCGATGTCGTGCGAGGGGCACCAGGTCTCCACGATCGAGGGCATCGCGCAGGACGGCGAGCTGCACCCGATGCAGCAGGCGTTCGTCGACCACGACGCCTTCCAGTGCGGCTACTGCACGCCGGGGCAGATCATGTCGGCGATCGCGCTGCTGCGCGAGGGCAACGCCACCACGGACGAGGACATCGCCGAGCACATGAGCGGCAACATCTGCCGGTGCCAGGCGTACCCGAACATCCACGCGGCGATCCGCGAGGTGCGCGACGCCGACGACGAGGGCTGATGACGATGCGACCGATCACGTTCTTCCGGGCCGGCTCGATCGACGACGCGGTCGCCGCGGTCAGCGCGAACCCGGACAGCGCGTTCCTGGCCGGCGGCACCACCGAGATCGACCTGCTGCGGCTCGGCGTCGTCCAGCCCACGCTGCTCGTCGACGTCAACGAGCTTCCGCTGACCTATCTCGAGGACACGGACGGCGGCGGCGTACGCATCGGCGCGATGGCCCGCATGAGCGACGTGGCCCGCGCGCCGCGCATCGTCGAGCGCTATCCCGGCATGTCGCAGGCGCTGCTGCTGGGCGCCTCCGAACAGCTGCGCAACATGGCCTCGATGGGCGGCAACATGTGCCAGCGGACCCGCTGCTCCTACTTCCGGGACGGCCGCTCGCCGTGCAACAAGCGCGAGCCCGGCAGCGGCTGTTCGGCCCTGACCGGGGTCAACCGCGGCCACGCCATCCTGGGCACCTCCGAGCAGTGCATCGCGACCCATCCGTCGGACGTGGGGGTCGCGCTGGTGGCGCTCGACGCGGTGGTCCGCACGATCGGCCCGGACGGCACGCGGACCATCCCGATCGAGCAGTTCTTCCTGCGCCCGGAGGACACCCCCAGCGTCGAGCACCCGCTGGCGCACGGCGAGCTCATCGTCGCGATCGACGTGCCCGACCTGCCGGTCGCGCGTGTCTCGCGCTACGTCAAGCACCGCGACCGGGCCTCGTACGAGTTCGCGCTGGTCTCGGTCTTCTCCGCGATGCGGGTCGACGACGCGGGCAACGTGGCCGAACTGCGGCTGGCACTCGGCGGCGTCGGCACCGTGCCGTGGCGCGCGCACCGGGCCGAGGAGGCCTTGATCGGCCGACCGGCGACACCGGAGAACTTCGCGGCCGCCGCCGACGCGGAACTGGCCGACGCCCACACGCGGCCGATGAACGCGTTCAAGGTGACGTTCGCCAAGCGCGCGATCGTCCGCGAGTTGAGCGAGGTGACCACGTCATGAGCCCCGTCCTGGGCAAGCCGGTTAATCGCGTCGACGGGCCCGACAAGGTCACCGGGACCGGTCGCTACTGCGGTGAGATCGTGCTGCCCGGGCTGGCGTACGGGCTCATCGTCGGCGCCGACACGGCCAAAGGGCGGGTGGTGTCGATCGACGAGTCCGCCGCCCGTGCGGCCGGCGGCGTCTATGGGATCATGACCCACCAGAACACCCCCAAGGTGGCCAACGCGCCGAAGCTGATCCCCTCGCTGGCCGGCCAGCCGGCGCCGGGGGAGAGCTTCTTCCCGATGCAGGACGACGTCGTGCACTACTGGGGGCAACCCGTCGCACTCGTGGTCGCGGACTCGCTGGAGCGCGCGGCGCACGCCGCCGCACTGCTCGACATCACCTACGAGGAGAGCACGCCGGTCGCCACGATCGAGGACGGGCGGACGACGGCGTACGAGGCGCAGACGCTCTTCGGTGGCCTGATGCCCGCCCGCGACGAGCGTGGTGACGTCGACGCCGCCCTGGCCGCGGCGGAGGTGACGGTCGACGCGACCTACCACTTCGCCGCGAACCACCACAACCCGCTGGAGACCGGCGTGACCACGGCGCAGTGGGACGGCGACCGGCTCACGCTCTGGGACTCCACGATGGGCGTACGGGCCAGCCAGCTCACCGTCGCGTCGCTGCTCGGCATCCCGCTCTCCGACGTCCGGGTGATCACCCACTTCGTCGGCGGCGGGTTCGGCTCCAAGGCGATGGTGTGGCCGCACGTGACGCTGGCCGCGATGGCCGCCCGGCACGTCGGGCGACCGGTGCGGCTCGCGCTGACCCGGCCGCAGAGCTTCACCTCCAACGGGCACCGCGAGGAGCAGGAGCAGCGGATCACCCTCGGCGCCGGTCGCGACGGCCGCCTCACCGCCATCCGGCACCTGAAGGTGTCGGTCACCTCGCCGTTCGACGACTGGGCCGAGCCGGCGACCGGCGGCTCGACACAGATCTACGGCTGCGACAACTATCTGGGCTCGCACAACCTGATCCGGGGCAACACGATGACGCCGACGTTCACCCGGGCGCCGGGCGAGTCGCTGGGGTCGTTCTCGTTGGAGACCGCGCTGGACCGGCTCGCGTACGAGCTCGGGATGGACCCGGTCGAACTGCGGATCATGAACCACCCGCCGGTCGACAACCACGGCAACCCGTGGTCCAGCGACGGCATGGCCGAGTGTCTGCGCCGCGGCGCCGAGCTGGTCGGCTGGGCCGACCGGGACCCGACGCCGGGCGTACGCCAGGACGGCAACGACCTGATCGGCAGCGGTGTGGCCGGCGCCGGCTATCCGGTCGCGTTCTTCATGCCGGTGCAGCACGCCCGCGCCCGGATCTTCCACGACGGCAGCGTCGTCATCCAGACCAGCGCGCAGGAGTTCGGCATCGGCGTGACCACGTCGATGTCCCAGGTCGGCGCCGACGGGCTCGGCGTCGACATGGACGTGCTGCGGTTCGAGGCGGGCGACACCGACCTGCCCAACACCACCTCGGCGGTGGGCTCGATGGGTGCGACGATGGCGTCGTCCGCGGTGCACAACGCCGCCACGACGTTGCGCAACGACCTGATCGCGCACGCGGTCAACGACGACAAGTCGCCGTTGCACGGGCTGTCGGCGAGCTCGGTGCGGGTCGCGGACGGGCGCATGACGTCCACTCTGGACCCGTCGATCAGTGAGTCCTATGCGGACCTGCTGCAGCGCAACCGGCTTCTCGACATGGAGGCGCTGGGCAGCTGGACCCCGCCGCCGTTCACGACGCCGCACGGCCTGCTCACCTTCGGCGCGCAGTTCGCCGAGGTGGCCGTCGACAAGGACCTCGGCCTGGTGCGGGTGCGGCGGATGGCCGGCGTGTTCGCGCCGGGGCGGGTGCTCAACCCCAAGCTCGCCCGCAGCCAGCTGCTCGGGGGCATGCTGTGGGGGCTCGGCCAGGCGTTGTTGGAGGGCAACCAGATCGACCGCCAGTCGGGGCGGTGGGCGTTGAACAACCTGGGTGAGTACCTCGTGCCCGTGCACGCCGACATCCCGGACATCCAGGTCGAGTTCGTGGAGGTCGAGGACGACGTGGTGGGACCGCTCGGCGTCAAGGGCGTCGGCGAGGTCGGCCAGGTCGGCGCGGCCGCGGCGATCGCCAACGCGGTCTTCCACGCCACCGGGCGCCGGATGAACGAGCTGCCGATGACGGCCGAGGTTGTGATGAACGGTGGCGGCGCCGGATGAGGTGAGTGCGACCGCCGCGTTGCCGGAGCGGCCGGTCATCAGCACTCCGACCGCGGAGCTGAGACCGGCCACCCGGGCCGCCATCGCGCGGAGCGTCGCCCGCCAGCCGTGGCTCGGCCTGGCCGGGTTGCTGTTCGTGGTGCCGATCGCGGTGGCGCTGGCGTTCGCGCTCGACGGCCCGGCCCGGTCCGTGGTGGTGATCGGCCCGCTGGTCACGTTCTCGCTGGTCCCGGTCGCGGTCGTGGCGTTCTGGTGGAACGACTGGCCGGGGACCGCGCTCGCACCCCGCTGGCTGTCGGGGTGGCTCAACACCCTGTTCATCATCGCGCTGGGCGTAGGGCTGACCTTTCTCGGCCAGCTGATAGCCGGCGGCGTCGACCCGCGCGGTGTGTTCGACCCGAACCCGGGACCGGGCCACCTGCCGACCTTCCCGGCGGTGCTGCCGCTCGCCGGCACCGCGTTCACCGCGATGCTGCAGTTCACCCTGGTCAACGAGGGCTGGCCGCTGCGCAGGCTGCCGCGGGTGCCGGCCGGGCTGCTCGCCGCCGCCGTCGCCTGGGGTGCCGCGCTGCTGGTCTACTACTTCGTCGTCGACGTGCACCCGCCGGCGTCCACGGGCCTGCACACGCAGACCGGCCCGATGTCCGGCGCCGCGCTGGGCGCCCTGACGGTGACGATCGGCGCCTGGCAGACGTGGCTCTACGTGACGTGGCGGGGTTGGCCGTTCAACCTGATCAAGCGCCGCTGGCTGCGGCTGCTGGTGGCCAACGGGACGGTGATCCTGGGTGGTTGGGCCACGTACACCCTCGTTCATCTCGCCGTGAGTCCAGGCAAGATCATGGCTGGCGCGGCGGCCTTCATCGCCGCGGGCCTGGTGGTGTCGATGCTGTTCGAGAACGCGGTGCGCCCACACATCAGCGCGGTGATGGACAAATGGCTGTCGGTGCTGACGGTCTCGGCGCTGGCGACGGTGCTCTACGTGGTGCTGACCGCGTACGCCCGGACGGTCGACTTCGGCCGGCTCGAACCGAGCGAGTTCGTGGTGCACGCGAGCCTCAACGCCCTCGCCTTCTCGGTGATCACTCACGTCGCGGTCGGCCGCCGATGGCCGTTCGCCCGAGACCTACCCTGAGGACCCATGGACTTCGAGGAGCTGATCGCGGCGGCGCTGGCGGTGGTCGCACCGCGGCGGTTGCAGGGGCGGCTCGTGGGCGACGTAGGTGCCGCGCTGGTCACCGCCGACGGCCACCGCCACGTCGGCGTCAGCATCGACACGGCGTGCGGCACCGGCTTCTGCGCCGAGGCCGGCGCGATCGCCGCGATGGTCACGGCGGGGGAGGAGCGGATCGCCCGCATCGTGGCGGTCTGGCGAGACGAACGCGACGACCGGATCTACGTGCTCCCGCCGTGCGGCCGCTGCCGCGAGTTCATCCGGCAACTCCACCCGGACAATTTGGACACCGAGGTGGTGCTGGGCGCGACGCGCTGGTCACCGCTGCGCGAACTGCTGCCGGACCACGAGTGGCCCGAGCCGGTCACGTAATCGGGCGCTCGCGCTTAGGCAGCTTGGCCACGACGGCGTCGTACGAGGCGTCGATCGCCTCCAGGATCTCGTCGTCGGGGATGCCGGTGCCGACCTGGAGCGTGTTCCACCCCGACCGTCCGATGTAGGCCATCACCCGGGCGGCGTCGGGATAGCGGGCCAGCCACTCGTCGGCCATCTCCCGGTTGGCGCCGCACTTCAGGCCGACGGTGGGCGGCGGCCCGGCACCGAGAAACGCGAAGATCTTGCTGCCCACCTTGGCGACCTGGTCGCCCTCCCACGGCTCGTCGGGCCACGCACCCGGCTTGGCCAGGCAGTAGGCCACCAAATCATCCCGGGTCATGCGGTCACCATAACGGTTGCGAAGCTCGATGCCCGCTCGACGGAGCGTGTCCACGCCGGCACCGATCGCGGCGGGTGCGCTCCCATAGGAAACGTATTCGTAACGAGGGGTTGACCGCCTCGCTGATCACGGCGCAAACTCCCGGAAACGTTTACAGCTACCGGGTGGAGGTGCAGGACGTGGGTCGTAAACGTTTACAGGAGTCCTCGGACGGACGGCCGACGGTGCACACCGTGGCTGCTCGGGCCGGCGTCTCCATCGCGTCCGCGTCTCGGGTGTTGAACGGCGTCGGTGGCAGTCCGGAGACCGTACGCAAGGTGCGCGAAGCGGCCGCCGAGGTCGGCTACGTGCCCAACGCCATCGCCCGCTCGCTGCAGTCCCAGCGCACCGAGCTCGTCGCGCTGGCGGTCGAGGACATCGGCAACCCGGTCTACGTCGAGATGATGCGGGCCATCGAGGCCGTGGTCGCCGGCTCGGGCCGCCAGCTGCTCGTGCACGCGACCGGCGGCCGGATCGACAACGAGACCGCCCTGCTGCGCCGGCTCGCCAACCGCTACGTGGACGGGATGATCATCTCGCCGATCCGCGTCACCGCCGACCATCTGACCGCGTTCCAGGACAGTCCGGTGCCGGTGGTCGTCGTTGGTCAGCTCGCCGAGGACGCGCCCGTCGACAACGTGCGCACCGACTCGCGGCGCGGCATCGCGCTGGCCGTCGACCATCTCGTCGCGACCGGACGGCGGCGGATCGGTTTTGTCAACGGTCCGCTCGACACTGTTCCCGGTGCGGCCCGTGACGCCGGTTTCCGCACCGCGCTGGCCGCCCACGGCATCGCGCTGGACGAGAGCCTCGTCGAGGTGGGCGACTTCCAGTACGCCGCGGGCCGGGACGCCACCGAACGGCTGCTCGCCCGCGCCGAACCGGACGCCCTGGTGTGCGCCAACGACCTCATCGCCGCGGGCGCGCTGCACGCCCTGCTGGCCCGGGGCCGCCAGGTGCCGACCGACGTCGCGCTGGTCGGCATGGACGACACCGAGCTCGCCCGGATGATGTTTCCCCAGCTCTCCAGCGTCTCCCTCGGATCGGCCGAGCGTGGTCGCCGCGCCGCCGAGCTGCTCCTGGAGCGCATCGCCGACCCCACTCTGCCGCCGCGCCGCGCGTCGGTCGAACCCAGCCTCGCCGTGCGGGCGTCCAGCGCCCAAGCGAACGTCCCGGCCCAACCGTCCCGGGAAGGGGTGAGCTCATGACGACGCACGATGTCCCGAAGGCCCGGTCCCGGTCCGACAAGACCACCATCTACCTGCTGCTGCTTCCCTCGCTGCTGCCGGTCCTCGTGCTCTCGGTGTTCCCGCTGCTGCGCGGCATCTACCTCGGCTTCACCGACGCCCGCGCCGGGCGCAACGTCGACATCAGCTTCACCGGGTTCGAGAACTACAAGCAGCTGCTCGGCGACGAGATGTTCTGGAACTCGTTCAAGATCGGCCTGATCTGGGCGTTCGGCGTCACCGTGCTCCAGTTCGTGCTCGCCCTCGGGCTCGCGCTGCTGCTCAACCAGCAACTGCGGTTCCGAGGCGTGGCCCGGGTGCTGTCGGTCGTGCCGTGGGCGATGCCGCCGGTCGTGGTCGGCATCCTCTGGAAGCTCGTCTACCACCCGGACGCCGGCCTGCTCAACGAGTTCTTCCACCGGATCGGCGCCGACGGGCTGCGTACCAACTGGCTCGGCGACTTCAGCACCGCCCTGCCCGCCGTGATCATCGTGGGTGTCTGGGCCGGCATGCCGCAGACGACCGTGGTGCTGCTGGCCGGGCTCCAAGGGGTCGCGAGGGAGCTGCACGAGGCCGCGGCGGTCGACGGAGGGAGCGCGTGGCACCGGTTCCGGCACGTCACGCTGCCCGCGCTCACGCCGGTCATCGTGGCGATCACGTCGCTGGACTTCATCTGGAACTTCAACTCGTTCGGCCTGGTCTACGTGCTGACCGCCGGCGGTCCGGGCGGCAAGACGATGCTGCCGATGCTCTTCGCGTACGAGGAGGCGTTCCGCTACGGCAACTACGGATACGCCGCCGCCCTCGGCAACGTGATGGTCGTGATCATCGTCGCCCTGCTCGCCATCTATCTCCGTCGCCGGCTGCGGGAGGCGAACTGACATGCTGGGCAAACCGAGCCGCACCGGTCGGGCGTTGCAGTACCTGGCCCTCGCCGCATATCTGATCTTCCTCGGGTTCCCGCTGGTCTGGCTGCTCTCGACGGCCTTCAAGCCGCCGCGCGAGCTGGTGCAGCTGCACCCCGCGCTGATCCCGAGCAACCCCACGGTCCAGAACTTCGTGCAGGCCTTCACCGAGCAGGAGCTCGGCCGGGCGGCCTGGAACAGCCTCCAGGTCTCGCTGGCCTCGGCGGTGCTGACGGTGCTGGTCGCCATGCCCGCGTCGTACGCGCTGGCCCGCTTCAAGTCCAAGCTCGGCACGGTGGCACTGGGGTGGGTGCTGCTGTCCCAGCTCTTCCCGTTCGTCCTGCTGATCATCCCGATCTTCCTGGTGCTGCGGCAGGCCGGCCTGGCCAACTCGCACGCCGGGCTGATCCTGATCTACGTCGTCTGGGCGCTCCCGTTCGCGCTCTGGATGCTCCAGGGCTTCGTCCGCAACATCCCGCGCGAGCTCGAGGAGGCGGCGTCGGTCGACGGCGCGTCCCGGCTCCAGACCCTGCGCCGCGTGGTCTTCCCCCTGCTCGCACCGGGCCTGGTCGCGACCGCGCTGTTCTCGTTCATCTCGGCCTGGAACGAGTTCTTCTTCGCCCTGGTGCTGATCAAGACACCCGAGCTGCAGACGCTCCCCGTCGCGCTGGCCCGGTTCGTCGGCATCGAGGGCACCGCCCGGCTCGGCCCGCTGGCCGCCGGTTCCCTGCTGGCGACCCTGCCCAGCCTCGTCTTCTTCGCGTTCATGCAACGCCGGCTCTCGTCCGGGTCACTAGCCGGCGCGGTCAAGGGCTGAACTACCCACCCCCAAAGGAGGCAAGACCCCATGCTCCCCATCAGATTCCGTCGACTGGCCGCCGCGGCGGCGGTCGCGGTCGTCGGTGTCGGCGCGCTCGCCGCGTGCGGCAACGGTGGCGACGACGAGGCCACGTCCGGCCCCGTCAAGCTGCGCTTCCTCAGCCTCGCCTGGCAGAAGGAGTCGCTGCAGGCCAACAAGGACCTGGTCGCCAAGTGGAACTCCGAGCACCCCGACATCCAGGTCGAGTACGTCCAGGGTGACTGGAACTCGGTGCACGACCAGCTGCTCACCTCGTTCGAGGGCGGCGACGCCCCGGACATCGTGCACTACGAGGCCTCGTCGATCGGCGAGTTCAGCAAGCAGGGCTACCTGGCCGACCTCAAGGACCTGATCCCGGCCGACCTGAAGGGCCAGATCGACCAGGGCGTCTGGGACACCACGACGTTCGACGGCCAGGTCGCCGGCGTGCCGTTCCTGCTGGAGTCGCAGGTCGTCATCGCCAACAAGAAGCTGCTCGACGCCGCCGGTGTCACGGTGCCGCCGGCCGACGGCGGTTGGACCTGGGACGAGTTCCAGAGCAACGCCCAGAAGCTGACCAAGTCCGGCCAGTACGGCGTGGCGTGGGCGCTGAAGTCGCCGACCAACCGGGTGCTGAACCTGGCGCTCAACTACGACGGCAAGTTCTTCTACACCGACGGCGGCAAGACCGAGGTCAAGATCGGTGACGCCGAGAAGGAGATCCCGAAGCGGATCCACGACATGCTCTACACCTCGAAGACGGCTTCGCCGGAGGCGCTGGGCATGAGCGGCGCCGACACGCTGCCGGGCTTCTTCGGCGGCAAGTACGCGATGCTGCCCGGCTCGGTCTCGCTGCGCCAGCAGATGGTCGAGCAGGCTCCGAAGGACTTCGAGTGGGTCACGCTGCCGCCGATCAAGGGCCTGTCCGCCAACCAGGCGGCCAACCCGCAGACGCTGTCGATCTCCGCTGACTCGAAGCACAAGGAGCAGGCGGCGCAGTTCCTGTCCTACTTCCTCAACCCCACCAACATGGCCGCGCTGGCCAAGGGCGACTGGCTGGTGCCGACCGGCAAGCAGGCCAACGAGGAGCTCGTCAAGCTCACCGAGGGCAAGCAAGGCTGGGACGTCGCCGCGGACAGCGCCGCCGACCTGACCGTCGCCCCGTTCCAGCAGGCCGACGGCTACCCGGAGTGGAAGACCAAGTACGCCACCCCGGCCCTCCAGCAGTACTTCGCCAACAAGATCACCCTGGACCAGCTCGCGAGTCAGCTGGTCGACGGTGGCAAGCAGGTTCTGAGGTAACAATGTCACTCTTGCTCGACACATCGGTCGGTTGCCTGGTCGGCGCCGCGGTCGGAGACGCCCTGGGTGGCGCCACCGAGACCGCGCTGCCGGACGAGATCCGAGCCCGCTTCGGCGACTGGGTCGAGGGCATCGTGCCCCCGTACCACGCCGACTGGGCCACCGCGCGGCCATTGGCGCCGTACCACAAGGGCGACGGGCACATCACCGACGACACATTGATGACCCATGCCCTGGTACGCGCGTACGCGGCCAAACGGGACCACCTCGACGCGTACGACGTGGCGGATCTGCTGGTGCCCGATCTGATCGAGCGGGTGGTGCACATTCCCGACCTGGAGCGGGACGGGGTGACCTTCCATCGGCTCGCGGCCGCCGAGCGGTGGTTGGTCACCCGCCTGCACCACGCACACGCGGACCCGCGTGAGGCCGGGGTCGGCAACATCGTCAACTGTGGTGCGGCCATGTACATGGCTCCGGTCGGCATCGTCAACGCGGGCGACCCGGCCGGGGCGTACGCCGAGGCGGTCGAGCTCACCGGGGCGCACCAGCACAGCTACGGCCGGGAGGCCGCGGCGGTGTTCGCCGCCGCGGTCGCCGCGGCGGCGGCGCCCGGCGCGGGCGTCGAGGACGTGGTGGCGGCGGCGCTCGACCTGGCGCGCGACGGCACGAGGGGGGCCATCGGCGCCGTGGTCAAGGAGGCCCGCGGGCACCACGACTGGCGCACGGCGATCCCCGCGCTGCGCGCCGCCGTGGCGCCGTTCGACACGGTCGGCGAGGACTACCGCCGGCCGGGTCTGGGCGCCCGTCGGCCGAGCAGGCTGCACGCCATCGAGGAGCTTCCCGTCGCGATCGGCATGCTCGTGGTGGCCGGCGGCGAGTTCCGCCCGGCGGTGCTGGGCTCGGTCAACTACGGCCGGGACGCCGACTCGACCGCCACCATGGCCGGCGCGATCGCCGGTGCGCTCGGTGGCGCCGAGGCGGTGCCGGCCGAGTGGTCCGAGGTGGTCGCGACCGCCTCGAAGACCGACCTGGTGGAGCCGGCCCGCGTGCTCGCGACCGTGGCCACCGAGGTCTTCGACCGTGACCGCGCCCGGTTCGCCCGGCGGGCGGAGCGCTTCGCCGAGCTCGCCGGCGGCACCCGGTGAGGATCACCTGGGTGCAGCCCGAGGATCTGCTGCCGCACGAGCTCGCGGCCAGCCGGGACGAGGGCCGCGACGTGACCGCGCTCGAACAGCGGTGGGCGGCGGCCGGCGGAGATCTCACCCCGCCGGTCAGCGGTGCGTCGGCCGAGCCGGCGTCGCCGGCCCTGCGGGCGCTCGCGGTGGAGCTGATCGAGGAGGCCGACGCCCTGCCGCCGGTGGCCGCCGCCGACGAACCGGACGACCTGGCCGACCTGCGGGCGACCTGGCCGACGACCTGGGAGCTACCGACGGCCGCGTCGGTCGACCGGGTGCACGGTGCCTGGCTCGGCCGCGCGGTCGGCTGCCTGCTCGGCAAGCCGGTGGAGAAGATCTCCCGCGACGGGATCCGGGAGATCCTCACCGCCACCGGCGGGTGGCCCCTGCGCGGGTACTTCACCGCGCGGGGGCTGCCGGCCGAGGTCGCGCAGCGGTATCCGTGGAACAGACGCAGCGCGCCGACCAGCCTCGCCGAGAACATCGACGGCATGCCCGAGGACGACGACCTCAACTTCGCGCTGCTCGCCCTGCGTGTGCTGGAGACCCACGGACGTGGCTTCACCAGCGCCGACGTGGCGCAGGCGTGGCTGGACTGGCTGCCCGGCGGGCGGGTCTTCACCGCCGAGCGGGTGGCCTACCGGAACCTGCTGCTGGGCTACCCGCCGCCGCTCAGCGCGCGGCGGCACAACCCGTTCCGGGAGTGGATCGGCGCGCAGATCCGCACCGACGTCTACGGCTGGGTCAACCCGGGCCGGCCCGACCGGGCGGCCGAGCTGGCCCGGCGGGACGCCGTGGTCAGCCACGTCCGCGGCGGGGTGCACGGGGCACTGTGGGCCGCCGCCCTGGGTGCCGCCGCGGTGGTCGCCCGCGGCGTCGACGAGGTGCTGGACGCCGCCGAGGCGGTCCTGCCGCCGCGCAGCCGGTTCGCGGCCACGGTCCGCGAGGCGCGGGCGCTCGGCGCCGGCTCCGACGACTGGGAGGCCGTGGTCGACGCGCTCCACGCCCGGCACGGCCACCTGCACTGGGTGCACGTGCGCAACAACGCGGCCCTGGTGGCCGCCGCCCTCGCCTACGGCCACGGCGATCTCGAACGGTCGATCTGCGCCGTGGTCAGCGGCGGCTGGGACACCGACTCGACCGGTGCCACCGTCGGCGCGGTCACCGGCGCACTGACCGGAGCCGCCGCGCTGCCCGAACGCTGGGTCGGCCCCCTGCACAACCGGCTGGCCAGCAGCATCGCCGGCTTCGACGGCATCGGCTTCGACGCGCTCGCCGCCCGCACCCTGGCGGTGGCGGCATGAGCGCGCGCGTCGTGGTGGTCGGCAGCGCCAACCTGGACCTGGTCGTGACGACGCCGCAGCTGCCCCGGCCGGGGGAGACCATGCTCGGCGAGGACTTCCGCACCGTGCCTGGCGGCAAGGGCGCCAACCAGGCCGTCGCGGCGGCCCGGGCCGGCGCCGCGTGCGAGTTCGTGGGCGCGGTCGGCTCCGACGACTTCGGCGTGCGGCTGCGTGACAGCCTGGTCGCGGCCGAGGTCGGCGTCCGTGGCCTGCGCACGGTTCCCGGCCCGTCCGGGGTGGCGCTGATCGCGGTCGACCGGGCCGCCGAGAACTTCATCGTGGTCGCCCCCGGTGCCAACGGCGCGCTCACCGACCTGACCGACGACGACCGGGCGGACATCGCCGCCGCCGACGTGCTGCTGCTCCAGCTCGAGGTGCCGCTGCCCACCGTGGTGGCCGCCGCCGGCGCCGCCCGGGCCGCCGGCACGACCGTGGTGCTCAACGCCGCTCCGGCCGCGTCGCTGCCGCCGGAGCTGCTGGACCTGGTAGACCTGCTGGTGGTCAACGAACACGAGGCGGCGGTCGTCGCCCGGTCGGCCGAGCCGGTCGACGCCCTCCTGGAGCTGGTGCCCCGGGTCGTCATGACGCTGGGTGCCCGCGGTGCGCTCTTCGCCGACCGGACGGGTGTGCGGCTGGAGGTGCCCGCGCCACGCGTCGAGGCCGTCGACACCACCGCGGCCGGCGACGCGTTCACCGGTGCCCTCGCGGTCGGCTGGGCCGAGCGCGGCGAGGCGGCGGTCGCGCACACCTTGCGCTGGGCCTGCGCCGCCGGTGCCGCCTGCGCCCAGCGCGCGGGTGCCTCCTCCGCCCTGCCCGACCGGGCCACCATCGACGCCCTGCACGACGCGACCTACCGAGGAACTCCGTGAGCTTCAACCCGTACGTCCCGCGGCCCATCGACCTGCCGACCGAGGTGCCGCTGGCCGGCCACGCGGACCTCACCGAGCTCGACGAGGCGAAGATCTTCGCCGCGCCGTCCGACCCCGCCGACTGGCCCGCCTGGCGCGCGCAGCTCACCCGCTGGCGCGCCGGCGCCCGCGCGCGGCTCGGCTACACCGGCAGCCACTACGACGAGATCCCCGGCGACTGCTTCACGGTCTGCCTGGCCTGGCTGTGGGACGAGACGCTCTACGACCACGAGCGCGGGGTCTTCACCGTCGACGCGTTCCTCGACAGCGCCGCCACGGACTTCGGCGGCTTCGACGGGGTGGTGCTCTGGCACGCGTACCCGGTGATCGGTCTGGACGACCGCAACCAGTTCGACTGGTACCGGGACGTGCCCGAGCTGCCGTCGGTCGTGCGGGCCTTCCAGGACCGCGGCGTGCGGGTGTTCGTCGACTACAACCCGTGGGACACCGGGACCCGCCGCGAGCCGGGCACCGACGCGGCCGAGGTCGCCGCCCTGGTCGAGACACTCGGCGTCGACGGCGTCTTCCTGGACACCCTGAAGGAGGGTGCCGGCGAGCTGCGCGCGACGCTCGACAAGATCCGCCCCGGCCTGGTGCTGGAAGGGGAGAGCCGCGTGCCGCTGGCCCGGATCGAGGACCACGCGATGTCCTGGGCGCAGTGGTTCGCCGACTCCGAGGTGCCGGGCGTGCTGCGGGCCAAGTGGTTCGAGCGGCGGCACGTGCTGCACCACACCCGCCGCTGGCACCGCGACCACCTCGACGAACTGCACTCCGCCTGGCTCAACGGCGTCGGCGTGCTGGTCTGGGAGGGCGTCTTCGGCGTCTGGGTCGGCTGGAACGAGCGCGACCGCGCGGTGCTGCGCGCGATGCGCCGCGTGCAGACCAGCCACCCGGCCTGGTTGCGGTCCGAGGACTGGGTGCCGCTGGCGAACCACCCCGGGACCGGCCAGGTGTACGCGTCCCGCTGGACCCACGACGACATTCCGCTGTGGACGGTGGTGAACCGGGGCGGGGACCACGACGGCCCGTGGCTGGTCGTCGACGGCCCTTCCGGGCGGTTCGTCGACCTGGTCACCGGCGCCGAGTTGAGTGTCGCGCCGGCCGGTGACGGTCGTTTCGTGGTCGGCGGCCCACTGCCGGCCGGCGCGATCGCCGCGGTGCGGCGCACCGATGCTCCGGTGGAGGCGCACGAGGCGCCGGCCGGAGACCCGTCGTTCCCGGCTCGCGTCGCAGTGCGCACGCGCACGCCGTGGGCTCCGCACGCGCGGGTGCCTTCCGGGCTGGTCGCGGTCGACGCCGGTCGACGGGATCTCGTGGTGCGGCATCGGGTGCGGGAGACCGGGCTCTACGGCGAGGCGCCCTACGTCGACGAGTGGAAGCCGCTGCCGCCCCGCCTGCACCACACCGCCACGGTGCGGCGCAGTGTCCACCTTGGCCGGTTCGCGATCGCCACGCACGAGGTGACCCACGCCGAGTACGCCGAGTTCTGGCGGGCCACCGGCTACACGCCCCTCCGTCCCGAGCGCTTCACCGCCGGGCAGGGTCCGGCCGACGCGCCGGTCACCAACGTCGACCTCGCGGACGCGCGCGCGTACGCCGCCTGGGCCGGCCTCCGGCTTCCCACCGAGGACGAGTGGCAGGTGGCCGCCGAGGCCGGCCTGCTCGCCCGCCGCGAGCCGCTGGTGTGGAACCTGACCGAGAGCGAGCACTCGGACGGCCGCACCCGTTTCGTGATCCTCAAGGGCGGCGCCGCGTACGAGGCGCAGGGCTCCGACTGGTACTTCGACGGCGGACCCCAGCCGGCCGACGTCTCGGTGAAGCTCCTGCTCACCGGCGCCGGGATGACCCGCTCCGACCAGATCGGCTTCCGTTGCGCGGCCGACCTTCCGACCACCGAGGAGTGACCCGATGAGCAGACCCTGGCGGATCGTCGGCGGCGTGGCCGTCATCCTCCTCGCGCTCGGCCTGGCCGGCGCGCTGCCCGGCCCGGCCGGGGCGGAACGGCTCCGTGCCGGCACCCTGAGCACCGCCGTCGCGCCGTCGCCCGCGCTGGGCGGGAGCATCGACTACACCGTCTACCTGCCCTACGGCTACGACGCCGCGGCGGCCACCCGCTACCCGGTGCTCTATCTGCTGCACGGGCGCGGCGACACCATGCAGGCCTGGACCCGCGTGAAGGACGACCTGGACAAGCTGATCGCCGACGGCGAGGTTCCGCCGGTCATCGCGGTGCTGCCGGACGCGCCCTGGAGCGACCGCGGCAACTACTACGTGGACTCGGCCTACACCGGCGCCGACGACCCGGGCCGGCCGGTGGAGACCGCGTTCACCAAGGACCTGGTCGCGCACGTCGACGCCACGTACCGCACCGCGGCCCACCGGGGCGCGCGACTGATCGGTGGCTACTCGATGGGCGGCGCGGGTGCGCTGCGGTTCGCCCTCGCACACTCCGACCTGTTCGCCAACGCGCTGGTGCTCAGCCCGGCCGTCTACAAGCCGCTGCCGCCGGCGGACTCGTCGGCGCGCGAGTTCGGCGCCTTCGGCGACGGTGACCAGCGCTTCTCCGACGAGGTCTACCAGCGGCTCAACTACCCGGCCCTGCTGTCCGGACGGGACGCGGACACACCGGTGCGGATGTACATCGCGGTCGGCGACGACGAGTGGGCCAACCCGGACCCGGCCGACGCGGCACACGACCTCGACTACGAGGCCGCGACGCTCTACAACGCCGTGCGGCGCGCCGACGGTGTGGCCGCCGAGTTCCGCGTCGTCGACGGTGGGCACGACTGGGACGTCTGGCGACCGGCCTTCGTGGACGGTCTCCAGCACCTCGCCCCCACCCTCAGCGCGACCCCACCGGTCGGGCTGCCCGGACCGGTGCTCGGCACCGCGGGCGCCGACTGGGCGGGCGGCGTCGCGGCCCACCCCGACGGCACCACGACCGTCGGGTACGCGGCGTCCGGTCCGGTGGCCGGGCAGCCGTACGCCGGCGGGCTGGACGCGGTCGTGAGCCGGGTCGGCGGCTGGACCACCCAGTTCGGCACACCGGCCAACGACCGCCTCTACGGAGTGGTGCCGACGGCCGACGGCGGTGTGCTCGCGGCCGGCTACACGCGCGGCGACCTGGACGGCGCGCATGCGGGCAGCCCGGCGGACGACGGCTTCGTGACGCGGCTCAGTGCCGCTGGCCAGCGCTCCTGGCTCACGCAGGTCGGCGACCCGGCCAAGGCGGACCGGTTCTACGGGCTGGCCGCGGCTCCGGACGGCGGCGCCTACGTGGCCGGCTACACCAGCGGCTCGTTCTCGGGCGGCTCGGCGGCCGGCGACAAGGACGCGGTGCTGGCGCGCCTCGACGCCGCCGGAAAGGTCGTCTGGAGTCAGCAGTTCGGCGGGCCGGGCGAGGACAAGGCGTACGCGGTGGCGGCCGACGCCCAGGGCGTCTACGTCGCCGGCAGCACGTCGGCGGCGCTGGCCGGCACGACGGCGCTCGGCGGCACGGACGGCTGGCTCGCCCGGTTCACGCCGGACGGTGCGCGCGACTGGGTGACCGCCGTCGGCGGCACCGGCGACGACCTGCTCGGCGGTGTCGCGATCGCCGCGAACGGCACGGCGGTGGCCACCGGCTCCACCGACGGCGACGTGCTGACCGTCGCGTACACCAAGGCCGGCAAGCAGAAGTGGCGCACGGTGGTGGGCGGCCGCGGTCAGGACGCGGGCGCGGACGTGGTGCCGCTGTCCGACGGCGGTGTCGCGGTCGTCGGCTTCACCAGCAGCACGCTCGGGCTGCCGGTCGGCGGCGCGGACGTGCTGACCCTGCGGCTGGACGCGCGGGGGCGGCAGGCGGGCGTGGCCCAGTACGGCACGGCCCGCGACGACGCCGCCGACGCGTTCGGCGAGGAGAACGTCTACGCGACCCGGGCCGCCGACGGTCGGCTGCTGGTCACCGGGCTGACCGCGGGGTCACCTGTCGGCGGCGGGGCGCTGGGCAACGGCGACGTCTTCCTCGCGGCCGTCGATCCCGCGAAGGGGACGCCATGACGAGCGCGCCCTTGCACGGAGTGAAGGTCGTCGACCTGGCGACGCTGTTCGCCGGGCCGCTCGCGGCGGCGTTCCTCGGCGACTTCGGTGCCGACGTGGTCAAGGTCGAGCATCCGGCGAAGCCGGACCCCGCCCGTGGCCACGGCCCCGCCAAGGACGGCATCGGGCTGTGGTGGAAGGTGCTGGGCCGCAACAAGCGCACGGTCACCGCCAACCTCTCCGACCCGGACGGCGCGGCGGTGCTGCGGCGGTTGCTGGCCGACGCGGACGTGCTCGTGGAGAACTTCCGCCCCGGCACGCTGGAGCGGTGGGGCCTCGGGCCGGCCGAGCTGCACGCCCTCAACCCGCGGCTCGTGGTTGCCCGGGTCAGCGGGTTCGGGCAGGTCGGGCCCTACGCGCGCCGGCCCGGCTTCGGCACGCTCGCGGAGGCGATGAGCGGCTTCGCCGCCGCCACCGGGGAGCCGGACGGCCCGCCGACGCTGCCGCCGTTCGGGTTGGCCGACTCGATCGCCGCGCTGGCCACGGCGTACGCGGTGATGCTGGCCCTGCGCTCCCGCGACGTCAACGGCACCGGGCAGGTGGTCGACCTGGCCATCATCGAGCCGATCATGGCGATGCTCGGACCGCAGATCACGTGGTACGACCAGCTCGGCTACGTGCAGCCCCGGCTCGGCAACCGGTCGAACAACAACGCGCCGCGCAACACGTACCGGTGCGCTGACGGTCGTTGGGTCGCGGTCTCGACGAGTGCGCAGAGCATCGCCGAGCGCGTGATGGCGCTGGTCGGGCGGCCGGAGCTCGTCTCCGAGCCGTGGTTCGCGACCGGCAGCGGGCGGGCCGCGCACGCCGACGAGCTCGACGCCGCGGTCGGGTCCTGGGTGGCGCAGCGTAACCGCGACGAGGTGGTCGCGGCGTTCGAGGAGGCGCAGGCCGCGGTGGCGCCCGTCTACGACGTGCGGGACGTCCTGGCCGATCCGCAGTACGACGCCCTGGGGACGGTGCTCGCGGTGCCGGACGAGGAGCTGGGCTCGGTCCGCATGCAGAACGTGCCCTTCCGACTGTCGGAGACGCCGGGGGAGATCCGGCACGCCGGTCGGCGGCACGGCCAGGACACGGACGCGGTGCTGGGCGCACTCGGCTATACCGCCGACGAGCTGGCCGCGTTGCGGGCGCGTGGGGTGATCTGATGTTGCTGACCTGGCTCTACGTGCCGGGTGACCGGCCGGACCGGTTCGCCAAGGCGGTGGCGTCGGGCGCGGACGCGGTGATCCTGGACCTGGAGGACGCGGTCGTTCCTGGCCGCAAGGCGTACGGCCGGTCGGCGGTCGCGGAGTTCCTCGCGTCGCCGCACCCGGTGCCGGTGCAGGTCCGGGTGAGCGAGGACGTCGACCTCGACGTGGCTGCGGTGGCCGGTCTTCCGGGGCTGGACGGGCTGCGGCTGCCCAAGGTGGAGTCGCCGACCGCCGTGACGGCAGTGACGAACCTTGTCGACGTGCCGCTGCATCCGCTGGTCGAGTCGGCGGTCGGGTTGGAGCACGCCTTCGCGATCGCGTCCGCCCACCCGGCGGTCGCGTCGCTCGGCCTCGGCGAGGCCGACCTGCGGTCGGACCTGGGCGTGAGCGACGACGACGGACTGCTCTGGGCGCGCGGCCGCGTGGTGGTGGCGGCCCGCGCGGCCGGCCTGCCACCGCCGGCGATGTCGGTCTTCGCCGACCTCGCCGACGTCGACGGGCTGGCCGCGTCCTGCGCGCTCGGACGACGGCTCGGCTTCCTCGGCCGGTCGGCGATCCATCCGCGCCAGCTGCCGGTGATCGTCGCCGCCTTCCGGCCGTCGAACGCCGAGGTCGACCGGGCGGCGGAGCTGTTGTCGGCGGTGGCGGCGGCCGCGCGGCGGGACTCGGGAACGGTCGTGCTGCCGGACGGCCGGTTCGCCGACCGCGCTATGGTCGCGGCCGCCCAGCGAACCGTCGACCTGGCGGCCCGCTACCGCTGAGCGGCCCGGGTCTCACCGGTGCCGCCGAGGTCGTCGACGCGGACGGCGTTCGCGAATGACGCTAGTACGGTGATCTCGACCCGCACCAGACGCAAGGAGAGATCATGACCGCGCTGGACGACCTCATCGCCGAGCTCGAGGAGCAGGAGCGGCGGCTGGTGTTCGCCCGCTTCGACAACGACGACGCGTGGCGGCTCGGCTCCTTGATCGTGTCGTTGGGACGCGAGCGGAGCCTGCCGATCACGGTCGACATCCGGCGGCACGGGCACCAGCTCTTCCACGCGGCGCTGCCGGGCACCGCGCCGGACAACGACCGCTGGATCGAGCGCAAGATCCGCGTCGTCGACCGCTTCAACGCCGCGTCGTTCCTGGTGGGCCGGCGACTGGCGGCAGCGGGCCGCACGCTGGGCCAGGACGAGGGCATCGAGCCGACGTTGTACGCGCCGCACGGCGGCTCGTTCCCGATCCGAATCACCGACGTGGGCGTCGTGGGCACGGTGACGGTCTCGGGCCTGCCCCAGGCCGACGACCATGCGCTGGTCGTAGAGGCGATCGAGCGCTTCCTGGCAGGCTGAGCGACATGGACCTGCTGCCGGTCGCCCCGCTCGAGACGCTGCGCCAGCGCCACAGCGCGAAGTGGCGCTTCCACCCGTCGGACGTGCTGCCGCTGCCGGTGGCCGAGATGGACTTCGACCTCGCCCCGCCGGTTCTCGCGGCCTTGCGCTCGGCGGTCGAACGGTCGGACACGGGCTATCCGGCACCGCTCCCCACGCTGGCGGAGGCGCTGGCCGGCTTCGCGGGAGACCGGTGGGGCTGGGAGATCGACCCGGCGGCGGTGACCGCGGTGGCCGACGTCGGTGTCGGCGTGGTCGAACTGCTGCGGGTGCTGGTGCGCCCGGGCGACCCGGTGGTGATCTGCCCGCCGGTCTATCCACCCTTCTTCGGCTGGGTGCCGGAGGCGGGCGGCCGCGTGCACGAGGTGCCCTTGGTGTCGGGGCGGCTCGACCTGGCCGGGCTGGAGCGCGCGTTCGCCCTGCACCCGGCCGCGTTCCTGCTCTGCAACCCGCACAACCCGGTCGGCCGGGTCCACAGCCGCGAAGAGCTCGGCGAGGTCGTGCGCCTGGCGACGGCGTACAACGTGCCGGTCGTCAGCGACGAGATCCACGCGCCGCTGGTCCTGCCGGGCGCGACGTTCACCCCGATCCTGACCCTTCCGGGTGCGGCCGAGGTGGCGGTGAGCCTGGTGTCGGCGAGCAAGGCCTGGAACCTGGCGGGCCTCAAGTGCGCGACTCTGGTGACCGCGTCACCGACGATGGCCGCGCTGACGGACCGGCTGCCACCGGACACCCCGTGGCGCGTCGGCCATTTCGGGGTGCTGGCCAGCGTGGCCGCGTACCGGGACGGCATTCCGTGGTTGAACCAACTGCTCGCCACCCTCGACGCGCGGCGAGCCTTGCTCGGCGACCTGCTGGCGGACCGCCTGCCCGCGGTCTCCTGGCGGCCACCGGAGGCGACGTTCCTGGCCTGGCTGGACTGCTCCGCGATCGACCCGGACCCGCGCGACCTTTTCTTCGAGAAGGGCCGGGTCGCCCTCGAACCCGGCCCGCGCTTCGGAGCCCAGGGCAGGGGCCACGTCCGTCTGAACTTCGGCACGAGCGCGGAGATCCTAGAAGCCGCCGTCACCCGCATGGCGGACGCCATCGACAGCTGACATTCAACCGACGCGCAGGATTGGAGTGCGATGCAGGCGATCCGGAAGATCCGCCATCGACAGACCGAGGTCGGGGGCTTGGAGGTGTTCTTCCGTGAGGCCGGCAACCCAGGCCAGCCGACCGTGCTGCTGCTCCATGGGTTTCCGAGCTCGTCGCACACGTTCCAGAAGGTCATACCGACGCTGGCCGAAGTCGCGTACGTGATCGCGCCTGATCTTCCCGGCTTCGGCATGTCCTCGTCACCGACCGTCGACGAGTACGACTACACCTTCGAGAACCTCGCACGGACGATCGAGCACCTCCTGGAACAGCTCGGGGTCGAGCGCTTCTTCGTCTACCTGCACGACTTCGGCGCACCGGTGGGATACCACCTGGCCACCCGCGCCCCGGATCGCATCCGTGGCCTTGTCGTCCAGAGTGGAAACGCGCACGAGGACGGACTCGGCAAGCAGTGGGACACCGCGAAGGCATACTGGGCCGACCCCACCGACCACACGCGCGCGGCTCTGCCGGATTGGTTGAACTTCGCCGGCACCCGCGACCAGTACGTCGCCGGCATGCCCGAACACGTCCGCATCCTGCTGCCCCCTGAGTCGTGGCACCTCGACTGGGAGCGCATGACCAGACCAGGCAACATCGACGCGCAGTTCGCGCTGTTCACCGACTACGCCAGCCACGTCGCCCGCTTCGCTACGATCGCGGACTACCACCGGACCCACCAGCCACCGGCCCTCGTGCTCTGGGGACGACACGACCCGTTCTTCGACGTCGACGAGGTCCTCGCCTACCACCGCGTACTCAACCGCATGGACGCACACCTCTACGACAGCGGCCACTTCCTGCTGGAAACCCACGCGGCCGAATGCGCGGAGCTCATGCGGACGTTCGTGCTCGACAACACCTGAGCCCACGCTTTCGCTTGACGTGGACGGCTGCGACGGTGTTGCCCTCGATGAGAGTCCGCGTCGCCAGGCGATCATCGATGATTGCCCACCATTCCGGGCAGGAC
Source organism: Asanoa sp. NPDC049475 (assembly GCF_040676915.1). Lineage (NCBI taxonomy): Bacteria > Bacillati > Actinomycetota > Actinomycetes > Micromonosporales > Micromonosporaceae > Asanoa > Asanoa sp. NPDC049475. Next base: position 86,098 of record NZ_JBFAPY010000015.1, on the reverse strand, counting down.
CCGGAGCCCGGAGCCGTCGGATGTTGTTCGGGTCAGGCAAGTCGATGTTCGGCCGGTTGATCGGGATCTCGGAGGTCTCGGACGAGGACCATGCCAGGACCAGCGCGTTCGGTGCACTGCGGGCCATGCAGGTCGAGGCCTGCGGTAATGGCCGTGATCAGGGCTGAACCGAAGTACGCGGGGTCGAGCAGGTACGCCACACGGGTGCCGGATCCACCCGGAGCCGCGAACGGCGCGGGCTCCTCGGCCGGCCGTAACCCGAGGAGCCGCTGCCGGAAGCCCCGGCCGTCTCGCCACACCTCGACGGTGGTCTCCGTGCTCACCGCTGCGGCCGCAGCACTGGCCAACCGCACAGGCGTCAGCAGCGATCCGAAGTACCCGAACTTTGGCAGGTCCCGGCCGGCGAGAGTCTCGGCCTGGTCATCGGCAACCGAAAACGCAAGGTCCGCGGTGATCTCAACAACCACACTTGGGACGTGGCTCGCCGCAACCCTGGTCGCAGGATGAAAGGCGTCACGCACAACCGCACCAAGCACGCAAGTCGCCAGACGGGGATCTGCCATGCTCGCCCCGAAGTACATACCTGGCCGCCGGCGCACCGCGTCGTCGAAATCGATGACTGTGATGTCCTCGGGACTGTAGCGGTGACCTGTCACGACGCTAACGCTATCCACGCTGCGGCTTAGCGCCTGCCGCCTGTATGACTCCCATGAGACTGACGGCAGCGTGTACGGCCGTTGAGCCCCGCAGGCGAGTCGGAAGGGTGGACGCTCAGATGTGGTCGGGTAGCCGAACGATGACGACGTCCTGGGATAACGGTTCGAGGCTTGTGGAGATTGCGCCCCGGCCAATGTCCCTCTCATGGCCGCAGCCTCGGCGTACCGCGGCAGCGCGAGCCGCCCGGCTCTTCCCGATCGACGTCCACGACGTGCAGGACCGCGCCGACACGCACCCCGGTTGCCTCCGCGTACAGATCGGTTGCGGTCAGTCATAGATCCATCCGCTTTTCGACCGCTGCGGGATCGTCCGGCGCTCCGAACCGAAGGATGGCGTATGCCGGTCTGGGCGGGAAGGCGCGCAACTCGCGCTCCATGGCGGCAAACAGCTTGGTGGCGTCAGGGCCGTAGGCGAAGAGGACGGCCTCGCCGCCGCCGATCTCGTTTCCGTCGTACTCGCCGACGCCGGCCTCGGTGATGGCCTTCTCCAAGCGGTCCTCGAGCCCGTGGATCGCTTCGACCACGTCAACCTCTCCAGGCCCATCGCCTGGCAATGGGTAGTGCACGATCACGGAATGGTCGGGAGAGCCGGCTTGTCCTTCACCGGAGACCGGTTCGGAACGCGCACACGCTGCCAGGAGGCCCAGCAGGAGAGCGGCGACAGCGACGACGGCTGCGGCGGACCGGCAACTGCGCCTTACAGGCATGTTGATCACGGCATCAAGGTACGGGCACGCCGTCGGCCGGCCAGACCCCGAGTTGGTCTATGCTTCGGCGGACTCAGACCAGACCAGCGGTGGGCTGTGATCATGTTCGGCTAGCGGCGATCTGGAACTGGCGCTGGCCTCACGCCGGGGCGCAACATAAGCCGATATTCGCCGATTCCGCAACGCCCCTCGTCCTTGCCCTGCCGTTACCTGGCGTCGCACATCGCGAGTCCGAGCACGGCGATCCCGCTACCAGTGCAGACTCGGCCACCTGGCTTGAGACTTAATCGTCTACGGCTCGAGTGTGGCGGGCATGCTGAAGGCGGCGACGTGCCGGGCACCGACGAAGGCGTTGCTCTCTACGATCTTCCCGTTCTCGATGCGGAGTACGTCGACGACCAGCGCCTCGTAGTGCTGGCTGCCGGGCCGGCGGAGATAGTTGATCAGTGCCGGGCGCCCGTTGGCCGAGGTGGGGAACACGCGCCAGTCGAGCGGTCGGCCGAGGAACTCCGCGACCGCGTCGATCCCGACGACCGGAGGCTCGGGCGGCATCGTGATCCGTACGTCCTCGGCGAGCAGTGCCCGGATCGTCTCCGAGTCCTTCGCGTTGGCGTAGCGGCGCAGGATCTCCTCGTCCTCGCTGGTGAGCCGCGGGCGGCGCCAGTCCTTCGGGTCCGACGGAGCGCGGCGCCGGAGGGTGTGGCGTGCCCGCTGGAGGAGGCTGTTGGCGGACGCTACGGCGGTGTCGAGCGCGGCGGCGATCTCCTGCGGCGTCCAGCCGTGGACGTCGCGCAGCACGAAGGCCGCCCGCTGTCGTGGCGGCAGGTACATGAGCGCTGCGATCACGGCCAGCTCGACGGTCTCCCGGGCGGCGAGACCGGTTGATGGATCGTCGGCCAGCAGGGCGTCGGGATAGGGACCGAGCTCGGTGGACCACTCCAGCGGGTCGCCATACGGTACGGTCCGGCGGCCGGCCGCCTTGCGGCTGTCGAGGAAGACGTTCGTGGCGATCCGGTAGAGCCAGGTGCGCGCCGACGCCCGGCCCTCGAAGCGGTCGCGAGCCCGCCACGCACGCAGGAACGTCTCCTGCACCAGGTCGTCGGCGTCGGTGACGTTCCCGGCGAGGCGGTAGCAGTGCACGTGTAGCTCACGCCGGTGCTCGTCGAAGGCCCGCTGCAGCCAGACCGCCTGCTCGTCAGGCGATTCGGACATGTGATCTCCCCGGGGCGCAGTGGTCCTCACAACCGTACTGACGACCGCGGACCCCATTCGTCATCGGTCACCGATGACGATCGCCGACTCGGTCGTCTGTACCTGTGACCGATCGCCACTCCACGAGGAGATAGCCATGACGGCAACCCCCGCGTCCAGCGCCGCCGCGCCCCCCGTCGTCGACCGGGAGACCTGGCTGCGTGAGCGCGACGAACTGCTGGCCCGGGAGAAGGCCCATACCCGCGAAGGAGACGCGATCGCAGCCGCTCGTCGTCAGCTGCCGATGACCTTGATGCGGACGGTGACGGTGCGGGGCCCTGGCGGGGACACCCCGCTGGTGGAGGTGTTCGAGGGCCGCCGGATGCTCATCGCCTACTTCCACATGTGGCACGACGGCAAACCGTACGAGCATCAGTGTGAGGGGTGCACCTTCTCGACCTGTCACATGCAGACGCTGGACTACCTGCACGCTCGGGACGTCACCTACGCCGTGTTCTGTCAGGGCTCCTACGACGAGAGTGCCCCGTTCGCGGACTTCATGGGCTACACGTTTCCCTGGTACTCGGCGAAAGACTCCGACCCGACTCTGGCCGACGGTCGCGACTTCGGGTTCATCGCGTGCTACCTGCGCGACGGCGACGAGGTCTACGAGACCTACTGGACCACCGGGCGTGGCGTGGAGGCGTTGATGACCAGCTACCACGCCCTGGACCTCACGGTGTACGGCCGGCAGGAGAACTGGGAAAACTCGCCCGAAGGCTGGCCGCGGGTCACAGGGCACCCGTGGCGTCTCAACGGCCGCCCCACCGCCCAGTGGTCACGCCCCGGTGTCGCACCGCGATAACGTCCTGATGATCGAGGTGATCACAGAGCCCGGATGCCTGCGGGTGCGATGGTGGCTGTCATGGTCGCGGTGACCCTCGACGTAGCGGTTGTGCAGTAAACGGGCACGCTGCTGTCCTCGCCTTCGGGGTGGCAATCGTCGTGGTCGGTCCGACCGAGTGTGCGGCGCTTCGGAGCTCCGGTGCACCTGGCGCCGGTCACCGGTGATGCTGGTCCGTGACGGAAGGAAGGTCCGTGCCGCCCAAGGATGGCCGCGCGACGCTGGCCACCGTCGCCACGTTAGCCGGCGTCTCGGTGACCACCGTGTCCAAAGTGGTCAACGGACGCTCCGATGTCGGCCCCGAGACCCGTGCGCTGGTGGAGTCGCTGCTGGAGCAGCACGACTACATCGGCCGGCGGTCGCCCGCTGTCAAGGGCAGCCCGGCCACGGCGCGGATCGAGCTGGTCTTCAAGGGTGACCTCAACGCGTACTCCACAGAGATCATCCAGGGTGTCCTCGACGCCGGCGGCGAGACCAGCATCGGGGTGGCGATCAGCACCCGGCCGCGCACCGTGGCCGGCGCCAACGCCAGCCATCCCCGTGGCTGGGCGCGCGACCTGGCCGCCGCGGGCCGGCGGGCGGTGATCGCGGTTCGCGACGAGCTCACCTCCACCGACCTGGCCGCGCTTTCCCGCGTGCACCTGCCGCTGGTCGTCATCGACCCGCTCAACCTGCGGCGGGAGCGAGTGGCCAGCGTCGGCTCCACCAACTTCGCGGGCGGAATGGCCGCGGCACAGCACCTGCTCGCCCTCGGCCACCGCCGGATCGGCTACGTCGGCGGCTCAAGCCGGTCGGCCCGCGACCAGGCCCGGATGCACGGCTACCGGGCGGCGCTCGAGGCGGCCGGCGTGCCCGTGCCCGACGACTACCAGCGCACGCGCGATCCCCGCTATGAGGACGGGATCGCGGGCGGCGCCGCGCAGCTCGACCTACCCGAGCGGCCGACCGCCGTGTTCGCCGGCAATGACGAGACCGCGGCGGGCGTGATCGAGGCGGCCCGGATCCGCGGGCTGCGGGTGCCCGACGACCTGAGTGTGGTCGGCTTCGACGACACCGAGGTCGCCCGCTTCTCTTCGCCGCCGCTGACCACGGTGCGGCAACCGTTACGCGAGATGGGCGGCGTCGCCCTGCGCACCGCACTGCGGCTGGCGGCCGGCGAGAAACTGGACTCGCACCACGTGGAGCTGGCCACCGAGCTGATCATCCGCGACTCGACTGCGGCCCGCTAGGTCGCTTCGCGGATGAGGCGCCGCCGGACTACGCCGTCGCTGACACGCCCCGACTTCGATCCCGGGCGTCATCACCACAGCGAGCGCAGTGGTCCCAGAGCGGGGAGCCGTCGCCAGCTGGCGGGTCCGTAACGCATGCACGCTCACAACATGGGTGGACTCCGCGCGGACGGACCTCTCAAGCTAACGGTCGTCATCGCCGGCGCCCCCGGAGACTAACGGATACGGACCCAAAGCCAGGGCACGTGGCGAGACGCTCCCGTCAGGATGGACGCGGGTTATCGATACTTTCCGCCCTGGCGGCGGTCTATGTCGGTGTAGGCCTTGGAGTCGAGGCGCTGGTATCACAGTCGCGGCGCACGCGGATCGCGGCAAAGGGCGTCTAGCGTCTGGAGCAATGAACTGTGTGATGTTTGCCCAGAACGTTGTTCGAGCACGTCCGAACCCTCATGAGCGGGTCGTGGCCCGCCAACCGGCGGTGAGCCGGGCCGCATCCGCGGAATCAACCAAGTCGGGTGCGCCGACAGCCATGGCTACGTCCAGCAGCGCGGACGCAGCTGTCGACCAGGGATCCAGAAGTATCTCGTCGCCTTCCGTATCCGCAGCGAACGCCGCCGAGCCGGCATACCGCCGGGCGCTATCGGTCACGCACGTCCACAACACCGTCAGGCCGTGACCGACCGGAGAACCGTTTGGACCAGCGCCGGGCACTGCCAGTACGTGGCTGTTGTCGCTGTTCCCGTACGGCGCGCCGTTGGGCTGCCTGTTCAGCCAGCGCTGCCAGCCGCGGCTGTATGCCTGATCAGCGTCCGGCTCTCGGGCGGCGGCCAGCTTGCGGGCGACGGGCTCGGTGAGCATCCTGGCACATTCCAGGATCTCGACGACAGCGTCGCCGTGTGGGCCGAATAGCGTCCCGGTGGGGAGCTCGGCCAGGACATCCACGGCGAAGACCCGGGTGAAGCGCGCGTGCGCATGCAGGCCTTCGGCGGCCCGTGCCACAGCGAGCCGTTCCTCTTCGCTGCTGGGCGGAACGCTTGCTACGCGAAACAGCCGGCCCGGCCACCGTGTCACGATGACGGAGTCAAGCTGGTGATCCACCACGATCCACGGCGGGTCCAAGGACGGGGTTCTCATCCGTCTGCCCACCTTCGCATCCGCCATCGCGCCAGGCCGGTCGTCACTGACGAACACGAAACCCTCAACCACACCCGGCACGGTAGCGCGGCGCCCGCCGATTCATTGCCACAACCGAATTGGCACCTGGTGAAGGACGGTCGACGGGGCGCGCACTGCGGCAGAGCGGACGGTCAGACGCAGTCCCAGAAGAACCGACCCTCCCGCTGATCCTCGCTCAAGAAGGCGTATCCGGTACCCCCGCCAAAGTTGAGCGCGAAAGCGTCCTCACCCCAGCCCTCGGCGCCGTCCAACTGGAAGAAGAACCGCCACGAATCATCGATCTCCACCGGCGTCCAAGGCTGCCAGAACAGCGGTTCACCACCGACGTAGCTACGGCAGTCGACGTCCGGAAAATCGCTGTCGTCCTCCACCGACATTCCGCGGAGCGCTGCGTCTCGGTGGACGACTAGCCGCTCGAACGCCGACACCGTCGACTCGTCCGGGGCGCGCAGGTCGAGATGCAGTTCCACTGGCACCCGCTCGTTCCAGTCCGTGCCTCGCCGCCACAATGCCGGACCCGTGCGTCTGGTTTCGCCGCTCACAAACGGCGGCACACGCCCACCCGGCTGGACGAGCAACGCGTTCTCCCCACCCTCCAACTCAAAGGTGCCATCCTCGTCGCTGAGGAACAGGTACGCCATCCCGATGCCTGATCCCGGCAAGGGAAACTGCCCAATGAACGTCATCGGCTCCCCGGAGCCGCGCGACGCCGGCCAGAAGGGCTCGTCGACCCAGAACGGCTGCCCACCAAGCTTCGCGATCGGCTTATCGATCGGAGCGATGCTGGCGCGCCACGACATCTCCAAGCGAGGCGTCAACCACCGATCGAACGGTCCGGCCGCAGATGTCAAAAGTCGGGAACGGCCTAACCACGCCATCGCCGCAACCCCTCAACTCAGTTGACCTCGCGGCGCGACCGTACCGCATCCGCTTCTCGGCATGAGCGGACAGCTGCTCGGGTGCTGTTGAAGACGGCCGTGCGGCCGTTGGTGAGCAGCTAGCAGCGTGCGATCCACCGCTTCGCGCTTGCCGCTTGGCAACGACCATAAGGGTTTTTATGGTGTTCGAGCGGCCGGGCATGACGAACGGTCGCGAGAACAAGACGACAGCGGCCGCGCCATGCTAATCCGAAGAGTCATGGTGCTTGGCTTGCGATCTGCCAGGTGGTGGGTGGTCACAGCCCGAGGTCTCGCGTACGCCCGTCAGGTTCCGGAGACGTCCGTGGCTAATGCTGCGACGACGAGGTAGTCGGGGTCTGTCGTCGGGATGGCTGGGACGATCTGGCCGAGGAGCCGCGGCGGCGAGTTCGCCGATGGCTGCGTCGGCTCCGGAGCGCGCAACCTGGACGAGGTCGTCGTAACGTCCGTTGGCGGCCAGCGCGAGGCAGGCGTCGGTGAGGTCGTCGAATCGCCACGGGCCGCTGGTGAGGCGGTGCCAGCGCAGGTCGAAGGCGCGGTTGTGACGTTCGGCGAGCTGCGCGCCTTGGTGACTGAGAAGTGCCTGTGCGACCCAGGCATGCACCATCACCAGGCCGTCGTTCACCGTCGTCGTCAAGGTGAGAGCAGTGAGCTGGCCGACGTCCTTGCGCGTCTCGGCGGTCTGTTCCTCAGTCGGCGATGTGCCGTACCTAGCGACCGCGAGGTCGTCGATTGTCATCGGGGTGGTGGAGACCGCCGCCTGTAGGAGAAGCTCGCGTTGGTTTTCGTCCCACAGGTCCAGGAGTTCGGTCAGGACGATGTCGCGGCTTCCGAGCAGGACGGCTGTGTCGACAGCGGCGGGCAGGTCGCGGCTCGCGGCGAGGTCGACGCCGCCATCGGCATCGGCGAGCTTCTCGAGTTTGGCAGTGATCGATCTGAGGTTTCCCTTGCCGTGGCGCAGGAGCGCGTCGACGACTCGATCACCCGCGGGTGACCGCCGACGGTTCTGATCAGCACCTTTCGCTCGTCGAGGGTTAGGTCGCGCAGTTGGGGCAGGCGCAGGAACATCCGTCGCAGCTCGCTGGCCGTCATCGGGGCGATCTTGACCTCGACCAGGTCCAGGCCGTTGCCCGGTAGGAGGTAGCGGCAGGTGACCAGAGTCCGACCATGGTCAGCGGCGTCGCAGAGGTGCGCGAACACTTCGGCGAAGCTGAGTCCGATCGAGCCATCGAGCAGTGTAAGAGCGTCATATGCTTGGGGCCATCTGTGGGCAGACTGAGGGGCGAATGGTGGCGGCGACCAACGCGGGTCCTGACGACTGTGCTGCTTCCGCTGGCGGAAACGGCGGCGAGGAAACCACGGAGGAACAGCCCACAGTGGTCGCTCCCGACCCGCCCGCCCCCCGGCTGGCCCCTCATGCCGATACGTGGGCCAAGTGGGGCGTCTATTCGCCGGCGCCGGAGTGATCGTTGCGCTGCTCGCATGGGCGTGGCAGGTCTTTGCCGAGCCGTCGCCGCCACCACCGCACCGGTCTGCCCCTGCCTCGCCGAGTCCTGCCCAGGTGGTGGTCCGCCTTCTCATCGCGGCGAAGGCAGGCAACTTCACCGAGATCAACCTCTATCTTTGCCAGCGGAAGCGCTCGAACTTCCTGTCTGGCACCAGCTACTACGCACAGTGGGAGGGCCTGCAGCGAGAACTTAGCCGCACGGACGCCCAGCCGCGCTGGCGGATCAGCGATGAGGTCGTTCTCGGAGCTGACGCCTCTTTGAAGGTGCGCATCAGCGCCCTGAATCCGCAAGGCCAGCGGCGTGAGTTCCCAGACGCGCTGCAGTTCGGACTGGTCGACGAGCAGGGCTGGAAAGTCTGCGACGTGTATTTCCCGGGCACCTGACTCCCGATCGGCAGCAGGGCAAAGGCCCGAGCAGGGCGCCATCGCGGCACCGCGGCTGGCGCCGTTGGACGATGCCGAAAGCCCGCGCGACTTTGTGCGAGTAGCCAGCCGGACGCATCGGAACGGCCGCTGAATAGGCAATACGTCGACAGAACACGAACACACGAGACGGCCAGTGGCGCCAAACCGTTCAGGCTGATCAGCGGTTTGTGCTTCGGCGCCCCGCGCGGCCGGGTCGCAGGTCAGGGCGTCTCGGCGGCGCCCTCCACCCGAGCAGCTCCCGGGTGGAGCAAGGTTGTTGTGTGCCAGGCCACGCCCGCCGGGTCAGCGGCGGGCCTTCGCCTGGTACTCATTGACGATCTCCTGCGGGGTCCGGCCCCCGTCGGAGATGTCCTCGCCTTCCTTCTTCGCCCAGGCCTCCATGGCCTTGTTCTGTTCCCGGTCAATGGCCGCGGCGCCGCCGCGTCCGCGAGCCGCGCGGCCGCCGACCACGACACCGCCCCGACCCACCTTGGAGCCAGCTTCCAGATGCGGCGCGATCGCGTTCCGCAATTTGCCGGCGTCTCGCCGACCATGGCTTTGCCGGCCGGCGATCCGTCGGTTCGGCGTGGTCGCAGATGGCCCCTCGGCCGCCGACGGGTTTGAGCAGACGGGCCTGCTCGTTCGTCAGCGTTTACGGAGTTTGGCTCGAGGTGCCACCGGTGAGCCAGTTCCGACGCGCGTGGCAGGAGGCGCAGATTCCTGACGAGGTCATCGGCCGCGCATAGGCGTATCGGACTCGGTGGGGTGGCCTTGTGCCACCCACGCCGGGCATGCCCGAAGATGCTACGGGCCGCGGATTCTTCTTCCGTACCAGGACGGCCCGTCATGAGGCGCCTCATGACACTTCAGGTCAGGAGTTCGCGGGCAAGTGCCTCGGTCCACCAGCGCTCGACTTGATCGGGTTGCCAGCCGCGTTCGCCGGTCAGTGTGGTGTAGACGTCGATGTTGCAGATCGCCGCATAGATATCGACGGCCGACCGGATGTCTAGTCCTTGCCGGAGAACGCCGCCCGGCCACGACGAGAACACCTGGATCCTGGTCTCGTCCCCACGCTGACGGCCGTCGCGGTAGGCGCTCGCCAGTGCGGGCTCGGTGCGGCCCGCCTCGCGTACGAGCGCGATGATGTCACCGGCACGCTCGAAGAGCCGCCGGTCGTAGCCGGCCATCGCCGCGAGTTGCCGCGCCGGATCGTTCTCGGCCCCTTCCAGTTCGGCGAGCGACTGCGATGGATTTGCGGCGATGTCTGCTGCGTCGGCCAGGGCCTGGATCAGCCCGGTCTTGTTCCCGTACACCGCGTAGACGGTCGGCACCGAGACCCCGGCCTCCCGCGCCACGTCACGCACCGTGGTGGCCGCCCACCCCCGGGAGAGGAACAGCCGACGAGCTGTGCTGGCGATCTCACCCCTGGTCTCTGCCGCTTGCGCCGCCCGGCGCAGCGACTCGTACCTGCGCCTGCCTGCTTCGGCGGTCATGGCTTGCCCCCTTCGCTTTCCGCACCCTATATTGAATATATGTCGCGTAAACTCGGCGTCGAACGAAGCACCTGGACGTTCTCACGGATCGCGGGACTCGCTGGACTCGGCTTCGCCATCCTGATCGTCTCCATCAACACCTTCCTGGTACCAGCCGGCCTGCCCCACACCGGTGCGGAGACCAACGACGTTGTCCAGTTCTTCACCACCCAACAGGACACCGTCGGTCTCGCGTCAGCGCTCGCACCGATCGCCTGGGTGCTGGCCACCGTGTTCGGCGCCGGCGCGGTCGCCGTGCTGTGGCGTTCCGACCGCGAGCAAGGCACAGCCTGGTCCCTGGTCGGGCTCGCCGGGGTGATCATGCAGAACATCACCTTCACCGGCGTGATGGCCACCCGGCTCGCGCTCGCATCAACGACGGCGCAGGACAGCAGCACGATCGCCGGGCTCTGGGCACTACACAACGCGCTGTTCGTCTTCAACGGCACCTTCCTGGCACTGGCCATGACCGGCCTGTCCATCAGCGGCCGACGCGCCGGCCTGATCCGCCGCTGGCACAGCGGGATCGGCCTGCTGGCCGCCGCACTCCAACTCGGCTCGGCCGCGCTGAGCCCTCTGACCATCGACGACCCCGGTACGGTCGGTCTCCTCGGCCTTGTCGGCTGGCTAATCTGGGTCGTGTGGATCGTCGCCTACGGCATCACCCTGATCCGCCCGACATCCGTTCCCATCCAGGCGATACCGAACAACCGACGCACCGGTCCCGTTGAGTCATCTCGATCAGACCAGCCGCAGGCCGATCTACCCGACGGCCAGCGTCGCCATCCAGTACAGCAGCGCGTCGAACCGCCGGAGAGCGCGCAGGCATAGACATCCGCCGATCGGCATGAGTGGACGTCGCCGAGCGCTGGACGCCACATGCACACCCAGCGTAGGTCCGAGGCGGTGCTTCCCCACGGTTCAAAGTTGGGGCACGAACTCGCCTTGTCCGGGGGACCCAGCCGGACTCGCGTGGATCCGGGCTGACCGCGAGACACATCGACAGAACACGAACAGACGAGACGTTGAGGAGCGCCTCAGGTCCAGGATGGATGATCCAATGTGTCGTTTTGGCTGTTCAGCGGGCTGCGCTCCCGGAGGCCCTGTGGGTTAAAGTCCACTGCCCAGCTAGAACAGCTGGAAGAAACCTTAGCTGCTGACTGGCTCTGCCGCAGACCACTGCGCCGCTGCTCCGGCGACCCTCGACCTCGCGAACGGTCGCGACGCGGTTATGCCCGATCGACGAATGCCGCCAGCGCGGCGCTCCCAGCAGGTGGCGGCGGCCCGCGGTGGTTACGCCGGCCGGATGGCGGCAAGTGCGGCGCGCAGCCGCTCGGCCAGGGCTGCCTGGTCCTCGTCGGTCACCGGCAGGACGCCGCCGCTGTTCATGAGCGCCGCGAACTGCTGCGCCGCGTACGGCACCCCGGGCGGGAGGGGTGCGACGTGCCAGTGGACGTGGGCGTTGCCCTGGTGTGAGCCCAGGGACATCAGATAGATCCGTTCCGTCGGCACCACCCGCTTCAAGGCCTCCGCCACGTCGTGCACCACGTCCGTGACGTGCCGGAACAACCCGCGGTCGCCCGTCACGTCCGTCACGTGGGCGCGGGGCACCACGAGCGTGTAGCCCACCAACGGCGGATAGCGGTTGAGGAACGCCGCGCAGGTTTCGTCCTCGTACACGAGGTGGTGTCGGTAGTCCGGGTCTTCGCGCAGCGTCGCGCAGACGAAGCACGGTCCCGTGCGGACCCGTTGCTCGTAGGCCGCCTCGTCGAACGGGACCCTCATCGCTTCAGCGACGGGCCGGTGACCGTCGGCGGTCGGGCGCCCAGGAAGAAGATGCCCGGGAAGCCGCTCGTTTCGAAACCCGCGCTGCGGTTGCCGGACCAGGTCGTGTTCTCCACCCGCATCGTGCCCGTGCGGTCGTTGCTCACGAAGAAGACGCCGCCGCCGCCCTCCTTGGCCGTGTTTCCCTGCAGCTTGGAACCGGCGATGCGCAGCGTGAACAGGTTGCCGTCCAGGTAGATGGCGCCGCCGCTGCCTCCGCCCGGCGTGCCCGAGCGGGCCGGGTTCGCGCCGCTGCCGATCGCCTTGTTGTTCGTGAACACGCTGTTCAGGACGACCCAGGAGACGCCGATGCTCGACAGCGCCGCGCCGTTCGAGCAGACACCGCCGGTGAAGGTGCTGCCGACGACGTACACCGGCTGGCCGTCGAACTGGCTCAGCACCCGGATCGCCGCGCCGCCGAGGTCGGGACCGGAGGCGTCGCAGCGGTTGTCCGTGAACTTCGTGTTGACTGCCTTGAACCGGCCTCCGCGTACGAAGATCGCACCTCCGCCGCCGCCCTCCACCGTCTCGCCCGTCGAGTTGCCGCCGGTGAACGTCAGGTTCTGCACGGTCAGCCGCGGGTGGTCCTGGTCCTGGCAGTGTGAGGTCGTGAAGCCCTGCGCCTCGTCGCACGTGTTCATGTAGAGGATGCGGCGCTTGCCTCCACCGCTCAGCGTGACCTTGCCGCCGCCGTCGAGCACGATCTTCGGGCCGTTCGCGTTCTTGATCTTCGCGGTCGCCGTCATCGTGATGGTCACCGGGTCGGGGCCGCAGTCGAACGTGATGATGCCGCCGGCCGCCACCGCCTTGACGACGGCGGCCGAGGTGCAGCTGGCTTTCGTACCCGTGCCGATCGTGCGGGTCGGTTTGCTGGTGTTCTCCGCGCGACCCTCGGCCGGGATCGTCGCCTTGCCGCCCGGGTTGCCGAAACTGGCCGGCTTGGCCGGCGGCTTCGGGGTCGGCCCACGACCGATGCCACCCTTGCCCGGCGGCGCGGTGGTGGTCGCCTCCGGGCCGGCCGTGGCCTCCGTCTGGGACGCGGCGGTTCCGGCAGGCGACGGCTCGCCGCCACAGGCCGAGGCCAACAGAGCCACGAGCAGCAGGGGTACGGCGGTCGCGCGGATCATTCGCACCCCGACGACCTTAGGGGTTAGGCGTGGAAATCCGCGAGCCGTTCGCCTTCCGCATGCAGCTGCTCGCGCTCGGTCGCCGTGAGCGGCCGGAACTCCTCATAGCTGAGCGCGCCGTCGACAGCCTTCCACGTGCCGGCGACCGCGCCGTCGACGAGGAACACGGGGAAGGACTGCGGCGCGCGTACGTGGAAGATCCGTTTGCGGAACTCCTCGGGGAGCAGTCCCGACCGTCGCGCGTGGACCAGCAGCGCGGCGTCCCAGTTGGGCAGGAAGCGGGGAGGTGCGTCCGCATCGCCGTCGACGATCGTCCCGCCGGCCAGGTCGACGAGCTCGGTGCCGGCCTCGTCCCGGTACGTAGTGGTGTCGAGCTCAGCCAGCGTGGCCGTGACGGTGGCGACGGGCAGGCCGGCCCAGGTCGCGATCTCCTTGCGGGTGGCCGGGCCGAACCCCGTCAGGTAGCGGCGGACGAGTTGGATCCGGCCCTCCTCGACGGTGCCCTCCGGCGGGCCGACCCATTCGTCGGCCAGGGTGTAGAGGTCCGCGCGGCGCCGCTCCCAGGTGCCGCTGGGCGGCTGGCGCACGAGGTCGAGCCAGAGCCCGATGCCGCGTCGGCGGTCAGCACCGATGAGCTTGTCGATCTCGCCCTGCTTGAGCGGGCCGTCGGCCGTGAGCGCGGCCCGCAGCGTGCTGGCCGCCGCCTCCATCTCGTCGTGCGACAGGGTGCCCCGCCACGCGCGCAGGGCCTGGACCCGGCGGTCCTCGCGGACGGCGAGCGCCCATGGCCAGTAGTCGCGCCGGCTGACGACGTGGATGGTCGAGCGCAGCAGGGTGCCCTGGATGATCTCGCGATCGTGCAGCAGCCGGGTGACGGCGGCGCGCTCGACGGGCTCGGCGCGGGACCACAGGCCGATGTAGATAGCCGGTGCGTACTGCGCCTGGAGGCCGGCCATGCGCTCCAGGACCTGGGGCAGCTCGGCCCGGGAGCGCTCCAGCAGCAGCTGGCGGTGCAGAACGGTCCGGTTGGTCTCCGGGCCGGTCAGGGTGCGCGTCACGGCACTGACACTTTCATATCCGCCAGGTGGCTGATGTCTCGGTGGCGATGTGCGTAGAGGCTGGTTCTCGTGCCAACCGGCCGCCCCACACAGCTATGAGCGGCGGCAGCCCCAGGTCGACCGGCCTCCGCAGGCGCCGATTCGATCAGGGGTTGCCGCCGCCCATGGTAAGGGTGCGCCGGCCGCTAACCCTGTGTGCCATTCGATCCGGTGGCTGGACCCCATCGGATCGGGTGGTTCGCAGTTACATGTCTTGCCACATCTGGCTGATGGACACCGAGGGGGCTGCTTTACCAGCGGAAAAGTGAGACGCCGCTGAAGCGGCGGATACGCCAGCGAGGCTGGCTACGGCAATAGTTCCGATTGTCGCGCCCGTTGCAAGGGTCTTGACGACGATTGCGCGGAGTCTACGCTCAGGATGCATGGCGGGCTCCTACTTGAGCTGTGGATAGACCCCTGGCCAGGTCAGACACAGAATGCAGCACCATCGCCCGCTCGACAAGCGCTCAGTGACTGCCCAACTACAGACAGTTGGCATTACGCCACCTGGCGGATTGTCACCTGGATGCCAGAATTCAGATATCTAAATATACTTTCGTGTGCGTTCTGGCATGCAATCTGCAACTTTCATGTCTGTAATCGCCGTAAACGGATGATTTAGTGATTGCCGTCTAATGGGCCGAACCGACTGAACGGAGCCGGCGCAGAGGAAGGACGTCAACGGTGTCGGAGTCGCCGAACGCCAAGGCACCCATTGGCCGAGCCCGCCAACTCGACGACCTCCGCCAGCGCGTGACCCGGCTGGCGGCCGGCGTCGGCAGCGCCGTCCTCGTCGAAGGCGAGCCGGGCATCGGCAAGACCTCGCTGCTCCGCGCCGCCGCGTCCGACGCCCGCGCCGCCGGCGTCGAGGTCATCTGGGCGGTGTGCGACGAGCTCAGCCAGGCCTTCCCCCTGCTGCCCCTGCTCGAAGGGCTCAGCGGATCCGCCGCGGTGGCCAGCGACCGGCATGTCCAGATCACCGAGTCGCTGCGGGCCGACCCCGGCGTGGGCAATATCGGCGACGTGGTCCCAGCGGCGGCCGAGCAGATGCTGTCGCTGGTCGACGACCTGTGTGCGGTGACCCCGGTGCTGCTCGTCGTCGACGATCTTCAGTGGGCCGACCCCGCGACGGTGATGACGCTCGGCCGGCTGATGCGCGGCATCGACCAACGTCCGCTCATGCTCGTCGCGTCGACGCGCACGGTCCCGCGGCGCGAGGACGTGCTCGCCCTCCGCCGGACCATCGAGCCCGGCGTCTTCAGGCTGTCCAACCTCCGGCCCGACGAGGTCGCCGCGTTCGTGGGCGAGCTGGTCGACGGCGAGCCCGGGCCGCGGTTGCTGGCCCTTGCCGGAGGCGCCGCCGGCAACCCGCTCTACCTGACCGAGCTGATCGACGTGCTCGTGCGGGCCGAGGCGCTGCGCGAGGTCGAGGGCACGGTCGAGGCCGAGGAGACCACCACCCCGAGCTCGCTCGCGGCGGCGATCAGCGACCGCCTCGAGTTCGTGTCACCCGACGCGCGCGGAGTGCTGCGCGTGGCCGCGCTGCTCGGCATCGACTTCTCCGTGCGCGAGCTGGCCGTCGTGGCCGGCCGCCGGCTCCCGGAGCTGCTGCCCGTGCTCGACGAGGCGATCCTGGCCGGGGTCGTCCTGGCCAACGGCGCCGAGATGTCGTTCCGGCATCCGCTCATCCGGGACTGCCTCTACGACAGCATGCCCGCCGCCATTCGCGCCGCCTGGCACCGCGACGCCGCCCGGGCGCTGGCCGAGGACGGCGCGCCGGCCGAGCGGGTCGCCCGCCAGCTCCGGCCGACGGTCGACGAGGACGAGGCCGGCGGCACCGTCGACGCGTGGGTGGTCGGTTGGCTCGCGGAGGCGGCTCCGCACCTGGTCGGGCAGGCGCCGTTGGTCGCGATTCCGATGCTCAAGTGGGCACTGCGCGGTTCACCGGCCGGCGCCGACGCCCACGACCTGCTGGCGTGCCGGCTGGCCGACGCGCTCTACCGGGTCGGCGACCCGCAGAACGCCGCCGAGGTGGCCGCCGCCGCCTTGGTCGACGTGCAGCGCCCCGACCTCATGGTCGATCTGCTGTGGACCCTGACCCAGTGCCAGGCCCTGGCCGGCCGCACCCAGGAGTCCCTCGACCCGCTGCGGCGCGCGCTCAAGCGCCCCGGCATCGGCCCGCACCACCGGGCCAGGCTGCTCGTCCTCATCGCCCGCGCCCACCGCACGCTCGGCAGGGTTGACGCCGCCGCGCTGGCCGCCGACGAGGCCCTCGAGACGGCCACGGAGGTCGGCGACCGCTGGGGCATGGGCTGGGCGCTCTTCGTGCAGACGATGATCCACGGGATGCGCGGCGAGTCGACCATCGCGCTGCCGCTCTACGAGCGCGCCCTGGCGGTGGCCGAGGGCGACCCGTCGCTGGCCGACCTGCGCCTGATCCTCCAGATCAACCAGGCGAACGCCCTCGGCGCGCTCGACCGCTACGAAGAGGCGATCCGCATCGCCGAGCAGGTGCGGCAACTGGCCGAGCGCGCGGGCAACGTGTTCCGCCTGGCCCAGGCCCAGAGCACGCTCGGCGAGCTGCTCTTCGACTCGGGCAAGTGGGACGCCGCGCTGACGGAGATCGACCAGTCCCTCAACGTACCCAAGAACCCGGTCATCGACAGCGCCCAGCACTCGTTCCTGGCGACGATCCAGCTGCACCGCGGCGACCCCGACAGCGACCGCCACCTGAGCGCGGCGGAGTCGATCACCGGCAAGGACGGCGTGCGCGTCTGCCGGGCCTTCGCCGTGGCCAAGAGCCTGCACATGGAGCGCGACGAGCAGCCGACCGAAGCACTCAAGATCCTGCTCGAGGGCCTGTCGGAAGCGCCCGACACGGAGGAAGCGGTCGACCTGCTGGCCGACGCCGTGCGGCTCGCGATCGCCATCGGCGATAAAGCCACGGCACGCACCATCACCGAACGCGCGGCGGCGATCGGCGGCGACTCGCAGATCCCCCACCGCCGCGCGGTGGCCCTGCACTGCCAGAGCCTGATGGCCAACCACCCGGCCGGCTTGCTGGAAGCGGCCAACGGCTACCGCGCGGCCGGCCGCCCGCTGCCGCGCGCGCAGGCTCTCGAGGCGGCGGCGCTCGCGCTGGCCGAGCGGGGCGAGCTGGCCGAGGCGAGGAACCTGTTCACCGACAGCTACAGCCTCTACGCCAAGCTCGGCGCCGAGTGGGACCTGGCCCGCACGCAAGCGGCCTTCCGCCAGTACGGCATCCGCCGCGGCCCGCGCGTCCGCCACCGCCAGGCCCGGCGCGGCTGGGACTCCCTGACCCCGACCGAGGTCCGGGTGGCCGGCATGGTCGCCCAGGGGATGTCGAACCCTCAGATCGCGGCGCAGCTCTACCTGTCTCCCCGCACGGTCCAGACCCACGTCTCCCACATCCTGGCGAAGCTGGAGCTCGGCTCCCGCATCGACGTGGCCCGCGAGGCAAGCCAACGAGCCCAGAACCACGTGGTGAGCTGACCCTCTCCGCAGCACAGGTGCCGCTGCCGGGGCTGTGGTCTTCGGTTCTAGCGCCGCCGAGGTGGGTGTTGCGGCACCTGACGTGCCGGGGGATCGGTCGAGCGCTGGGGTCTCCGCTCGGTTCGCCCCCCGCGGCGGGTGGGGCGAGGTTGCTTGGTGCACGCGCGGCCGGGTTGCGCGGAGCTGGCAGCGAAGCGGTCTCTCGCGGGAGGAACGGTCCGGACCACCGCGGACCCGAGCAGGAAATAAGGGGTTTCAAATGCGGAGACGCCACATCGGGTGGAGGCGGCCCGATGTGGCGTCAGTTCCGTGTCCGTGGAGTCGTGCGACTTACAGCGGCGGTGCGTCCCGTTGGCCGGGGATGCCGGGCCAGCGCGGCGGCCGGCAGGCGCACGTCCAGCCGCCGAAGCGGCGGCGGGTGCGCAGGGCGCCCAGTCGGGGAGGGCTGGTCGCGCATCCGCAGCGTTGGCAGGCGCGGCCCGCCGTGGTGGAGCGGCGCCGGCCGAGCCATCGCCCGGCCGGCACCGATCCGTACCCGCGACCCAGAGTCAGCCGGCGCGGCATGACCTGGTGACCCGCGCCTCGGGGGTCGGCTTGGAGGCGCCTCGCTGTCGCGGGATGTAGGCGCGCGGCAGGTCGATCTGGTCGACCTCGTCCCGTCCGCCCATGGTGAGCAGGTGGCGGCCCAGGTGGGCGCGGAGGCTCGCCTCCCAGACTCCCTGCTCGATGTGTGGTGGCGCCACCCAGCGATGTGAGCTGTCGCTGTAGTGCAGGTGCTCGTCACCACGACCAAGAATGCTCAATGAAGACACCTTCTCCGCCGTTTCCGGCGCCGGCGGTCCCAGCGCTTGACACAAAGCTTCGTCTCGGCGGGTGGCGGAGATAACGGCCAGCGCGCTGACATCGGGGCACCCGCCCGCACCCCGAAATGGCGTACGTATGCAATTGGCCTTCCAGACATGCGCCACCTGGCGGATGTCCGGGTGGCGTTTCGGAGGCAGGCTTGTGACAACCGAGCGCGAAGTCCTCGCTGACGTACCGCCAAGAGGCTGCGGTGGTGGGAGACACAGGGGACGTGACCGACCCCCCGACGGTCACGCCCCCTGCTCGGGATACGCGTCACACCCACCCCCACCAAGATCCGCACGGCAGGGCAGGATGGAGGTGGACAGGGTGAGGGGAGCGCATGGCAGGCCGGATCCGCGAGGAAGACATCGCGCTGGTTCGCGAGCGGACCGCGATCGCCGACGTCATCTCGGAGCACGTGACGCTCAAGAGCGCGGGTGGCGGCAACCTCAAAGGGCTCTGTCCGTTTCATGACGAGAAGACCCCTTCGTTCACCGTCGCGCCTGGGCGGAATGTCTTTTTCTGCCACGGTTGTGGCAAGGGCGGCGACGCGATCTCGTTCCTGATGGACGTCGACCACCTCACGTTCGTCGAGTCGGTCGAGCGGCTCGCGTCCCGGGCCGGCATCCAGCTCCGCTACGTCGAAGGCGGCCCCGCGCCGATCCGGGCGCAACAGCAGGGGCAGAAGCAGCGGCTGGTCGCCGCGCACGTCGCCGCCGCCGAGTTCTACGCCGGTCAGCTGACCACCCCGGGCGCTCGACTGGCCCGCGAGTTCCTCGCCCAGCGTGGCTTCAACCGAGCCGCCGCGCAGGACTTCGGCTGCGGTTTCGCACCTGAGGGCTGGGACCCGCTGACGAAGCACCTGCGCCAACAGGGGTTCACCGGGCAGGAGCTCGTCACCGCCGGGCTGGCCCGCGAGGCCCGGTCCGGTTCGCTGATCGACCGCTTCCGGCGGCGGCTGGTCTGGCCGATCCGCGAGCTCTCCGGCGACATCATCGGCTTCGGCGCGCGCAAGCTGTTCGACGATGACGACGGCCCGAAATACCTGAACACGCCCGAGACGCCGCTCTACAAGAAGTCCCACGTGCTCTACGGCATCGAGCACGCCAAGCGGGAGATCGCGCGGCAGGGGCGAGCGGTGATCGTCGAGGGCTACACCGACGTGATGGCCTGCCACCTGGCCGGCGTCAAGACCGCGGTCGCGACGTGCGGCACCGCGTTCGGCGGCGACCACATCAGCGTGCTGCGCCGGCTGCTGATGGACACCGACGCGTTCGCCGGGGAGATCATCTTCACGTTCGACGGCGACGCGGCCGGGCAGAAGGCGGCACTGCGGGCGTTCGACGAGGACCAACGCTTCGTCGGGCGTACGTTCATCGCGGTCAGCCCCGACAACATGGACCCGTGCGAGCTGCGCCTGGCCAAGGGCGATCTCGCCGTGCGCGACCTGGTCGCCCGCCGCGAGCCCATGGTCGACTTCGCGCTGCGGCAGATCCTCGGCAAGTTCGACCTCGACACCGTCGACGGCCGGGTCGAGGCCATGCGCCGCGCCGCGCCGCTGGTGGCCAAGATCAAGGACCGGGAGAAGCGTCCCGAGTACGTGCGGAAGCTCGCCGGTGACCTCGGCATGGAGATCGAGCCGGTGCAGCGGGCCGTGGCCAACGCGGCCGCTCCCGCCTCCACGGCGACGGCCGCCGCGAACGCCGCCGCCGGGCGCGCCGACACGCCGCAGGCCCGGGTCGAGCGTGAGGCGCTCAAGCTGGCCATTCAGGTGCCGGTGCTGGCCGGGCCGATGTTCGACGCGATCGGGGAGGAGGCGTACTCGACCGTCGAGCTGCGCACCGTCCGCGCCGCGATCGCCGAGGCCGGGGGCGCGGTCACGGGCACGAGCGGGGTCGTGTGGATCGAGCGCGTACGCGACGCCTGCGGCGACCTGACCGGCAAGGCCCTGGTGGGCGAGCTCGCCGTCGAGCCGATGCTGCGCGACACCGACCCGGACCCGCACTACGTCTCGGTGCTGCTCGCCCGCCTGCAGTGGGGCGCCACCGACACCCGGATCCGCGAGCTCAAGTCGAAGGTGCAGCGGATCAACCCGGTGACCAGCAAGGATCAATACCTGGCCCTGGCCGGCGAGCTGTTCTCCCTGGAGCAGCACGCGCGTGCCCTGCGCGAGCAGGCGGCCGGCGGGCTGTGAGGACGACGCGATGAGCATGTGGGACCTGTTCCGGCGAGCGCCGAAGCTGCCGGGTGACGCGGCGGTGACCCTCGATCCGGACGAGCGGGTGATCGCCTGGTCGCGCGCCTCGGCGGGCACCTACGTCGTGGCCACCGACCGTGGGCTGCGGTTTCCCGAGGGGGATCGGCTCGACTGGCACCAGATCCACAAGGCGGTCTGGTCCGGTCGGGAGCTGACGGTGACCCCGGCGTCGGTGGTCGAGGAGCGCGAGGGCTACTCCGTCATGGCCGACGCTCCGCCGCGGTCGGTGCTGCTGCTCGAGCCGCGCGAGATCCCGCAGCAGGTGCGGGCTCGGGTGACCGGGTCGGTCTCGTACACCTCGCACCATGCTGTCGACGGCGGCGGGGTGCGGGTGGTCGCGCGCAAGGTTCGCGGGCGGGACGGGCTGGCCTGGTCGGTGCGCTACGACCCCGGGACCGAGACGTCCACAGCGGACGTCGTGTCGGCGACCGGTGCGCTGGTCGCGGAGGCTCAGGCCGCCACCACGCCTCGGGACCTCTGACCGAATTTCATCAGCGGATGCCGATATCCGCTGTCTCTTGTCGTACCCCGTCGTTAGTGTCCGCCCTGTGACTGAGGGCAGGCCTCTCATCGAGGCGACGGGGCTGGTCAAGCGGTTCGGCGGCTTCACCGCGGTCGACGGCATCGACCTGGCGGTGCGGGCCGGCGAGGCGTTCGGCTTCCTCGGCCCCAACGGGGCGGGCAAGAGCTCGACCATGCGCATGATCGGCTGCGTGTCGCCGGTGACCGCGGGCCGCCTACGCATCCTGGGCCTCGACCCGGCGCGCGACGGGCCGGCGATCCGGGGGCGGCTCGGCGTGTGCCCGCAGACCGACAACCTCGACCCCGAGCTGACGGTGCTCGAGAATCTCACGACCTATGCGCGGTTCTTCGGCATCCCGCGCAAGGTGGCCCGCGCGCGGGCGGCCGAGCTGCTCGACTTCGTGCAGCTGGGTGAGCGGGCCGGCATGAAGGTCGACCCGCTCTCCGGGGGCATGAAGCGCCGGTTGACCATCGCCCGCGCGCTGATCAACGAGCCCGAGGTGGTGCTGCTCGACGAGCCGACCACGGGTCTCGACCCGCAGGCCCGGCACCTGGTGTGGGAGCGGCTGTTCCGGCTCAAGCAGCGGGGCGTGACGCTGGTGCTGACGACCCACTACATGGACGAGGCGGAGCAGTTGTGCGACCGGCTCGTGGTGATGGACGGCGGTCGGATCGTCGCCGAGGGCTCGCCGCGTGACCTGATCGCCCGGCACTCGACCCGCGAGGTCGTCGAGCTCCGGTTCGCCGCCGAGTCGCAGGAGGCGTTCGTCGACAAGCTGGCCGGCATCGGCTCGCGGGTCGAGGCGCTGCCCGACCGGGTCCTGCTCTACGTCGACGACGGCGATGCCGCCGTGGCCACGGTGCACGACCGTGCCCTGCAACCGGCCAGCGTGCTGGTCCGGCGCAGTTCGCTCGAAGACGTCTTCCTGCACCTGACCGGCCGGACGCTGGTCGACTGATGCCTGCCGTGGCCGTTTTTGAATACCACCTGGTCGGCTATCGCCGCACCTGGCGGGGCACGGTGTTCGGCACGTTCCTGCTGCCGGTGCTCACCCTGCTCGGCTTCGGCGTGGGCCTCGGCGCCTACGTCACGGGCGGCGTCGACGGTGTGCCCTACCTGGACTACCTGGTGCCGGGCCTGATGGTCTCCACGGCGTTCCAGGTGGCCGCGGGCGAGAGCAGCTGGCCGGTGCTGGGCAACTTCGAATGGCACAAGATCTACTTCGCCCAGGCGGCCGCGCCGTTGCGGGTCGGTGACATCCTCGGCGGACACCTGCTGTTCGTCCTGTTCCGGGTTGCCTTGTCAGCGGGTGCGTTCCTGTTCGTGGCCGCGTTGTTCGGTACGGTGCACTCGCTCTGGGGGCTGGTCACGCTCCCGGTGGTCGTGCTGTTCGGTGCTTCGGTGGCGGCGCCGGTCTTCGCCTTCACGGCGAGCATCAGGACGGACAGCTATCTCGCGCTGCTGTTCCGCTTCGCTCTGCTGCCGATGTCGCTCTTCTCGGGGGTGTTCTTCCCGGTCGACCAGCTACCGGTCGGGTTGCGCGTGGTGGCCTACGCGACGCCGTTGTGGCACGGCGTCGACGTGTGCCGGGCGGCGACGCTCGGCGTCGCGCCGGACTGGTCGGTGCCGGGGCACGTCGCCTATCTCGCGCTCTGGGTCGCTGGTGGGTGGTGGCTCGCCCGAGCCCGGTTCCGCAGGCGCCTGGTGCTCTGAGCGGGGGAGGGGCCATGTCGCACCCCAGGCCGCCACCGACTGGCGGTCGGACCCGAGCTGGTGTGGCTCTCGCTTACCTGGCGGCGCGGGTTGTTCTCCGGTTGAGCGTGGCCTGGCTCAGTGTTGGCGCCCGTGACGGTGGCTGGGCCGGGCATGTTGCTGCACCGGCCGCCTGCATGCGGGCGTGGTGGTTGGTGGTTTGGTGGTTTGGCCCGGGTTGCATTCGGGCCTCGCGTGGTGGTCTGACGAGACGAGGGAGGGTCGATGGTCGCGCTGGTGTTGCCTCGGCTGGTCAGCTTCGAGGGCTCCGCTCGGCGCTCCGCGTCGGTTGCGGAGCGCAACGCTACCGCGCTGCGGTCCGCGT
The DNA here is from genome assembly GCF_040676915.1 of Asanoa sp. NPDC049475. Classification (NCBI taxonomy): domain Bacteria; kingdom Bacillati; phylum Actinomycetota; class Actinomycetes; order Micromonosporales; family Micromonosporaceae; genus Asanoa; species Asanoa sp. NPDC049475. The sequence goes on along the minus strand of NZ_JBFAPY010000015.1, from coordinate 62,550 downwards.
ACTGGCTGGTGATGATCTCCGGTTTCGTCGAGCCTCTGGTCTACCTGCTGTCCATCGGGGTCGGTGTCGGTGCGCTGGTCGGTGACCTGACCTTGCCGGGGGGCGAGGTGATCGGCTACGCGGCGTTCGTCGCGCCGGCGATGCTCGCGTCGGCCGCCATGTCCGGTGCGCTGTCGGAGACGACGTTCAACTTCTTCGGCAAGATGAAGTACATGCGCCTCTACGAGGGCATGCTGGCGACTCCCGTGCGGCCGTTCGAGATCGCTCTCGGGGAGTTGGCCTGGGCGATGGTGCGTGGGTCCCTCTACTCGGCCGCGTTCCTCGGCGTGATGGTCGCGCTCGACCTCACGACCGCCGGCCGGGCCCTGCTTGCCTTCCCGGCCGCCGTGCTGACCGGCTTCGCGTTCGGGGCGCTCGGGATGGCGCTGACCACGTGGGCGCGTAGCTGGCAGGACTTCGATTTGATGGGATCGGTCCAGTTCACCCTGTTTTTGTTCTCGGGCACGTTCGTGCCCGCGGAGAGCTACCACCCGGTGCTGCGATGGCTCGTCGAGGTCACCCCGCTCTACCGTGCGGTCGACCTGATCCGGGGCATATCGATCGGCTCCGAGGAAGTTCTAGGCGGATTGATCGACGTCGGTTATCTTCTGCTCGTCACGGTGGTCAGCCTCGCCATCGCCGGTCGGCGCATGACAACTCTGCTTTGTAAGTAGCGCATCACCGCACGTCAGCGCGTTTTGGCCGGACGAAACCGGCATCTCCACCGCAGTGCCGCGAAGATTCATTAGGTAGGCCGACAGCTTTTGTTGCTCCCAGCAAAAGTTATCGCCAAGAGATCCGAAGCTCTTTACACCTACAGCGGAAGCTCATACTGTGTCGTCCACAACACCCGGACGTTGCGCCGGTGTGAACGGGTCGACCAAAGGATGGGTGCCGTGCGGGCTGTTGAGCCTCTGCACCTGCGGCTGCTGCGGCTGCTGCGAGACAACGGTGCGGTCTCCCGCGCCGAGCTCGCCGACCGCCTCGAGATGCCGCGGCCCCGGTTGCTCGCCGAGCTCGAACGCCTGGTTTCGCTGGGATACGTCGCCGAGGCCGGGTTGGCCGCCTCGCGCGGTGGCCGTCGCTCCACTTTGGTCGAGCTCAGCCCCAACCTCCGCTTCGCCGCGGTCGACCTGGGCGCCAGCTCGATCGACGTCGAGATCGTCAACGGGCGGCTGGAGCCGGTCGTGGCCTACGCGGAGCCCGCCGACATCCGCAGCGGACCCAAGGGCACCCTGCTGCGGGTCAACGAGCTGCTGCACAAGGCCAAAGTGGACGGTGCCTACGAGCGCCTCGACGCGGTCGGCATCGGCGTTCCCGGGCCGGTCAGCTTCCGCGACGGTGTGCCGGTGTCGCCGCCGATCATGCCCGGCTGGGACCGCTTCCCGGTCCGCGAGCTGCTGACCCGCGAGCACGGCTGCCCCGCGGTGGTCGACAACGACGTCAACATCATGGCGATCGGCGAACGGCACGGCGGCGTCGCCCACTCGGTCGACGACTTCCTCTTCGTCAAGATCGGCACAGGGGTCGGCTGCGGCATCTACCTCGGGGGAGAGGTCTACCGCGGCACCGACGGCTGCGCCGGCGACATCGGCCACATCCAGGTCGACTCGCACGGTCCGATGTGCTCGTGCGGCAACGTCGGTTGTCTCGAGGCCCTGTTCAGCGGCGCCGCGATCGCCAAGGACGCGATGGCCGCCGCCCGCGCGGGTGGCTCGCCCGCACTGGCCGAACGGCTGGCGGCCAACGGCTCGGTCACCGCTGTCGACGTCGCCGAGGGCGCCATCGAGGGCGACGTGGTCTGCATCCGCCTGATCCGCGACGGCGGCCGCCGCGTCGGCGGCGTCCTCGCGGGCCTGGTCAGCTTCGCCAACCCGTCGATGATCGTGATCGGCGGAGGCCTCGCACAACTCGGCCACATCCTGCTGGCCGAGATCCGCAGCGTCGTCTACCGGCGCTCGCTCCCGCTCGCCACCGGCAACCTACCGGTGGTCCTGTCCGAACTCGGCAGCCGCGCAGGCGTGACCGGCGCGGCGGTGCTGGCCAGTGACATGGCCTTCATGGAGGCGTCATGACCGAGAGCACCGCCCCGGAAACCGGCACGCCATCCGGCGCCACCGGCGACCAGAAACCGACCCCCAACGGCGCAACCCCCCAGCAAGCCGACACCTCGGCCGCTGGCACCTCGGCCGACAGCGCGTCGGCGGAAGCCGGCGAAGCCGCGACCGCGCCCGCGCGCAAGCGCGCCGCGCGTGCGCCGCGCACCACCTCCTCGCGCGCCCGGTCCGCGAAATCCGCGAACGGAACGGCCGAGCCGGAGGCAGCGGCTACCGCTTCGCAGGCCGAGGCAGTCTCTGCGACGGACCCGGCTGGATCCGGCGACGCGGCTGAGTCCGCGTCGGCGGCGCCGAGCGCGGCCAGTGTCAGGATCCCGCGAGCGAGGCATGCCGCACCGGACGAAATGGACGCTGTGACTGCCCCTGCCGACGAGGAGGGCGTCGCGGGTGCCGCGGACGGGGACCAGGACGTGTCCGCCGTGACGCCCGATCGGGTCGGCCCGTCCGGGGAGACCGACGACGGTGCCGAGCGCCCCGTCGTCCTGCGGCTCACCGACGTCGTCAAGACCTTCCCCGGCGTCCGGGCCCTCGACGGTGTCCAGCTCGAGGTCCGCGCCGGCGAGGTGCACTGTCTTCTCGGTCAGAACGGTGCCGGGAAGTCGACGCTGATCAAGGTGCTCTCGGGTGCCCACCAGCCCGACTCCGGCGTCGTCGAGTGGCTCGGTGAGCAGGTCCGGTTCGCCAACCCGCAGGCCGCCAACAAGGCCGGCATCGCCACCATCTACCAGGAGCTCGACCTCGTCGACGATCTCTCGATCGCCGAGAACGCGTTCCTCGGCCACGAGCCCAAGGTCGCCGGGTTCGTCAAGCGCGGCACCATCAACCGGCGTACCAAGGAGATCCTCTCCAGGCTCGGCCACGGTGAGATCGCGGCCACCCGGATGGTGCGCACGCTGCCCGCCGCCGGCAAGCAGGTGGTCAGCATGGCCCGCGCGCTGTCGCACGAGGCGCGGCTGATCATCATGGACGAGCCGAGTGCCGTGCTCGCCCACGACGAGGTCGAGAACCTCTTCCGGATCATCCGGGAGCTGACCGCGCAGGGCATCGCCGTCATCTACATCTCGCACCGGCTCGAGGAGATCCGCGAGATCGGCGACCGGGTCACCGTCCTCAAGGACGGCCGGACCACCGCGGCGAGCCTGCCGGCCCGCAGCACGCCGACCCGCGACCTGGTCAGCCGGATGACCGGACGGACCATCGAGTACGTCTTCCCCGAGCGCGTGGACGCGCCCACCGATCCGGAGGAACTGCTGCGGGTCGAGGGGCTCGGCCGCCAGGGCGAGTTCGAGGACATCTCGCTGACCGTCGGCAAGGGCGAGATCGTGGGCATCGCCGGGCTCGTCGGTTCCGGCCGGTCGGAGCTGCTGGAGACCATCTTCGGCGCGCGCCAGCCCGAGCAGGGCAAGATCTACGTGAAGGGCAAGGCGTTGCGGCCCGGTGCGGTCGGTGCCGCCGTACGCGCCGGTCTGGGCATGGCCCCGGAGGAGCGCAAGGCGCAGGCCCTGCTGCTCGGCGAGCCGATCTACCGCAACATGACCCTCTCGACGTTCAGCAAGATCGCCAGGTTCGGCTTCACCGACACCGGCAAGGAGCGGGAAGAGGCGGAGAAGGTCGCGGAGCGGCTCGAACTGCGCCCCCGCGACGTACGCCGTCCGGTGCGCACCCTCTCCGGCGGCAACCAGCAGAAGGTCGTGGTCGGGCGCTGGCTGCTCGGCGACACGGACCTGTTGCTGCTCGACGAGCCCACCCGCGGCGTCGACGTCGGCGCCCGGGCCGAGCTCTACCAGGTAATTCACGCGCTCGCGGCGCAAGGCGTCGGGGTGCTGCTGGTTTCCAGCGAAGTTCCGGAGGTCCTCGGTCTCAGCGACCGGGTCGTGGTCATGCGTGAAGGCCGGGTCGTGCGCCACGCGCGTGCCGAGGAGCTCGACGAAGAGACTGTGCTCGACCTCGTCATGGCGGGGTCCTTGATGGAAGGTGCGCCCGCATGACCGAGCCGTGGCGAGGGCATCCAGAAGCAGAGGCCGCCCGGGCAGGGCGGGTCACCACGAAGTGGGGAGCCGTCATGACCGTCAGCGGAGCGAGCGGAGACCAGCGATGACCGGGCTTCCCGCTCAGACGGCGCCGGCCGTCAAGGAGGCACTGGGCGGCGGCCCGGAGGAGCAGGGCAAGGGCGGCAACGGCTGGTGGAGCAGCGACGCCGGCGAGTCGACGCGGCGCAACCTCGCCCTCATCGGCGTGCTGGCCGGCCTGATCGTGATCGGCATCATCACCCGGCCTGACCTCTACGGCCGTGAGGGCTGGTGGATCGACAACGTCTGGGCGATCCTCAAGCTGGGTTCGACGGTCGGCGTGGTCGCGGTCGGCATGACCTTCGTCATCATCGGCGGCGGCATCGACCTCTCGGTCGGCGCGATCATCGCTCTCGCCGGCGTCTGGTGCACGACGGTCGCGACTCAGGAGTTCGGCGCGGGCGGCATGATCTTCACCGCGCTCGCCGTCGGCCTCGGGGTCGGGTTGGTCAACGGCTTCCTCATCTCGTACGGGAAGCTGGTCCCGTTCATCGCGACCCTGGCGATGCTCGTGGCCGCCCGCGGTCTGGCGGCGCAGATGTCCAACAAGCAGACCCAGCAGACCAGCAACCAGACGATCAACAGCATCGCCGCGGACAGCTTCCTCGGTGTGCCGATCCTGGTCTGGATCCTCGCGGTCGTCGTGGCCCTGGGCTGGATCCTGCTGAACCGCACGACGTTCGGCCGCCGCACGGTCGCGATCGGCGGCAACGTCGAGGCCGCCCGCCTGGCCGGCATCAACGTCCGGCTCCACACCATGATGTTGTACGCGCTGGCGGGGCTCTGCTGCGGCATCGGCGCCATCATGCTCACCTCGATCGGCACGTCGGCGCAGGCCGCCATGGCCACGAACTACGAGCTCGACGCGATCGCCGCCGTGATCATCGGCGGCACGCTGCTCAGTGGCGGCCGGGGCACGATCGTCGGGTCGCTGCTCGGCGTCGTCATCTTCTCCACCATCACCAACCTGTTCACGCTCAACGCCTTGTCGACCGAGGTCCAGAACATGGTCAAGGGCGGCATCATCGTGGCCGCCGTGCTCATCCAGCAGTTCCGCTTCAACTCCGTGAGCCAGTTCTTCAAACGAAACCGGATAACCACGGCCAGCTGAAACTGAAGCGCACCATCCATGGTGGCCGTCCGATCCGGACGGTCGCCAGGAAGCACACACCCTCGATACCCCCGCAAGTTGAGAATCCAGGAGGTCGTCAATGACCCAGCACGACCCGGTCCGCCGGCGGTTCCTGCTCGGCGGCGCCGCGCTCGGCGCCGGTGCTCTCCTCGCCGCCTGCACCAGCAACGACACCGGTGGCGACGACAACAACGCGCAGACCCAGGGCAACAACAACGCTTCGCCGAACGCCAACTCGGCGCCCGGCAAGAAGGTGACCATCGGGTTCTCCGCTCCCGCGGCCGACCACGGCTGGATCGCGGCCATCACCAGCAACGCCAAGGCCCAGGCGGCGGAGTACTCCGACGTCACCTTCAACACGGTCGAGGCCGGCGCCGACGCGGCCGCGCAGCGGTCCGCGCTGTCGACGATGATCTCCCAGAAGCCGGACGTCATCGTCCTGCTGCCGCACGACGGCAAGGAGCTCAACGCGTTCGGCCTCGAGGCGATGAAGGCCGGCATCCCGGTCGTCAACCTCGACCGGGCGTTCCCGGACCCGCTGGCGTACCGCCTGCAGATCAAGGGCGACAACTACGGCATGGGCGTCGCGGCGGGCAACTACATCGCCGCGCAGATGAAGGCCAAGGGCGTCAGCAACCCGATCATCGGCGAGATCGCCGGTATCGACAACCTGGAGCTGACCCAGGAGCGCTCGGCCGGCTTCAAGGCGGCTCTGGCTGCCAACGGGCTGACCGTCGCCAACCGGCGTGCGGCGGGCTTCACCGTCGACACCGGCCAGGCCGAGATGAGCCAGCTCCTCCAGGCGCTGCCGAAGATGGACGCGCTCTGGAACCACGACGACGACCAGGGCATCGGTGTCCTGGCCGCGGCCAACCAGGCCAACCGCAAGGAGTTCCTGATGGTCGGTGGCGCCGGCTCCAAGGCCGCCATCGAGGCCATCGCGGCCGACAACTCGGTCCTGAAGTGCACGGTCACGTACAGCCCGTCGATGGCCTCCTCAGCCATCTCGCTCGCCCGGCTCATCGGGCAGGGCAAGGGAATGTCCGACCTGGTCGAGCTCCAGGTGCCGAAGGAGATCATCCTGGCCTCGGAGACGATTACCAAGGAGAACGCGAGCACCTACCTCCCGCTCGGGTTCAGCTAAAGGGGGAGACCCACCTTGTCCACTGATTCACGTTCCCGTAAGGACCACGAGCTGCGGGTCGGCATGGTCGGCTACGCGTTCATGGGCGCCGCGCACTCCACCGCGTGGCGCACCGTGAACTCGGCGTTCGACCTGTCGACACAGGCCCGTATGGCCCTGATCTGCGGCCGTGACGAGTCGAAGGTCGCCGGTGCGGCCGCGAAGCTCGGCTGGGACGCGTACACGACCGACTGGCGCGAGGTCATCGAACGCGAGGACATCGACGTGGTCGACGTGTGCACGCCAGGCGACAGCCACGCCGAGATCGCGATCGCGGCGCTGGCGGCAGGCAAGCACGTACTGTGCGAGAAGCCGCTGGCGAACTCGGTCGACGAAGCCCGCGCCATGGTCGCCGCGGCGGCCAAGGCGCAAGCCAGCGGCATCCGGTCGATGTGCGGGTTCAACTACCGCCGCGTTCCGGCCGTCGCGATGATGAGACAGCTCATCGCGTCCGGCCGGATCGGAGTGATCCGCCACGTCCGCGCGGTCTACCTGCAGGACTGGATCGTCGACCCGCAGTTCCCGCTGGTCTGGCGACTCCAGAAGGACAAGGCGGGCTCCGGTGCCCTCGGTGACATCGGGGCGCACATCATCGACCTGACCCAGTACGTCACCGGCCAGAAGATCACCGGGGTCAGCGCGCTGACCGAGACGTTCGTCAAGGAGCGCCCGCTGTCGAGCGAGTCGAGCGGCCTGGCCGCCTCGTCCGGCGGCGCCGCGGAAGCTCCGGCCACCGGCCAGGTCACGGTCGACGACGCCGCGCTGTTCCTGGCCCGGCTCGACGGCGGCGCCATCGCCACGTACGAGGCGAGCCGCTTCGCGATCGGGCGCAAGAACGGCCTCCGGGTCGAGATCAACGGGTCGCTCGGCTCGCTGGTCTTCGACCTGGAGCGGCTCAACGAGCTGGAGTTCTACGACTCCGCGGCACCCACCGCGGAACAGGGCTTCAACCGGATCCTGATCACCGAGGCCGACCACCCGTACATGGCCGCCTGGTGGCCCCCGGGCCACATCATCGGCTACGAGCACTCCTTCACCCACGAGATGCGCGACTTCATCGAGGCCATCGCCACCGGCACCGACCCGGCGCCCTCGTTCCTCGACGCCCTCCAGGTCCAGCTCGTGCTGGACGCGGTGGCGCGCTCGGCGGAGCAGGGCACGGTCTGGACCGACGTCGAACCGGCACTCGCCGACTAGTCGCCCGACCCCTCGGGCCGACCCGCGAGGGTCCCGCCGCGGTTGCGCCCCGCGGCGGGACGGGTCGTCCGGAGGTATCCGGTCGTCCGGTGCGACCGGACCGGGATTCCCGGTCGCACCGGACGCCGACCAGCACCACCGACGTCCGCTCCACGAGACCACCTACCGCACCAACCTTGGCGAAGCAGGCATCTCGCCAGGGGTCAGGCACTCTCCGCGTCACACCCGTTCGCGCCCACGAGCTGGTGCCTCAGGCGCCCGCCCCATGACCCCGGAGGGCACTATGAGCCGTCCGCCACATCCACCCCTCCTCCTTCCTCCCGGCGCTGCCGCCGGTGTTCCGCGGCCGCCACACCTTTGACCCCGGCATGACGCGGGGGAGGCAGGGCCGCGACGCCGACCGGCCCTGCCTACCAAGCCCCGTCCGCCCGATCCGGCCCGGGTCCGGGTCCGGCGTCGTTGCCGCCGACTCCGACGCCGTTTCCGGGGTGCCATCCCGTGGGCGGCCCGGGCGGGCGGGGCCCATGCCAGCGACCGGTTCGCGCCGGCCGCAAGAACAACGGGGGAAGACCAAGCACAGCGAGCAGGAGGGGACACCATGAAAACGGGTGTCTGGTTGGTAGGGGCGCGCGGATCCGTCGCGACCACCAGCATGGTCGGGGCCTTGGCGCTGCGCGCCGGGCTCGCCGAGCCGACCGGGTGCGTGACCGAGCACCCGGATCTGCGCGGTCCAGCACTGCCACCGATCGCCGATCTGGTGTTCGGCGGCCACGACGTCGTCACCACGTGCCTCGCCAAGAAGGCGGAGACCCTCGGCGAGGCGGGTGTCGTGCCGCCCCGGCTGGTCGCGGCGGTCGCCGAGGACCTGGCCGCCGTGGAGGAGAACCTCCGGACCGTACCGGCCGGCGGGACCCAGGCCGAGACGGCGGCCGCGCTGGCCGCCGACATCACCGCGTTCCGCGATCGGCTCGGCCTGGAGCGGGTCGTCGTCGTCAACGTCTCCACCACCGAGTCCCTGCCCGACCCCCGACCCGCGCACGGCGACATCGACCTGCTCCGCGCCGAGCTCGCCCACGGCGGCTCGCCGCTGCCGGGCAGCTCGTTGGCCGCCTACGCGGCGTTCACGGCGGGCGCGTCCTACGTGGACTTCACCCCGTCGACCGGCGCCCGGCTGCCGGCCCTGGACGCGCTGGCCCGCGAGAGCGGCCTGCCCTACGGCGGGCACGACGGCAAGACCGGCGAGACGCTGGTCAAGTCCGTCCTCGCGCCGATGTTCGCGCAACGCAACCTGAACGTGCGCAGCTGGAGCGGGCTCAACCTGCTCGGCGGCGGCGACGGTGCCAACCTGGCCGCGCCCGGACCCAACGCCGCCAAGTCGGCCAGCAAGCAGCGGGTGCTCGCGGAGACGCTCGGCTACGAGCCCGAAGGCAACACCCGCATCGAGTACGTCGACGACCTGGGCGACTTCAAGACCGCCTGGGACCTGGTCAGCTTCGCGGGCTTCCTCGGTGTCCGGATGCGGATGGAGTTCTCCTGGCACGGCTGCGACTCCGCGCTGGCCGCGCCGCTGGTGCTCGACCTGGCCCGGCTCACCAGCGCCGCACACCGGGCCGGCCGGTCGGGACCCCTGACCGAGCTGGCCTTCTTCTTCAAGGACCCGATCGGCGACGTGCCACACGGGCTGAGCGAACAATGGGACCTGCTGCGCACCTTCGTCGCCGGCCTGAAGTAATGGCGACCGTAAGCGATTACGCGGAGCTGGTCCGGGCACCCGCCGGGCTCTCGGTGCCCGGCGACGTGGTGGCCGGCGCGGCGGCTGCGGGTGTGCTCGGCGCCCGCACGCCCGCCCTGGCCGGCGCCTCGGTGCTGCTCTACTGGGCCGGCATGGCCGCCAACGACTGGGCCGACCGCGACCTCGACGCCAAGGAACGCCCGGAGCGGCCGATTCCCAGCGGACGGATCGCGCCCGGCCACGCCCTGGCCGTCGCGGCCGGGCTGACCGTGGCCGGTGTCGCCGTGGCCGGCGCCGTCGGCGGCAAGAGAGCGCTCACCGCGGCGCTCCCGCTCGCCGCCGCGGTCTGGGCGTACGACGTCAAAGCCAAGAACACCGCCGCCGGACCGGCCGTGATGGCCGCCTGCCGAGGGCTGGACGTGCTGCTCGGCGCCACCGGCGGCCGCACCGCCCGCGCCGTACCGGCGGCCCTGGTCGTCGCCGCACACACGTACACCGTCACCGCCCTGTCCCGCCGGGAGGTCTCCGGCGCCGACCCGTTGCTGCCGGTCGTCACGCTGGCCGGCACGGCGGCGGTGACCGCGGCCGCGGTCCGGCCGGGGCGGCAGCGCGGGTGGCGTGCCCTGGTGCCGGCGGCCCTGGCCGGCTGGTACGCGGCCCGCTACGGCGCCGCGCAGGTCCGCGCGGCGGCCGACCCGTCGGCGCCCGTGGTCCGGTCGGCGGTCGGCGCCGGCATCACCTCACTGCCGGCCCTCCAGGGCGCGCTCGCCGCCGGCGCCGGTGCCCCGGCACCGGGTGCGCTGGTGGCCGCGGCGGCCCCGCTGGCCAGGGCGCTGACCCGGAAGGTGGCCGCGACATGAGGTTCGGCTACGGCACCAACGGCTTCGCCAACCACCGGCTGGACGACGCCCTCGCGGTGATCGCCGAGCTCGGCTACGACGGCGTCGCCCTGACCCTCGACCACGACCACCTCGACCCGTTCGCGCCTGGCCTGGCCGCCCGCACCGACGCCGTGGCCCGGCGCCTCGCCGACCTGGGCCTCGGCGTGATGATCGAGACCGGCGCACGCTACCTGCTCGACCCCTGGCACAAGCACGCGCCGACCCTGCTGCACGACGACCCGGCGCTGCGGCTCGAGTTCCTGCGGCGGGCCGTCGCCATCGGTGCCGACCTGGGCGCCGAGGCGGTCTCGTTCTGGAGCGGCATCCGCCCGCCCGGAGTCGACCCGGACACGGCCTGGCAACGTCTGGTCGACGGCTGTGCGGCCACCGTGAAGGCGGCCGAGGAGCGGGGGGTCAGGCTCGGCTTCGAGCCGGAGCCCGGCATGTTCGTGGAGGACATCGCCGGGTGGCGCCGGCTGCACGCCGCACTCGGCGCCCCCGCCGCGTTCGGCATCACCCTCGACATCGGACACTGTCGCTGCCTCGAGCCCGACCCGGTGCCCGACTGCGTCGCCGCGGTCGCCGACCACCTCGTCAACGTGCAGATCGACGACATGCGCCGGGGTACGCACGAACACCTCGAGTTCGGCACCGGCGAGATCGACTTTCCGCCGGTGCTGCGCGCCCTGGACGACGCCGGCTACACCGGTCTCGTCGCGGTCGAGCTGCCCCGGCACTCGCACGCGGCACCGGACGTCGCCGCGCGCTCCATCGACTTCCTCCGAAAGGCAGCGCAGACGGGAGAGGAGACGCGATGACAGCCGACGAGTTGCGTGCCGCACTGGACCGGTCCGCGGTGGACTGGGTGGACGAGGCCGTCCGCCAGATCACGGCCGACCCGGGTGCGATCGCCCGCCTGTTCCCGCGCGCGGCCCGCGCGTGCGGACGGGCGCCGATCGGCCACGGGTGGACCGCCGACGAGGCCGCCCGCGCCCTGCTGCTGGCCGCGCTGCCCGCGGACCGGGTCGCCACCGAGGCGGACCGGCTCTACCGCTACGGCGACGCCAACGAGAAGCGGGCCGTCCTGCGCGCGCTGCCGCTGCTCCCGGTGGGCGACGCCGGCGTGCCGTTGCTGCACGACGCGATCCGGACCAACGACACCCGGCTGGTCGGCGCCGCGCTCGGCTCCTACGCCGCGCACCTGGATGCCGCGACGTGGCGCCAGGCGGTGCTCAAGTGCGTCTTCATGGGTCTCCCGCTGTCCACCGTGGACCAGCTCGACGAGCGGGCCGACGAGGAGCTGCGGGTGATGCTCGCCGGGCTGGCGGAGGAACGGGCCGCGGCCGGGCGACCGATGGCGGCCGACGCCACCGGGCTGCTCAACCGGTTGGCCGGCACCGCACTGCGGAAAGAGGCGTGATGCGAATCTTCGACCCCCACATCCACATGACCTCGCGTACGACCGACGACTACGAGCGGATGGCCGCCGCCGGCGTGCGCGCGCTGGTGGAGCCGGCGTTCTGGCTCGGCCAGCCGCGCACCTCGGTCGCCTCGTTCACCGACTACTTCGACTCGCTCATCGGCTGGGAGCCGTTCCGGGCCGGCCAGTTCGGCATCCGCCACCACGCCACAATGGCGCTCAACCCCAAAGAGGCCAACGACCCGCGTTGTGCCGGCGTCCTCGACGTGCTGCCGCGCTATCTCGAGAAGGACGGTGTGGTCGCGGTCGGCGAGATCGGCTACGACTCGATGACGCCGGAGGAGGACCACGCGTTCGCCGCGCAGCTCGCCCTGGCCATCGAGTACGAGCTTCCGGCGCTCGTGCACACCCCGCACCGCGACAAGGCGCGCGGCACCGAGCGCACCATCAAGGTGGTGGCCGAGTCCGGCATCGAGCCCGGCCGGGTGGTCGTCGACCACCTCAACGAGGTGACCGTGGCCGCGGTCAAGGACTCGGGCAGCTGGGCGGGCTTCTCCATCTATCCCGACACCAAGATGTCGCCGCCGCGGATGGTCGAGATCCTCAAGCAGTTCGGCACCGACCGGGTACTCGTCAACTCCGCGGCCGACTGGGGCAAGTCGGACCCGCTGCTGACCCGCGAGACCGCCGACCTGATGCTGGCCAGCGGGTTCAGCGAGGACGACGTCGATCTCGTGTTCTGGCGCAACCCGGTGGCCTTCTACGGGCAGTCCGGCAAGCTCGACCTGGACGAGAACGAGCCGGGCGCGCTGTTCGAGGGCAACTCGATCCTGCGCGGAGGCAGCTGATGCGGCTGCGCCACCGGGACGGTCAGACCGTCCATCTCAGCTACTGCACGAACGTGCACCCGGCGGAGGACTTCGCGGGCATCGTCGCGCAGCTCGACACGTACGCGGTGAAGGTCCGTGAACGGCTCGGCGCCGACGTGCTCGGCCTCGGCCTGTGGCTGCCCGCGCCGGTCGCGGCCGAGCTGGCCAACCGGGGCCGCCTGCGCCGCCAGCTCCGCGCCGAGCTCGACGCCCGCGGCCTGGAGGTCGTGACGCTCAACGGCTTTCCGTACCAGTCGTTCCATGCCCCCGTGGTCAAGCAGGCCGTCTACCACCCGGACTGGACGACGCCGGCGCGCCTCGACTACACCCTGGACCTGGCGCGGGTGCTGATCGACCTGATGCCCGACGACGCCACCCGCGGCTCCATCTCGACCCTGCCGGTCGCCTGGCGCGAGCCGTGGGACGAGGCGCGGTCGGGTGCGGCCGAGCGGGTGCTGGAACGGCTGGCCACCGGCCTGACCCGGATGGCCTGGGAGACCGGGCGCGCCGTCCGGGTGGCGTTCGAGCCGGAGCCGGGCTGCGTGGTGGAGTCCACCGAGCAGGCCGTGCGCCACCTGGGCTCGATCGACTCCGACCGGATCGGCGTCTGCCTGGACCTGGCCCATCTGGCCTGTGCCTGGGAGGAGCCGGCCGCGGCCGTCGGTCGGCTGCGGGCCGCCGGGATCCCGGTGGTCAAGGTGCAGGTCTCCGCCGCGCTGGAGGCGGCCGACCCGGTCGCCGCCGCCGACACGCTGCGGGAGTACGTCGAGCCGCGCTTCCTGCACCAGACCCGCTGCGCCACCACGGCCGCGGCCGACGACCCCGCCGATCCGGCCAACGCGGCCGACGACCTCGACGAGGCGCTCGAGCGGGGTCTGTCGGGCGGCGCCTGGCGGGTGCACTACCACGTGCCGCTGCACGCCGACCCGGTCCCGCCGCTGACGTCGACCGTGCCGGTGCTGAAGGCGGCGCTGGGCGAGCTCGTCGGCGGCCCCAAGGCGCTCTGCGACCATCTCGACGTCGAGACGTACACGTGGGGCGTGCTGCCTGCCGCCCGCCGGCCGGAGGGCGACGCGGCGCTGGCCGACGGCATCGCCGCCGAGCTGGCCTTCGCCCGGGACACCCTCGTGGGCCTGGGCCTTTACGAGCACCGAAGCGAGGTAGCGGCATGAGTCCCACCCCTCTGGTCGTCATCAACGTCGTGGGACTGACCCCGCGGCTGCTGGAACGGATGCCCCGCCTGCGCGGGGTCGCCGAGCGCGGCTTCCAGGCCGAGCTCGGCACCGTGCTGCCCGCGGTCACCTGCTCGGCCCAGGCCACGTTCCTGACCGGCGAGCCGCCGTCCGGCCACGGCATCGTCGGCAACGGCTGGTACTTCCGCGACCTCGGCGAGGTGTTCCTCTGGCGGCAGCACCACGCGCTGATGGGCGGCGAGAAGGTCTGGCAGGCCGCCCGCCGCACGCATCCCGGCTACACCGTTGCCAACGTCTGCTGGTGGTACGCGATGGGCGCCGACGTGGACTGGACGGTCACGCCCCGGCCGATCTACTACGCCGACGGGCGCAAGGAGCCCGACTGCTACACGGACCCGCCGGAGCTGCACGACGAGCTCACCGGCGCGCTCGGCGACTTCCCGCTGTTCACCTACTGGGGTCCGAACGCGGGCATCGCCTCGTCGCGTTGGATCCGCCGGGCCGCCGAGCAGCTGCTGGCCACGCACCTGCCCGACCTGACGCTGGTCTACCTGCCGCACCTGGACTACGACCTCCAGCGGTTCGGCCCCGGCGCACCCCAGGCGGCCGCCGCGGCCTCGGCGCTCGACGCCGAGATCGGCCCGTTGCTGGACGCCGCCGACCGGCGCGGTGCGACCGTGGTCGTCCTCTCGGAGTACGGCATCACCGACGTGTCCCGCCCGGTCGACGTCAACCGGCTGCTGCGCTCCGAGGGTTTCCTGCGGGTCTACACCCAGGACGGGATGGAGTACCTCGATCCGTGGACCTCGCGGGCGTTCGCGGTCGCCGACCACCAGGTGGCGCACGTGTACGTCAAGGACAAGGCCGACCTGGCCGCCGTACGCAAGCTGTGTGAAGGGCTTCCCGGCGTGGCCGAGGTGCTCGACGGCGAGGGCAAGGCGGCCGCGGGTCTCGACCACGAACGGGCCGGCGAGCTCGTCCTGGTCGCCGAGCCGGACGCCTGGTTCACCTACTACTACTGGCTCGACGACAACCGCGCGCCCGACTTCGCGCGGCTGGTGGAGATCCACCGCAAGCCGGGGTACGACCCGGCGGAGCTGTTCTTCGACCCCGAGAACCCGGGGAAGGCCAAGGGCCGCGCCGCGGTGGCGTTGGCCCGCAAGAAGCTCGGCATGCGCTACCTGATGAGCGTGGTGGGACTCGACGCGGGCGCCCGCGCGGTGCGTGGCTCGCACGGCCGGCTGCCGGCGGACGCCGCCGACGCGCCCGTGCTGCTGTGCACCGACCCGGCCGCGGCGCGGGAGAAGTTCGCCGCGACCGAGGTGAAAGACCTGTTGCTGCGGCTGGCCGGGCTCACGCCGGCGGACGCTACGGCCGGCCCGGGGCCGGCGAACGACTGAAGTCGGCCTGCGGGCCGCCAAGGAGGAGTGATGACGGTCGACGTCCGCCCCATGGACGCCGCGGAGCTGCGCGCGCGGTTCGACGCCGAGCTGGCCGCTTTCCTGGAACGCCAGGATCCGGACTGGCCCGACGGCGCGCCGCGTGGCGTCTTCACGACGCTGCACCGCTTCGTGCTCGCCGGCGGCAAGCGGCTCCGGCCGCTGTTCTGCTACTGGGGCTGGCGCTCGGCCGGGGGTGCCGACGGCGCACCGATCATCGCGGCCGCGGCGGCGCTGGAGCTCTTCCACGCGTTCGCGCTGATCCACGACGACATCATGGACGGGAGCGACCGGCGGCGTGGCGAGCCGTCGGTGCACCGGCTCTTCGCCGACCTGCACACCCGCTCGTCGTGGCGCGGCGACCCCGCCTCCTACGGCCGCAACACCGCGCTGCTCTGCGGCGACCTCTGCGCGGCCTGGGCCGACCAGATGTTCCACGAGTGCGGCCTGAACGCCGAGCAGGTGCACCAGGGGTACGGCGTGTTCGCCATCATGCGCACCGAGGTGATCGCCGGTCAGTACCTGGACCTGGTCTCGGGCGTCGGCGACGGCTCGGTGGCCAGCGCCCTGACCGTGATCCGGATGAAGGCGGCCCGCTACACGGTGACCCGACCGCTGCAGATCGGCGCGGCGCTCGCCGGCGCCGACCAGGAGGCGCTGGCCGCCCTGGCCGCGTTCGGTGACCCCCTCGGCGACGCCTTCCAGCTCCGCGACGACGTGCTCGGCGTGTTCGGCGACCCGGCCGTGACCGGCAAGTCCATCCTCGACGACCTGCGCGAGGGCAAGCCCACGGTGATGATGGCGCTGGCCCGGGGCAGTGCCGACCGGGACCAGCAGCGCCGGCTCAAGGAGCTGTTCGGCAACCCTGACCTCGATCCCGACGGTGCGGCGGAGCTGCGTCAGGTCATCATCGACACCGGCGCGCTCAGCCGGATCGAGCAGATGATCAAGGTGCGCACGGACGCGGCGCTGGGCGCCCTCGCGGACGCCCCGGTCTCGGCGGAGGCCCTTCCCGTGCTCACGGCGCTGGCCGCCGAGGCCGTCGACCGGCAGCTCTAGACCCACTTTTCGTCGTACCGGCAAAAGTGGAGCCATCTGCGACAGAAGCTATAGACACATGTCCCTGAACTAATTTACTGTGTCGTCCACCGCGGTTTACAGAATTGGAATCCGCTACGGCACCAGGCGCGACGGCGCGCGCCCTGCCTGGCAAGAAACGTCAGGAAGGGACTGTCCATGTCTCTTATGGACGCTCGTCGCAAGTTGCGCCGTCGAGCCGCCGGCTCCGCGTTGCTGCTTGTCGCCGCCACACTTCACGCGACCCTGGCCAGCGCGCCCGCCGCGCAGGCCCACACGATCAACGCCACCGACTTCCAGCAGGTCACCCTGGCCAAGGGCGTCTCCGAGATGGGCGAGCCGATGTCGCTCGCGGTGCTGCCGGACCGCTCGGTCCTGCACACCGCCCGCGGCGGCCAGCTCCGCCGCACCGACGCCAACGGCACCACCACCGTCATCGGCACCATCCCCGTCTACACCCACGACGAGGAGGGCCTGCAGGGCGTCGGCGTCGACCCGGGGTTCGCCAGCAACCGGTTCATCTACCTCTACTTCGCTCCGCCGCTGTCCACACCCTCCGGTGACGCGCCGGCCACGGGCACGAGCTGGACCGCCTGGCAGGGCGTCAACCGGCTCGCCCGGTTCACGCTCAACGCCGACTTCACGCTCAACACGAGCAGCCAGGTCACCGTCCTGGACGTGCCGGCCGACCGGGGCATCTGCTGCCACGTCGGCGGCGACATCGACTTCGACGCGGCCGGCAACCTCTATCTGTCGACCGGCGACGACAGCAACCCGTTCGACTCGGCCGGCTACTCGCCGCTGGACGAGCGCACCAACCGCAACCCGGCGTACGACGCGCAGCGGTCCGCGGGCAACACCAACGACCTGCGCGGCAAGATCCTGCGGATCAAGGTGAACGCCAACGGGACGTATTCGATACCGTCGGGCAACCTGTTCGCGTCGGGCACCGCCAACACCCGGCCCGAGATCTACGCGATGGGCTTCCGGAACCCGTTCCGGATCAGCGTCGACAAGGCCACCGGCGTGGTCTACGTCGGCGACTACGGGCCGGACTCGGGCTCCACCGACGCCAACCGCGGACCGTCCGGCCAGGTCGAGTTCAACCGGGTCACCTCGCCCGGCAACTACGGCTGGCCGTACTGCACCGGCACCAACACCACCACCGAGACCTACAACGAGTGGAACTTCGCGACCAACTCCACGGGCCCGAAGTACAACTGCTCCGGCGGCGCTACCAACAACTCGTTCCGCAACACGGGCCAGAGCACGCTGCCCGCCGCCCGGCCCGCCTGGATCAAGTACGCCGGCGACAGTGGCACCCCGAGCGAGTTCGGCGGCGGCTCCGAGTCGCCGATGGGTGGCCCGGTCTACCGATACAACGCGTCGAGCACCTCCACCACGAAGTTCCCGCAGTCCTTCGACGGCCAGTTCTTCGCCACCGAGTTCGGGCGAGGCTGGATCAAGCCGATCCACGTCAACTCCGACGGCACCCGCGGCACGATCGACACCTTCCCCTGGGTCGGCAAGCAGGTGATGGACTCGGCGTTCGGGCCGGACGGCGCGTACTACGTGCTCGACTACGGCACCGGCTACTTCAACGGTGACGCCAACTCGGCGCTCTACCGGTTCGACTACGTGGCCGGCGGCAACCGCGCGCCGACCGCCGTCGCCACCGCCCAGCCCACCTCCGGCCAGGCACCGCTCACCGTCGCGTTCTCGTCGGCCGGCTCCACGGACCCCGACGGCGGCACCCTGACGTACTCGTGGGCGTTCGGCGACGGCACCACGTCGACGGCCGCGAACCCGTCGAAGACGTACACCAGCAACGGCACGTACACCGCGACGCTGACCGTGCGTGACCCGCAGGGAGCGACCGGCACGGCGAGCGTGCAGATCGGCGTCGGCAACACCGCGCCGACCGTCAACATCACGGTTCCGGGCAACGGCCAGCTCTTCAGCTTCGGCGACACGATCCCGTTCACGATCTCGGCGAGCGACCCCGAGGACGGCACGGTCAACTGCGCCAGGGCGAAGATGACGTACGTCCTCGGGCACGACCAGCACGGCCACCAGATCACGTCCGTCAACGGCTGCTCCGGGTCGATCACCGTCCCGACCGACGGGGAGCACGACGCGGCGGCGAACATCTTCGCGATCTTCGACGCCGAATACACGGACAACGGCGGCCTGACCACGCACAAGCAGTTCACCCTCCAGCCCAAGCGTCGCCAGGCCGAGCACTACAAGACGATGTCCGGCGTCTCGCTGATCACCAAGACCGGTGCCGAGGGCGGCCGGACGGTCGGCGACGTGCACAACGGCGACTGGATCTCGTTCGACCCGTACAAGATCAATAACGCCACCTCGCTGACCGCCCGGGTTTCCTCGGGTGGCTCCGGTGGCACCCTCCAGGTGCGGGCGGGCTCGGCGACCGGCACGGTCCTCGGCTCGGTCGCGGTGGCCAACACCGGCAGTTGGGAGACGTTCACCAACGTCACTGCCAACCTGTCCGGTCTCCCGAGCGGCACGACCACGCTCTACCTCACGTTCGCCGGTAGCGGCACCGGGGCGCTGTTCGACCTGGACGCCTTCACGTTCAACACCACGACCGGTGGCACCGGCACCGGGCCGATCGTCGGTCTGGCCGGCAAGTGTCTGGACGTGCGCAACGGCGCCACGGCCGACGGCACCCAGATCCAGCTCTACACCTGCAACGGCACCGCCTCGCAGAGCTGGACGCGCAACGGCTCGACCCTGCGCGCGCTGGGCAAGTGCCTGGACGTCAGCGGCGCCGGCACGGCCGACGGCACGAAGATCCAGCTCTGGACCTGCAACGGCACGGCGGCCCAGAACTGGTCGGCCGGCGCCAACAGCTCGCTGGTCAACGCCGGCTCCAACAAGTGCGCCGACGTGAGCGGCAACAACTCGGCCGACAGCACGGTGGTCCACCTGTGGACCTGCAACGGAGCCGCGAACCAGCGGTGGACCCTGCCTTGACCCTGAATGCGGGGGCGTCCGCCCAGGCGCCCCCGCTCGTCCCTGGGAGTGCAGATGCGCAGACTCATCCGGACCGCCCTAGGCGCGTTCACCGCCGCGTTGGCCGTGATCGCCTGTACGGCACAGGCGGGGCCGGCCAGTGCCGCCGACGCCGCGTACGACGTCCTGGTCTTCTCGAAAACCGCCGGGTTCCGGCACGACGCGATCCCGGCCGGCATCCAGGCCATCCGTGACCTCGGTGCGGCCAACAACTTCACGGTCACCGCCACCGAGGACGCCAACACCTTCACCGCTTCCGGCCTGTCGCCGTACGAGGCGGTGGTGTTCCTCTCGACGACCGGCGACGTGCTCAACGCGACGCAGCAGACGGCGTTCGAGAACTACATCCGCTCCGGTCGTGGCTACGTCGGCGTGCACGCGGCGGCCGACACCGAGTACGACTGGGCCTGGTACGGCAACCTCGTCGGCGCGTACTTCAACTCGCACCCGGCGATCCAGCAGGCCAACATCAAGGTGGAGAACCGGGGCACGGCGGCGACCGCCCACCTGCCGCAGACCTGGACCCGCACCGACGAGCTCTACAACTACCGCACCAACCCCCGGTCCACCGCGCGGGTGCTGGCCACCCTCGACGAGTCGTCGTACTCCGGCGGCTCCATGGGTGCCGACCACCCGATCATCTGGTGCAAGGCGTACGACGGTGGGCGGTCCTTCTACACCGGTCTCGGGCACACGCAGGCCTCGTACGCGGAGACGAACTTCCGCTCGATGCTGCTCGGCGGCATCCGGTATGCCGCGTCGCGGACCGACGCCGACTGCCGGCCGGAGACCGGCTACACGGCCATCTACAACGGGTCGACGACCGGCTGGTCGCAGGCCGGTCCGGGTTCCTTCACCAACAGCGACGCCACGCTCAAGTCGACCGGCGGCATGGGCCTCTACTGGTACAGCGCCAAGCAGTACACGTCGTACTCGCTGAAGCTCGACTGGAAGATGGACGGCGACGACAACTCGGGCATCTTCATCGGGTTCCCGCCGTCGACGGACCCATGGTCGGCGGTCGACAACGGCTACGAGATCCAGATCGACGCGACGGACGCGGCCGACCGGACGACGGGGTCGGTCTACACGTTCAAGTCGGCGGACATCGCCGCTCGGGATGCTGCTTTGAACCCGCCGGGGGAGTGGAACACGTACGAACTCCTGGTCGAGGGAGAGCGGCTGCAGATCTTCCTGAACGGCGTGAAGATCAACGACTTCACCAACACGGTGGCGGCGCGGTCGCTGGCGGGCCACATCGGCCTCCAGAACCACGGCACCGGTGACGACGTGTCGTTCCGGAACGTCCGGATCAAGGAGCTGGGCACGCCGCCTTCCGGTGGTGACGTGACCGTGCAGGCCGAGTCGTTCTCGTCGGCGTCCGGGGTGCAGGCGTTCACCAAGGCGGGTGCCAACAACGGGCAGACGCTGGGCTACATCGAGCCGGGCGACTGGGCGGCCTACAACGGCGTCAACGTGGCCGGCGCGACGTCCTTCCGGGCACGCGTGGTCTCCGGTGGTGCTGGCGGCACGATCCAGGTGCGCAACGGATCCACGTCGGGTTCCGTTCTCGGTACGGTCGCGGTGCCGAACACAGGGTCGTGGGACACGTACGCCAATGTCTCGACCTCGTTGACCGGGGTGCCTTCGGGGACGGCCAACGTGTACCTGACGTTCACCGGCTCCGGCACCGGACTGTTCGATGTGGACGACTTCACGTTCGTGAAGACCGCGTCGACGGGCACCGGCCCGATCGTCGGCCTCGCGGGCAAGTGCCTGGACGTGCGCAACGGCGGCACGGCCGACGGCACGCAGATCCAGCTCTACACCTGCAACGGGTCGGCCGCGCAGACCTGGACGCGCAACGGCAACACGCTGCGGGCGCTGGGCAAGTGCCTGGACGTCAACGGCAGCGGCACGGCCAACGGCACGAAGATCCAGCTGTGGACCTGCAACGGAAGCGGGGCACAGAGCTGGTCGGCCGGCGCGAACTCGTCGCTGGTCAACGCCAACTCCGGCAAGTGCGCGGACGTGAGCGGCAACAACTCCGCGGACAGCACGGTCGTCCACCTGTGGGCCTGCAACGGGGCCGCGAACCAGAGGTGGACGCTCCCGTAAGGCCGCGGTGGCCGGTACGGGACGCCCACAACCCGTGCCGGTCACCGCCTCCACCCGACGCACCCTCCGCCCCTGCCCTGCGGAGGGTGCGTCGCCATTTGCCCAGGCGGGTAGGAGCTCGCGCGATGTGAGGCCACCCCGTGCGGACCGCAACCATGCCATAGCCCACTTGACCTTGGCGATCATCGCATCCTCGGGCAATCCCGAGGTCTTCGCGACTTCGCACGTAGGCAACCGGTCTTCGTCCCTCGCGCCGCTGGTCGATGGGGTCCAGTCGCTGAAACTCGCAGCTCCTGCTCGTGTTGTCCGCGCTGGCCTGTTGGTCCTTAGGCGAAGTCCGGCCGCGTCTCATTTGGGCCGGCGCACGCGATGTGGCCGCGTTTCGAAGGACTGTGGGGTGGGTCGCGGCGGCGTGTCGCTGGTCGCCGTTGATCGGGTGCGCGAGATCTGGTCAGCGGGAGCGGATTGGCGTGATCGTGTGTGGCTGGTCTGGGCGACACGCCGCGACGGGACCAGCTGAGGTGCACCCGATCTTCGTGGCAGTGTGCCGGTCACCCGATGGGCCTCACTCGATCATGAGCCGGCGGGCGTACCGCGGTTCCTGAGGATGGTCCAGACCTCCCGACGCACTGCCTCGGGCTCACGGGTCAAGCGTGCGTGGCTGAACCGCACGGCCAGAATCCCACGCGCGGCGAGCGCCGCGTCTCGGCGCAGATCGATCTCCCGCTGCCTCGTGCCGCCATGCACGCTGGCACCATCGAGCTCGAAGTTGACCCGCGTCGCCTCGTGGAAGATATCCAGATAAGTGGTGTAACCGTCGAGTCGGATTGGAACCTGCCGCGCGAACGCCGGCATGCCGGGCGCGGTGAAGACATGGTCATCGCCCCAGATCTCCAACGGGCTCCGGCATCCGGCGGCGAGCTTGGCGAGCACCTGACGAAGCTCTGCCCGACCGGCGAGCTTGGGTGCCGCGACCAGCGCGTCCCCGACCCGCTGCGCGGTGGTGAGACGCCCGTTGACGGCGGCGATGATCGGGGCCCGCCGGTGATCTTTCGGCAACCACGCCCAGGCGTCGACCAACGACCGCTCGAGTCCGGTAACGGTGAGGCCGTTCCGCCCGACACTTTGTGGTGGCTCGTTGCAGTGATGCACGATCAGCCAGCCCCGCGAGCGCACCGCCGACCGCCGCCCGACCGTCACGTGTTCGGCCCCGACCAACCCGTCGTCCAAGAGCCCGAAGACCGCCAACGCGGACGTATGACTGAGGGCCCCACCCCCACCCTCCCCGCCTTGGTTGGGCGGTTGGCGCGGGCTGCTGCCGGCATAGGCCAGCGCTGCCCGGCGGAGTATCGCTGGGTCGTCCACCGATGACGACCTCGCATACACGCCGGGCAGTAATCGCGCCAGGGCGCCCGTGCGTCGGCCGTCGTCGAGCGCCCACCGTGGCACCGACATGTCGTGCGGGGACCGCCAGCACACCACTCCGCCTCCTGCGGCGAGTGCCCTTGCGAGTGTCGGATTCACTGGGGACAGAGTGGATGCCCGGCGCCGCCCTGGGCAACCGTCGTGCAGAAGGCCTGTGGATAACCTGCGGCTGTGGGCAACGACCGATCCGGCCCTTCGGCGACGTGGTGGCGAGCCGGCCTTCAGGCGTCGAGGTTCCGCTGGTAGACCGACAGGTTGACGGCGGTGGCCGCGAAGAGGGGAGTGGGCACCTCGAGGTCGCGGGCGCGAGACACCAGATCGCCGATGATGGCGTCCTTCTCGACTCGCCGGCCGGCGCGCAGGTCACGAAAGACCGACGAGGTCGTCGGCGCCGCGGTCGCGGTCAGGGTGGCGAGCAGGTGCCTGGTGGCTTCTGGCCCTGGTGGGAAACCGGCCGCCGTCGCGACCCGCGCGGCCTCGTCGGCGATCGCGGTGGCGAGGTCGGCGCCGCCCGGCACCGCGTTGACGTCGCCGACCGTGCCGCGGGCCAAACAGTTCACCGCCGTGACCGAGGCGAGGAAGACCCACTTCTCCCACATCTCCGTCTCGATGGTGCTCGAGAGCTCGGAGTCGAAGCCGGCTCCGGCTAGTGCCTCCCGCACGTCGTCGGCACCCTGCGCCGGCGCGCCCGACAGCGGACCGTAGCGCATCTGCCGCGGACCGCCGAGCCGCACGATCTCTCCGTCGTCGGTGAGCATGGTGGTGACGTAACAGACCCCGCCGAACACCTTGACTCCGAACGCGCCGACGAGCCGGTCGATGTGCGCGAGCCCGTTGAGAAACGGCACGATCGTCGTCCGTGGACCGACGGCGGGCGAGAAGTCGCGAATCGCGCCGTCCAGGGCGAAGGCCTTCACCGCCAACAGCACGATGTCGTACGGGTCGGCGACCCGCTCGACCGTCGTCACGTCGACCCGCTCGGGCTCGGTGTCCGGCTCGCGAATCCGCAAACCCCGCTCGGCGAGATCCGCCGCACGAGGCGGACGAACCAGAAACGTCACGTCCCTCCCGGCCTGAGCCAGCCGCGCGCCGAAGTAACCGCCGACCGCCCCGGCACCGATAACCAGAATGCGCATATCGCCCCCAATTGCCGCACTCAAGCCTAGCCAGCGCGCTACCCGATGTGGCCGAATGCGGCGCTGGGTTCCCAGGACGAGCACGTCGATCTAGAGTGGGACCCGCAGCCGCGGACGCGGCCGGCGGCCGGGCGGGAGGCGCAACCCGCTCGGGCGTATCCGTCGGCCTGGCAGATCGCGGCGGCGAAGGACCGTCGGACGGTCTCCTCGCGTCTGTCCACCATCAGGATCCCGGGTCACTCACAGGGAGAAGAAGGACAATGGCGCGACCCATCACGCTCTTCACCGGCCAGTGGGCCGATCTGCCGTTCGAAGAGGTGTGTCAGCTCGCTTCCGACTGGGGCTACGACGGCCTCGAGATCGCCTGTTGGGGTGATCACTTCGACGTCGACAAGGCGCTCAACGAGGACGGATACGTCGACCGCAAGCGCGAGACCCTGGCCAAGCACAACCTTCAGGTTTTCGCGATCTCCAACCACCTCGTCGGCCAGGCCGTCTGTGACCACCCGATCGACGAGCGCCACCAGGACATCCTGCCGGCGCGCATCTGGGGCGACGGGGAGCCCGAGGGCGTACGCCAGCGGGCCGCTGACGAGATCAAGAACACCGCGCGCGCGGCCGCCAAGCTCGGCGTCAAGACCGTCGTGGGCTTCACCGGCTCCTCGATCTGGCACACCGTGGCGATGTTCCCGCCCGTGCCGGCCAGCATGATCGACAAGGGGTACGAGGACTTCGCCAACCGGTTCAACCCGATCCTCGACGTGTTCGACGAGGTCGGCGTGCGGTTCGCGCACGAGGTGCACCCCAGCGAGATCGCGTACGACTACTGGACCACCAAGCGCACCCTCGAGGCGATCGGCCACCGGCCGGCGTTCGGGCTCAACTGGGACCCGTCGCACTTCGTGTGGCAGGAGCTCGACCCGGTGAACTTCATCTTCGACTTCCAGGACCGGATCTACCACGTCGACTGCAAGGACGCGAAGGTGCGCACCGGCGACGGCCGCCGCGGCCGCCTGAGCTCGCACCTGCCGTGGGCCGACCTGCGCCGCGGCTGGGACTTCGTCTCCACCGGGCACGGCGATGTGCCGTGGGAGGACTGCTTCCGGGCCCTGAACGCGATCGGGTACGACGGTCCGATCTCGATCGAGTGGGAGGACGCCGGCATGGACCGGCTCGTCGGCGCCCCCGAGGCGCTCGACTTCGTCCGCCGGCTCGCCTTCGACGCTCCGAGCGCTGCCTTCGACGCCGCGTTCTCCAGCAAGGACTGACCTGGGTCAGGCCCCGCATCACCCAGGTGGTGCGGGGCCGGCCGCCCGGGCCGCGTCCAACAGGGCGGCGAGCTTCGCCGCGCGGTGCGGGCTGCCCTGGCCGACCCAGGCGATCCGGCCCGTGAGGTACTCGGCGAAAGCGGGGTGACCTGTCCGGTTCGCCGCGTCCAGGCCGGTCCGCGCCGCATTGTGCAGGATGGCCCGCAGCCGGTCGTACTCCGTGCGCGGTGCCAGCGGCCGTTCGTTGACCACCAGGCCGGCGAGCACCTGCCGGTCGCCCCGCCCGCGCACCCGCGTCTTGGTCGGATGCACCCGGAACCCCTCGTCGCGTGCGACGGACGCCACCGCGGCCAGCAGGTCGGCCGGTCGCGGGAGGTCACCGGAGAAGGCCAGGTCGTCGGCGTAGCGACCGTATTCCAGGCCGAAGGCATCGGCCAGGCCGGCCAGGCGCCGGTCGAGCCGGAACGCGCACAGGTTGGCCAGGGCCGGCGACGTCGGAGCCCCCTGCGGGAGGTGTCCCGCCCGGAGCGCGGCCAGCCGGGCCGGTCGGTCGACGAGGTCGCGCGGAGCCAGCCGCAGGACACTCGCCGGTGTGCGGATCGTGCAGAGCCCGGTCAAGGCGTGCGCGACGGGCTCCGGATAGCCGGCAGTGCGCAGCATTCCGTAGACGCGCCCGGCGGCGATCGTGGCGAAGAACGCGACCAGGTCGACCCGGACGACGACGGACCGTCCGGAGTGGGCGCCGGCGAAGGTCGACGCCGACCGCCCCGGCACGAAGCCGTGCGCGGCCGGGTGGACCGGGATGCGCCCGAGGACCTCGGTCAGCAGCCGGCGCTGCAGCGCGCGCAGCCGCGGTTTGGGCGCCTCGACGAGCCGCGGGCCTACCCAGCGGGAGCGGTAGTGCGCCAGGCGCTGGTCGGTCGCCCGCCGGTTCATCCCGCGCCGGTCGGCGTACCAGTCGAGCGTTTCGACCGTCAGTCCCAACGCGGTGGCGAGGCGGCCGAGGTCGTCCACGACCGGGGTCGACCAGCGATGGGCCACCATGCGGGTCCCGACGACCGGGCGCGAGCGGATGACGATCGGCGTCGCGGCACGGCGGACGGCCTCGCGCAGCGGCTCGAGGCTGGCGACGAAGGCGGCCAGCTCACGCGGCCGGTCACTCGGGCGGCGGGGATAGGCCGCGACGACGGCGTCCGCGACCGGCACGAGCCAGCGCCTGCGAACGCCCAGGACCAGCCCGCCGCGATCGGCGAGCGCCGGACGGCGCCAGTCCCCGTCTGCCAGGAAGGCATCGGCCAGGGCCACCGCCACCCCGCGGGCGTCGGTCACGGCGGCGTGCCCCGACGATGCCCGGTCGTGCGGGTGCTGAGGCTCGCGCAGCGTGCCCGCGCACCTGCGGTGTCGTGCCCAGGTATGTGATCCGCCCCCGGGGTTGCCCCGGAGAGACCATGGCCGCGGCTCCGCGGGAGACACGGCACGGTCAGCTCGGGACACGCCGCCATCCGGGCATCGTAGCCGCGCACCGGGACGCGAAAGGGCCCCTCACCGCGATGGCGAGGGGCCCTTCCGGCTGCCCACGCACTCAGGGCATGGGCTTGGTCGGTGAGGCCGACGAGGACGAGGGCGAGGCCGACGACGAGGTCAGGCCGTTCGCACCCGAGTGGCTGTGCTCGTGGCTGCTGCCCGAGCTGCTCATCTTCTCGCCGAGCTTCGTGTGGCTCAGCTTGTCCTTGCCCTCGGACATGAGGCGGCCGGCCTGGGCCTGGGCCGTCCCCCGGGCTTCCTGCACCGTGGGGTGGTCCATCACCTTGCGGGCCTGCGTGACGATCTCTTCGTACTTCTCCCGGCCCGCGCGGGCGCCCAGGACGAAGCCGGCGGCGAGTCCGCCGATGAACCAAAGCTTTCCGCGCATTGCGGCTCCTTCCGTGTGCCGGACGCGTCGATCCGCGTGCACGGCGACGTTGCTGTCCCCGGTGTACCTACCCATCGTGCTACCGACCCATGCGTCGGAAGCGCCATCTGACTAATTTGCCCTGTTTTCGCGGCCGGCGGGGCGGAACGCCCGCGAACCCGACGGCCGAGCGTGTCGTACCCCCACCCGATGCCCCTGAAACAGCACGCATCCTGTACTCTCGTACCGGTCGCGCAGCGCGGGGAAATCCGCGAGGCAGACCTGCTTTCCCCCGTAGCTCAATTGGCAGAGCAGCCGGCTGTTAACCGGCAGGTTTTTGGTTCGAGTCCAAACGGGGGAGCCACCTCATCCCACCAGCGGCAGCTCCCGCCGCACCGCACCGGCGATGCTCTCCGCGTCCAGCCCGCGCGCCTTCAAGATCGCACTGCGCGAGCCGTGTGCCAGGAAGTGCTGCGGCAGCGCCAGCGAGCGCACCGGCACGCGTACCCCGGCGGACCGCAACGCCCGCGACACCGCGTCGCCGTAGCCGCCGTGCGCGCCGCCGTCCTCGACCGTCACTACCAGCCGGTACGCCGCCGCGGCCGCGACCAGCTCCGGGTCCACCGGCAGGAGCCAGCGGGGGTCGGCCACGGTCACCGGCACGTCCAGCCGGTCAGCGGCCGCCATCGCCGCGGCCCCGAGCGGACCCACAGCCAACACGAGCACGCCGTCCGGCGCCGGATCCGGCCGCCCGGCACACCCGGAAGCCGGGACGTGCCCGGAGACCTGCCACCCACGACCGCCCGCAGCCCCTGGACCGACGCCGGTCCCGGAGCCATCACGCCACAGATCCGAACCCACGCCGCCGGGACCGGCTCCGCCCGGACCCGCGCCGCTCGGATCCGCGCTGCCCGGTGCCGGGCTGCCCGGCCGGGCGCCGTGCCACGCGCCGCCCGGGGCGGAAGCGGGTCGTTGTCCGCCGGCCGGACCCCAGCGCAGCACGTCCGCGCTGCCCAGCCGGCCCACGGCCGGCAACGCCGGTCCGACGTCCGCCTTCGGGAAGCGCAGCGCCGTCGGGCCCTCCCGGTGTGCCACGGCCTCGCGCAGCAGCGACCGGAGTTGGTCGCCGTCCCGGGGCGCGGCCACCCGCATCCCGGGCACCATGCCCAGCACCGACAGGTCCCACATCCCGTGGTGGGACGGTCCGTCGGTGCCCGTGATGCCCGCTCGGTCCAGCACGAAGGTGACCGGCAGCCGGTGCAGGGCCACGTCCATCAGGACCTGGTCGAGTGCCCGGTTGAGGAAGGTCGAGTAGACGCAGACCACCGGGTGCAGGCCGCCGGTGGCCAGGCCGGCCGCTGACGTCACCGCGTGCTGTTCGGCGATCCCGACGTCGAACGCCCGCTCGGGATAGCGTTCCGCGAACGCCTGCAGGCCCGTCGGCCCGAGCATCGCCGCGCTGATCGCCACGATGTCCGGCCGCTCGGAGCCCAGGGCCACCATCTCGGAGCCGAACACCGAGGTCCAGCTCTGGGCCGAGGACGGCGGGCCGGCCGGGCCGATCGTGTGCATCCGGTCGGCCTCGTCCTGTTCCGCCGGCGGGTGGCCGAGGCCCTTGCGGGTCAGGCAGTGCACCACCGTCGGCGTGCCCAGCTTGCGCGCCTTGCGCAGCGCCACCTCGACCGCCGCCGTGTCGTGGCCGTCGAAGGGGCCGAGGTAGGCCAGTCCGAGCTGCTCGAAGACCGACGCCGCGGCGCCGTCGCGCAGCGCGGTCAGGTGGCGGCCGACGGCGCCGGCCGTGGGCGCGTACGAGCGGCCGTTGTCGTTGAGCACGACCACGACGGGCCGCTGCGGTGCGGCGCCGATGTTGTTCAGCGCCTCCCACGCCATGCCGCCGGTGAGTGAGCCGTCGCCGACCACCGCCACCACGGCCCGGTCCGGCCGACCGCCGATGGCGAACGCCTTGGCGAGGCCGTCCGCGTAGGAGAGCGCCGTCGAGGCATGCGAGTTCTCGACGATGTCGTGCGCGCTCTCCGACCGCGACGGGTAGCCCGACAGCCCGCCCTCCTGGCGCAGGCTGTCGAGCGCGGCCCAGCGGCCGGTGAGCATCTTGTGCACGTACGCCTGGTGCCCGGTGTCCCAGACGACCGCGTCGTGCGGCGAGTCGAACACCCGATGCAGGGCGATGGTCAGCTCGACCACACCCAGGTTGGGCCCGAGGTGCCCGCCGGTGCGCGAGACCGTCTCGATCAGCAGAGAGCGGATCTCGAGAGCCAGGTCGGGCAGCGCGGACTCGGGCAGTGCCCGCAGGTCCGCCGGGCAGTGGATGCGCGAAAGGAGGGCCATCGCGTCACCGCCCGACGGCCGCCCGCATGGACTCCTTGAGGGATCCGAGTGTGGCGATCACCGCCGTCGGCTCGTACCCGCAGTGGGCCATGCAGTTGGCGCAGCGAGGGTCCTTGCCGCGTCCGAACGCGTCCCAGTCGGTCTCTTCGATGAGCTCCTTGTAGGTCGCCGCGTAGCCGTCGTCGAGCAGGTAGCAGGGCCGCTGCCAGCCGAGCAGCGAGTAGGACGGGATGCCCCACGCGGTGCAGGCCAGGTCCCGCTTGCCCTCCAGGAAGTCCAGGAAGATCGGCGAGTGGTTGAGCCGCCACTTGCGCCGCCGCCCGTTGGCGAAGGCCTTGGCGAACAGCTCGCGGGTCTCCGTGACGCCGAGCCAGTGCTCCTGGTCGGGTGCCTTCTGATAGGCGTACGCCGGTGAGATCTGCATGTTGTCGACCTCGACCACGTCGTTGAGGTAGTCGAGGACGCCGATGACGTTCTGCGGCGAGTCGTTGCTGAAGAACGTCGTGTTGGTCATCACCCGGAAACCGGCCGCCTTGGCCATCTTGATGGCCTCGATCGCGCCCTCGAAGCCGCCCTCCTTGTTGACCGACAGGTCGTGGCGGTCCTTGAGGCCGTCGACGTGCACCATCCACGAGAAGTTCCGGTGCGGCTTGAACTTGTGGAGGTGCTTGGGCATCAGCAGCGCGTTGGTGCACAAGAAGACGATCTTGTTGCGGTCGAGGAGCTGTCGAACGATCTCGTCAATCTGTTTGTGCATCAACGGCTCGCCGCCGGCGATGGAGACCATCGGGGCGCCGCTCTCCTCGATCGCGGCAACCGCCTGCTCGACGGGCATGCGCTTCTTGAGCACATCCGCGGGCTGTTCGATCTTGCCGCAACCCGCGCATTTCAGGTTGCACGCGAACAGCGGCTCGAGCTCGACGAGCAGCGGGAACTTCTCCCTGCGGAGCAGCTTCTGCTTGAGCAGGTAGCGGCCCAGCCGAACGGACTGCCGGAATGGCATGGCCATCGTTCAGCTCACCTCCTTGGGCAATGTGAAACGCAGGACTTCCGGATCCGTGGCCGGCTCCGCCACGGTGAGGGGTCCGAGTCCGCCGAGGCAGTCGACCAGTTCGTCGACCAGGGTGGGCGGCGCGGACGCGCCGGCGGTGACGCCGATGCGGCGCACCCCGGCGAGCAGGCGGAGGTCGACGTCGGCCGCGGAGTCGACGAGCCTGGCCGGCACGCCTTCCCGCTGGGCGACCTCGACCAGGCGGAGCGAGTTCGAGGAGTTGGTCGAGCCGACGACGAGCAGCAGGTCGCAGCCCTCGGCGATCTCGCGTACAGCGCGCTGGCGGTTGGTGGTGGCGTAGCAGATGTCGTCGCTCTTCGGTGCCGCGATGGTCGGGAACCGCTCGCGCAGCACGTCGGCGATCGCGGTGGCCTCGTCGACGGCGAGCGTGGTCTGCATGGCGTACGCGACGTTCCCCGCGTCCCGCGGCACCACCCGGGCGGCGGCGGCGACGTCCTCGACGACGACCACGTCGGCCGGCGCCTCGCCCAGCGTGCCCTCGACCTCTTCGTGGTCGGCGTGCCCGATCAGGAAGACGGTCGCCTCGCGGGCGCTGTGCCGGCGGACCTCGGTGTGCACCTTGGTGACCAGCGGGCAGGTGGCGTCGACGACCCGCAGCCCGCGCGCCTCGGCCTCGGCCCGCACGGCGGGGGAGACCCCGTGCGCCGCGAACACCAGCACGCTGCCGGGCGGCACCTCGTCGACCTCCTCGACGAAGACCGCACCCCGGTCCTCGAGGTCCCGCACGACGTGGGTGTTGTGCACGATCTGCCGGCGTACGTAGACCGGTGCGCCGAACTTCGCCAGCGCCCGGTCGACCACGTCGATCGCCCGCTCGACACCGGCGCAGAACGAGCGCGGATTGGCCAGTCGCACCTCGCGGGCACCGGTCGCGTCGGCCCAGGCGTCCAGGGCCGGTGCGGCCTGCCGCAGCCGGCGCAGCGCGCGGACGCCCCGACCGACCGTGCCGGGGCGCAGCAGCGGCTCGTCGGCCGTGTCGACGACGACGCGCACCACGGCGAACGGCGACCCGGTGGGCGCCAGCCAGATCGACTCGGTGTCGACGGCGAGCACGCCGGTGGCGGCCAGCCGCGCGCGGGCGGCCCGGCCGGCGACGCGGTGTTCGGACGCGATCGGGCCGAGGTGCACGACCAGGCCGTGCCGGCGCAGGCCGGCGGCGAGCAACGGGGCCGACGGGCACCGGCGGACGCTGCCGTCCGGGCCGCGTACCTCGGTGGCCACCACGACGTCGCCGGGCCGCACGCCGGGGCCGACCCCGCCGCCGACGCCGGCCACCAGCACCGGTCGACCGCCGAGCCCGCCCGAGGCGCGGAACGCCGCAGCGGCCCGCCGGGGACCCATGCCGACCCGCAGCACCGCGGTGTGCGCGTCGCGCAACGCCCGCCGCTCCACGCCGAGGGCGACACAGACGACCGGCGCGTGCCGGCGGGTGCTGGTCACGTGACGTCCAGGTAGCGGCCGAGCGCCGTGATCGGGAAGACCAGCCGGTAGAGGTGGTAGTTGATGTAGAAGTCGCCGGGGAAGCCGGTGCCCGTGAAGTGGTCCTCGTCCCAGCCACCGTCGGCCCGCTGCGTGCTGATCAGGTGGTCGACACCGGCCCGGGTCGCCGGGTGGTCGGTCTCGCCCGCGGCCAGCAGCGCGAGCAGCGCCCACGCGGTCTGCGACGGGGTGGACGCGCCCTTGCCGGCCCAGTTCGCCGGGTCCCGGTAGGAGCGCAGGTCCTCGCCCCAGCCGCCGTCCGTGTTCTGGTGCGCGACCAGCCAGTGCACCGCGGCCCGGATGGCCGGTGCGCCCGCGTCGACGCCGGCCTCGACCAGCGCCGGCACGGCGGCGCCGGTGCCGTAGACGTAGTTGGCGCCCCAGCGCCCGAACCATGACCCGTCCGACTCCTGGTTGCGCAGCAGCCAGGTGACCCCCCGCTGAGTCACCGGGTCGCCGGCGCGTCCCTCGAGTGCGAGCATCTCCACCACGTGCGCGGTGACGTCGGCCGACGGCGGGTCGATGACCTCGCCGAAGTCGCAGAACGGCAGCTTGTTGGCCAGCGTGCGGGTGTTGTCGGCGTCGAACGCGCCCCACCCGCCGTCGGTGGACTGCATGCCCACCGTCCAACCGACCCCGCGGCTGACGGCGCCCTCGATGTCGGCCCGCAGCGGGTCGTCGGCGGGCAGCCCGGCGGCGACCCGGCGCAGCGCCAGCACGATCTCGGCGGTGTCGTCGGTGTCCGGGTAGAGGTCGTTCGCGAACTCGAAGGCCCAGCCGCCGGGTGCCAGCCCGGGTCGGCGCACGGCCCAGTCGCCGGGCACCGCGATCTCCTCCTGGAGCAGCCAGGACGCCGCACGGCGGACCGCCTCGTCGGTCGCCGGAACACCGGCGTCGAGCATCGCGACCAGGGCCAGGGCGGTGTCCCAGACCGGCGACTGGCACGCCTCCAGCCGGCGGACCCAGCCCGCCTCGGTCTCCTCGCGGATGGTGAAGGAGTCCAGGCCGGCGAAGCCGGCCTTGAGGGCGGGATGGTCGAGCTGGTAGCCGAGCAGGTGCAGGGCGAGCAGCGAGTACACCCACGGCGGCTGGATGCCGCCCCACGACCCGTCGGCCTCCTGCCGGGCCAGGATCCACTCGGCGCCGCGCCGCTGGGCCAGTTCGCGCAGCGGCTTGAGCGCGTGCCGGCCGTAGAGCTTGAGCACCCGGTCGGTGCGCTGGAAGAAGCCGGTCCAGGTCCACGGCGGCGCGGCCGGCACCGGACGCGCACCGGTGCGCAGCTCGTCGATGCCGATCGGCAGCGGGCGCACGGGCCGCAGGCTGCCGACGATGGTCAGCGGCACCACGGTCTGCCGCGCCCAGCACGCCCAGTCGTAGACGTTGAGCGGGAACCAGCGCGGCAGGAAGATCATCTCGGGCGGCAACTCGGGCAGGTCGTCCCACGACCACAGGCCGAACAGCGCCATCCAGATCCGGGTGAACACCCGGGTGCGCTCCAGCCCGCCCATCTCCAGGATGAAACCGCGGGCGCGGGCCATGTGCGGCGCGTCCGGGTCGTCGCCGGCCAGCTTGAGCACCACGTACGCCTCGACGGTGGTCGAGAGGTCGCCGGGGCCGCCGTGGAAGTTGGCCCAGGTGCCGTCCTCCCGCTGCTGCGAGCGGATCCACCGGGCGGCCTCGTCGGTCTCCCGCTCGGTGCGGATGCCCAGGAACTGCCGGAGCAGCAGGTCCTCGGCGTCCATCGTCACGTTGGTGGCCAGCTCGCCCTTCCACCAGCCGGCCGGATCCTGCCGCGCCCGCAGGTGGCCGACGGCGGCCGTCAGCGCCGCCGCGACCGACCGTGGCGGCTGGTCCAGCGCCTGCGTCCCGGCGACCGTGGTGGTCATGCCGTCGCCCCGCTCATGAGTCCCGGTCCACGATGAACCTCCCGAGAGCCGTCAGTTCCGTCCGTGCTTCCTCGTCGATGTCGACGGTGGACAGTGCCTTCTCCGCCAGCGACATGCGCTCCCGCGCCTCGGAGAGCGCCCACTCGCGCCCGCCGGCGTTCTCCACCAGGTCGGCGGCCTTGCGCAGCGCGGCGTCGTCGGGCTCGCCCGGTGTGGCCAGCCAGGCGGCCAGCTCCGGGCCGTGCCGCGGGTCGCCGAGCGTATAGCTGACCGGCAGCGTCTTCTTGCGCGAGCGCAGGTCCGAGAAGACCGGCTTGCCGGTCACCACCGGGTCGCCCCAGATGCCGAGCACGTCGTCGACGAGCTGGAACGCCAGCCCGACCTGCGCGCCGAACGTCTTGAGCGCGGTCTGCACCGGCTCGGCCGCGCCTGCCAGCACCGCGCCGATCGCGGCGCTGGCCGCGAGCAGCGAGCCGGTCTTGCCGCTGGCCATCTCGATGCACTCGTCGAGCGTCACGTCGTCGCGGTTCTCGAACGCCACGTCCTGCACCTGGCCGCGGGTCAGCTCGCGGGTGGTGGAGGCGAGCAGCAGCCCGGCCCGCGCCGCCGCGGGTGTGCCGGCCTCGAGCACCACCTCGTGCGCGAGTGCCAGCAGCGCGTCGCCGGTCAGGATCGCGGTGTCGCCACCCCAGATGGCCCAGACCGTGCGCCGGTGCCGGCGTTCGACGTCGCCGTCCATCAGGTCGTCGTGCAGCAGCGAGAAGTTGTGCACGAGCTCGACCGCCACCGCGCCGGGCAGCCCGACCCGGGCCGGTGCGCCGACCGCCTCGGCGGACAGCAGCGCCAGTGCGGGCCGGATCGCCTTGCCGCCGTTGCCCTGACCGGGCGTGCCGTCGGCCGCGCACCAACCCAGGTGGTAGGAGGCGGCCAATCGGCTGGCCGGATCGAGTCGGGCGATCGCGGTCCGCAACGCCGGGAGCAGATGCTCGCGGCTGCGGTCCAACGCGGGCAGCGTCTGTGTCATGCCGGCACCCCCTGACACCTCTGCGGGCCGCCGCCGGCGGGGCGCCCAGCCCTTTTGTCTACAGTGGATGCATCAAGGGCGGCGTCCGCGGCCGTGTCACCACTCCGCGCGGCACCCTCCATAGTGGCCGGCCATCCCGTGTCCGTCCATGCCCCGGCCAGGAAAAGGCCCGGGACGGTGGTCACCGCGGACGGCCTGAGCCGCTGCGAGCCGGGTGCGGCGCGGAACGTGGCGTTCCGCTCCCGGGTCACGAAGAAGTCGACGACCTTCGCCTCGGACAGCGCGGGGAACAGCGCCTCCAGGTCGGGGAACAGCAGCTCGCGCAGCTCGGCGACCGGCGTGTCCACCAGGTCGTCGGCGGCCGACAGCGAGACCGCGAGGTACTGGCCCGTCCGCAGGCCGCTGGACGCCGTGCGGTCGAAGACCCACTGGATCGGCGTGCCGACGCCCGCGACGAACGGCTCCGTCGAGACCGGGCGGTCGAGCACCAGGTGCACGTTGACGATCGGCGACGTGCCCAGCCCGTCCGGGTCCAGCCCGAGGTCGGGAACCAGCCGGTGCGCCACCGGCGGCGGCACCGCCAGCACCACCTGGGCCGCGACCAGGGCCTCGGCGTCGCGCAGGCGCAGCGTGAAGCAGTCCTCGCCCCGCTCGATCGCGTCGACCTTCGTGCTGGTCAGCACCGTCGCGCCGGCCGCGGCCAGCGCCTGCGCCCCGGCCGCGCCGTGCAGCTCGCGCAGTGGGACGGTGGCCCAGCCGATGTCGGCCGCGTCGTTGTCGGTCAGCAGCCCGACCTGGAAGACCATCGCCGCCAGGGCCAGCGACGCGTCGTCGGCCCGCACGTTGAGGGTGGCCAGGCCCACCAGGTCCCACATCGCCCGGATCGTCTGCGCGTCCTGCCCCTGCTCGCGCAGCCAGTCGCCGAAGCTCCGCTCGTCGAGCGCCGGGTCGCCGCGGTCCAGCGCCTTCATCGCCAGGGCGGCCTTGGTGAACCTGAGCCGCTGCACCGGGCTGAGCAACCGGTAGCCGAGCAGTGCGCCACCCAGGTGCAGCGGCGCCGGCAGGTTGTTGCGGCGCAGCCGGGCCGTGCCGACGCCGGGCTGGTGCACGGCGATGTCGAGCCGGTCCTGGAGGTGGGTCTGCCCGGTCACCCCGAGGCGGTCTAGCAGGGCGCGATAGGCCGTGCAGCAGCGCAGGAACACGTGCTGCCCGTTGTCGACGTCGAGCTCGCCCCGCCGGAACGAGTGGGTCAGTCCACCCAGCCACGGCTTGGTCTCGACGAGCGTCACCCGCCGGCCCGCGTCGGCCAGGCGCAGTGCGGCGGTGATCCCGGCGAGGCCGCCGCCGACGACCGCGACGTCGGTGCTCACGACGACACACCCGCCAGCGCGCGCACCGCCACCGACGCCTTCTGCCAGCCGGTCAGCGACAGCCGTCGGTCGTACACCAGCCGGGGGTTGGTGGCGATCTGCTCCAGCAGCCGGCGGTAGATGCCGGACATGGCCGCCGCGCTCGCGGCGCTGCGGCGGTCGAGCAGGGGCAGCAGGCGCAGGCCGCGCTCGTACCAGAGTCGCGCCCGCTCCGCGGCGAAGGCGATGAACCGGGCCAGCCCGCCGTCGCGGTCGACCAGGTTGCCCTTGGCGTCCAGCGCGAGCCGCACCCCGAACCGGTGCAGGTCCTCGCTGGGCAGGTAGACGCGGTTGTTGGTCAGGTCCTCGCGGATGTCGCGCAGGATGTTGACCTGCTGGAGCGCGATGCCCAGCGCGTCGGCGTACTCGCTGGCCCGCGGGTCGGCCCGGGAGCCGAAGATGCCCAGGCAGAGCCGGCCCACCGAGCCCGCCACGCAGCGGCAGTAGTCGACGAGCTGCTCGAACGTGTCGTAGCGCGTGCCGTTGAGGTCCATCTGCACGCCGTCGACGAGCTCCCCGAACGCGCCGACCGGCAACGGGAACCGCCGCGCGGTGTCGGCGACCGCGACGAGCACCGGGTCGGTGCTGCCGTCGATGTCGGACAATTCGGCCTTGAGCCCGTGCAGCGCGGTGGTCTTGTCGGCCAGGGCCAGGTCGCCGTCGCCGATGTCGTCGATCCGGCGGGCCAGCGCGTAGACCGCGCAGAGGCTGGTGCGCTTGGCCGGCGGCAGCAGCCGGATGCCGTAGTAGAAGTTGCGGGCCTCCGTGCGGGTGATGGCCTCGCAGGTCTCGTACGCGGTGCTCAGCGCGGTCATCGGGACATCACCGCCGAGCCGAACGTCGCCGCGACGGCCTGCGCGAGGATGTCGCGCTTCGCGGGGCGGGGAGTCCTGGTGAGCACGTCCCACTCGGCGCGGCGCAGCGCGTAGAGCGTGGCCCGGCCGCCGGCGACATAGCCGGTGACCGCCAGCCGGCCCCAGCCACGCAGTTGCCGCAGCAGTGGCAGGCCCTCGTCGAGCAGCGATCCGGCCCGCTGGGCGTTGAACGCGACCAGTTGGCGCACGGCCGCACCGGCCCGCGGCGCGTCGAGGTCGGTGGGACGCACGCCGAACCGGTCGAGGTCGGCCATCGGCAGGTAGATCCGGCCGTTGCGGCGGTCCTC
Organism: Asanoa sp. NPDC049475; assembly: GCF_040676915.1. NCBI lineage: Bacteria > Bacillati > Actinomycetota > Actinomycetes > Micromonosporales > Micromonosporaceae > Asanoa > Asanoa sp. NPDC049475. The sequence continues at coordinate 24,947 of NZ_JBFAPY010000015.1, read as the reverse complement.
GGCCACGTCCTGGCAATGCTCGACGATCTGGAGCGCGGTGCACACCTTGTCGGACAGCTCTTCCAGCCGCGGACCGGCGGCGCCGAAGACCCGCAGCACGATGCGGCCGATCGGGTCCGCCGACAGCCGGCAGTACGCGACCAGGTCGTCGAAGGTGCCGTACGCCGTCCGCTCCTGGTCCTGGAGGTTGGCCGCGACCAGGTCGTGGAACGGCTTGGCGTCGAGCCCGCAGGTCAGCATCGTGGGGCGCAGCCGCTGGAGCACCAGGTGGCGCGGGGTGCCACCGCCGAACAGCGTGTCGAGGTCGGCGTCGAAGTCGCGGAGCGCGGGCCGGCGGTCGCCGTGACCCCGGTCGCCGAGGTCGTCGATGACCCGGGCCACGTCGTACACGGCGTGCAGGTGCGCCCGGTGGCGGCGCGGGAGGATCCGCAGTGCCACCGGGAAGTTCTCGGCTTGCTCCTTGGCGCGCAGGTACGCGTCGCCGGCGCCTGCCGGGTCAGGGAGGGAGGTCATGCCCGCAATGCTGCCTGGTCGCGCGGCGACCGGGCGGGCGACCGTGACGGTCGCGACCTCGCTCGATTGCTCCCCCTGTATCGAGCCCATCTTTTGGTGCTGCCCCCTTCGTCCGCGGTGCCCAGGCCACGCGCGGCGACTGCCATCGATCAGGACTCGTATCGCCGGCCCGTGGGTCTGGTGCGCCGGTTAGCTCATATCTTTACGGACAGGTATGCCGTCTTCGCGGAAAACAGGCCAGAACAGTCCAAATTCCTCGCTTGATCTACTTGAGGGGTGCGCGCCGGGCGCGCGTGACTGCCGCGACAGCTCGTCGATGACCGCCACCATCGCGGTGGCGAGGCGATGCGCGTCCGCGCCGAGAGCGGGGTCCACGCTGACCCCGATGTTCAGGCACCGGTCCCAGCCGGTGACGCCGACGGACACCGGCGCGCCCGGCGCCAGCGGCACCACGGGATGCACGAAGTGAACGGCCCCGCCGGCCAGCCGGTACTCGCCGGCGGGGCCGACCATCGTGGAGACGATGCCCTCGAAGAACCGCTTCCCGTAAACCTTCCGGGCAAACCACCGCTGGGCCGGCGGCGGCAGGACACCGGTGGCCGTGCCGATGACGAAGGCGGCGGCGGTCGCGCGGGTGCCGGAGCGCAGCCGGTCGGCGCGCACGGCGGTCTCCCGCAGTCGCTCGACCTCGTCGTCCGGGCCGAGCGGCAGATCCAGCACCGCCGCCGAGGTGACCGTGCCGGCCGAACGGTCGCCGGGGCACGGCAGGGTCAGCGGCACACTCACGCGCACGTCGGTGGGGGCCGCCACGGTCGGCAGCACCCGTTTGAGCGCGCCGGCGCTCGCGGCGAGCAGGACGTCGTCGACCCGCACGCCGTGCGCCCGGGCCGTCTCGCGCACCACCGACGTGGGCACGCGGGCCATGCCGTAGGTCCGGTCCCGTGGGGCGCCGGTCGGCAGCCGATGCCTCGCCCGCCCGTCGCGGACGAGCTGGCCGAGCCCGCGGGCCACGGCGCGGATGCGGGCGAACACGCCGAGCCTGGGCAGGTCGGCGGCCGGCCGCTCGGGCACCGGGTCGAACAGGTGCCTGGCCGAGACGACCGGGGCCGACCCGGCGGAGACCACGCGGTGCACGGTCAGCACCACGACCACCTCGCCCGGCGTCACGCCGGTGACCGTCCAGCAGCGCCACAACGGACGGTCCCGCGGCAGCGGAGTCCGCTCGAGGCCCGCGAGGAACGCCTCCAGCGCGGCCGGCCCGCCGGGGCTGCCGTCGGGCCCGCTCAGGTCCCGGACCGGCAGGTGCCACTCCCAGTCGAGGTCGCGGACGCGTACCCAGCGCGGCCGCCGCCAGAACGAGCCCTCCGCCACCTTGTGCCGGTAGCGCGGCAGGCGGTCGACGACGTCGCGGAACCGGGCACGCAGGTCGGCCTGCACGGCCGGTCCGGTGCGACCGTCGCGCAGCACGACCACGTCGGCGGCGTGCTGGGCGTCACCGCTGGTGGTCTCCGCGTGCAGGAGGAACGCGTCGGCCGGGGAGAGCCGCGGTCGCTTCTGGTTCGGCCTGTCGGCGACCAGCATCATCAGGCCGACGCACGCCAGCGTGACCAGGGCGCCGCCGACCGCGTCCAGCACGTAGTGGTTGGCGGTGGCCATGATCACGGACGTGGTGAGCGAGACGTACAGCAGGCAGAGCGCCTTCACCCACCAGCGGTCGCGGAAAATCGAGCTGACCACGATGGTCACCCAGACCGCCCACCCGACGTGGAGCGACGGCATCGCCGCCAGGTGGTTGGCGTCCGCGGTGAAGGGCGAGCCCCACGAGCCGAACGTGCCGCCGTCGGTGACGGTGTCGACGAAGCCCTCGCCGGGCAGCAGCCGGGGTGGCGCCGCCGGGTAGATCGCGAAGATCGAGATGGCGATCAGGTTGACCATGACGAACGTGCTGCGTGCCCAGCGGTACCACGGCGACCGGGTCAGGTAGAGGAGGATCAGCAGCCCGAACGAGGTCGCCACGTACCCGAACGCGTACTCGTAGTTGGCCACCACGGAGAGCGTGTCGTGCGAGGTCAGCCACTCGTTGAGCGAGCGCTCGACGTCGATGTGCAGGAACTGCTCCAGTTCGAGCAGGTCACGCCCGTGCGCCGTCGCGATCGACTCCCGGAACATGCCCCCGCCGCGCGAGATGCCGATGTAGAGCACGACCACCGCGGCCACGATCGCGAGCTCGCGCCGGAGCCTCGGTCGGGGTCGATGAGCGCGCACGTCGGCCGTACCGTCCGGGCTGGTCCACGCGGGCGGCTCAGGCGCCTTCTTCAGGTGCACACTTCCAGGTTGCGTCGCCGCCCCCGTTTCCCGTGCGGAAACGCCAAGCTCGGCCGGTGCTTCCGCCGGATCAGTGGCTCGCCTGGGGCCTCGGTGGGCCGTGTGGCCGGCCGGACCGCACCCCGGACTGTTCTTCCTCGTCGTCCCGCACGCTCGGGGAGTGCGCGAGACCGATCGCTCCCGCCGATATCAACACGGCCGCGATCACGAGCGCTGTGAGCTGCGTCGCAGTTTGCGGAAGTGTGACGTTGAACGCAAAGATGCCGATGAGGTAGCTGGCCACCGGATTCGTGATGTTCATCGCGGCGACGGCCGGAGGGAGCGAACCGGCCGCGAACGCCCCTTGTTCCAGCAGCAGCCCGGTGATCGTCGAGACGGCCAGCGCGTACCCCGGCCAGTCCGTCGCCGTGGCGGCGATGCCGCGGTTGACCAGGTCCTCGACGGTCAGGCTGAGCGCCAGCGCGCTGTAGGCGAAGCAGAGGCCGGCCGCGATCGCGATCAGGAAGGAGTGCACCGCGGGCCGGCGGCCGGTGGCGGCGCCGATGATCAGCACCACCGCGACGGCGGTGATCAGGCCGGCCAGGATCGCCCAGCCGCGGTTGGCCTGGTCGGCGCGCGGCGCGACGCCGCGCACGCTGAGGAACAGCGCCAGGCCGCCGCAGATCAGCCCCGCCGACACCAGGTCGCGCCAGTCCGGGCGGCGGTGCCGCAGCGACAGGGACAACGGCAGAGCGAACAGGAGCTGGGTGACCAGCAGCGGCTGGACCAGGGCGACCGAGCCGAAGTGCAGCGCGATGGCCTGGGCGCCGAAGCCGAGCAGGTTGGCGCACCAGCCGATCAACCACAGGGGTTGGCGGAAGAGGCGGCGGATGAGCCTGAGCAGCGAGATGACGACGACCCCGTGCCTGGGGGTGTCGGCCTCGCCCGGGTGGGCCGGTGCGTAGTCGGACTGGCGTGCCGCGTGTTGCTGGAGAGCGGCCGAGGTGCCGAAGAGGAATGCCCCGAAAATCGCGAAGGTTACCGCCCAGGCCACACTCTGATCCCTACGTCCGGTTTATCGACGTTCCCGGCTCCTTAAGCGAGCTTCGCACGGCGGCAGGGTCAACTGCCGCCGAAGCGGCCTGCCAGGGCCCGGTACGCGCCGGGGAGGGTGTTCCGGACGGCGACCGGCAGCCGCAGCCAGGCCGGCCGGTAGAGCTCGGCGCCGCCGGACATGATCAGCCCGACCAGGTCGCGACCGACCGGCCCCGGGTCGAGCGGCGCGGGTCGCGCTCGGCCGTACGGGCGGCCCCGGCGCTCGAAGAACCGGGTGTCCACCACACCGGGCACGAGCACACCGACGTCCACTCCGGTGCCCTTCAGCTCCAGTCGTAGGCTCTCGGCGAAGCCGTCCAGGCCGGCCTTGGTCGCGGCGTAGACGGCCTCGCCCGCGACCCCGGTGCGGCCGGCGATCGACGTGACGTAGGCCAGGTAGCCCGTGCTCCGCTGCCGCATCCCCGGGAGCAGCGCCCGGGTCAGCGCGATCGGTGCGGCCAGGTTGAGCACGAGCAACCGGTCGCGGTCGGCGTCGGCCATCTCCTCGAACGGGCCGGCCCAGCCGGAGCCGGCGCTGGCGACGAGGATGTCGACCCGCCCGGTGCGCTCGAGCGCCCCGCGGGCCAGCCGTTCCGCCTCTCCGGGGATGCTCAGGTCGGCCACCAGCGCGTGCCCGTCGAGCCGGGCGGCCAGCGCCTCCACGGCCGGGCGGTCGCGGCCGTGGACGACGACGTTGGCGCCCTCGGCTGCGAGGGCGAGCGCGGTCGCCCGACCGATGCCCGACGACGCGCCCGTGACCAGGGCGACCGCACCCGAAATCCGCATCACCCCATCTTCGGGTACGACCGTCCACGACGGACGGAAACGCTGCGCGGCCAGTCGCGCGCCGGTAAGCTTCCGTTGCGTCGATTGAATGCGTCGATCCAGGGAGACCGATGCCTGCCAGTCTGCCCGCCTCCGCGCCTGTCAGTCTGCCCGCTTCCGCGGATGTGGTCATCGTCGGCGGCGGCCTCGCCGGCCTTGCCGCCGCGCGCCGGCTCGACCGTGCGGGCCTCGACTGGGTGCTGGTGGAGGCGGCCGACCGGCTCGGCGGCCGGATCGCCACCGACGAGGTCGACGGCTACCGGCTCGACCGCGGCTTCCAGGTGCTCAACACCGCCTACCCGCGGTTGTCCGCGCTCGTCGACCTCGCGGCCCTCGACCTGTGCCCGTTCACCCCCGGCGTGCTGGTCCGGCGCGGCCCGGACCTCGTGCGGCTGGCGGCGTCCCTGCGCCCCGGCGTCCTCGGCGCGTCGCTGGGTGCCGCGAGCCGGCTCGGCGCCCGCCTCGACCTGCTGCGGTTCGCGGCCCTGGTGGCCCGTTACGCGTCCCTGCCGTCGGCCCGGTTGCTCGACGCACCGGAGATCACCGCCGAGGCGGCGCTGCGCCAGGCCGGTCTCTCCCACGCGTTCATCGAGGAGCTGGCCCGGCCGTTCCTGTCCGGCGTCTTCGCCGACCGCTCGCTGGAGACCTCCAGCCACGTGCTGGCGATGATCGTCCGCTCCTTCGCCCGTGGCCGCATCGCGGTGCCGGCGACCGGCATGGCGGCCCTGCCCGCCGCGGTGGCCGCGCCGCTGCCGACCGAGCGGCTGCACCTCGACGCGCCGGTCGGGTCGGTGGCACGCGGCACCGTGTCGCTCGTGGACGGTCCCGTCGTGCGCTGCCGCGCGGTGCTGGTCGCGGCCGCGACCACCCTGCTGCCGGCCGTGCCCCTGCCCCGGATGCATGCGCTCACCACCTACTACCACTCCAGCGCCGACGCGCCGCTGACCGAGCCGACGCTGCTGCTCGACGGTGACCGCCGCGAGATCGTGGCCAACACCGTGGTGATGTCGGCCGCCGCGCCGAGCTACGCACCGCCCGGCCGGGCGCTGATCGCCACCTCGGTGGTCGGGCCGGCCGCACCGCCCGAGCCGGTGGTCCGCGCCGAGCTCGCCCGGCTCTACGGGGTGGCGGTGGACGACTGGGACCACCTGCGGACCGTGTCGATCCCGGCCGCGCTGCCGGCCGCGCCACCGCCGCAGGGTCGGCTCCGCGCGCCCGTCGCGCTCGGCGACGGCCTGTTCGTGGCCGGGGACCACCGCGACAGCCCGTCCATCCAGGGCGCCCTGGCCAGCGGCTGGCGCGCCGCCGGCGCCATCGTCGCGTCCCTGCGTTAGGTGGCCAGCGCGACCGCCCGCTCGGCTCCGAGCGCCTCGCCGTCCCGCCAGGCCGCGTCGTAGCGGTCGCCACCCAGTTCGGCCCGCGCGGCCGCCGGGTCCAGCCCCATCGACGGCCAGGACGGCACGAACGCCCGCATCCACATCTCGTTGGACGGGGTACGCAGGGCCTGCGCGGCGGCGGCCAGCCGGACCGCGGCGGTCAGGTCGCCGTCGCCGCTGTCGATGGCGCCCAGCTCCTCGCCGGCCTGCCAGGCCTGGTCGTAGGCGTCGGCGCCCAGCCGGGAACGGGTCACGGCCCGGTCGGGGCCGGTCGCCGGCGTGAGGATCACTGGCTGATCGTCCGACGGCACCGACTCACCCCATCCCCATCTTTTCAGGATATAGGGGTATTACTCGATCGTGACCGTCACCGGACCTACCCGCAGGGTCCCGTCGTCGAGCGGGCTGCAGCGGATCCCGCCGTGCCCGCGCAGGGCCTTGAACGCGCCCGGCCCGACGGCCACGTCCATCCAGGCACAGGGGTTCGCCCGGCGGCGGACCGCGAGCCGGACCGGGCCGCTGCCGGAGTCCAGGCGCAGGATCGAGCCGACCAGGTCGTCCACGGCGATGCCGGTCACCAGGATGTTGCGCCGGACCTGCGTGAGGCCGATGCCGGGCGGCAGGCTCTCCCGGGCGATCACGGTCACCGCGGCGTCGCGGTGCGCCGGCCGGGCGAAGTAGCGATCGCCGACGATGCCCAGGCCCGCCCGGATCTGGACCTGGTCGACCAGCTCGCCGGGTGGCGCGGGCGCCGGGCCGTCGGCGGGCCTGCCCTCAAATCGGTGTACGGGCGAGGCCAGCAGTTCGACGATCTCCGGCATCCCACCGAGTCTGGCATGTGTCGCACCCAGGGTGGGTATAACGGCCCCGTGGACGCGGTGCGGTTGAGGTTCGAGGGGGGCGCCCCCGCCGGCATGGCCCGGCGGGCGGTGCGGGAGGCGCTCGACCGCTGGAAGCTGGCCCATCTGGCCGACGACGCCGTGCTGGTGACCACCGAGCTCATGCAGAACGTCGTGCGGCACACCAGGGACGGCGGCGAGCTCGTGGTGCGCCGCTGCGGTGACGCGCTGCGCATCGAGGTCGCCGACACCAGTGCCGCCCAGCCGACGGTGCGGGCGCCGGACCCGGCCCGGGTGGGCGGCCGGGGCCTGTCGATCGTCGCCGCCGTCGCCCGGGCCTGGGGCACCCTGGCCCGCAGCGGCGGGACCGGCAAGGTCGTCTGGGCCGAGCTGGCGGCCTAGTCCTCTGGCACCCAGAGGCAGAACGGGTGGCCGACGGGGTCGATCATGACCTTGACGTCGTCCTGCGGCTGGAACGCGGCCACCTTCGCTCCCTGCTGCTCCGCCCACGCCACGGCGGCGGGCAGGTCGCGCACCTCGACGTCGAGGTGGACCTGCATCTGCTGGTCGCCGTCGCCGGCCGGCCACACCGGCGGGACGTGGTCGGTCTCGAGCTGGAACGACAGCCCGATGCCACCGCCGGGTGCCCGCAGGGTCGCCCACCCGGGCTCGTCGGAGCCGCGCTCCCAGCCCAGCAGGCGCTCGTAGAAGTCGCGCAGCGCGCGGGGATCGGGGGCGCCGAGCACCATCCCGTTCGGACGTAGGTTCGGACGGTCCATGGGCGGACCCTAACCCGGGGCGCGACGGGCCGCATCCCAAGCGGCCCGGGTGAGCTCGTAGGCGACATCGCCCTGCTCGGATCCCTCGATCACCTCGGGCCAGTCGGTGTGGAACTGCCCCGCGAAGCTCAGCCCGGCCTTCTCCAGCACCCGCCGCGACCCGGTGTTGACGGTCATGGTGTCGGCCACGACGAGGCGCACGCCGAGGTCCTGGAAGCCCTTGTCGACGACGGCCCGCGCTCCCTCGGTGGCGTAGCCCCGGCCCCACGCGTCGCGGCGCAGCCGGTAGCCGAGGTCGGCGACGTCCGGCCGGTCGGGATCGGTCGGCCGCAGGGCGAACCAGCCCACGAACCGCCCGCCGGCCCGCTCCTGCGCGGCCCAGACGGCCCGCCCGCCACCGAAGGCGGCGAACCCGCGCAGCATGTCCGGCAGCGTCCGCTCCCGGATCGCGGCGCGGCTGGCCGGCTTGCCGCCGTTGATGTAGCGCATCACCTCGGGGTCGTCGTCGAGCGCGAACAGCGCCTCGGCGTCGTCCGGCGTGACGTCACGCAGCACCAGCCGCTCGGTGGTCAGGAACGCCATCCCGCGATGCTGCCCGGCCGCGCCCGCCCCGCGCCACCGGGTTTAAGGCGTGTCTCGTGGATCATGCCGTCACCCTGATCCACGAGACACCCTCTAGCGGCTCGCCGCGCGGCGGTAGCGGGCGATCGACATCGGCACGAAGATCGCCAGGATCAGCAGGCACCAGCCGATGGACAGCCAGATCGGGTGCTGGGCCGGGAATCCGGTGCCGTTGGCCGCGCCTTCCGGCGCGTTGCCCCACAGCTCCCGCAGGGCCAGCACCACCGACGAGATCGGGTTCCATTCGGCGATGGGTTGCAGCACCGACGGCAGCGAGGAGGTCGGCACGAACGCGTTGGACAGGAAGGTCAGCGGGAACATCCAGATGAAGCCGGCGCTCTGTGCGACCTCGACCGACTTCACCGACAGCCCGATCACGGCCGAGATCCAGCTCATCGCGTACGCGAAGAGGAACAGGATCGCGAATCCCGCCACGCCCCGCAGGAAGCCCTCGTTGATCCGCCAACCGACGATCACGCCGGTGACCGACATGACGATCACCGTGAAGACGTTGTTGATCAGGTCCGACGAGGTGCGCCCGAACAGCACCGCGCCGCGCGACATGGGCAGCGATCGGAACCGGTCGACGATGCCCTTCTGCAGGTCGTCGGCGAGCCCGATGGCGGTGATGCCGGCGCCGAACGCCACCGTCTGCACGAAGATGCCGGGGATCAGGAACTCGCGGTAGTTGACGCCCGGGGTGGCGATCGCGCCGCCGAACACGTACGCGAACAGCAGCACGAACATGATCGGTTGGATGGTGGAGAAGATCACCAGGTCGGGCACGCGTTTGATCTTCAGCAGATTCCGTTTGGTGACGACCCAGCCGTCGCTGGCGGCCTCGAGCACCATGGTCACGGCGCACCCCCGGTCTCGGTCTGCTCCTGCGCCGGCTGCCCCGTGAGCGTCAGGAACACGTCGTCCAACGTCGGCTTGCGGATCTCCAGGTTGGTCGGGCTGATCTCGGCGGCGTCGAGCTTGCGCACGGCCTCCACCAGCGCCGCCGTGCCGCGGTCGATGTGCACCGTGACCTCGCGGGCCTGGTCGTCGACCTCGGGCTCGTCGACGCCGACCGAGCGCAGCACGTCGGCCGCGGACGCGAGCTCGTCGCGCTCACCGACGGCGACCGCCAGCTTCTCGCCGCCCATCTGCGCCTTCAGCTCCGCCGCGGTGCCCTGGGCGATCGCCCGGCCGTGGTCGATCACCACGATGTCGTCGCAGAGCCGGTCGGCCTCCTCGAGGTACTGCGTGGTGAGCAGCAGCGTCGACCCGGCCTTGACGAGATCGCTGATCACGCCCCACATGCCGAGCCGGCTGCGCGGGTCGAGCCCGGTCGTCGGCTCGTCCAGGAAGATAACCGGAGGTTGTACGACCAGCGCGCCCGCGAGGTCGAGCCGCCGCCGCATGCCGCCGGAGTACGTCTTGGCCGGCCGGTCCGCGGCGTCCGTGAGCTCGAACTGCTCGAGCAGCTCCTTGGCCCGCCTCCGCGCCTGCTTCTTGCCCAGGTGGTAGAGCCGGCCCACCATTTCCAGGTTCTCTTGGCCGGTCAGGTAGTCGTCGACGGCCGCGTACTGCCCGGAGACGCCGATGATCCGGCGCACCCGGTCGGGATGGGCGCACACGTCGATGCCGCCGACCTCGCACCGTCCCGAGGTCGGGGTGATCAGCGTGGTCAGCATGCGCACGGTCGTGGTCTTGCCCGCGCCGTTCGGCCCGAGCAGGCCGAGCACCGTGCCCTCGGGGACGACGAGGTCGAGGCCGACGACGGCCGTGACGGAGCCGTACGTCTTCCCCAGCTGTTCGGCGATGATCGCATTCGCCATCTGCCCACCGTAGCCGCACGATTGCCGCAAATCAGGCAGCTCGTCCCTCCCCAACGCGTAATTGGGGTGCGAAGCGGGGTCGCCGCGCGGGCACAATGGCCGGCGTGCCCATCGCCGCCCTGCGTGACATCTGCCTCGACGCCACCGACGCGCTGATGCTCGGCCGGTTCTGGTCGGCCGCCCTCGGCGCGAGCTTCCACGACAACGGCGACAAGTCCGCGCGGATCGACCACGTCCGGCCCGGCGACCTGAGCGTGTGGGTCGACCCGGTGCCCGAGCCGCGGACCGGGAAGACCCGGGTCCACCTCGACCTGCGGCTGCCCACCGCCGACCCGGCGCCGCTCGTGGCGGCCGGCGCGACGGTGGTGCGCGTCCCCGACGCCGAGATCTCGTGGTGGGTGCTGGCCGACCCCGACGGCAACCAGTTCCGCGCCTTCCCGCCCCGTCCCGGCGCCGCCCCGGCGGCTGTCGAGGTCTACGAGCTCGTGGTCGACGCCGCCGACCCGTCGGCGCAGGCGACCTGGTGGGCATCGGTCACGGGAGGGCGCGTCGACGCCGGCTCGGTGCTCGGCGCGGCCGGCTTCCCCGCCGAGCGCTGGGTCTTCGACGCGGTCTCCGAGCCCAAGACGGTCAAGAACCGGATGCACTGGGACGTCGACCTCACCGCCGCCGACCCGGGCGAGCTCGTCGCAGCCGGCGCCCGCGTCCTGCGCGAGCCCGACGACGTGATCTCTTGGTGGATCATGGCCGACCCCGAGGGCAACGAGTTCTGCGCGTTCGCCCCCGACGCCTCCTGAGGCACCATGGACGGGTGTCCGACCCGTTGTCCGCGTTGATCGACCTGGTGGCCGATGGTGGCGTCGCCGTGCTGAGCGGCGCCGGCCTGTCCACCGAATCCGGCATTCCCGACTACCGCGGCCCGACGGGGTCAGCGCGGAAGTTCGCGCCGATGACCTACCAGACCTTCACCCGCGACACGGCGGCCCGACAGCGCTACTGGGCGCGCAGCTACGTCGGCTGGCGGGTGATCGGCCGGGCGGAGCCCAACGCCGGCCACCGCGCGGTCGCCGGGCTCCAGCGGGCCGGCCTGGTCTCGGCGGTCCTCACCCAGAACGTCGACGGCCTGCACCAGGCGGCCGGCGCCCGTGACGTGGTCGAGCTGCACGGCAGCATCGACCGGGTCGTCTGCCTCGACTGCGGCCAGACCACCGGCCGGGCCGAGCTCGACGCGCGGCTGCGGGCGGCCAACCCGGCGTTCGCCGCGCTCGCCGCGGCCGTCAACCCGGACGGGGACGCCGACCTCGACGACGCCTCCGTCGAGTCCTTCCGACCGGTCGACTGCGCCCGCTGCCGGACCGGCGTGCTCAAGCCCGACGTGGTCTTCTTCGGCGAGACGGTGCCGGCCGAGCGGGTCGACCGCTGCTTCGCCTCGGTCGCCGCGGCCCGGCTGCTGCTGGTGCTCGGCTCGTCGTTGACGGTGATGTCCGGGCGCCGGTTCGTGCTGCGGGCGGCCAAGCTGGGCATCCCGGTGGCGATCGTCAACCAGGGACCGACCCGGGGCGACGCGTACGCGGCCGTCAAGGTCGACGCCCCGCTGGGCGCCGTTCTCCCGGCGCTGGGCGACGCGCTGACGTTCGCTCAGTCCCAGAGGTCGAACGAGCCGTAGACGGCCCGGCCCGTCGGCCGGTAGACGTTGATCACTATGCCCGTGTCGATGGACCGGTGGTGCACCAGCTCCAGACCGGTGGGCAGGCCCATCACGTCGAAGAGCCGCGCGCCGTCGCCCACCACCACGGGCATGATCACCAGCCGGTACTCGTCGATCAGGTCGTGGGACATCAGGTACCGCGCGAGCGCACCGCTGCCGTGCACCTGGAGCTCGCGACCCGGCCGCTCCTTGAGCTTCGCCACCGCGTCGGCGACCTCGTCGACGATCACCGTGGCCGGCTCCCACTCGGCCTCGGTCAAGGAGCGCGACGCGACGTACTTGTGCAGCTTGTTGAGCCGACCCGCGACAGGGTGGTCGGGGTCGGCGACCGTCGGCCAGTACGAGGCGAACATCTCGTAGGTCCGGCGCCCGAACAGGAACGCGTCGGCCCGGTCGTACACCTCGCTGATGAACGTGTTCAGGCCCTCGTCGGCGTACGGGACCATCCAGCCGCCCCGGGCGAACCCGCCGGTGGTGTCCTCGGTCGGCGCGCCCGGCGCCTGCATGACCCCGTCCACCGAGAGGAGCGTGGTCAGCGTGACCTCCATGGCCATGCTCCTTCCGGGGAGTTCGTTCCCTTCGACCCTATTCGCGTGACGGAGTTAACGCGGACCGTCCGGGCGTTGCTGGGGGACAATTCGGCTTATGGGCGACGTTCTGGTCACCGGAGGCACCGGGAACCTGGGCCGGGTGGTGTGCGAGAAGCTGCGGGGGTCGGGTCACGAGGTGCGGGTGCTCAGCCGGCGGCCGCAGCCGGGCCAGTCCGTCCGCGGTGACCTGCGCACCGGCGAGGGCATCCCGGCCGCCGTCGCGGGCATCCGCACGGTCGTGCACCTGGCCACCGCGCCGCGCGGCGACGTCGAGGCGACCTCCCGGCTGATCGCAGCGATCGACCCCGGCGACACCCACCTGGTCTTCACCTCGATCGTCGGGGTCGACCGGATCCCGCTCGCCTACTACGCCGCGAAGGCCGAGTGCGAGCGGCTGATCGAGACCTCCGGGCTGCCGTTCACGATCCAGCGGGCCACCCAGTTCCACACGCTGGTGCTCCGCGGTTTCCACGTGCAGCGCCGGGTCCCGATGCCGATGGTCTTCGCGCCCAACTTCGACTTCCAGCCGATAGACGTGCACGACGTCGCCGACCGACTGGTCGAGCACGTCGACGCCGGGCCGGGCGAGCGGGTGCCGGACATCGGCGGCCCGGAAGTCCGCTCGGCCCGCTCGCTGGCCCAGTCCTACCTGAACATGTCGGGCCGGCACCGCCGGGTGGTCGGCGTCGCGCTCCCCGGCCGCATCTACGCCGCGTTCCACTCGGGTGCCCACCTGACTCCGGACAACGCGCACGCGGGCCGCACCTTCGAGGACTTCCTGGCGGAGCGCTTCTAGATCGCCAGGCCGAGCAGGCCACGGTCGAGACCCAGGACCAGGGTGCCGCCGGCGTACGCGCACGACAGTGCGCGGTGGTGCACCGGGATCGCGCGTACGCAGCGGCCGGTCACCGGATCCCAGAGCCGCACCGTCCGGTCGAGGCTGGTCGAGGCGACCAGCTGCCGCCCGGCTCCCGCCGGCAGCGCGCAGACCCCGGTCACCGCGGCCGTGTGCCCGGCCAGCACGTGGTGCGGCCGCCCGTCGGCCGGGTGCCAGAGCCGGACCGTGCCGTCCGCGCCACCGGAGACCAGCAGGTCGCGGTCGTCGGCGGTGACGGTGCCGAGCGCGTCGACCGCGTCGGTGTGCGCGAGCTGCTGCCAGCGGGTGCCGCCGTCGAGGTCCCAGAGCCGGACCGTGCCGTCCTTGTCGGCGGAGGCCAGCAGGTCCCGGCCGCCGAGCCGCACCGTGGTCAGCGCCGTCACCCAGCTGCGGTGGCCGAGCAGCACACCGTAGGGCGACCCGTCGCGCGGGTTCCACAGCCGCACCGTGTCGTCGTCGGCCCCGGTCGCGACCAGCACCAGCCCGCCGGCGTTGACCGCGCAGATGGCGTTGACCCGCTCGTGGTGGTCGGCGAGCTCCGGGCCGGGGCTGCCGTCGCGCAGGTCCCAGAGCCGCACGATGTGGTCGTCGCCGCCGGTGGCCAGCAGCGGCGCGTCGGCGTCGGGCACCGCGCAGACCGAGGTGACCGCACCCTCCCGGGCGGGAAGGCGGGCCAGAGCGGCGCCGGTGGCCGGGTCCCAGATGCGCACGGTGCCGTCGGTGCCGGTCGACGCGACCGCCGTGCCGCCACCGAACGGCACGGCGCGTACGCCGGCCACCGGACCCAGCCGGCCGCCGGCCAGCACCGACTCGGCCTGCCGGGTCACCGGGTCCCAGAGCCGGACCGTGCCGTCGTCGCCCGCGGTCGCGAGCAGGTCGCGGTCGCGGACCCGCAGCTTGCACACCGCGCGGATCCAGCTCACGTCGCCGCGCAGACTCGGCCGGGGCGCGCCGCTGCGGGCGTCCCAGAGGTGCAGCACGCCGCTCTCGTCGGTGGCGGTCAGCAGCACCGTGCCGTCGACCTCGACGGTGCACAGGTCGGTCAGCGGCCCCGCCTGCGGGTCGATCGAGCTGAGCAGGTCGCCGGTCAGCGGGTTCCACAGCCGCACCACACCGTCGTAGCCGGCGGACGCCAGAGCCACGCCGCCCCCGGACCGCACCGCGCACAGCGTCGTGGCCCAACCGTCGTGCGCCACCACCGCCGTGGTGCAGGCGCCGGTCACCGGGTCCCAGAGCGCGATCACGCCGTCGAAGCCCGTCGCCGCGACGAGGCCGTGCGGCCCGACCGGCAGGTGGGTGACGGCCGTGGCCCAGCCGCCGAACCCGGTCAGCGTGTGCACGAGCGTGCCGTCAGCGGGGTTCCAGACGCGCACGGTCCGGTCGTCGCCCGCGGACGCCAGCAGCGTCGCCACGCCAGGGACGGGCACCGCGCAGAGGTTGCGGACCCAGTCGGAATGACCGGTCAGGGTACGCAGGTGCGCGCCCGTGCCCGCGTGCCAGACACCGATGGTGCCGTCGTGGCCGGCCGTGGCCAGCAGCGTGCCCTCCTCGGCCTGCACCGCCCAGACGCCGCGTACGCCGTCGGCGTGCCCGGCCAGCACCCGCTCGACCCGGCCGGTCAACGGGTCCCAGATCCGGACGGTGCCGTCCGCGCCGGCCGAGGCGAGGAAGTCGCGCCCGTCCATCGGCACCGCGCAGACGTCGTACACGGCGTCGGAGTGTCCTTCTAGGACGGTGCTTTCGAGCCGGGGCGGGGTGTGCGCCCAGCGGGCGCGGTAGGCGGCCTCCTCCGCGACGGGCGCGCTGCCCAGCCGGTCGATCCGGTCGACCACCGAGAACAGCGCGGCCCGCTCGGCCGGCGACGCGTGCGCGGCGAGCGGAGTCCGGCGCAGCAGCTGGACCCGGGCCTGGCCCTCCCGGGTATCGGCCACCTCGGCGGCGGAAAGCAGGCCCGCGAGATGGGCGTGCAGCACGTACGCGTCGTCGTTGAGCAACGTGTCGACCAGGCCGGCCCGGTCCGCGTGGCGCGGCAGCATGCCGAGCAGGTAGTCGGGTGCGGAGGCCCAGCCGGCCGCGTGGCCGTGCCGGACCCAGGCGTAGAGCAGGTCGCGCTCGTCGTCGGGCCGGGCCGACACCGTGGCGCGGGCGGCCAGGAGCGCGTCGTCGAGGGCCCGGTGCCGCAGCCGGTACACGCGCTGGTCGCTGCGGCCGTGTTCGACCAGGAAGCCCGTGGCCTCGGCGAAGGCGGCCAGGTCGTCGTCGGTGACGCGGCCGCCGAGGGCCTCGATCGCCACCCGCCAGAGCGGAAGCGGGAGGCCGGGCGGCTCGGCGAAGGAGAGCGCGGTCAGGGCCAGCCGGGCCGAGGTGGCGCCGGCGGGGGAGACGCCGCCCAGGTACGAGTCGAGCGCCTCGGCGACGGATGCGGGCGACGCGACGCGGTGCGGGTCGACCGGCACGGCGTCGTTGCGGCCGTGCGCGCCGGCGACCAGGCCGGCGAGCAGGAAGTTGCCGCCGGCCAGGGTGGCGATCCGGCGGGCGACGGGCTCGGCGCGCTCGGCGTCGGCGTACGGGTTGTCGGCCCGACCCTTGCTCTCCAGCCGCAGGGTGGCCATCGCGTGGGCGGCGAGGTCGGCGACGTTGACATGCTCGGCGGAGTCGAGGTCGACCACGTCCGCCGCCGCCCCGAACGCGCCCAGCAGGTCGCCCTGCTCGTCGGCCGGCCGGGTGCCGACGACGACCCGCACGCCGAGCAGGTCGCCCTGCTCCGCGAGCGGCACGAGCACCGTGCGAACGAGATCGCGGGCCTGCGTGGGCGAGGCCGCCTCGTCGAGCCCGTCGATCACCAGGTTGAACCGGTCCGGCCGGGTGGCGAGCCGATCGCGCAGGTGGTGGAGCAGGTCGCCGGGCACGGCCGGCAGTGCGGCCGACGCCGCGACGGCGATCTCGGTCGCCACCGCCAGGGCGTCCTTGCCGGCGGCGTGCACGGCACAGGCGACGCTGCCCCGCGCGGCGGTGTCGCCGGGGTCGAGCCGGGCCGCGGCGGCGTCGGCGGCGGTCACGATCCGGCCGAGCACGGCGGACTTGCCGACCCCCGGTGCGCCGGTGACCACCAGCAGGTGGCCGTCGGTGCCGGGCCGGTCGAGCCAGTCGCCGATGACCCGCAGCACGGCGGCGCGACCGCGGAACTCGTCGGTTCGGGTCCAACCCCAGGCGGCGCCGGCCTGCTCGCCGGCCGCGTCGAGCCGCCAGCGGGCCAGCGCGCCGAGCTTGAGGTCCGGCAGGGCGTCGGCGAGGCCCGCGGCGCGGCCGTCACCGCCGGCCGGGCCGGCGGTGGCCGCCTGCACGACCAGCCCGACCACGGCCTGGTAGCCCGGGGACCACAGTGGCGCGCCCGCGAACCCCGGCGCCAACCCGGTGCTGACGAGCCGGACCTGGCCGGTGTCCAACGGGTCGCCGACCGTGCCCTGAGCGGCGCGGCCGGCCGGATCGTGGTCCGGGAAGCCGAACGACCACCAGGGGCGGCCGGTGAGCTTGCCGAGCGGTGCGAGCCGCACCCGGGCGGGCCGCACGGGCTCGGGCACCGCGCCGTCGAGCGCCAGCAGGGCGAGGTCGGAGCCGCCGCTGTGGACCACCTGGCGCACGCGGATGCGACCAGGCCCGACCAGCGGAAAGCCGACCCAGAGCTCGTCGCGTGACCGCACCAGTTGTGCGCAGGTGAGCACCCGCTCAGGGGCGACGACCATGCCGGCACCGATCGGCGTGGGGCTGTCCGCCGACCCGTGGATCGCCACGACCCAAGGGAAACCCGGCGGTGCGGCCCTCATCGCTCCTCCCGTGGCGCTGGCTGACCGAATGGCTATCGTGCCCGGCCCGGCGGTCGCTAGGCAATATCGGCCCCCGCCGGCTCGTCCGAACGGTTGCCGTGAGGTCACATTTGGCCAGGGCTAATGGAGATCCACACCCGACAGTGCTGTCGGATATCGGAAAACCCCTGGTGGACCTTGCTCCCACGTCGGACGGCTGGGGAGAATCGGCTCGGTTTGTGCCCACCCCGTGAGGAGCATCGGCATGCCCGACGAGAAGCCGGTCACCTTCGCCATGCGCTGCATGCTGGTCATCCTCATGGCCGAGGCCCGCGAGCTGCCCAACGCGCGGATCGCCGACCGGGGTCTCGACCTGAAGAAGGAATACCGGGACCGGCTCGCCTCCCGAGGGTGGATCACGGTGCGCAAGGTCGGCCGGGGGTTCAGCCTCGAGCTCACCGAGGCCGGGTGGGCCGAGGCGATCGCGCAACTGTCCGCCGACCCGCCGGCGGGTGCCGGGGCCGGGGGTGCGGCCCTTTACACCGTGCTGAATCGGCTGCGTGGTTTTCTCGACCGGTCCGACCTGGCCGCGTCCGAGCTCTTCGCCCCCGTCGAGGACGACGTCGACGTGCGCATTCGCAAGGCGTACGCGGAGATCGCCGTCAGCGCCGGTGAGCTGGTGTCGCTCGCGGCCCTGCGCCCG
Organism: Asanoa sp. NPDC049475; assembly: GCF_040676915.1. Classification (NCBI taxonomy): domain Bacteria; kingdom Bacillati; phylum Actinomycetota; class Actinomycetes; order Micromonosporales; family Micromonosporaceae; genus Asanoa; species Asanoa sp. NPDC049475. The sequence goes on along the minus strand of NZ_JBFAPY010000015.1, from coordinate 7,091 downwards.
CGACTGACCGGCACGGAGCGGTCCGGCGTCGACGCGGCGCTCGTCGCGCTGAGCAGCGCCCCCGACGTGCGGATCATCCCGGAGTCCAACCAGAAGACGCTCTCGGCGGCACAGCGCGACGCCGCCGTGCGGATCGGCAACCAGGACAGGCATCTGATCGCAATTGGTGTGTGACACCTATGAACGAGGTCGAGCGGCGGGCACTCAAGGCGCTCCGGTTCAACTGGGCGCCGACGCCCGACGACGTGTGGCGGCAGCCGTCGTTCCACGTCGAAGGGCTGCACCGGGACGCCCTCCAGGTGATCCTCGACGGTGTCGAGGACGCCGACCACAGCACCGACTCGAGCCCTGTCGGCGTCGCGGTGCTCGGCCAGCGCGGCAGCGGCAAGACGCATCTGCTCGGGTCGGTGCGCCAGCACGTACAGGCCGCGGGTGGCTATTTCTTCCTGGTCAGCCTGTTGGAGGCCAGCGCCTTCTGGCGCAGCACGTCACTGTCCATCCTGGACGGCCTCAACCGCGAGACGGCCGACCGGGAAAGTCAGCTCCGGGTCTTCCTGCGCCGGCTGGCCGACCTCGTCGGCGCTCCCCGGGCGGTGCGCCGGGCGGTGACCGGTGAGGCCGAGCTGACCCGGCCGATCCTGGACGCGTTCGTCGACCTGCTGCGCAAGCACAACCGGCAGGTCGGCATCGACTGCCAGGACACGGCGCGGGCTCTTGTGCTCCAAGCGGCCGAGAAGCTGGGTGACCAGGACGTCGGCTACGAGTTCCTGTGCTCCAACGACGAGCTCGAGCCCGGGCAGCGGGCCGCCTGGGGGATGCGCCGGGCGCGGCGGTCCGCGCAGGAGATCGTCCGCGACATCTCGCGGCTGCTGGCCCTGACCGGTCCGACCGTCATCGCGGTCGACCAGATCGACCTGCTGATCAACCAGGCGGCGAAGTCGCTCGACGGCGAGACCCGGCTGGAGTGGCGGGCCGCGCTGCTGCTGGAGCAGATCGCCGGGGGGCTGATGGCGCTGCGCGAGACCACCCGCCGCACGCTGTCGGTCGTCGCCTGCCTCGACGAGTCGTGGTCGCTGGTCAAGACGCAGGCCACCGACACCGTCCAGGACCGGTTCCGGGAGGCGGTGCAGCTCCGCCAGATCGGCACCGCGGAGCTCGGCCGGGAGCTGATCGCCCGGCGGTTCGCCGAGCCGTTCGCGGCGCAGGGGTTCGTACCGGCGTACCCGACCTGGCCCGTCCGGGCCTCCGCTTTCGTCGAAGCGGTCCAGTTCACGCCGCGCGAGCTGCTGCGCACGATCGACACGCACGTACGAGGCTGCCTGCGCGACGAGACCGTCCGGGAGATGGCACGCCTCGTGCACGACTCCGTCTCGGACCCGGGGGTGGTCACCGAGGAACCGACCACGGACAACGAGCTCGCCGCGGTCGACGCCCGCTTCGCCGCGCTGCTCGGCACCGCCGACCCTTCGGCCGCGCTCGACCCGGCCACGGAGGACGCGATCGTGCCCTCGCTGCTCGACGCGGGGCTGACCGCCTGGATCGGCGCGCGCGGTGGTGCGGGGGAGCTGTTCGGCCTCGACCCGCACCCGGGCAGCAAGCCGGCGCTGCACGCCCGGCTGCGACGCAGCCTGGACGAACGCACGGAGGACGAGGAGCACTGGGCGTTCCGGGTGATCGGAGCCCGGCACCCGATCGCGGCGCTCAACCGGATCCGCAACGCCAGCACGGCCGCCGGCCTGACCGAGGGAGTGGCCAAGCGCAAGCTGTTCTTCCTGCGCAACGAGCCGTGGTCGGGCGGCGCCCGGACGACCGAGGTCATCGAGACGTTCACCCGGGCCGGCGGGCGCACGCTGACGTTCCCGGAGAGCGACGTGGTCGTACTGGTGGCGTTGCGGCAACTGCTGCGCGAACGCGGCTACGAGACGTTGCGGCCGTGGTTCGTCAGCCGCCGGCCGGCGGATCGGGTCGCGTTCCTGCGCTCGGCGCTGTCGGGGGCGGACGAGCCCGCGCCTGCCGTGGTGGCACCGGCTGCTACGGACGGTCTCGTCGGCCCGGAGCGGCCGCCGGCTCCGCCTTCGGCGGCCAGCCGGGCACGACAGGCGGGGCTGTCGATCGTCGGCGGCACAGCGGTGCCGGCTGGCACGGAAGCGAAGGACAGCCCGACGTCACCGGCCGGCCCTCCGGCGCGGGGCGACGCGGGTGGTCCGCCGGCGCCGGGCGCTTGGCCTGTTCGGGACGGTGCGGCCTCGGGTGGTCCCGCGGTGGGTGATGGTTCGGCTGGCCCGGACGGGTCGCCGACCCCGGGTAGCTGGGCGGTGCGGGGTGCGGTTCGGGGTGGTCCGGCCGTGCCCGGCGCGTCGGTGGTTCCGGGCGGTTGGCCTGCGCGGGATGGTGCGGCCTCGGGTGGTCCGGTGGTGGGTGATGGTTCGGCTGGCCCGGACGGGTCGCCGACTCCGGGTAGCTGGGCGGCCCGGGGTGCGGTTCCGGGTGGTGCTGCGGCGCCCGCTGGTCCGGCCGTGCCCGGCGCGTCGGCGGCTCCCGGCGGTTGGCCTGCGCGGGATGGTGCGGCCACGGATGGTCCGGCGGTGCCCGATGGTTCGGCCGTGACGGCGGCCTCCGGTGGCTGGGCCGTGCTGGACGGGGCGGGTGCGCCGGGCGGCCTCGTGGTGACTCCGTCGGTCGGGCCGGTCAGTCCCGCTCCGTCGCTCGGGAATGTTCGACGGCTGCCGGTGCGCGTACCGCGGGATGATCGTGATCCTGGGTCCGTGATGCTGGGGCAGTCGGTCCAGGACGGGCGGTCGGTGTCGGTCGAGCTGGCGGCGTTGCGCCGGCACGCGGCGATCTTCGCCGGCTCCGGGTCGGGAAAGACCGTGTTGATCCGGCGGCTGGTCGAGGAGTGCGCGCTGCGTGGCGTGTCGTCGATCGTGCTCGACCCCAACAACGACCTCGCGCGGCTCGGTGACCCGTGGCCAGAGCCGCCGGCCGCCTGGGACGAGCTCGAGATCGCGCGGGCGGAGGCGTACCACCGGAGCACCGATGTCGTGGTCTGGACCCCGCGGCGGACCGCGGGGCGGCCCTTGAGCTTCCGGCCACTGCCCGACTTCTCGGGCATCCTCGACGACCCGGACGCGTTCGCCGCCGGCGTCGATGCCGCCGTGGCGTCGCTCGCGCCGCGGGCCAACGTCGACGGCGCGTCCACGAAGGCCCGCATCGGGAACGCGGTGTTGCGGGAGGCGCTGACCGCGTACGCCCGTGGTGGTGGCAGTGATCTTCGCGAGTTCGTTCTGTATCTGACCCGGTTGCCGGCGCGCGCGAGCCAGCTCGACAACGCGCCGAAAGTCGCCAACGAGATCGGCCAGCTGCTGCGCGCGACGATGGTCAGCGACCCGCTGTTCGGCGGTGACGGCGCCCCGCTCGACCCGGGTGAGCTGTTGCGGCCGGCACCGGGCTACCGCGCCCGGATCTCGGTGATCAGCTTCATCGGCCTGCCCGACGACGGTCAACGGCAGAGCTTCGTCAACCAGCTCCAGCTCGCGCTGTTCGCCTGGATCAAGCGCAACCCGGCCGGCGACCGCCCGCTAGGCGGCCTGTTCGTGATGGACGAGGCGCAGACCCTGGCTCCGTCGGGCGCCATGACCGCCTGCACCCAGAGCACGCTGGCGCTGGCGTCGCAGGCCCGCAAGTACGGGCTCGGGCTGGTGTTCGCGACACAGGCGCCGAAGGGGCTGCACAACCGGATACCCGGCAACGCGGCGACGCAACTGTTCGGCCTGCTCAACAGCCCGACCCAGATCGAGGCGGCGAAGGAGATGGCGCGCGCCAAGGGCAGCGACATCTCGGACGTGGCGCGACTGCGCCCAGGCGTCTTCTACGCCGCGGTCGACGGGGCCGGCTTCGCCAAACTACGGGCGCCGCTGTGCCTGAGCCACCACCCGGCCAGCCCGCTCACCGTCGAAGAGGTCATCGCCCGCGCCCAGGACGAAGAAGACGACGACGAATAATTCGCTTTCCCGCAGAGCGATTTCGATCTACATTTATTGGTGTACGAGCGACCCCAGACAACGACGGACAGGACGACACCATGTTGCGGCCCGCAGTCTACAAAGACGCAGACGCGAGTGGCTCGTGGCTGTGCCGACTCGCCCTGGATAGGTGGACCAGCTAGCTCTGGCCAGCGCTGAAGCCGCCTATCCCAACCCGGGACAGGCGGCTTTTCCGTATCCATTCTCTTTTCGCACGTGCCGGCGGCACGGCGCTATTCAGCATGCAATTTTTCAGTTTTCAAGGAAGGGAGGCGTCAACAATGGTCTTCTTCAACGTCCGAACGACGCGTCCCGGTTGGCCCGACGGCCCGCAGACGTTGCGACCGCCGCACTGACGTCGCGGCGGTAAGCCGCCGCCGTCCTGGCGGTCCTCCTCGTTGACGGGGCCATCGGCTGCGCACCGGTGCGGTGCACGCGCAGGCCGTCCCGCCCGCCGTGCGGCGATCAACGCTTTCAAGGGCGTCCACGTGGAAGCGAGGTGGGCGGCCGGCGGGCCGCCCACCTCGTCAGGGGGCATGGCGAACCCGCCAGGCAGACTGGGGGAGCCAACCCGTGACCTAGATCAACGAGCTTCGGCGGCCTCCCGCGCACCACCACCCGTCGGCGGGTCGCACCAGCCTCAGGTGGTCGCGAACACCACACACGGGATACGATCCCGGCGCCGGTCCCGCCGGCGCGGGGCCGTAGCTCAGCCGGTTAGAGCAGGGGACTCATAATCCCTCGGTCGCGGGTTCGAGCCCCGCCGGCCCCACAAATGGCTGCCTAGATCCTGTCCGCTTCGCGGTCAGGATCTAGGTGGCCATTTGTCATTCCTATTCCGGGGGCGACCCCCGGAGACCCCACGGTCTGGTGGGCGCGGTCCGCGTGGGCGCGAGCTAAACCCAACGTCCACGTTGGGTTAGCTGGCAAGCCGGCATCGTGGAATCGAGATCCACCCTGGTTCGATCGACCTGTACGTGACCAGTAGAGATTTACCTTGTCACGCAGTTTCGGGTGTGTGCCTGGCCAGAAACTCGTCGATAGCCCGCCGGATCAGACCTGACCGTCCGGCTCGGTCATTGCCGGCCAGCTCGTCCAGCCGCTGAACGGCCGCTGCGGAGAGCCGCACCCCGGTCACAATCATCGGCACGCTCTCAGGGTCCGGCACAGGACCGAGATCCGGACCGACCGCGGCGTCCCGCAACAACTCCGAGATGTCCCCGCCGGCGTCGAAGTAGGCCACTAGCTCTTCCCGGCTCATGGTCCGGGGATCCCGGTGCGCCGTCATCGCGTTCCCTCCATCCACTGCTTGACCTCTTCAGGAGTAGCTAGTCGGGCAGCCAGGATCGCGTAGCTGTTGACTCCGCCCATCCGCTCACACAACACCACGATCACCCGGGCGGATCCGGTCAAGCCGGCCACCGCGAGCAGAAGCGTCCCGAGATGGTTCTCGGTCCGTTGGGTCGAGAACAGCGCCTCGATCGTCTCCCGCTCGGAAACGCCGTGCCGTGCCGTGCCGCGCTCGCTTTGCCGGCCTCTGTCCAGCCGTACTCCCGCTCGGTCACCCGGCTAGCGTATAACGCGTAAAACGTCTACGCGACCACACCCAACCACGCCTTGGAACGCGGAAAGGTCGCTCATGCCGTGAGTCACCCCGGCATGAAGACTGATGTTCGGCTCCGGCCAGTAGCGCTGGGGCCCACGGGCGGCCCGGTCGGTCGCCGGATCACGGGCGTCTGGTTTGCTGTGCCGGGTTCGCCGTCGACGGAAGGATGCCGCGTGCTGCATCTGCGAATAATCGTGCCGTCGCAGCGCCGGCCCGAGGTCGAGCGTCTGCTGGAAGGCGCCTCCGCCGTCACACACATTGTCGTCCTGCCGGGCGCCGCGAAGCAGCCAGCCGGAGACCTGGTGCTCGCCGATGTTGTACGGGAAGGCGCCAGCGACGTCCTGTCCGGACTGCGCGACCTCGACGTGGAACGTGACGGCGCGATCGTGCTCGAGACGGTTGACGTGTCGATGTCCCGCTACGCCGACCGCGCGGCCAAGCGCACTCCCGGCCTGGGCGTCGACGCCGTCGTATGGGAGGAGATCGAGCACCGCACCGGCGAGGAGACCGAACTGTCGGCCGCCTACCTGGCATTCCTCGTCGTGGCCACAGCGATCGCCGGCATCGGCGTCCTGCTCGACCAACCGATCCTGATCGTGGGCGCGATGGTCGTCGGCCCGGAGTTCGGCCCGCTTGCCGCACTGTGCGTCGGGTTCGTCCAGGCCCGCTGGGAACTTGTCCGTCGATCCGCGATGGCGCTGGCCGTGGGCTTCCCGATCGCGATGGTCGCGACCGTCGGCACCACGCTGCTGCTGGACGCGGCCGGACTCGTCAGCCGCGAGATGCTCGTCGCACCACGGCCGTTGACCGACTTCATCTGGCGGCCCGACGCGCTGTCCTGGGTGGTCGGCTTCCTCGCCGGTGTCGCCGGCATGCTGTCGCTCACCTCCGCCAAGTCCGCGACCCTGGTCGGTGTCCTGATCTCGGTGACGACCGTTCCCGCGGCGGCGAACGCAGCCGTGGCCCTGGCATACGGCGTGAAGGCGGAAGCCGTCGGTTCCACCGTCCAACTCGCCATCAACCTCGCCGCGATCGTCGCCGCCGGCGTCCTGACGTTGCTCACCCAGCGACTGTGGTGGTGGCGAGCCCGCAAAAAGACCCGCAGGGACGCAATGCGTCCGCTCGAACCGCACCGTCGAGACAAGGCCTGAGACGACAGCTAGCTGGGCAGGCGCCACGACGCAGACACGATCAGCAGGTCAGCGTTGATCGAATCCCGTTCCCATGTTGGCGTGACCCGCCAAGGTTCGAACCTGCGGCAGGATTGCGCTACAACCGCCGATCTCGCACAAGTGTGACCGCAACAAACGGCCCTTGAGCTGCTGGAATACGGTTCGGATTGTGCCACATTGGGTCCACGAATGCCTGCCTAGTGTCGCGTGTCTGAAGTGATTTGACGGTTGTGGTGGGCGACAATGGGGCATGTCTGTCGCGGCTGCGCTGGTTCTTAGTCCCGGCGATGG
>NZ_JBFAPY010000014.1:0-125010 GCF_040676915.1 Asanoa sp. NPDC049475 | reverse complement strand
CCCTATCCCGCGCCGCCCCCGGGCGGGGGCCGCGTTGAGCGTTTGCCCCCCCCCGCCCCCGGCCCCCCGGGGCGGGGGCCGCGCCCCCGCCCGACGGACGGGGGCGCGGCAGCCGGTCAGGCCTGGCCGACCTCGAAGCGGACGAACCGCGTCACGTCGATGCCGGCCTCGCCGACGACCTGCTTGACGGACTTCTTGTTGTCAGCGACCGAAGCCTGCTCCAGCAGCACGAAGTCCTTGAAGAAGGCGTTGGTGCGGCCCTCGACGATCTTCGGCAGCGCGGCCTCGGGCTTGCCCTCTTCGCGGGCGGTCTGCTCGGCGATGCGGCGCTCGGACTCGACGACGTCGGCCGGCACCTCGTCACGCGTGAGGTACTTCGGACGCATCGCGGCGATCTGCATCGCCACGCCACGCGCGTCGGCGTCGGCGGCCTCGTCGGACTTGCCGGTGTACTGCACGAGCACGCCCACCGCGGGCGGCAGGTCCTGGCTCTTGCGGTGCAGGTAGACAGCGACGGTGCCGTTGTCGTCGAGCACGGCGAAGCGGTTGAGCACCAGCTTCTCGCCGATCTTGGCCGAAGCCTCCTGGACGGTGTCGGCGACGGTGCGGCCGTCGGCCAGCTTGCTGGCCAGCAGCCCCTCGACGTCGGTGACACCGGCGGACTCAGCGTGCTCGACGAGCTGCTGCGCGAGCGCGACGAAGTCGGCGTTCTTGGCGACGAAGTCGGTCTCGCAGTTGAGCTCGAGCAGCGCCCGACCCGAGTGCGCCACCAGACCGTTCGCGGCGGTACGCCCGGCACGCTTGCCGACGTCCTTCGCGCCCTTGATCCGGAGCACCTCGACGGCCTTGTCGAAATCGCCGTCGGCCTCGGTGAGCGCCTTCTTGCTGTCCATCATGCCGGCGCCGGTGAGATCGCGGAGCTTCTTGACGTCCGCGGCGGTGAAGTCAGCCATGACTCTCTCTTTTGATGGTTAGTCGGGGTCGTGGCCGGGCCCACCCGGTAGGGCGGGCCCGGAACCAGCTCATTCCGCGGCGACGGTCGCGTTCTCGTCGGCCGGCTTCTCGTCAGCCTTCTTGTCGGCGCCCTCGAGGAGCTCGCGCTCCCACTCGGCCAGCGGCTCGTCGGTGCCGACGACGCCCGGCTCCGGCTTGTCGTCGCCGCCACGCTGACCGCGGCCCGAGCGGGCGATCAGCCCGTCGGCGACGGCAGCCGCGACGACCTTGGTCAGCAGCTCGGCCGACCGGATCGCGTCGTCGTTGCCCGGGATCGGGAAGTCGACCTCGTCCGGGTCGCAGTTGGTGTCGAGCACCGCGATGACCGGAATGCCCAGCTTGCGGGCCTCGTCAACCGCGATGTGCTCCTTCTTGGTGTCGACGATCCAGACAGCGGCCGGGATCTTCTGCATGTCGCGCAGGCCGCCCAGGGTGCGGGTCAGCTTGATCTTCTCGCGCGAGAGCTGCAGCGTCTCCTTCTTGGTGTAGCCGGCGGCGGTGCCGCTGAGGTCGCCCAGCGCCTCGAGCTCCTTCATCCGCTGCAGCCGCTTGTAGACCGTCTGGAAGTTGGTGAGCATGCCACCCAGCCAGCGGTGGTTGACGTAGGGCATGCCGACCCGCGAAGCCTGCTCCGCGATCGCCTCCTGCGCCTGCTTCTTCGTGCCGACGAACAGCACGCTGCCACCCTCGGCGACGGTGGTGCGGATGTATTCGTACGCCTTCTCGATGTAGTCGAGAGTCTGGCGCAGGTCGATGATGTAAATGCCGTTACGCTCGGTGAAGATGAAGCGCTTCATCTTCGGGTTCCAGCGCCGGGTCTGGTGCCCGAAGTGGACACCGCTCTCCAGCAGCTGGCGCATGGTCACGACGGCCATGGTGGGGTACTCCTCGTGTTGTCCCTGGTTGTCACGCCGGCCGGGTGGCCGAGCGTCCTGGCGCCCAGTCGCCGGCCATGGTGGGCCCAATCAAAATCGGGACCAGGGGACCGTCGCTCACCTCGAGCCACAAGGACGCGAACGCGAGAAGGGCGCGCGAGGTCGACCGCCCTGCGGCGGTCGCCAAAACCCAAGTGTACGCCGTCTGCGGTTGCCCCCCTTCCCCACCTCCGCGGACCCTTCCGGCACGACGGTCAATGCGCGGTTCGGACGCTCGTCGCAGGGTCAACTCCGGGCCCTCTGGCCCCGACCAGCTCGCCGGCCCCGCGCCGCCTGTCAGGGCGGCGGGATCGGCTCCGGGACGTCAGCCAGCTCTCGGTCCAGGCGGGCGAGCTTGGTCGCGTGACGTAGTTGCAGGCCGGCCCCGCGGGTGGCGGTGAAGGCGGCCCGGAACCGCAGGCGCTCCGATCTTCTCCGGGCGGCCGCGTCCACGGCCGCCCGGAGCCGTTCATCCAGCTCGTCCTCGGTCGGATAGGTCATCGCACGTTCTCCTCGACAACGTAGGAGGCCGAGCCACGCAGACCAGCTCGATCACCTCGACGATCACGGCCCGCACTGCCAGCGCACGGACGACCAGCGGGGCCGGACAACGGCGGCCGCCCGAGCGCGACCCGACGCCGGCCTCGACGCGCCCGCCCACGAGGCGCGCGGTCATGGCGGCTCGCGGTGGCGGAGGGTGAGCGGGACCAGGGCGTACCCGCCGGTCCGGCGGGCGACGAAGCCCAGCGTCTCGAGCAGCGTGAGCTTGCGCAGGGTCGTGCGGATGTCGACGCCGGCCCGGACGGCCAACGCGTCAGGACTGATCGCCCCGCGCCGGGGCATGGACTCCAGCAGGAAGGTCGCCTGGTCGTCGAGCTGGTCCCGCGGGTGTTCCGGACCCTGCGCCGCCGGCGCGAGGTCGGCGCCGATCCGGCCGACCTCCTCCAGGACGTGCGCGACGTTGGTGACCAGCCGCGCGCCGTCGTGCTGCCGCAGGATCTCGTGGCAACCGATCGACATCGCGGACGTGACCGGCCCCGGCACGACCATCGCCGGGCGGCGCAGCGCGAGCGCGCGCCGCACCGTCTGGGTCGCCCCGCTGCGGGCCGCGGCCTCGACCAGGACCGTGCCGCGGGTGGCGGCGGCGATCACCCGGTTGCGGATGAGGAACCGCGGCCGCAGCGGGTCGGCGCCCGGTGGCCACTCGGTGATCAGCAGGCCGGTGTCGGCGATCCGCTCGAAGAGGGCGGTGTTGGCGACCGGGTACGCGCGCTCGATGCCGCATGCGAGCACCGCCACGGTGAGCCCGCCCGCCGCCAGCGCGCCCCGGTGGGCGGCGGCGTCGACGCCGAACGCACCGCCCGACACCACCGTCCATTCGCGTTCGGCCAGGCCGTAGGCGAGGTCCGTGGCGACGTGCTCGCCGTATTGGGTCGCGGCCCGCGAGCCCACGATCGCGACCGAGCGGTCGAACGCCTCGGCCAGCGGCCACGCCCCGCGCACCCAGAAGCACAGCGGCGGCGCCAGCTCACGGTCGACCCGACGGTCGGTGCCGGCGAGCTGGACGTGTTCGAGCCCGGAAAGGTGCGAGGGCCACTCGTCGTCTTCGGGGATCACCACACGCGCGCCGAGCCGCTCGGCCGTCGCCAGGGCCGCCTCCGCCGCCAAACGTGGGTCGCCGGCGCCCAGACGGGCGCGGACCGCGTCGCGCGCCGCGTCGTCGGTGATCTCGCCGGCCAGCACCAGAGCGAGCGCCTCGCGGGGGCCGTGCCGGGCGACCAGCCGATGCACCGCCCGCGTGCCGGGCTCGGCGAGCAGGGTCAGCGCGACCCGGGCCAGCCGGATGTCGATCTCAGGCATCGAACCGCCTCCCGCCGCCAGTACGCAGCGCCAACGCCTCTTCGACGTCGTCGATGGTCGGCCGGTCGCGGCCGTCGAGGTCGGCGATCGACCAGCACAGCCGCAGGACCCGGTCGAATCCCCTGGCCGACAACGACCCGCTGTCGAGTCGGCGGCGCAGCGGCTGCGTGTCGCGCGGCGGCAACCGCCAGGGCGCCTGGCGAAGCCGAGGGCCGGGCACCTCGGCGTTGACCCGCCAGCGCTCCGCCGACCAGCGCGCGGATGCGGCCGCCCGGGCCTTGGCCACCCGCTCGGCGACGTCGACCGACGGCTCGCCGCCACCGCTGGTGACGAACAGATCGGCCGCGGTGACCGGCATCAGCTCGATCTGCACGTCGATGCGGTCGAGCAGCGGACCCGAGAGCCGGCCCAGGTAGCGGCGCCGGGCCAGCGGCGTGCACTCGCAGTGCGCATCGCCCTGCGGTTTGGCACAGGGGCACGGGTTGGCCGCGACGACGAGCTGGACCCGGGCCGGATATTCGGTCGTGCCACCGGTGCGGCTCAGCAGGACCCGACCGGACTCCAGCGGCTGGCGGAGCGCTTCGAGGGCCCTGGTGGCGAATTCGGGCGCTTCGTCGAGAAAGAGGACGCCTCGATGGGCGAGTGAGACCGCTCCGGGCCGGGCCAGGCCGGAGCCGCCGCCGACCAGCGCGGCGAGGGTGGCCGAGTGGTGCGGCGCCTGGAACGGTGGGCGGCGCACCAGGCGCCCACCCTCCGGCAGCAGCCCGGCCACCGAGTGCAGCGCCGACACCTCGAGCGCCGCGTCGTCGTCGAGCGGTGGCAACAGCGACGGCAGTCGCTCGGCGAGCATCGTCTTGCCCGCGCCGGGTGGACCGAACATGGCCACGTGGTGCCCGCCGGCCGCCGCCACCTCGATCGCCCGTCGGCCCAGCGCCTGGCCGGCGACGTCGGCCAGGTCGGGCATCGGCGGCTCGGGCGGCGGGTGGTCGGTGGGCGGGTCGAGCAACGCGCCGCCGGTGCGGACGTAGGCGACCAGCCGGTGCAGTGTCTCGACCGCCTTGACCGTGACGCCCGGCACCACCGCGGCCTCGGCGGCGTTGGCCAGCGGCACCACCGCGCGGTGGATGCCGGCGCGCAGGGCCGCGGCGACCATCGGCAGCACGCCGCGCACCGGCCGCACGCTGCCGTCGAGACCTAGCTCACCCAGGATCACGACACCGTCGAGGGCGGCCAGCGGTAGCTCGCCGGCCGCCCCCAACAGCGCCGCCGCGATGCCCATGTCGAAGGCAGAGCCGTATTTGGGCATGGTCGCGGGCAGCAGGTTGACGGTGATCCGCCGGTTGGGCCAGCGTTCACCGGAGTTGACGACCGCCGCCCGCACCCGATCGCGGGCTTCGTTGAGAGCCGTGTCCGGCAGGCCGGACATCACGACGGCGGGCAGCCCGGCGGAGAGGTCGGCCTCGACCTCGACCAGGTATCCGGTCACACCGACCAAACCGACGGACAACACCTTCGCGTAGCTCACGAGGTACGACGGTGCCGTGCGAAGGGATGATCCCGCTCGACCCCTGTGGATAACCCTCGGTTGTGGACAGGGCACACACCGAGCACGGACTGTGCTAGAAGGCGCCACGGATGTGCTCGATCTCGACGGTTCCCGGCCGACGGACCAGGACGGCGATCACGTCGAACCGGATCTCGCGCGGGTGCGCGTTGTTGAGGGCCAGCCACCGCGCGCCGAGCCTGCGTAGCCGCCGCGCCTTGGCCGCCACCACCGCCTCGGCCGGCACACCGAAGCCGAGCCCGCGCCGGGTCTTCACCTCGCAGAAGACGAGCGCGTCGCCGTCCCACGCGATGATGTCGATCTCACCGAGCGGGCAGCGCCAGTTGCGCGCGACGATTCTGAAGCTCGCGTCGGCCAGGTGCTGGGCCGCCAGCCGTTCGCCCCACGCGCCGATCGCCTGTCGTACCACCGTCATGGGCCGACGATGCGCGAGCGAGCGGCGGCGCCGCACCTTCCCCTGTGGACAGCGCACGGGTGTGGAAACCGGCCGTAAGCGCGGCGGAGCGTGATACATCCCTCCACGACGACCGGAATCAGTGCGCTTAAATTCGCATTCCGGACACTCGGCTGGCCGGTTCGCTGGCACCTGAATTACCGTGCGGCCCGTGGACGGACGACGTGGGTACCCGGACGACGAGCAGCAACAGCGCTGGAACGACGACGACCAGGGCGCGGCCGGTGGCGGCTGGCGCGAGGGCGGCTACCCACGGGAGGCCGGCGCCGAGCCGTCGTTCAACGGGTTCGCGGGTGGTTACGGCGGCCCTCCGGGAGAGCCCCGGTGGGGTGGCGACGACAAGCCGTCCTGGAACACCTCCGCGCGACCGCTCCCGGCCGACGGCATGCGGCGCCCGACCGACGACGGACCGCCGCGGTTGTACGCCGTCGACCCGGCCGGACCGGCCACGGGCGAACTGCCCCGATCCACGCCGATCGGCGAGCCGGTGCCACCGCCGCTCGCACTCCCCGACCCGGGACCGGGGCTGCCCGGCGACGGCGCGGCCGGCCTGAACGCACCCACCGGCCTGATGCCCCCGATCGCGCCGCGTGACGAGACGCAGCGCTTCCCGACCGACCCGATGCGCCGACCCGCCGCGGCGCCGGCCGCACCCGCCGACGGCGTCTACCGCACCCGCCGGCCAGGCCTGTTGCTGGTCTACGGCGTACTCACCGCGATCTTCGAGATCGGCGCACTTCGGATCTTCTTCGACTCGATGTTCACCGGCGACCTGGTGATCGCGGGCATCGTCTCCGGGATGTTCCTGATCGCCGGCCTGCCTCTGCTCGCGGCCGGCCTCTACGCCGCCACGACCGGCGGTTCGAGGCCGGAAGGTCCGGGCGGCTGGCTGCGCCCACCGGCGGTCTACGTGGTCGTCGGCCTCGGCCTCCTGATCGCCGCGGGCCTGGCCGCCGCCTGACGACATCAAGACCGGCTGACCGCCGACGGCGCGGCGGCTTGACGCCAGGTCTCGCGCCGGTGACCGTCGCGGTGATGGCCCGATCGACACAGGCACTGCACGAGTCGCTTCCGCCTGCGATGCGCGAAGCGGTCGACGAGTTCGCCCGGCACCTGTCACAGGTCGAAAATCGATCGGCCCACACGGTACGCGCGTACGTCGGCGATGTTGTCTCCTTGCTCGACCACGCGGTGCGAATGGGCGGCGCGACGCCGGGCGACCTCGACCTCGCCGTGCTGCGCAGTTGGCTGGCCCGCCTCCGTACGCTCGGCGGCGCTCGCGCTTCCCTCGCCCGCCGGGCCGCCGCGGCACGCACGTTCAGCGCGTGGGCGCACCGCGGCGGGCTGCTGGCGAGCGACGTCGGCGCCCAACTGGCAACACCCAAGGCCAACCGCGACCTGCCCGCAGTGCTGCGCACCGAGCAGGCGACCGAGCTCGTGCTGGCGCCGGGCGACGAGGCCGCACCGACGCTGCTGCGCGACCGAGCGGTGTTGGAGCTCCTCTACGCCACCGGCATCCGGGTCAGCGAACTGTGCGGCCTGGACCGGGCCGACGTCGACGCCGGCCGCCGAGTGGTCCGGGTGCTCGGCAAGGGCGACAAGGAACGCTCGGTCCCCTATGGACAACCGGCGCAGGAAGCGCTCGACGACTGGCTCCGGCTGGGCCGGTCGTCCCTGTCGACGGCGGCAAGCGGCGACGCGCTGTTCCTCGGCGCGCGCGGCGGCCGCCTTCAGGCGACGGTGGTGCGGCGGCTGGTCAGCGGGTACGCGCGGGCGGCCGGGCTCCCCCACATCACACCGCACGGGCTGCGCCATTCGGCCGCCACCCACCTGCTGGAGGGCGGCGCCGACCTGCGGGCTGTGCAGGAGCTGCTGGGGCACGCGTCGCTGGCCACGACGCAGATCTACACCCACGTCTCGATGGAGCGGCTCCGCGCGGCCTACCGACAGGCCCACCCGCGCGCCTGACCTCACCGCGGCTCCGCGATCAGGCGGAGATGCGGTCCGACAGGTAGCGGGTCAGGACCCGGGCATGCAGGTCGAAGGCCAGGTCCTTGGTGTCACTGGCCACGTGCCAGCCGGCGACCTCGGCGTTCGGCGTCGACGCGGGCAGAGCGGCCGCGGTCGTCGCGGGCAGCAGGCCGAAGATGAGCACCGTGCCGTCGGGGGCGCTGTGCACGTCGAAGAGCGACACGTCCGTCTCGGCGACCACGATGCCGGTCTCCTCGAACAACTCGCGCGTCACCGCCCGCTGCCACGACTCGCCGTGGTCGACGAAACCGCCCGGCAGGGCGAGCAGGCCGGCCCGTGGGGGGATCGCCCGCCGGATCACCAGCACGCCGTCGTCGACCGGCAGCACCGCGACGGCGACCGGGACCGGGTTGCGGTACGTGGTCTCGCCGCACTCCGCGCAGACCCGGGGCCAGGGTTGGTCCGGGGCGTAGGCGACGCCGCAGAACGAACAGTGTGAGTCGCGGGAGGCCATTCACGCAGCCTACGGCCGAGCCGGCCCCGATCGGCGGGACGACTCGTACGATCATCGGTATGAGGTCCGCGCGTGGCTGAGCCGCAGCCGCCCACCCCGATCCCCGGCGCCCGTCTGCTGTTCTCGCTCGACCCCAGCGTCGCCCATCTCAACCACGGCTCGTTCGGCGCGGTGCCGATCAACGTGCAGCGCGCTCAGCAACGCCTGCGGGACGAGGTCGACAGCAACCCGCTGCGGTTCTTCGACCGCGGCTTCTTCGACCGCATCGCGCACACCCGCCGCCACCTCGCGTCGTTCCTCGGCGCCGCCCCGGACCGGACCGCGCTGGTCGGCAACGCCACCACCGGCATCGCCATCGCGCTCCAGTCGCTGCGGCTCGGCCCGGGCGACGAGATCCTCACGACCAGCCACGGGTACGGGTCGATCTCGTACGCCGTTCAGCGCGAGTGCGACCGCACCGGCGCCACGGCCGGCCTGGTCACGCTGCCGCTGCGGGCGCGGGAGACCGACCTGGTCGCGCAGATCCGCGCCGCGTTGCGTCCGGGCCGCACCAAGCTGCTGATCGTCGACCAGGTCACCTCGGCGACCGCGTACCAGCTTCCGGTCGCGACCATCGCCACCGTCGCCGCCCGGCTGGGCGTGGCGGTGCTGGTGGACGGCGCCCACGTCCCGGGCATGCTGCCGGTCGAGGTCGACCGCATCGGAGCCGACTTCTGGGTTGGCAACTTCCACAAATGGGCGTACGCGCCGCGCGGCACCGCCGTGCTCAGCGTCGCCCAGCGTTGGGTCGACCAGATCGAGCCGCTCGTCGTGTCGTGGCAGCAGCCGAACGGCTTCCCGGACAACGTCGAGTTCCAGGCGACCCTGGACTACACGCCGTGGCTGGCCGCGCCGGTGGGCCTGTTCACGCTGCGCGGCCTCGGCATCGAGCGGGTACGGGAGCACAACGCGGCGCTCGCCGCCTATGGCCAGCGGGTGATCGGCGAGGCCCTGGGACTGACGCCCGAGGAACTGCCGGACCCGGGCGGCCCCGACGTGCCGATGCGCCTCATCCCACTGCCCGAAGGCGTCGTCACCACCCATCCGGAGGCCGTCACCCTGCGGGAGCGGATCTCCGACGAGCTCAAGACCGAGGTCAACCTGAACGCCTGGAACGGCCGCGGCTGGCTGCGGATCTGCGGCCAGGTCTACAACCACGCGGGCGAGTACGACCGCTTCGCCGAACGCCTCCCCTCCCTTCTGCGGTGAGCTGCGCCGAGCCGGGGAGCCGCCCGCCTGCGAGCCGGGCGGCAGCGGCTAGACCGGCAACAGCCGGACCCGGAAGCCGAGCAGCAGCATCGGATCGAGATAGACGGCGTCGCGCCGCAGCCCCCAGTGCAGGCAGGCGGCCGCGGGACAGCCGGGATGCCCAGGGGCGACCACGCCGATCGGGTCCCCGGCGGCGACGTGGTCGCCCTGACGGACCGCGGGGATCAGCGGCTCGTAGGTGGTGCGCAGCCCGCCCGCGTGCTGAATGCTGACGACCTGCCGGTTGACCACGAGCCCCGCGAAGACGACCTCGCCGGAACCGGCCGCCCACACGGTGGCACCTGGCGCCGAGGCAAGATCAACGCCGCGATGGCCCGGCAGCCAGGGTCTGGGTGGGTCCTCGAACCGCCGGGTGACCCGCAACGGCGGCGCGACGGGCATTCCGAACCGACGAACGGGCGCCGCCCTCGCCGAAGGCACCACCGGATCAAGCTCCCCCAGGTCAGGCGCCCGACCGCGCGATGGCCCAAGCAAGCCAACGCCGCCGCGCGACCGGTCAAGCAACGCGGACACAGCGGGCAACCCGGCGCCACCGTGCAAAGCAACACCACCGCGCGGTCGATCGAGCGACGCCGACACACCAGGCAACCCGGCGCCACCGAGCAAGGGATCGAGCACCGCTCGCCCAGGCGACCGGCTGACCAACGTGGATCTTCCGGGCGCGCGGTCGGTCGGCGGAAGAAGCCTCGGCGGGAGATCAGGCCAGAAGCCGACCTCCACCGTCGCGCGCGGGCCGGCCCGGACCGCCGCGGGAAAGCCCCTGGCCAGAGCTCCACCGACAGCCGGACCCCACCTGGCCGGCGAGGGAGACGACACCCTCCCGACCGGCACGAGCACAGCGACCGCGACCACCAGCACCACGGCCGCGAAATACAACGCGGTGTTACGGAGTGCGTACTGATTCATGCATGGCAGCCTCGTCGTGGCCGGGGGGAGCGGCAACGGGGCGTACGGCGGCCTGTGGATTGTGGATAACGCCCGCCGGGGTTGGCGTTGTGGTACGAGCGGTCAGCCGCCGAAGCCTGAGTCCGCGGGGAGGGAGATGTCGGGCTTCTCGAGCTCTTCGACGTTGACGTCCTTGAAGGTCATCACTCGGACATTCTTGACGAAGCGCGCAGGCCGGTACATATCCCAGACCCAGGCGTCGTGCATCTCGACCTCGAAATAGACCTCGCCGTCCGAGTTCCGGACGTGCAGGTCGACCTGGTTGGCCAGGTAGAAGCGGCGCTCGGTCTCGACGACATAGGAGAATTGGCGGACGATATCGCGGTATTCCCGGTAGAGCTGCAGCTCCATCTCGGTCTCGTATTTCTCGAGATCCTCTGCGCTCATCGCTCTCCGCCCTTCATGGCACCATCTTCCCCCACCGGCGCGTACGGCCGAAGCCGCTCGCCGGACGCCACGCCGACGGTACCCCCTGGGGACTCCGCGCGCCCTACCGGATCCGGACGGGCGCGTACGTCACTCGAAGGACGCCCGTCGCAGTGATCCAGACCACTACCGGCACCATCAAGAAACAGCTGCGGCCCTTGGTCCGCGGTGGTCCGGACCGTCGCTCCCGCCGGAGACCGCTCCGCTTCGCTACGCTGCCAGGTCCGCCTCGGCTGAGCACAACACGAAGATCAGGATCCGGCGGCTACCTCCGCCGCCAGCGACGAAGCCGCCTCCGGGTCCAGGTCCGGGACGACCTCACCGCCCAACCTGGACGGATCCGTCAACGCCCGAGGACGCCGGCTCCGAGGTGGACGCGAGTCCCGCCCCGACGCGTTGGCCACGTTGATGTACGAGAACCGGTGCTCCGCACACGGACCGTGCTCGCTGAGGGCCGCGTTGTGCTCGGGAGTCACGTACCCCTTGTGCTCCGAGAAGCCGTAGGAAGGGAACTGCCCGTCCAACTCGACCATGATCCGGTCCCGGGTCACCTTGGCCAGCACGCTGGCGGCGGCCACGCACGCGGCCACGCGGTCGCCCTTCCAGACGGCCAGGCCGGGCACACCCATGCCGTCGAGCGGGAAGCCGTCGGTCAGCACGTACTCAGGCCCCACGGGCAGCGACGCCAGTGCCCGGCGCATCGCCAGCAGGTTGCACACGTGCAGCCCCCGGGCATCGACCTCGGCCGCCGGAATGACGACCACCGAATAGGCCAGGGCCCGCTTGACCACCTCGGCATAGATGCGCTCCCGGGCCAGCGGCGTCAACAGCTTCGAGTCCGCCAGGCCCTCGATCTCGCCGCGCTTCCCCTCGGGCAGCACCGCGGCCGCGGCCACCAGCGGACCGGCACACGCACCCCGGCCGGCCTCGTCGGCGCCCGCCACATGCCGGAACCCACGCCGCTGCAGCGCGCGCTCGAGGGCGTAGAGGCCGCCCTCGCGGCGTACCACGGTGCGTGGTGGTGTCAGCACGGCTGATCAGTCCTTCCCCAGCACCCGGCGCAGCACGACGGTGAGCTCGTCGGGGTAGTACCGCTCCTTCGTACGCTCCAGTTCCTCGATCGACCACCACCGGTGCTCGGTGATCGACTCCTGCTCGATCTGGTCGAAGCCGGTGGTGTCCACCACCCACGTCGGCACGCGCAGCAGGAAGAACTCCTGCTGCTGCCGGTACCAGACGCCGTCGACCCGAGGACAGGCCGCCACCAGGCGTGAACCAGTAGGTGTGCGAAGGCCGCCCAGGATCGACGCCGTGGAACAACAGCACGCGCTCACCGTCGTCGACCAGCAACACCCGCGCGGCACGCCGCGGCCGAAACTCGGTCACCGAGCCAGCTTAGTCAGGCGCGCCCCGGCGCCTGACCAACGCCTAGCCCGCCGACGGATCCGGCACGGTGTTGAACGTCTCCGGAACCGACAGCCACGTCGCCCGGCCCACCGGCCAGAAGACCACGAACGCCCGGCCGACCACCGAGTCCTCGGTGATCGTCGAGATCAGCGGGTCGCCGTCGCTCTGCTTCCAGTGCTCCAGCGAGTCGCCGGACGCGGCCCGGTGGTCGCCCATCACCCAGATGCGGCCCTTGGGCACCGTGAAGTCGAAGGGCTGGTCCGCGGCGGGGTCGCTGATGCCGTTCTCGTTGAACAGGTACGGCTCGTCGATCGAGTGCCCGTTGACCCGCAGCCGCTTCTGCTCGTCGCAGCACTCGATCCGGTCGCCGCCGACGGCGATCACGCGCTTGATGAAGTCTTCGTCGTCGAGCCCGCTGCGCCACTCCGACGGCGCGCGGAACACGATGATCTCGCCACGCTCGGGTGAGCGGAAGTTATAGACGATCTTGTTGACCAGCACCCGGTCGTTGACGTTGAGCGTGTGCTCCATCGACGGCGACGGGATGTAGAAGGTCTGCAGGAGGAATGCCCGCACCAGGACGGCGACGAGGATCGCGACGCCCAGCAGGATCGGCAGTTCTTTCCAGAACGACGAGCTGCGCGGCGACTTCTGGGGGGTCTGTTCCTCAATCACGGACGGAGCCTACGTTGTAGATCTGGGAGTCTGCGTCGGGAACGCGCCAGAAAAAGGACGGACGCGAAGATTGGCATTGTGACGACAATGTCTCCCTTTCCCGGCAGAGGCGAATCAGTTCCACGAATGGGCACGCCGGTGCCGCCACCCTCGCCACCATCGATCGGTGGCGGGACGCTGTCGAACGTATCGGGGATCGACAGGTTGGCCCACCGGTCCTGCGGCCACACCACCACGAACGCGCGTCCCACCACGTTGTCGACCGGGACCGGCCCCTGACAACGCGCGTCCTGCGAGACACCGCGGTGGTCGCCCATCACGAACAACTGGTTGGGCGGCACGACCACTTCGGCGAACTGCCGCGACCGGCACTCGCCGGCCACCGGCGGCACGTCGAGCGGCGAGTTGTCGAAGATGTACGGCTCGTCGAGGCCCTTGCCGTTGACCATCACGCGGCCTTGGTCGTCGCAACAGCTGACCCGGTCGCCACCGACGGCGATCACGCGCTTGATGAAGTCCTTGGCGCCGGGCCGGCTGATCCCGATGAGGTCGCCGAACGTACGGCCCAAACTGCTGAACAGGCCCGGGTCGCCGCCGTCGACCGGCTGCGGCGCCCAGGCCTCGGGACCCCGGAACACGACGACCTCGCCGCGCTTCGGATCCCGTACGTCATAAACGATCTTGTTGACCAGCACCCGGTCGCCGACGAGCAGGGTGTTCTCCATCGAGCCGGACGGGATGAAGAACGCCTGCAGCAGCAGGCTGCGGATCAGCACAGCGAGGCAGAACGCCACGATCAGCAGCAGTGGCAGCTCTTGCCAGAGAGGCATTTGCATGCGGCGCCGGGGAAACCGGCGCCGCCGTTCCTGGCCGACATCGCCTCGATCCACGCCGAGCCTCTCCCCAGGTCAGTCAAGCGCCCGCAGGCGGACGCACACCACCGCCCGAGGCGATTCCCGATCGAGAGGCCTCGTGGGGGCTAGCCTAACCGCACGAGGCCATGGCACAGCAGTGACAGATGTCAGCTCGGCTGCTTCTCGCGCTTCTCCTTGATCTTGGCCTTCTTGCCGCGCAGCTCACGGAGGTAGTACAGCTTCGCGCGACGCACGTCACCGCGGGTCACGACCTCGATCCGGTCGATGGCCGGGCTGTTGACGGGGTAGGTGCGCTCGACACCGACACCGAAGCTCATCTTGCGGACGGTGAAGGTCTCCCGCAGGCCAGCACCCTGGCGGCGAATGACCACGCCCTGGAAGATCTGGACACGGGACCGGTTGCCTTCAACGACTCGGGCGTGCACCTTGACGGTGTCACCGGCGCGGAAGTCAGGAATGTCGGTCCGCTGAGACTGGGCGTCGACGGCGTCCAGGGTGTTCATCGCTCATCCTTCGGTATGACGGCACACCGGACCCGGTGCGCGACGGGTGATCCTGATCCCCCACCAGTCCAGGAGATCCTCGCAGCCATTCCACGGCGTGGCGCGACTGCGGCAAGAAGCAACCTCACTACTTTGCCATACGGCCCGGCGCTCCCCGAAATCACCCCATGGGCAAGATCAATATCGAGGGGATGTCCCGGGTCCGTCTGGGCCGCGACCGTCGCTCCCGCCGGAGACCGCTCCGCTGCCAGGTCCGTCGCCGGTCGCGCGTTGGAGATCGAGGAAATCGTTGCTGCCGGAGCAGCATCCATCTCCCTAGATCCGCCCGCATCCGCGGCAGCGGCGGCGTGGCGCGGGAGCGGACGCCCGCGTCGCGTACCCGGTTGTGCATTAGACAACCGACACAACCAACTTGCCCGTTGTGTGCCGACGGGCGAAGTCGACGCAGGCTTGTGGGCCTTCGGCGAGCGTGTAGCGGCGGCCGATCGTGGCTCGTAGAGCGCCGGTGACGGCGGCCTCGGCCACCTCGCGCATGCCGCCGAGTGCGCCGTCCATGTCCAGCACGAAGTGCAGGTCGACGTCGTCGCGGCCGAGCCACCCCGGCTCCGGGACGGGATACGTGATCGTCAACAGCCGTCCCCCGGGTCGCAGCGAGCTCGCCACCCGCTTGAGGTCGTCGCTCGGCAGCACCGCGTTGATCACCACGTCGATCCCCGACGGGTAGTCCGAGTAGCCGATCACCTCAGCCGCACCCAATGCCCGCAGCAGCTCCACGTCCGAGGTCGTCGCGGTCGCGATCACCTCGGCGCCCGCAGCGGCCAACAACGGCACCACCGTCGTGCCGACCCCGCCGGTCGCGCCGACGACCAGCACCCGCTCCCCCGCCCGGATCCCGGCCGTCGCCAGCAACGCCCGCGCGGTCAGGCCGACCGTGGGCAGCGCGGCCGCGGCCTCCAGAGCCAGCCCCGCGGGTCGATGGGCGAGGAACGGGGTGTCCGCCTCGAAGACCGCGTACTCCGCCAACGATCCGGTGCCCAGCGACGGCCTGGTCTGGCCCGCCATCGCCCGCAACGCCCGCGGGATCGCCTGCCCGAAGATCTCGTCGCCCACCGCGAACGCCGTCACCCCCGCGCCGACCGCGCTCACCGTCCCGGCGAAGTCGTTGCCCGGCACGTGCGGGAACTCCAACGGCACCGAGTCGCGGAAGTCGCCGCTCGGCAGCCGCACGTCGGCCGGGTTGATCGAGGCCGCGGCGATGCGCACCTGGATCTGTCCCGGACCCGCCTGCGGCACCGGCACCTCGGCGACCTCGTAGGACTCCGGCGGCCCGTACCCGGTAGCAACGACAGCTCTCATCACCCGCACCCACCTCAGCTAAACGGACCGCTTGGTCACCTTCGCTCAAGCTAACAATAAACGGACCGCCCGGTCAACTTGCTAGAGTCCCCAGGTGACCGAGACGCCGCGACCGCTGCGGGCCGACGCCGTCCGCAACCGGCGGGCACTGCTCGCCGCGGCGGCGGACGAGTTCGCCGAGCGCGGCCTGGACGCCTCGATCGCCGACATCGCCCGCCGGGCCGGGGTCGGCAAGGGCACGGTCTTCCGGCACTTCGCCACGAAGGACGACCTCATCGCGGCGATCGTCATCGACCGGATGGACGCCCTGAACGCCGCCGGCGAGCGCCTGCTGGCCGAGGCGCCCGACGCCGGCGTCGCACTGCGGGAGTTCCTCTCCATCGCCGCCGAGCAGCGCCAGCAGCGCGACCTCTCGTTCCTCCAGCAGGCCGGCGACCTGTCCCCGGAGGTCACCGCCGTCCGCACGCGGATGTACGACACGATCGACCGGCTCGTCGAGAAAGCCCACGCGAGCAACGCCGTGCGTCGGGACGTCACCGGCACCGACGTGATCCTGCTGATGTGCGCGCCGAACTACGTCGTCAGCTACGTCCCGGACGCACCGCCGGACCTGTGGCGCCGCTACCTGGCGATCATCTTCGACGGCCTACGGCCGGAGGGGGCACAGCCCCTGCCCCACCCGCCACCGACAGCAACCGCTTGAGCGAGACCGTCGATCGGCCCCGACACCCACTCCCGGGAGCCGCGATGGCGCCAGCCCTGACCGCGTCAGCTCTCGTCCGGAAGGGGCGCAGCGGCCTCGTCGAGCACGGACCGGTCGGCTTTGTCGAGCTCCGGCGCGTCAGGCCCGACCAACATGTCTGGGCGACGCGAAGCGGTCCGGCGCAGTGACTCGTCCCGGCGCCAGCGCGCGATCCGGCCGTGGTCACCCGACCGCAGGATGTCCGGCACGGCCAGGTCCCGCCACACCGGCGGCTTCGTGTAAACCGGCGCTTCCAGCAGCCCAGCCGCGTGCGACTCCTCCGCCAGGGAGTCGGCATTGCCGAGCACACCCGGCAGCAGCCGGACCACCGCCTCCATGACCACCAGGACCGCGACCTCGCCGCCGAAGAGCACATAGTCGCCCAGCGACACCTCGGTCACCGGCATCCGGGACGAGGCGTGGTCGATCACCCGCTGGTCGATGCCCTCGTAACGCCCACACGCGAAGACCAGATGAGACTCGGCGGCCAGCGCGTGCGCCGTCGCCTGGGTAAAGGGAGCGCCTACCGGCGTCGGCACGACCAGCCTCGACGACGGTCCCGCCAACGAATCGAGCGCCTGACCCCACGGCTCCGGCCGCATCACCATGCCAGGCCCACCGCCGTAGGGCGTGTCGTCCACGGTGCGATGGACGTCGGACGTCCACGACCGCAGGTCGTGCACCCCGACGGACAGCAGCCCGGTCGCCTGCGCCTTGCCGATCAGCGACAGCGACAACGGCGCCAGGTAGTCGGGAAAGATCGTTACTACGTCGACCCGCATCACAGGTCCAGCAGACCCTCCGGCGCGTCGACGATCACGCGGCCGCCGGCCAGGTCGACCTCGGGCACGATCGCCTTCACGAACGGCACCAGCGCCGGACGACCGTCCGGGCGAGAAAGCACGAGCAGGTCCGAAGCCGGCGCGTGGTCGATCCGGGCGACGGTGCCGAGCACCTCACCGCCGGGGCTCACCGCGGACAGGCCGACCAACTGGTGGTCCAGGAACTCGTCCGGATCCTCGGGCACCGCGATCTCGTCGGAGTCGACGACGAGCAGCACGTTGCGCAGGTTGTCCACGAGGTCACGGTCGTAGTAGCCGTCGAAGAGCACCAACGGGCGTCCCTGGTGCCAGCGCAGGTCCTCGATGGTGAGCGTCTCCGGCACGACGGAAGCGACGCTGGCCGCTGTCGGGTCGGTGCGCAGCACCGACCCGACAGCGAACCGCTGCTCGGGCTCGTCGGTCCGGACCTCGACGGTGACCTCACCGCGAATGCCGTGGGGCCGACCGATCCGGCCGACGACGAGGAGCATCAGTACGCGTCGACGATGTCGACCCGGACGCCCCGGCCGCCGATCGAACCGATGACCTGGCGGAGAGCCTTGGCGGTGCGCCCGCCGCGGCCGATCACGGTGCCCAGGTCCTCGGGGTTGACACGCACTTCGAGCCGCTTGCCACGACGTGAGTCGACCATCCGGACACGTACGTCATCCGGGTGGTCGACGATGCCCTTGACGAGGTGCTCCAGCGCGGGCCGGAGTGCCACGTCAGGCCTGCTCGCCGGAGTCCGCAACCGCCTGCTCCTCGGACTTGGGTGCGTCGGCCTTGGGAGCCTCGGCCTCAGCCTTGGGCTCCGCGGCCTTCGCGGACTTCTTCGCTGCCTTGGTCGGCGCCGGCGCGTCGCTCAGCCCGGCCGCGGCACGCGCCTCGACCTCGTAGGCCTCACGCTTGTCGACCCGCGGCGCGGCGACGAGCAGCGGCGGCGGAGCCGGCAGGCCCTTGAACTGCTGCCAGTCGCCGGTCCGCTCGAGGATCCGCTGCACGGCCTCGCTCGGCTGCGCACCCACCGACAGCCAGTACTGCACGCGGTCGGACTTGACCTCGATCAGCGACGGCTCTTCCTTGGGGTGGTAGATGCCGACGTACTCGATCGCCCGGCCGTCACGCTTGGTGCGCGAGTCGGCGACGACGATGCGGTATTGCGGGTTGCGGATCTTGCCCATCCGCAGAAGCCGGATCTTTACGGCCACAGTCTGTTCGCTCCTGTTGCGATACGTGGGTGATCGGCCGGCCGACGCAGTGGGGTTTGAGTCGAGGACCGTTCGTGGACTGGCAACGCGTTCGGGGTAGAGGGCGCCAAACGCATGCCGGATACCAACTAGCCATTCTGCCAGATGGTCCGTCGAAGCATTCGGCGGGCCATCCGGACATCAAAACAGAGGTTATTCGTGTCCCGGGTTCGTCGGGGGCGCGACCGTTGCTCCCGCCGGAGATCGCTCCGCTGCGCTCCACTTGCCAGCTTCGCGGCTGGTCACCGTTACCGCAAAACGGTCAGACCGCCCGCGGGCGGTCCCAACCCGACGGAAGATCAGCCGGGATCCGCCACGCCGGGTCCGGAAGGAGGTCGCACCAGGTGCCGTCGAAGGGGAACTTGCCCGCTTCGATCAGCTCCAGGACCGCTTCGCCGTTCTGGCGGATCGTGGCCGCCTCGGCCGCGTCCCAGTAGCCCGATTTGCCGGTTTTTGCGGCTAGCTCGTCCTCGTCCTTCCAACTCCACGTGCGGTCTGGCGCCACCACGATGTCCAGCGCGTGGTCAGCCGTGTCGATGCCGGCGACGTCGCCGTCGTCCCACCGGGTGAACGGGTCCTCGAGGTTCACGTACCAGCTGTCGAAGTCGCCCGTGTGCTGGTCGAAGAACCACCAGACCGACCACGGCGACCCGTCTGCGGGATGGAACGGCATGATCGGGCCGCCGAGCCAGGGCCGCCTCGTCAGCTCCATCGGACCGAGCTCGTCCAGCGTCCCGTCGTGGTGGGTGCGACCGTCCGGCGTCATCAGCCGCCAGATGCTGACCCCGGCCGGCTGCCACAGCCGCAGTCCGCGCTCGTCGTCGGAGAGCACCACCATCGAGCCGATCCAGCTGATCCGCCCACCACGCCAGTAACGCCGCACGATCGTGCGACCAGGAGTGAAAGCCATGGACCGCACCCTACGGAGATCAGCCGGCGTCCGTGCTCCCCCGCGAGACGACCGGCCGGTCCCAGCCCGCCGGCAGCTCCGTCGGAATCACCCACGAGGGGTCCGGCTGGAAGTCGGTCCAGGTGCCGTCGAACGGGAACTCGCCCGCCTCGATCCGCTTGACGACCCGCCAGCCTTCGGCGCGGACGGCGGCCTCGTCGCGTACCCAGTAGTGGTCCGGAAAGGCCAGCCGCTCGGTGAACTCGTCCTCGTCCTTCCAGCGCCACGACCGGTCCGGGTCGACCACGATGTCGAGGTCCTGGTCGACCACGTCGATCCCGGCGAGGTCGCCGTCGTCCCAGCGGACCGCGCGCTCTTCGAGGTTCACGTACCAGTTGACCAGTCGGCCGTCCGGGTCCCGGAACCACCAGACCGAGTGGTCCTCGCCGATCGGATGGAACTTGAGCACGCCGTTGCCCATCCACGGATGCAGCTTCACCCCGTAGGACAGCGTGATCCATTCGGCGAACGGCATCGCCCGCATGCCCCGGCCGTCGGCGGAGACCTCGGAGGCCACCACCGAGCCGGGCGCGATCCAGACCAGCAGCCCGCGCTCGTCGTCGCTGACCACCCGGGCGGGGCGAACCCAGCCCAGGCGGTCGTGCCGGGCGTTGCGGTGGACGATCAGGCTGCCGGGAGCGAACCCCATCAGTAGGAGCGGCCGAGGATGGCGACCAGCTCCGGCTCGTCCTGCGAGTCGGGCACGGAGCCGTCGGCCCGGACCAGGCAGCGCACGGTCACGCCCTGGCCGTTGGCCTCGGCCTCGCCCTCGACGCCGACCGCCGACCACGGCACGCGCGCCCAGCCGGTCGCCGTCGCCGCGATCGCGTCGGCCAGGGTCGACACCTCGACGGTGCGCGACTCGCGGAACGCCAGCGCCTCGTCGTGCAGCTTCTGCTGGTCCTCTTCGAGCATCGCGAGCACCCGACCGACCACGTCGGCCACCGGCACGGGGGTCTTGCTGCCGTCGAACCGCCGCGCCACGACGGCGTTGCCGGCCGCCAGGTCGCGGGGACCGACCTCGATCCGCACCGGGTAGCCCTTGAGCTCGGCGTCGACCGCCCGCCGCCCGAACGCGGTGTCGACCCGGTCGTCGAGACCGACCCGCACGCCAGCGTCCCGGAGCGCGTCACGCAGCTTGTGCGCGGCCGCGGTCACCCCGTCGCCGTCCTTGACGACCATCACGTACGCCTGGATCGGTGCGAGTCGCGGCGGCACCCGCAGGCCGTTGTCGTCACCGTGGCTCATGATCAGGCCGCCGAGCATCCGGGTGGACGTGCCCCAGGAGGTCGTCCAGGCGTGCTCGACCCCGCCGCTGGCCGCGGAGTAGCTGATGTCGAAGGCCTTCGCGAAGTTCTGCCCGAGCTCGTGCGAGGTGCCCATCTGCAGGGCCTTGCCGTCGCCCATCATGCCCTCGAGCGTGTAGGTGCTGGTCGCGCCCGCGAACCGCTCCCGGTTGGTCTTGCGCCCGACCACCACCGGGATGCCGAGGACGCCGACCATGAAGTCCTCGTACACCTCGTGCAGGATCTTGCGCGCGTAGCTGCGCGCGTCGTCCTCCGTGGCGTGCGCGGTGTGGCCCTCCTGCCAGAGGAACTCGCTGGTCCGCAGGAAGATCCGGGGCCGAAGCTCCCACCGCACGACGTTGGCCCACTGGTTGAGCAGCAGGGGCAGGTCGCGGTAAGAATCCACCCACTTGGCCATGAACTCGCCGATAACGGTCTCGCTCGTGGGCCGGACGACGACCGGCTCGGCGAGCTGCTTGCCACCACCGTGGGTGACGACGGCGAGCTCGGGCGAGAAGCCCTCGACGTGCTCGGCCTCGCGCTTGAGGTAGCTCTCGGGGATGAACAACGGGAAGTAGGCGTTCTCGGCGCCCGCGATCTTGATCCGCGCATCCATCTCGGCCTGCATGCGCTCCCAGATGGAGTACCCGGCCGGTCGGATCACCATCGTGCCGCGCACCGGGCCGTTGTCGGCGAGCTGCGCCTTGGCGATCAGATCCTGGTACCAGCGGGGAAAGTCCTCCGCACGGGGAGTAAGCACGCGAGCCATAACCGGGAATCCTAGCGAGGAGATATTTGCCTACCGCCACCGCGCCTTGATGATCCATTCATGTACGCGCGTCCGTCGTGGGCGCGACCGTTTGCTCCCGCGCGCACCGGGCGGCCAGACAAGGGGGCCAGCCCTGGTCCGCGGTGGGTTGAAAACCTAGTCTTCGGGCGAAACAGGCTTTGGCCAACTTACGCTGGGCTTTGATGACGACATCTGACGCATACGGGCGAGCGCTGGACACGGCGGAGCGGCTGCTCGGCCAGCCACTGACCCTGCCGCTGACCCCAGGGGAACCGACGGTGGGCGCCGATTTCCGGCGGTTGGCGACCGAGCACACGTTCGGCGACTCATGGAGCCGCCCGGGCCTCGACGACCGCACCCGGGCGTTGATCTCCGTAACCATCGCGGCGACGTTGGGCACCCACGAGCCGCTGCGCGGGCAGGTCCGGATCGCCCTGAACAGCGGGGTCACCAAGGCGGAGATCATCGAGCTCTTCATCCACCTGGAGGCCTATGCGGGCGCCGCCCGCGCCTTCGACTCCTACCAGACCGTCCTGGCGGTCTTCGCCGAACAACCCGACACCGCGTAGCCCCTCGACCACCACGGCCCAAGCCGGTCAGCACCGACGGGCGAGCACCATCAGCATGCAGCCGCCGTTGCCGACCCATTGACGCGGACCCGAACCACCGCCGCCATGCCACAGCCGCCCACCGCCACCACCCAGACAATCGACGGCGACGTCAAGAGGCCCCGAACCATCCGCCGGCTTCTATCGGATGACGCGGCCTCGCAGGACGATTCGGCGTGGGTCGCGGACCACCCGCAGGTCCGCGCGCGGGTCCGCGTCGTAGACCACCAGGTCGGCCAGGCCGCCCTCGACCAACCCCGCGAAGCCCAGCCACTCGCGAGCCTCCCAGGACGCCGCGGCCAGGACGTCTGTCGCCGGCACGCCGGCTTTCTCGTGGAGCATCAGCATCTCGTCGGCGGCGACTCCGTGCGGGATGGCGCCGCCCGCGTCCGTGCCGACGCGGATGGGGACACCCGCCTCGTGCGCCGCGCGGACGACCTCCGGGAAGCGGGCGTGCAGGGCGCGCATGTGGGACGCGTACCCCGGGAACTTCTCGTCAGCCCGCGCCGCGATGTCGTCGAACGTCTCGATATTGATCATTGTGGGCACGAGGACCGTGCCGCGTCTGGCCATCTCGTCGACGTCGTCCAGAGACAGGCCCGTGCCGTGCTCGACCGAGTCGACGCCCGCGCGCACCAATGTGGACACCGTCGCTTCGTGGAAGGTGTGCACCGCCACCCGGGCACCCGCGGCGTGCGCGGCGTCGATGGCCGCGGCCAACACGTCCGGCTCGAACGTCGGGCCGAGGTCAGCCAGCGACCGGTCCAGCCAGTCGCCGACCAGCTTGACCCACCCGTTGCCGGCCCGGGCCTGCTCAGCGGCGGCACGCGGCAACTCCTCCGGCGAGCACTCGACCGGAATCCCCTTCAGGTGCGTCTTCGGCGCGGCCAGATGCCGGCCCGCCCGGGACAGCCGGGGCGCGTCGGGGTGGTCGTCGAGCTCGGGATAGGGAAATGGCGAGCCCGCGTCACGAATGGCCAGCGTGCCTGCGTCGCGGTCGATGACGGCGGCGGCCAGCGCCTGCTCGACGGAGGTGATCGCCCCACCGCCGGCAGCGATCCCGATGTGGCAGTGCGCGTCGACCAGGCCGGGCAGCACGAAACCGCCGTCGCTGATCGTCTCGGCACCGGACACCGGCGAGAAGGTCACCCGGTCGCCGACCAGCCAGAGGTCGCGGGTGGTGTCGTCGGGGAGCACCACTCCGCGCACGTGCAGCGGCGTCAGCTCACGCACAGCTCGTTGCCTTCCGGGTCGGCCAGCGTCACCCAGCTCATCGGACCCTGCCGTCCGTCGTGCAGGTGAGTGGCGCCCCTGCTGATCAGCCGGGCCACGACGGCGTCGCGGTCGTCGCCGGTGCGTAGGTCCAGGTGCACCCGGTTCTTGACCGTCTTCGGCTCGGGCACCTGCTGGAAGAGCAACCGCGGCGCCCGCTCCAGCCCCTCGGGATGCCGAATGGCCGCGCCGCTCTTCCAGACCAGCGCACCGTTGTGCCGGGCGGTCTCGTCCTCGGTGGCGTGCCCCTGCTCGACCATGCGGCGGATAAACGCCTCGTCCTGCGACTCGACCTCCCACCCCAGAGCCTCGGCCCACCAGTCAGCCAACACATGCGGCTCCGCGCAGTCGACGGTCACCTGAAACTCGTATGCCATCCGGCGATCGTATGCGCGCCGTACGACATCGGCCCGCCGTCAGCGCAGCCTGATGCGATCGAGAATCGCGGCCCGCCGGGCGCTGAGCCGCGGTAGGTCGATCGTGATCGGCCAAGGCTCGTCGACCGCGAACACCTCGGTCGTGTGATCGGCGATCTCGTAGCTGCGTTTAGCCGGCCCGAGCACCATCTCGGTCAACGAGATCTCCGCGCGGTTCTGGTCGATCACCCAATAGGCGGGTAGGCCCGCATCGGCATAGAGACGGGCCTTCTCCACCACGTCGCGGAACTCGGAGTGCTCCGACACGAGCTCGACCGCGAGCACCGCGTCTTCGACGGGCACCGGGGTGCGCCCGTAGTGCTCGATGCGGATGCCGACCAGATCAGGCCGCGGCTCGTTGCGGCGGTTGATCTGGAGCGACTGGTCGGAGCTGACGAGGAAGTCGGGTGGACAGTTGGCACGGAGGGCGAAGCCGATCTCGAACGCGAGATCCTGGTGTGCGGGAACGGGCGACGGCACGATCAACCTTCCGTTGATCAGTTCGTAGCGGAGGTCCCCGGGCAGCTCCCCGAGGTCGTCGACCGTCCACTCCTGCCGTTCGGGCAGCGTCGGTGCAGCGGTCATGGGCTCCTCCTTCGAGTAGTCGCCCATCACGCAAGGTGCTCCTATGATCGCCCGCTGTCCCGGAACACGACTATTTCTCGTTGCCCTCCTGGCGGCGGAGCTTGTTGAAGTCGATCTTCGGCAGTTTGAAGCCCGGCGGTAGCCCCTGCGCGCCGTCGCCCGACAGCGCCGACGGGTCGAACCCCGGCGGCATGCCGCCCGCGCCCGGGAAGCCACCCGGCAGACCGCCGACCGGACGCGGACGCGAGCCGCCCTTCGTACCCTTGCGCTTGTTCTTCGGGCTCTTGGTCGCCTTGCGCCGCGAACCGGGCAGGCCCATCATCCCGCCCATCTGCTTCATCATCTTCTGCGCCTCGGAGAAGCGGTTGAGCAGCTGGTTCACGTCCATGACCGTGACGCCGGAACCGTTCGCGATGCGCGCCCGCCGCGAGCCGTTGATGATCTTCGGGTTGACCCGCTCGTTCGGGGTCATCGACCGGATGATCGCGGTGACCCGGTCGAAGTGCTTGTCGTCGAGGTCCGCCAACTGGTCCTTGACCTGGCCCATGCCGGGCATCATCGCCAGTACGTTCGCGATCGGCCCCATCCGCCGCATCGCCACCATCTGGTCGAGGAAGTCCTCGAGCGTGAACTGCTCGCCGCCCATGAGCTTGGCGGTCATCTTCTCTTTCTGATCGGCGTCGAAGGCCTGCTCGGCCTGCTCGATCAGCGTGAGCACGTCACCCATGCCGAGGATGCGGCTCGCCATCCGGTCGGGGTGGAAGATGTCGAAGTCCTCGAGCTTCTCGCCCGTGGACGCGAACAGGATCGGCTGCCCGGTCACCTCGCGCACCGAGAGCGCCGCACCACCGCGGGCGTCACCGTCCAGCTTGGACAGCACGACACCGGTGATGCCGACACCGTCGCGGAAGGCCTCGGCGGTGTTGACCGCGTCCTGACCGACCATGGCGTCGATGACGAACAGCACCTCGTCAGGGTCGACCGCGTCACGGATGTTGGCGGCCTGCGCCATCATCTCGGCGTCGATGCCCAGCCGGCCGGCGGTGTCGACGATGACGATGTCGCGCGCCACCCGCTTCGCGTGGTCGATCGACGCCCGCGCCACGTCGACGGGGTCGCCCACCCCGTTGCCCGGCTCGGGCGCGAACACCTCGACGCCGGCCCGCTCGCCGAGCACCTGAAGCTGCGTGACCGCGTTGGGCCGCTGAAGGTCGGCCGCGACGAGCAGCGGCTGGTGCCCCTGCCCCGCCAGGAAGCGAGCCAGCTTGCCGGCAAGGGTCGTCTTACCGGAACCCTGGAGACCGGCGAGCATGATCACGGAAGGCGGCTGCTTCGCGAGCTGCAAGCGCCGGGTGTCGCCACCCAGCACGTTGACCAGCTCTTCGTGCACGATCTTGATGACCTGCTGCGCGGGGTTCAGCGCCTGCGAGACCTCGGACCCACGCGCCCGCTCCTTGATCCGCGCGATGAACGCACGAACCACCGGCAGCGCCACATCGGCCTCGAGCAGCGCCAACCGAATCTCGCGCGCCGTAGCGTCGATATCGGCATCGGTCAGCCGCCCCTTGCCACGGAGCTTGGTGAAGATCCCGTTGAGGCGGTCGCTCAGGGTGTCGAACACGTAAACATCCCGTTTGTCATAGTTCTGTGGGCGAAGCAGGCCATGAGAGCCCTCGTTAGGGTATCCGGCGCAGCCCGCTTCGGCCGATCCACCAACCGCCGGGTGACCGACAACCAAGAACAACGCCAAGCAGAAGGCCGGGACACCGACGACCGACAGGAACGCCGAGCAGACGGCCGGCAGACCGACGATCAAGAACAACGCCCAGCGGCTTCCCCGGGTCCGCCGCGGGCGCGACCGTCGCTCCCGCCGGGGATCGCTCGCTGACGCGTCGCTTGCCAGGTCCGCCGCCGGTCGTCCTCACCCCGCCATCAACCCCCGGCGTGTCGGCCCGACACGCGCGGGACGAGAGTTGTCGGAGTGCTCGATTAACCTCCGCCTATGACCGCCATGGACTGGCTGCTCGACAGTGACCCGGCGATTCGCTGGCAGGTGCTGCGCGACCTAGCCGGCGCCCCTCCGCAGGTCGTCGCCGCGGAGCGAGCCAGAGTGGCCCGCGAAGGCTGGGGAGCCCGACTACTGGCGCAGCGCGACCACGGCGGCGGGTGGGCGGGCGGCGCGTGCTTCCCCGGGCCGGACGCCGACACAGCCGATAAGCGATTGCCTGACGACGGCGCCGGCGCGGCCGACCAGCCCTCGCTCGACGGCGGCGCCGGCCAACCATGGATCTCGACACTTCCCACGCTCGACGTGCTGGTCGAGCTCGGCGTCGACCCCGCCGACGAACAGGTCCGCCAGGCCATCACCGACGTGCGCGACACGGTCAGGTGGGAGCACGACGGCCAGCCCTTCTTCGACGGTGAGGTCGAGGCCTGCATCAACGGGCGCACGGTGCGGATCGGCGCTTATTTCGGGCAGCCCGTCGACGGCATCGTCGAACGACTACTCCGGGAGCAATACCCGGACGGCGGCTGGAACTGCGAGCTGGAGAACGGCGCCGAGGTCTCGTCCTTCGCCAGCACGATCAACGTGCTCGACGGCCTGCTCACCTACCAGCAGGCCGGCGGCGCGCTCGACGTCGACGCGGCCCTCCGGCGCGGTGAGGAATACCTCCTCGAACGTGGCCTGTTCCGACGCAAGAGCACCGGCGCCGTGGTCGACGACGACTGGCTGAGCTTCTCGTTCCCGTTCCGCTGGCACTACGACGTGCTCCGCGCGCTCGACTATTTCCGGGCCACCGCGCAACCGCCCGACGCACGCATCCGCGAGGCCGTCGACCTGGTGCGGCGCAAGCGACAGCCAGACGGCACCTGGCTGCTGGAGAACACCCACCCGGGCGAGGTCTTCTTCGCCATGGAGCCGGGCGACGGCCTACCCAGCCGCTGGAACACCCTGCGTGCGACCCGGGTGCTCACCTGGGCACAGCTCGGGGAGGTGAACGCTCAGAGCGCGACCAACCCCGACTGATAGGCGAAGACCACCAACTGTGCGCGGTCCCGCGCGCCCAGTTTGATCATCGCGCGGCTGACGTGCGTTCGGGCCGTCGCGGGCGAGACCACCAGCCGCGCGGCGATCTCCTCGTTCGACAGGCCTTCGCCGACCAGGCCTACGATCTCCCGCTCGCGGTCAGTCAGGGTGCTCAGCTGCGGATGCGGCTTCAACGTGCGTGACGGTCGCGTCGAGAACTCCCGGACCACCCGCCGCGTCACCGACGGCGACAGCAGCGCCTCCCCCGCCGCCACCAGCCGGATCGCCCGCAGCAGTTCCGCCGGCTTCGTGTCCTTCGTCAGGAAGCCGCTGGCCCCGTTCCGCAACGCGTCGAAGACGTACTCGTCCAGCTCGAAGGTCGTCAGCACGATCACCCGGGTGTGTTCCAGCGCGGGATCCGCCACGATCCGCCGCGTGGCTTCGATGCCGTCGATGCCCGGCATGCGCACGTCCATCAGCACGATCGAGGGCGACGTCGAAGCCGCGGTCGCCACCACTTCCAAGCCGTCGGCCGCCTCGCCGACCACCCGCATGCCGTCTTCCGCCTCGACCAGCGACCGCAGGCCGATCCGCACCAGGTCCTGGTCGTCGGCGATCAGCACCGAGATCTCGTCAGACACTCCACTCACCGTCCCCGTCCGGCGCCACCGGCAGCTCGGCGTGCACCCGCCAGCCCCGCCCGGCGCTCAGCGGCCCGGCCGTCAAGCTGCCGCCCAACGCCGTCACCCGCTCCCGCATCCCCTGGAGGCCATGGCCCGGAGCACCGACCACCCCGCCCCGGCCCGTGTCCGTCACCTCGACCACCACCGACGCCGGCAGGTAAGTGATCACCACCGCCGCGGAAGCCGCTCCGGCATGCCGCAGGACGTTGGTCAACGACTCCTGCACCACCCGGTACGCGGCCAGGTCCACCGCCAACGGCAACTCGGCGGACGAGCCCACCACCGACAGCGACACCGGCAACCCGGACTCGGCCAACCGGTCCCGCAGCGCCGGCACCTGCGCCAGCCCGGCCACCGGCGCACGGTCGCCGCGCGAGCGCAGCACCGACAGCGT
This sequence comes from Asanoa sp. NPDC049475, assembly GCF_040676915.1. Lineage (NCBI taxonomy): Bacteria > Bacillati > Actinomycetota > Actinomycetes > Micromonosporales > Micromonosporaceae > Asanoa > Asanoa sp. NPDC049475. The sequence goes on along the minus strand of NZ_JBFAPY010000014.1, from coordinate 96,424 downwards.
CACCCGGAGCTCGTCCAGCGCCGCCTTGCTGCTCAGGCTGATCCGGGTCAGCGCCGCCTCCGCCTCCTCGGGCTTTCGCGGCAGGAGGTGCAGCGCGATCTCCGCCTGCATGTTGATCGCCGCCAGCCCGTGTCCGACCACGTCGTGCACCTCCTGGGCGACCCGCAGCCGCTCGTCGTCGGCGATCCGCCGCGCCTCGTCGGCCCGCGACCGCTGCACCGCCTCCCGGCTCACCTTGACGGTCACCCCGATCGCGAACGGCACCGCCACGAACGCCGCCGCCGGCAGCAACCCGCCGAACTTCGTGTTGGTCGGGTCGGTGAAGGGGACGAAGGCATGGAGCGCCAGGAGTACGAACGCACCGCCCCCGACCCACGCCGCCCGGCGCAGCGGCAACTCCTCGGCCACCGTGTAGATGGCCACCGCCAGCGTGATCAGGATGGGACCGTAGGGATAGCCGAGGACCAGATATGCCCCGCTCATCCCGGAGGCCACCGCCAGCGTGCTCACCGGCCAGCGTCGCCGCACGATCGTCGCGACCGCCGCCCCGACGATCAGCCCATAGGCCAGCGCGTCCAGCGGCGTCCGCAGCGTCCCGGTCGCCTGCTGGTTCTCCTGGGCGAAATGCGACCCGAAGATCCCGATGAGCAGCAGGAACGCCGTGACGAGCCCGTCCGCCACCCAGCGCCGCACAGCGCCACGGCGGGCCGACGAGCTCATCACAGCCTCCACACGTCAGAGAATGTCACGGCGGCGCAGGACCACCGCACCTAGCGCCACGAAGAAGACCAGGTACGCCGCGACCACCAACGTCGCCGGCCCACCACCCATCAGAGCCTCCACGCCCGGCGTCCCGGTGGGCGCACCCAGCGAGGCGACCAGCGCGCCGGCTCCCGGCCCGGGCAGCCCTCGCTGCGCGCTGTCCACCCACGGCAGCAGCGGCGCCGCGAGCTGGGAGATCAGGTTCTGCACGGCCAGCATCCACACGAGACCGAGCCCGACCGCGAGCGCGACGCCGCGCAGCAGGATGCCCAGCACCGCCCCGAACATCGTCCACATCGTCGCGATCAGCCACCCGGCACCGATCCCCCGCACGATGTCGAAGGCCGACGGGAACGTCATCGAGGCGTCCTCGGCCACAGCGATCAGCACGCTCGCGACCGTCCCCATCAAGAGGATCGCCAGGACGAAACCGAGCGACGTGAGCGCGAGCACGCCGAACTTGCCGACCAGCACCGTCGTACGCGACGGCCCCTGGGTCAGCACGGTCTTCCAGGAGCCCCAGCCGTACTCGCCACCGACGAACAGCACACCCAGCACCACCAGCAGGGCGCCGAGGAAGACCGGATAGCCGCCGAGCGTGTTGCCCACGATGTTCGCCGGCAGGGTCGCGGCGAGTCCGCGGTCGGCGGTGGCGCCGGTGGTGCCGCTGGTCGCACCGAGATACGGGATCACGTACGCGAACAGCGCACCGAGTGACAACGCGATCCCCAGCAGCAGCCACGTCGCGGGCCGCTTGGACAGCTTCAACAGCTCCGCGCGGAAACTACCGACCATTGCTCTCGCCTCCGGTGAGCTCGAGGAAGACCTGCTCCAGATCACGTTCACGGGTACGCAACTCGCTGACCGCGATCCCCGCCTTGACCATCGACTCGTTGATCTCCGCGGCACGGGAGGGTGAGACCGTGACGTCCAACGCCCCGTCCACGACCGACACCGCCGAAGGCCCCAGCAGCAGGCGCAGCCAGGCGGCCGCGTCGTCGACGGGAGCAGCCGCGATCCGCAGTCCCGCCTCGCTGCGCATCTCGGCCACGGTGTTCTCCGCGACCAGCGCACCGCGCGCGACGATCCCGACCCGGTCGCAGATCTGCTCGACCTCGCCGAGCAGGTGACTGGAGATCAGCACGGTCGATCCGGCCGCCCCGAGTCGGCGGATCAGCGCCCGCATGTCGGCCATGCCGGCCGGGTCGAGCCCGTTGGTCGGCTCGTCCAGGATCAACAGCTGCGGGTCCTTGAGCAGGGCCGCCGCGACCCCGAGCCGCTGCTTCATGCCCAGCGAGTACGTCGCGAACTTGTGCCGCGCCCGATCGCTCAGGTCGACCAGGTCGAGCACGACGTCGATCCGCCGGTCGTCGACCCCGGCGTACCGGGCCAGCACCCGCAGGTTGTCCCGCCCGCTCAGGTAGGGATAGAACGCCGGACCCTCGATCAGCGCCCCGACACCGGACAGGTCACCGGGCGGCTTGCCGTGCAGCAGCACCCGCCCGCTGGTGGGCCGCACAAGGCCGAGCAGCATCCGCAGGGTGGTCGTCTTCCCCGCACCGTTGGGACCCAGAAATCCGTAGACCTCACCGGCCCGGACCGACAGATCGAGATCCTGTACGGCGACGACCTCGCCGTACCGTTTCGTCAGCTTTTCGCACACCACCGGTTCCATGCCCCATACGCTGCCGGCCGGAAGGGCAAAGGGCGTCAGTGCACGAGCGGCACCCGGCGTACGTCCGGGAACGTAGAAAACCGCGTAAACGGGCCGCTTCAGGACGCAGCGGCGGCCAGCACGGCTTCCTCGACGGCCTGCTCCCCCGAGCCGATGCCGACCAGGTAGAACGCGTCCACCACGTCGCCGCCCAGCGTGGAGATGCGCGCCGCCCGCACCGAGGCGCCGGCGTCGTCGAGCGCGCTGGCCACCCGGTAGAGCAACGCCGGCGAGTCGGCGGCCCGAAGCTCCAGCACGACCGCGTCGGTGGCCGCGTCCCGGTGCCAGACCACCCGCGGCGGCGCCCCGGAACCGCCCGAGCGACCGCGGCCCCGCAGCCGCTGTGTCACCGACACGTCGCCGGCCACCGCCCGCCGCAGGTCGTTGGCCAGCGCGATCGGGTCCGGAGACGCGCCATAGCGCGGAGACGTGAGGAGCTCGACCAGCGCCCGTTCCTCCACGGTGGACACGTCGGCGCCCAACACGTCGAGCCGGTGCAGCGCGAGACACCCGGCCACCGCGGCCAGCAGCCCGCGCCGGTCGGCGGCGGCCACCGCGACCCGGTCACCGTCCAGGTGTACGGCCGGCAGCGGCCCCGCCACCAGCGCCGGGTCGGGGCTGGGCAGCGCGGGCAGCACCCCGGTGTCCAGCGCGGTGTGCGTGAGACGCACGAGCGAGTCGATCAGCCGGCCCTTCCAGTCGGACCAGGCGGCCGGCCCCGTGGCCAACGCGTCGGCCCGGGCCAGCCCATGCAAGAGGTCCAATGTGGTCGCGTCACCGACGGCCGCGGCGACGGAGGCGATCGTCTTCGGGTCCGAGAGGTCCCGGCGGGTGGCCACCTCGGGCAGCAGCAGGTGTAGCCGGACCAGCTTCTCGATCAACGCGACGTCGGCCGGCGGCAGCCCGATCCGCGCGGCTACGGCGGCCGCGACCGGCGCGCCGACCGTGCTGTGGTCGCCGGGCAGCCCCTTCCCGACGTCGTGCAGGAACGCGGCCAGCAGCAGCAGGTCGGGCCGGTCGACCTCGCGGGTGAAACCGGTCGCCTCGGCCGCCGCCTGCACGAGGTGGCGGTCGAGGGTGAACCGGTGCACGGGGTTGTGCTGGGGCAGGCTGCGCATCCGCGCCCACTCGGGCAGCCAGCCGTCGACCAGCCCGTACCGGTCGCAGGTCTCCCAGGTCGGCACGAGCCCGCTGCCGGCGCCGAGCAGGGTGACCAGCGCGGCCCGCGCCGCGGGTGGCCAAGGTGACGGCAGCGGCGGGCAGTAGGCGGCCAGCCACTCGCAGGTCGCCCGGGAGATGGGCAGGCGGGTCGTGGCGGCCGCGGCGGCGACCCGCAGCGACAGCGACGGGTCAGGCCGGGCACCGATCGCGGTGCGGGCCAGCACGAGCTCGCCGTCCTGCTCCACCACGTCGCGGGCGATCGGGCGGCGCACCGGCTTGCCGTCGCCGCCGCGGCGGCGGACCACCCGGACCCGGTCGGCGGCCCGCCAGGCGTCGTCGAGGGCGTTGGCGACCGTACGCGCGTCGCTCGCCACCCGCCGCAGCAGCGCGTCACCGTCGTCGAGGCCCAGGAGCCCGGCCACCGAAGCCCGCTCCTGCGCCACAAGCCGGTCGACCCGCCGCCCCACGGTGACGTGCAGCGCGTCCCGGGTGTCCAGCAGCCGCAGGTGCGCGGCCCGGACGGCCGGCCGCAGCGCGTCGGTGACACCGGAGCGCGCGATCCCGCGCAGCACACCGACGTCGCGCAGCCCGCCGGCCGCCTCCTTGAGGTCGCCCTCGAGCAGGAACGCCAGCTCGCCATGCGCCTCCCAGCGGGCCGTGGTCACGGAACGCAGCGCGGGAAGCTGCCGGATCGCGGTGCGCCGCCACTGATCGGCGGCGGCCGACGCGAGCTGTGCGGTCAAAGCCTCGTCGCCGGCGATGTGCCGGGCGTCGAGGAGCCCGAGTGCGACCTTGACGTCGTCGTGCGCCACGGACAGCGCCTCGGGGAGCGTGCGCACGGAGTGGTCGAGGCCGAGCCTGGCGTCCCAGATCGGGTACCAGAGCGAGGCGGCCAGCTCGTCCATCCCGGGCACGCCGTCGTGCAGGAGCACGAGGTCGAGGTCGGCGTGCGGGGCGCACTCCCGGCGCCCCAGGCCGCCGACGGCCACGAGCGCGACGCCTGCCGCTTCGGCCGTGGCCGGCCCGGGCGCGGCCGAGGCGACCGCGTCGGCGAAGAGGGCGCGCAGCCAGCCGTCGAGGGCGCTCGCCCTGGCCAGCCGAGCGGTCGCCCCGATGCCGTCAGGAACGACCAGGGGATCGACTCCGGCCGAAGCCGGAACCGATCCCCTGGTCGTCGTCATGCCACTCAGAGCGCGTCGAGGCCGCGCTCGCCGGTGCGGACCCGGACGACGTCCTCGACGGGCGTCACCCAGACCTTGCCGTCACCGATCTTCCCGGTACGCGCCGCCGTGACTACCGCGTCGACCACCTTGTCGACGTCGATCTCGTCGGTCAGCACCTCGACCCGGATCTTCGGCAGGAACTCCACCGTGTACTCGGCACCCCGGTAGACCTCCGTGTGCCCCTTCTGCCGGCCGTAGCCCTGCACCTCGCTGACGGTCAGCCCGGCCACGCCGAGGGCGTGCAGGGCCTCCTTGACCGCGTCCAGCTGGTAGGGCTTGATGACCGCGGTCACCAGCTTCATATCCAACCCCTCCATCGCTAGAAAACTTAGCCGGAGACCTTCTCGCTGACCGGTTTCTCGTCTGGTACGTCGCTGTTCGACTTCGCCGCGGTGATCCCGGCGAGCTGGAACGCGCTGGCGGCACCGCCGCCACCGGCCGGCGACAGGTCGTACGCCGACTCGGCGTGCTCCGCCACGTCGATGCCCTCGACCTCGGCCTCAGGCGTGGCACGCAGGCCGACGACCTTCTTGACCACCCACGCGATGCCCATGGCGAGCACCAGCGAGTAGACCGTGACGACCAGGCTGCCGAGGAACTGGCGGCCGAGCTGGGTCGCACCGCCGCCGTAGAAGAGGCCGTTGCTGGCACCCAGCACGTCGGTGATCGCCGAGTTGACCTGCGTGGTCGCGAAGAAGCCGATCGACAGCGAGCCGATCCAGCCACCGACGAAGTGGACACCGACCACGTCGAGCGAGTCGTCGAAGCCGAGCCGGTACTTCAGGCTCACCGCCAGGGCGCAGACCGCACCGGCGATGGCACCGACGATCACGGCCGGGATCGGGGCGATGAAGCCACACGCCGGGGTGATGGCGACCAGACCGGCGATCGCGCCGGACGAGGCACCGACCAGGGTCGGCTTGCCGCCCCTGATCCACTCGACGATGATCCAGCCGAGCACGCCGGCCGCCGTCGCGACCTGGGTGTTGAGGAACGCCACCGCGGTGGTGCCGTCGACCGTGAGCTCGGAGCCGGCGTTGAAGCCGAACCAGCCGAACCACAGCAGGCCGGCGCCGAGCGCGACCAGCGGCACGTTGTGCGGCTTGGTGCTCTCCTTCGGCCAACCGATCCGCTTGCCGAGGATCAGCGCCAGGCCGAGCGCGGCCGCACCGGCGTTGATGTGCACCGCCGTACCACCGGCGAAGTCCAAGGCTTTGATCTTGGCGCCGATGAAGCCGCCACCCCAGACCCAGTGCGCGACCGGGATGTAGACCAGCGTGAACCACGCGCCCGCGAACAGCAGCCAGCCGGCGAACTTCATCCGGTCGGATACCGCACCGCTGATCAGTGCGACGGTGATGACCGCGAACATCATCTGGAACACGAGGAACACGTACACCGGAATGCCGGTCGTTCCCCAGATGTCACCGAGGAAGTTCGTCTCGGTGCCGAGGTACTGCGTGAAGCTGCCGATGACGTTGTTGAGGCCGGAGTTGCCGTTGGAGCCGAATGACAAGGTGAAGCCGTAGATGACCCAAAGCACTGAGATGAGCCCGATCGAGCTGAAGCTCATCATCATCATGTTCAGTACGCCCTTGGACCGGTTGAGGCCGCCGTAGAACAGCGCCAGACCCGGTGTCATGAGCAGCACCAGCGCGGACGACAGAAGTAGCCAGGCGGTGTTCCCGGTGTCGATCTCCACGCTGCCTCCTCTCGGTAGGTTTCCTCCCTCCGGCAGGCAGAGCAGCGTCGCCCGACAGCCGGTTCGGGGGGAAGCCTCCCGGGCCGCTGTTTCGCGCAAGGTCGCGAGTCGGTTACCGCATCGTGACGGGTTGTTTCGTACGTGTGAAGAAACGGGCGGTCAACGCAGCGCGTATTCCAAGGTGTGGCGTTCGTAGTCGAGCAGGCGGAGATCGCGCATAGGCCGACGAAGGTGACCCTTGTGCACGATCCGGACGAACGCCGGGTCACCGGCGGCGGCCATCCGGCGGATGCCCTCCACGTGGTCGACGATCCTCTTGCGGATCGTGCGCACCAGGCGGTGCCGGTCGCGCGGGATCAGCCCGTAGGCGTCGGCGAACATCCGCAGCCGCTGCGGCCGGTTGGGCCGCTTCCAGCCGAGCGTGTAGGAGTCCCGGTCGGAGAAGAGCGGCACCCAGGTCCAGGCCGCGTACGCGACGTCGTAGATCCGCGCGCCCGGCGACGACAGGTCGAAGTCGATCAAGGCCAGCGTGCCGTCCGGGCGCCAGATCACGTTGTGCGGCGCGGCGTCGTGGTGGCAGATCACCTCGGTGTCCGGCGGCGGTGGGCCGAACGAGCGCCAGACCGCGTTGTGCTCGGGCGCGAAGCCGTACTGCGCGTCGTGGAACATCCGCAGCATCGTCGCGACCGTGATCAGCGCCTCGTCGGTGACCCAGTGCGGCGCCAGCGGGTACTCGCCGCACTCGCCCTCGAGGTACGAGAGCACCTCGCGGTTGCGCTCGTCCATGCCGAGCACCCGTGGCGACCCGGTAAAACCGACATATTCCAGGTGACGCAGCAGGGCGTGCACAGAGGGGGTCCACGGCCCGGCGTTGCGCCGAACCGTGTCACCGACGCGCACGACGGTGCTGACGTTTCCCCCGCGAAGAGGAACTTCCTGCTGCGTCACGTACGGTCTCCCGAGTCCGGAGGCCTGCGGCTGGTAGGTCACCCGAGGTTACGCGTCCGTGCCAACAAGCGCGTCGACGAAGGCGGCCGGCTCGAAGGGGGCGAGATCGTCCGGACCCTCGCCGAGACCGACGAGCTTGACCGGGATGCCCAGCTTGCGCTGCACGGCGATGACGATACCGCCCTTGGCGGTGCCATCGAGCTTGGTCAGCACCACGCCGGTCACGTCGACCACCTCGGTGAACACCCGGGCCTGCTCCAGCCCGTTCTGGCCGGTCGTGGCGTCGAGCACGAGCAGCGTCTCGTCGACCGGGCCGTGCTTCTCGACCACCCGCTTGACCTTGCTGAGCTCGTCCATCAGGCCGACCTTGTTCTGGAGGCGACCCGCGGTGTCTACCAGCACGGTGTCGACACCGGTGTCGACGCCCCTCTTGACCGCGTCGAACGCGACGCTGGCCGGGTCGGCACCCTCGGGGCCGCGGACCACCTCGGCGCCGACACGACCGGCCCAGGTGGCCAACTGCTCGGCGGCGGCGGCCCGGAACGTGTCGGCGGCGCCCAGCAGCACGGTGTGCCCGTCGGCGATCAGCACCCGGGCGATCTTGCCGCAGGTGGTGGTCTTGCCGGAGCCGTTGACGCCGACGACCATCAGCACGGACGGCTTCCCGCTGACCTTGAGCGAGCGGTCGAGCCCGGGGTCCAGCGCCTCGATGAGCTCGGCCGACAGCAGCCCGCGCAGCTCGCTGGGGGTGCGGGTGCCGAGCACCTTGGTGCGCTCGCGGAGCCGGTCGACGATCTCCCGGGTCGCCTCGACACCGACGTCGGCGCCGATCAGGCTGTCCTCGATCTCCTCCCAGGCGTCGTCGTCGAGCCGGTCGCGGGAGAGCACGGACAGCAGGCCCTTGCCGAACACGTTCTGTGAGCGGGAGAGTCGCCCGCGCAGCCGGATCAGCCGGCCGGCGGTGGGCGCCGGGGTCTCGATCGTGGGAGGCGCCGGCGCCTCGGGCGCCTCGGTCGGGCGTTCCGGCGCCAGGATGCCGACACCACCCGCCTCCTCGGCGGGCTCCTCGGGCGCTCCGGTCGGGCGTGGCGGGGCCGGCGGCACGGCCCGGCGGCGGATCCGGGGCACGAGCAGGCCGAGCCCGGCCAGCAGCAGCACGCCGGCCAAGACGATTCCGAGGATCACGTATTCCATACCGAAATCCTGACATGCCGCGCGCGGACCCATGCGGCGGCCGGTGTGAGGTGTCGCGCCTTCGGCTATGGCGCCAAGGCACCCTGGGTAGAAAGGATGGTCCCCGGTCACTCCCCCCGTCCTGGAGGTTGGAAACGCATGTCGACAGCACGTCTGCTGATCGGTCCGGTGCTCCGCCGGGTCGTCGACACCCGGGCCACGATCTGGGTCGAGACGGCGACGCCTGCTGTCGTCACGGTGCGTGCGGAGGGAGGTGCGGAAGGTAGCGCTTCCACCTTCACCGCCTTCGACCACCACTACGCGCTGGTCGTCGTCGAGGGGCTGCCGGCGGACGCGGTCACGCCGTACGAGGTGTTCGTCGACGAGGAGAAGGTGTGGCCCGAGCCCGACTCCGCGTACCCCGGCAGCGTGATCCGCACCCGCATGGGTGACGACAGCGGCCAACCGGTCAAGTTGGTCTTCGGATCGTGCCGGGAGGCGACACCGCGCTCGACCGGGCACAAACTTCCCCCGGACGCGCTCGACGCCTTCTCCCGCCGGTTGATGGCCGACGAGGGGGTCCGGCCCGACCTGCTGGTGCTGCTGGGCGACCAGGTCTACGCCGACATGACCTCCAAGGAGGTACGCCGGTTCCTGCGCAAACAGCGCAAGCGGCGCAAGGCCAAGCTGACCGACGCACCGCCGCACCAGGTCGTCACGTTCCACGAGTACACCCAGCTCTACCTGGAGTCGTGGCGCGACCCGGAGATCCGCTGGCTGCTGTCCACCGTGCCGAGCGTGATGATCTTCGACGACCACGAGATCATCGACGACTGGAACTCGTCGGCGTCCTGGCGGGTGGCGGCGCGCGAGCAGCCCTGGTGGTCCGAGCGGATCACCAGCGGGCTGGCGTCGTACTGGGTCTACCAGCACCTGGGCAACCTGCACCCGGACGAGCTCGCCACCGACGCGCTCTACCCGAAGGTGGTCGGCGCTTCCGATGCGACGGAGCTCCTGCGCGAGTTCGGCGAGCGGGTCGACCGGGAGGCCGACGCCGCGCACGACACCGAGCGCTGGCGGGCGACGCAGTACCAGTGGTCCTACCGGGTCGACCTGGGCCGGACCCGGCTGGTCGTGCTCGACAACCGGTGCAGCCGGGTGCTCGACCCCGACAGCCGCGCCATGCTGCCGCCCGGCGAGTGGTCGTGGTTCCTCGACCAGGCCCACGGCGACTACGACCACCTGGTGGTCGGCTCGTCGCTGCCGTGGCTGCTCCCGCACGGCATCCACCACCTGGAGGCGTGGAACGAGCGCCTGGCCGCCTCGGACCGCGGCTTCGTGGCCAACGCGGCCGAGAAGGTGCGCCGCGCGGTTGACCTGGAGCACTGGGCGGCGTTCCAGCGCTCGTTCGAGGACCTGGCCGAGCTGTTCGCCCGGATCGGATCCGGCCCACGCACGTCCGGCGGCGAGCGCGTCGGTGCCGGCCCGGCCTACCCGGCACCGGCGTCGATCAACGTGCTCTCCGGCGACGTACACCATTCGTATGTGGCGCGGGTCCGCTTCCGCGACGCCGACGTGACCACGCCGGTGCACCAGCTGACCTGCTCCCCGATCCACAACGCGGTGCCGGCCGTGATGAAGCCGGTGATGACGCTGGGCTGGTGGCGGGGGCCGTCGGCGCTGGTGCGCGCACTGGCGAAGACGGCCCGGGTACGCAAGAACAGCATCGGGTGGCGCAAGCTGGCCGGCCCCTACTTCGGCAACGCGGTCAGCACGCTCTCGCTGTCGGGAGTGTCGGCGGCGGTCACCATCGAAGGCACCCGACCGGACGGCGAGCTGGCCCGGGTCGCCTCGCTGCCCCTGACCGAGCCGGTTGCGACGGAGCCAATGCTGCCGGCCCAGAAACCGGGCGGCGTGCCGGCCAACGAACCGGCATGATGCCCCGATGACCTGGGTTGCCCCTGACATCGAACGCCGCACCGAGCCCTACGTCGCCGACGAGCGCACCATGCTCCAGGGCTGGCTCGACTGGCACCGCGACACGCTCCTCTGGAAGTGCCGGGGCCTGAGCGGCGAGGAACTGACCCGGCGGACGGTCGAGCCGTCGACGCTGAGCCTGCTCGGCCTGGTGCGGCACATGGCAGCGGTGGAGCGCAGCTGGTTCCACCGGGCTGCGGGCGCACCGCACGAGAGCCTCTTCTACAGCGACGACAACCTGGACGGCGACTTCAACGACGGCACCGCGTCGTCGGCCGAGGCGGACTTCGCGACCTTCCGCGCGGAGTGCGCCAAGGCCGACGCGCTCGTGGCTGACCTCCCGCTGGACCACACCTTCGAGACGACCCGAGACCGCACGATCAACCTGCGCTGGGTCTACACCCACATGATCGAGGAGTACGCCCGCCACAACGGCCACGCGGACCTGCTACGCGAACGCCTGGACGGCAAAACCGGCGACTGACGCTCCTCAGCGCCGGGCGATCAACCGCTCTGTCAGAACCTTCAGCACTTCGGCGAGCAGGTCGGCGGCCACGTTGCCGACGTGCTTGCGGATGAACCGCGTATCTATCGCGCGAACCTGCTCCGTCATCACGAAGGAGGGCGCCGACAGACCGTTGCCCGCGTCAGGCAACACCGCAACGTGGTTGGGCACGTCGCGATCCCTCGTCGTCAATGGACAGACCAGCGCGAGGTTAGGTATGCGCGCATAGTCATGACTGTGAACAACCAGAACGGGCCGAAGGCCACCCTGCTCCGCACCGCGGACCCGGGCCACACCCAGGTCAGCGATGTAGAGGGCGCCCGCCCTCACCGGTCGTGAATGGTCGGCGGAATGTCGTCGACCATGTCAGGGGGCGGCGGGATCGGCCCGACCGGCCCCAAGTGGGCATACTCAGGGAACTCATCATCGTCGCCACCGGCATAGCCGTTGGCATAGCCGCGCGAGACTTGCTCCCAGAACTCATGGTGCTCAGCGATATCCAGCAACACCTCAATCTCCTCCCCCATCGCTCGACCGTGTTTGGCAGCCCAGGCCGATAGTCGGTCGCGCGTGCGGGTCTCAACGCTGATCGTGGTCTTGCCCATATCGATGAGGGTAGTGCACGGCATGCATGATCGCATGCATGCCGCTATGCCAGATTGAGTGCCGCTCGGATATAGGGAATGTCGGCCGGTCCGGTCCAGCGGTAGGCGGCCAGCCCCGCCGCCCGCGCCCCCAGGACGAAGCGCTCGCTGTCGTCGACGAAGAGCACGTTGCGCGGCGGCGTGTGCAGGGCCAGGCAGGCCGCCCCGAAATACTCGGGGGCCGGCTTCGGGATGCGCAGCTCCGAGGAGTTGATAACCGCGTCGAACTCGTCCGCCAGGCCCAGCGTGCGCAGGTCCGCCGGCAGCAGGTCGGTGGCGTTGGTGGCCAGGCCGACCTTGATGCCGGCCGCGCGGGCGTCGCGGATCAGCTGGAGCAGGCCGGGCTCGACGGTGCCCCGGTACTGCTCCCACTCCTTGACCGCCGCCCGCGACCGGTCCGGGTCGCCGGTCTGCTCCGCGAGGTCCGCGGCGATCAGGTCGGCCCACTCGTCGTGGGTGATCTCGCCGATGATCGCCGGCATGAGCCGGGACCAGTCGAGCGCGGCCCGGTACAGCGCGCCCGGCTTGAGGTCGTGCGCCGCCTCGATGCCGTGGATCACGGCCGGGTCCCAGCGGCGCAGGGTGCCGTCCAGGTCGACCAGCAGCGCGGTCGCCTTGGGCCGCATCAGTCCTCCTCGCTGGCTAGCCGCTGGCTGATCACTTCGGTCACGCCGTTGCGCATGGTCACGCCGTACAAGGCGTCAGCGACCTCCATGGTGCGCTTCTGGTGGGTGATGATGATCAGCTGGCTCTTCTCGCGAAGCTGGGCCATCAGCGTGATCAGTCGGCCGAGGTTGACGTCGTCCAGCGCCGCCTCGACCTCGTCCATGATGTAGAACGGGCTGGGCCGGGCACGGAAGATCGCGACCAGCATGGCGACCGCAGTCAGTGAGCGCTCGCCACCCGACAGCAGCGACAGGCGCTTGATCTTCTTGCCCGGCGGGCGGGCCTCGACCTCGACGCCCGTGGTCAGCATGTCCTCGGGATCGGTGAGCACCAGGCGACCCTCGCCGCCGGGGAACAGCACCGTGAAGACCTGCTCGAACTCGCGGGCCGTGTCGTGATACGCGTTGGTGAACACCTCGAGGATGCGGTCGTCCACGTCCTTGACCACGGTCAGCAGGTCACGCCGGGTGTTCTTGAGGTCCTCGAGCTGGTCCGACAGGAACTTGAACCGCTCCTCGAGCGCCGCGAACTCCTCCAGCGCCAGTGGGTTGACCTTGCCGAGCAAAGCCAGCTCGCGTTCCGCCTTCGCGGCCCGCTTCTCCTGGGTCGGCCGGTCGTAGGGCAGCGCTTCGGGCTCCGGCTCACCCGCCGCGGCGGCCGCGGCCAGAGCGACCTGCGTCGGGGGTACGGGCTGCGCCGGGCCGTACTCGGCGACCAGCGTCTCGACGTCGAGCGAGAAGTCCTCGGCGGCCTTGATCTCTAGCTGCTCGATCCGCATCCGCTGCTCGGCCCGGGCCACCTCGTCGCGGTGCACGGCGCTGGTCAGCCGCTCCAGGTCGCTGGCGAGCCGCTTGGCCGCCGCGCGTACCTCCTGGAACTCGGCCTCCCGCGCGGACCGGGCCGAGGCCACGGCGTCGCGGGTCTCCTCGGCGGCGGCCAGCGAGACCGCGACCCGGGCCAGCGCCTCGCGGGCGCCGATCTCGACGGCGCGGGCGATGCCGGCGCCGCGCACCCGGGCGGCCTTGCGGGCGGCCGTGCGCTCGCGGGCGGCGCGCTCGGCGGCGGCCTGGCGGGCCAGCGACTCGGCGCGGCCGGCGATCGACGCGACCCGCTCCTCGGCGGTGCGGACCGACAGCCGCACCTCCATCTCGTTCTGCCGTGCCTGTGGCACCATCGCGGCGAGCTGATCGCGCTCCTCGGTCGACGGCTCCTCGTCGATCGGGGTGGTCTCCGCCAGCTCGAGCCGGGTCTCCAGCTCGGCCAGCGCGGTCAGGTCCCGATCGCGGGCCTCCTGCGCCCGGGCGCGGGAAGCGCCGAGACGCTCGGTCTCCGCAGCCGCGGATCGGGCGGCGGCACCGAGCTCGGCGAGCCGGCGGGCGGCGGCGTTGCGCTGCCCCTCGGCGGCCCGCTTCTCCCGCTCGGTGACCTGCACGGCCTCCTTACGGCTCGCGACGGCGGCGCGCGCGGTCGCGAGCTGCGTGCGGAGCTGCTCGATCTGCTCCTCGGCGCTGGACCGGTTGGCCGCCGCCTCGTCGACCGCCGCCTGCAGCTCGATGAAGCTCTGGGCCTTGGCCGAGCCACCAGCAGCGGCGTACGCGCCGACGACGTCGCCATCCGGGGTGACCGCGCGCAGCTGCGGGTTGTCGGCCACCGCGCGGGTCGCCTGCTCCAGGCCGCTGGTCAGGATCACGTCGCGGAGCGCCCAGTGCACGGCCGGCCGGATGCGCTCGTCGCAGCGGACCACGTCCGGCGCCCAGCGCGCACCCTCCGGCAGTGACGGCCGCAGCGCGTCCGGCGAGCCGATCATGCCCGGGCCGGCCGGCGTGCCGACCAGCAGCGACGCGCGACCGGCGTCCTGGATCTTGAGGTAGCGCATCGCCTCGGCGGCCTCGTCCACGCCGGCGACCGCGACCGCGTCGGCGAGCACGCCGAGCGCGGCGGCCAGGGCCGCCTCGTGGCCCGGCTCGACGGTCAGCATGCCGGCCAGGCTGCCGAGCAGGCCGGGCACCTGGTCGGCCCGGCTCAGCAGCGCTCCGGCGCCGTCCTTGCGCCGCAGGCCGAGCGAGAGCGCCTCCTCGCGCGCCTTCCAGGTCGCCGCGTCCTTCTCGGCGACCCGCTCCCGGTTGGTCAGCTCGCGTACCTCGGCCGCGGCCACCTCGTGCGCGGCCACCGCCTCGTCGTGCCGGGCGTCCAGGTCGGCGTCGGCCAGGTCGGCCTCCGACGACTCCGCCGCGACCGCGTCGACCTCGGCCTGCGCACGCTGCGCGCGGGCCTGCGCGTCGGCGTGAGCCGCGGCCAGCCGTTCGATCTCCTCGGAGCCGCTGTTGCTCCGGGCGCGGGCGGCGTTGACCTGGCCGGTGAGCTTGGCCAGCCCTTCGCGGCGGTCGGCGATCGCCTTGGCCGCCGCGCGCAGCGCCTGCTCGGCCGCGGCGAGCTGGCGCTCGAGCGCCTGCCGGGACTCGACCGCCTCGGCGAGGTGGGTCTGGTCGTCCTTGAGCGCGGCCCGGAGCGTGTCCTCCTGTTGCCTTATGCGCTCGGACTCGGCGGCCAGCTCGTCGGGGTCACGCCCGGGACGCTCGTCGTCGGGGGTGGCGCTCAGGTGGCGCAGGCGCTCGCTGGCCAGTTGTTCGGTCGACCGGAAGCGCTCCTGGAGGGCGGACAGCTTGTACCAGGCGTCCTGGGCGGCCGCGAGCAGTGGCGCGTCCTCGGCCAGGGCGGCCTCGAGCTGGGTCAGGCGGCGCTGGACCTGCTCGTGCTCGTCCTCGACGTACTCGCGCCGCTCGCGCAGGGCCGCCTCGTCGGCGATCTCCTTGTCGAGGGTGGTGCGCAGCGTGAACAGGTCGTCGGCGAGCAGCCGGAGCCGGGCGTCACGCAGGTCGGACTGGATGCCGGCCGCGCGCCGGGCCACCTCGGCCTGCCGGCCCAGCGGCTTGAGCTGACGGCGGAGCTCGGCGGTCAGGTCCGTGAGCCGGTTGAGGTTGGTCTGCATCGCGTCGAGCTTCCGCAGCGCCTTCTCTTTGCGCTTGCGGTGCTTGAGGACGCCGGCCGCCTCCTCGATGAACGCGCGGCGGTCCTCCGGCTTCGCGTGCAGCACGGCGTCGAGCTGCCCCTGGCCGACGATGACGTGCATCTCCCGGCCGATGCCGGAGTCGCTGAGCAGCTCCTGGATGTCGAGCAGGCGGCACGAGTTGCCGTTGATCTCGTATTCGCTCTCACCGGACCGGAACATCCGCCGAGTGATCGACACCTCGGTGTAGTCGATCGGCAGCGCACCGTCCTGGTTGTCGATCGTCAGAGTGACCTCGGCGCGACCCAGCGGCGCACGGCCGGCCGTACCGGCGAAGATCACGTCTTCCATCTTGCCGCCGCGCAGAGCCTTGGCGCCCTGCTCGCCGAGCACCCAGGAGATCGCGTCGACCACGTTGGACTTGCCAGAGCCGTTGGGCCCCACGACGCAGGTGATGCCCGGCTCCAGCCGCAACGTCGTCGCGGAGGCGAAGGACTTGAAGCCCTTCACGGTCAAGCTCTTGAGATGCACCTAATCGAATCCTCGTCCGACGGCCCGCCGTCGGGGCTCACGTGGGTATCCAGCTGTCGTGCAGATCCTCTGCCGCCGCGACGCTGTCGCGCCCACGGCCATGGTTCCTCGGCCACCGAGTAGCTTTCGCGCCTCCGCCACCATCCGGTCTCGTGCCCCGGTCCGCGCCACCTGGACGCCTCCGGCGCCTCGGCCTTGCGTTCCCGGTCTGCCGCGCTCGTTGGTGTCCCGGCGTTGGCCACCAGGTTCGGGGCCGGCGGGACACCGCTCGCGGCCCGGCGTCTTCCGGGCCAAGCGTATCCCGGCCGGCTTTCGCCGGTCCGGTTGCTTCCCGGCAGTATGGGTCCACCGTGCGGGTGATGCCGGCGACACGCCGAACGACCGGAAGGCGTCGCGAGGCGGCAGCATCGCGACGGCTGAGTACTGCAAGGCTGAGTACTGCAAGGCAGCAGGGCAAAAAGCTGCGCGCCGACACATGAGTGGCGGCGCGCTTCTGGTGGTGCGTGCGGGTCACGCGAGCCGGCGGGTGCCGACTGTCGAGATCAGGTGAGTGCGGGCTCCGGGAGCCGGAGCAGACCGTCCGCCTCGGCGGCCGCCGCCGCGAGCCGGTCGTTTTCGGCACGCAACCTGGTGATCTCGAACTCGAGCGCCTGAACTCGGGCACGCAATCGGGTGACCTCGTCGAGCAGACGCCGGTCGGGCGCCGAACCCACGTGGCCGTAGAGGGCCTTCGCCATATCGTCTCCTTGTAAAGCGCAGCCGGAAATGGCCGGCCAACGCGCGCCCAATGCCTCGCGACGTCTGCCCACGGGCACAAGTGGGCACGATCGGGCGCGACTGGCGACACCTCCATGTTCCGCCTGCGACCCGCGTTCGTCAAGCGCAACAAGAAAGCCTTAGGAATTCCTTAGGCAGATTGCCCGATTCAGCAGGTCACGTATAGCGTCCCGAGCGGCTTGATGCAACAGGTTCGACCCAAAAGGGGTCGCGTTTGGAGGGACCGAGTGCAGGACACCGAGCACGCCGACACCGGAAAGCACCGGAACTCTCGGCGTAATTTCGGCCCCCTCGGCCTGGCCTTCGTAGTAATGATCATTTTAGGCGGCCTAGGCGCCGGCGCGGCGCTGTTGCCATCGAGCTTTATCGGCACCTCCAACAGTTCCACCAAGGGCGCCATCGCCGGCCCGGGCGACAGCGCCTTCGACGCCGACACCAGCGGTGGCGAGGACGGCCCGGACGGCGACGCCTACGGCGACGAAACGCTGTCCGAGCCGTCGCCGACGCCGGTCGAGGCCAGCCCCACCGCTCCGCCGTCGCCCAAGCGGACTCTTCGCAAGGCCTCCCCCACGCCGAAGAAGACCACGTCGTCGCCGACCAAGCGGTCAACCACCAGCAGCGGCGGCAGCACCGTCTCGACCAGCGGCGCCGGCGGCACCGAGCAGGCCAAGGTCGTGGCTGAGACCAACAAGCAGCGGGCGATGAACGGCTGCGGCGCCGTCACCGTCAACGCCAAGCTCACCAAGGCCGCCCAGCTGCACAGCGTCGATCAGGCCGAGCACAACACGATGTCGCACGACGGCAGCAACGGCAGCTCGCCGTGGGACCGCTCCGAGGCCGCCGGCTACAACTTCGCCATCGGCGAGAACGTCGCCATGGGCTACCGCAACGCCGCCGCGGTCATGGACGGCTGGATGAACAGCCCCGGTCACCGCGCCAACATCCTCAACTGCGACGCCAAGGCGATCGGTGTCGGGCTGGCGAAGGCGAGCGACGGGAGCCCGTACTGGACACAGATGTTCGGATCGGTGGCCTGATCGCAGGCCACGCAGGTGGCGCTGTGAAGTAATCCGATTGTCTTCAAGTCGACAGGCCGCCCTTCGGCGCGGCGGTGGGTCGTTGCCTTCTGCATGACCCAGACCGCCGCCGCCGCGGCGCACGGAGTCCCGTCGTGCGCGTCGCACTGATCAACGAAGGCACCTACCCGTACGCGCCCGGAGGCGTCGGCACCTGGTGCCACCAGCTCCTCAACGGGCTCGACGGGCACGAGTTCCACGTCGTCGCGCTCACCGGACACGGCGGGCGGCGCGAGCCCGCCTACCCGGTGCCACGCTCCGTCACCGCGGTCGACACGTACCCCGTATGGGATCGACCCGTCACCGTATCGGGCGGGATCGCCCGGCACCGCCGCCGGCGCGCCGCGTCCGCCGCGGCCGTGCTGCTCTGCCGTGGGCTGCTCGGCGACGACCCGCACAGCGCCGGCATGTTCGCCGACGGGCTGCGCCGGCTGACCGAGCTGTCCGGCGACGGCACGCACCCGCTGTTCGGCACGGAGCTGCCCGAGGTGCTGCTCGACGCCTGGCAGGCCTCCGCCGCGCCGGCCGCAGGGCGACCCGCGCTGCCGCGCCTCTCCCTGCGCGACGCCCGCTCCGCCGCCGTGCTGCTCGAGCACGCCGTGCGCCCGCTGGCCTGCCGCACCCCGAAGGTGGATCTCTGTCACCCGGCCGCCGCCGGCCTGCCGGTGCTGGTCGCGCTGGCCGCCAAGTGGCGCGCCGGCACGCCCTACCTGCTCACCGAACACGGCGTCTACCTGCGCGAACGCTATCTGGAGCACGGCGCCGGGATGCCGCTCGCGGTCAAGACCGTGGTGCTGCGCTTCTACCGCGCGCTGGCCCGGCTCGGCTACGAGGAGGCCGCGCTCGTCGCCGCGGTCAGCCGTTTCAACCAGCGCTGGGAGCTGCGGCTCGGCGCCCACCCCGCCAAGGTCGTGGTGGTGCCCAACGGGGTCGAGCCGTTGCGCTACCCGCCGCTGGCCACCGAGCCGACCGTGCCGACGGTCACCTGGGTCGGGCGCATCGACCCGCTCAAGGACCTGCACACGCTGATCCGGGCGATGCGTACGATCCGCGACGCGGAACCGCTGGCCCGGCTGCGGCTGGCCGGCCCGGTGCCGGAGACCGGCCGGGACTATGCCGCGAGCTGTCTCGCCCTGATCGAACGGCTGGGCCTGCGCGACGCGGTCGACCTGTCCGGACCGGTGACGTGCAGCCGGGAGGCCTACGCGGACGGTCACGTCGTCGCCCTCTCGAGCATCTCGGAGGGCCTCCCCTACACGATCATCGAGGCGATGATGTGCGGCCGGCCGACGGTCAGCACCGACGTCGGCGGTGTGCCCGAGGTCGTCGGCGGCACCGGGCTGATCGTGCCGCCCGGAGACCCGGTCGCCTTCGGCCACGCCTGCCTGGAGCTGCTGGGCGACGGGGAGCGGCGGCGGACCCTCGGCGCGCACGGCCGCGACCGGGCGCTCGCGCATTTCACCGTCGACCGGATGCTGGCCGCGTACCGCGCGCTCTACACCGACGTCCGGGCGGTGGCGGCGGCATGAGCGCACCCACGATCGGGCCGGTCGGTCCGCCGCCGCGGTCGATCGCCGACCTGGCCGAGCGGTTCGCCGGCAACGTGGTGGTGGTCGACGTCGAGGAGCTGGTCGCGACCATCGAGGCGGCCGGCATCAGCGACAGGCAGGCGCAGGTGAGGTACGGCGTGCCGACCGTGTTCGCGCTCGGCGAGGCGGTGCTGGCCCAGCTCTGGGCGCGGCGCGGCCGGCCGGGTGCGCACCCGCCCGCCCGCGCCCCGTTCGCCCGCGCCGCGCTGGCCCGGGCGGCGCTGTTCCTGACGCCGGCGCTCGCCGCGATCGCCTCGGGCGCGACGCTCGACCGGGTCGGCTGGCCGCTGCTCGCGGTGACGCTGGTGCTCGGCTGGTCCGGGGGTCAGGCGCTGGCCTGCGCCGGGTCCGCGCGAGCCGGGCGGGGTGCGACCGGGGCGGCGCTGCGCCGGCTGGGGCTGGGCCTGCTGGTCGGTGCGGCCGGCTGCGGCGGCGCGATCGCCCTGGGCCCGAGCTGGCTGGTCGGTTCGCGCGTCGTCGCGTACGCCGTCTGCGGTGTCGAGCTCGTCGCCTTCGCCACGATCGCGGCCGCCCTGGTCGGGAACCGGGTCGGCGCGGTGCTGCGCTGGTCGGCGCCGGTGTGGCTGGTCAGCCTCGCGCTGCTGGCCGGAGTGGTGCCGGCCTGGGCGCTCGGCGCGGCGATCGGGCTCGCCGCCGCCCGCGCCTTCGCCCCGGCGTTGCGCCGCGACGCACCCGGCGCCCGGGTGCCGGTGCGGACGCCGGTCGGCGCGGTGGTCGCGTACGCCCTTGTCGGAGCCGGCCAGGCAGGATCGTTCCTGCTGGTCTGGCGGCTTGAGCAGGGAGCCGCCGCGGTCCCGCTGTTGCTGGCCGTGCCGCTGATCGAGCTGTTCGTCGGCTGGCACGCCGCCGGCGCCGCCGAGGGGCTGGACCTCTACGACGACGTCGCCGCCTACCGCCGCCACCTGCGCGCCCTCGGCGTCGCCACCCTGGCCGCTCTCGTGCCGCCGCTGGCGATCGGGGCCGCGCTGGTGGTCGCCGCGTTCCGGCTGCCGTACGAGCTGTCCCGCCACCCGGACGCCCGCGCGCTCGTGCTGTCGGCCGCGGCCGGCGCGCTGCTGGCCGGCGCCTGGGCGGCGACCCTGCTGCTGGCCACCCGCGGCCGGCTGATGCTGGCGGCGCTGCTGGCGCTGGCCCCGGTCGCCTTCGCGGCGGTGCCGGTAGCGGGTTGGCTGGTGGCCGTGCCGACCGGCAACGCCGACTCGTTGATCCAGGTGTTGTTGCCCGCGACGGTGGCCGGCCTGGCCGCGACGTCGGTGCTCGGCATCGCCGCCACCGCACACACCGTCTTCCATTCCGGGAGCTACCGATGATCGAGCTGCCTCGCCGGGTACCCGGCGCCTCCACCGCCGGTCCGGCGCCCACCAGGCTGGTGCCGCTCTACGTGCATCCGCACGAGGACCCGCAGGCCTGGGACCCGGACGCGCTGGTCGGCACCACCGTGATCGTCAACGTGCAGGACGGGCCGGGTGTCGCGCCCGACGAGTCCTACCTCTCGGCGACGGCGCGGCTCGCCCGGGAGGGGGTGCCGATGCTGGGCTACGTCGACCTGGGCTACTCGGCGCGGCCGATCGCCGACATCCTCGACGACGTCGACCGCTGGAGCGCGTACCCGATGTCGGGCGTCTTCCTCGACCGGTGCCCGACCGGCGCGTTCGGCATGGGTCCGGTGGCGTTGGCGGTGCGGGTCGCCCGCCGGGCCGGCCTGTTCGCGACGGTGCTCAACCCCGGCACGCCACCGGAGCCGGTCTACCGCGACCTCGGCGTGCCGATCTGTGTCTTCGAGGGTGCCTGGGACGACTACCAGGAGTGGACCGGCGAGGGCGCGCTGCCCGGCGACGGCCACCTGATCCACAGCGTGCCGCCGTGGCAGCTCGAACACGCGCGCCGCGTGATGGCCTGGCGCGGTGCCGGGTTCGGCCTGGTCACCGACCGCTGGCCGCCGAACCCGTGGCAGGGGCTGCCGTCGGACTCGCCGCGGCCCCTGGCGGTCGTACCCGGCTGAGCCGGCCGCGCAGTGTGCGGGGGCCGGCCGGCTCCCGCCGCGTCAGCGGGCCGCGGCCACCGTCCGCGGTCGCGGCTGGCACTTCGGGCAGGAGAAGGACGAGCGGTTCATGAACGCCTCGCGGCGCATCGGCGCGCCGCAGCGGTTGCAGGGCAGGCCTTCCCGCCCGTACGCGTTGAGGCCTCGCTCGAAATATCCGCTCTCGCCGTTGACGTCGACGTACAGCGAGTCAAAGCTCGTGCCGCCCGCGCGGATCGCCTCCTGCAGCACGTCGCGGACGTGTCCCAGCAGGCGCAGCGCGGCCGGCCGGGTCAGGCGGTCCGTCGGGCGCGCGCCGTGCAGGCCGGCTCGCCACAGCGCCTCGTCGGCGTAGATGTTGCCGACACCGGAGATCAGCGTCTGGTCGAGCAGCGCGCGCTTCACCTCGGTGCGGCGGCGGCGCAGGCCGGCCACGAAACCCTCGTCGGAGAACTCCGGGTCGATCGGGTCGCGGGCGATGTGGGCGATCTCCGCCGGCAGCGAAGCACCACCCGACGAGACCGACAGGCCGCCGAACGTGCGTTGGTCGACGAAGCGCAGCTCGGGATCACCGTCGTCGAAGCGGAAGCGGATCCGCAGGTGGGTCTCGTCGGGGGTGTCGGCCGGCTGGAGCAGCATCTGGCCGGACATGCCCAGGTGGCCGACGATCGCGTCGCCGCTGTCGAGCGGGAGCCACAGGTATTTGCCCCGGCGGCGGACGTCGACGACCCGGCGGCCGACGAGCTGGCCCGCGAAGTCGAGCGGGCCGGGCAGGTGACGGCGGACCGAGCGCGGGTGGTGCACCTCGACCGACGCGATCCGCCGGTCGGCGACGTGCTTCTCCAGACCGCTGCGGACGGTCTCGACCTCGGGTAGCTCGGGCACCGGGTAAACCTATTCGGCGGCGGCCGGCGCGGCCACCTTCTCCGTCACCCGATCGGACAGCTCCCGCCAGGCGGACTCGGCCGCCCGCTGCTCGGCCTCCTTCTTGCTGCGGCCGTCGGCGCCGCCGTAGCGCTTGCCGGCCACCACGACCCAGGCCGTGAACGTCTTGGCGTGGTCGGGGCCGGCCTCGTCGATGCGATATTCCGGCACGCCGAGGCTCAGCGTCGCGGTGAGCTCCTGGAGGCTGGTCTTCCAGTCCAGCGCCGCTCCCCGGCCGGCGGACTCCGCCATCAGCGGGTCGAACAGCCGGTGGATCACCACGGCCGCGGTGTCCAGGCCGTACTGGAGGTAGATGGCGCCGAGCAGCGCCTCGAGGGTGTCGGCCAGGATGCTGTTCTTGTCGCGTCCGCCGGTGGTCTCCTCGCCCTTGCCGAGCAGGAGGTACGGGCCGAGCCCGCCGGGACCGAGCCGCCGGGCCACGTCGGCGAGCGCCCGCATGTTGACCACGCTGGCCCGCAGCTTGGCGAGCTGCCCCTCGGGCAGGTCCGGGTGGTTGTTGAAGAGGGCGGTCGTGATCACGACGCCGAGCACCGAGTCGCCGAGGAACTCCAGGCGCTCGTTGGTCGGCAGCCCGCCGTTCTCGTACGCGTAGGACCGGTGGGTCAGCGCCCGCTCCAGCAGGTCGACGTCGAATCCGATGCCGAACGCCGCTTCGAGCTGCGCGACCGGCGGTCGCCTGCGCTTGTCCAGAGTCATGTGGTCACCTCGATCAGGTCGGCCAACGCCGTCGCGATGCGTGTGATCGCGCGGTTTCGGTGCAGGGTGGCGGCGAGCGCGAGGCCCGACGCGATGTCGTCGGCGGTCCCACCGCCGTGGCAGATCACGACCGTGCCGCCGACACCGAGCAGTGCGGCGGCCCGGGGAGCGGCCCGGCCCGGCGGCGGTCCGCCGGCCATGGCGTAGGCGCCCTCTATGCCCTTGAGCAGGACGTTTCCGGTGAAGCCGTCGGTCACCACGACGTCGGCGCGCTCACCGGACGAGACGTCGTAGCCCTCGACCAGGCCGACGTAGTGGGCGTCGCCACCGAGCTTGAGGTCCGCCAGCATCGGGTCGGTGGTCCGCCGGGCGCGGTCGCCCTTGCCGGGCTCGGTGCCGATGGAGAGCAGGCCGACCCGCGGGCGGGCGATGTCGTGCACGATGCCGGCGTACGCGGCTCCGAGCAGGGCGTGCCCGGCCAGCGTGATGGGCCGGGCCTCCAGCGAGCCGCCGACGTCGAGCAGCGTCACGGGGCCGGCGACGGCGGGAATGGTGGCGAGCAGCGGGGGGCGCCGGATGCCGGGCCAACGGCCCAGGCTGAGCACGGCGGCGGTGACGATGGCCCCCGTGGCGCCGGCGGAGACGAGCGCGTCGGCCGCGCCCTCGGCGACGGCCAGGGCGGCACCGCGGACGGTGGTGTCGAAGCGCCCACCACGCTGCGGCGGGTCGGCCATGCCGACCGCTCCCCACAGGGGTCGCACGGACACGCGATGGCGGGC
The DNA here is from genome assembly GCF_040676915.1 of Asanoa sp. NPDC049475. NCBI lineage: Bacteria > Bacillati > Actinomycetota > Actinomycetes > Micromonosporales > Micromonosporaceae > Asanoa > Asanoa sp. NPDC049475. The sequence continues at coordinate 72,508 of NZ_JBFAPY010000014.1, read as the reverse complement.
GGTGGGCGGGACGGCAGCGATGAACTCGTCGGCCACCTCAGCGGGGCCGACGAGCAGCAGGCGCAGATCGGGATCAGCCGCGAACGCCCGCAGAGCGCCGTCAACCACGACGGCGGGAGCTCCGTCCCCGCCGAGGAGGTCGACGGCGATCCGCACGGCGACCGGTTCCAGGGAACGTCCGGGAACCGGGTCGCCGGGCGCCGACGCTGCCCGACCGAGGGTCGGGTGCGTCACGCCGAGATCAGACCTCGATGACCTGACGGCCGTTGTAGGTGCCGCAGACGGAGCACGCGGCGTGCGGCAGCTTCGGCGACTTGCACTGCGGGCAGGCCACGGTCGCGACCGCCGTGGTCTTCCACTGCGCCCGGCGCGACCGGGTGTTGCTCCGCGACATCTTGCGCTTGGGAACGGCCACGGTAGTTACTTCCCTTCACGGTTAAGTTCAGACAGCGCCGCCCAGCGCGGGTCGACCTGCTCGTGACTGTGATCAGCGGGCAGCTCGTCGAGCAGTCCCCCACACTCGGGGCACAGCCCAGGGCAGTCGGCACGGCACACCGGGTTGGTCGGCAGAGCCAACACCACCGCGTCCCGTACCGCCGGTTCCAGGTCGATCAGATCACCCTGGACCCGGCCGATCTCGTCCTCGTCGCTCGTCTCGTCCGTGGTGCTGTGCTCGTAGGCGAACAGCTCCTGGATCGGGACGTCTGCCGAGTCGCTGATCGGGCGCAGGCAGCGGCCGCACTCGCCGGTGATCGGGACGTGGACCGTCCCGGAGACGAGCACGCCCTCGGACACCGACTCGAGTCGCAGATCGAGACCCAATTCGGCGCCTTCCGGCACACCGATCATCTCCAGGCCGAGGTCGGACGGTGCCGCGACGACGCGCTCGATGGTGCGCATGGCACCAGGGCGCCGGGGCAGTTCTCGGGTGTCGAGAACCAGCGGGGCGCGGGGGTCGAGGTTGTGCTGCGTGTTTTTTGGCATAGTCAGACTCCGGCCTGTCGAGGCCGACATGCCAGGTTACCCGAGGCGTGTCGACCGAGGCCAATCGGGCCCGCAACCGGTCAGAAGGGCAGCGGGCGCTCGTTTTCTTCGCTGCCGAAGGTGCCGATCTCGCGCAGCGCGTGCATCTTGTCGCGGCCACGCTCGATCGAGGCTAGCGCGCGGGTGAGGAACTGCTCGAAGTTGGCCAGCGCGGTGTCGACGTAGTCGTCGACCTCTTCCCGCAGCCGCTGGGCCTCGGCCCGGGCCTCGGCGATGATCCGGGCGCCCTCGTGCTCGGCGCTGACCGTGATCTCGTTGACCGACACCAGCCGGGCGTGCTCGGCCTCGCCCTCGCTGATGATCCGGTCGGCCTCGCGCTTGCCGGCGTCCATGATCTTGTCTCGCTCGTCGAGCAGCGCGGCCGCCCTCCGCAGCTCGCTGGGCAGGTCGGCGCGGAGCTCGTCAAGCTTCGCGATCATGGGACCGCGCTCGACCATGGCGCTGTTCCGCGACATCGGGACCGCACGCGCGTGCTCCACCATCGCGATGATCTCGTCGATCTGCTCGAACGGATCCACCGCACTCTCCTGTCATCTTTCGGCCGGCGGCCGGTCGGCTGCTCCACCAATGATGCGGCCCGGAGGCGACACCGCACCCATTCCGGATCGGCGCGTCGCCCTATGTATCGAGAGCCCTACGCACCCGGTATCGAACCACGCCGATCAGGTCAGCGCACTCCGCCCGCGGCGAGCCGGTCGCGGAGCGCGTCCAGGACGTGGTCGGGCACGTGCGCCGACACGTCGCCGCCCCATTTCGCCACCTCTTTGACGAGGCTCGACGAGAGGAACGAGTAGAGGGGGTTGGTCGGCATGAACAAGGTCTCGACGCCGGCGAGCCCGATGTTCATCTGTGCCATCTTGAGCTCGTAGTCGAAGTCGCTGACCGCCCGCAGGCCCTTGACCACGACGGCCGCCTGCACGGTCCGGCAGAAGTCGACCAGCAGACCCTGGAACGACTCGATCCGGACGTTTCCGTAGCCGCCGGTCGCCTCACGGAGCATCTCGATGCGCTCGTCGACGGTGAACAACCCGGTCTTCGACTGGTTGATCAACACCCCGACGATCACCTCGTCGAACAGCCGGCTCGCCCGGCCGATGATGTCCAAGTGACCATTGGTGACCGGGTCGAACGATCCGGGACACACCGCACGCCTCATGATCGGCGACCGTACCAAAGCGTCGTCTCCCCGTAACGTCGACTGCGCACGGACGTGACCCCCTCCACCTGCGGCGGCGGACCGCTCCGCGACGAGCGCTCGAAAATGAGCAGGGCGTCTTCGGCCAGCCAGCCACCGCGGACCAGTGCGGTCGCCGTCGCGGCGATCTCTTCGTCGTCCACCGCGTACGGCGGATCGGCGAACACCACGTCGTAGGGGTCGCCGTCGGGTCCCCGGCCCAGGACCGCGGCGACCCGGTCGACGACCAGCCGGGCGGCGGGCTCGGCCCGGAGCGTCGTCAGGTTGACCTGGATCGTGCGCGCCGCGCGGGCATCGGACTCGACCAGCAGCACGTGGGCGGCACCCCGGGACAGCGCCTCGAGCCCGACCGCGCCGGACCCCGCGTAGAGGTCGGCGAACCGGGCGCCGTCGAGGTCCACCATCGAGTCGATGCTGCTGAACAGCGCCTCGCGTACCCGGTCGGAAGTGGGTCGGGTGCCCGCGCCCGGCGGTGCCGCCAGCCGGCGACCGCCCAGCGTGCCCGCGACGATGCGGGTCATGACTGCGTGCCCATAACCGTGCAGGCTACTCGTCCGGTCGGGTGGGCACCTCGTCCCGCTCCGCGACTTTCAGGGTTCGGAGAGTGACGAGTCGTATATCAACAATCACGAATCGATATCACCATCCTTAGGTCCGGCTGATAACGGCGTGTCCGTTTTAGAAACCGCTAAGGTCTCCGCCTGTGCCGGCTGCCGCCCAGCCTGCGCAAGACGTGCGAGGCAATCGACCCGAGCCACGACTGACCACACCCGACAGTGGCTACGGGTGTCTCGACCGTGCCCTGAAAGCCCCCATCTGTCAGGAGTACGCGTGTTCCACATCCCATCCACATTGCGGCGACCGCTCGCCGTCGCAGGGGCCGCCGTCGTCGGCCTCGCCGCGGCGGTCGTCCTCGGCCCGGCCCCGGCCAGCGCCCACCACCCGGTGGTCTCGGGCACCGCCACGTGCGTCGAGGGCAAGTGGCAGGTCGACTGGGAGGTCGCCAACAGCGAGAAGGACCTCGCCGGCGACATCGTCAGCGCCACCTTCGACCCGGCTTTCCAGAGCGACACCGTCAAGGCCGGCGCGGTTCTGCCGGCGTTCGCCGGTGAGGCCAGCCTGCTCAAGACCACCCAGACGCTCGACGTCAACGTCACCAAGGCGTCCCTGACCGTCGAGTCGCACTGGCTGCGCGGCAAGAAGGACATCTCGGCGACCCGGTCGGCGACCGTCAACATCCCCCGGGGCGGCTGCAAGACTTCGAAGCCGGCGGTGGTGTTCACCGACGACTGCGCCGGCCAGGTCACCGTGGTGGTGTCCAACGGCAGCGAGGCCACCAAGGCCCTCCGCTACACGATCGTGGTCGGCGAGGAGCAGGTCGCCAAGGGCACCGTCGAGATCGGGAAGTCCTCGGAGCCGTTCGTGGTGCCGGCGAGCGAAGACGGCACCCCGGTCGCGGTTGTCGTCAGGACCCGCGACAAGGTGATCGGCGAGCACACGTGGACCGGTCCGGAGGGCGGCTGCGAGCCCGAGGTCGCCGTCGACCAGACCTGTGACGAGCTGAGCATCTCGGTCACCAACCCGCCGGAGGGCCTCGAGTTCGAGGTCGTCTTCACCCCGAGCACCGGCGAGCCGCAGACCATGAAGGTGGAGAAGGACAAGACCGCGACGGTCACCTTCCCGGCCTCCGACGGCCTGACCGTCACGCCCAGCATCGACGGCACCGACCTCGACCCGATCTCGTGGACGAAGCCCGAAGGCTGTGACGAGGACACCCCGACCCTGCCGCTGACCGGCGCCAACGCCGGTGCCATCGCCGGCAGCGCGGGCGGCCTGCTGGTCCTCGGCGGCGTCGTGTTCTACCTCGCCCGTCGCCGTCGCCTCCGGTTCACCGCCTGAGGCTGACTGACTGATCGAACAGGCGCGCCACCCCTCGACCACGAGGGGTGGCGCGCTTGTTTGTGTCCACTGACACGTTGCCGTCAGCGAACCCCGGCTCCGAGCTAGGCGTCCTTATTCTGGTCGGGTCGATCTGGGGGGAGCTCGTAAAACCGTGTCCACATCTGCGACCAGAACCTGGGAAGGCATGACCATCCCGAGTGCTGGTGTCTACAAATTGGACCAGGCTCACAAGCGGGTCGGCTTCCTCGCGCGGCACATGATGGTCAGCCCGGTGCGGGGCGAGTTCCGCGAGGCCAGCGCGCAGATCGTGGTCGGCGAGGACCCGCTGGCGTCGTCGGTGACCGCGATCATCAACACGGGCAGCCTGACCACGCACAACGCGGACCGCGACACCCACCTGCGCAGCCCCGACTTCCTCGACGTCGAGCGCTTCCCCCTGATGCGCTACCGCAGCACCGGCATGACCTGGAAGGGCGCCGACGACCCGATCTTCCTGTGGGCCCGGCTCCGCAACAACAAGCTCAACCGCCGGGCCACCGGCCCCGAGCCGGCGCCGGGACCGGTCCGCTTCACCCTGCACGGCCAGCTCACGGTCCGCGACGTGACCCGCGCCGTCGACCTGAGCGTCGAGTGGGGCGGTGCCCGCCGCGACCCGTACGGCCAGGACATCTTCGGTTTCAGCGCGACCGCCGAGATCGAGCGCGAGGACTACGGCCTGCTGTGGAACGTCGCCCTCGAAAGCGGCGGGGTGCTGGTCGGCAAGACGGTGCACATCGAGATCGCCGGCGAGGCCCTCCGCGCCGACTAGCCCGCCAGCACGCGTTGGTGGATCGCGGTCACCACGGATCGGGCGGACACGAACGCACCGTGCTGCCAGGCGACCTCGTGGCTGAGCCAGTCACCGGCGAAGTAGACCCGGCCCGCCGGCTGGAGGAGCAGTTGGTAGCCGGTCGACGTGTAGCGCGGCGACGTCCAGGCGCCCTCCAGGTATCTCGTCCGATCCCACGCCTGCGACCATGACGACGCGAGCTCGGAACGGTACTTCTCGCCGTGGATCTTCACGCCCTGGGCCAGCGCCCGCGCCGCACGCTCGGCGTGCGGCAGCGCGCTGTAGGTGCGGGCCGCCGCACCGGTGTTGTAGTAGCCGACGACCAGGCCCCGGCGGCCGTGGAAGCCGTGCGACGGGTACCAGATGTGCTGGAGGTCCAGGTCGGTCTCGGTGATCCCGCCGTAGATCCGGTCGTCCTCCTCCCACCAACGGCGCCGGTACTCCAGACCGATCTTGCCGGCGGCCGTGACGCCGAACTCGGAGAGCGCCGAGGTCACCGGGGTGCCCAGGTTGTGCGGGACGCGGGCCATCAGGTGCGGCGGCAGCGTCGCGACGCAGAAGTCGGCCCGCAGCACCCGGGTGGCCTGTCCCTGCCGATAGGTGATCGCGACAGACGAGCCGGTGTCGGTCACGTCGGTCACCTCGGCGCCGACCTTGATCCGGTGGCCGCCGACCGCCCTGGCCAGCGCCCTGGGAATCTGGTCCATCCCGCCGACCGGCTGGAACATCAGCATCGCCTGGTCGTAGCCGAGCTCGAACGAGAAGTACCGGCCGACGTTGCTGGCGAACACGTCGGACAGCGCGGCGGGACCGGCCAGCGGCGTGCCCACGTCGTTGCCCGCACCGGGATAGGCGGCGAACCCGCGCCGGCTGCCACCGGTGTAGGCCAGGGTCGAGCCGAGCGAGCCGTACGACCGCAGGAACGTCATCAGCCGCTCCTTGTCGGCCGTGGTCAACGCCGCGTCCAGGGCGCCCTGGTCCGTCGCCTTGGCCAGCAGCTCCGAGACGTAGCCGAGGACGTCGGCCTTCGCGGTGCGGTAGCGGACCGGCGCGGTCATCCCGGCGGCCTCGTTGTAGATCAGCGCGTCGGCGTTGGCGTTGGTGAACACCTCGATCGGGACGCCCAGCTCGCGGCAGTAGTCGAGGGTGACCATCCACTGGGCCAGCCGGCCCGGCCCGGCGTTGAGGTAGACGCCGTCACCGAACCGCGCCTTCTGGGTGCGCCCGTCGAGGTCGGTCTCCTCGGTGCCGCCCCGGACGGTGAAGTTGCGCCCGCCGACCACGTCGCGGGCCTCCAGCACGGTGCAGTCGTAGCCGGCCTTCCCGAGCTCGTAGGCGGTGGCCAGCCCGGCGACGCCGCCGCCGAGGACGGCCACGCGGGCTCCCCGGCCGCGCCCGGTCAGATGGAAGTCGGCCGGGCTGGGCGCCCGGTAGGCCGGCGCCGTGGCGGCGGCGGTGGGTGCGAGGCCGAGGGCGCCCATGGTCGCGAACATCGCGCCCGCTCCCCCGCTGATTCCTACGGCCCGGAGGAAACCTCGACGGCTGACGGTCATGCGTCCCCCTTCGGGAAGATCGACATGACGCGCAGTCTGTAAGGGCCAGATTTCGACCGAGCCCTTGCGGTGTTACTGACGTATTTCCATACGTCAGGCCGAACCGGCGCAGCCCGCGGGTGGGGTTGCGAGCTTCGGGACCGTCTCGATGATCGGGTTGGAGAACACGATCGCCCACTGGCCCGCGGCCTCGTACGACTTCGGCACCGTCACCTGGATCGTGATCTCGCGGTCCACCGTCGTCAGGACCGTCGCCTCCGGGGTGACCACGTCGTGCCAGCAGACCTTGTCGAGCAGGCTGACCAGGTCCGTCTGGGGGAAGGTCGGCGCCGGGACGCCGCAGGCCAGGGTGATCGCCGGGTCACCGTAGGCGGCGTTCTGCTCCGTGCCCGCCGTCACCGGTCGTTGGGCACGGTCCCGGAGCGACTGCGGGAGCTGCGAGAGCAGGGCGCGGCAGAGCGTAGTGGCCCGGGGCGAGAGCGCCGGCGCCGTCATCGTCACCGGGGTCGTCGCCTGCGGTGCCGGGGCCGAGGTGGCCGGCGCGGCTTTCGGCTCGTCGGGCGAAAAGCGCCAGAAGGACAGCAACGCCACGAGCACGGCCAGGGGAATGGCAACCGCGGTCGCGAGCAGCGCGGCCTGGCGGGTCGAACGGTCCACTCAGAGATGCACCACCGAACAGGTGATCGTGCGGGTAATTCCGGGTACGAGCTGGACCCGGGAAACGATCATTTTCCCGAGCTCGTCAAGGGTGTGTGCCTCGGTCAGCGCGATGACCTCGTATGGTCCGGTGACGGCGTCGACCCGGACGACGCCCGGAATATCCGAGATTGACGCGGCCACGTCACGCGCCTTTCCGACCTCGGTCTGGATGAGGATGTACGCCTGGACCACGACCCGTCTCCAATCGCCGCCAACGGCACGAGAAGTGAAACTACCGCAACGGAGCAGGCACCGAACCCGGAGGTTACTGGTGAGTGTGGCGCGCACGGGCGAGTTCGGGCTGATCGCCCGGGTGACCGCCCGGCTTCAGCCCGGCCCTGGCACTCTGCTGGGCCCGGGTGACGACGCCGCGATCGTCGCCGCGCCCGACGCCCGCGTGGTGGCGTCCACCGACGCTCTGGTCGAAGGTCGCCACTTCCGTCGCGACTGGGCCAGCGCGGTCGAGATCGGGCACCGCGCGGCCGCGGCCAACCTGGCCGACATCGCCGCGATGGGCGCGACGCCGACCGCGCTGCTGGTGGCGCTCTGCGCGCCGCCGGGCCTGGACGCCCGCTGGGCCGAGGACCTGGCCGACGGGCTCGCCGCCGAGGCCGCCATCGTGGGCGCAGCCGTGGTCGGCGGCGACATGGCCGGCAGCCCGACGCTGACCATCGTCGTGACCGCGCTCGGCGACCTGGCCGGGCGGCGGCCGGTGACCCGCGACGGCGCCCGGGCCGGCGACGTGGTCGCGCTGTGTGGCCGGGTCGGCTACGCGGCGGCCGGCTACACCGTGCTGAGCCGCGGTTTCCGGACCCCGGTGCTGCTCGTCGACGCTTACCGCCGGCCGAAGGTGCCCTACGCCGCCGGGCCGGCAGCCGCACGGGCCGGCGCGACCGCGATGCTCGACGTCTCCGACGGCCTGCTCCAGGACCTCGGGCACATCGCGCGGGCCAGCAAGGTGTTGATCGACATCGACCGCGGGGCGTTCGAGGTGCCGCCGCAGATGCGGGACGCGGCGCAGGCGCTCGGCGTCGACCCGTACCACTGGGTGCTCGGCGGCGGTGACGACCACGCGCTGGCCGCGACCTTCCCGCCCGACCGCATCCTCCCGGACGGCTGGCGCGAGATCGGCCGGGTCAGCGAGGGCGCGGGCGTGACGGTCGACGGCAAGTCACCCAAGGGCCCGCTCGGCTGGGACCATTTCGCCTCGTAAGAAGGGGAACCTCGATGGGGCGTCGTGGCAAGTAGGGGTATGACCACGACGACCACGGGAGCCGACCCGACGGATCTGGCCGGCATGTTCACCGCCTACGGGCGGGACCTGCTGCGCTACTGCACCCGCCGGGTAGGCGAGCAGGTCGCCGAAGACGTCGTGGCGGAGACCTTTCTCGTCGCGTACGAGCAGCGTTTCCGCTACGACCCCGGCCGGGGCGCGGTGCTGCCGTGGCTCTACGGCATCGCCACCAATCTGCTGCGCCGGCATCGACGCACCGAGCTCCGGGCACTGCGCGCGCTCGCCGACGCCGAGCCAGGGCCGGACGCGGCCGAGGAGCGGGTCGACGCCCAGCGCACCGTCCGCCGGCTCGCCACGGTGCTCGCCGAGCTCCCCCGGCGCCAGCGCGACGTGCTGCTGCTGTTCGCCGTGGCGGAGCTCGACTACGCCGAGATCGCCGCGGCCCTCGACATCCCACCCGGCACGGTCCGGTCGGCCCTGCACCGGGCGCGCGCGAAGGTTCGCGCCGCCCTCACCCCTGAAGGAGAGACACCGTGAACCGCGCCGACCCCGACATCACCGCCGTCCGCGACCTGCCACCGGGCCTGGTCGAGCCGACCGACGCGTCCGTCTCCCGCACGTGGCACACCATGACCCGCCGACAGGCGCCCTCCGCCCGTTCCCGGTTCCGCCGCTGGGTGCCGGCGGCCGCCGCCCTGGTGGTCGCCGGCCTGGCCACGACCGGTGCGGTGGTCCTCCAGGGCGGTGGCGCCACCCCGGGGATCAGCGTCGGCAGCTCCCCGTCGAACCCCAAGGGCGGAGATCCGTCCCCCGGACCCAGATCCGGGGGCGCGAAGATCACCGCACCGCCGACCAGGGACCCGCTGCCCCTCGGGTCCAGCACGTCGATCAACGCCAGGCAGTCGCTCGACCGGCTGGCCACCAAGGCGGCCAGCTCACCGACGCGGACGGTCGGACCTGACCAGTTGATCTACACGCGGATGTACGGGGTGAGCTCGACCGACAACATCGCCGACGCCGCGCCGCCGGTGCTGGCCGCGGACGAGACCGAGATCTGGTTCACGCCCGAAGGCATGACCGCCGTGGCGAATATCCGCAACGACGTCGACCGGGGTGGGAGCACCGACGCGGGCACGCCGGTGGACAAGCCGTCGATCTGGCAGCCGACACCGGCGTGGCTCGCGGCGCTGCCGACCGACCCGGCCGCCTTGCGGGAAGAGCTTCTGGAGGGCATCGGCGGCAACGCCAAGCGCAGCGACGACAGCCTGCTCGCCAAGGAGATCGGCGAGCTGCTGGTCAGCTCCGAGCCGCTGCTGACGGCCGACGTCCGGGTGGCCATGCTCGAGTCGATCAAGAACTGGAAAGGCCTGTCCGCCCGGGAGACCGTCTTCGACGGCAGGAAGCTCTGGGCGATCCGGCAGACGGAGAACGGCCGTTTCGACGAGCTGCTCTTCGACCCGGCCACGGGGCGGGCCGTCGGGCGGGCGTCGGGCTCGGACGGCACGGTCGACTACCAGGTCCTCTGGACCCACAAGATCGTCGCGAAGGCCGGCGACCGGTAGATCGTGATCGTCGCTACAGCGGCGGCGGCCGGTCCGTGACCGGTCGCCGCCGTACCGTCGGGTCCGTGGAACATCTGGACATCAAACGGCTGCCGTTCACGGCGCCCGAGTCGGTGGCGCTGGTCGCCGAGCTCATGATCGACCTCGGCGCCCGCTACGGCAGCTCGGGTGACGACACCCCCGTCGACCCGACCGACTTCGACCCGCCCGGCGGCGACTTCCTCGTCGCCTTCCTCGACGGCGAGCCGGTCGGCTGCGCGGGCTGGCGGTCCCATGGCAACGGGGAAGCCGAGCTCAAGCGGATGTACACCGCGCCCGCCGGGCGCCGGCGCGGGGTGGCCCGGGCCGTGCTGCGCGCGATCGAGGACTCCGCCCGGGAGGCGGGTCGCAAGCGCGTGATCCTGGAGACCGGCGACAAGCAGCCCGAGGCGATCGCGTTCTACGTCGCCAACGGGTACGAGCGGATCCCCGACTTCGGCTACTACCGCGACTCGCCGGGCGTGCGGTCCTACGGCCGAACTTTGTGAACACAGCAAGCCGCCGGGCCCTGTCAGGCCCGGCGGCTTGGTGAAAGATCTCGAGCGCGCCGTCAGGCGCGCGTGACCTTGCCCGCCTTGATGCACGAGGTGCAGACCTGCATCTTGCGGGTGTTGCCACCACCGGCCGGGGTGCGCACCGTCTGGATGTTGGGGTTCCAGCGGCGGTTGGTCCGCCGGTGCGAGTGGGAAACGTTGTGGCCGAAGCCCGGCCCCTTGCCACAGACGTCGCACACGCTAGCCACGGGTTACTCCTGGGATCTGGTCGCCTTGGGGGTTGCTGGAGGGTCCACGCCGACCAGGCAACCTGTCGAGAATACCCGACCCCCGCACCACCCGGCGAATCGGCTCCCACCGCAGGGCGCGGCGGGGTTGACTGGAGGGCGGGAGGTCGTCATGAGGGTACTGCTCGCCGGCGCCACCGGCGCCATCGGGACGCCGCTGATCCAACGGCTGGTCGCCTACCACCACGAGGTCATCGGGATCACGCGGTTGCTGGCCAACACCCGCCGGCTCGAGGCGTTCGGGGCGAAGACGCTGGTCGCAGACGTCATGGACCGCGACGACCTGCTGCGGGCGGTCTCCGGTCTCCAGGCGGACGTGGTGATCCACGAGTGCACCGCCCTGACCCGCCCGCCGCTGCGCTTCCGCGACATGGACAAGACCAACGAGCTGCGCACGAAGGGCAGCGCCAACCTGGTCGAGGCGGCGAAGGAGGTCGGCGCGAAGCGGTTCCTGACCCAGTCGATCGTGTACGGGTACGGGTACGGCGACCACGGCACGAAGGAGCTCACCGAGGCCGACCCGTTCGGGGTGCCCACCGACGGTCCGCTCGGCCCGATCATGGACGCCTTCCACGAGGCCGAGGCGACGGCCTCCGAGACGCCGGGGCTCGACGGCGTGGCGCTGCGCTATGGCCTCTTCTACGGCAGCGATCCCGGGACAAAACGGATGATCGGCGCAGTACGCAAGCGACGGCTGCCGGTGATCAAGGGCGGCGGGGGCGAGATCCCGATGATCCACCTCGACGACGCGGCGTCGGCCACCGTGGCGGCGATGGAGAAGGGGCGGCCGGGCAGCGCGTACAACATCGTCGATGGTGTCCCGGTGACCTGGGGCGAGCTCCTCGACGAGATGGCCAGCCTGGTCGACGCCAAGCCGCCGCTGCGGGTGCCGGCGGCGGTGCTGCGCAGGGTGGCGCCCTACGGCTACACGGCGATGACCACGTCGATGCGCGTCTCGAACGAACGCGCGCAGAACGAGCTGGGCTGGTCGCCGGCGGTGGTCGACTACAAGCAGGGCCTGAGGATCATCGCCACGGAGTAGGTCACATTCACATTCCGGTCCCGGGTCCGTCGTGGGCACGGCCGTCGCTCCCGCCGGAGACCGGGCCGGGCCCGAGGGGCCCGTCCCTGCCAGGTCCGCCGCCGGCAGAGCTACAAACCACGAGGGGTCCGTCACGCCCGTTGTCCCCTCACCGGCGGCACGCCGGATCGACGGAGTTGTCAGGCCCAACCGATAGGCTCGGGGCGTGTTGGAGAGCCTCGACGCCCCGGCGCTGCGCCGCTGGTGCGCGGGTGCCCTGGCGGCGCTGCGCCGCCATCAGAGCGAGATCGACGCGCTCAACGTCTATCCGGTGCCCGACGGTGACACGGGCACCAACCTCGTGCTCACGCTGACCTCGGCCAACGAGGCGCTGGTCTTCGACCCGATCGCCGAAGGCGACGCCACCCCCCACGGCCAGGTGCTGCGCCTGATGGCCCGCGGCGCCCTGCTCGGCGCCCGCGGCAACTCCGGCGTGATCATCTCGCAGATCCTGCGCGGGCTGGCCGACGCCACCTCGGCCCTGCCGGCGATCGACGGGCCGGCCCTGGCCAGAGGCCTACGATCCGGCGCCGACGCGGCCTACAACGCGGTCGCCGACCCGGTCGAAGGCACAGTCCTCACCGTGGCCGCAGCCGCCGCCACCGCGGCCTCAAGCGCGAGCGAGTCCGGGTCTTTGGCTGAGGTTGTGCGGGCCGCTGCTCGGGCCGCGGCCGAGGCGTTGGCGCGCACGCCTTCGCAGTTGCCCGCGCTCGCGCGCGCAGGGGTGGTCGACGCAGGTGGGCGTGGGCTGTGCGTCGTGCTCGACGCTCTGGCCGAAGTCGTGACCGGCGAGGTGGTGGCCGAGGCCCGGCTGCTCCCGGCGCCGCGGGCCAGCCGGCCGCTGGTCGCGGCGCGGGAGAGCGGCTCGCCCGACTTCGACTACGAGGTGCAGTTCCTGCTCGACGCTCCCGAGCCGGCCGTCGAGAAGCTGCGCGCCCGGCTGTTCGAGCTCGGCGACTCGCTCGTCGTGGTCGGCACCGGCGAGGGTGACGAGTCCACCTGGAACGTGCACGTCCACGTCAACGACGTCGGCGCCGCGATCGAGGCCGGTGTCGAGGCCGGGCGGCCGCACCGCATCACCGTCACCCGGTTCGCCGAGCAGATCGGTGCCGGCGGGCCGGACCGCGCCGCCGTGGTGGTGGCCGCCGGCGAGGGCATCGCGGAGCTGTTCGCGAGCGAGGGCGCCGCCGTGGTCCGTGCCAACCCGTCCACCCGCGAGCTGCTCGCGGCGATCACCGCCACCGGCGCCGCACACGTGGTCGTGCTGCCCAACGACCCCAACACCCAGACGGTCGCCGCCGCGGCTGCGCGGGAGTCCACGGCCGCCGTGCGGGTCGTGCCGACGCGGTCGCCCGTGCAGGCCCTGGCGGCGCTGGCCGTTCGCGACCCGGCGCGCGAGTTCGACGACGACGTCATCGCGATGGCCGAGGCGGCCGGCGCGTGCCGCTACGCCGAGGTCTGCCACGCCAGCCGCGACGCGTTGACGGTCGCCGGGCCGTGCCGGCGCGGTGACGTGCTCGCGCTCGTCGAGGGCGAGGTGCACCTGATCGGCGCCGACCTGGCCGGCACCTGCCGCGACCTGCTCGACCGGCTGCTGGGCGGCGGCGGCGAGCTCGTCACGCTGATCACCGGGGCCGACGCGCCGGCGGGGCTGGCCGACGAGCTCCGGGCGCACGCCGCCACGCACTGGCCGTTCGTCGAGGTGCACGTCTTCGCCGGCGGGCATCCGCACTATCCGCTGCTGGTGGGTGTCGAATGACCACACTGGACGAGCCGCTGAAGAAGGTGCTCGGCGACAAGACCGCCAAGGCGCTCGACAAGCACCTCGACCTCCGTACCGTCGGCGATCTGGTCTATCACTTCCCCCGCCGCTACGACGAGCGTGGCGAGCACACCGACATCCGCTCGCTGTCGGTCGGTGAGGACGTCACCGTGCTCGGCCAGGTGCGGCGGGCCACCACCCGCCCGATGCGGCAGCGCAGCGGCCGGCTCCTCGAGGTGCTGGTCGAGGACGGCACCGGCGGCATGCTCACGCTGACCTTCTTCAACCAGGCGTGGCGCGAGCGCGACCTGCGGCCCGGCCGCTGGGGGCTGTTCGCCGGCAAGGTCACCGAGTTCCGCGGCAAGCGCCAGCTCAACGGCCCTGACTACGTGCTGCTGGGCGACGAGGGCGAGGCCTCCGAGGAGATCGAGGAGTTCGCCGGCGCACTGATCCCGGTCTACCCGGCCGCCGGCTCGGTGCCCACCTGGACCATCGCCCGCTGCGTCCGGGTCGTGCTCGACACGCTCGCCCCCGTCGAAGACCCGCTGCCGGCGACCGTGCGCGCGGGCCGCGGCCTGCTCCCACTCGACACGGCGTTGCGCGAGATCCACCGCCCCGGCTCCCGCGAAGACCTGCACAAGGCGCGCCGCCGGCTCAAGTGGGACGAGGCGTTCGCGGTGCAGCTCACCCTGGTGCGCCGCAAGGTCCAGGCGACCGCGTTGCCGGCCCGCCCGCGCCCGGCCAGGCCCGAGGGTGTGCTGTCCACGTTCGACACCCGGCTGCCGTACGAGCTGACCGAGGGCCAGCGCCGCGTCGGCACCGAGATCGCCGCCGACCTGTCCACCAGCCACCCCATGCACCGGCTGCTCCAGGGCGAGGTCGGCTCCGGCAAGACGGTGTGCGCGCTGCGGGCGATGCTCCAGGTCGTCGACGCCGGCGGCCAGGCCGCGCTCCTGGCGCCGACCGAGGTGCTCGCCGCGCAACACCACCGGTCGATCTCGGCCCTGCTCGGCCCGCTCGGCCGCGCCGGCGAGCTCGACGGTGACCCGGCCGGCACCCAGATCGCGCTGGTCACGGGGTCGCTCGGGGCGGCGGCGCGGCGGGCGGCGGCGGCCGAGGTGGCCTCCGGCGCGGCCGGCATCGTGGTCGGCACCCACGCCCTGCTCTACGAGAGCGTCGAGTTCAACGACCTCGGCCTGGTGGTGGTCGACGAGCAGCACCGCTTCGGCGTGGAGCAGCGCGACGCGCTGCGCGCCAAGGCCGACCAGCCGCCGCACACGCTGGTGATGACCGCGACGCCGATCCCTCGCACGGTGGCGATGACGGTCTACGGCGACCTCGAGGTGTCGATCCTCGACCAGCTGCCCGGCGGCCGCTCCCCGATCGCCTCGCACGTCGTGCCCGCGGCCGACAAGCCGGCCTTCCTCGACCGGGCCTGGCGCCGGCTGCGCGAAGAGGTCGACGCGGGTCACCAGGCCTACGTGGTCTGCCCGCGGATCGGTGACGGCGCGGCCTCCGACGCCGACGAGCCGCCGCCCGACGACGACGGCAGCGCCCGCCGGCCGCCGCTCGCCGTGACCGAGGTGGCGCCGCTGCTCGCCGAGGGTCCGCTGCACGGACTGCGGATCGGCGTGCTGCACGGCCGGCTGCCGGCCGACGAGAAGGACGCGGTCATGCGCACGTTCGCGGCCGGCGACCTCGACGTGCTGGTGGCGACCACGGTGGTCGAGGTCGGCGTCGACGTGCCGAACGCCACCGTGATGATCGTGATGGACGCCGACCGGTTCGGCGTCTCCCAGCTGCACCAGCTCCGCGGCCGGGTCGGCCGGGGCTCCGCCGCCGGGCTGTGCCTGCTGGTGACCGAGGCGGTGGAAGGCTCCGCGGCCCGCGAGCGCCTCGACGCGGTGGCGTCGACGACGGACGGTTTCAAGCTGGCCGAGCTCGACCTCGAGCAGCGCCGCGAGGGCGACGTGCTCGGCGCGACCCAGTCGGGCCGCCGTTCCCACCTGCGTCTGCTCTCACTGCTCAAGGACGAGAAGCTGATCGGCGAGGCCCGGCAGGAGGCCATCGACCTGGTCTCCGAGGACCCGGAGCTGACGGCACACCCCGCCCTCGCCCGGTCGATCGCCCTGCTCGTCGACGAGGAGCGCGCGGAATACCTCGAGAAGGGCTAGCCTGCCGAGGCATGGATGACTGTCTCATCTGTGCCAAGCACCGCGGCGAGGGTCCGCTGGTCGGTCCCGAGATCTGGCGCGATGACCTCGTCGCCGTCTCGCACGGTTCGCCGGGTGATGACGGCGTCCTGCTCGGCTACCTGTTCGTCGAGACGCTGCGGCACGCGCCGCACCTCGACGACCTGACCGATGTGGAGGCCGCGGCGGTCGGCTCGGTCGCGCGCCGGGCCGCGATCGCGATCCGCTCCGAGCTCGACCCGGAGCATGTGTTCTCCGCCGTCATCGGCCGCGGCATCCCGCACTTCCACCAGCACGTCTTCCCGCGCCACCGCGGCGTCCCCGACGAGACGCCGTGGCACGACAGCGCCTACGCGCCCGAGGCGCCACGCGGCGGCGCGGCCGAGGTGACCGCGCTCGCCGAGCGCCTGCGCCGGTATTTCACCGCCGTCTAGAAGAGGTCAGTGCAGGCCGCTGCCACGGCGCAGCGCCGTGCGGATCAGCCGGTCAACCAGCTTCGGATATTCGAGCCCGCTGGCCGCCCACATCCGCGGGAACATCGAGGTGGCGGTGAAGCCTGGCATCGTGTTGATCTCGTTGAGCAGCACCTCGCCGGCGTCCGTGACGAAGAAGTCGACGCGGGCCAGCCCGGCGCAGTCGAGCGCGGCGAACGTCCGCACCGCGTAGTCGCGCACCTGCTGCGTCAGCGGCTCCGGCAGCCGGGCGGGGATGTCGTACTCGCAGTCCTCGCCGAGGTACTTGGCCTCGAAGTCGTAGAAGTCGTGGCCCCCGCCGGTCACCCGGATCTCGGCGAGCACGGACGCCTCCGCGCTGCCGCCGGCCTCGGCCTCCAGCACGCCGCACTCGATCTCGCGGCCCACGATCGCGGCCTCGATCAGCACCTTGGGGTCGATCTGGCGCGCGGTCGCGACGGCCGCGTCGAGGTCGGCCCAGTCGGAGACCTTGGTGATCCCGTACGACGAGCCCGCCCGCGACGGCTTCACGAACACCGGCAGCCCGAGCCGCTCCTTGTCGGCCTCGCTGAGCGAGACGCCGTTGCGCAGCACCACGTAGTCGCCGACCGGGATGCCCTCGGCCGCCGCGAGCTTCTTGGTGAACTCCTTGTCCATCGCGGCCGCGCTGGCGAACACGTTCGCCCCGACGTAGGGGATGCCGGCCATCTCCAGCAGCCCCTGGATTGTGCCGTCCTCGCCGTAGGCGCCGTGCAGCGCGGGGAAGACCACGTCGACGTCGCCCAGCGCGCTCAGCCCGGCGGACGGCTCGACCACCATCAGGCCGCGCGAGGTCGGGTCGCCCGGCAGCACGACCGCGGTGCCGGCGGCGGCGGTGACCTCCGGAAGGCGCGCACCTTCGATCGCGAGGGCGCTGGGGTCACCGTCGGTGAGCACCCACTGACCTTCCCGGGTGATCCCGACCGGAATGACCTCGTACTGGTCTGGGTCGAGCACCCGCAGGATGCTCCCGGCGCTGACGGCCGAAATCGCATGCTCGGTGCTCCGGCCGCCGAACACGACCGCGACGCGGATCTTCCTAGGTCTTGTCACGGTCAGGACCATACTCTGCCGGGGCACGGGAGGCGGGCTGGTCCGGCGATCACGCTCCGTACGCGCCGTTTTCCAACCTGCCCCACGGGGAACACCCGGGCCCATGACGAAATGGGAGTACGCGCTGCTGGTGCGCCGGCGCATGGCGCGGGTCGACGCGGCCGGCTGGGAGGTCACCTTCCACTGGTACGGGCCGGACGGCTCGATGCTCGACGTCTCACCCTTCGGCGAGACCGCGCTGGCCCACCTCAACCGGGCCGGCGAGCAGGGCTGGGAGCTCGTCTCGGTGAGCGAGAACCCGAGCCTGGAGGGCACCTCCGAACTGCACCGCTACCACCTCAAACGGACGGCACCGGCACCCGCGCCCCGAGCCCGGCTCGGCGGCGGCTCCCGCGGCGTGCGCCGCTCACGCGACTAGGCTGCGTCGAGCGCGGCGGTGATGTCGGCGACCAGGTCGGCCGCGTCCTCGATGCCGCACGAGAGCCGGACGAAGCCCGGCGCGGTGTCGTCGCCCCACTGCTCACGCCGGTCGGCGCTGGTGTGCACCCCGCCGAACGACGTGGCGGCCGCGACCAGCCGGGACGCCGCGAGGAAGCGGCCCACCCGGTCGGCCGAACCGAGGTCGAACCCGACGATGCCGGGGATCCGGCGCATCTGCCGTGACGCCACGTCGTGTGCCGGGTCGCCCGGCCGGCCCGGCCAGCGCAGCGCGGCCACGTCCGAGCGCGCGGCGAGCGCCTCGACCACCGCGGCGGCGTTGGCGGACTGGCGGGCCAGCCGCAGGTCCAGCGTGAACAGCGAACGGTGGGCGAGCCAGGCGTCGAACGCACCCGGGATCGAGCCGGTCGTGTTGCGCCACCCGGTCAGCGACTCCAGCAGCTCCGGCGAGCGGGTGGCCACGTACCCGAGCAGCAGGTCGGAATGCCCGGTCAGCGCCTTGGTGCCGGACGCCAGCGAGATGTCGGCGCCCAGGTCGAGCGGCCGCTGGCCCAGCGGGGTCGACGCGGTGTTGTCGACGGCCAGCAGCGCGCCGGCGGCGTGCGCGCGCTCGGCGAGCGCCGCGACGTCGCAGACGTCCAGGCCGGGGTTGGCCGGTGTCTCCACCAGCACCAGGCGCACGCCGGTGTAGTCCGGCCGCGGGCCGGCGGTCGGCGCGAACACCGCCGTGACGCCGAGCTCCGCGAGCGTCGAGGTGGCGAAGCCGCGCACCGGGTAGTAGCCGTCCGACGGCAGCACCACGGTGTCGCCGGGCCGCAGGATCGACAGCAGCACCGCGGTCACGGCCGCCTGACCACTGGCGAAGGCCAGCGTCGGGCCGCCCTCCAGCTCGCCGATCGCCGCCTCCAGCAGCCGCCGGGTGCGGTTGTCGGGCCGGCCGTAGCCGTTGGGCGACGCGGACGGACCGGCTGCCGGATCGAGGTGGTACGGCGCCGCGAACACCGGCCCGGGCAGGAAGGGCTCACCAGGGACCGCCGGCGGCAGTCCCGCGTGCACGGACCGCGTGCCGTCGCCGTATTCCTTCACGTCACTCGGCTTTCGTGGTGCGGGTCATCAGGATCGTCAGCGCCTCGCGCGGGTCGGCGCCCTCGTGGCAGACCCGCTCCACCTGCTCGGTGATCGGCATCTCCACGTTGTTCTTGTGGGCCAGGTCGCGAATCGCGAGGCAGCTCTTGACGCCCTCGGCCGTCTGCCCGACCGCCGCCTGCGCCTGCTCCAGCGTCTCGCCCCGGCCGAGCCGCTCGCCGAACGTGCGGTTGCGCGAGAACGGCGAGTGGCAGGTGCCGACCAGGTCGCCCAGCCCGGACAGGCCCGCGAAGGTCAGCGGGTCCGCGCCGAGTGCGACGCCGAGCCGGGCGGTCTCGGCCAGGCCGCGGGTGATCAGCGTGGCCTTGATGTTGTCGCCGAGCCGCATCGCCTCGGCGATGCCGTAGGCCAGCGCGATCACGTTCTTGACGGCGCCGCCGAGCTCGGCACCCACCACGTCGTCATTGGTGTACGGCCGCATGTAGGGCGTGGTGATGGCGTCCTGCACCAGCGTCGCGCGGCGCAGGTCGATGCCGGCCGCGACGGTGGCCGCCGGCTGCCCGGCGGCGATCTCGGGTGCCAGGTTGGGTCCGGAGACCACGACGACCCGGTCTGCCGGGACGTTGGCCGCCTCGATCACCACTTCGCTCATCCGCTTGGTGGTCCCGAGCTCGATGCCCTTCATCAGCGATACCAGCGTGGAGTCGGAGTCGAGGAAGGGCCGCCAGTCGGCGAGGTTTCCGCGAAGCGTCTGCGACGGCACGGCGAGCACCACGATCTCCGCACCGGCGATGGCCTTGCCGGCGTCGGAGGTGGCGGTGACCCGCTCCGGCAGGCGCACGTCGGGGAAGTAGTCGGGGTTGCACCCCGTCTCCCGGATGCCCACGGCGACGGCCTCCCGGCGCGACCAGATGGTCACGTCCCGACCGGCGTCGCCGAGCACCTTGGCGAACGCCGTGCCCCACGAGCCGGCGCCGAGGACGGCGACGTGACTCATACGAGGTCACCACCCGTCGCGGTGTCGGCGGGCTCGTCCTGCGCCGCGGCCCGGGCGGCCGGCTTGCGCGGAGGCGACCACAGCGGCGGCGGATCGGTCACGCCCCGCAGGTCGGCCAGCATGTCGCGCAGGTGCAGCATGATGGTCTCGGTCATCGCGTCGAGGGTCGCCCGGGTGGGTGCCGCGCCGGCCCACCTGCTCAGGTCGATCGGCGCACCGGCGTTGACCCGCACCGGGATCCGAGCCCGCAGGCCCACCTTGCCGGTGCGCGGGTCGAACAGCGCCTGCGGGCCGTCCATCACGACCGGGATCACCGGTGCGCCGGTGATCAGGGCCAGCCGGGCGGCGCCGGTCTTGCCCTTCATCGGCCAGAGGTTCGGCTCCTTGGTGGTGGTGCCCTCGGGATAGATGATCACGCTGCTGCCGTCTTTGACGGCAGTGACCAGCGTGTCCAGCGACCGCGCGGCGTCGACCGAGCCGCGCTCGACCGGGATCTGCTGGCAGCGGCCGATGATGTAGCCGATCACCGGCACCCGGAACACGCTGGCCTTGGCCAGGAAGCTCGGCCACCGGCCGGTGTCGTAGACGTAGTGCCCGATGACCACCGGGTCGGCGTGCGACAGGTGGTTGGCCACGATGATCGCGCCGCCGCTGCTCGGGATGTGCTCCATCCCGGTCCAGGTGCGCTTGGTCCAGCCGGTCAGCACCGGCTTGACCAGGGCGACCACGAACCGTCGCCAGAACCCGAGCCTCCGCCGTGCCACCCTGCCTCCTCGCCCACCGCCGACCGCGCCCGCCCGCGCGGCCCGCAGCGAAATCATGCCTGCTCCGGGGCGCGGAGGGCCAGCCAGGGACGGCCGACGTGCCTGGCACCATGGGCGGGTGCGCGGGAACTGGGCGGTGGTGCTGGCGGTGAAACCGCCCGCCGCCGGCAAAAGCCGCCTGCGCGGCGCGCTGCCGAACGTCCCGCACGAAGCGCTCGCCCTGGCGCTGGCACTGGACACCGCGACGGCGGCGCTGGCCTCCCCCGACGTGGCCGAGGTGGTGGCGGTCACCGGCGACGCGGGCGCGGCGGCGGCGTTGACCGCGCTGGGCGTCCGCACCGTGTCGGAGCCGGCCGGGGGTGGGCTCAACCCGGCGTTCGCGCACGGCGCGGCGGCCACGGCCGGCCGCCCGGTCGCCGCGCTGCAGGCCGACCTGCCGGCGCTCGACCACCACGAGCTCACCGAGGCGCTGAGAACCACGGGCACCCTGCGGAGGTACGCGGCCGACTCCCCCGGCACCGGCACCGTTCTCCTGACGGCGCCGGCGGGCGTACCCCTGGATCCGAGGTTCGGTCCTGGGTCCGCGGCAGCGCACGCGGCGTCGGGCGCCGTGCCCCTGGAGGGTGCCTGGCCCACCCTGCGCCGCGATGTGGACACGGCGGCCGATCTCGCCGCGGCGGCCGCGCTCGGTCTGGGACCGCACACCGCTCGCCTCGTGGGCTACGGTGCTGGCATGCAGGGCACCGTCGCCACCTATGACCCGGACAGCCGCTCCGGCACTGTGCTGCTCGACGACGGCAGCGAGCTCACCTATCCGGCGGCCGCGTTCGACGCCTCGGGCCTTCGCCTGCTCCGCCTGGGCCAGCGCGTCAGCATCGAGCAGGATCCATCGGGAGCGGTGACCCGCCTCACCATCCCCACCATGCCCTGAGCCGCCACGAGTCGACTGAAGTGCATTTCACGTTCAGCTCGATCAGGTAATGATGATGGGGTGACCCAGACACCACCCGGCCGACGCATGCCACGACCGCGGGGAACCGACGGGCGGTTCCTCCCGATCATCACGTCCGGTGAACATGCGGCCCTGGTGTCCGTCGCGGAACAGCCCGTGGCCGGCCCGACCGGGACCCGCAGCGCCCCTGCTCCGCACGGCCGGGGCGCACCACGCGCGGGGCACGGGCCGGCACCGGAGAACCCGGCCCCACCGACCGCCAACGACCACGTCGACGGCCCGCCGCCGGACGACGTGCCGCCGCTGGGCTCGGACCCGTTGCCCGAGGACCGCTTCCTCAACCGCGAGCTGTCGTGGCTCGACTTCAACGCCCGGGTGCTGGCCCTCGCCGAGGACCCGTCGACGCCGTTGCTGGAGCGGGCCAAGTTCCTCGCCATCTTCGCCAGCAATCTCGACGAGTTCTACATGGTGCGGGTCGCGGGCCTGAAGCGTCGGCTCCAGGCCGGCCTGCCGGTCCGCGGTGGCGACCAGATGCCGCTGCGCACCCAGCTCGAGTTCGTCGCCGAGAAGACCGCCGACCTGGTCGCCCGCCAGGCCGCCTGCTTCGTCGACGAGGTGCTGCCCAAGCTCAGCGCCGAGGGCATCGAGCTGCTCCAGTGGGACGACCTCGCCGCCGACGAGCGCGAGCAGATGCGCACCTACTTCCGCGACCACGTGTTCCCGGTGCTGACGCCGCTCGCGGTCGACCCGGCGCACCCGTTTCCTTACATTTCCAACCGGTCGCTGAGCCTCGCCGTCTCGGTGAAGGACCCCGACGGTGGGCAGGTGCTGTTCGCCCGGGTCAAGGTGCCCAACAACGTGCCGAGGTTCGTCCGGGTCGGGCGCACCAACCGGTTCCTGCCGGTCGAGGAGCTCATCTCCACCCACCTGAGCCAGCTCTTCTCCGGCATGCAGGTGGTCGAGTGCCACCTGTTCCGGGTCACCCGCAACGCCGACCTCGAGGTCGACGAGGACCGCGACGAAGACCTGCTGCAGGCCCTGGAGCGGGAGCTGGCCCGGCGCCGGTTCGGTCCGCCGGTGCGGCTCGAGGTGGCGGCGTCGATCTCCGACCACGTGCTCGACCTGCTGGTCCGCGAGCTCGACATGGAGGACAGCGACGTGCTGCGCGTGCGCGGCCTGCTCGACCTCTCGTCGCTCTGGCAGATCTACGGCGACGTCGACCGCCCCGACCTCAAGGACCGCCCGTTCGTGCCGGCCACCCACCCGCGGCTGGTCGAGGGCGAGGTGCCGCGCAGCGTGTTCTCCGTGCTGCGCGACGGCGACGTGCTCGTGCACCACCCGTACCACTCGTTCTCGACCAGCGTCCAGCGGTTCATCGAGCAGGCCGCGGCCGACCCGAACGTGCTGGCCATCAAGCAGACGCTGTACCGCACCAGCGGCGACTCACCGATCGTCGACGCGCTGATCGACGCCGCCACCGCCGGCAAGCAGGTGGTGGTGCTGGTCGAGGTCAAGGCACGGTTCGACGAGGTGGCCAACATCGGTTGGGCGCGCATGCTGGAACGCGCCGGCTGCCACGTGGTCTACGGGCTGGTCGGCCTCAAGACGCACTGCAAGACGGCCCTCGTCGTGCGCCAGGAGGGCAACCAGATCCGCCGCTACTGCCACATCGGCACGGGCAACTACCACCCCAAGACCGCTCGGCTGTACGAGGACTTCGGCATGCTGACGGCCGATCCGGAGGTCGGCGCCGACCTGACGGACCTGTTCAACGTGCTGACCGGCTACAGCCGGCAGACCGCGTACCGCCGGCTGCTGGTGGCTCCGCACGGCATCCGCAGCGGGCTGATCGAGCGGATCGACCGCGAGGTCGACAAGGTCCGCATGGGCGGCCAGGGCCTGGTCCAGATGAAGGCCAACGGCCTGGTCGACGAGGAGATCGTGGACGCCCTCTACCGGGCGTCCCAGGCCGGCGTGCACGTCGACCTGATCATCCGGGGCATGTGCACGCTGCGGCCGGGCGTGCCGGGGCTGTCCGACAACATCCGCGTGCACTCGATCCTCGGCCGGTTCCTCGAGCACTCGCGCGTCTTCCGCTTCGGCGTCGACGGCAACGACCCGGAGACCGAGTTCTGGATCGGCTCGGCCGACATGATGCACCGCAACCTCGACCGCCGGGTCGAGGCGCTGGTGCTGGTCACCGACCCGGTCGCGCGGGCCGAGCTCGACAGCGTGCTGACGGCCTCGATGAGCGACGACGCCGACACGTTCGTGCTGCACGGCGACGGCAGCTGGACCCGACGCACTTCCACTTTGGACAAGCCACTGGAGCACGTACAGGACCGGCTGCTGCGCCGTATCGTCGGCACGGCAAGCTGATTAGGCTAGGTCGATGATCGAAGAGGAGCGCAAGTTCGGCGCCGACGACGCCTTCCATCTGCCCGATCTGACCGACCGACTCCCCGCCGGCGGCTCCGTGGTCTCGGCGCCGCCGGCCACGCTCACCGCGACCTACTACGACACCCCTGATCTGCGGCTGGCCCGCGCCGGGGTGTCCCTGCGCCACCGCAAGGGCGACAGCGCGCCCTGGACCGTGAAGCTGCCGGCGGCGGTGCCCGGCCTGCGGCACGAGGTCTCCCGCAAGGGCCGTGCCGGCAACCCTCCCGCCGAGCTGCTGGCGCTGGTCACCGCCTGGTCCCGGGGCGCGGCGCTGGCTCCCGCCGCGAAGATCCAGACAGTGCGGCACGCGTACGACCTGACGGACACCGACGGCACGGTGCTGGCCGAGGTGGCCGACGACGCGGTCACGGTGTTCGACGGCAAGGCTGTGCGGATGGCGTTCCGCGAGATCGAGGTGGAACGCAAGGGCGGCGATCGCGCGCTGCTCGACTTCGTCGCCGCGGCGTTGCTCGATGCCGGCGCGGTGGAGGGCGAGTTCACCCCCAAACACGTGCGGGCACTGGGCGCGGCGGCCGCGTTGCCGCCGGACCTGACGCCACCGGGCGACCTGCCCGAGCAGCCCTCGGCGGCCGATGTGGTGGTCGCGGCCGTGCGCTCCGGCGTCGGCCGGATCCTGGCGCACGACCCGCTGGTCCGGCTGGGCCAGCCGCTCGAGGACGGCGACACCGCGGTGCACCAGATGCGCGTGGGCTGCCGCCGGCTACGCAGCGACCTGCGTACCTTCGCCGCGCTGCTGGACCGCGAGTGGGTCGGCCGGATCCGCGACGAGCTCCGCTGGATCGCCGGCGTGCTCGGCGAGGCGCGCGACGCCGAGGTGCTCCGCGAGCGCCTCCAGCACACCGCGAACGCCGACCCCCTCTGCCCGGTCGACCCGGCCGCCGTCGCCAAGTTCGACGAGGCGCTCGACGCCCGGCAGCGACAGGCCCTGGCCAACGTCGACGAGGCGCTGCGCGGCGCCCGCTACCACGCGCTGCTCGAGCTGCTCGTCGACGCGGCCCGCGAGCCACGGGTCGCACCGACCGCGGCCCAGCCGGCGCTGCGGCTGCTCCCCCGCATGGTCGCCAAGCCCTGGCGGCGGTTGGCCTACGGCGCGAAGGGCGTCGACGGCGCCGCCGACCTCGACCCGCTGGCCGCCGACGAGCGTTGGCACGCGGTGCGGATCAACGGCAAGCGGGCGCGGTACGCCGTCGACGCGGTCGCCTCCGTGATCGGCGGACCGGCCGCCAAGCTGGCCAAGGCGCTGGGCAAGGTGCAGAACCTGCTGGGCGAGCACCAGGACGCCGCGGTCGCCGCCGACACCTGGGTTGCGCTGGCCGCCGGGTCACCCGGCGACACCGACCTCGCGGTCATCGCGGGCCGGCTCTACGAACGGGAGCGGGCGTCGATCCGGGCTGTCCGGGCCGCTTTCCCCGAGGCGTGGGCGGTCGCCGCGGAGCCGACGAGGACACGATGGTTGCCGTGATCCGCGCCGCCGGCGGCGTGGTGTGGCGGCCGGCGCGGCGCGGCGTGGAGATCTGTCTCGTGCACCGCGAGCGGTACGACGACTGGTCCCTGCCCAAGGGCAAGCTCGAGGCCGGCGAGCATCCGCTGGCCGCGGCGGTGCGTGAGGTGGCCGAGGAGACGGGTGTGCACGCCGTGCCGCAGGTCCGTCTGCCCGGCGTGCGCTACACGGTGCGGGAGGGCTTCCCGAAGACCGTCGACTACTGGTCGATGCGCTACTCCAGCGAGGAACCCGCGCTGGTCGAGGACTCCGACGAGGTCAACGAGACCCGCTGGCTCTCGGTCGACGACGCGCTCGCGCTGCTCTCCTACTCGCACGACACCGGGGTCGTGCGGGACTTCGCCGCGCTGCCACCCGTCACCGCCGTCTGCGGTCTGGTCCGGCACGCCCACGCCGGCAAGCGGAGCACCTGGTCCGGCCCGGACTCCGCGCGGCCGTTGGACCGGCCGGGCCGCGACCGGGCCGCCGAGCTCGCCCCGCTGCTGGCCCTGGTGCGGCCGGCCCACCTGGTGTCGGCCACCCCGCTGCGCTGCGTGCAGACCATCGAGCCGCTGGGCGCGCTGCTCGACCTGCCGGTGGTCGCGGACTCCGCCCTCGACGAGCCCAAACCGGGCCAGGACCCGGACGAGAAGGCCCTCTCCACCGCCGGCCGGCTGGCCGAGCTCGCCGCCGAGGGCAGCGACTTCGTCGCGTGCAGCCAGGGCAAGGTGATGCCGGGCGCCCTGTCCCGGTTGCTGGGCACGGGACCGTCCGCGGACTACCACACCCCCAAGGGCGGCGGCTGGCTCGTCGCCTTCACCGCCGAAGGCGCTCTCGCCGCCGACCGCCTCTGATCCTTGGCTGGACCACCCTCGGGCGAGCCGATCGCAATCTGGTGGATCTGAGCGGGCGCGACGGGTGTCTCAGGAGACCTTGAGGGTGGCCGCCACCGGGAGGTGGTCGGACGCCTCGGTCCGGGGCGCGACGACCTCGCTCACGCCGATCGACGGCGACACCAGCAGGTGGTCGATCTGCTCCCGGGGCGCGTCGGCCGGCGAGGTGAGCAGTGGACGGTCGGCGGCGAACCCGTCGACCAGCCCGACGTCCGTGAACGCGGCGAAGGCCGGGTCGCCCGGCTGCGTGTTGAGGTCCCCTCCGACCACCAGGGGCCGGCCTGCGGCGAAGCCACGCGCGAACGCGGCGACCTCACGCGCCTGGCTCAGCGGCCCGCCGTCCGGCGGCGGTTGCAGGTGCGTCGAGACGACCGCCACCTCCGTGCCGCTGACGTCGACCACGACGCCGAGCGCCTGAGCGCCGGTTGGCGCGCCCACCGCCCGGAGCCGGGTGGTCGCCGTGTAGACCACGGGAAGGCGGGTCAGCACCGCGTCTCCCCAGACCGCGTCGGCGGCGGGTGCGAAGCGGAACGGCATCTCGAGCCGGTGCGCGAGCAGCGCGAGCGTGTCGTGGCCGCCGTTGAGCAGCCACGCCCGGTCGACCTCGCTCAGCAACACCACGTCAGGGCGCTGCGCCTCGATCGCGGCGGTGAGCCCGGCCAGGTCGAACCGGCCGTCGAGACCGAAGCCCATCCGGATGTTGTAGGCCACCACCCGGATCGCGCCGGGCGCCGCCGGGCCGCTCGTTCGCCCCGTGCCGGCCGGCATCAGCAGTGCGGCCGACAGGGTGACCACCACCGCCACCGGAACGCCGGTCCAGGACCAGGAGCGGTCGATGCCCATGCGGGGGTACGGCGGTCGTCCGGCGACAACCGCGACGACGGCCGCGACCGCGGGCGGCACCCACTCGTTGGGGTAGCCGATGTCATATGAGGCGTAGTAGAGCACGGCTGCGACGGCGAACACGGTCAGTCCACCGACCGCCGCGAAGCCACGCCGGCGCGCACCGGTCGCCGGATCCGGGTCGGAGGTGCGCCAGCCGGCGGCGCACAGCAACAGGCCCAGCCCCAGGGCGGTAGCCGGAATCGCCAGCAGCAGACTGGATCCCCAGGACAGCCCGAAGGTGGCTGTGCCGACCCCGAGCGTGACCAATCCGGCGATCGCGACCAGGAGGGAAGGCCGCGGCAGCGACGCACCCGCGGCGAGGAGACCGACCGACAACGCCGCCAGTGCCGCGAGCGGGACCGCCGAACCGGGGCCGGGGCCGGCGATCCCCGACTCCTCGCCGAGCGCGTAGGAGAGGGCGGTGCCGGCCAGTGCCGGCGAGCCCGCGACCATCGTCCACAGCAGCAGGACGGGTCCGACGACGAACCACGCCGCGGGGCCAGGCACGGATCCGGTGGTGTGATTGGTCAATGCCGGCAACAGAGCGCCGAATGCCAGGCACAGCAGGGTTGTCGCCGACCATCCGAGCGCCCCACCGCGCCACGTCAGGTCGAACGTGCCGGCGGCCGCGTGCAGGGCGGTGCCGGCCGCGAGCCCGAGAACCAGGCCTGGCACGGGTTGCGCGCCGCTGACCGCGATCGCGGCGAGCCAGACGAGACCGGCCAGCAGACCGGCGCTGGCGAGATAGAGCTGTGGCTGCCCACCGTCCGTGGCGAGCAGACCGATCCGGCAACCGGCGAGTGCGAGCCCTGCGACGAGCGCCACACCGCGTGGCCCCAACGGGCGCAGCAACGGCACGACCGCGAACGCGCCGGCGAACCACAGCAGCGCGAAGCCACCCATCAGCTCGGCCGGCGTCGACGCGGCCTGGCCGAAGATGGTGATGATCGACGGAAGCCACACCCGCAGCACGTCCGTCAGCAGGATCACACCGAGGGCGATCCCGGTGGCGGTAAGAAAGGGACGGCGCACCCGAGACATTCTCGCTAGCGCACCGACCCGCGTCTACGGCTGGTCGGGCACCGGTCCACAGCGGACCGGTGCGGACAGACCAAGGCGCCCACCGAGCTCCGGTGGGCGCCTTCGTCGTCTCGTCAGGTCAGCGGGCCTTCTTGGCCGGCGCCTTCCGGGCCGGGGCCTTCTTGGCCGCGGCGGTGGTGCGTGCCGTGGTGGTCTTCTTGGCAGCCGCGCTGCTGGTCTTCTTGGCGGTCGCCGCCTTGCGGGCGGTGGTGGTCTTCGCCGCGGTCGACTTGGCGGCCGTCTTGGCGGGAGCGGCCTTCTTCGTCGCGGTGGCGGTCTTCTTGGCAGCCGCCGCCTTCGTGGCGGTGGTGGCCTTGGCCGCAGTCGACTTGGCCGCGGTCGACTTGGCGGCGGTCGCCTTGGCGGTGGTCTTCTTGGCGGCAGCGGCCTTCGGCACGCGGCCGGCAGCGACCATCTCCTTGAAGCCCGCACCGGCGCGGAATGCCGGGACGGACGTCTTCTTGACCTTCACCGCTTCGCCGGTGCGCGGGTTACGGGCTGTTCGGGCACCGCGCACGCGCTTTTCGAAGACACCGAAACCGGTGATGGCCACCCGGTCTCCCTTGGTGACCGCCTGCTGGACCTCGGCGAGGACCGCGTCGAGCGCCGCCGTCGCCGTCTTCCGGTCCCCCAGGCGAGCGGCGAGCGCCTCGATGAGCTCGGCTTTGTTCACAACTTCCCTCCGATGTTTGCATGGCCTCAACGCGAGCCATTCTGCGCGCACCGTATGCCCATTGTCATCGGTACACAAACATCTCGCCGAAAAAAGGCGTTGTGTCGTAACGGATTCGCCCCCTCCGGTGGAGTCCGGAGGGGGCGAATTAGCGCCTGGGACCGGCCGTGTGGCCGACAAAGAGCTAGCCGATAGCCGGCAGGAACGCCGGTCGGTGCTGCTCATACTGCGTGATTTCCGCCTCATGACGCAAGGTCAGGCCGATGTCGTCAAGCCCTTCGAGTAGCCGCCAACGGCTGAAGTCGTCGAGCGGGAACGCCCAAACGTGGTCACCCGCACGGAGTTCCCGCTTCTCGAGGTCGACCGTCACCTGTGTGGTGGGTTCGGCCTCGACCAATGCCCACAGCTCTTCCACAGCCGGCAGTTCGAGCTCGACCGGCAGCAGACCCTCCTTGAGAGCGTTGCCACGGAAGATGTCGCCGAACCGGGGCGACACGACGGCGCGGAAACCGAAGTCGCGCAAGGCCCACACGGCGTGCTCACGCGATGACCCGGTGCCGAACTCGGGACCGGCGATCAGCACGGTGCCCCCGGCGAAGGACTCGTCGTTGAGCACGAACGACGGGTCCTCGCGCCAGGCGGAGAAAAGGCCGTCGGCGAAGCCGGTGCGCGTCACCCTCTTGAGGTACACCGCCGGGATGATCTGGTCGGTATCCACGTTGGACCGCCGCAGCGGGACCGCGGTGCCGGTGTGCACGGTGAACTTGTCCATCTTCTCTTCTCTTCCTGTTGTCGCCGACGTCACAGGTCCGCCGGCGACGCCAGCCGGCCGCGGACGGCGGTGGCGGCGGCGACTGGAGGCGAAACGAGGTGGGTGCGGCCGCCACGACCCTGGCGGCCCTCGAAGTTGCGGTTGGAGGTCGAGGCGCAGCGCTGGCCGGGCGAGAGCGTGTCGGGGTTCATGCCCAGACACATGGAGCAGCCGGCGAACCGCCACTCCGCACCCGCGTCGGAGAAGACCTTGTCGAGGCCCTCCATCTCGGCCGCCTCGCGGACCGCCGCGGAACCGGGCACGACGAGCATCCGCACGCCGTCGGCGACCCGGTGGCCGCGGATCACCTCGGCCGCGGCGCGCAGGTCCTCCAGCCGCCCGTTGGTGCACGAGCCGACGAAGACCACGTCGACGGTGAGGTCGCGCATCGGGGTGCCGGGCGTCAACGCCATGTATTCCAGTGCCCGGGTGGCCGCCGCCCGCTCGCCCTCGAGGGCGAAGTCCTCCGGCGCGGGCACGGAGGCGTCCAGCGGCACGCCCTGGCCGGGGTTGGTGCCCCACGTGACGAACGGGCTGATCCGCGTGGCGTCGAGGGTCACCTCGGTGTCGAACACCGCGCCCTCGTCGGTCGGCAGGCTGCGCCAGTAGTCCAGCGCGGCGTCCCAGGCGTCTCCCTGCGGCGCGTAGGGCCGGCCCTTGAGGTAGGCGTAGGTGGTCTCGTCCGGCGCGATCATGCCGGCCTTGGCGCCCCACTCGATCGACATGTTGGCGATCGTCATGCGCCCCTCCATGGAGAGGTCGCGGATCGCCTGGCCCCGGTACTCGACGATGTGGCCACGGCCGCCGCCGGTGCCGACCTGTGCGATCAGCGCCAACACAAGGTCTTTGGCGGTGACGCCGGGCGCGAGGTCGCCGACCACGTTGACGGCCATGGTCTTCGGGCGCGACTGCGGCAGCGTCTGGGTGGCGAGGACGTGCTCCACCTCGCTGGTGCCGATGCCGAAGGCCAGAGCGCCGAAAGCGCCGTGTGTGGCCGTGTGTGAGTCGCCGCACACGATGGTCAGACCGGGCTGGGTGACGCCGAGCTGCGGCCCGATGACGTGCACGATGCCCTGGTTGTCGTCGCCCAGGGGGTGCAACCGGATGCCGAACTCGGCGCAGTTGCGGCGCAACGTCTCGATCTGGGTGCGCGACGTCGGGTCCGCGATCGTCAGCGGGTCACCGCGCCTGAGGTTGAACGCCGGGTTGCTGTAACCCGTGGGCGTGTTGTGGTCTTCGGTGGCGAGGGTGAGATCCGTGCGCCGCACCGTGCGCCCGGCGGCGCGCAACCCGTCGAACGCCTGCGGGCTGGTCACCTCGTGCAGCAGGTGCAGGTCGATGAAGAGCAGATCCGGCTCACCCTCGGCGGATCGCACCACGTGAGCGTCCCAGACCTTCTCGGCCAGGGTCCTCGGCGACGTTGGCTTCGGAGTGACTCCCACCATCTGGACATCCTAAATTCTGGGAGGTATGTTTCGGCTTGTGGGACACAGTATGAGCGGTGTCGGCGTCCTCGACAAGGCGGTGGTGATCCTCGCGGCCTGTGTCGACGGCGCCAGCCTGGCCGAACTGGTGGAGCGGACCCGGTTGCCGAGGGCCACCGCACACCGTCTGGCGCAGGCGTTGGAGATCCATCGCATGCTCGTGCGCGACACGCAGGGCCGCTGGCGTCCCGGCCCACGCCTGGGCGAGCTGGCCAACGCGGCGCCTGACGTGCTGCTCACCGCCGCCGAGCCGCTGCTGTCCGCATTGCGGGACGCGACCGGCGAGAGCGCCCAGCTCTATCTGCGCCGCGCGGACGAGCGGATCTGTGTCGCCGCCGCGGAACGCGCCAGTGGCCTGCGCGACACGGTGCCGGTCGGTTCGGTGCTGCCGATGACGGCCGGCTCGGCCGCCCAGATCCTGCTCGCCTGGGAGCCGCCGGAGGCGGTCATGCCCCTGCTGCCCCGCTGCAAGTTTACCGGCCGCACGCTGGCCGAGGTCCGGCGTCGAGGCTGGGCCCAGAGCGTCGCCGAGCGCGAGCCGGGCGTGGCCAGCGTCTCAGCACCCATCCGCGACCGCACGGGCCGCGTGATCGCCTCGATCAGCGTCTCCGGCCCCATAGAGCGCCTGGGCCGCCGCCCCGGCGACCGTCACGCCATGGCCGTGGTCCGAGCGGGCCAACGCCTCTCCGGGCTCTAGACCGACGATGGTCGGCCGCCGTCGGCGGCCGACCCACAGTGGACAGATCGGCGACCAACCGCGGACCTGGCAAACGGAGCGAAGCGGAGTGATCACCGGCGGGAGCAACGGTCCGAGCCACTGCGGACCCGGGAAAGCCAGCTCTTGATCTGGCTCTTGGAAAAAGCAAAACCCCCCGATTGCTCGAGGGGTGCTCTGTAGCCCCGATGGGATTCGAACCCACGCTACCGCCTTGAGAGGGCGGCGTCCTAGGCCGCTAGACGACGGGGCCAGGACTTCCGATGTCGCTGTGGCGACGGAGCGGAACTCTACCAGAGTCCAGCGCCGGTGCCATGTCGGCATCGTTGCTGGGGTACCAGGACTCGAACCTAGACTAACTGAACCAGAATCAGTTGGGCTGCCAATTACCCCATACCCCATTGGCGCTCGGAAGCGCCGAGTGAGAACTTTACCGGAGGGGGTGGCGACGAACAAATCCGCCACCCCCGCTTCGATCTCAGTCGATGGCGGTGAC
Organism: Asanoa sp. NPDC049475; assembly: GCF_040676915.1. Classification (NCBI taxonomy): domain Bacteria; kingdom Bacillati; phylum Actinomycetota; class Actinomycetes; order Micromonosporales; family Micromonosporaceae; genus Asanoa; species Asanoa sp. NPDC049475. Next base: position 39,877 of record NZ_JBFAPY010000014.1, on the reverse strand, counting down.
CGGGTTGGTCAGCTCGCCGATGCCCTCGATCCGCACCGACACCGTCTCGCCGGCCAGGATCGGGCTGACGCCGGCGGGAGTGCCGGTCAGGATGATGTCACCCGGGCCGAGGGTCATCACGTGCGAGACGTACGACACGATCGTCGGGATGTCGAAGACCATGTCCCGGGTGTTGCCCAGCTGCCGCACCTCGAGCTCCTCGGGCGGACGGCCGACCTCGCACCGCACCTCCAGGTTGCTGACGTCGAGGTCCGTGACGATCCACGGGCCGATCGGGCAGAAGGTGTCGAATCCCTTGGCCCGGGTCCACTGCCCGTCGGTGCGCTGAAGGTCACGCGCGGTCACGTCGTTGGCGGCGGTGTAGCCGAAGATGGCCCGCTCGGCCCCGGCCCGGTCGACCCGGCGGGCGCCCTGGAGGCCGATCACGACGGCGAGCTCGGCCTCGTGCTCCACCTGCTTCGACTGGATCGGCAGCTCGATCGCGTCGCCAGGCCCGATCACCGACGACGGCGGCTTGAGGAAGAGTAGCGGTTCCTTGGGCACCTCGTTGCCCAGTTCGGAGGCGTGCTCGACGTAGTTGCGGCCCACCGCGATGATTTTGCGGGGCAGCATCGGCGGCAGCAGCCGCACGTCGGCCAGCGCCCAGCGCCGGTTGGTGAACTTGATGTCGCCGAACGGCAGGCCCTCGATCTCGGCCACGGTCAGCGCGTCGGGCCCCGCGCCGGTCTCACCCTCGACGACACCGAACGACTGCCCGTTGGAATGGGCGAACAAAGCGATACGCACATCCCAAACTTAGCCGTCGCACACGGTGTCCCCACTTCCGGCGGCTCCCTTGGCATGCTAAGTGCCGGGGACGGGGAGGTCCTGGTGCGTTACGAGCAACCCAATGTGGCCCGCATGTGGGACTACCACCTCGGTGGCGACCGGGCGGGCGCGGCCGACCGGCGGTTGGCCGACGCGGTCACGGCCGCCTGTCCCGAGGTGCCGCAGGCCGCCCGCGCCAGCAGGGCGTTCCTGGGGCGCGTGGTGCGCCACCTGGTCGACCTCGGTGTGCGGCAGTTCCTCGACCTCGGTGCCGGCCTGCCGACCGACCGCAACACCCACCAGATGGCCTGCGGCAGTCGCGTGGTCTACGTCGACATCGACCCGCTGGCCGTGCTGCACAACAGGATCGGCGTCGTCGGCAACCCCGACGTCACCGTCGTCCAGGCCGACGTGCGCGACCCGGAGCTCGTCCTGCGGCACCGCGACGTGCGCCACTACATCGACTTCGCACGCCCGGTCGCGGTGCTGGCCCTGGCCGTCTACCACCTGGTGCCCGACGTCGAGGCGCCGGCGGCCGGTGCGGCCGCGATCTACGACCATGTCGCGCCCGGCAGCTATCTCGCGATCAGCCACGCCAGCGCCGACCAGTCACCGCAGCGGGCGGCCCGGGTGACCGACCTCTACGCGGCCGCCGGGTTGACGCTGCGTCCCCGCAGCCGGGCCGAGATCACCAGGATCTTCGATCGCTTCGGGCTGGTCGGGCCGGGGCTGGTGGCGGCCGACCGATGGCACCCGGCCGCGCCGCCGGAGCCGGTCGTGCCGGCGGGATGGTACGGCGGGCTGGGCCGCAAAGCCGACCTATAGACCTTGCTCGGTTTACGCACCCGGGGGCATCCGGCCGAGCCAGGATCTGGGCATGACTGACAAAACTATGCGCTACACCGACCAGGAGCGCGACACCCTGCGCAACTCGGCGATGGGCGCGATGATGCTCGTCTCGAAGTCCGACCCGGGGATGATGGGCACGATCAAGGAGATGATCGCGGGCTCGAAGGCGCTCCGCGGCGCCTCCCCTGAGATGCAGGAAATCTTCAAGGGCGGCGGCGGCATGCCGAAGATGCCCAAGGGCTCGTCGGCCGACATGGAGAGCAACGTCATGTCGGGGCTGCAGCAGTCGATGCAGATCCTGTCGAAGTCGCCGCAGGACCAGCAGAACTTCCGTAACACCATCATGAACGCCTGTGACCAGGTCGCGAAGGCGCAGGGTGGCGTCAGCGACAACGAGATGACCATGATCAACAAGATCCGGTCCGCCCTGGGTGGCTGACCCGCGTTCGGGCCGACGGTGGCGCCGCGGGCACGGAGGGCGCGGCGCCACCGCTGGCTAGGCTGGGGCGCGTGACGGTTCTGGAGCGCCCCGCCTGGGTTGCCCGCCGGCTCGCGCACGAGGAGCGGGTCGACGGGTGGATCGGGCCGCACCTGAGCCGCCGCAAGGCCGGCCGGCGGCATCCGGTCGAGGACTTCCTGTTCACCTACTACTCCCACCGGCCCGCCCAGCTACGCCGCTGGCACCCCGGGGCCGGGGTGTTCCTGGCCGACGCCACAGTCGAGGACCTGGGTCGCGACTACGTCGCCCGGCCCGCCGGGGTGACCGTCGACTCCGCAGCCGTACGCGCGCGCCGGGCCGACTCGATCGCCTGGATCCGCACCCTGCTCACCCGCACCGCCGCCCGCCCCGCCCAGCTCGGCTGCTTCGGCATGCACGAGTGGGCGATGGTCTACCGCCAGACCCAGCAGGAGGTACGGCACGACGCCTGGCCGTTGCGCCTCTCCCCCGCCGAGACCGCGACCGTCGTCGAGGAGCGCGGGGTGCGCTGCAGCCACTTCGACGCGTTCCGGTTCTTCACCGCCCCGGCCCGGCCGCTCAACGTGCTGACGCCGACCCGGGAGCTGCAGCACGAGCTCGAGCAGCCCGGCTGCCTGCACGCCAACATGGACCTCTACAAGTGGGCCTACAAGCTCTCGCCGCTGGTGCCGAGCGAGCTCGTAGCCGACTGTTTCGCGCTGGCTCGCGACATCCGCACGCTGGACATGCGGGCCAGCCCGTACGACCTGGCCGACCTGGGCTACCCGCCGGTGCGGATCGAGACCCCGGCCGGCCGCGCCGAGTACGCCGCCGCCCAGCGCGCCTTCGCGGACCGCGCCGCGCCGCTGCGCAGCCGACTGGTGGACGCGATCTAAGCTCCCGCGCGCTGTTTGTGGTAGTGCCGGCGCGCTCTGGCCCGGTTGCCGCACATCCGACTGTCGCACCACTGTCTACTGTGGTTGCGGCTCTCGTCGACGAACAGCCAGCCGCAGGTCTCGCCCGGGCACTGCTTGAGCGGTGGGGCGTCCGGTGAGCCGAGCACGGCCACGGCGTCGGCGGCCGCCTCCCAGGACGGCACGTCGAGGCCCGTCCAGCCCGGCCGGTAGCCGCGACCCTCCCCGACTCCCACGCGGATCTGGCGCATGCCGGCCCGGAAGACCCGGTCCAGCACGGCGATGTCACTCCCGTCCGGCTCGGTGCCGGCCGCGACCGCGGAGAAGAGCCGGAACAGCGCCTCGCGCAGCGCCAGCGCCCGATCCAGGGCCGCCGAGGCACCGGCGGGGTCGGCGGCGGCACCGGCCTCCAGGTCGGTCAGCGCGGCGTCGTCGAGCCCGCCCGCGTCGCGCAGGTAGCCGGCCAGCGCGGGGTAGTCCGTGATGCGCTCGATCGGGTCGGCCGACCGCCGCCACAGCACGCTGTTGACCAGGGCCAGCGACAGCCTGCCGCCCAGGGCGTGGGCGATCGGGCGGGCGGGTCGCAGTTCGACGCTCAACACCCTAACGAGTCTAAGGGCCTTGACCCGTTAAGCCCGACAGCCATACCGTCTCTAACATGTATGTGACGTCAGACTTGTTAGGCGAAGGCTATCGACGTGGGCCGGTCCCGGTGACCGAGCATGGCGTGGAGGACCGCGGCGGCGTGCTGGTCCGTGACATCACCTACGCCGCGAGCGAGCGCGAGCCCGTGCGCGCCTACCTGGTCGAGCCGGCCCGCGGGGGCCACTATCCGGCCGTCCTTTACCTGCACTGGTTCGAGCCACCCAACCCGACCAGCAGCCGCCTGGAGTTCCTCGACGAGGCGGTCGCCAGGGCCCGCGACGGCGCCGTCGCGCTGCTCCCGGACCTGACCTTCCCCTGGTCCGTCGACCCGGTCGGCGACGGCCGCGACGTCGCCAACGTGGTGGCACAGACCGTCCGGCTGCGCCGCGGGCTCGACCTGCTCACCGCTGCACCGGACGTGGACCGGTCGCGGGTCGCGGTCGTCGGGCACGACTACGGCGGCATGTACGGGCTGCTGCTCGCCTCCGTCGACCGGGACCGGATCCACGCGGTGGTGGCGATGAACGCGGACGCCACCTTCGGCAACTGGTTCGCGACCTTCTTCCTGGGCCTCTCCGGCGACGCCACGATCCCCTACGAGGAGCTGTTCGAGCCGGTCGACCCGATCCGCTACGTGGCCGACCGGGGCGGCGTGCCGCTGCTTCTCCAGTACGCCGAGCCCGACTTCTTCGTGCCCGACTCGACCCGGCGCACGCTCGTGTCCCTGGCGCAGCGACCCAAGGACTACCGCCTCTACGCCGGCGCCGGGCACGAACTCGACGGGGCCGCCCGCGCCGACCGGGAGGCCTGGCTCGCAGCCCGGTTGAAGGTCTAGCCGCCGCCGGCGATGATGCGGTCGGCTGCCTGGGACGCCTGCTCGATCGGGATCGCGAACCCGATGCCGATCGACCCGCCGCCCTCCAGCGACGCGATCGCGGTGTTGACGCCGACGACCTCGCCACGCCCGTTGACCAACGGCCCGCCGGAGTTGCCGGGGTTGATCGACGCGTCGGTCTGGATGGCCGTCTGGCGCCGGCCCTTCGGCAGCTTCACCTCGCGGTCGAGCGCGCTGACGATGCCGGCGGTGACCGTCCCGGAGAGCCCGAGCGGCGACCCGACGGCGATGACGGGCTCACCCACCTGGGTGGTGCCGGTCTTGGCCAGCGGCAGTGGGCGCAGGCCCGTGCTCGGCGGCACCTTCAGCACCGCGATGTCGCGGTCCGGGTCCCGACCGACCAATGTGGCCGGTATCCGCCGCCCGGACGGCGTCTCCACGTACACCGCCTTGGGCTCTCCGGCGCCGAGCGTGTGGTCGTTGGTGACGATGTTCTGGTTGCCGTCGAGCGCGAACCCCGAACCGCCGGAGACGCTGCCGTCCGCGGCGCGCACCTCGACGGAGACGACCCCCTCGAGCGTGCTCTTGGCCGCGTTGATCATGTCGCCCGACAGTCCGCCGGCCATCGTGCTCGGCGTGGGCGACGGCTGCGCGCCGGGCCGGGTCTCGTGCCGCGCCACCAGTCCTCCGGCGAGCCCGCCGGAGGCGGCCGAGACCATCACCACCGCCGCTCCCACGAGGGCGGCGCGCCGCCAACCGGCCGTCGAGAAGGACCGCCTACGGCCGGGACCGCCGGGCGGGCCGGCGCCGCCGCCGATGAGGTCGAGGTCGGGCGAGACGTACTCGGGGCCACGCGGCTCACCGAGCCCGGTCGGACTCGTCGGTGTGGTCGTCATCGCCTGTCCCTTCTCACGGGATCCTGGAGAACCAGAACATCGACGCGAGCGCGGTCACCATGGCCAGGATGAGGGCGAGGCCGATGAAGCGCGCCGAGACGTCCGCGCGTTCGTTGACATAGCCGACCGACGTGCCGATGTCGGCGTACACCGCGCGCAGCTCCTCTTTGGAATCCGCCTCGTGGTAGCTGCCGTTGGTCTGCTCGGCCACCCCGCGCAGCGTGTCACCGTCGACCGGCACCGACATCGCGACCCCGCCGCGCCGGGCGATCTCGCCCGCGGTGGTGCCGAAGGAGATGGTGTCGACCGGGATGCCGGCGGTGTCGGCTTCGTTCGCCGCCTCGTCGGGGTCGCGCCCGGACGTGTTGGCGCCGTCGGAGAGCAGCACGATCCGGGCCGGCGGCGGGTCCTTGTCCGCCCGCGCGTCGATGCTCCGGATGGCGTCCAGCGAGGTGGTGATCGCCTCGCCGATCGCGGTGCCGCCCAGGCCGGCGGTGGTCTCGGAGAGCCGGTCCACGCCGGCCTTGAACACGTCGCGGTCGGGGCTCGGCGGCACCACCACGGTGGCGTTGCCGGCGAACGCGACCAGGCCGACGTTGAAGTGGCGGGGAAGCTGGTCCGCGAACTCCCTGGCTGCCTCCTTGGCCGCCCGCAGCCGGTCCGGCGGCACGTCCGTGGCGAGCATCGAGGCCGACACGTCGACCGCGATCATCACGGTGGCGCGCTCCTTCGGCACCCGCACCTCGTCGGTGGGCCGCGCGAAGCCGACCACCAGCAGCGCGAGCATGGCGATGAAGAGCGCGGCCGGCACGTGGCGGCGCCAGGCCGGACGGGACGGCGCGACCTTGTCGAGCAGGCGCAGGTTGGTGAACCGCACGGCGTACCGACTGCGCCGCCGTTGCATGTAGACGTAGCCGACCGCCACCGCCGCGACACCCAGCAGGAGCCAGAGCCGGCCCGGGCTGAGGAAGGCGACGTCCGGAACCCCGTTCACCCGGCACCTCCGGCGGGTCGCGGCCGGGCCGGGGCGGCGGCCGCTCGCCGGCGTTGGCTCAGCACGTGGTGGACGATGTCGGCCACCCAGTCGCGATCCGTCCGCAGTGGAAGGTGGCCGACGCCGATGCGGCGGAGCGCGGCCGAGACCTCCGCGCGTTGCTCCAGCGCCGCCGCGGCGTACCGCTCCCGGAGCTGGCGGTTGCCGGTCGAGACCTCCCGCCGCCGGCCGGTCTCCGGGTCGACGAACGTGATCAGGCCGACGTCGGGCAGTTCGAGCTCGCGTGGGTCGGTCACCTCGACGGCGAGCACCTGGTGCCGGGCGGCCAGCCGCTTGAGCGGGCGCTCCCAGGCGAACTGCCCGTCGGCCGCGTCGTCGAGGAAGTCCGACACCACCACGGCGAGTCCCCTGTGGATCGCCGCACGTTGCAGGCCTTCGATGGCGGTGGCGAGATCGGCGCCGTCGGCACCCTCCTCCTCGCGCTTCGCGCCCAGCAGGTCGTGCAGCAACGCCTGGAGGTGCACCCGCCCGGTACGCGCCGGGACTCGGCGGATCCCGTCGCGGCGCAGCACGTGCGCGCCGAGGCGGTTGCCGGCACCGGCGGTGAGGAAGCCGACCGCCGCGACCGCGGCCACCGCCAGCTCGCGCTTCTCGACCTCGGCGGTGCCGAAGTCCATGCTGGCCGAGCCGTCGACCAGCACCCAGGTGATCAGCTCCCGGTCCGCGTCGACCTCGCGTACGTGCGGCACGTTGGTGCGGGCGGTGACCGCCCAGTCCATCCAGCGCACCTCGTCCTCACCCGGCCGGTACTCGCGCGAGCCGGCGAACTCGGATCCGGGGCCGGGCAGCAGGCCGAGGTACTGGCCCTGGAGCATGCCGTCGAGGCGCCGAGTGACCATCAGCTCGAGCCGGCGCAGCCGCTCCTCCGGTGCGAGCTGCCGCACGGTCGTCTCGGCCGCGCCGCGGGTCATGCCGCCGCCAGTCCCCGAAGCTCCGCGTCGGTCTCCGGCGCCAGATGGGGCGGCGGGACCACCTCGACGAGCTTTTCCACCACCGACTCCGCCGTCACCCCGTCGGCGATCGCGTCGAAGGAGAGGACGAGCCGGTGCGCGATCACCTCGGCGGCGAGCTCGCGGACGTCGTCCGGCACCACGTAGTCACGGCCGCGCAGCAGGGCCAGGCCCCGGGCGGCGGCGACCAGACCGAGCGTCGCCCGCGGGCTCGCGCCGTACGCCAGGTGCTTGGCCACCTCGATCAGGCCGAACCGGGCCGGGTCGCGGGTGGCCAGCACGAGGCGGACGACGTACTCGGCGATGGCGTGATGCACGAAGACCTTGCGGTTGAGGTCCTGGAGCTCGCGCAGCCGGGCCGGGTCGAGCACCCGCCTCGGCTGTGGCCGCTCCCCGCTCATCCGGTAGAGGATGCTCAGCTCCTCCTGGTCGGTCGGGTAGCCGACGACCACCCGCATCAGGAACCGGTCCCGCTGGGCCTCGGGGAGGTGGTAGACGCCCTCGGACTCGATCGGGTTCTGGGTCGCGAGGACCAGGAACGGCTCCGGCACCGGGTACGAACGGCCGCCGATCGACACCTGCCGCTCGGCCATCGCCTCCAACAGAGCCGACTGCACCTTCGCCGGCGCCCGGTTGATCTCGTCGGCCAGCAACAGGTTCGCCATCACCGGCCCGAGCTCCACGTCGAACGACTCCGTCGACGACCGGTAGATCCGCGTACCCACGATGTCCGACGGCACCAGGTCTGGCGTGAACTGCACCCGCGAGAACGTCCCCCCGACCGTCTCGGCCAGGGTCTGCGCGGCCAGCGTCTTGGCCACGCCCGGCACACCCTCCAGCAGGCAGTGACCGTCGGCCAACAGCGCGACGACCAGGCGCTCGACCAGCCGGTCCTGCCCCACGATCACCCGCTTGACCTCGAAGAGCACTTCCTCCAGGACCGCGCTGGTCTGCCGCGCGGCGGCGGGGTCGGAGCCGGCCGCGTACGCCTCGTCGGGCGTCTCCTCCGCGAAGTCGAACTCGGACGGCGGCGGCAAGCTGGGCGTCATGTGTCGAGACTCCCGGTTGGACACGCGATTGGGAGCCTTTTAGCCCAATTTGTGGCGAGTATTCTCTAGATCATCTAGGTTCTCGCAGGTCAGCGACGAAAGCCGGCAGATCCCGCAGCCGGTCGGCGGCCGTGCGATCCAGTTGTCCGATCGAAAACGGCCCCGGGTCGCCTTCGCCCAGTGTCCACCTGATCCGCTCGGCGAGCCGGCTGAGCATCAGTCCGGCCCGGCGGGCGAAGCGGTCCCGCGGGGATGGCAGCCGCCTGCCGTGCGCCAGGTAGGCGGCCAGCGCGCGGTCGGTTCGGGGGCCATGACCACCACCGAAGGCGTACGCGGCGTGGGCGGCGACCAGCCCGGCACTGTCGGCACCGGCGCCGTCCCAGTCGATGATCACCGGACCGGCCGGGGTCATCAGGACGTTCCAAGGCTCCAGGTCGCGGTGGGTTGCCACGTAATCGCCGGCCCTGGCGAACGCGCCGGCCACCCAGTCGGTCGCCTCGGCCACCTCTTCCTGGCGCCGGGCCAGCAACGCCGCCCACGGCCTGGCCTGGCGGTGCCCCTCGGCCAGCCAGGCGGTCCAGCGCTCCGGCGGGTGGATGCCGTAGACGACCGGCTCGGCGGCCGCCATCGGGTGCAGCGTGTTGAGCCGGGCCACGGTGGCGCCCAGCCAGTCGGCGAGGTCGTCGCGGGCCTCGACCGGCCGGCCGTCGAGCCACTCGGAGACCCGGACCAGCGTGCCGTCCGGCAGCCGGGCGGCACACCCGACCACGGGGTGCGGTGGCTCGACCGTCCGTGGCGTGGGGATGCCGGCGGCCCGCGCGATGTCCTCCAGCGCCATGGCGGCGCCGATCTCGGCCACCCACGCCTCCGGGACCCGCTTGACCAGGAACCGGTCGCCTCCTGCCGTCAACCGCCAGGTCACGTGGGTGTGCTCGGCGATCGTCGCGCCGCGCTCGGGCAACCCGAACGTCGCACACACGGCTTCCGCGGTGACGGGCACCGGCCGACGATACCGGCGGGTGGATCTCCGTCGGAAGCGCACCAATCCTTCACACCGGATGGTTAGCGTGCTTGGTGTGAAGACGGCCCGTCAGCAGGTCATCGCCGCCGCCCCCGACCAGCGGGGGCGGTCGGTCGCGGCGGCGGTGGCCTGCGCTCTGGCCGTCACACCGGGCGCGGCACTGGCCGTGGTGCGCCTGGGCGGGTGGGAACGCGGCCCGCTGGTGCACCTGGTGGCCTACACCCCGTACGCGGCCGGCCTGAGCGTCCTGCCGCTGCTCGGCGCGCTGGCCCTGCGGCGCTGGAAGGCGGCGGCGGTCGCGGCCCTGTCCCTGGCCGCGCTGAGCGCCGTGGTGCTGCCCCGCGCCCTGCCCGGTGCGGCGGCCGACGTCGGCGGTCCTCGGCTGCGGGTGCTGACGGCCAACATCAAGCACGGCGAGGCCGACCCTGCGGCGCTGGTCGAGCTCGTCCGGGAGCACAAGATCGACGTGCTCGCGGTGCAGGAGCTCAACGCCGCTTTCATCGCGGCCTTCGACGCCGCCGGCATCGGCGCGGAACTGCCGCACCGGATCGTCGACGACCCCGCTGTCTACGTCAACGGCGGGCTCTACTCCCGGGTCCCGCTCACCGATCCCGGCATCCACCAACACGAGTCCGGCTTCACGCAGGCGTACGCGACGGTGACGTTGGCCGGCGGCGCACCCCTGGTGATCGAGTCCGTGCATTCCTGCGCACCGCTCAGCTTGGCCGATGTGCCGTGCTGGTTCGCCGGCCTGCGCGGCCAGCGACCAGCCACATCGGACGGACCGGTGCGGTTGCTGATGGGCGACTTCAACGCCACATTGGACCATGCGCCGATGCGGGCCTTGCTGGCAACGGGATACGAGGACGCCGCGGCCAACATGGGACGCGGGCTGGCGGGCACGTGGCGGCCGATCGACCACGGCTTCTCGTTGCCGCCCATCGCGATCGACCACATCCTGATCGACCCACGGCTGGCGATCCGCGAGTACGCGGTGTGGCCGCTGCCGGGCAGCGACCACAGCGCCGTCTTCGCGGAGGTCTCCCTGCCGCCGGTCTAGCTTCGCGTGGTGGCTTCTTCGCGGTTGAGGCCGTAGGTCAGCGCGTCGACCAGGGCGTGCCAGCTCGCCTCCACGACGTTCTCGTGCACGCCGACGGTGGTCCAGTCGCGTCCGTGGCCGTCGTTGGTCTCGACCAGCACCCGCGTCACCGCACCGGAGCCGTGCGAGCCCTCCAGGATGCGGACCTTGTAGTCGGCGAGCACGAAGCTCGTCAGCTCCGGGTAGTGCTTCGACAGGGCCAGCCGGAGCGCCTCGTCGAGGGCGTTGACCGGGCCGTTGCCCTCGGCCGTGGCGATGACCCGCTCGCCCTTCACGCGGACCTTGGCGGTCGCCTCGGAGACCACCGCGCCGTCCTCACGGTGCTCGACCAGCACCCGGTAGGACTCCAGCGCGAACGGGCGCGGCACCTCCGCGAACTCGCCCCGGACGAGCAGCTCGAAGCTGGCGTCGGCGGCCTCGAACGACCAGCCGCCCGCCTCGAGGTCCTTGACCCGCTGGGTGACGCGGGACAGCTCGGTCGGATGGCCGGCCAGGTCGATACCGAGCTCACGGCTCTTGAGCTCGATGCTGGCCCGGCCGGCCATCTCGGTTACCAGGATCCGCATGTCGTTGCCGACAACCGAGGGCTCGACGTGGTTGTAGAGCAGGGGATCCACTTTGATCGCGCTCGCGTGCAGGCCCGCCTTGTGGGCGAACGCCGCAGCTCCCACGTACGCCTGGTGGGTGTCGGGTGCGATGTTGGCGATCTCGGCGATCGAGTGGGACACCCGCATCGCCTGTTCCAGGCAGCCCTCCGGTAGGACGGGCAGGCCCAGCTTGAGCTGGAGGTTCGCGACGACGGCGAACAGGTCGGCGTTGCCGGGGCGTTCGCCGTAGCCGTTGGCGGTGCACTGGAAGTGCTCGACGCCGGCCTCGACCGCGGCGACCGTGTTGGCCACCGCGCACGAGGTGTCGTTCTGGCAGTGGATGCCGAGCTGGTCGGCACTCACGCCTAGTCGGCTGGTGAGGTCCTGGATCGCGGCGGTGATCCGCGACGGGAGCATGCCACCGTTGGTGTCGCACATGACCACGCGTTCTGCGCCGCCTTCGAAGGCCGCCTGGACCACCGCCGCCGTGTACGCGGGATCGTGGCGGAAGCCGTCGAAGAAGTGCTCGCAGTCGAGGAAGACGCGGCGGTCGTGCTTCACGAAGTGGGCCACGGTCTCCCGGACCATCGCGAGGTTCTCGTCGCCGGTCGTGCGCAGGGCCCGCTCCACGTGCCGGATGTCGGACTTCGCGACCAGGCAGACGGCCGGCGTCTCGGCGTCGAGCAGCGCGCGCACCTGCGGGTCCTCGTTGACCCCGACGCCCGCCTTGCGGGTCGCGCCGAAGGCCACGAGCTGGGCGTGTTTGAGGTCGAGCTCCTTGCGGGCGCGGCGGAAGAACTCGGTGTCCTTCGGCATGGCGCCGGGCCAGCCGCCCTCGATGAAGGTCACGCCGAACTCGTCGAGCAGGCGGGCGACGGCGAGCTTGTCGACCACCGAGTAGCTGATCCCCTCGCGCTGTGCCCCGTCGCGCAGCGTGGTGTCGTACACCTGGTAGGGCATGATCCTGTCGTCCTTTCGGAGGCGGTGGGGCTTCGCGCTTCGCAACAAAAAGACCCCCCGCGAATGCGGGAGGTCTGCGCGCTCGGCGGTGTCGGTTGCCGGCGCGCTAGCTGCCAATAATGAGGGCGAGCGGTGTCACGCTCCGTACTTTGCCACGGTCGCGCCGTGACACCAAACACCTGACCACATGTCGGGAACCCCCGTTGGTGGTTTTCGTCCGCGTTGCGCGGGGTAGGAACTTGTCGACCGAGTACGACAGTCGATACGAGGAGTGAAGGTTCTCATGGACCGGCTCAACCCTCAGCCGACACCGCCCTCCGGCGCCCACGGCGGCGTGCCCACCGGCGCGTTCGACGCGTGGTCGTTCCGCGAAGAGGCTGGTGTGACCGGCTCGGACCTGGTCGGCTACAAGGTCGAGGCGACCGACGGCAGCATCGGCAAGATCGATGCGCACAGCTCTGACGTCGCCGCGAGCTACCTGGTGGTGGACACGGGCGCATGGATCTTCGGCAAGAAGGTCATGCTCCCCGCGGGTGTCGTCAACCAGGTCGACCACGACGAGCGGAAGGTCTACGTCGACCGGAACAAGGACCAGATCAAGTCGGCTCCGGAGTACGACGCGGACAGCCACGACGATCCGGCCTACCGGGACAAGCTAGGCGGCTACTACGGCGGAATGTACGACTCCTCCGGGCCACGCTTGTAGCTCGTTCCATGGGGCGCCCACCGGTCTCCGGTGGGCGCCCTTTCATTGTCTACAGTGGATTCGATGTGATCGGTTAAGGTCTTGGGCATGGAGCCGAACCGGTCGTACCCCCTTGACGGCGTCTTCAACTTCCGCGACATCGGCGGCTATGCCGGCCAGGACGGCCGCACGGTGCGGTGGCGCCAGGTGTTCCGGTCCGATTCGGTGCACCGCATCTCGCCGGCCTCGCTGCCGGAGCTGGGGGTGCGGACGGTCATCGACCTGCGCCGCCCGCGCGAGGTCGCCCGGGACGGCCGGGTGGTCGACTATCCGGGGCTGAGCTACCGGCACATCCACCCGGAACACCCGGAGTGGGCGGTCGCCGGCCCGGACGAGCCGGTCGACCGCTTCATCGCGGACCGCTACCAGGAGCTTGCGGAACTGGGCACGGCGGGGATCGGCGCGGCCCTGAAGGTCATCGCGGACCCGGCAGCCGGCCCGGTGGTGGTGCATTGCGTGGCAGGCAAGGACCGCACGGGAGTGGTGTGCGCGCTGACGCTGTCCTTGCTGGGGGTGTCGGACGGGGACGTGGCAGCGGACTACGCCCTGAGCACGGCGGCGTCGGAGCGGTTCTCGGCGTGGTTGCGCACCGCACTCCCGGACGCGGAGGTCCCCCCGACCCCGTTCATGGCGTCCCCCGCGGCGGCGATGCTGTTGTTCCTGAGCGAACTACGAGACCGACACGGCTCGATCGAGGGCTACGCGAAGCACGCCGGCCTGACAACCGAAGACCTGTCGGCCTTGCGCGCCCATCTGCTCAGCGACGGCCGCGGCGCGGCGTAGACGCGCTCCGCGCCGCGCGCGTATTCACGCAGCGACGCGAACCGCTCCGCTCAGGGTGCCCCCTACCTCGGGGCCGCACTTTGTAACAGGCTCACGGCAGACGATCTGGCCGTATTGCGTGCCATCCGCTCAGCGGCGGGGAACGCGCCGGGTGGGCGCGCTCCCCTTCGCAGGCGTTACTTCTTGATGGGCTCCAGGCAGAGCACGTGGCCCGTGCCGTTCTTTTCGCCCGTCCAGTACGAGACCGTCGTGGTCTTCCAGGGGTCGCAGGTGGGGTCGTTCTCGCCGGCGGCCATGAAGTCTTCCTGGCGGATGCTGTCGACGCGGCCCAGTACGGTCCACTCGGCGGTCGCGTCGTCGCAACCCACGATCTTCATGTCTTCGGCGGTCTGGCCGATCAGGCAGTCACCGGCCCCGGCGATCTCGGGGTCGCCGGTGACGACCTTCCACACAAAGCCGACGCCGAGTACGAGCACCAGGCCGATCACCGCGCCGAGGAGCTTGCGGATAACGATCGACTTGTTGCTCATCTTGGTCGGGTCAATCATCTGCGGCCCGCCCGCGGGAAAGTCACTGGCCGGCGGAGGCGTGAAGGGCGGCAGGGTGTTGCTGTTGGCGGGCGGCGGGGTGGGCGCCCCAGCCGAAGGCTGCGTAGCGGGCGTCGGGGTCGTGGACTGCTCGGACACGGATGTTCCTCTCGAAGATCAAACTCCGAGCGGAGACGCTAGATCATCAATGCGCCGCCCGTTGCCCCGAGCTGATCATCCGTTCGGCCCACATGTACCCCCGAACGACGCCCTTGACCAGCCACTCCGCGCCTGCCCCGCGGTTCGATGCCGGCGACCAAACCTCACCAACGCCGCCCAACGAAAACCCAACGCGGACCAGCCGCCCAAAAGCCCACCGCGCCCCGGTCGGACGGCATCGCCCAGCTCGGCCGCAGTCCGCGACCGACCCCAAGCCTGAAATGCCCCCGCGAAAGGCCCCGATGCGAGCCGGTGTAGCGCCGCCTAGCGGGGAAGCGAGGTCTGGCGCGGGGTTCGGGGGACGTAGGTCGCCGTTCGCGGCGCGCCACGGCGGCCTTCATTCCACGAGGCTCACAACGACGACGTAGGTCGCGGTCGTGGCGCGCCACGGTCGCCTTCATGGCACAGGGCTCACAACGACGTACGTCGCGGTTCGCGCCGCCCCGCGGTGGCCTTCATGGAACAGGGCTCACAACGACGCACGTCGCGGCTCGCGGCACGCCACCAAGGCCTTCGTGGCACGAGGTCACAACGACGCACGTCGCGGTTCACGGTGGGCCTTAGTGGAATCGGTGGGTCGCGGCTCTCGCCGGATCGGCACCGCCTGCGTGGTGTGGCGGGACGCCGGCCCATGCGGACGATTCATAACCATGCGCGTCCCATCAGCACGTTGAATCATCGCGCGCTCGTTGACGAATGCCTTGCCAGGCAACCAGCTTTCCGGGCCACGCAGCCGCCGCCTACAGGGAATGCCTTACGCCGAGGCAGGATCGTCCGGCTGATGGTCGCGGTGGCTCCCTTAGCTGTCGCCGTTTCTGGCCGCCGGTGACGGAGTGAATCCGCGTGTTGTGTGGCCGTGTCTACATCGGACGCATTCATCAGTCCAAGGAGGACGACACAGAGCGAGCCTACGACTTTGCCTGAGGCTTCGAACGTTCAAGGGCGCGCCGGGAAGAACCCGGCGCGCCCTTGAACGGAAAACAGCTCAGAAAACCTTGTGCACCCAGCCATAGGGGTCCGCGGCACGGCCGCGCTGGATGTCGACCAGGCGCTTCCGGATGCCCATCGTCACCTCGCCCGAGGTGCCGTCGCCCACCTTGAACGAGCCGCCTTCGAAGCGGACCTCGCCGATCGGCGTGATGACCGCTGCTGTGCCACAGGCGAAGGCCTCGCGGATGCGGCCGCGGTCCGCGTCCGCGTGCCACTCGTCGAAAGCGACCGGCCGCTCGATCACCGCTCGCCCGTCGTCGTCGGCCAGGCGCATGATGGCCTCGCGCGTGATGCCCGGCAGGATCGTGCCCAGCGGTGGCGTGACCAGCGTGCCGTCGTCGTACACGAAGAAGATGTTCATGCCGCCGAGCTCGTCGATCCAGCGCTGTTCGACGGCGTCGAGGAACACCACCTGGTCGCAGCCGTTGGCCGCCGCCTCCTGTTGGGGCAGCAGCGATGCCGCGTAGTTGCCGCCGAACTTCGCCGCTCCTGTGCCGCCCGGGGCCGCTCGCGTGTAGTTCGGGGAGACCCAGACGTTGACCGGCTTGATGCCGTGCTTGAAATAGGAGCCGACCGGCGACGCGATCACCACGTAGAGGTATTCCATCGCCGGGCGGACGCCCAGGAAGACCTCGCTCGCGAACATGAACGGGCGCAGGTAGAGGCTGCCTTCGTCGTCGTTCGGGATCCACTCGCGGTCGATGCTGATCAGCCGGCGCAGGGAGTCGACGAACGCTCCCTCAGGGAGATGGGGCATCGCCAGGCGGGTGGCCGACGTGGTGAACCGCGCGGCGTTGGCCTCCGGGCGGAACATCGTCACCGTGCCGTCGGCGTTGCGGTAGGCCTTGAGGCCCTCGAAGATCTCCTGCGCGTAGTGCAGGACCGCGCTGGCCGGGTCCATGGGGATCGGGGCGCGGGCCTCGATGCGGGCCTCGTACCAGCCCTTTCCGTCGGCGTAACGCGCGGTCACCATGTGGTCGGTGAAGACCCGCCCGAAACCGGGGTCGACCATGAGCGCGGCGCGCTCGGCGGCGGGTACCGGCTGGGGATTCGGGCGAATCTCGAAGTCGAGCTTTTCACCACCGCTCATCGGCGTTGGACCTCCAGGTAAGCCGGCAGGGAGCCGGCAACACTCAGTAAAGGTAAAGGCTGCGCAAGAAACTTACCCCGAACGGTCGTTCAAGGGCGAGAGGGCGTCGGACGAAACGATTCGCCCGGAGGGTCCTGGTTCGCGCGACGCCTAATGATGCGAAAAGCAATCAGCCCACGGCGCCGGCGGCGAGCCGGTCACCGACCTCGGCGGTGCGCAGCTGCGTGCCGGACGTGCGTCCGGCCAGCTCGGCCGCGACCGCCTCGGCTACTCGGTGTGCGGCGTCGGCGTGCCCGAGGTGGTCGAGCAACAGCGACACCGAGAGCACGGCGGCGGCCGGGTCGGCCACGCCCTTGCCGGCGATGTCGGGTGCCGAGCCGTGCACCGGCTCGAACATCGACGGGTGGACCCGCCCGGGGTTGATGCAACCACTGGCGGCCATGCCGATGCCACCGGTCACGGCGGCGGCGATGTCGGTGAGGATGTCACCGAAGAGGTTGTCGGTGACGATCACGTCGTAGCGCTGCGGCTGGGTCACGAGGAACATCGCGGCGGCGTCGACGTGCTGGTATTCGGTGGCCACGTCGGGGTGCTCGGCGGCAACCGTCTCGAACGTGCGCGCCCACAACGAACCGGCGTGGGTCAACACGTTGGTCTTGTGGACGAGGGTGACCTTGCGGCGGGGGCGGCGGGAGGCCCGCGCGAACGCGTCGCGGATCACGCGCTCGACACCGTGCCGGGTGTTGAGGCTCTCCTCGGTCGCGATCTCGGCGGGCGTGCCCCGGTGGAGGCCGCCGCCGGCGCCGGCGTAGAGACCCTCGGTGCCCTCGCGCACCACGATCATGTCGATCTCGCCGGGCTTGACCCCGGCCAGCGGGCTGACCACGCCCGGGAAGAGCCGCGAGGGCCGCAGGTTGACGTATTGGTCGAACGCGAAGCGGAGCTTGAGCAGCAGGCCGCGCTCGAGCACGCCCGGCGGCACGGTCGGGTCGCCGACGGCGCCGAGCAGGATCGCGTCGTGGCCGCGCAGCTCGTCGAGCACGGAGTCGGGCAGGACCTCGCCGGTGCGGTGGTAGCGCGCGGCGCCGAGGTCGTATTCGGTCGCCTCGACACCCGGGAGCACCGCGTCGAGAACCTTGCGCGCCTGGTCGATCACCTCGGGACCGATGCCGTCACCGGCCACCACCGCGATCCGCGCCACAGACACGTCAAAGCTCCTTCTGAACGAAACGGCGTCTAACAAACGTTAAGCCATCGTCCCGCCAAGCGGTATATGACTCCCACCATGCGGAATCGGGCAGACTTACCCAGGAAACTCTCAGCCGGTGCTCATGCCCTCGTCATCCGCAAATCCTAGGTTTAACGCAGTCCAAGCCGGAAGGGGGCCTAATGCGCCCAGACCTACGCCTAGGCGGCGGCTCGGCCACCACGCTCGCCCACCCCGCCGCCGCCAACGGTGGCTTGGTCGCACACCACAACGTGCAGACCTCGACGGCGGGTTTCACGTTGACTCTGGTCAGCCCCTCGACGATGACCCGCAAGGACCTCGCGGCCGCCATCGCCGACGCGGTCGGGGAACTGCGCGCGATCGACGTCGCCTACAGCCCGCTGCGTGAGGCCAGCCTGGTCGCTCGCCTGCGCCGAGGCGAGGTCTCGCCCGACGCCTACGCGCCCTTGGCCGACCTCGTGGCCCGCTGCGACGCGATGCGCGCCGCCACCGACGGCTGGTTCGACGCCTGGGCCGCACCCGGCGGCTTCGACCCGAGCGCCCTGGTCAAAGGTTGGGCCATGGAACGCGCCGCCGCCCGGGTCCGGGCCGCGGGCATCACCGACTACGCGGTGGCCAGCGGAGGAGATCTGACGGTACGCGGAAACGCCCCGCACGGCGGCCCATGGAAGGTCGCGGTGCACCACCCGTACGACGCGCGCCGCAAACCGGTCCAGCTCGAGCTCACGTCTGGCGCCATCGGCACCTCGGGCGTCACCGGCCGGCGGGGTCACGTCATCGACCCGCACCGCGCGAGTCCGGTCGACGAGATCCGCGCCGCCACGGTGATGGGCCCCGACCTGGCCGTCGCTGACGCATATGCGACAGCCCTCTACGCGGCCGGCGACGCGGGCCTCGCGTGGTTCCCCACAGCGGAGGGCTACACGGCGAGTTTGCTGCAGGACGAGTACGCGACACGCGGCGCCGTCTGACTCTTGCGTCGCCGACCGGAGAATCGATAGCGTGGTCACGCGGTTACGCAGTGAGGTTTTCCGGCGCGGATCAGGTCTTCGGGTGACCTTGGATGCGTCGGTACTGTGAGCCACCCTCCGTAGTGCGCAACCAGTGCACCGCGAACGTGAATCAGCTCCCCCACTGCCATTGCCGAGGCAGCGGGGGAGCTGATTTTTAATGTGCGGTCCAAGATGCGCGAACGCGTAGTGGCGCGGTCGTCGCCACGTAGCCCACAGGCCAATGGCACACTATCCGGCGTGAGTTTCGATCTGGTGGTCTGGGCGATGGAGCCGGACGCCTCGGCAGAGGATGTGGGCGCGGCCTTTGAGCTGTGTCGACAGGGCGAGCACGTGGACGGTGCGCCGCACCGGAAGATCGCCGACTTCTATGCCGCTATGACGTCGGCGTACCCGGACCGAAACACGAACGGTTCGCCGTGGGCGGTCACGCCCCTGCACGTGGCGAGCGACCACGTCGAGATGAAGCTCGACGAGGACTGCCCCGACGAGGTGCTGCTGGCCGTCGAGGAGCTCGCCGGCAAGCACGGGCTGCTGTTGTTCGATCCGCAAGGCGGCACGGTCTATCCGCCGGGAGCGATGACCTCCTGACAAACGAATAAAAGGGGACGGGCGGCACACTGGCCGCCCGTCCCGTTTTCGTGCGCCAGGAGACTTATTCGGTGCGCAGGTCGACCGCGCTGGCCGAGCCGGCGCCGATCTTGGCCTGGGCGGCCGCGAGCAGCTCGGCGTCGACCGAGTTGTCGACGGTCAGCGTCATCAGCGCCTCGCCGCCGGCCTCGCGCCGGGCCACCTGCATGGCGGCGATGTTGACGCCCGCCTCGCCGAGGATCGAGCCGATCGCACCGACCACACCGGGCCGGTCGGCGTACCGGAAGAAGAGCAGGATGCCGTCGGCGGCCAGCTCGAGCGCGAAACCGTCCACTTCGGTCAGCTTGGCGACCTCGCGGCTGCCCGAGACCGTGACGGTGCCCGAGACGCTCACGGAACGGCCGTCGGGCAGCGCGCCGCGGACCGTGACCAGCGTCGGCTGCTCGCTGGTGTCGGTCAGGGTGACGAGGTCGACCTCCACGCCGCGGTCCGCCGCGATGTGCGGGGCGTTGACGTAGGTCACCTGCTCCTCGACCACGGAGGCGAAGAGGCCCTTGGTGGCGGCGAGCTTCAGCACCGACACCTCGTTGGTGAGGATCTCGCCGCTGACCTCGACGGTCACGCTGGCGGCGACCCCACCGGCGACCGCGGTGAACGCGCGGCCGAGCTTCTCGGCGAGCGGCAGCAGCGGGCGCACGTCTTCGGCGACGACGCCGCCGGCCTGCACGTTGACCGCGTCGGGCACGAACTCGCCCTGGAGCGCCAGCTTGACCGAGCGCGCCACGGCGAGGCCGGCCTTGTCCTGCGCCTCGGCGGTCGACGCGCCCAGGTGCGGGGTGGCGACCACGTTGTCGAATGCGAACAGCGGCGACGAGGTGCAGGGCTCCTTGGCGTACACGTCGATGCCGGCGCCGCCGACCCGGCCCTCGGCGATCGCGTCGGCGAGCGCCTGCTCGTCGATCAGCCCGCCGCGCGCGGCGTTGACGATGCGGACGCCGGGCTTGACCAGCGCCAGCTCCTTCTCACCGATCAGGCCGACGGTCTCCGGCGTCTTCGGCAGGTGGATGGAGATGAAGTCGCTCTCCCGCAGCAACTCCTCCAGACCCACGAGGCGCACGCCGAGCTGCGCGGCCCGGGCCGGCTGCACGTAGGGGTCGTAGGCGATCAGCCGGGTGCCGAACGCCGCGATCCGCTGGGCGAACAGCACGCCGATGCGACCCAGGCCAACGACGCCGACGGTCTTCCCCTGGACCTCGACGCCGGTGTACTTGGACCGCTTCCACTCCCCCGCCTTGAGCGCGGTGCTGGCGCTCGCCGTGTTGCGCGCGACGGCGAGCAGCAGCGCGACCGCCTGCTCCGCCGCGGACACGATGTTGGACGTCGGTGCGTTGACGACCATGACGCCACGCGCGGTGGCGGCGGGGACCTCGACGTTGTCGAGGCCGACACCCGCGCGGGCCACGACCTTGAGGCGCGGCGCGGCCGCGATGGCGGCGGCGTCGATCTGGGTGGCGCTGCGGACGATCACCGCGTCGGCTTCGGCGAGCGCGGGCAACAGTGCCTCGCGGTCAGAGCCGTCGACGTGCCGGACGTCGAAGTCGTGCGCGAGCACGTCGATCGCGGCGGGGGCCAGTTCTTCGGCGATAAGAACTACGGGAGTCATAGGTCCTCGTAAATTAGGGAAAGGGCGCCGGCAGCGGCTGCCTACCACTGAAATGGTAGGCGGCCGGCCGGCGCCCCATGTTCTCCGTCTGGCGTGTTTGCCCTCACAAGGGGAGCTATCGCCCCGAACGAGGTCCGAACGTGTCGATCGTCACGCGGTCTCGGTGATCGGGCGGTCGACCCAGCTCATCATGCCGCGCAGCTTGCGCCCGGTCTCCTCGATCGGGTGAGCCGCGCCTTCCTGACGCCACTTGGTGAAGTTCGGGCGGCCGTTGTCGTCCTCGGCGATCCACTCACGAGCGAACTCGCCGGACTGCACCTCGGAGAGAATGCGCTTCATCTCTTCCTTGACGCGGGCGTCGACGACGCGCGGGCCACGCGAGTAGTCGCCGTACTCGGCGGTGTCCGAGACGCTGTACCGCATCCGGGCGATGCCGCCCTCGTACATCAGGTCGACGATGAGCTTGAGCTCGTGCAGGCACTCGAAGTAGGCGATCTCCGGGGCGTAGCCCGCCTCGGTGAGCACCTCGAAACCGGTCTGCACCAACGCCGACGCGCCTCCACAGAGGACGGCCTGCTCACCGAACAGGTCGGTCTCCGTCTCCTCCTTGAAGGTGGTCTTGATGCCGCCGGCCCGCAGACCACCGATCGCCTTCGCGTACGAGAGGGTGAGCGCGAACGCCTCGCCGGTCGCGTCCTGGTCGACAGCGACGAGCACCGGCACGCCCTTGCCGTCGACGTACTGCCGGCGGACGAGGTGGCCCGGGCCCTTCGGCGCGACCATCGCGACGTCCACGTTGGCCGGTGGCGTGATGAAGCCGTAACGGATGTTCAGGCCGTGACCGAAGAACAACGCGTTGCCGGCGGCCAGGTTGGGCTCGATGGCCTCGGCGTAGAGCTTGCGCTGGGCGGTGTCGGGCGCGAGCACCATGATCACGTCGGCCCAGGCCGAGGCGTCGGCCGGCGTCTCCACGCGCAGGCCCTGCTCCTGTGCCTTCTCGCGGCTCTTCGAGCCTTCCGGCAGACCGATCACGACGTCGACGCCGGAATCCCGCAGCGACAGGGCGTGCGCGTGCCCCTGGCTGCCGTACCCAAGGACGGCGACCTTCTTGCCCTGGATGATCGACAGATCGGCGTTGTCGTCGTAGAAAACCTCTGCGGTCATTGCTTCCCTCTCGCGTGTTGCTGTCTCTTAGGCGGCGCGGAGCGCCGGCCCCGTGGTGATGGAACGTGACCCGCGCCCGATCGCGACCATCCCCGACTGGACCATTTCCTTGATCCCGTACGGTTCGAGGTCGCGCAGCAGCGCGTCCAGCTTGTCCGATGTGCCGGTCGCTTCGATAGTCAACGTGTCAGCGGCCACGTCGATGACGCGGGCCCGGAACAGGTCAACGGTCTCGAGCACCTGGGAGCGGATCGCGCGGTCGGCGCGCACCTTCACGAGGACGAGCTCGCGCTGCACCGACTGCACCGGGTCGAGCTCGACGATCTTGAGGACGTTGACCAGCTTGTTGAGCTGCTTGGTGACCTGCTCCAGCGGGGACTCGTCGGCGTTGACGACGATGGTGATCCGGGAGATCTCAGGGTGCTCGGTCTCACCGACCGCCAGCGAGTCGATGTTGAAGCTCCGCCGGGAGAACAGCCCCGAGACGCGGGCCAGGACACCGGGCTTGTTCTCCACGAGCACAGACAGGGTGTGCTTGGTCATCACAACTCATCCTCGTCGAAGGCCGGGCGGACGCCGCGGGCGAACATGATCTCGTCGTTGCTGGTGCCGGCGGCCACCATCGGCCACACCATCGCGTCTTTGCCGACCACGAAGTCGATGACGACCGGGGCGTCGTTGATCGCCATCGCGGCCTCGATCGTCTTGTCGACGTCTTCCTTCGTCTCGCAGCGCAGCCCGATGCAGCCGAGCGCCTCGGCGAGCTTCACGAAGTCGGGGATACGGTGCTTGTGCGTGCCCAGGTCGGTGTTGGAGTAGCGCTCGCCGTAGAAC
Source organism: Asanoa sp. NPDC049475 (assembly GCF_040676915.1). Lineage (NCBI taxonomy): Bacteria > Bacillati > Actinomycetota > Actinomycetes > Micromonosporales > Micromonosporaceae > Asanoa > Asanoa sp. NPDC049475. The sequence goes on along the minus strand of NZ_JBFAPY010000014.1, from coordinate 16,910 downwards.
AGCGTCTGCCACTGCCGGACCATGCCGAGGTTGCCGTTGTTGATCACGGCGACCTTGATCGGGATGCCCTCCAGCGCGCAGGTCGCCAGCTCCTGGTTGGTCATCTGGAAGCAGCCGTCGCCGTCGATCGCCCACACCGTCGTGCCGGGCATGCCGACCTTGGCACCCATCGCCGCCGGCACCGCGTAGCCCATCGTGCCCGCGCCGCCGGAGTTGAGCCAGGTGTGTGGCTTCTCGTAGCTGATGAACTGCGACGCCCACATCTGGTGCTGACCGACGCCCGCGCAGTAGATCGCGTCCGGGCCGGCGATCTTGCCGATCCGCTCGATCACGTACTGCGGTGCGAGCGTGCCGTCGGAGGGCTCGTCGTAGCCGAGCGGGTAGCGCTGGCGCAGGTCGTCGAGCTGCGCCCACCACGCGGTGCGGTCGCCGGTGCGGCCCGCGGCCTGCTCGGCGGTGATCGCGCCGATCAGCTCGTCGATCACGTAGCGGGCGTCGCCCACGATCGGGACGTCGGCCGCGCGGTTCTTGCCGATCTCGGCGGGGTCGATGTCGGCGTGCACGACCGCGGCGTCCGGCGCGAACGAGTCGAGCTTGCCGGTCACCCGGTCGTCGAACCGCGCGCCGAGGCAGACCAGCAGGTCGGACTTCTGCAGCGCGTAGACGGCGGCGACCGAGCCGTGCATGCCGGGCATGCCGAGGTGCTGCGGGTGCGAGTCGGGGAAGGCGCCGCGGGCCATCAGCGTGGTGACCACGGGGATGTTGGTGAGCTCGGCGAGCTTGCGCAGGCCCTCGGTGGCGCCGGCCTTGAGCACGCCGCCACCGACGTACAGGACGGGGCGCTTGGCGCCGCTCATCAGCCGCGCGGCCTCGCGGATCTGCTTGCCGTGCGGGTGCATCGTCGGGCGGTAGCCGGGCAGGTCGAGCGTCGGAGGCCAGCTGAAGGTGGTCTGCGCCTGCAGGATGTCCTTGGGCACGTCGACGAGGACCGGGCCGGGCCGGCCGGTGCTGGCCAGGTGGAACGCCTCGGCCAGGACTTGCGGGATCTCCTCAGCGGTCTGCACGAGGAAGTTGTGCTTGGTGATCGGCAGGGTGATGCCTTGGATGTCGGCTTCCTGGAAGGCGTCCGTGCCGATCGAGGGCCGCGGCACCTGACCGGTGATCGCGACGACCGGGACCGAGTCCATGTACGCGTCGGCGATCGGCGTGACCAGGTTGGTCGCGCCCGGCCCGGAGGTGGCGATGCAGACGCCGACCTTGCCGGTGGCCTGGGCGTAGCCGGTGGCCGCGTGACCCGCGCCCTGCTCGTGGCGGACGAGGATGTGGCGGACGGACGAGTCGTAGATCGGGTCGTACGCGGGGAGGATCGCTCCGCCGGGGATCCCGAACGCGACCTCGACGCCGAGCGACTCGAGCGACTTGACGAGCGACTGCGCGCCGGTGATCTTGGCCGGGGCGGGCTGGGCGGCCGGCGCCGGGCGGTCGGCCTGGTGCCGCTCCGTCGACTGCTGCGCTCGCTCGGCGTGATTGCCGTGCGCGGCCTGTGCGGCGACCGTCGCGGGAGTGGCGTGGATCCGGTGGGCGATGGTCTCGGGAGTGGGTCTCGTCATGGCGGGTGCCTTCGCTCGGTTCTGCGCTCGTGTGGTGTTGGTGTTCTTTGGTGACCTTCAGTGATCGGGGTCACGTGTGTCCGGGCACAAAAATGGCCCTCGTGCTTGATGCACGGGGCCAGCGCACTCTCTAAGAACGAGAGTGCGCTCAGGTAAGTACTCGAGACGACCAGCGTGGCGACATGGGGCTAACTCTGACGTATCTCGCGGGATGAGTCAACTGATCCCACATCCTGGACAGGGGGTGTCGGAGCCAACCGCTGGGCGGGCGGCGCGAGCTCCCCACACGCAGGGCGATCAGCGATCTTGTCGGACTTGACCTTCTCGGGCCGCGCACCGGGCGAGGTGGCGGCGTCGAGCAACGCCTCGAAGTGCTCCGCCGGCACACCCCAGCCGAAGAGCTGGCCCTGACCGAACCGGCATCCCGCGCCCTGGACCGCGGCCTGCTCACGCTGGTTGGTGACACCCTCGGCGATCACCTCGAGGCCGAGCCGGTGGCCCAGCCGCACCACGATGTCGACGAGCGGGCCGCCGCCCTGGGGCTTTCCCTTTCCGGCGGGCTCGAGGCCGCCGGCCAGCGTGGCCAGCGGTGCGAGCCCGTGGTCGACGCTCGGCTCGGTCTCGGCGACCAGGCTGTGGTCGATCTTGAGGATGTCGATCGGCAGGCGGCGCAGTTGGCCGAGCGAGGAGAACCCACTGCCGAAGTCGTCGAGTGCGATGCGTACGCCGATCGCGCGCAGCGCCCGCAACCGCTTGATCAGTTCGTCGAGGTCGATCGCGACCGCCTGCTCGGTCACCTCCAGCACCAGCCGTTGCGGCGGCACCCGGTGTGCGCGAAGCGCCTCGGCGACCTGGTCGACGTATTCCGCGGCGTGCAGTTCGCGCGGCGACACGTTGACGCTGACCCAGACGTCGTGCCCGTCGGCCAACCACCGGGAGAGCTGGTGGCACGCCTGGTGGAGGACCCAGGCGCCGATCTTGGCGATCATGCCGCACTCTTCCGCGATCGGGATGAAGTCGTCGGGTCGCACCTGGCCGAGCTCGGGGTGGTGCCAGCGGATCAGGGCCTCGGCGCCGACCGGGCGGATCGACGGCATGATCACCACGGGCTGGAAGGCGAGGTGCAGCTCGCCCCGGTCGATCGCGCCGCGCAGCTCGTGCTCGATCGTGGTGCGCCGCCGCAGCAGCTGGTCGTAGGAGGCGTGGTAGCGCTCGACCCGGTTCTTGCCGCGCTGCTTGGCGTAGCGCAGGGCGAGGTCGGCGTGCTGGAGCAGGGTGGTGTCGTCGGACGCGGTCTCGCCGCCGGCGACGCCGATGCTGACGCTCAGGAAGACCCGGCCGGACTGCTGCTCGTAGGGCTTGTTGAGCACCCTGAGCAGGCGCTCCGCGGCACCCTGCGCCTCGTGCGGCTTGGCCCACATCAGCACCGCGAACTCGTCGCCGCCGAGCCGGGCCGCCACGTCGCCCGGGCGGAGGTTCATCCGAAGCCGCTGGCCGACCTCGACCAGCACGTCGTCGCCGACGTCGTGGCCGCGCATGTCGTTGACGTTCTTGAAGCCGTCGAGGTCGAGGCCGAGCAGCACGCACGGCTTGTCGGGCTCGACCTCTTCGGCGAGCGCGCGGAGCAGGCCACGCCGGTTGGCCAGGCCCGTGAGCGGGTCGGTGTGCGCCAGCTCCTTGAAGTGGGCCTCGCGGTCCTGCATGCGGACGGCGTAGTTGCGCACGTCGCGCAGGGCCACGAACTGCCGGACGGCCAGGGCGAAGCCTTCCAGGCTGCCGAGAGCGATGCCCATCGTGGTGATCTGGCCGCCGGCCATCACGTGCACCATGCCGGAGATCGCCATCCCCATCATCGGGACGAAGGCGTAGGACGCCCCGTGCCGGATGACGTCGAGCTCGGCGATCGCCTCGGTGTCGCGGCCACGGCCGGCGAACGCGACGACCATCAGCGCGATCGGCATCACCACACCGCTGAGCGTGGCCAGGCCGGGACCGCCCTGGCAGAGCCCGGCGGTGAGCCCGACGCCGCAGACGGCGACGGAGATCGCACCGCAACCCATCAGCAACAGGCGCAGCCGGGAGCCGGCGCCGCGCATGGTGACGATCACGACGATGCCGACCGCGAGGGCCGCCGCGCCGGCCGCGATGAAGATGCCGACGCACGGGCGCGGGGTCGCCTTGCCGAAGATCTGCGCTGGCGGGGAGACCAGCACCCAGCCGACGAACCACAACGCGAACGCGATCACCAGCGCGTCGAGCAGGTGCCGGCCGGCGATGCGCCGGGTGCCCGCCGCCCACGGCAGCCGGAGCAGGCCGGCGCACATGACGATGCTGCTGATGGCCGTGCCCAGGCCGATGCCGATGGCGAAGTCGGTGCGGGCCGCCTGGTGGTGGCCCCATTGCTCGGCGAACGTGAGGACGCCGACGAGGGCGATCGCGGTGGTCAGCGCCGCCAGGGCACTGCCGATCGCGAGCATGAGGTGGGCCTGCCGCGCGGCACCCACTCGGGCGCGCGCGGACGAGACCAACAGGACCGTGACGACAGCGGCCGCCAAGGTGCCTGCGGCGGCCGCTAATGCAGCACCGGTCCCGAAGTGCACGTATCAACTGTGCCGGATCGAAACCGTGCATGGGGGACTGTCTGTGCGACGCGTAATGTACTGACTCGTTGCGCACATTCCGGCATATGGTGCGAATCACGCCGGCCGTTGTCCCGCCTGGTGGACGTTCGGCGTACCTGGCGGGCGCTCGTCCGGTTTCGTGGTGCGAGACTTGACAACATGCCTGAGCTGCGTTCCAGAACTTCCACCCACGGGCGGACGATGGCCGGCGCCCGGGCCCTCTGGCGGGCCACCGGGATGACCGACGACGACTTCGGTAAGCCGATCGTGGCGATCGCCAACAGCTTCACGCAGTTCGTACCCGGGCATGTCCACCTTCGCAACATGGGCTCGCTCGTGTCCGAGGCGGTCACCGAGGCCGGCGGCGTCGGCCGCGAGTTCAACACGATCGCCGTCGACGACGGCATCGCGATGGGCCACGGCGGCATGCTCTACTCGCTGCCCAGCCGCGAGCTGATCGCGGACGCGGTCGAGTACATGGTCAACGCGCACTGTGCCGACGCCCTTGTCTGCATCTCGAACTGCGACAAGATCACGCCGGGCATGCTGATCGCCGCGCTCCGGCTCAACATCCCCACCGTGTTCGTCTCCGGCGGCCCGATGGAAGCCGGCAAGACCATCGCCATCGACGGCGTCGTGGGCAACAAGCTCGACCTGATCGACGCGATGATCGCCTCGTCCAACGACTCGGTGACCGACGCCGAGCTCAGCGAGATCGAGAAGTCGGCCTGTCCGACCTGCGGGTCCTGCTCCGGCATGTTCACCGCCAACTCGATGAACTGCCTGACCGAGGCGATCGGCCTGGCCCTGCCGGGCAACGGCTCGACGCTGGCCACCCACTCGGCCCGACGCCAGCTCTTCCTCGACGCGGGGCGGACGGTCGTCGACCTGGCCCGCCGCTACTACGACGGTGACGACTCCTCCGTCCTGCCGCGCAACATCGCGACCCGGCCGGCGTTCGAGAACGCGGTCGCGCTCGACGTGGCCATGGGCGGCTCCACCAACACCGTGTTGCACCTGCTGGCCGCCGCCCGGGAGGCCGAGCTCGACTTCGGCGTCAAGGACATCGACGCGATCTCGCGCCGGGTGCCGTGCCTGGCCAAGGTGGCGCCGAACACGCAGAAGTACCACATGGAGGACGTGCACCGGGCCGGCGGCATCCCGGCCATCCTGGGCGAGCTGGCCCGGGGCGGGGCGCTGGACACGGCGGTGCACTCGGTGCACTCGCCGTCGCTGTCGTCCTGGCTCTCCGAGTGGGACATCCGGAGCGGGTCGGCTTCGCCCGCCGCGGTCGAGCTCTTCCACGCGGCTCCGGGCGGGGTGCGGACGACCGAGCCGTTCTCGACGTCCAACCGTTGGTCCACGTTGGACACCGACGCCGCCGACGGGTGCATCCGGGACTTCGCGCACGCGTACACGGCCGATGGTGGTCTGGCCATACTGCACGGCAACCTGGCGCCGGAGGGGTCGGTGGTCAAGACCGCCGGCGTCGACGAGGAGCTCTGGACCTTCCGCGGACCGGCCAAGGTGTTCGAGTCGCAGGAGGCCGCGGTCGACGCGATCCTGGCCAAGGAGATCCAGCCGGGCGACGTGGTGGTCATCCGCTACGAGGGGCCGAAGGGTGGGCCGGGCATGCAGGAGATGCTCTACCCGACCTCGTTCCTCAAGGGACGCGGGCTGGGCAAGGCGTGCGCTCTCATCACCGACGGCCGGTTCTCCGGCGGCACGTCGGGCCTGTCCATCGGGCACGTCTCGCCCGAGGCGGCGGGTGGTGGGTTGATCGCGTTGATCGAAGAGGGCGACGAGATCGTCATCGACATCCCCACGCGGGCGTTGACGCTCAACGTGGCCGACGACGTGATCGAGGCGCGGCGGATCGCGCAGGAGAAGCGCGACAAGCCCTACACCCCGATCGACCGGGTACGGCCGGTGTCGGCAGCGCTCCGGGCGTACGCGTCGATGGCGACCTCGGCCAGCGACGGCGCTTACCGGAAGGTGCCGGAGTAGCTAGTCGTTGACGCAGCGGAGCACGGGCTTGCTCGTCAGCTCGTCCAGGGCGGCGGCGGTCGCGACGGTGAACGTGACCGCCTCGCCCGGGAACAGGGTTCGTAGGGCGTCGTCGACCTCGGCGGCGGGGTCGAGGCGGTCCGGGTAGATCGTGAGGTCCCGCAGGAACGTGCGGGCCGTGACGGTCAGCTTGTTCCGCCCGGTTGACGCGACGTCGTACGCGGCCTTCGGATAGGCGACGTCCTTGTCCTCCGCGTAGAAGTGCCACGCGCGGTCGGCTCCGTCGGCCTCGGCCCAGAGCACCTCCGCGCGCTGGTCGTCGGGTGGGGTCACGTCGTGGGCCAGCTCTTCTTTCCCGTATGGCGGCACGGTGACGTGGATCTTCGTTTCCGCCTCGACGTAGCCGTCCAAGGTGGACCGTCGCACGACCAGTTCGGTGTGCCACGGTGTCGCGGTCTCGTTGACCAGCACTGCCCTGGTCTCGTCGAGGACCAGGAGCCGGTCCGCGTACGCGCGGCGCAGGGCGTGCCACATGGGCTTGCGCCTGCCCGCCCCGTCGACGGCGCTCCAGGACGTGACGGGCCAGCAGTCGTTGAGCTGCCAGACGATCGTGCCCATGCAGTGCGGCCTCATGGCGCGGAAGTGCTCGATGGCGGTGGTGATGGCGCGCGCCTGGTTGACCTGGGTCAGATAGTGCCAGTCGTCGGTGTCGCGGGGTTCCCTGAAGTGCCGGTCGAGCCCCCGTCGGAGTTTGCGGTCGCCGTCGGTCGCCTTCTGGTGGTGGCGCATGCCCGGTGACGTCGGGGTCAGGGGGTCGTCGCTGATGGCCTCTTTCAGGGTCGCCCAGGCGGGAGGGGCCTGGTAGCCGAACTCCGCCACGAAGCGTGGGCTGTGGTCGCGGTAGTGGCCGTAGTCGAGCTGGTTCCAGACGTCCCAGATGTGCATGGTGCCGTGGGCGGGGTCGTTCGGATGGCGGTCCTGCGTGCCCGACCACGGGCTGCCCGGCCAGTACGGGCGGGTCGGGTCGAGCTCGTTGACGATGTCGGGCAGCACGCGGTGGTAGTAGCCGGCGCCCCAGGTGCGCTCCCCCAGCCGGTCACGCCAGCCCCAGTCCTCGTGGCCCCAGAGGTTCTCGTTGTTGCCGCACCACCAGAGCAGGCTCGGGTGGTGCGAGAGGCGGACCACCTGCTCGGCCGCCTCGGCCGCGACCTCGGAGGCGAACGGCTCCTCCTCCGGGTAGGCGGCGCAGGCGAACAGGAAGTCCTGGGTGACCATGAGGCCGTGCTCGTCGGCGAGGTCGTAGAAGTCGTCGGACTCGTAACGGCCGCCGCCCCAGACGCGGAGCAGGTTGACGTTGGCTCCCTGGCCCTGGCGGAACCGGTGCTCGAGCCGGTCCCGGGTGATCCGCGTCGGGAAGACATCGTCGGGGATCCAGTTGACGCCGCGTACGAAGATCGGCCGGCCGTTGACCACGACCGTGAACGGGGTGCCGTGCTCGTCGGGCGTGGTGTCCAGCCGGACGTCGCGGAACCCGACCTTCCGGTGCCAGCTGTCGAGCTTGGCGCCGGTGCTGTCGGTCAGGGTGACCTCGAGGTCATAGCGGTCCTGCTCGCCGTGGCCTCGCGGCCACCAGAGCCGGACGTCGGGCACCTCGACGATCGCGGCGGCGGTGCTGCTGTCGACGGCGGCGGTCGCGCGGTGGCCCGCGATCGTCGCGGTCAGGGTGAGCGGACCGTCGACCGCCCGCTCGACATCGGCGTGCACCTCGACCCGGCCGGCCTCGGCGTCGACCGTCACCAGTGGACGGACGCGGCGCAACCGGGCGGTGTGCCAGAGGTCGAGCTCGATCGGTTGCCAGATGCCGGCGGTGACCAGCGTCGGTCCCCAGTCCCAGCCGAAGTTGCAGGCCATCTTGCGGATGAAGTTGAACGGCTCGGGATAGGCGTTGGGCCGGTCGCCGAGCTCCTGCTGCCAGTGCCGGGCGTACTCGCGGGCCGGCCTGAAGACGATCCTCAGCTCGTTGGCGCCCGGGCGCAGTCCGTCGCGCACGTCGAAGCGGTAGGACCGGTGCATGTTGGCGGTGCTGCCCAGCGGGACACCGTTGAGCTCGATCTCGGCGACGGTGTCGAGCCCGGCACAGACGAGATCGACCCGGTCATGGCCGCCGCCGCCGTGCCAGTCGAAGGTGGTCGCGTAGTGCCACGTCGCCTCGCCGATCCACCGCAGCGCGCTCTCGTTGCTGTCGTGGAACGGGTCCGGGATCAGGCCCGCCGCGAGCAGGTCGGTGTGCACGCAACCCGGCACCGTCGCGGGAATCGGGCCGGCCGCCGCCACCTCGGGCGGCACCGCGTCGCCGGACGCGGGCATCAGGGTCCAGCCGGAATTGAGCATTTTCCGCATGGGCGTCGACCCTTCGCCGATCCGACCTGCTGAACCGGATAAGTAAAATTGACGGTACGATGAGCGCGGGAATGCTGTCAACGGCGGTGATAGCTTGCCCTTGTCGTGGTCCTGCGGGTGCGGGAGGCATTGGGTGAAGCGGCCGACGATTGCCGACATCGCCGCCCGGGCGGGCGTGTCCAAGGGCGCGGTCTCCTACGCGCTCAACGGCCAACGCGGCGTCTCGGAGACGACGCGCCGGCGGATCCTCGCGATCGCCGAGGAGATCGGCTTCAACCCGCACAGCGCGGCGCGTGCCCTGTCCGGCGCTCCGGCCGACACGATCGGCCTGGCGCTGCGCCGGCCGGCCCGGGTGCTCGGCTTCGAACCGTTCTACATGGAGCTGATCAGCGGCGTCGAGGCCGAACTGTCGGCCCGCGGCCAGGCGCTGATGCTGCAGATCGTCGCCGACGCCGACGCCGAGATCGACGTCCACCGGCGGTGGTGGGGCGAACGCCGCGTCGACGGCGTGCTCATCTGCGACCTGCGGGTCGACGACCCGCGCATCCCGGTGGTCACCGACCTGCGGTTGCCCGCGGTCGTGGTCGGCGGGCCGGAGGGCGTGGGCGACCTGCCGCACGTCTGGAACAACGACGCCGTCGCGCTGACCGAGACGGTCGAATACCTGGCGGCGCTCGGCCACCGCCGGATCGCCCGGGTGGCGGGGCTGCCGGACCTGTGGCACACCCAGGTGCGGGCGTCCGCGTTCGAGGGCGCGTGCGCGCGCCTCGGCGTCAGCGCCGCGCTGACGGTGAGCACCGACTACTCGGGCGAGGAAGGGGCGCGGGCCACCCGGCGCCTGCTCAGCGGCGAGACCCGACCGACCGCGGTGATCTACGACAACGACGTGATGGCGATCGCCGGCCTGGGGGTGGCCCAGGAGATGGGCCTGACGGTCCCCGGCGACCTGTCCATCGTGGCCTTCGACGACTCGTCGCTGTGCCGGCTGGTGCATCCCGCTCTGACGGCGCTGACGCGCGACATCCCGGCCTACGGCGCCCTGGCGGCCCGTCAGCTGCTGGCGGCCATCGCGGGTCAGCCGGTCGGCTCGGTCGAGGACACTCCCGCCAAGCTGGCGCCGAGAGCCAGCACCGGCCGCCCGATCGCCTCTACTTAACCGGTTCATCCCATCGCCGGTGCAAATGCGGCACAGCCGCGAGCAGATCGCGGGTGTATTCGTGGCTCGGGTTGGTGAAGACGGTTTCCGTGGGGCCGGCCTCGACCACCTCCCCGGCACGGAGGATGACGGTGCGATCGCTGATGTACGTGCCGAGAGCCAGGTCGTGGGTGACGAACAGAACGCCGAGCCCCGTCGCCTTGAGCTCCCCCAGCAGGTTCAGCACGTCGATCCGGGTCGAGGCGTCGAGCATGCTGATGATCTCGTCGGCCACCAGCAGGCGGATGTCGAGCAACAGCGCCCGGGCGATCAGCATCCGCTGGAGCTGGCCGCCGCTGAGCTGGTGCGGGTACTTGTCCAGGACGTCGGCCGGCTCCAGCCGCACCCCGTGCAGCGCGGCCTCCACCTTTTGGCGCCATCGGGCCGCGGGGACCGATCCGAAGAAGCCGTCGCGTACCAGGGTGAAGACCCGGTCCGCCTTGAACACCGGGTTGAAGGTGCTGAACGGGTCCTGGAACACGCCCTGCACCTGCCGGTGGTAGCCGTGCGAGGCCCGCCCGCGCAGCCCGGAGACCGGGACGCCGTCGAACGTGATCCGGCCCTTGGTGGGTGTGGCGAGCCCGAGCGCCATGCGGCCGATCGTGGTCTTGCCGCTGCCGCTCTCGCCGATGAGCGAGACCACCTCGCCCGGCCCGACAGTCAACGACACGTCCTTGACCGCCGTGAGCTCGCGACTGCCGAACGCACCGAGCCGAAAGGTCTTGGACACCTGGTCAAGCCGCAGCATGCTGAACCCGCCCTCCGGTCATGAGCCGGCCTTCCAGCAGGCCACGTGGTGGTTCTCGGCGACCTCCACGAACGGTGGTTGTTCCGCGCACTTGTCGACGGCGAGCGGGCACCGCGCGCGGAACCGGCAGCCTTGCGGCGGGTTGCGCAGGCCCGGCGGCCGGCCGGGTATGCCGGTCAACCTCCGTTCGCTGAACCGGGCACCGACCTCGGGCAGCGCGCCGATCAACAGCTGCGTGTAGGGGTGGAGCGGTTCGGTCACGACGGCGTCGGACGGCGCCTTCTCCGCCAGGCGTCCCGCGTACATCACCATGATGGTGTCGGCGATCTGGTAGACCAGCGAAATGTCGTGGGTGACGACCAGCATGCCGCGCACGTAGCCCCGATCGCGGAACTCGACCAGGGTTTGGGCGACCGCGCGCTGGTTCGAGACGTCCAACGCCGAGGTCACCTCGTCGGCCACGAGCAGTGCGGGGTCGCGGAGGGTGGACAGGACCAGCACCACGCGCTGCTTCATGCCCCCGGACAGCTCCATCGGGTAGTTGTCGAGGACCGTCTCCGGCAGTCCGACCAGCGCCAGACGGCGGATCAACTCCGGCCGGGTGGCCGCGTACGACATTCCGCGCGCGTCCAGCAGGTCCGCCACCAGCCGGCCGATGCGGCGGGTCGGGTTGAGGGCGCTCATCGCGTACTGCGGAATGATCGACACGGAGGTGAAGCGGAACCGGTTCATCGCGCGGTCGTCGGCGATCGGCAGGGTCTGCCCGTCGACCGTCACCGTGCCGCCCACGTGCTTCATCCGGTTGTCCAGGCGAACCAGCGCTTTGCCCAATGTGGACTTTCCACAGCCTGACTCGCCGACGACGCCCATGATCTCGCCGTCCGCCACCGTGAACGAGACGCCGTCGAGAGCCCGGACGTCGCCCCGCAGGGTCCGGTAGTAGACCTTCAGGTCGTCGACCTGGAGCGGCACGGTCACATCTCCCGCAGCTTGGGGTTGAAGACCTCGTCGAGACCGACGTTCATCACGTAGAGCGCGCCCACGATCGCGGTGATCGCCGCACCGGGCGGCACGAACCACCACCACAGTCCCAGATGGAGCGCGCTCCAGTGGACCGCGCTGTTCATCATCAGCCCGAGCGAGGTCGCGTCCGTCGGACCGAGGCCGATGAAGTCGAGGGTCGCGGCCATCAGCACCGAGCCGCCGAACAGCAGGATGAACGTCATGAACAGGTAGGAGCTCATGTTCGGCGCGATCTCCCGGCGGATGACGGCCAGCGGACGCATGCCGCTCAACCGGGCCAGGTCGACGAACTCGCGCGACCGCAGAGAAAACGTCTGCGCCCGCACCGCGCGGGCTACCCAGGGCCAGGAGAACAGGCCGATGAACAGGGCCTGCATCGCCACCGAGGTGACGCCGACGTACGCGTGCAGGATGATCAGGACCGCCAGCGCCGGAAGCACCAGGACGATGTTGGTCAGCATGTTGAGCAGCTCGTCGACCAGGCCGCCCCGGTAGCCGGCGACGAACCCGACGGTCATCCCGATCAGCCCGGCCAGGCCGCCACCCAGCGCACCGACCACGAACGTCGACCGGATGCCGTTGGCGAACTGGAGGAACACGTCCTGCCCGAAGGTGGTCGTGCCGAACCAGTAGTCGGCCGAGGGCGGTGCTGCCGGCGGGCCGACGTACTCGTTGGGTCCGTGGTCGGTGAAGAGCGGTGCCACCAGGCCGAGCACGAGGAGCCCCAGGATCACCACCACCGCGCCGACCACCTTCTTGTTGCGCAGCGCGAAATGCAGCGTCTCACGCCGCCGCCCGACCGTCGGCTCGGCGATCGCGGGCACGCCAGGCGCGGCCACGTGCTCTGTGTCGGTCACGTCGCCCCCTGCATGCCGGTCCGGGTGCGCGGGTCCACCAGGACGTAGACGATGTCGATCACGAAGTTGGCCACCAGCACGCCGATCACGATGAACAGGAAGGCGCCCTGCAGCAGGAAGAAGTCCTGGTTCTGGATCGCCTGCAGGATGAGGTGGCCGAGCCCCGGGTAGGCGAACACGATCTCGGTCACCAACGCGCCGGACACCAGCACGCCGAGCTGCAGGGCCAGCCCGGTGATCTGCGGCAGGAGCGCGTTGCGGAACGCGTACCGCCGGATCAGCCGGCGCGGTGCGCCGAGCGCCGCGAGGTAGCTGGCGTAGTCGGCCTCCAGCTCGTAGATGATCAGGTTGCGCATGCCGATCGCCCAGCCACCGAAGGCCACCAGGAACAGCGAGAGGAACGGCAGGAACCAATGCTGGGCCAGGCTTCCGACGAAGGCCCACGACCAGTCCGGGCGCAGCTCGAAGCTGTAGCCGCCGGCCACCGGGAACACGCCGGCCACGATCCCCAGACCCCAGGCGAGCAGGATGCCCAGCCACATGTACGGCGTGGCGGTCAGCGCGTACGAGACCGGCAGTGCGGTGTTGTCGAGCCACGTGCTGCGGGCCGCCAGCGCGCCCACCTTGTTGCCGGCCCACCAGCTCAACAGGATCGAAGGCAGCAGGAGCGCCAGCGTGTACGGCACCGCGTCGAGGATCACGTCGGCCACCGGCGCGGGGAACAGCCAGACACTGACGCCCAGGTTGCCCTGGAACAGCTCGACCCAGTAGTTGACGTACTGCTTCCACAATGGAACGTCGAGCCCGAAGAGGTCCTCGTAGTACGCCCGCATCGGCGCGATCGCGTCGGGGTTCGAGACCGACGTGCGGGTCAGCATCCGCAGGACCGGGTCCCCCGGCATGAACCGGGGGATGATCCAGTTGAGCGTCACCGCGACGACGAAGGTCAGCGTGTAGATCGCGAGCTTGCGGCCGAAGTACCGCCTCATCCGGCGACCGGCTTCAGCTGGGTCAGCATCTTGACGCTGCCCATCTCCCACAGGTTGTTCCAGGTGGTCGGCAGGTCCTTGGGCGCGCCGTCGGCGGACGACGGCCAGTTCGTCCAATGTGTGGTGTTGAACTGTGCCCACAGGCCGTTGTACCAGAGCGGGATCATCGGCAGCTCCGTGAGGTGGATCCGCTCGAGCTCGCTCATGGTGGTCTTGAACTCGGGCGCGTCCTTGGACGTGCGGGCCAGCTTCTGCACGAGGTCCCACGCCGCCTTGTTCTCGTAGCGCGCGAAGTTGGCGGTGAACTGCTGCTTCCGCACGGGGAGCTGGAAGACGTAGTTGTAGTAGTTCCACGGCGTGTTGGACAGCCCGGCCCAGTTGTTGAGCACCAGGTCGAACGTGCCGGCCGTGCGGGCGTCGTCGAGCGCGCCAGCGTCGGGGAACTCGGGCACCACGTTGATCCCGGCGGCCTGCGCGCCGGCGCTGATCACCCGGGCGGCCTCCATCCAGTCCGTCCAGCCGGCCGGCACGATCAGCGACAGCTTGACCGGCTTACCGTCCTTGCCCTCGACGAAGCCGTCCCTGTCGGTGTCCCGGTAGCCGGCGTCCGCGAGGGTCTTCTTCGCCTTGGCGGTGTCGAAGCTGAACCCGTTCTGGCTCACCACACTCTGGTCGACGAACTGGTCCCAGACCGGCAGCAGCCCCGTCGGGTTGGCGGCGCGCACGATGTTGCCGTACACGCCTTCGACGATCTTCTTCGTCTCGATCGAGCTGGCCAACGCCCGCCGGAACGCGACGTCGTTCATCGGCGCCTTGGTGGTGTTGGGGATCAGCATCGCGATGTTGGCGGACAGCATGTAGGGCGGCTCGGCGTAGTACGTCTTGATCTTGAATTCGCCCTTGACCAGGTTCGCGATGCCCGGAAGGAAGTTGTTGGACAGGTCCATGTTGCCCTGCAGCAGCAGACCGAGCGCGACCTCGTTGCTGGAGTTGACGATGTCGACGATGTAGTTGGGCTTGACGTCGAGGTTGAGCGCCTTGGTCGCCCACCAGTCGGCCTTCTTCTTCCACACCATGCGGTCCTGGTCGTGGGTCAGGTACTCGTACGGCCCGGTCCCGATCGGCTTCTCGTTGGCGGTCGTCGTGATGTCGGCCTCGGAGCGCGACTCCCACACGTGCTTGGGCACGATGGCGTTCTCGTAGAGCCAGTTCTCCCACTCCTGGATCCGCGGGTCGGAGAAGGTGAACCTCACGGTGCGCGGGTCGACCACGTCGACGGCCGCGAGCCAGGTCCAGAGATTGCTGTACGGGACGGCTTTGATCTTTCCGAGCTCGACCGTGTACTTGACGTCGTCCGCGGTCAGCGGCTTGCCGTCGCTCCAGTTGACGCCCTCGCGCAGGGTCAGCGTGTAGGTCTTGTCGGCCCACTCGCCCTTCTCTGCCAACCAGGGGGTGATCTCGGTCTGCTGCGGGTCGAAGAGGAACAGCGGCTCGTACGCCAGGCCGACCGTGCCCATCGCGTGGCCGGGGATGATCGGGTTCCAACTGTTCGGCGGCCCCCACTGGGTGCCGCTCGTGTAGAGCGTCTGGTTGCGCGGATAAGCCCCGCCGCCCCCGCCGGGGCCGGGCAGTCCGCCGGCACCGGGCGTCGCCGCGCCGTCGTCGCCGGTGCACCCGGCCATTCCCATGGTGAGCGCCAGCGCGCCCGCCACCAGCCACCTTGACCGCCTGCGCATTGCCGTCCTCCTCGACTGGGAGCCGCCCGACGTGCGATGTAACGGAGATCACTTAACCGGATAAGTAGAGACACTGAAACACGGGTTTTCCGCATCGTCAAGAGCGCTCCCACGGTCTTCGGGCAGGCTTCGGTGTCTCCGGTGGGAGCGCATCCACTTAACCGGTTGCTTCAGCAGTCTTCGATGCCTTGGCGTTGCGGCTGTCGCGTACCGCGGATTCGGCTAGCATTTCCGGGTACTCGCGACTGGCGCAGCGAGGTGGAACTGACCACCGGGGAGCGATCGAAGGCAACGCCGCACCGCGCGCCTGGGTGTGGTGTTCGTCAGATGCCTCAGGAGACGCCGTGCATGTGCCACCGATCCCCCACCTGACCGCCGAAGACCCGCAGCTCGCCACGCTGATCGAGGCCGAGGCCACCCGCCAGCACGACAAGCTGCGGATGATCGCGTCCGAGAACTACGTCTCCGAGGCGGTGCTCGAGGCGAGTTCCACCGTGCTGACGAACAAGTACAGCGAGGGCTACGCCGGCAAGCGCTACTACGAGGGCCAGCAGCTCATCGACCCGATCGAGACACTGGCGATCGACCGGGCGAAGAGCCTGTTCGGTGTCGACCACGCCAACGTCCAGCCGTACTCGGGCTCACCCGCCAACCTCGCCGTCTACCTGGCTTTCCTGCAGCCGGGCGACACGGTGATGGGCATGTCGCTGCCGATGGGCGGCCACCTGACGCACGGCTGGTCGGTCTCGGCGACCGGCAAGTGGTTCAACCCGGTCCGCTACGCGGTCAACCGGGATTCGGGCCGGATCGACCTCGACGAGGTACGCGACCTCGCGCTCGCCTCGCGGCCCAAGGTGATCTTCTGCGGTGGCACCGCCGTGCCCCGGACCATCGACTTCCAGGGTTTCGCGGCCATCGCCCGCGAGGTCGGCGCGGTCCTGGTCGCCGACATCGCCCACATCGCCGGCCTGATCGCGGGCGGAGCGCACCCGTCGCCGGTGGGCCACGCCGACGTGATCACCACGACCACGCACAAGACCCTCCGCGGCCCGCGCGGCGCCATGATCATGGCGACCGCCGAGCACGCGACGGCGATCGACAAGGCTGTTTTCCCTGGCCTGCAGGGTGGCCCGCACAACCACACGACCGCGGCCATCGCGGTGGCGCTGCGGGAGGCTTCGACGGCGGACTTCCGCGCGTACGCGCACCAGGTCGTCGCCAACGCATCGGCGCTCGCTAGCGCGCTGACCGAGCACGGGTTCACGTTGAGCTCCGGTGGCACCGACAACCACCTGATCCTGGCCGACCTGACCAGCAAGGACATCGCCGGCAAGCCGGCCGCCCAGGCGCTCGACCGGGCGGGGATCGAGCTCAACTACAACACGGTGCCGTACGACACCCGCAAGCCGTTCGACCCGTCGGGCATCCGGCTGGGCACGGCGGCCCTGACCACCCGCGGCCTGACCGAGGAGCACATGCCGCAGGTGGCCGCGTGGATGGACGAGACGGTCTCGGCCGCGCTCAAGGACGACGAGGCGACGATCGAACGGATCGCCGGCGAGGTCCGCGACCTGCTCACCGCGTTCCCGATGCCGGGTTACCGCGCCGCCTGATCGCTATCGAGTGGGCCGGTGCCGGCGAGTTCAGGACGTTCGTCAAGGTCGCGCTGCCGCTCCTGCGGCCGGTGATCGTGACCGTGCTGCTGCTGTCGGTCGTGCAGTCGT
>NZ_JBFAPY010000013.1:0-139808 GCF_040676915.1 Asanoa sp. NPDC049475 | reverse complement strand
CCCCGGCGCGGGGGGGGGGTGCGCTTTGTCCGCGGTGGGGCCGACCCCAAATTATTTGGGTTGCGGGCTCCCCTTCCCAAGGTCTCCGCTCCCCCCCCCCACCGCTCCTACCACTGCTTCAGCTCAGGTGGCGTTCGGCGTCGGCGTGCCCGACGTCAGCGGTGTGAGCACCGAGTCGATCATGTAGATCGTCGCGTTCCTCGTCTGGATGTTGCCGCATACCACGTTCGCGGTGTTGTTGACGGTGAAGTCCTCACCGCTGCCCGTGACGGTCAGGTCTTGGCCTTCCATGGTCCGGTGTGTGCCATCCAGGTCGTTCGGGCTCAGCCGCTCTGGCACGACGTGGTACTGCAGCGTGCGGCTCAGCTGCTGCTTGTTGGCCAGCAGGGCGTTGAGCTGCGACTGCCCGACCTTGTTGAACGCGTCGTTGGTCGGTGCGAACAGCGTGATGTTCTGGGCATTGTTCAGCGTGTCGGTGAGCCCCGCCGTCTTGATCGCGTTCGACAGCGTCGACATCTGCGGGCTGCTGGCCACCGCGGTGGCGACCGGCTGGTTGGCCATCGACGACAGGCTGCCGGCGCCCGAGGTCGGCAGCGAGGCGCAACCTGGGCCGAAGACCTGGCTGCTCCTGCCGGCGGTCGCGGTATCCGTCGGCTGAGGGCTGCGTGTCGAACCCCCGCCAGGGGACGTGGCCGTCGCTGTACCGGTCGGCTGGAGGGCGTTGGACGGGCTGGTGTCCGAGCCGCACGCCGCCATGGCCAGGGCCATCGCGGCCACCGTTACGGCGAGACCCGCTGTCCTGAAGACGCGCATGATGCTGAAATCCCCTCGTATCGGTTTTGAGTGCTTCACGCAGATTCGTACCAGCATATAAGGAGCAAGGGTGCCTACTCGACGTAATCAGGACATTGCATTGGTTATACCGATCGCGTCCGTCCGACTCGCCGGCCGTACCGTATGAATGCTTCTTCGCGGCAGTTGAACGGAGTGGGTCGATGACGCGGCGGGCGCGCCGCCGTCGACGAGATCGGGCAGCCGGATGGGTGGAACGCGCTCCATATCCACCGCTCCGAAGAGGAGTAGCGTTCCGGGCATAGACGTCGACCTTCGGCGTGCGGTGTGACGACCCCGGAGAGCAGGCAGCGATGAGTCTGCACCTGTCCAGCGCACGCGGCACGGCCCGGCGCGTCGTGCTCAGTTGCGACGTCGCGGGATGCGCGGTGCAGGTCGAGCCGCCCCCGATCGAGTCGTGGCGCAACGACGCGGACGCCCGTGTGTGGGCACGGGACCACGCCGCAGGCTGGACCCACGACCCGGTCCGGCAGACCGACTACTGCCCAGCCCATGCGGCGTTCAGCGTTGCCCCGGCCGCCGGCGCGGTGGCGCCCCGTCCCACGATGACCGCCCGCGACAACGCTGGTAACCCGCTCAACCGCGACGAGTACGCCGAACAGCTGCGAAAGCAACTCGCCGGAGACCGGTGGGTTACCGGCGCGCCGGCAGCGGTGACGACAGCGCAGGCAGCGGTCGCCGCCCGGCTCCTCGACGAGTTGGCCGGCGTCTACCACGGCGAGAGCATCGGCACGCTCGCCCACGAAGTCGCCACGCTCCTCGACCGGGCGTCGGTGGTCGACGGCGGCATGGCCCGTGGCGGTGAACCGGCGTAGGGTTGGGGCGTCGCTCGAGACCCCGGCGGCCGACAGCCCGCCGCTGGCGGACGCGCCGCACCGATCCAACGCCACCATGACGGCGGACGCCGTTCCGCGCTAGACGGTCCCCGCGGCGTACGGCCTGATGGGCTGGCACACATACCGGTAGCGGCCACGTTCGGCACGCCTTGCCGGGTTGCCGTCCAACCACTTCGGGACGCCACTGCCGCGCCCCTTTCCCGTCAGGACGGTACCGCCGTGCCCACCACCTCTGAACGCGCCACCATCGTGGTGTCCACGCCGCCATCATCGCCACGACTGGTCCTCGCCCCTGTCCGCGCCAACCAGGCCGTCCTCGACGGCGGCTGGTGGCCCCGGTCCTGGGACCCCGTCGCCGAGCTTCCCGGCCTGGTCCTGGCCCTGTCCGCCCGCTACGGGACAATTCGCCAGCTTATGCTCAACAACTCCACCTGGGACACTCGCTTCAGGCGGATCGCGGTCGGCGACGGCGTGGTGCGGGTAGGTTGGTTCGCCAGCGTCGACCCGGCCGTAGTGATCGCCACCACCTACGGCGGTGATCAGGTCGACCTGCTCGTGGTCCCGCCACCGACCGCACCCGCGGCAGCCGACAAGATGATCGCCGAAGCCGCCGACCCGGCCAACTTCACGCGAGCGCAGGCGATCCTGGCCGTCATGACTGCGGTGCCGGCTCCGGTCGAAGTAGCCGACGACGAGCAACCGGCCTGGGTCAACGAAGGCGGTAGCACCCTCGCGCCCGCCCGACGGGCGTTCTCGCCAGCACGGTGAACAGCAGCGACACCGCAGACGATCACGCCTTCCGACCGAAAGGGTGCCCTGGCTACCGCAATGCGTGGTGGTCGCCGCGCTCCGGTCGCGGGATCTGCACGGCAGGGCCGACTGGGTCGAGAGGGAGCTACCCAGCTTATCGACACCGCGAGCAACGCCTAGCTGATGCGAACCGTCGGCATGAACCTCGATGCGTGACCCACGGCGCGGCGCCGGTTAGCGTCGCCGGCGTGGGACCCCTGAGCGAAGCGGCCATCCAGGAGTCGTTCGTCAACTGTTCCCCCTGCAGCGGTCACTGGGGCGCTCGGTGTACGCGGATCTCGTCTGGCCAGGCGAGGGCGATGCCGAGGGTTTCGGTGAGCAGGCGCTGGTAGTCGCTCAGGTGGGTCTGGTCGTTGCGCACCTTGCGGGGCGGTACGCCGCGGTCGAGGCAGTACGCGGCCATGGCGCCTGCGGCCTCGCCGATGCTCCACTCGACCGGGTGCAGCCGGTAGCAGCCGTTGGTGATGTGCGTGCTGCCGATGTTCTTGCCGGCGGCGAGGAGGTTGTCGACGCGAACCGGGATGAGCGCGCCGAGCGGGATCTGGAAGGGGTACGACTCGATGTCGACGTACGTCCGCCCGGCCGTGCTGGGGTGCAGGTCGATGCGGTAGTGGCCGAGGCCGACGCTGTCGGGGAAGGTCTCGCTGCCGGCACCGGGCGGCCGGGCCTCTACGCCGACGTGCTGCTCCAGCACGGTGAACTCGGCCCGGATCCGCCGCGACTCGCGGACGTAGGCGGCCTTGGCCAGCCCGTCGAGCGTGCCGGTGACGTCGCCGCGCAGTCGCAGTCCCGGGTAGCCGGCGCCCTGCCCGTCGAGGCGGGGAGCTTCGGTCTGCATCCAGTGGAGGAACGACAATGACAGGTCGCGGGCACCTTCGAGGGCAGCGGCCCGGGTGTTGTCGTCGACGCCGAGCAGCGGGGCTTCCCAGTAGTCGATCTGCGGCCAGTTGACCAGCGTGATGTCGCCGAAGCTGGCGTCGGTCAGCTGGCGGGCGGCCAAGATGCGCCGGTAGTGCCACAGGTCGTCGGCGTGGGCGCTGTCGGGTCGGCCGCGGAAGATGGGACGGGTACGCGTGGCGAGCGTGATCGGTTCGACGTCGGTCCAGGACAGCTGCGGGCCGGGCCAGAACGGTGCGACCGTCGTCCGCCAGTGCTCGTACCCGGCGGGCCGGTCGATGGTGTGGTCCTCGCCGGGCCGGTAGTCCACCGCGAAGCACCACGAGATCGCCTGCTGGTCGAGTGGGTTGGCGACCGGCAGAGCGTGGGGTTCGCCGGTCTCGTCCTGGCCCTCGGCACCGATCACGTGCTCGACGCCGGCCAGGGGCAGCAGGTCGCCGAGCTCGGTGGCGTCCAGGACGTAGTGGGCAGTGATGGTCACGTCGCCGCCGTCGGGCCGGCGCAGGGTGACCGCGGTGATCTGGTCACCGGTGGTGTGCGCGGCGACCGGTTCGTGCTCGAGCAGGACGGTCAGGCGAGCGGCCGACTGCCAGGGAGCCAGCAGCGCCTCGATAACGGCGAGGGCGGCTCGGGGTTCGTGGCACAGCCGGCTGACGAGCCCGAGGCCGGGGTTGAGCAACGGGTGGGCCGCGGCCTGCGGCGTCAGCGGGTAGTTGTCCCGGTAGTGCTGGCGGATGCGGCGCCGGAAGTCGGCGTAGCTGGTGGCCGTGAGCTGGGTTTCGATCCAGGCGTTCTCGTCGGGTGGCACGGCCTGGCCGGTCAGCTGGCCGCCGAGCCAGTCGGTGGATTCGGTAAGGATCACCTTCCGGCCGAGCCGGCTCGCGGCCAGGGCGGCGGCCACGCCGCCGACGCCGCCGCCGACGACGAGGACTTCAGTCTCCAGTTGCGCACTCACCGCAGTCGTTACCCTCTCGAAATGGTGGTTACGGACGGGGCCGAGCGCACGACCGGTTGGGCGGCGGCCGCAGCCGCCACTATCCGTACGCGACCGCCTTCAAGGAGGTCTCGTTGACACGACTCAAATGCGATCCACTCTGGACCATGTAACAGCTCATGGGCAAGCGTCATCCAGCGGTCGTCTCCTTCTCGCGTATGATGCGTGGGCCGACGTCTGCTCCCATTCGGGCGAACCACGTCTCCGCGAAGTCCAGGTCCGGCACGCCGTTCGGCGGCAATGCGATGGTTTCCGGATTGGTTTCCGCGGTGTCGCGGGCGCGGAGTTCGGCGATGACGTCACGGACGCGTACTCCGACGGGCTTGACGTTGTTCATCGCGTCGATCAGTCCAAGGCCGTATTCCAGCTCGTCGAAACCGGCGAAGCGGCGGTCGATGTCGTGTGACGCCCACCAGGTCACGGCCGCGACCTCCGGAATCGCGGCGATTCGGCGCAGCATCCGTTCGGCGAAGTCCGGCACCGTCGTGCGCTTGAGCCACAGCTCGGACACGCCGACCTCCTGCACCCACAGGGGTTTGCGCGGTCCATCCATAGTGCCCAGTGCGATCTGCGCCAGATAGTCGGGGATCGCCCAAGCGCCCCGCTCAAGCTCACCGAAGCGCCGCAACGCGCCGGTGAAGTAGGGCCACGCGTGGATCGCCACCAGGTCCGAGGCCGCCACGACGGCTTCCGCGGTCAGCGCGCAATCACCGGTCATCCAAGGCTCGTGATCCACACCCACTGTCACCGGTAAGCCGGGCGCCCCACCGCGGGCGGCGGCGACCATGCGCTGCGCCCAGCCGTCACACCTTCCGTGGCCGAGACCCGCCTTCCGCATGAGGACGTTGGGTTCGTTGGCGATGTCGAGGCACCACAGGGCCGGGTGCCCGGCGACGGCCCTGGCGACCTCGGTCACCAGGAAGGCCGCTGCCTCCACGGTGGCCGGGTCGGTGAAGGGCTCGGCGTCGCGCAGCCAGGCAGGGCGGAAGTCGAAGCCGCTCAGCCAGCCGTCGAGCACCGTCGGGCAGACCGCCAGGCCGTATGCGTGTGCGAGGTCGAGCAGCCGGACGAGTCGGGACAGCAGCACTGGGGAGACGTACGCCGGGTTCGGCTGGAACAGCGGCCACAGGCACTGGATGCGGACGTGGTCGAAGCCGAGCCCGGCGATGACGTCGAGGTCACGGGCGATGTCGGCGTCGTCCCAATCGACCCAGGCGTACCACCACTCGCGGCTCGGCAGGTAGTTCACGCCGTAGCGCACCGCGCTCACGAGCCGCACCGAGCACCGAGGAAGGCCGCCTGCACCGGCCATTGGCTCGCGGCGCCGCCCTCGTGCTCGTTGTAATGGTGGACGGTGATGTCCTTCTCCCCCGCGTACGCGTTGTAGGCGGCGAACACGGTGGACGGTGGGCATATCTGGTCGAGCAGCCCGACGGAGAACAACGCGGCGGCGGACGCGCGAGCGGCGAAGGTCGCGCCGTCGAAGTACGACAGCGTCGCGAAGACCTGGTCCCTGGTCTCCCGCCGGACGGCGAGGTAGCGGACGATCTCCTGGTACGGATCGCGCCCGGTCATGCCGACGGCCCGCTCGAAGTGACACAGGAACGGCACGTCCGGCAGCACGGCGACGAGGTCGTCGGCCAGGCCGGCGGCGGCCAGCGCGATGCCGCCGCCTTGGCTGCCGCCGCCGACGGCCACGCGCGCCGCGTCCACCATCGGATGCTTCCGCACGGCGTCGATCGCGCGTACCGCATCGGTGTAGACGCGGCGGTAGTAGTAGCTCTCAGGGCTTTCGATGCCCCGGGTCATGACGCCGCCGGCGGCCGGGCCGCTGCCGTGGGGGTCGGGAGTGACGCCACCGACGCCCCACGTCGCACCTTGGCCACGGGTGTCCATGACGAAGAACGCGTACCCGGCCGCGACCCAGGTGAGCCATTCGTGCGGCAGTCCACGGCCCGCGCCGTAACCGAGGTACTGCACCACGGCGGGCAGCGGCGATTCCGCGCCGGACGGGATGAGCAGCCAACCCGCGACCGGCTCACCGGCGTACCCAGGAAATCGCACGTCGTAGACGCGGCAGGCGGCGAGCGGCGTGTCGACGGGGACGAACGTCGGCTCGTCACCGGCGGCGCGCGCCTCGGCGAGCGTATGCGCCCAGAACTCGTCGAAATCCGCCGGTTCGCGGATGTCGGGTCGGTACGCGCGTAGCTCGTCAAGGCCCAGGTCGAAGCGGGGCATGACGTCCTTCCGGTTTAGGTCTGATGTGGACAATGCTGGTGATCATCCCTTCAGCGCTCCCGAGTTTCCGGCCGCCTGCAAGAACTGCCGCTGGAACACGAGGAACAAGGCCACCGGGATGATGACGGAGATGAACAGCGCCGCCATGAACTGCGCGAAGTCTCCGGAGGTCTCCAACCGCGGCAGCGCGACCGAGATCGGCTGATCCTGCGGGTTCGGCAGCACCAGCAGCGGCCACAGGAACTCCTTGTACGCCCCGACGAGCGTCAGCAGGCTCACCACCCCAAGGATCGGCCGCGACATGGGCAGGACGAGCGAGCGGAGGATCCGGAACGGGCCCGCGCCGTCGATCCGGGCCGCCTCGAACAGCTCGCCCGGGATGGCGGCGAAGAACCGCTGCATGAGCAGGACGTTGACCGCGTTGGCCGAGGCGGGCAGCCAAACCGCCCACAAGGTGCCGATCAGGTTGGTGTGCACGAACGGCACATCCATCACGGTCAGGTAGAGCGAGACGAGTGAGATGACCCCGGGGATGAAGAGGGTGGCGAGGATCGCGCCGTACACCGCCTTGGCGTACCGGGGCTTGAGGACGGCCAGCCCGTAGCCGCCCGTCGTCGCGACCAGCAGCCCGAAGAACAGCGAGCCGGCCATGAGCCACAGCGTGTTGACGAAGTAGCGGGCGAAGTCGACCTTCGTCCACACCTGGGCGAAGGTGCTCCAATGGATGCCACTCGGCCACAGCGAGAACGGGCCGGACAGGCTCTCGGTCGACGTGGACGTGGCCGCCTTGAACAGCCAGAACAGCGGCCCGACACACAAGACGACGAGAACGGTGAACACCAGTGCCCGGACGGCGGCGAGGGCGACGCGTACGCCGGGGCGGCGCCGGTCGAGGCGGGACAGGATGCTGCGTTCCGTGGCCGTCATGACGTGCTCCATCGCTGGGTCGCCCGCAGGTAGATCCAGGACAGCGCCGACAACGCGACCGCCAGCAGCAGGCTCAACGCCGTCGCGCGCCCGTAGTCGCCGGAGACGAAGGCGTACCGGTAGATCAGCATGAGGATCGTCACCGTGCGGTTCTCGGGACCGCCGTTGGTCATGATGTACGGCTCGGTGAAGACCTGGAAGGTGCCGATGAGCTGGAGCAGCAGCATGACCAGCAGCACGCCGCGCATCTGCGGCAGCGTGACGTGCCAGAACCGGCGGAACGCGCCGGCGCCGTCGGTCTCCGCGGCGTCGTACAGCTCCGTCTGCACGCCCATGAGCGTGGCGAGGTAGATGATCGTTGCCGTGCCGAACGACGCCCAGGTCGCCTGCAGCACGATGGAGGGCATGGCCAGATCGCCGTCGTTGAGCCAGGCAAGCGGGCCGAGCCCGAACCACCCGAGGGTCGTGTTGAGCACACCGGTCGGGCTCGGGTCGAAGAACGCCTTCCACAGCAGGACCGCGACCACGGGCGGGAAGATGACTGGCAGGTAGACCAGGACCGAAGCCAGCCCGCGGGTGCGCCGCAGCTCCGCGATGACCACCGCGAACAGGATGGGCACCGGGAAACCGATCACGAGGGCCAGCACCGCGAACCACAGCGTGTTGAGCGCGGCGGTGACCAGCAACGGATCCTGGAGGACCCGGGTGAAGTTGTCCAGGCCCACCCATTCGGTCGTCAGGAAGTTGGTGCGCTGGACGCTCAGGGGCAGCGACCGCAGAATCGGCCACCAC
The DNA here is from genome assembly GCF_040676915.1 of Asanoa sp. NPDC049475. Classification (NCBI taxonomy): domain Bacteria; kingdom Bacillati; phylum Actinomycetota; class Actinomycetes; order Micromonosporales; family Micromonosporaceae; genus Asanoa; species Asanoa sp. NPDC049475. The sequence continues at coordinate 131,462 of NZ_JBFAPY010000013.1, read as the reverse complement.
GAGAACAGCCCGAACGACAGCAGCATGGGCAGAAAGAACAGCAGCGTGGTCAGCCCGCCGCGGCGTACCCAGTGGATGGGGCCGCGCGGACGGCGGCGCGGCGCGGCCGTGGGCACGTCGGGCGCCGGGCGGGTCGCAATGGCAGCGGTCAGGGCAATCACCTCGTGTCGGCCGGGTCGCCGCGCCACGGGTTCGCGGCGCGGCGATGGATCGGGCGATGGTCAGCCGGCGTCGATGATCCCCTGGACCTTGCGCTGCGCGTCGGCCAGCAGCGCGTTGATGTCGGCGTTCTTGCGGGTCAGGACGGCCTGGACCACGGTGTCGAGCGTGCCGTAGGTCTCCTGGGCCTTCGTCTGCGGCTCGGGGACGATCGGCACCGTCTGGGCCGTCGCGAAGAACGCGGCGTAGTTCTGGCGGGGGACGTTGACGTAGTCCTTGACCCAGCCGAGGTACCGGTCGGTGGTCTGCTGGTCGAACAGCGGCAGCGCGGGCGCGCCGACCGGCTGCTTGTCGGCGACCTTCGCCTTGGCGTCCGTGACCGCGTCCTGTTCACTGCTGTACTTGCGGAAGTTCTCGAACTCCAGCCATTTGATCGCGGCCTTGACCTCGCGCGCCGACGCCCGCGGGTTGACGATCGCAACCGTGCCGCCGCCGAGTGTGCCCAGCCCCTGGCTGGCCTGCGGCAGGGGGGCGAGGCCGAAGTCGTCGGGCTTCATGCCCATGTTCGACACGACCACCGGGTACGCGTCAGCGCCCTGCACGAACATGCCCATCTTGCCGCCGGCGAACGCCTTCATCGCGTCGTTGTACCCGAGCAGGAAGTTCGAGCCGAACGTGTTGTCGTCCCAGCGCAGGGAGCGATAGAACTCCAGGGCGGCGCGCGTGCCGTCGTTGTCGACGGTGGCGTTCTTGCCGTCGGCCGATGCGATGGTGCCGCCGTTGGCGTAGCTCATGGCGGTGAGCACCCAGCCACCCGTGTTGTCCTTCGTCATGCTGCCGAAGCCCTGGACACCGGCCGCCGTCTGGATGGCCTTCGCGGCGGCGCGCACCTCGTCCCACGTGGCCGGCGGCTTGTCCGGGTCCAGGCCCGCCTTCTTGAACAGGTCGCGGTTGTAGAGCAGACCCATGCTGTACGCCTGGATCGGCACACCGTAGACGTGGCCGGCGGAGTCCTTGGCCACCTTGAGGATCGACGGATTGATCCGGTTGACGGCCGAGTCGGCGGGCAGCGCGCTGGTGATGTCCGCGATCTGCTTGCGTTCGATCAGGCCCTGCATCTCGGTGAACGGGACCAAGGAGACCGTCGGCAGCTGGCCGCCGGCGAGCTGGGCCTGGAACGTGCGGATGTCGAAGACGGCTTCGTCGCCGACGACCTTGATGTCGGGATTGGCCGCGGTGAAGTCGGTGACCTTGCGCTTGAAGGCGGCCAGCTGCTCCGGCTGCTGGGCGGTGGGCATGCCGCCGACGGTGATCGAAACTGGTCCGGACTGCTCGTCGTTCGACCCGCTGCCGCAGCCCGCTGGCAGGGCGAGTGCCGCGACCGCCAGGGCTGCCGGCACGAGAATCCGTCTTCTGGTGCTTCTCATGAGTCTCCTCGCAGAAAGTCGTTGTGCTGGATCACCCCGTGGAAAGCGGTGCGCGGATCAGGGAGCGATGAGTCCCCCGTCTCGGCCGCGTACGCGCGCGGCCCAGGCGTCATGGCCGGCCAGACCGGCCGGATACCGGGCGGCGGCCGTCTCGTCGAGGTCGATGCCCCAGCCCGGCGCCTCAAGGGGACGCAGCCAGCCGCGCTCGATCCGCAGCGTCCCGGGGAACACCTCGTGTACGGCGTCGCCGTACACGTGGCCCTCCTGGATGCCGAACGCCGGGCTGGTCACATCCAGGGCGACGTTGGCCGCCGCGCCGATCGGCGACGTGTCGCCCGGAGCGTGCCAGGCGGTGCGGACACCGACCAGTTCCGCGGCAGCCGCGATCTTGCGGGCCGCGGTGAGGCCGCCGATGCCGGAGATGTGCGAGCGGATGAAGTCGACGCCGCCGCCGAGCACCAGCCGGGCCGCGTCGGTGAGCGAGGTGGTGAGCTCGCCGACGGCCAAGGGCACCGGCGAGGCCGCCCGGACCTCGGGCAGCCGGTCCCAGTGCTCGGGCGCGATGACGTCTTCCAGGAAGAACAGGCGGTACGCCTCGAGGGAGCGGGCGAGCACGACGGCTTGTTTCGGGGTGAGCCGCGAGTGCACGTCGTGCAGCAGGGCGATGTCGGGGCCGAGCCGGTCGCGGGCAGCGGCGAACAGTTCCGGCGTACGCCGTAGGTACTCCTCGACGTCCCAGCCACCGGCGTACGCGTAGTCGGTCGCGGTCGGCGGCAGCACCGGCGCGCCGTAGTGGCCGGTGCCCGCCTGACCGGTCTGCAGCCGGATGTGCCGCAGACCCTGCTCCCGCAGGCGTTCGGCATGATCGAGGGTCTCGGCCACGGTGGCCCCGGCGGCGTGCAGGTACGTGTCGGCGGCCGCGCGGACCTTGCCGCCGAGGAGCTCGTGCACCGGCCGGCCGGCCCGCTTGCCGGCGATGTCCCACAACGCCTGATCGAGACCGGAGATCGCGTTGTTGCCGACCGGGCCTTCGCGCCAGTAGGACGAGAACCGCGCGAGCCGTACGAGGTCCTCGATGTCGCCGGGGTACCGCCCGACGACCAGTCGGGCCAGGTGCTCCTCGACGTAGGCGGCGACGGCCTTCCAACGCTGGGTGAAGGTGGCGCAGCCCAGCCCGTAGAGGCCGTCCTCACTGGTCTCGACCTTCACGACGAGCAGCGGGATGCCTTCCGGCGCGGTAGCGATCGCCCGGACGCGGGTGATGCGCACGTCGTCGGGCGCCTCCCACGGCTGGGCGAAGGCGGAGGCGGCGGGCAGCGTGCTCATGCGGATGCCTCCACGGTCCGGCCATCTTCGATCGAGACAGTGGGCGCCCAGCCGAGGACCCGGCGCGCGGCCGACGTGTCGACCGGGGCCTGCCGCCCGGGGAAGGACCGGCGGCGCTCGACGCCGTCGGCGTACCGGTCGAGCAGCTCTTCGGTGGGTTCGGTCATGATCGTGTCGTCCGCGGCGACCAGCAGCGCGTGCATCCCGGCGACCGGCTCCGTGAGGCCGCGCACGATGGCGTCCACGGCGTCGGCCATCTCCAGGTACGCCCAGCCTTCGCGGGCCAGCCGGGCCGGTTCGCCCGGCGCCGCGAGCATCCGCGGCACCGTCTCGCGCAGCGCATCCAGTTCGCGGACGAGCGGGAAGCGCAGTGCGACGACGGTCATGTCCCAGCGGCTGCAGGCATACGCGCCGATGTGCTCGTCGACCCACTTGGACAGCGAGTACGCGTCGTCGTGCGCGATTGGCGAATCCTCGTCCAGCGGGTAGTACGCCGGCTTGATCCCATGCCGGTTCATCGGTACGCCGAAGGCGTTGATCGAGCTGGCGATAACCGCCCGGCGTACCCCCGCCTCCCCGGCCGACGCGAGGACGGTGAACGTGGCGGAGGTGTTGCCGACGAAAACCGCCCGGGGCGTGTCGAGGCTGGGATGGGCCGTCGCCGCCAGGTGGACGACCGCGTCGACGTCGGTCAGTGCGGAGCGCACCAGGTCTTCGTCGGCGGCGTCGCCGGTGACGACCCGGTCCGCGCGGGTGGGCGCGGACCAGGTGCGAGACAGCCCGGTGACCGCGATGCCGCGATCGGTGAGCGCCTCCACCGTGGGCCGGCCGAGCGTCCCGTCGGCGCCGGTGACCAGCACCCGGGCGGGTCGGATGAGCTTCGGCACGCGCGTGAACCTCACAGTCGAGATTGATTTTGCGAAACTGCTTTCGCAGCAGAGAAGCACACGTGTTCCGGCAATGTCAACACCCGGTTACGACGGGCGCACAAGAAAATGACCGTCCCGCTAGGACGGTCATCGGACGAGAGGCCTTACGAGATTGGGGGGCCCTCAGGACGACGGGCCGAGCACCAGAGTCGGCGGCACGAGATGTTCCCCGGGGATGCGGTCGGGCGCCAGCACGTCGGCGGCCGCCAGCCGGCCGAGCCGCTGAAGTTCCAGGTCGACAGTGGTCAGCCGCCGAGTGCTCTGGTCCAGGACGACGCCTTCCCAGTTGTCGACGCCGACCACGGCGACGTCGTCCGGCACCCGGAGCCCGCGGGCCTTGCAGACACCGAGCACGCCCAGCCCGATGTGGTCGTTGCCGCAGAAGACGGCGTCGATCTCGGCGCCCGAGTCGAGCACCGCGGACATCGCGTCGGCGCCCGAGTCGCTGGACCACGTCCCGAAGCGGGTCGAGCCGGCCTGCTCGAGCCCGGCCGCCGTCAGCTCCGCCCGCATCCCCCGCTCGCGAAGCCGCACGGCGATGCTGTCGGCCGTCCCCGTGATGTGTGCGATCCGCGTGCGCCCCCGATCGATCAGATGCCGCGTCGCCAGGCGGCCGGCGCCCTCGTTGTCAGGCAGGTAGACGACGTCCTCGGGGTGGTCCGACGCGGCGAACGCGTAGGTGACGGGCACGCCGAAGTGGTGCGTCACCGAGGGCGACATCCGCTCGTGGCCGTCGCCGACGACGAGCAGGCCGTCGATCCGGCGCGCCTGCAGATCCCGGATGCTCCTGGTGATCTCGCGGGGCACAAGGAGGTCTTCGTCGAACACGAGCGATGCCTGCTGCAGCTCGCCGAGCGCGAGCACCGCCCCGATGAGGACCGGGCCGGCGAAGGTGCTGGCCGCCCGGTAGGTCAGGACGCCGATGGTGCGGCTGCGCCCGAGAGCGAACGAGCGGGCCAGGGCGTTCGGCTGGAAGTCGAGCCGTTCGGCGATCTCGCGCACGCGAGCCCGGGTCTCGTCCGAGACGCGATCGCCCCCGTTGAGGGCTTTCGACGCGGTGGACAGCGACACCCCGGCGATCGCGGCGATATCGCTCAACCGGATGCTGCGGTCCGACGGCATGCCGGAAGCATACCGGCGCGGACCCGTTGACAGCCGCCGGGCGCCCGCGCAAAATCGCCTGAGTGCGAAACCGCTTTCGCAGGCACAAACCCCCTCGCTCGTCCCGCCCCACCCTCAGCATCGCGATCATCCGACGCTGATTGAGGAGTGCCCATGCTCAGGACGATCCCCTCCCTCATCCGCCCACGAAGACTTCCCGTTCGGCACGCGCTGGCCGTCGTGACATGCCTGGCCACCGTCGCCACCGCGCTGACGGCGCTGCCCCAGCCCGCCGCCGCGAGCACCGGCCCGGTGGTCATCGGCGACTTCGAGAACGGCACCAGCCCGTGGTTCCCGGTCACCGCGGGCGGCGCCACCGCGACCCTCACCACCACGACCGACGCCCCGGCGAGCGGCAACGCCTCGGCCCGCGTCCAGGCGACCGCGCCGAGCGGAACGGTCGAGATGGCGCGGTCGGTCGCCTCCCTCGACCTCCAGCGACTGGATCTCTCCGTGCGCAGCGTCGAGCTCACCGGCCTGGTGCTCCGCCTCGTCGACAGCACCGGGCAGGCTCATCAGCAGACCCTCGCGCTCTCCCCCGGCGCCTCGTGGCAGCGGCTCTCGGTCACCACCTTCGCCGGCGGTTCGCAGTACGGGCACTGGGGTGGTGCCAACGACGGCGTGTGGCACGGTCCGCTGACCCAGATCTCACTGCTCATCGACGCGTTCAGGATCAAGCCCGGTCCCGCGGTGACTCTGGACGTCGACGACGTCGTCGTCCAAGGGCCGCCACCGGCCCTGGCCATCCGGCCGACGACCCTCGGCAACGCCTTCAGCACCGGTGACACCGTGGCCTTCGGCGTCGACACCGCCGCCACGTCGCTGAGCTGGACGGCGCGGGACGCGTACGGGGCCGTCGTCGCCTCGGGCTCGGGCAGTCCGGCCCAGCTCGGCAACACCATCTCCCTGGGCACGCTGCCCACCGGCTGGTACACGGTCGCCATCGACGCCGTCCAGCCGGACGGCACTACGGTTGCCGGCGGCACCGACATCTCCGTGCTGCCCGGCAGCACGCTGCGCGAACGGCGCATCGGCGCGTCCGCCCACTACGGAGGCACCTGGCCGACCGCCTCCGCCCCCTTGCTCGGCGAGGCCGGTCTGGGCTTCGCGCGCGACGAAGCGTACTGGTCGGAGGTCGAGAAGACCAAGGGTGTCTACGCCTTCCCCGTCCGCGTGGACAACGCCGTGGTGGCGCTGCGCGCCAACGACGTGGACTCCCTGCAGATCCTCGACTACGGCAACGCCCTCTACCACCAGGGCGAAGCACCCGCGACCGATGCCGGGCGCGCCGGATTCGCCGCGTACGCCCTGGCCTCCGCCGACCACTTCGGCACCGCGCACGCCGCGTACGAGGTGTGGAACGAGTGGAACATCCGCGACGTCGACGGGCCTGCCGGAGCCACGCCGCAGAACTACGTGGCGCTACTGACGGCCACCGCTGCCAAGGTGAAGGCCGCGCATCCGGACGCCGTCATCACCGGTCCCGCGCTCGCGCCGATGAACGACTGGCAGGCCTGGCTCGACGGCTTCATCGCCGCGGGCGGGCTCGACCACATCGACGCCTTCACGACCCACCCGTACAACTTCACGGCCGAGCCCGAGGTCTTCGAGGCCCACGTGGCGATCCTGCGCCAGAAGTTCGCCGCGGCCGGCCACGCCGACATGCCGATCTGGTTCACCGAGCACGGGTGGTACACGACGGCCAACGCACCCGGCGTGACACCCGCGGTCCAAGCCCGCAACCTCGCTCGGACCCAGTTGCTCGCCCTCGGCGACGGCATCGGCCGGTACACGATCTACGACTTCAAGGACGACGGCACGAACCCCGCCGACGCCGAACACAACTTCGGGATCATCCGCAACCAGGCCGACGCCCGCGGCGCGTACGCCCCGAAGCCCGCGTTCACCGCGCAGGGCGTGCTCACCCGACAGACCGCTGGGCGGCCGGTACGCGGCGTGCTGCCGCTGGGCACCGGCCGCTACGGCGTCGAGTTCGGCTCGCGTTCGGGGGAGCCGGGCGGCACTCGGATGCAGGCGCTGTGGGCGCTGACGCCGCAGACCTGGAGCGTCCAGGCAACCGGTCCGGTGAGTGTCACCAACCTTTACGGCACCACGATGGTCGTCGAACCGGACGCCGACGGGCGCATACACGTCTCGGTCGGTCCCGAGCCGACATACGTGCGGGGCACGCTGGGCCAGGTCGCGACGAGCTCGCCGTTCTCGCTGACCGTGACGGAGGCGGTCGCCGGCGTCGCACCGGACGCCACCTGGCGCGTCGTCAACACCAGCGACTCCGCCCGCAGCGTGTCACTCGTCTCCGACGGGCTGACCACGACGGCAACCGTGGCCGCCGCGACGACGCAGGACGTGCCGGCCCAGTTGGCACCGGCGCCGGTCGGGCCGCGCACCTGGGCCGGAGTCCTCCAGGAGGGCGGTCACGCCATCGGCGTGCTGACGGCCGCCGCCGCGGTCCAGCCCGCGTTGCAGCTGACCGGCGGGCACGCGCTCAGCGCCACCGGAGCCGACGTGCTGCGGCTCAAGGTCCGCAACCGCAGCAGCCATGAGGTGCGCCTCGACGGCGTCACCTGGAGCGTCGGCGGAACAGGCGGAACGGTGCTCGCCGGCACGCGGGTCGACGGCGGAGCAACCGCTGTGCAGGACGTTCCGCTGGCCGCCTTCGGCACCTGGTCGGCGACCGTATCCGGCCCGTCGACCGACGCGGCGACGGGCGTCGTCGTGTCGGCCGGTGCGGTTGCGGTGGACGTGCCGTACCAGTCAGTCACGGTGGACGGGGTCGTGGATCCCGGGCTCGCGAACCTTCCCGCGCAGAACCTTGGCGCCGCCGAGCAGGTGATCTCCGGGTGGGGCGGCCCGTCCGACCTGAGCGGGAGCCTGTGGATCACCCACGACGACGACCGCCTCTACGTCACCGCCCGGCTCACCGACGATGTCCACGCGCAGCCGGCGAGAGACGCCTCCATCTGGCAAGGCGACAGCGTCCAACTCGGTTCGTCACCGGGCTGGCCCGGCGAGGGTGTCCAGCCGGTGGGCGAGATCGGTACCGCCCTGACCGACGCCGGCCCGGTCGATGCCACCCGCTGGCTGCCCGTCAGCGGCGGCACGAACGGCCTGTCCACCGCGGTCAAGCGCGACGAGGTGACGAAGACGACCACCTACGAACTCGCGGCGACGTGGGCGGCGCTCGGGGTCGACCCCGCCGACCGCGTCATGGCCGCCACCATCGCCGTCAACGAGAACGACGGCTCCGGCCGCCGCGGCTGGAGCACCTGGGGCAAGGGTGTCGCCGAGTCGAAGGATCCGAGCCTGTTCCGGGCGCTGCGGCTCATGCCGCCCGGCGATGACGAGGTGGATCTGTCGACCCGGGCTCGCTCGGTCTGCCAGTCACCCGGCAGCGCCGTAACCGTGGAGGCGACGAACCGCGAGAAGTCACCGGCGGCAATTCGCATCACCACCCCGTGGGGCACGAAGGAGTTCCGGGGCGTGCCGCCCCGCACGCCTGTCTCGCAGACGTTCGCGACTGGTTCGGTGGGCCTCCCGGCGGGCAAAGTGACCGTCGACGCCTCGGTGGTCGATGCCGGCGGCCGGCCGGCGTACGAGGTCCGGCGGGTTCCCTATCCGCCGGTCATCTGTCCCTGACGAAACGCGTCTGAGCGGCGGTGGACGCGTCCACCGCCGCTCAGACGCGGCTGTCCTTGCGGTATCGCGACGGTGACTGCCCGGTGCGATCGCTGAAGACCCGGCTGAGATAGAACGCACTGCGGTATCCGCAGCGCTCGGCGATCGCCTGCAGCGTGTCGTCGGTCTCCGCCAGCAGCTCACGGGCCTTCTGCAGCCGAACACCCCGGAGGTACGCGACCGGGGTGACGCCCCGCACGGCTCGGAAACGCCGGGAGAGCTGCGCCGGGCTGATCCCGAGCAGGGCGGCCAGCCGGCGCAGCGACAGGTCCGGGCGGGCGAAGTGGTCCAGAATGTACGCCGTCGCCTGACGCACCAGGTCGTCCTCGGGTGTCTCGGATTGACCGCGCATCATCAGGATCAGGTCGGCGACGACGTGCGCCGCCACCAGATCGGCGTGCGCCCGAGCGGCTTCGAGCAGCGCGAGATCGGCGCGGAGCCGATCGAGATCCCGTACGCGCGTCAGGCCGACCGGAGGCTCCAGCTCGGTGTGGAAGCGCGCGTGGAAGAAGGACGTCGGCGTCAGCATCCGGCGCCAGAGCGTTCCGCCGGGCGGGCAGACGACGATGTCATGGCGCTGCGCCACCCGTCGCCCGCCGGCCGAGACCTCGAAGGCGAACGACCCGGTCCGCGCCAGCAGCAGACACCAGACGTCGTAGGTGTCGACGGCGCGACTGAACTGCTCCCGAGGCGGAGCCAGCAGGTGGCCATAGAGAATGACCATGGCAAAAAAGTACATGGTCGTGGTCAGAGTCGCTATGTCCAGCGGATATGGGACTCCGCGAAAGTGCATGGCATGACTTCGACGAAAACGGCCGACGTGTGCGTCTACGGCGGCACACCGGCAGGTTGCGTTGCCGCGATCACCGCTTACCAGGAGGGCGCGTCCGTCATCCTCATCGAGCCGAGCCGCTGGCTGGGCGGCATGCTCAGCGCGGGGATCAAGCCGCGTCAGGACTGCCCGGTTCCCGCGGCCGTCGGCGGCGTGACCCGCGACGTGATTCTCGAACTCGGCGACGACCCGCGCGACATCATGCGCGGGTTCCACGAATGGATCGCCGGCACAGGCATCACCGTGATCTTCGAACGTCGCGTTCGTTCGGTGCGGCGAGAGGGCAACCGGATCGCCGCCCTCCAGCTCGAGACCTCACAACCCGACCGGTGGGGAGTCCCGCTGCCCGCCTCCGAATCCGTTCTCGACACCGTCGTGGCGGCGTCGGTCTTCATCGACGCCTCGTACGAGGGCGACGTCATGGCTCTGGCCGGCGTGCCCTACCGCACCGGGCGGGAATCGCGGGACGCGTACGGCGAGCAGGTCGCCGGAGTGCGCCCGGTCACGAACTGGACGCCCATCGACCCGTACGCCGTACCCGGGGACAGCGCCAGCGGGCTGCTCTCCCACCTCGACGCCGATCACGGCCGCCCCCTCGGAGCCGCTGACGACTACACGCAGGCCTACAACTTCCGCCTGTACGTGACGACCGATCCCGCCCGTCGCGCCGAACTCACTCCGCCCGACGACTACCACCCATCCGACTTCGAGCTCGTCAGGCGGTACGTCATCCACCAAGGCGATGACCTCACGGCGCTGCGCGGGATCTTTCCCGGCTGGCTCAACTCGGGCGAGTACAACTATCAGCGCGCGTCTCTGATCAGCAACGCTCCGCTCGGGGTGAGTCGGGCGTACCAGGACGGAGACTGGGACGAGCGGTCGCGTGTATGGCGTTGTCACATCGACTATCTCCGTGGTCTGCACCACTTCCTGTCGACGGATCCAGCAGTACCAGAGGAGTTCCGGGCCGAGACGGCGGCGCACGGGTTGGACGCGGCTGTGTTCCCCGCGACCGACGGCTGGCCGCCCCAGTTGTACGTGCGGGTGTCACGACGACTTGACGGGCGATACACCGTCACTCATGACGATGTGCGCAACCGGACAGCACCCGCCGACAGCATCGGTCTGGCACTGTTCGGAGTGGACGTCTATCCGACCCGACGAATACCACATCGCGACCCGGAGACCGGGCAGGTCGGCGTCGCGACCGAAGGTGACATGTTCATCGGCGGGCATCTCGGCACGGGCAAGCCGTATCCGATCCCGTACCGGGCCGTCACCCCGAAGCAGTCCGACTGCGGCAACCTGCTGGTCCCGGTCTGCCTCTCCGCCACGCACATCGGGTACGCCGCCACCAGGATGGAACCGGTGTTCTGCGTCCTGGCCGAATCCGCAGCGGTCGCGGCTGTTCAATCCATCGACCGGCAGATCGACGTCCAGGACGTCGATGTCCGGTGCCTTCAGGCCCGAATCCTGGAGCGGGGTCAAGTGATCACATGGGCTTAAGAGATCCCAACAAAGTTCCCGAGGTCGGTGGGCCAATCGATCCCGACAACGAGACCCACGAGCTCGAACGCGGACGGCGGTGCGACGACGAGCAATGTGACGCACCGCGTTGACCTGGCTGCACGCCGTAGTTAGCGTGAGCAAGCACCGTCCACTTCAGAAGGAGTCCCACCACCTGTCGAGGAGGATCAATTGAGACTGCGACAGCGAAGGTCCCGTCCCAGGCTGAGTCGGAAGGGCAGAGGTGTCGCGGTCCTGGCACTGGGTGCGCTTCTCTCGGTCTCCTTCGCCGCTCCACCCTCGTACGCTGCCGAGGAGCAGCTCACCGAGGGTCTGGTGCACCACTTCGCCCTCGACGAGACCAGTGGGACGACGCTGGAGAACTCGGGTAGCGCGGGCGTGGCGGCGAATGCCACGCTCGTCAATCCTGGGAAGGCGACCTTGACCGGCGACGGGGTCAGGTTCAACCCCGACTCCTACGAGAGCGCCCTTGACGGCGCGTACGTGAGACTGCCGAACGACATCACCGCCGGCATGTCCAACCTCACGGTCGACTACGACGTGTGGATCGACCCGGCGAATGTGGGCGAGCACCAGATGTGGGGCTTCGGTCGCAAGTCCGGCTCCTGTGACGTCGACAGCGGCGCCCAGGGCTCCATCTTCGCGTCGAACACTCAGCGGTTCCGGGTCGCGGTGGGCTCGGTGAACCTGCAACAGAACCGGGTCCGCATGCTCGAAGGAGCGTGGACACACGTCACCTACACCCAGTCGTTGAACCCGAACGGGACGAGCTGGACCGGCAGGCTCTACCTCGACGGCGTGTTGCACGTGACGTCGGCGAACCTGACGTCCCCGCCGTCGGTGAACGCGGCGGGGACCAACTGCAACTTCCTCGGCCGCTCGCAGACGTCGGGCCACTACTCGTTCCGCGGCACGATCCGGGACTTCCGGGTTTACGACCGGGCGGTGAGCCCCGACGAGACACTCGCCCTGGCGCAGCGGACCGTCTCGGACGGCGTTCGCGACGACGCCGCCGCCATCGACCTCGGCCTGACCAATGCGGTCGTGCGCGACATCACCCTACCCAAGGTGGGCTCCGTGGCGGGCTCGGCCATCACGTGGGCGAGCTCGGATCCGTCGGTCGTCCAGGTCTACACCCCACCGGCCCTGCCCAGCGCGCGCAAGGTTTCGGTGACCGGGAGGATCACTCGACCCGCGCAGGGGCAGCCAGACGCGACAGCCACGCTCACGGCGACCGTGCGCAAGGGCGCCCAGGAGGTCACCACCCGGGAGATCCCGGTCGTGGTGAAGGCCGAGTTCGACGACGCGCAGGCCGTCGACCGTGACAGCTTCGACCTGACCCTGTACGCCACCGACGACGTACGCGGAAACCTGAACCTCCCTGCCCGCGGCGAGTTCGGATCCACGATCACCTGGCGCTCGACCACCGACCTCGTCACCGCGACGGGTGAGGTGACCCGCCCGGGCTTCGGCCATGCGGATGTCGCCGCCACCCTGACGGCGAGCATCACCAAGGGATCAGCCTCGCAGACGAAGTCGTTCCCGGTGACCGTCACCGCCCAGGCTCGTTCGGAGGACTACGAGCGGTACTTCATGGGGTACTTCAAAGGTGAGGGAATCGCCGACGGCGAGCAGATCATGTTCGCTACGTCCAATGGAAACACCGCGCTGGACTGGACCGGTCTGACCGGAGGCCGGCCGTCGCTCATCTCCCAACTGGGCGATCAGGGCCTTCGTGACCCGCACATCGTCCGCTCACCCGACGGCGACACCTTCTACATGATCGCCACCGACCTGAACTGGTACGACCAGGGCGGTTACGCGATCAACGACACCCAGTACATCGAGGTGTTCGAGTCGCACGACCTCGTGCACTGGACCCCTCAGCGGCACGTCAAGGTCGCGCCCGACAACGCGGGCAACGCCTTCGCACCTGAGTCGCTGTGGGTCGAGGAGATCGGCGCCTACGTCGTGTTCTGGGCGCAGTCGCTGTGGAACGACCCGGTGAACCGCACCGGTCAGGGCAACGCGCAGATGTGGTACGCCACGACGCGCGACTTCCAGACGTTCTCCGCTCCGAACGTCTGGCAGAACCCGGCCCCGCTGTCGCGGATCGACACGACCGCGATCCGGGTCGGTGACCACTACTACCGGGTGACCAAGAACGAGGCAGGCAACCAGGGCTCGGACATCTTCTCCGAGAAGCACACCGACTTCCTGGACAGCGACATCAACAACTGGACGTTGGTCGCGCCGGCCCTGGGGCGTACGACATGGGTCGCCAACCAGGGGTACGAGGGCCCGGTCATCTTCAAGGCCAACCCGGGCGACACCTCCTGCCCCGGCCAGTTCTACCTCTGGGGTGACCGGTACACCAACGGCGGGGGGTACCAGGCCGCCTGCCACGAGAACATCGAGGCTCCGACCTGGAACGCCAAGGCGATCACGATGACCAACGCGGGTGTCGTCCGTCCGCGTCACGGCACCGTGATCCCGCTGACCGTCCGCGAGTGGAACGACATCCGCGGGATCCCGAACAGCGACGTCACGACCACCACCGAGGTGGCTGTCGAGCCGTACGCGAGCGGGGCCCAGACGACCACGGCCATCGCCACGGTCACGGCGGCCGACGGGTTCGAGACCGGCGGTCAGGTGAGGTTCAGCGTCGGCTCGTGGTCGACGCTCGCCCATCTGAGCGACGGCGCGGCCACGGTCACGCTCCCGGCGGGTTTGCCCGCGGGCGCCCGGACGGTCAAGGCCGAGTACCTCGGGTTCGACTACCTGAAGGCGTCGGACGTTACGGCGCCGTTCGAGGTGCCCTCCGGCCCCGCGGCCGTCAAGGTCCACGCCAAGGCCGCGCCGGCGTCGGTGGTCCGCGGGGACACGTTCCGACTGAAGGTGACAGTGGGGCCGGCGGGTGGGCACCAGCACAACGCGCCGACCCCGACCGGCGAGGTCACCGTCACCTTCGGCGGCGCCGTGCAGGTCGTGACACTCGTCGACGGTAAGGCCGTCGTCGACCTGCCGACCGCTGATCTGCAGCCCGGGAGGTACCGGGTGCACGTCGCCTACTCCGGCAACCCGACCTACCAGCCCCACGCCGCCAACTACCAGAGGTTGACGGTGCGCAAGCGAGCGTAGGCGCCCTGAGGCGCTCGGCGACAAGAGGGAGCGGGCGAGATCCGGTGATCTCGCCCGCTCCTGACGGTACGGCCGCGCGACCGGGACTACGGAGTGATCATGCCCTTCTCGACGGCCAGGTTGTAGTTCTCTCCGAACACGTTGAGCTCGTGGACGCCGACCTTGACGTTCTCGGTCGTACCCAGGACCTTCAGCCGGACGGCGTTCGTCAGCACCCGGTCGAAGGTGACGTAGTCGGCCGTGTACGCGGTGGTGTTCGTGCTCCTGTCGACCAGGGGACGCCACGTGTTGGTGGGGATGTCCTTGTACTCCAGCGTGTACCGCACCGCGTTGTCCTTGGTGAACGTGCGCCCGAGTTCCTTCCACTGGATCTGCGCGGCGGAGATGTGGAAGACGGTCCCGAAGCCCCTGATGTACGTGGGCGCGATGTCGCCGTCAGCCGGCTCCCACCACGTGGACAGAGACCGGTCGCTGCCGTAGTACGGGTTGCGCCCGGGGGCGTAGCTGCTCGCCCAGTACGCCTGGCTGTTCGTGGCCACGTTGTAGAGCCCGACGTCGTCCCGGCCTGAGATCTTCTTCCCCGGGGCCAGCTGCGGCGTGTTGGACAACTCGCAGTCGACGTCTCCCTGTTTCGGGCCGGCGGGGATAACGGTGCAGATGTCCATTCCCAGTCGCCGCTCGAAGAACTCCTCGTAGGCGATGACGTAGGTGTAGAAGAACACCAGGTTGCCGGACTTGTCCAGGACGAAACTGCCGTGCCCGGCGTTCGGATAGACCGCACTCGGGTGGTTGTTGCCGTAGCCGATGGGATTCTGCTGGGTGACCTCGAAGCCGGAGAGCGGTTTGTCAGACGTCATTACGCCGGTCGCGTACGTGGTGAACTCGGTGCCACCGGACGCGACCGAGAGGTAGTAGGTGTCTCTCACCTTGAACAGTTGCGACCCCTCCACGTACCCATGCGTGTAGGTCGCCTTGTTGTCACCGATGTGCTGCCACTCCTGGCGCGGGTCGAAGGTCCAGAGCACGACCGGGTCGCTGATGAGCTGCCGAGGATTGTTCGGGTCGAGCTCGGCGCCCATGATCGGCGAGCCGATGTTGTACGTCAGGTACAGCCGGCCGTCCGTGTCAAGGAAGAACTGCACGTCGCCGACGCTCAGGGTCTGGCCGGTCGGGCGCAGGAAACTCCCCATGCTGGTCCACGGCCCGGTGGGCGAGTCCGATCGATAGACCGGGGTGTTGTTGCCGGCCATGTAGAACGTGTCGCCGATCTGCACGACCGTGGGTGCGACCAGGCCCAGGTTCATCTGGTGCGGCGTCCATGTCAGGTAGTCGGTGGTGGACCAGACGGTGCGGTTGTTGTTGGGTGCGTTCTGCATCGCGCCCGATGCGTAGAGGTAGATGGTCCCGTCGACGTTCAGCGCGGACCAGTCCGCCCCGGTCCGGGCGGAGTTCTCCGAGATCCTGGTGAAACCGACGGTGGACCGGCTCGCCAGCGTCCGCCCGGACGCTGCCGTCCACGTCGGCAGGTTCAGGCTGGCCGGGATCTGCGAGGTGTTGGCGACATTCGCGTCCGTCGGCGGCATCGTCCCGACGATGTTGCGCACCGCCATCCCGGGCAGGTTGATCGGGTTCACGTAGGTCTGTGTCATGTCGACGCCGGCCAGCGGCACCTTGGCGGTGGGGGTCTGTGGCCCCGGCGCTCCCGGGGCCGCGGCTCGCTCCGCCGAGGCTGCCATGATCGGTGTCAGTTGGCCCACTCCCACTCCTACCAAGAGCGCAAGGCCAATAGCCGCTATACCTCGTCGTCGTTTGCCGCCGGTCCACTCGACAACCATCAGCTCCTACCTTCCGTCTGGGCAGCGTTAGCGCTCACAACTTGCGGAAGTGTGCGATTTCCGGGTCAACCGGCCTGGCGTGGTTGATTGCTGGGTGTGAGGTGTCTTCATCGAGGGTGGCCGCGAAAAGGAAAGAGTATGTCCCTGGACCGGTTGGGCATCCAGCGCACGCCCCGGCTCGGTCTCGTCCAGCAGGGTCAGCGA
Source organism: Asanoa sp. NPDC049475 (assembly GCF_040676915.1). Lineage (NCBI taxonomy): Bacteria > Bacillati > Actinomycetota > Actinomycetes > Micromonosporales > Micromonosporaceae > Asanoa > Asanoa sp. NPDC049475. Next base: position 115,225 of record NZ_JBFAPY010000013.1, on the reverse strand, counting down.
CCGAGCAGACTGTTAGCGCTAACAATGTTGCGGTGATGTTAACGTCACTGTCTGGAGCGCGTCAAGAACGTCAATGCCCTGTGGCTGGTCGCGGACGTCGTGGCGGGGTCTCGACGAATTGTCCGCCGGCTGCCCATACAGTCCCCCGCTGAGAATCAGCGCCCGCCGGCGTTGATTCGTCACACCGACGTATCTGGATGGGTGTTTCTAGAGCGTGCCGTACTAACGATTCCGTTTCCGAGAAATCGCATTGAATTGTCCTAACTCGGACATCGATGAGCCTCTTGTCTTGCAGCAACCGTTAGGTATATGTTCATCGCGCCAGAGGCTCATTGACATTCATGGGGGCCGAGCCTGCTCGGTCCGATGCGATTCATCGCATCGTTAGGCCACAGCGAAGCCAGTTTCTTCACGCTCCAACTCCGTGCGCCATTCAACCATGCGCAGGATTGATTCCGCGCATCGGTGAATGCTGCATGCCGGAAAAGGAGTGCGACCGGGGGAGGAAATGCGATGACCCGTGTCCGCGTAATGCCGTCCTGCCGCGCCGTCGTCGTGATCATTATGATCGCGACGGCGGCGCTGTTCGTCCCACCGACGCGAGCGCAGGCGACCGCCCATGCCGCCGTGCTCGCGGGCGAGATCACGCTCGATGAGCCGCAGGTCGTGCGCTCCAGCGGAGCCGAACTGAGGTGGTCCTTCGCCGCCGGCCCGGTCGCCGTCGAAATACACCGAGGCACCAGCGCCAACTTCACCGCGTCGGCCGCGACGAGGTTGACGACGATCGCCGACACCTCGGTGCGGTCCTTCCAGGACACCACCGCCGGGGCCGGCAGGACCTACTTCTACCGCGTGCTGAACGGCGCCCTCGCCTCGGCCGACGTCGCGGTGACGACGCCGCCGCAGGGAAACGCGCGCCTGACCCTGCGGGCCACCGCCGACACCTACCTGCTCGGCATGATCGGTCCCCCGACAGGATGCTACGGCTGGCAGAACAGCGGTGCCTCGACCAACCTGAGCATCGGCAACTCGGTCAGCCGCACCGTGATGCGCCCGATGCTCCGCTTCGATCTGCGAGACGTCCCCGTCGGTGCCACCGTCAGTAACGCCACGCTGCAACTCGGCTACGGCGCGACCAACGCACCCGTCGGCCCTCTCAACGTGCACCGCGTGACCACCGACTGGCCGGAAGGCACGGGGAATGCGACCTGCGACGGCTCCGGTGCCAGCTGGAACGAGAAGGTCGGTGGGATCCGGTGGCAGTCCGACGGCGGTGACTTCGACGCGACGATCGAGGGCACCCAGCCGAGCAAGGACCGCTCGAAGGCGGCCGGCTACGACATGATCGCGGTCACGGGCCTGGTTCGTAAATGGACCAACGGCACCGCCAACCATGGCCTGTTGATCAAGCGGGAGGTCGACACCGAGGTTCCGGAGCCGCCTCTGGTCGCCGACCCCCGTTTCAGCTACCTCTCCGACGAGTCCACCACCCGGCGTCCGGCCTTGATCGTGGATTATCTCGACGGCAGCGTCAGCCGGGGCCCCACCTCGGCGCTCACGGCGCCGGCCGCCGGAAGCACCGTACGCGGCACAGTCGCCCTCCAGGCCAACTCCGCCGATGACGGCCGCGTCGACCGGGTCGAGTTTCTCGTCGACGGCGCGTCGATCGGCAGCGACAACGTAGCGCCCTTCGAGATGCCGTGGAACACCGCACTGACCTCCAACGGCAACCACGCCGTCACGATCCGCGCCACCGATGACGTCTTCAACGTCACCACATCGACGGCGACGACGCTCGTCGTCGACAACACCGGCCTGCCGTTGGTGAGCCTGACCTCACCGGCACCCGGGACGGCCGCAGGCACGGTCACTCTCTCGGCCGATGCCAGCGACGACAAGGGCGTCGCGCGCGTCGAGTTCTACTCGGACAACCTGCTGGTCGGCGAGGACACCGTCGCCCCGTACTCGGTGGCGTGGAACACGCTCGATCCCTTCTCGACGACGTACGACGGCGCGCACATCCTCGCCGCCAAAGCGTACGACGCCGGCGGTCAGACGACGACGTCCGCCACGGTGGTGGTCAACGTCGTCAATCGAACGGGTCAATACATCGCCAACTTCGACCTCGGTCAGGCCGGCAACGCCGACGACGCTGCCGCGACGCCCTTGGGTGTGGGGCAGAACAACGCGGCGACGCCGGTCGACCCCGCGGTCTCCACACGCGCCGTAGCGACCGCTCCCACCGACGACTCGGCCAAGACCGACCCGGACGCCTTCACCGTCCCAATCAAGATCACGAACGCTGGCTCCGCCAGTTGGAGCGCGACGTCGCTTCGACCGTGGTATCGCTGGATAACCCCTGACGGCAAGGTCCTCTACGAAGGACCGGCCGGTGGGACCCTACCCGGCCTCGCCCCGGGCGGCTCCGCCCAGCTCACCGTCACCGTCCAACCGCCCGCCGTCCCGCTCGGCGCGGAACTGGCCGAGACGGTGTTGCGCTTCGACATCTACGACTCGGCCGCCGCCGGCTCCAACTGGTTCGCCCAGCGCGGCAACAAGCCGGCGGAGAACCCGGTGAAGGTGGCCAAGGACCTCGACAACGCGCTCGGCTTCGAGCGCTTCTGGCAGTACGAGGGAGACGAGGTCGGCGCCGGGATGTCGACGAGCACCAACGTCTCGAACGGCAACATGCTGCTGCGCTGGACGCCCTTCCTCGCACCCGGTCGAGGCCTGTCCACGATGGTCGACCTGTCCTACAACTCGCTCGAGGACCACTCCCGGTCGCCGGCCGGCAACAACTTCTCGCTCTCGATCTCGAGTCTCGCGAGGTGGGGTGAACGACTCGACCTCAAGCCGCCCAAGAACGTCACGTTCGTCGACGGTGACGGCACGAGCCACGAGTTCGTGAAGGTCGTCGGCAGCGACGGCGTCACCCGCTGGCAGGAGCCGCCGGGCGTCAACCTCTACCTGCGCGAGGTGCCGACCAACCCGACCGACAGACGCTGGGGCATCACCCGTCCCGACAATGTCACGCACTGGTTCGACGACGAGGGCTACCCGCGTTCGGTGACCGACCGCAACGGCAACTCCCTGCTCTTCGATCTCGTCGACACACCGCCCGGCGAAGACCCTGGTGGCCCGAAGAAACGGGCCGTCAAGGTGACCGACGCCGGTGGTCGGTCGTTCGGCGTCGACTATTACTCGAAGGACGAGGCGAAGAAGGCGCACGTCCGCGGCAAGATCAAGCGGATCACCGACCATTCGCAGTCGGCGCTCGACTTCGACTATTACGACGACGGCAACCTGCTGCGCCTGACGCAGCGCGGTGGCACCAAGGCCACGGGCGAGCCGCTGGTCGACCGGTCGTTCGTCTTCACCTACACGACCTCGTCGGGGTCCGGCCCGGCAATCACCGACCCCGCCACACGTCGCGCGCCAGACCCGCATACCCCGAACCAGTCGACCCGGATCTTCAGTGTCCTCGACCCCCGCAAGGGTGAGACGACCTTCGACTACTACGGGCCCAGCGAAGGAGCGCAGCTGCGCTGGAAGCTGCAGTCGCGCACCAACCGCGCGAACGCGGTCACCTCGTTCGAGTACGACCCGACCAACCGGGTGACGACCGTCAAGGCACCGCTGTCGCGGACCACAGCGTTCACCTATGACGTCGACGGCAAGGTCGTCCGCCTTGTCAACCCGCTCGGGCAGGCGGCATCGGTGGAATGGTCTCCTGACTTCAAGGTCACCAAGCTGACGGAACCGAGTACCAAGTTCAGCACCTTCACGTACAACGCCAACGGCTATCTGACCTCCTCCACCAACCAGGACAACGAGCGCACCGAGCTCACCTATCTGGACTCGGCCGTCGACGCGAACGACGCTGCCGGAAAGCACCTGTCCCTGCTGGCCACGGTGACCAAACCCAAGGGTGTGGCGACGCCGACCGTTCCGACCGATTTCCAGACGCGTTACACCTACGATGCGGCCGGCAACGTCGACAAGGTGACCGACCCGACAGGCGCGGTCACCGACTACGACTACAACCTCGCCGGGTCCGCCGCGCCGGGAACGCTCGCGGCCGTCAAGGACGCCAACGGCAACCCCCCGACCACGTTCCCGTCGTACGACCCGTCAGGCCAGCCGACCCAGACCAACGACCCGACTGGCGGCATCACGCGGGTCGGCTACGACCTCGACGGATTCGTCCGGTGGATCCAGGACCCGAACCACCAGGACGCCTCCGGAGTCGACGAGCGCTCCTACAAGTCTTTCTTCGACTACGACAGCTTCCACCGGTTGGGCCGGCAGAGCGCCCCGGTGTCGACCACCGGTGATCGCGGCAGGCTGATCTGGTCCAGTGTGGACTTCGATGAGAACGACAACGCCGTGCGCACGGTCAGCCCGCACTACGGCACGGCGGCCGACCGGGGAACGTCAGGCTCGGCGGCGGTGTCGAGCTACGACCCGATGGACCGGGTCCTCGTGCAGGGAAACCCGGACCGGTCCGTCGACCCCGACGGCGAACGGTGGTCCTACGCCTACGACGCGGCCGGGCGAATCACCAGGCAGACCATGCCGAAGGGCACGCTGTCCGCCACCGTCGACGACTTCACCTCCGCGTTCGCCTACGACACACTCGACCGGATCGTCCGTGAGACGACCTACGGAGCGTCGACCGCACAGGCTCGGCACACCCACCTGTGTTACGACGTCGCCGGAGACCTGCGCTCGGTGACCTCACCGCGCGCGGCACTGCCGAGCGTGTCGTGCCCAGGCAACGGCCCGCTCACCGGCACGGCGTTCACAGCGAGCTACGACTACGACGCCGCACACCGTCAAACCGTCTCGCGGGACCCGTTGGGACACGCGAACCGCACGACCTACGACGACAACGGCAACGTCTTCTCCACCGAGCAGGACATCGTCGCCGGCCGCAACGGCCGCACCGAGACCGAGTACGACCAGCGGGACGCGCCGGTGCTCGTGCGTCAGCGTTTCGACGCCGCGACCGGTCGCACGGTCGTGACCAAGACGGAGTACGACGCCAACGGCAACGTCAAGAAGCGAATCTCACCGCGCGGTGTCGAGGCCAACAACGGCCACTACGTCACCGAGTTCAGTTACGACGGTCTGAACCGGCAGGTCCGCCAGACCCAGCCGTTCGACGGGGCCGACGGCTCCGAGCGCCGCTACACCCACCAGGCGTACGACCGCAACGGCAACGTCGTCTGGACGAGCCTGCCGGTGACGGCCGACGCCGCCGGATCGGTCGGCCCGACGGCGAAGACGACGATGTCGTACTTCGACACGGGCTGGGTCGCGACATCGAAGGATCCGCGCAACCCGACCATCCATTTCGGGTACACGGCCCAGGGCTGGCAGCTCGAACGTGTGCCGGAGATGCGCGGCTCACCCGGTCAACTCAACGAACAGCGGCGCAGCAGCTGGACCTACTTCGAGGACGGCCTGCAGGCCTCGCGCAACGACTACAAGGGACAGCCCAGCACCTACACCTACGACGCGAACAACAACCTGACCCGGGCGCTCGACGCCGACGGGCTCGACGACCCGAGCCAGAAGGCGGTCGACGTCAGGGCCGACTACACCGCTTTCGATGAGGCGTCCAAGGTCCGCTACCGCAAGGAAGGCGAGACCCTCTGGAAAGCCAACTCCTACACCTACGACGCCAACGGCAATGTCACACTCCGCCTCGAGAACGGCGAGGAGAACGACGCCGGCACCCAGACCAAGGCGCCGCGCCGCTACGAGATGACCTACGACGGTGCCGACTGGCTCTCGGGCCAGCTCGACCGCGGCGTCGACGACGCCTGCAAGAACGACGAGCGGATCGTCAACACCTTCTGGTCCAACGGGCTCGAGAAGCAGCGCGACGTCTACCGCGCGGCGAGCGGGTGCGTGGCCGACCCGTCGACATGGCCGAAGAAGCAGACCACGACCTGGGACTACTTCGACTCGGGGAAACTGCGCTCCCTGGTGACGAAGAACGGGTCGGGCGCGGTCACCGAGTCGCACAGCCCGGGTTATGTCGACGAGGCCGGACGCTTCGCCAACGGCAACCGCACGACCGACAGCTTCATTCTCAAGCGGGCCGAGGGCAATGGCGCCACGGCGTGCGTAGGGCCGACACCCTGCACCGCGAAATACACCTATGACGCTCGCGACAAGCTGGTCAGCCACCAGAAGCGCGAGGGCAAGGTCACCACGTACAAGCTCGACGAGCCCGACAAGCTCATCGGCGACAACACGATCCGCTCCGGGAACGTCACGACCGAGAACAAGGACGACGGCACCACCCTCGTCCGTCGTTACGAGGCGGACCAGAACAAGGAGATCACGGTCTCCGGGGTCACCGGCAAATACTGGTACGACGACTTCGGGAACCTCGACTGCCTCACCCTGGCCGCGGGAAGCCAGGCCGACTGCAACAAGACCGACGGCGCCGGCGGCGCGAACCTGATCGCCGACCACACCTACGACTACCTCGATCGCCTCAAGGCCACCCGCCAGTATTCGGGCGGCGCCACGGCGACCGACACCTCGACCTACAGCTACGACGCGCTCGACCGGGTGACCAAGCAGGTCGAAGACCACTCAGGCACCGGCAAGGATCGCACGACCGACTTCACTCACCAGGGCATGTCCCGCGACGTCACGGAGGAGAAGCAGACCGGCGGCACCAATCCGAAGACCAAGCAGTTCTCGTACGACAGCTACGGGCACCGCATCTCGATGTCGAGCAAGGACAACGTCTCGGGTGCGGAGGAGCAGTTCGGGTACGCCTACGACCCGCAGGGTTCGGTCTCGCAGCTCATCGGCGACTCCGGTCAGGTGAAAGCCTCCTACGGCTACGACGCCTACGGCGGGTCCGACTCGCCGAGCAGTGACCCACAGTCGATGACGACCGGTGACACCGACAGCCAGGCCCCGGTCAACCCGTTCCGCTACGGCGGCAAACGGATGGACTCCGGCACGGCGCGTTCGAGCGCGACACCGGTCGCCAGCGGCGCGGCCGCCTACGACATGGGCACCCGTCGATACGGACCGGACATGGGTCGGTTCTGGCAGGAAGACATGTTCGCGGGATCGCTGGCGGACCTCGGTCTCTCTCTCGATCCGCTGACGCAGAACCGCTACGCCCTGGCGGGTGGCAACCCGATCAGCTACGTGGAGTTCGACGGTCACCTCCCCTCGTTGAGTGACATCGGCAACGCGATCGAAGAGGGCATCGAGAACGTACAGGGCTTCTTCGGTGAAGGGCCGGAGGCCGACCAGAGTCCCGACTGGATGAAGTCGGCGATGCAGACCTGGGACGATCTCGAAACCGCGTCGGCGACGAACGTCGCCGGTGACTCGGGAGACAAGGAAGCCGCGGCCGACCGGTTGGCTGGCTCCAACTTCGGCAAACTCACCGGGATCACCGACGCACGCAAGTGCGACCAGGGCGACAACGGCTCGTGCGCGTGGGCCGCCGCGGCGTTCCTGCCCGTTGGCAAGGTCGGCACGGGGGCCAAGGCCGCCGGATCCTTCCTCAAGAACAAGGCCTCGTATGCCTACTTCCGCGGCGCCGCCGAGTTCATCAACGTCTCGACCCTGCCCGGCAAGTCGGTATTCTGGTCCGGACCCGGGTCCAAGGCCGCCGCTCAGTCGTTCGCCCGCTCGACTGGACGCACCACGCTCGACATGACGCCGGGCGGTGGATGGTTGAACAGCATGAGCGGGCGGATGGCACGAAACCTCACGGATGCGCAGGCGACAAAGGTCTGGGGTGCCACGTCCAAGCGCTTCGCGGAGCAGGCCTCGGGCGAGGTCAACACGTTTACCCGCGGCTTCTATGCCGACTCCATCTGGCAGAAAATCGAACTTCCGGCCCTGAACAAGAACCCGCTGGTGACAAACATCAACATCATCTCCAGAGCGATGCCCTGACGGATGTCCCGGGTGCCCGCGTCGCCGCCAGCGTCGCGGGCACCTGCCGGGACCGACACACATCGATCGGAAGGAAAGACCTCGATGGCTTCACGGATACTGCGTGCGTTGTTCGGTCGTTCGTCACGAAACACGTCGGCAGGGCCGTTGATCGTCAAAGACTCCGCCACCGACCAGACGGCGGAAGCGTTCGACCGCTGGTTGCGCGCACAGGAGCGGCTGGAAGCCGTCTTCGCGCCCGTCATGGACCGCCCGAGCACACCACTGGATCTGGGTCTGGTCGCCCGCCTTCAGGACCAGGAGGCGCGCGCATGGAGTGAGTTCGTGGGATTGAGGAGAGGCTGATGGATCTGCGAACCCTCGTCGAGGGGCTCGGAGGCATCCGCAACGCCGGCAGCGAGATCCGTGCGACGGTCGCCGCCGCCCGCGACTCCAACGGCGAGGTCGACGTGGCGCTTGTCGACGTCGAGCGGATCGAGCGCGGCCGGGCCGACATGCGGACGGCCATCAAGTGGGTTCAGGGCGCGTACGGCGAGCCAGGCTGACGACCCACGACCAGCTTCGGCGCGCTTGGTGTGATCACCGACTGTCGGGTCTCCGCGGTTGCTCAACCGTGCGAACAGTGACGCCGGCGTGGCCGCTCCGGGCTGCGACTCAAAGGACCAGCTCAGCGCGCCGGTCACCGGGTGGAGGTAGCTGAAGGTACCGCGGGACGCGTCTACCGTCTCGTCACCGGCCAGGCCCGTATCTCTTCCGCGGGCTGAGCTCAGGCGGGATCTGCGGGCGCAACATCGCCGGCAACCCGAACCACGGACGCCTCTGCTACCGGTGCGCCGCTTCACGCGACTACGTTCGCCAGCACAGGATCAGCACCCCCCCCAGTGCTGTATCTCTGCGAAGACGCGATCGCAGCACCGATCGACAGCTTCCTCGCCGAGGAATTCGGCGGACGACCGCTGGCAACCAATCTTCGCCGGGCAGCCGAAGCCCAAGACCGAGCCGCGCTCGCCGCCTACGACCCGAGCGACGAAACCGTCCGCCGGCGGCAAGCCGCCGATGAGTACGACACCAAGATCGGCCGCTACCGGGAGGCGCTCGATGCGGGTTGCGACCCGGTCCTGACCGCCGGATGAATCAAAAGACAAGCGCGATCAAGACGAGCGCACAAGCAAGGCTGGCGGCGACCGACGCGCCGCCCCAGCGAATGACCGAAGATCAGCTCGACGCCGTCGCGGATGCCTTCCGCAACCTGCTCGCTCGCGCATAGTCAGACACTCGTGCTGAGCCTTCCGGACCACCAGAACCGAGCCCGACGACACCCCGGTCCCGAAACGCGACCACGGAGGTGGCGACGAGCTCGGCGAGGCCGGGTTCTTGACCGCGGGAGATCTCCGGCGTGAGGCGAACGTCGACACCGAACCGGTCGTGCGCCTCGACCGCACCGTCGGCGTATCCGGCGAAGAGCTCACGCCCGCAAGCTAAAGCTCAGGCCAGGTCCATTGAGGAATGGTCGCGGTCGGGTCGTCTTCCTCCAGCTCAAATCGCCGCCAGCTCAACTCGACGCTGGCAGCTACTACGGCGATCGCTTGTGGACGTAAGCGCGACGGGATGCGGTCGCTTGTGGGTGACCGTGCTATTGAGCTCCAGACGAGTACCTCGGCGAACATCCACGGGGGACCGATTCGGCGGCAACGTTACGGCGAAGGCCAGATCGCCGACAAGGGAGCGTTCGTCGTTGCCTCGCCACCTTGCGTGGGCCGCCGAACGGGCGAGATGCGGGCCTGAGCAGGCGCCGCTGGCGACTGGGGCCATCCCCGGCCAGCCAGTGGTGCTCAGGGTTTGCGGGTGCGCTCGCGGCCCAGGATCCACAGTGCTTCGACGCCGTCTTTCCACGTGATCTTCTTGCCCTCTTCGCGACCGCGGGCCCGGTAGCTGATCGGCACCTCGTAGGGGCGGATCTTGCGCCGCAGCAGCTTGCCGGTGACCTCGGCCTCCATGCCGAAGCCGCGCGACTTGATCTCCAGCGAGCGGTAGAGCGAGACCGGCAGCAGCTTGAAGCAGGTCTCCAGGTCGCCGATGTAGGAGTTGAAGAGCACGTTGGCGGCGGTGGTGACGGCCTTGTTGCCCATCACGTACCAAAAGCTGTAGGCGCTGTGGCTCCCGAAGGTGCGGTTGCCGTAGACCACCTTGGCCCGCCCGTCGAGCACCGGGTCGAGCAGCCGCGGGATGTCCAGCGGGTCGTATTCGAGGTCGGCGTCGAGGATGACCATGTAGTCGCCCTCGGCGTTGTCGACCGCGGTCTTGATGGCCGCGCCCTTGCCGGCGTTGCGCTGGTGGGTGATGACCCGCAGCCGCGAGTCGTCAGCCGCGTCGAGGATCGCGCCGGTGCCGTCGCGGCTGCCGTCGTTGACGACGACGAGCTCGATCTCGCACGGGTATTCCACGGCGAGCGCCTGCTTGAGCGCTTCCGCGATGCGTTCTTCCTCGTTGTAGACCGGCATCAAAATCGACAGCTTCACAGAACAACCTCCGGATGGCGTCGCACGTTACTGGTGGATCTCGAGGTAGGGATTCGTCGTCGATGTCGGCCGCGGATGCCTCGGTGCCCGCGTCGCCGGCACCGAGCCGCGGAAGTGGCCTCCGCCCGTGTTTCTCACGGCCGAAGTAATCGTCGCCGACGAGCCGCTGTCATGGCTGCGCACCGCCGCCGGTGCACCCGCCTGCGCTGGGATCCGCGGCTGGCCCGGACCGCCCGACCCTGGCCCGGGCGGGGCGTGGAGACGCCGCGGCAGCGCGGCCAGCCCGGCGACGATGACGACAAGCGAGGCAGCGGGCAGGACGACGTTCATGGCGTCACGGACGTCCGGGACCGCTTCGTAGAACATGTAGAACAGCGCTGAATACACGCCGGCCAGCGTCACGTAGACGATGCCGGAAAGGCGCCGCAGCAACAGCACGAACGGCACCGGCCACAGCAGGTACTGGATCCCGAAGCCCGCCGTGACGGCGAAGAAGACCAGCATCAGTCCCCCGGTCAGCGCAACACCGTCGGCCCGCTTCCACAACAGGGCGAGCACGCCGAGGACCGCGACCGCGGTGAGCAGCGTGCCCACCCGCTGCGCGGTATCGACGCCCGGGCCTGCGTACCCCAGGTCAACGACGTCCCAGACGTGGGCTATGCCGGCCCAGCCCCAGCGGCCCACGAACGACCGGTAACCGGTCAGCGTGTCGATCGCCGCGCGCAGCGAGTCATGCAGCACAAACGGAACCATCAGCAGAAACAACAACGGCACCGCGGCAACGCCGGCCAGCGCCCGCCACCACCGGCGCCACGGGATCTCCCGCAGCAGGCCGGGCAGCAGAACAGCGGGCCAGGTCTTGGCCGCGATCGCCAGGCCCAGCAGCGCGCCGGCCACCCCGGGACGGCCGCCGCGGGCGGCGAGGTAGCCGGCGACGCCGAACGCCAGCGCGATCGGCTCCACCTGACCGTGTACGGCGGTGACCAGGAACGCGACCGGACACACGGCGTAGAGCAGCGCCACGTTACGGCCCTGATGCTCCCTGCCGCCGAGCCTAGCCAGCAGCACGACCAGCACAAGGTCGGCGATGACCGGCGCGATCTTGCCAGAGATCTCCCAATTGATGCCGGTCTTCAACTCCGCACCAAAGATGATCGGCATGAACGGCAAGAAGTTCCACCGGAACTGCGGCATGTGCGTCATCGGATCAGCGCCCCGCAGCAACAACTCGCCTGCCACCCGGAAGTAACTCGCCACATCCCGCGGCGTCTGTCCGAACGCGACCCACACCACAACGACCCGCACCAGCACTGCGACACCGATGCTGGCAGCCACCCGAGGCGCCCAGTGGCGGAGATAGGCCACCACGAACAACACAGAACAAACCGCCACCAACACGCCGAGCGCCCACGTGTAATTCGGCACCGCTCCACTGAGCCGCGGCAGGTCGTCAACCGTCACCACGCGCGCTCGCCCCGCGCCCCGAGGACAGCGTCGCTCGACACCACACCCATGAACAAAACCGTGGTGCTGATAGTCAGCATTTCGAGCTCCCGTTAGTGGTCGCGGCAAACCATGCCACGCATCTTCGTGAGCATCGCGAAGAGGCACGTGGCAGCAGGCGCGCAAAGTGAACCGGGCGACCGCTATCGACGCGAGTAGCCTGCTGGAACGACAGGATTCAGAAGCTCAAGCGATTCGTTGTCGCGGGAAAGCCATTTGTAATCGGTCTGCGACCGGTATTCGCTATCGAAGATGAGGGAGCGGACTAGGCGGAAGCTGTCGGTCTCGACCCAGATATGCTCGGTAACGAAGATGCCGGTGGGGTCGACAATTTGCCGTCCAAGCATGAAGGTGTCATTCCCATCGATCGATTCTTCACCCTCCATGTAGAGCTCGTCACGCTCGAAGAGTGACCGAGGATCTTCTAGCTCCCGAGAAGATCCCCCGTCCGGGAAACGCGCGTCACGTGTTGTCCAGGTGCGTGCGGCGTGGTCGACCATGGTGTAAGACCAGACCTTTCCTCCGGATGGGTCCGGCCGTACGCGCAGCCAATACTCCGTATCGCCCGCACCAGGCCGCGAAGGCAGATCTCGGCATCGGCTGTCACCGGTGATCGGATCCCGCCAGCACTCCCTCGAATAGCCGTCGCGAGTGTCTGTCGTCAAGGAATGCTGAATCTGGTCAGGTGGGAGCGCCGCCGCCGCCCGCTCGACAATCGCCGCGACGGTCAACATCGTGGGTTCGTCGGGCGTTGTGCCTAATCTCGCGTACATCGGCTGCACGGCGGCTACGGCGACCACCGCTAACGCCACAAAGGTGCCGGCCGCGGCAACCGAGCGCATCCGTCGTCGACGGTGCCGCCGCAGGGCACGCGCCACCAGGCCGTCCGTGGGACGCAGGCCTTCGGTCAGCGACCGCATCGCATCCGCGAGCTCCTCTTCCAGGCGAGTCGTCATCGGGATACTCCATTCGACAGGTCTTCCCATGAGGCGGTCAGCTCGCGTAGTCGGGATAAACCGCGCGAGGCGTTCGATTTGACGGTCCCGACGGCGCAGCCGAGTACCTCGGCCGCCTCGGTTTCGCTGAGCTGCTCGAAATAACGCAGCACGAGGACGGCACGCTGCCGAACCGGCAACTCGCCGAGCGCGCGGATCAACGCCTCTCGCAAGGCGAACCGTTCAAAGCCGTCGTCCGTCGGCGGGGGGTCGACCGGCACCAGGATCTCGGGCCGGCGTCGGCGTACTCGCCATGAATCGACAGCGAGGTGATACATGGTGCGCCGCAGATAGGCCTCGATGTCGCCGTCGACTCGTCGCCACGAACGCATCATCCGCTCCAGCCCGGCCTGCAGCAGATCTTCACCCGCGGCGCGATTGCCTGTCAGCAGCACCGCAGTGGCGAGCAGGGCTGGACCCCGGACGGCAACCAGCTCCGTCAGCGCATCGTAGTTCCGCACCATCGAACTCCCCTCGACGCCAACCAAGGACGACGATGGGCCACAAATGGTTGCATGGGTTCCACACCAAGTTCGGCGGGCGCACTTGGGCGCGGTACGGCAGACTCAGGCTTACCTACGCGCACTCGGCCGCGACTTGCCACGGCCGCCGGGGTTTGGCGACCTTCCGGGCCGGGTTGTCCGCCTCCCGGATCAACCCGTCCGCCTCGGCCCGGCGATACACACACCGCAGCGCCGCCACCAGATGCTCGGCAGCCGACAGGCCGCCCCGCCCATTCCGCCGGGCGACGACCGCTGCCTGGACTCGGCCGCGGAGCGCTTCGATCTCCGACGGGGTCGGCTCGTCCAGCCGCCGATCCGCCCACTGCTCCAGCACCCTGTTCCAGTAGGAGCCATACGACCGGCGAGCGCCCGGCGACACCGCCGCGGCGGCGATCGGCACGTACTGCGCGAACGTCGGCACCACCCGAGCCTCCACCGGCGCCCCGGTCAGGTCCTCGATGGAGATACCCATCCGTTCCAGCAGCAGCCGGGCCGCCGCCAGCTCCGCCTCCCGGCCAGCACTCTGGTTCACTCCAGACCACCACCCTCGCCCGCCGACGACGCCGCTGCCAGGAGCCGGTCAAGAACCGGCAGCGGATACCCCTTCAAAACCCCTGCCCGGCGATCGGCGGTCAGCAGCAGCCGGTCCCCCGCCCCGAGCCGACACCAGCGGCGCAGCGCCAGCGCGAGGATGAGGTGACCACGGCTGTCGATCCGGCAGCGGCCGTCACCGGGCGCGTGAACCGTGAACAGGCCGGCCCGTTCGCGGGCATCCAGCCGTGTCCCCGGCGGCCAGCCGAGCACAGCGACGATGCCACGGTCGGCGATCCGCCCGCTGCGGTCCACCGGCGTCAACGCATAGACACTGTCGGTGTGCCAGGTGGCCTCCGGAGCGAGCGCCGCCAACGGCAGCGGACCCCGTCCGCAGACCCTCACGTACAGCGGCAGGTGCCCCGGCAAGCAGCGCCCGGGGAATCAGGGCCGGCACCATCGGGGCGGTCACGACGACCACCCCCGCCGGCCAGTCGACGGCATCCACAGAAGCAAAAAGTGCGTGTCCAGAGGTCTCTGAACAGGCACACCGAAACTGCGCACCAACGCGGAGATTGCGTGTCCGAGGAGCCACACCAACCGATACCCAACCGGGGTATCACCTGGCAGGCACTATCCTGCTGCCCGACTAGTGGTGCCGTCAACGTCCCAGTCCGCTGCGGCTGCACCGCAACGCAACGAGGTCTCGCCGCCGCAGGACAGCGCGTCAGGCGTTCGCACGCCGGTGGTGGGTGATCCGGGACGCTGCGCAGCGCGCGGAGCGGCAGCACCTGGACCTCAAGCAGCTGCGCCGGACCATCAAGCGACGCGACGGATTGCGCTTGCGACGCCCCGCTGGCCGTTGGCCGCCAGGCGAACTACAGCTCCGCTGCGATGCGGCGATCCCGGCCGCGATGCCTGGCGACCGAACGCCGGCGGCCCACCGAACCTGGACTCTGTCCCGTTGACCGTTGCCGAAATCCGGCGTCTGTTGGCGAAGCTGGTCACCACCATGACCCGACCGACCGCCTTCTATTTGGCTGGTCCCCCTGGCGGCGCATCCACCCAAGCCCGCGCCCGCACCAGCCGGTAACTCACTCGGTCCACGTTGCGGGTTCACGTAACTCGCAAGGTCCGTACAAGTGTTAAGGCGGACGGTCATGCCATGGGCCGGAGCGCACGGTCAGCGCCCGGCGATCTTTCACGGAGGGAAGCACCATGCGCTGCGGTCGCTTCACTCCTGACCGCGCAAAGAGGGCGACGGTGATGCGGGCGTTGGAAGCCGCGCTTGAAAGTGGAGTTCTGGACGGCGCGATCAGGATGATCAAGCTGAACACTGACGGCGGCCCACCCAAGACCGTTGCCTTTCCGCATACCGGTCTCGTCGGAGCTGGCGAGACTGCCGCACCACCCGTTCGCCACGACTACCGACGCGTCGATGTGCACAGCCAAGCCACTTCGAGCTCGGCGGGCATTCGAGCTGGAGAATGAAGGCCAAATTGTAGACGAGGTCTCCCGGCGAATGGCGATTCCTTGTGGAATCGTCATCACCAGGGAGACCTCGCCATTCGTAGACCACCGACACGACGCGCACGTCGATTGACCCGAGTTCGGCGCTGCCGGGATACGGCCTAGCTCGGACCGCCGCCGAGGCTTTGCCGGTCCAACCCAACCCGTCGCTGATGCCGCGCTCAGTTAGAAGCAGGAGTCCTCATAGATGCCGCGGCCTTGCGGGAGGTTATTCGACGCGTACCTGTCCGTCTCGACCGCCCACGCGGCAACGCTCATCAATGGGTCGGTGGAATACGGGATGTCGACACGGTAGCACTTCTTGCTTCCGCACCAGTTCTCGACGGTGACGTAGCGGTTCGTGCCGATATTCGTCCATCCGTTGAACTCGACACATCCCGCGGCGATCGACGTCGGATTGGCCGGTGGGGCTGAGCGGTCTCCCGCGGCCTGAGCCGGCGTGGCGACAGCTGTCGCCACGAACATGCCAACCGCTCCGGCCAGCGCTAGCGCAGACTTCCGTTCCCAGTTCATCCCTGTTACCTCCAAGATCGCGTGGTGAATGTGACCCGCCGTTTTGCGCAGCTAAACAATTTCCTCGTGGAACGCCGTTGACGAGATTGATCCTGAGCGGTGCTCCTGTCTGCTCGCTTGCCGTTCCCTACCCGTACCGACCCGTACTATGGTCAACTTCGATGGCGTGCGCGACGGGGAGCAGTGACATGGCCACCAGCGCGAATCACGGTCGCTTCGGTGACTTGCTACGGATGGCTCGTGGGGCGGCTCGGATCACCCAACGGCAGCTGGCTGCTGGGGTCGGCCTGAGCGTGGCCGCCATCCGCGACCTTGAGCAGGGACGGACCCGTCGACCCCGTCGCGGGTTCGTGGATGCGATGGTGGTCGCGTTGGCGTTGACCGGGGACTCGGAGGCCGCGTTTCGCGCCGCGGCCGATGAACGCTCGGAGTGGGTCGAGCCGGTGGCATCCCCGACAGGTCTGGTGCGGGTGCAGGTGCTGGGGCCGCTGGCGGTGAGCCGGGGCGGCCGTCCGGTGCCGGTGGGCCGCGGGCGGCAGCGTGTACTCCTCGGCCGCCTGGCGCTCGCGGCGAACACCGCGGTGCCGACCGCGGACCTGGTAGACGTCCTATGGGGCGTCGATCCGCCGCCGGCCCCGGCCCAGGCGGTGCAGACCTACGTGTCGCGGCTGCGGTCTTCGCTGCAGCCGGACGCGTCCGGTGAGACGAGCATGGTGACCTGGACGCCGGGTGGCTATCAGCTCAACCTGAGCGACGACCAACTCGACCTGGCCGATTTCCGACGCCGGGTACGCCGAGCCCGTGCGGCCGAGCCGGTAGAGGCTCTTGCCCTGCTGGAGAACGGACTGGACCTCTGGCGAGGCACCCCCTTAGCCGACATTTCCGAGCTGCGCATCCATCCGCTCAGCGTGGCGATTGTGGACGAGTACATCGGTGCGGCGCTGTGGTACGCCGATTTGTGCCTGGCCCACGGTTGTCCTGAGCGATGTCTTCCCCGGCTGCGCGACCTGACCGCGGTGGATCCGCTGCACGAGCCACTGCACGCTCAGCTGATGGCGGCGCTTGCGGCCAGCAACCTGCAGGCCGCCGCCCTCGCCGTGTACGCCGATATTCACGCCCGCCTCGTCGACGATCTCGGGATAGAGCCTGGCCCCGCTCTCGTTCACGCTCACCGGCGCGTGCTCCGGCAGGAACCGGTTACGAGGTTCGCCTCCACACAGGACGCCGCCTCACGATCAGAGCTCAGCAAGAACAACCCACCTGGGCAGCTTCCCGCTGACATGCCCTCGTTCGCCGGGCGGGTAGCCGCCCTCTGCTGGCTCGACGACCTGTTGGACGCCGGCCTGAACGCATCGGCCATGGTGATCGCGGCCGTGTCCGGCACAGCCGGCGTCGGCAAGACCACGCTCGCCATACATTGGGCGCATCGGGTGTCCGACCGATTCCCCGACGGCAATCTGTACGTCGACCTGAACGGCTTCGGCCCGGCTGGCCGGGCACTGGATCCCGCCGAGGTGTTGCGGCGCTTCCTCGATGCACTCGGCGTACCGGCCGCACAGATCTCCCACGGCCTGGACGCCCGAGTGGCGCAGTACCGCAGCGTGATCCGTGGCCGCCGGATGCTCGTCGTACTGGACAACGCCCGCGACGCCGACCACGTCCGCCCGCTGCTGCCCGACACGCCCACCGCGGCCGTCCTCGTCACCAGCCGGCATCGGTTGACCGGTCTGGTCGTCACCGAATGGGCGCGCCCGCTCCAGCTCGGGCTGATGTCGCCAGCCGAGTCACACGAGCTGCTGATTGGCCGGCTCGGTCCCGACCGGGTATCGCAGGAGCCGGGCATGGCGGAGCGAATCGTCACGTGGTGCGCCGGGCTGCCGCTCGCCTTGGCCATTGTCGGCGCACGCGCCCAGCAGACGCAGTTCCCGCTCGCCGCGGTAGCGGACGACCTCGCCGCCACCAGCCGGCCCCTGGACGCCCTGGATGGCGGAGACTCGATGACCCGGGTCCGGGCCGTCTTCTCCTGGTCCTACCGCGCCCTGACACCAGGCGCCGCCCGCCTGTTCCGGCTGCTCGGCCTGAACCCAGGTGGCGACATCGGACTGTCCGCGGCGGCGAGCCTGGCCGGGCTGTCAGAGACCGAGGTACGCGTTCAATTGAACGAGCTCATGACGGCCTCTCTGCTCACCGAGGCGAACCCGAGCCGGTACGCGCTGCATGATCTGCTCCGCGACTACGCCAAAGAACTCGCGTACGACGAAGAAGGCCCGGATCGGCGGCGAGAAGCCCTCGAGCGGCTTCTCGACCACTACCTGCACACCGCGGTCGCGGCGGACCGGAAACTGAGCCCGGGACGCCGGCCCAGCGCGATCCCTTTGGGCGACCCGGCCCCGCACACCAGTGTCGGCCGCCTGACCGAACCTCTCGCCTGGTTCGCCTCCGAGCGCGCCAACCTGCTCGCCGTGCTCGGCCATGCCGGCGACCTGGGAATGACAACGCAGGTCTGGCAGCTCGCGTGGGCCGCCGACTCCGCGTTGGAACGGCAAGGTCACTGGTCGGATTTCGCCCACGCGTGGCAGCTCGCACTCTCCGCCGCCGGGACGCTGCGGGACATGCGAGCGCAGGCCTTCGCGCACCGCCGACTCGCCTACGCGTGCATGCTGCTCGGCCACGACGCCGACGCAGGCGCCCACTTGAGCCAGGCGCTGCGCCTGTACGAGGAATCCGGGGACGCGCTCGGGCAGTCGGTCGTCCACCACTCGCTGTCCAATCTCCACGACCACAGGCAAGATCCGAACAGTGCGCTCCACCACGCCGAGCAAGCGTTGGCGTGGGCCGAGCAAGCCGAGGACGCCAACGAGCAGGCCGCCGCACTCAACGCCATCGGCTGGTGTCACGCACAACTCGGCCATCACCTGGACGCGCTGACGTATTGCCAACGAGCACTGCGTCTCATCGACCCCAACAACCACCGCGCGATGGCGGACACCTGGGACAGCATCGGATTCGCGCACCACCACCTGCGCGAATTCGCTCAGGCGGCTGACGCCTACCGCCAGGCACTGACGCTGGCCCGCCAAGCCGGGGCCCGCCACCTCGAGGCCACCGTGCTCACGCACCTGGGCGACACCCACCACACCGCCGGCGAGCACGAAGCGGCCCACGACGCCTGGGAGCCGGCCCTGAAGATCATGGTCGACATCGACGCCACCGCGGCCGACGCGATCCGCCAGCGCATCGCCATCCGCCGAGAGCTCTAGCAGCAGTCCATGTGGGCTCCGTTGCATAGAGCGTTGGCATGATCGAGGCACGCTTGAGCAGTGAAGTCATCGACACGCTCTCGGCCGTGGTTGCCTCCGAGGTCGGCGTTCGCCGGGTTCCGGTTCCCGACCGAGGTGATCGTGGTCGCGGTCCGCTGGTATCTGCGTTTCAACCTGTCGTATCGGGATGTGGAGGAGCTGCTGGCCGAACGCGGGGTCGTGGTCGATCACGTCACCGTCTACCGGTGGGTGCAGCGGTTCACCCCGCTGCTGGCCGACGCCGCCCGATTCAGCCGCCACTCGCCCGGTGACAGGTGGCACGTTGATCAGACCTACGTGAAGGTCAACGGCGTGCGGCGGTACGTGTACCGGGCGGTCGACCAATACGGGCAGGTCATCGACGTGCTGGTGTCGGCACGCCGCGACGCCGGCGCGGCCCGGCGGTTCTTCCGCCGGGCGCTGTCCACGCTGAAAGTGAAGCCCAGCGAGGTGGTTACCGACGCCGCTGCGGTCTACCCCGCCGTCCTGGATGAGCTGATCCCGTCGGCATGGCACCACGTCGAGCAGTACGCGAACAACCCGATAGAAGCCGATCACAGCCAGCTCAAACACCGGTTGAGACCGATGCGCGGGCTGCGGACCGACAAGACAGCACAAGTGGTCATCGCCGGACACGCCTTCACGCAGAACCTCCGCCGCGGACATTATGAACTCGCCATCGATGCCCCGCCTGCGACACGGATGTCTGTGACGTTCGCCGCCCTCGCCCTGGCGATCTGACCTAGGACCGACACGGGTTCAACACGTCCGTCGATCCCACAACGCAACGGCGCCCGCAGGCGCATCTCGCATCGATACTCGCTCAGGTCTAGCCGGGTTCAACCGCTAGACGCCCGAAATCAGCAGCTGGCTGCATACCCAGTTCGGCGAGATCCATGCCGATCGACCACCTTTAATGATCGTTTCGCCCGCCTCATCCGGGAAGCGTGTTCTTGGCTGTTCGATGCGGAGGGCCCCGCGACACCGCGAAGATCGGTTAGGTTCGATCGATCTTCCGTCCGGCACGTAGTGCGGGCCGGCCTGCACATGACTCTCCAGCTTCAACCCGACAAAGGCGCCCTGGAGGAAGACGTGCCATCTGCATCGGACAGAACCCGGCGGCTAATTGACCTTTGCGTTTCGGCAGCGGGGCGATCCACGGTGGATCGGCTTCTCGTTGCACATGCGCGTGAGTCCCGTGTCTGCGAGCCGCTGGAGTCGTCGTGGCCCAGGCTCTGTGGCATTGTCGCGCTCATCGACTTGACCACGCACGGCCGGTCAACCGCTGAGAGCACACATCGCCGGAGCCGCCCGGCGATCGTTGCAGTCTTAGATGGACCCGATGATGAAAGCCTACTTTCGGCGTTATCCCACGGAGCACGAGGCTTAGTGCTGGCAAACGATCCCGCTGAGGACCTGGGGAGTGCTATCAGCTTGGTCACCGCCGGCGGTGCCTGGATCTCAAGCGGAGTCGCACCGCTGCTCGTTGCCCGGATCCACACCATGCTCGCCGTCCACCGTTCATTTTCAGGAACCGCGGCGACCCGCGAGGCGGCCAGACTGACGCGAGGAGAGACCGCCACATTACGCCTTGTCGTGCGCGGCTTGAGCAACGCCGAGATCGCAGTGGCACACCGAGTCAGCGAGTCTGCAGTCAAGTTCCATGTCTCCAACCTCCTACGCAAATTCGGATGTCGGCGCCGGTCTCAGCTGGCCGCCGCCCTCGTCGGGGGTCAGTACGACGACCTCTCCGGCGGGTGGGTTGGATAATCTCCTCTGGACTTGACACCCGGCGAGGGCTGGCCCTGCTTGAGATTGCGGATCCGACCTCGCGGACGGTCGTGCTCCGCCTCGATCGCCCTCAGGTCCCGAGCGGCGATGCCATCGTCCAAGTCCAGTAGGGCCTCGTACCTTCAACGGTCTCACCAGGCTGCCACCCAGACTACGCCCAATGTGGGGCCGGCCGACCTTTGAAGATCAGCCGCAGTTGCCGTTGCGCCACAGGGAGCAGCACGCCCACAGACCGACCCACAGACCGTGCGTCGGCGCGAGCGCTGGCCGGCCCGGCCGCGGTCGCAGGTTGCTCCCCATCCGTCGACCGCCAGACCTGAGCTGTCGAGTTCGTACAGATGATATGGACCCGCGCACGCCGCCGACTCCATCCAGACGCAGGGCAGTGGCCGTCCTGGCGTTGAAATCCATCACAAGCACCGACCGGTGCAGCGAGGCACGCTGTGCGGTTCGCACCGGCATTGCCCTCGATCCACCCAGATCCACGCGATGGTGATCAACGCAACGCAGCCAAGAGCGGCGGTGGATCGATGTCCCTCCACAAGAGACGAGTAGCGTTGCCGACCCACGGCGTCTCAGCGCCTTTGCTCCGACAGAATCGTGGCCAACGCCTTGAGCGAAACCCTAGTCATTGGACTAGGGCATGGAGTACGACGCGTTGCGACCATTGGTGCCACTCCCTTTACCCATGAAGGAGGATCATGAACCATCGATCAATCCGGTATGTAGGCGCCGCGCTGGGAGCGCTCGTGCTGGTGCTCTCGGGACTGACCTCATCGGCCTCGGCCAACCCATCGACGCCACCCACCGAGGATGGCAAGCGAGTGATCCTCAGGGTCACGGCCCAGCCGCCGGCAAATGCCAGGGCCGCCGCCATCACCTGCGAGCTGGCGGCTCACAACCCGCACAAGTCGACACATGTCAGTGGAACGATCAACGTCACTGCGACGTGGACGTGCTCCGCCCCCGTCACGCGGCTGACGGTGACTGCCCGGCTTTGGCGCAACGTATCGACACTCGTCAATCAGGGATACAACGAAACCACGGGCAATCGCCGCGCCCAAGCCAATGCCGCTGGGGGCTGCACGACCGGTTTGTACGACGGCACCACAGCCGGGACCGTCTATTACCCGCCGGGCTACACGCCTGCGACCATGACCGGCTATGACCAAGGTCCGGCTGTAAACATCAGCTGCCCATGACGCCGACACAGTTCGTCGCCTAGGGCGCCACGATAGGCTCCTGCGATGAGCGCCGCTGCCGAACTCGAACGGAGGGTCGCCCAGCTCGACGCCGAGCTGGGCGACACCAGTGCAGAGGAGGCTTTCTCCTGGGTCGTTGGTCTAGCTGTCGACGAAATCAACGGATCGCTGACACCCGAGGCGGCGGACGCCATAGTCCGCCGCAGCAGCGTGCTCGCCACGCTTCGGAGGGTCGATCCGACACTAGTCGACGGTCCTGTGCGAACGGACAGTCAACTATGGATAGCCGCGGCCAAGCCGCCCCACCTGCCCATCCGATTTCAGGAGCCGAGCCGGGACCATCTGGTCGAACCACGGGACGCAGGTGCGCTTATCACGACTAAGCCGTTTGAGGTCGGTCTCTATACCTCAACAGCCACGGAAGGGCCTCAGACCCCGAGCGGGATGTGGCTTACGTACCTGCGGGATCATGGCGGCTCAAGCGGTGGCTCGTTTCCTTATCCCTGGCACGTGTGGTCGATCGTACCGAAACAGCCGGTCACGGTCTTCGAGGTAACGAATGCGGTGACGTGGGTCGATCTAGTTAGGACTTTCCCGTCAATACACGGAGGTCTGCTGTATCCCGACTGGGTTGCAATTGCCCAAGATTGGGACGCCGTGCACATGACCGCCGCTGCTGTCGCGGCTACGCACGGTCTGCGCATGTGCACCAACGCTGGGACAGTGGCAGCGCCATTTTGGGGTGTCGAGTCAACTCTCTGGCTTAGATGGTGCTTCCAACAGCCGCGGCTCATAAGCACGATCACTTGAGACCCTGACGCGGCGCCGTACGCAGCAGCCCCCTCCGACCTGCCCCGCGCTGGCGGACCCGGAGGTCAGGCGGACTTGCCTGTGCCCAAGGGCAGACTCGGACACACGCGGCCGGAGCCCATGCGAACGTCCCCACCGGCTCCGCGTGCCGCGGCCCGGCCACGACTTCGAGTCCGAGCCCGCCCGACGCCGGAGCCGAGCAAGGGCGAGGGCAGGGGCAAGGGCAACGAGACCACACGCCGCGCCGCACACGACGCGGTCATGATCGTGTGCAGAGCACCAGGGATCCGCACCGGCCACCCGTTGATTCAGTGCATCGCGTCCGGGAAACCCACGGTGTGTCTCAGATCTTCCGCACACGGTTGATCGAGGAACGCTTTCCTCCACCGGATCAGGCACACCCGATCAAGCGAGCCGGACATCATCGCACGCATTTAGCGCACGATCGAGCCAACGCCCGTGACGGGCAACCCCGCTGGTCAGGCCGCCGCGTGCCCAAAGTGGGCGGAGCGGTTCTGGTGGGCGGCGGCAAGTGCCTCCGCAGCGTCGTCATAGACGTGGCCGGCGAGTTGGTTGAGGACGCCGAGCGCGTCGAGGGGTCGGCGGTGGGCCGCGTGCAGACCGGACAGATACACGGTCACGCCGCGGCGGTGGAGCCCGGCGATCGCGTCGCGCAGGATCTGCGCTCCGGAGGCGTCGATCGTGCTGACCCGCGACATGCGGATCAGCACGCTGCCGGCCTCGTCGACGGCGGCGAGTTGTAGTTCCAGGTTGTGCGCGCCCGCCCAGAAGAGCGGCCCGACCGGTCGGAGCACCACCGGTTCCCCGGCGGCGCCGGCCTCGGCTATGCGTTCCACGTGCACCGCCTTGATGACCTTCCTCAGCGTCAGGATCACCGCGGCGCCGAGGCCGACGAGCACGGCGGTGACGAGGTCGAAGGCGAGTGTCGCCGAGGCGGTCAGAACGAGCACGACAGCGTCCGACCTGCTAGCGCGGGCCATCCGCGTCAGCACGGCGAGGTGCACCATGCGGATCGCGGTGGCGAACAGGACGCCGGCGAGTGCGGCGATCGGGATGAGCGCGACCAGCGGCGCGATCGCCAGGACGATGGCCGCGAGGATCACCGCGTGACTGAGTGCGGCCAGGCGGGTGGTTGCGCCGGCCTTGACCGAGACGGCGGTACGGGCGATGGCCGCCGTCGCCGGTATCCCGCCGAACAGGGGCACCACCAGGTTTGCGATGCCCTGGCCGAACAGTTCCTTGTCGGGGTCGTGTCGCTCGACCGTGCCGGATTTCCCGGCTGCGCGCATGGAATCGGCGACGCTGGCGCACAGCAGCGACTCCAGCGCGGCTAGCGCCGCCACGGCGATGGCGGCTGTCGCCAGGTGGCGGATTGCGCCGAGGTTGAGGAAGGCCAGCGTGGGCGCCGGCAATCCCGCCGGCAGCGCGCCGATCCGGTCGACCGGCAGGGCCAGCAGCGACGCGAGCAGGGTCGAGCCCGCAACGGCGAGCAGTGAGAAGGGGATTCGCGGGCGCCAGGCGAGCCCGACCAGCACCATCGCCGTGACGCTGCCGGCCACCAGGAGCTCTGCCCAATGTGGAGTCGACGCGAACTGCCGTGCCGCGTTGATCGCGGTCGGCACGACCCGCTCCCCGTGTGCGGTGATTCCGAGTGCGCCTGGCACTTGCTGGATGAAGATCACCGCTGCGATGCCGACGGTGAAGCCCTCGACCACAGGCACCGGCACCAGCCGTGCGAACCGTCCGGCGCGAGCGAGGGCAAGCATTACGAGCAGGATTCCGGCCAGCAGCCCGACGGTGAGGACGCCTGAGGTTCCGTACCGGGCGACGATCGGCACCAGCACGACGGTCATCGCCCCGGTCGGCCCGCTGACTTGAAGGTTCGAGCCGCCGAACACGGCCGCAGCCGCGCCAGCCACCACCGCGGTCACCAGCCCGGCGGAGGCGCCGAGCCCCGACGCCACGCCGAACCCGAGCGCCAGGGGCAGGGCGACGACGGCGACGGTGAGGCCGGCGGTCAGGTTGACTCTCTTGTCGCGTCGCATCACGGCCAGATCTGTCCAACGTGGAAGGACGGCCGAGGCGGCGGTACGGGCGCGGAGCAGCGGTGTCGCCATCATGCAGCGACGTGTCCGTCATCGCTCGGCCCGCGCAGCGCGTCGAGCAGTGCCGACTGCCCATCGATCATCTCGGTCAGGATGCGGCGGGCCGCCCGCATCAGGTCGGCCACATCGGGCCCGGTGAGGGCGTAGAGGACCGTCCCCGCGTCGCGGGACGACACGACGATGCCCGCCCGGCGGAGCACGGCGAGCTGGTGCGACAGGTTCGACGGTTCCACCGCGACCTCGTCGAGCAGCTCTCGGACCGGACGCGGCCCGTCGCCGAGAAGCTCGAGGACGCGGATTCGAACCGGATGCCCGAGCATCCGGAAGAACTCGGCTTTCCGTTCATAGAGGGGCGGCTGCATGTGTGCAATTGAAGAAGTCGACAACTACGCAATCAGCCGCGGGGGTGGGTGGTATGCCGCAGGTCACACGCGCCCGGGCGGCCGCGGGTGCGCCGGCGTTCGTGATCGTCGAGCCGTCGCCGCGCTCAGGGCGTCTGCCGCCGCGCCGGCGTCCGCCGAAGTCGCCGCCGTCCGATCGCCGCGACCGGCTGACGCTGCCACCGAAGCCTCCGCCCCACCCGCCGCCGCGATAGCGGGTCCTGTAGCGCGAACCGCTCCCGGCGAGGATGTCTCGCCGAGCATCGCGTCCAGCAGCGCATCCTCGCCCGCGTCGTCCGCGTCTGTAGCCGTCGTCGACGGGAACTCCTGATCTCGGATGCAGCGCGCGAGCGATCGAGCTTCGCCCTGGTCCAGCGCCGGATCCAGGCGCCGAACGCCCCCCGGTCGGCTCTGCACGCGGACCCTGCCGCTGCTAGCCGAACGCGCCACCACCGACTCTCACGAGGACGTGCGACGGGCTGCGGTGGAGGCGATCGCCGCAAGCTGGGCCCACGACGAAGGCACCCTGCCGCTACTACGCGAACGCGCCACCACCGACCAGCACGAGCAGGTGCGACAGGCCGCAGCGCATGCCGTCACGGCGCGCCGGGTCCACGCCGAAGGCGAAGGCTCTGACGCGGCTCCATGACGCGCCAGTTGGGAGCCACCGGCGGCCGTCGACGTCTGCTGCGGCGAAGGCGACTCGTGGGCGGCCGCGGGCCAGCGCGCGCCGAACACGAACGGCAGGCCGCCCGCCTTGAGCGGCGCCGCAGCGAGCTGGCCATCGTGCAGACCGCCCTGGCCACGGCCCGCGGAGCCCGGGAGAATTGCATGCGATGAGCATCCTTGAGGAACCGGAACAGTGGACCGCGGCGCAGGACACCAAGTTGGCGATCGTGTGGCCGGAGGCTGCCGCCCGGGCCGCTGGCACCGACCGTGGTGTCGCGGAGTACCGCGCCGAACTCCCCGGCCACACAGCGTGCTCGGCGCGTTCCGCGAGACCCAGGTACGGCAAGGGCCAGAGCCTCGACAGGGTCGACGCAAACCACGACGACCTCACCACCAGCCCACGAGGAGTTCATGCACGTCCTCAACACCCGCAGCTCCGCCGACGGAACCGGCCCGGTTGGCACGTGCTCCCGTCGGGACGGTGATCGATGACCACCTACGGCGAATACCGGGACCGGAAGCGGCTGACCAACCGATACCGACGAGAAATCCGCAGCTACGGCACCCACGGCGACCCGAAAGAAGCCATGATCGAGGCCGGCCTGACCGTCTTCGGCGACTTCGACGACCCCGGCCTGCTGCACCACTACGCCGGCGTGTACTTCATCGCCAGCGGCCCTTCATAAAGATCGGTGAGGCGGCCGATCCGTACGAGCGGATGCGCCCATTCCACACCGCCAACCCCCACGGCCTGGAGCTGCTGCACGTCATCGCCCGAGACAGCGAGTACGCCCGCCAGCTATTGGAAAAACAGCTCCACCGGCGCTTCGAGAGCCTGCGGCTACCCGACCAGCGCGAATGGTTCCAGAACCACCCCGAGCTGATGGGGTTCATCGACTCCAGCTGCTCCGAGGAGTGCTACCCGTAACCGGCGACCACGGCTCGACCGAGCTGCTGACCGACCGGCTCGGCGGCACCCGGCTCGACGCTGACCGCCCTCGAGCAGGCCCCACAGGAAGCCTTAGCCGCCCCTCCCTAGCCGCTGGCGCCGACCACGCGTCGCGGAGCACCGTGCCTTTCTGCTGGGCACCAAGACAACCGTCGGTTGCGTGACCTAGATGCGGTTCGGGGCGCGTTTCGCGGGTTCAAGGTGAGGTTCTGCCACTCACGCATCGTAACCTCGGCCAGATGCGCTTGGATCTCCCCGTCGTCAAACCCTTCGCGGAAAGCGCGATAACCATGTCCTCGACGCCGTTCAACCGCCGCTGTCGGTTGCGGACGATCTGGGCTCGAACGTGTGCCATTACGGTCACACGGCACGCTGATCTCGACCGGTCCGACCTCAGTCAGAACGGTCTTGCCTCGGGACACCGTTGCGGGAGTCCTGGCCGTTGTTCCCGGCCGGTTCGCCCTTGTCAAAGCCGAGGTGATCGGTGATCTCGCCATCCAGCGCCGCCTCGAGCACGCGTTTGTTCAGCTGCTGCAACGGCCCGGCCTTCGTCGCTCAGCTGCAGACCCGCCGAGCGAGCCTGCTCGACCACCTGACCCACGAGCTCAGCGTCCACGGGGTCGGCCGGATTGTTGTCCGGCAGCGCAGCAATGGTTGTCCAGCCCGGTGCGGTAGCGGATGGCGATGGCCGGTGATACCCAGGGAGTGATGGTGGAATTGTCGACCACGCCTCCGCTGCCGAGGTAGTCGGTCGTCTCGAGCGTCTGGCTGGCCACCCGGCTTCCACCCGAAGCGTTACCGGGCACGGAACAAACGCGAGTTCATGGACCTGGCCACCATCGACATTGCCGCCATCAAGACCTGGGCTCCGCGCCGCACCCGCACAACCTGATCCACAAGACACTGCCTACGGCGGCATATGCAGTTTTGCGATGAAGGGAGCGATCGACACGACGTAGCCCTAAGAAGATCGACACCGGGTTGAAGGTTTTCTGAACAGTCTGCAATTGGTATCGTCGACTCCCGCCATTCGTGTGAAGGGGACCGATGATCCGGACAGCGTTGGTAGGCGTGGGCAGTTGTGCGTCCAGCCTGGTACAGGCGGTCCATCTCAGTCGGGAGCATTCGGATGCCAGCGGCGTAGCGCATCCGCTGTTCGGCGGCTATCGGATCGGTGAAATCGAAATCGTGGCGGCCTTCGACGTCGACCGTCGCAAGGTCGGCAAGGATTTGGCACACGCGATCTTCGCCGAACCGAACTGTGCGACACGATTCAGCGACGTCCCCTTCGCCGGCGTCACGGTTGCACCCGGGCCGCTCGCCGACGGGGTGAGCCCGGGGCTTGGTGCGCTCGTCCAGCCGGGCCCCGCGGACGAGGCGACCCCAGCCGACGTTGCGGCCGAGTTGAAGCGGTCCGCAGCGGAGGTTCTGGTCGTATACCTCCCGGTCGGTGCGACCCAAGCATCGCGCTTGTATGCGGTCGCCGCGCTGGAATCCGGGTGCGCACTCATAAACTGCACGCCCGCTCCGCTGGCAACCGATCCCCACTGGGCGCACGAGTTCGCGGACCGCGGCTTGCCGCTGCTCGGCGATGACATCAAGAGCCAGTTTGGGTCGACTGCGCTGCACCGCGCATTGGTGAGCCTGATTACACGGCGCGGCGGAAGCATCGACAGCTCGTATCAGCTCAACGCGGGTGGCAACGCCGATTTTGCCAACATGCTCCAGCCCGATATTGCCTCGCACAAGCGCCACACGAAGCACGCCGCGTTGGATGAGTTCGGGCTCGGAGCCGACGCGCTCAGCGTCGGTCCCAGCGGCTACATTGCACATCTCGGCGACCGCAAGGTGGGCTACATCAACATCGTCGGCCGGGGTCTCATGGGCGCACCGTTTTCAATCGAGGTGAAATTGGAGGTGGAGGACAGCCCAAACTCCGCCGGGGTTGTTGTCGACGCCGTGCGTGCCGCACGCGTCGCCCTTGACCGCGGTGTCGCCGGTCCGATCGACGAAGCCTCGGCCGCGTTATTCAAGAACCCGTCGAGCCACCTCCCCGACGACGCGGCCTTCGCCGCCCTCGACCGCTGGGCCGCCTCGAACGGAATCGCTCCGTGAGGCTCGTGGTCCTGCCGCTGCGGGCGGCCGCCGGAGATGCGGCATCTGTGGAGGTCGTCGAGCGGAAGGGAATCGGCCATCCGGACACACTCTGCGACGCCATCGCCGAACGCGCCTCGCAGCTGTACGCACTGCACTGCCTGGACGTGCACGGGCGGGTGGCGCATCACTGGTTCGACAAGGTGATGCTCGTCGGTGGCGAGGCAGTTACCGGTTACGGCAACGGCATCCTCGTGCGCCCGTACGAACTCGTGTTCGCTGGGAAGGCCGCTTTCGCGGTCGGCGGCGACGCCATCCCTGTCGAGGATCTGCTGGTGCGAGCGGCCCGGGACGTGCTGGGTGCCGTCCTCAGGCAGTTCGACGTTGAACGCGATATACGCATCCATAACATGCTCGTCGACCATCGCGGTTCTGGGCGCAGTGACGGGCGGTACCGGCCTCGCACGCGCGCCGACCTGCTGGAACTGGATGATCCGGCGCGCGTCTCGAACGACTGCAACGTACTGACGGCGTTCGCGCCGTTCAGCCGGCTCGAGGAGCTAGTGCTCGACATCGAGCAGCAGTTGACCGGAGAGGGCGGCCTCGGCAACGCGCCGGACATCGGGGTGGACGTCAAGATAGTCGGTACACGCGTCGGCCACCACGTCGAGCTCGTTGTAAATGTGCCCTTCATCGCGGCAGAGGTCCCCTCGCAGGTCGTGTACGAGCGTCGCCAGGCGGAGCTCGCCGAGTTCATCTGTGAACGCGCTCGCCACCGCCACGGTCTCGACATCGAGCTCACCCTCAACCCAGGTCCGCAGCCGTATCTCACGGTGACGGGCTCTGTTGCCGACACCGGCGACGTCGGCGTAGTCGGTCGGGGTAACCGCAGCAACGGCCTAATCACCCCGATGCGGCCGATGTCTATCGAGGCGGCCAGCGGCAAGAACCCGCTCGACCACACAGGAAAGATCTACTCCCGGATCGCCGATCAGCTGGCGGCCTCCGTCGCCACAGCCAGCGGAGGGAACGTGGTTGTCACCATCACGACCGCCAAGGGGCGGCCGATCAACGATCCCGACCTCGTAGCCATCGAGTGCGACGAGCCGCTGCCAGAGGACATCGCGGCCGCTGCGGCGGCTTCCTGTCTGGACGGTGTGCACGAGCAGTCGCGCGCATTCATCTTTGGCGACGAGCCGCTATGGTGAGGGTCTTGACCCGCGTACCCCACTGCGCGGTCGAGGGCAACTCCGGATCAGGTAAGACGACGACGGCTCGGGCGCTGGCGTGGGAGTGGGAGCAGCCCGGTTTCGTCAGCGAGTACTTCGAGTACTTCGAGCCGTTAGGGTTGACGATGCCCGAACTGCCGCCGCCTGACGAGGTTGTCGGTCGAGCCCAGTCGATCGTCTGGGCAGTAATCGACCAACGCCGCTACGCAGATCTGAGCGGCGTCCGCAGCGGAACCCACCTTGCTGTCCTGGACACGACCGTGCTGAGCGTGGTGGCATGCGAGATGGCCAAGCGGGAGTTTGGTAGGGCGTCGGCAGCGGCCGAGATCGCGGCCGAGTACCGGCGACTGCTCGACGGCGGGGCCTTCTGGCCGCCGGATTTCTGGGTGCTTCTCGAAACGTCCTATGACGAGCTCGAGCGCCGTATCGTCGCGCGGGGCGGGTCGCGGCCGTTCCTGCGCCAGCCGGAGGTGGTGACCTACCTCCACGCGTTCCGGGCTTCGTTCGCTGAGCGCTACCTTAGCGCCCACGAGTGCATTCGGCTTCCTAGTGACGCAGCGGCGACAAAGGAGGTCGTCGCTGCCGTCACCGCACACGCCCGCAGCCGCGGCTCCGCGGTTACGGGGGACGGGCTGTACCGATTCCTCGACGACTTGGCCTGCGGTGTGAGCACGGTGCCCTGACCGCGGGGTGACCGGCGGCAGGAAGACACCGCGATCCACGTGTGCACCGGTACGAGGTCCGAGTGAGGGAGAAACCAGTGGCCACGACCGCATTGGACGAACGATCCCTGTACCTGCGGAGGCTAGTCGTGCGTGCGCTGGCTGGCGGTGGGCGGGGGCATGTCGGCCCGTCGTTCTCCTTGATCGAGATCCTACGCGTCTTGTACGACGACTTCCTGAACGTTCGGCCGAAGGATCCGGGATGGCCGGACCGCGATCGACTCATCCTCAGTAAAGGCCATGGCTGCCTGGCCCTCTACGCGCTCCTCGCAGACAAGGGCTTCTTTCCCGCGGCGGCGCTCGACGCGTTCTGCCGCGAGGGCGCAATGCTCGGCGGTCATCCCGAGCGCGGCCCGGTTCCGGGGGTAGAGGCGAGTACCGGAGCGCTGGGGCACGGTTTGCCTATCGGCGTGGGCCTAGCGCTGGCACTTCGGCGTCGTGGCCTGCCGGGCCGGGTGGTGGTGGTGACCGGCGACGGCGAACTGAATGAGGGCTCGAACTGGGAGGCCGCTCTCATGGCAGCCAAGCACGAGTTGGGCGAATTATCGGTTTTCGTAGATGCCAACGGTTTTCAATGCTACGGGGAAACCAGCCAGGTACTAAACCTCGAGCCGATGGTCGCCAAGTGGGAGGCGTTCGGGTTCGACACTCACGAGGTGGACGGCCACGACGTCAAGGCGCTGCGGTCGGCCTGCGCCGTTCTGCCATCCGCCGAGGACCGACCCTCGGCGGTCATCTGTCGTACGATCAAAGGCAAGGGCGTGCCGTTCGTGGAGGGCAATCCTCGCTGGCACTATAGGTTCCAATTCGAGCCTTTGGAGTTAGAGGCTATCCTGCACGCCTTAACGCCGAATGCGCTGGCGACCACCGATGCGTGAGCGCAGCCTAATGGCGATTCACCGCCTTGCTTCCGAGGATCCTCGCGTGGTCTTCATCGGCTCGGATTTGGGCGCCGGGGTGCTCGACGCCTTCCGCGATGACCTCCCCGAGCGGTTTTTCATGGAGGGTATAAGCGAGCAGGCGATTATCGGCATGGCGGCGGGACTAGCGATGGAGGGCTACGTTCCGTTCGTCAACACCCTCGCAACCTTCCTGACCCGTCGCTGCTACGAGCAAATCGCAATCGACCTGTGCCTGCAGAAGCTGCCGGTGCGCCTGCTCGGCTACGGCGGTGGGGTGGTGTACGCGCCGCTCGGGCCCACCCATCTTGCGGTCGATGACATTGGCCTGTTGCGGCTGTTGCCGAACATGACGATCTTCGCTCCCTGCGACGCCGAGGAAATCGACCGAGCCATCGCGCTCTCTGCTGATGTCGATGGGCCGATGTACATCCGGCTTGGACAGGGCGACGACGAGATCGTCTCCCGAGAGAGCGATGCATTCGCCTTCGGCAACGCCGTCGCCATGCGTCCTGGTCGAGAGGCGCTACTCGTGACCACCGGCGTCATGACCCAGGTCGCCCTTCACGCAGCCGAGCGCCTCGCGGTGCAGGGCATGGAGGTCGGAGTAATGCACGTGCATACCATCAAACCGCTCGACCGGGCCGCACTCGTGGCCCAGGCGCGGCGGGTCCCATTGGTGTTTACCGTAGAGGAGCACCTTCTGGCGGGCGGCTTTGGCTCGGCCGTTCTTGAGGTCCTCTCCGACGACCTTGGACCGGCGATGCCGGTCGTGGTCCGTGCGGGGCTGACGGACGCATTCCCTGGGGGCTACGGCGATCAGACTGCCGCGTTGCGCCGGGTAGGGCTCGACGAGCAGTCCATCGCCGATCGGGTCCTCGCAGCGGTACGCGCGCTTCGATGACTCCGATGGGACTTAGAAGTCCACGAACTCGTGAGATGCCCCGTCAACGAAGAGGTTCACGCCCGAGACGAACGCAGCAGCCGGGCTGGCGAGGAAGGTGACGACGCGGGCAACGTCGGCCGGGGTGGCCATACGACCCATGATATTGCGGCGGACGGCATCGGCGTACAGGTCGGGATCTTCCTGGCGCATGCGATCCCAGAAGCCGCCGGGGTAAAAGACCTCCCCGGGGGAGACGACGTTCACGCGTATACCCGCCGGCGCCCAATCCCGCGACAGCGAACCCATGTAGCTCACGAGAGCAGCCTTTACCGCTGAGTATGGCTTGTAGGACGGAACCGCCATGCGGCCGGCCATCGACGCGATCGCGACGACTGCTGCTGCAGCGGAGCGCCGCAGGTGGGGCTCGACGAGTTCCAGAAAGCGTACGGCTGCGAGAATGTCTACGTCCACGGACGTCCGCCAATCAAAGGACTGGGCGCTGACGTTGCTCACAACGATATCGAGGCCGCCAAGCGCCTCTGCGCTCGCCTCGACCCAGTCTCCAAGCGCAGCCCCATCGCCAACGTCGACGGAAGTACCGCGGGCCCTGCCGTGGAGCGCGAATTCATCAACCGCTTGGTCGACCTCCGACGCAGTCCGCGCGCAGAAGGCGACAGTTGATCCTTCGGCGAGCAGGTGCTCGACTATGGCACGGCCGATGCCTCGGGTCCCGCCCGTGACGAGAACGCGCAAACCGGACAGGTGGAGATCCACGATCAACCCTTCGCGTCGGGGACATAAGCATCGTCCGCACGACCGACGGCGCGGGGTCACCTGACGGTGCAGTCCTGGTTCAGTATAGTGACGCACATGACTTCCGCGGGCAAGGTCGTCGTGCGTGAGGCCGCCCGGGCGGTGATCCTCGATCCGGACATGCGAATCCTGCTTATCCATTTCGTTGACGAGCGGCGCGGCGCCAGCTGGTGGGCGACGCCGGGGGGCGGGCTACGGCCGGGCGAAACCCGGCAGGTAGCCGTGTTGCGGGAAATCGCCGAGGAGACCGGCCGTGCCGATCTGCCGCTCGGGCCCTGTATCTGGACCCGGCGGGCCAAGTTCGAGTCCGCCGGCAGGCTTGTCGACCAGACCGAGTGGTTCTTCCTGTTACACGGACCGGCATTCGAGGTCCGCACCGACGGGTTGGAGTCGCAAGAAAGGTCGTTCATCCGCGAGTGCCGGTGGTGGAGCCTGGACGAGATCCTCCGGTCGACCGAGGAGTTCGCCCCACGGGATCTCGCCGGCAGGCTGGATGACCTGTTCCAGCAAGGCCCGCCTGAGCGTCCGATCGACGTTGGCCCCTGACGTGGCAGCGTTGTGCGTGGATCCGGCGACCCTTGGCTTCGACCTAAGCCTGGAGGAGTACGCCACCGCAGTTGGAGCAGCCGGATTTTCCGCGGCCGAATGGCCGGTGACGTGGGCGGATCCAGGTCCGCTTGGCGACTACGCGCCAACCCTGGCGGCGTTTGTCGCCGCAAGGGTGACGCCTTTGCAGTTCACGTCGGGGATGGGCGTGCCGGGCAATCTCGCGGTTCGCGCGAAGGAGTTCCGGCGCCGCCTCGTCGACTTCGCAGGACACTGCCGCAGCGGGCACGCGGTGGGCAGTACTCGGGCGGCGGCCTTCTTCGATGACCGGTGTCACGGTGGCGTCGAGCTGTCCGAGCAGGAGATTCTTGGCAGAGCAACAGCTGTGGCGGCGGTAGCCGCCGACCACGGCGTTGCTGTCGTCATCGGCTGGCACGGACGCCGCCTGCTCGAGCTCTGTGGCCGCGTCTACACCTCGTCAGGCGGAGCGTTCGGTCTCATCATGGACACCTACACGCTCGCTCGCTATGGCCTCGGCCCGAAATTTGTCCGTACTCTGCCGGTCGGCGCTGTCGGCTGGGTGCGCCTCGGCGATGCGGTCGTAGCCGAGGGCTTCAACCTGCGGTTGCTGCCTGGTGGCGGCACCGTCGACATCGCGGGCATCGTGCGGGCCTGCCGCAGTAACGGCTACAGCGGGCCGCTTTCGGTGGAGGTCAACGACGCTCCCCCGGGGACTGACGCCCGCGGCAAGGCGCGGCGGGCGTACCTCTGCCTCGAGGGCGTCGACCTGTGAGAGCCGTGCGCCTTCACGGCAGACAGGACCTGCGGCTGGACGACGTGCCGACACCCCGCCCAGGCGAGGGGGAACTGCTCGTCGAGGTCCGCGCCTGCGGTGTGTGTCCTGGCGACGTGCGAGCATGGTCAACCGGGTCGCACGAACGGCTGCCGCTGCCTGCCAACATCGGCCACGAAGCGGCCGGCGTCGTCGTCGATGCCGGCTGGTCGGGCGGACGGACCTACGTCGGACAGCGGGTGTTCGCTGACGGCTACGGAGGCTTCGCCGAGTACAAAACAATCTCTCGCTGGACGCTGGAGCACGCCGACGGGCCCACAATCCTGCCACCCGGCCTGGCCTGGGAAACGGCCGTCTTCGTCGAACCGCTAGCCGACTGCATGTTCGCTGTCGAGAACGCCGCTCGGGCTGTGGAAGGCACCTGGGCGGTGGTCGTCGGCTGTGGACAGATGGGTCTGCAGATCGTGCGGCTGTGCGTTCTTGCGGGGCTGCGGGTAGCGGCATGCGATCCGGAACCTGATCGACGTGAGCTCGCCGCCCGCTTCGGCGCCGTGCTGACCCTGACGGACGCTGCCGATCTACCCGCCGCCGTCCGCGACATGACGAGCAACCGCGGGGCGGACAGCGGATTCCTAGCCTGCCCGGACGCGGCTCCGCTGCCGCACCTCGCCGACAGCCTCGCGGACGGCGGACGATGTGTTCTGTTCTCTGCACACCCCGAAGTTGAGTCGGTCGGCCTGACCGCTCAGACGATCCATCACCGGCGGCTCACACTCGTCGGCTCGCGCTGGATCCGCGATGGCGGCGCTCCGCTCTTCCACCTGTACGCCCGAGCGGCGAACCTGCTGGCGTCCGGTCTCGTCGAGGTGGCCGCTCTCTATCCGTCACACATTCCACCCGAAAGGCTCGGCGCGGCGATGCAGGCGATGCACGAACGATCCGTGCTCAAGGCCGTGGTCATGTTCTGACCGCTGGGCGGACCGAACACAGGCGATCGCAGGCAGCACCCGCTCGGCCACGATCTCTAGGCAATTGGGGTCGTCGTAGTGGCGCACTTCGCAGAGTGCGGCGTCAGCGCCCCGCCGGGCGAGTTCGTGCAACTCCTCGATCGTCTTGTTCACCCTGGCTCCGTTCGGACCCACGTCCATCCGGTAGTAAACGGTCTTGCCGATCTCGTCATAGTCGCGGCCAATCACTGCGCAGTGTTCCCGAAGGCTGTCGAGGGCGCAGGTGATGGTGTCTGGGAAGAGGCAGCAGGCGTCGGCGTACCGGGCCACGAGACGCATCGTCCGCTTGCGGCCGCTGCCTCCGATCAGCAGCGGCGGCGGGACTGGTGCCCGCGGATGATTGATGGTGGCATTCAGCCGGTAGTGCCGCCCGACGAAGGGACCGTCGTCGTCGCTCCACATCTGGCGGAAAATGCGGATGGTCTCCTCGAGACGCTCGAACCGCTCGCGAACGGGCGGGAACGGCACACCCATCGCGAAGTGCTCGAAGGCGAACCAAGCTGCCCCAACGCCGAGGACGGCTCGCCCGCCGGAAAGAACATCTACTGTGGTAAAGACCTTCGCTAGATGACCTGGATGGCGCTGCGTGACCCCAGTGACCAGTGTGCCGAGGGTGATTTCAGAGGTCGCGGCGGCGAGGTAGCCCAGAGTTGCGTACGCTTCTAGCATCGGTTCCGTGGTGTCGGCAACCTCGGGCGGCGGCAGCAGATGGTCGACTGACCACAGCGAGGAGAATCCAGCCTGTTCCGCATTGACGGCGATGCGGCGCAAAATGGTGCCGGCCGCACGCACGTCGCGCGCCCACGACTGCGGCAGGACGACTAGTCCGAGGTCCATGTCAGTCCATCCGACAGCGGTGGGCCGTCAGGTGGCGTCGACGGCTAGCTGGTGAGTAAGGCTTCGTATGCAGCTATTTCACGTCGCAGACTACGGCACAGATCGTCGTAGCGGTAGCGTGATTCTGAGGCGATCGATGACCGGCGGGAGACGAGCCGCTCTGTCGGGTTCAGGCTAATTTCCAGCCGGCTTGACAGCACTGTGAGTGCATCGTCGATCTTCGCCTCTACCCCGACGTAGTCGTAGTCGACCGCGAGATTGAATCGGAAGAAGTCGTCGATAAGGTGAAAGCTGCGGTTACCAACGACGATGTCACGCTCGCCAGCCAGGAACCGGTCGATGAAGCGGTGCAGACCCGCGCTCACGACGCCGTCGAATAATGCCACGCCTTCGCTGACCCGCTCCGCACCGCGGGAGGTCGAATTCACGAACACCAAATAGCTGAAGATATCGTATATGTGGCGGACCGGTTCACTGATGATAGTGAAGACGAAGTCGCCTTCACTTTTCTTGATCAAACCTCCATCAAAGACCCCGTAAAGAAAGTCGATGTCCTCAAGCAATTCCGGTTCGATGAAGTTGATACCGTTGTTCAGGACATTGAAAGGGAATCCTGGATTCGGCACGCTCCGGCGCGGAACCTCGGCGAGCTGGTAGTCGTAGGCAATCACGTTGTTGAGCATTCCCCACCGGTGATCCGAAATGTTGGACGCTCGGATCGGAAAGCGGAAGTGGTACGACCGTCGAAAGACTTGTGTCATCTGATCGACCAGGAGCGGGAAAGTGCGGACCGGCGCCGTGTGGTAGATGATCATTTTAGCTCCCTCCCGTCATATTCGGTGCTGCCAGCGGCGACGAGGCGCTACTGCCGGTGGCGTGCGCCGTCGTCAGGTGGCCAAACCGACGTCAGGTTCTCGAGCGTCGCAGCAATACGCGCCCCGACCGCGTCGCGATCGAGTTCAGATCTCCGGAACGACGCGGCGATCTCCGAAGCAATGCGCTGGAGCAGCCGGTTGCGCGATCGCGACCACTCGTCCCGATGGGGCTGGACCTGCTCCACTCCGAGCAGATCCCGGTCCGAGTGACCGGTCGGCACGAGCGCCGGGTCGGGTCTAGCGAAGGTGTCATCGCTCGGCACGATCAATCCACCCCATGCCATTGGCCGACCGTTCACCAAGCTGACCACTGGTCGATCGAAGGACGCGCGAGCCGAGTACTGGCCGAAGTCGACGATCTGCCGTACTCCAGTCTCGTCGGCCGTCGCCAGTTGGACGTTGATGCAGTCGGCGACGAACGGCAACTGGAGGTCCAAGTACTCAACGAGGCAGCAAATCAATGCATGTGAGTGGTCAATCCGCGCGTCGCGGCTGTACACCCCGAGTGTGCCGTCGTCATCCCGAATCTCGAATCCTCGCCACCTGGATGACGTTATGCCGTAACGCCGCAGGAGCATCTCGGTCCGAACGGTCAGGTAATGGTCCTCCGAGTCCCAGCGCGGCAGGTCGGAGTGTAGGTCGCGCATGTGTGACCGCCGTACGATGAGGGCAGCCGGGAAGGAGTGGTCGCCAAAGGCCCCCTCAAATCCAGCGTCGATAATCCCATAATGCGGTAGTGTCCGCACGGGCGCACCGGCGTGCGCAAGCACAGCCTCGATGAGGAGTTCGACCATGTACTCCTGCAGGGCGTCGGGCAGCGAGAGTAACCCATCCGTGTAGGCGCCCTGCATGGGACGTCGACCTTCCCTCACCCCAACCCCCTTGATGTCGAGTTCACCACCACCCTGAAGCTTTACGGGATCGTGTAGCTCGTCCAAGTGGATGATCGTCGGGAGCACCTCAGCAATGCAGGCGCGTCCGTAGCGCGGAGGCCGGCAGACGGTTCGCGGTGGGCCTTCGGTCACGACGCGCGCATTCACCTCCGACGGCTCGGCCTGCGCACGTGAGATCAGAGCGGCGTTCTCGGTGAACCACTGGTCGACGATCTTCCTGAAGATCGCTGGTGCGTCCGACGCTCCCGCCACCCGTTGCAGCTCGGGGTTAGCCGCCATGAGGGCGTGCGGCCGCAGGAAGGGGAAGTCAGCCAGCAGCCGCTCGTAATGGATCAAGACAACCCGTGCGCCAGCGATCCGTCGCGTCGTTTCAAGTGCCGCGGCGTCGCCGTAACTCGCGATCACGCTCGCCGGACGCGTGCTGAGCTGCTCAACGACCACCGGGCTACTGCCTCCGATCGGATTCTCGGACCATGCCGTGGCTCGGATAGCTGAACCGGATGTCCGGGGGCTCACCGGTCATCAATACGTACTCCACGAATGCGGCTACAAAGGCCGGGTCCGGCATTGCCGCAACATCGCGTCCTCGACGGTTCTCGGACATGCTGTAGCCCGCTACTGGTCCGCAGAGCATGAAGCCGTCCGACGTCGCCTGCTTCAGATTCCGCTGGAAGCTCGGCTGCCGGCTGGTGGCCGGGTGCACGGCCGGCACAAGGATCCGGTGCCCCTCAAAGACGCTGAGCATGCTGGTCACGGTGTCGTCGGCGAACCCATGAGCGAGTTTCGCGATGACGTTACCGGTAGCCGGCATTACGACGGCGACCTGACATGTGTATGCCAACTCGACATGAACGGCCCTACCGTCCCGAGCATCGTCGAAGATGTTTGTGATGCACCGCTGCCGGGACAGGATTGCGAAAGGCTCCTCACGGACAAAGCGGAGCGCGTTGTCGGAAAGTGCGACATAGATCTTCGCGAACCGTCCCCGCTCTACCAGTACTTGGAGCACCGAGATCGCCCCGGCTGCAGCGACCGATCCCGTGACGCAGAGCAGCAGGGAGTGTTCCGCTCTATGGTCTTCCATGGCCCCTTCGTGCCCAACTCCTACTTGCACCCGGCCACCTACGGCCTAACAGATGTTGCAGTTCCCGTTCCCCGAGCTCTCGGCGGACTCGTTCAGCAAAGCTCCGATCTCCTCACGGGAGAGGTTCTTGCCTGCGAGAAAATCGGACCTGATCCTCAGGAGCTCTGGGGACACTTCCTTCCGGGATCTACTGACGATCGGGACGGCTACCTCTCTAGCTGTGAGGATTTGAACCGGCGGGCTTCCTGCCGAGCCACCGTCGGATGTGCCGCCTGCAATAGGACCTGTCACTTGACCCTCCTCCGTCTCTAACTCACTGTTCTAAACCCTGGCCATGTTGAGCACTGGCCCCGGGAAGTTCTTGGGCGGCGGGCACGGGCGCCGGTTGTTCTCGAAGCGTTCGAGCGGGCACGCGTTGCCCTGGCACGCGGCGGAGAGCGCGCACCCCTGACAGGTGGTGTCTTCCTCCAGGCCAGACGACGTCCACTTCGACAACTTGTCGATGTTAAGTTCGACGGACCCGTCCTCGTATAGGCGACCCACGGCGTTGTAGTCCGCGTCCAGGGCCACCGTGCACTTGTTCAGAATCCCATCGGAGCGGATCACGAACGAGTTCGCTTTCGCCGCATAGCAGACGAGACCGCCCAGGCTCAGGTATCCGGGAGCGTTGCTCCGCAACCCTCTCGCGTGGGCTGCTGCCATTAGCTCCACGTACGTCCGTTGCTTCGTCGCGCCGACGGCCATGCTGACTTCGACATTATCCGGATCGGCCCAGATCGGGCAGAAGTCGACACGGACCCTGGGATCGTTCCCGACGACGCTCGCCATCGTGTCGATCCATGCGTCCATCTTTTCGAGCGAGTTGAGGTCGAAGTTGGTACGCAGTTGCAGATTGAACATGCGTCGCAGCGCGAGCAGGTCCTGCACGTTTTCCATGATCCTATCGAACGTGCCGTGCTCCTGATCGGCCCCAACACCGTTGACTCTGTGCTTGTGGAGCTGTCGGCGCTTGTTGTGCTCCTCGGGCGGCCCATCGAGTGTGATCTGAAAGCTGTCCACCTGCCAATCGAGGAGCTGCTCGGCGATCTCGCTAGAAAGCAGGTATCCATTGGTCGTAATATGGCCGCTAAGGCGACAGGAGTTTTCCGCGCAGACGGCCCTGATATCCGGAAGTACATCCGACATGACGTCGAAGGCGAGCAGCGGCTCGCCCCCGAACCAATCGAGCGCCAAGGAGTCAAGCGACGGGACTTGGGCTGCGATGAACTTCGTCAGCCCCGCCCGCAACGGGCGCGGCATCTTACCTTTCTCGAAGTCCTCGTAGCAGTAGACGCAGCGGAAATTGCACTTCTCGGTGGGGAAGACGATCAACTGCAGCTTCCTCGACGTCGAAGTCTGATGTGCTTGCAGGTATCGGAGCTGCCGACGCTCGTTGCTTTCCGCCGGTACTACAACACCCACCTTCGCAAGCTGCTCGACAAGATCAATATTTGTTTCATCGACGTCGATTCGTTTATCGCCCAGCAGGCCCTGCGCTTTCTCTCGGTAGGCGCTCGGGAACAGGACGTGGGAACCGGACATCGTGTTAACGACAACGATTTCACCAGTAGCCGTGTCGGCCATCATGTTGAACTGCGACGGCTTGTACGAGACCACTTGCCGTGCGCTG
Source organism: Asanoa sp. NPDC049475 (assembly GCF_040676915.1). Taxonomy (NCBI): domain Bacteria; kingdom Bacillati; phylum Actinomycetota; class Actinomycetes; order Micromonosporales; family Micromonosporaceae; genus Asanoa; species Asanoa sp. NPDC049475. The sequence continues at coordinate 73,611 of NZ_JBFAPY010000013.1, read as the reverse complement.
GAGAGCTGGATCGGGACAGGCATCACGCACTCCGGGGCTCTTGATCTTGATGGGCCAGCGAACCGAGACCGTTTGCACAATGAAAGACAAGCATGACATTGGTTGCAAACTTGGTCATATGCACCATCAGAGCCTACACCCACAAGAAGGTCTGCGAACCGGAGAGGCCTAACACGGCCCTGCAGCGGGGTGCGGCACTATCGCAGTCATGGCCAAGCCTCCACCTGAGTCGACCAAGACCCCACAACGCCAACGCTTGGGCGAACACACCCGCACGCCCTGCCAGGCCGTTGCGGAGATCCCGGACATCTCGGATCCGGTAGCGCTGATGACGGCGGCGCCTACCGACGAGGCTCTGGTCGTACACGAAGGCAGCCCTCGCCCCGACACCGCTGTAAGGACTGCCGTGGCGCCGAAGCGTGGACCACGCGTACCCTTGTTACCGGTCATCGATGATCCGGTCCTGCCGGTTCTCGAGGAGCTCTCGCACCGCTACGAGGACGCCGGCCACCGGCTCGCCCTGACCGGAGGCGCGACGCGGGACTTCTTGCTCGGTCGCCGGCCCCGCGACTTCGACCTGATCAGCGACGCGAACCAGGACGACACCGAGACGCTGCTGACCGACTGGGCCGGCAACTCCACCCGCAGCTTCGACCGGTTCGGCGTGGTGTCGGCGACTCATGGCGCGTTCAAGTTGCAGGTGCTCACGTTCCACACGCCGCGCGACTGGTACCCGGCATTTGATCCGGCTTTACTTCACGAGGATCCGCTGCACAACCAGCTCCTGTGCGCCGATCTCACCATCAACACGGGCGCTCTGTTGTTTCCAGGAGCCCGATGGATCGACCCGTACGGCGCGGCCACCGACGTCGCGACGCGGATACTCCGCCCTCCGATCGACCCGTTTGTCACCATCCCGGGGAACCCGCGGACCATGGTCCGCTACGCGCGGTTCGCCGCCGAGCTCGGTTTCAACGTTGCGCCGGACGTCCTAGCCGCCATGACCGAGCACGCAGCCAAAATCGGCGACGACCTCGACTGGCAGGTGATCATGTCACTCACGAAGATCGTCACCGCGCCGCATCCGGAGGCCGGGATGGCGATCCTGCGCGACACGACCGTGCTCGACTATCTGCCCGCCGAGTGGCGGCCGAGGCTCGAATTCTGACGCATGAGAACAAGGTCTATCCCACCACCGGTCGGGAAGAGTCGGAGGGTTCCGGCCCACACGACTACGAGAGCTCATGTATCAGGTTGCGAAAACTTATTAGTGGACAGTCAGTAGCGATGACCAGCACGGCGGTCGCCGACGTGGGGCGCCCGCGGCCCGTCGGCGCGCCGATCCCAGTAGCAGAAACGGACCCGTTCGCTGGAAGCCGCCGGCGTTCCGCGCGCCAGCACTCCTGGATGAACACGCCCCGGACTTCTCCCCTTCCGGCCGGCCGACCCGCCCCAGCGTCGTCCAGCAGACGCACCCGGACCGGATCAACAAGGTGCGTCGTGGCGCGGAACTGATCGCGGGGCTTGAATAGCATCGAGGTCACCCGATCGTGGTCAACGCCTGTCCCAAGGCGTCGACCTCGAAGCTCAGGGCGAGCGAGGAGATGAAGAAGCTCCACCGCCCGGACGGGCGGGGACCACGTCCCCGACTACACTGGCTCGTCGCCGCCTAGCAAGCTGGCCCGATCAGCCTCCCTTGGCCCTGGCGGCGTGCAGCAACGCCGGGGCCGAATCGGCTTTGTCGGATCGGTCGGAACGGTCCTCGACCTGCCGCCTCCCAACGCATGGCGTGACCGATTATCAAGAAGCCTGCACCCGCAGGAATGCGATCACGCCGCTCGGATCGGCCCACGCAGTCCAGCAGATAAGAAGAGCTGCGCTTCGGCGCGCACTTCGCGAGTTTGAGGTAATGCTCGAACCCGGATGTGGTACTAGACGGCCAAGCTGAATGTCGTCCGGCCGTGCAGGTGTTGAGCCGTCTCCGACGAAGGTTTGTGTATGACATCGCAGGGGCCAGCTCAAATCATGCTTGAATCGGATCGTGGCGTCGCGACCAAGACAGGTGGTGATCATCCGGTCCTGTTCGGACGGCCAAGCCAGGCCGTGGAGAGTTCGGTGCTGCTCCGGGACGCACATCACCGACGTGGTCTCGGTCTCCGCGGATTTTCGATCTCTTCAACACCAGCATCAAGCGGAATCGAGATGCTGTCACTAGGGTGTTCCAAGACGTCGCCCAGTTTTTCTACAATACGCCGCATTGCTGGTTCGGATAATCCAGTTCGGATGAAATACTCCGCACGTGACACACCTTCGTATCCTGCTGCAATTGAGGCGCGAAGTCGCTGCGCCTCGGCGCGCGTAAGGCGTACCTCCACCGTGCCATCGCCAACTCGAATGTCCATCAGCTACTTCAACTTTCTGAGGAAGTCCACGTACGACATTTCGTAGCCTGTCATGGAGTACTCCCCTCGCTGAATGATTGCGACGCCTCGATCAGCGTCATACCAGCCTATCGCGCCATCCTTAAGCGGCTGCCCACCGCCCCTAGTCACGAATCCATCCAGGTAGTCCGCAAGTTGGTCGTCCGACATTCTCGCCGCCCATGAGTGGCTACCACCCGCACCCTCTCTTGCGATTTCATCACGGATGTACAGAACGCCTTGGTAGGCCGCGTCGGAGCAGCCATCCATGCCACCCGTGTTATGCACCAGAACCGGGGTTTTGCCGGCTAGCACGTAGTACGTGTGAACCCGGTCAACGGTGAGGTTGTACATAGTGGCGGCGCCGGTTCGAGACCTGGTTCCGACAAGGGTTGCTCCCGACCCATCGATGGAATGAAGCTGGTCACCTGGCCGCAGATCGGCGGCGTCGGTCCAACGGTCCGTCGAGTTGTTCCAGAAGGGGTGCTCATCCGTCGTTTTGATGACGACGGCGCCTGTGCCCTCAGTGGATACGGTCAGATCGGTTAACGCGGTGTCGTTATTGATGTGGACCTGCGTTACCTTGTGGGCCGCCGTTACTCCCGATTCTGGGTCGGTGACTGTTAGCTGGTCTCCGACTTCGATTTGGTCGATGGGTTTCGTTGTGCCGTCGGCCATGAGGACTAAGGTCCCCGCCGCAAAGCTGTTGACTTTGCACGCCCCGGCTAGGAGATCGTCGGCCCCTTTCTTTGCCGCCTTCTCAGCTTCCAAAACTTCTTTCGCCCACTTGCGCTCTTTATTCAGAGCTTTCACGGCCCTTATTGCCCTGGTGATGCCTTTGATCATTTCCAATGAGCGCCAAGCGCGGCTAGCTGCTTTGCCCACCGGAAAAAGGTCGATCATTGCCCAGAAACAGGCTCCCGCGTCTCCCTCTATGCAGCCCATGATGTTGTCGATGCCCAGGAGGCTGATGACGATTTGGCCAGCTGCTTCCTTTACGACGTCGAGCGTCGTTTTGTTTTCGATGTCGTGCGCTTTGTCGACGTCTTCTTGGGTCGGTAGCGGCTTTTGGCCCGGGTCGTCGTCATCGTCGTCGTCCGGTTGGTGGGTGGGCTGGCGTGGGTCGAAGTTGCCGCAGCTGTCGTCGATGACGCATGCGTTGCCTAGGCCGCTGGGGTCAGTGATTGAGCTCGGGTTGTTGTTGGCGTAGGCGTAGGCGTTCCAGCTTTGCGGGTCGGAGAGGTCGAACAGCGGGTCGACGCTGATGAAACGGCCCTGAGTCGGGTCGTACTCACGAGCGCCGATATGAGTCAGGCCAGTTGGATCGAGGGTGCCGCCGACGACCCCTTTCTGGCCCGGCCAGGTGCCCGGTTGGGTGCCGCGGGGTTCGCCGAAGGGCATGGTGCGGCGGCGGGTCATTGACAGGGTGTCGGAGTCGATGGTGGCTTGGTTGGTGTCGTGGTGGTCGGCGGAGAGCCAGGTGAGGCCGGCCATGGTTCGGACGGCGACTGTGCCGCCGTTGTGGGAGTAGTAGCGGGTGCCGTCTGATGCTGCGGTGCCGTTGCGGTGGATTTCGGTGTCGCCGAGGTAGAGGGTGGTGCCGTTGGCGTCTCGGCGGAGTATTCGGTTGCCGTCTGCGTCGTAGACGTAGCTGGTGGTGAGGCCGGCTTGAGTGGTGGTTTCGAGGTGGCCTTCTGCGTCCCAGGTCAGGGTTTGGTCTGTGCCGTTCACTTTGCGGGTCTGGGTGTAGCCGCCGGCGTTGTAGGTGAAGGAGTCGCTGGGGCGGCTCGCTGCCCCGGTGTAATCGACGGATGAGACCGCGTGCGGCTGTGTCGTTCCGGCCTGTGGGTAGTTTGCTGGTGGCGGTAGTGGTGCCTGCCGCCGTGGTGGTGGTCTGGGTTTTGCGGTTGCCCGTGACGTCGCGACCTGGTAAGGGTCGGCGCCGGCGCGCTGTGGTGTGGCGGTGCAGCCGGTGGCGGCTTGGGTCCAGGCGTTGGTCATGCGGCGTTGGTGGTCGTACTTGAAGCATTCGACCTGGTCGAGGGCGCCGTTGGTGGGGCTCCGTTGCATTGAGCGTTGGCATGATCGAGGCACGCTTGAGCAGTGAAGTCATCGACACGCTCTCGGCCGTGGTTGCCTCCGAGGTCGGCGTTCGCCGGGTTCCGGTTCCCGACCGAGGTGATCGTGGTCGCGGTCCGCTGGTATCTGCGTTTCAACCTGTCGTATCGGGATGTGGAGGAGCTGCTGGCCGAACGCGGGGTCGTGGTCGATCACGTCACCGTCTACCGGTGGGTGCAGCGGTTCACCCCGCTGCTGGCCGACGCCGCCCGATTCAGCCGCCACTCGCCCGGTGACAGGTGGCACGTTGATCAGACCTACGTGAAGGTCAACGGCGTGCGGCGGTACGTGTACCGGGCGGTCGACCAATACGGGCAGGTCATCGACGTGCTGGTGTCGGCACGCCGCGACGCCGGCGCGGCCCGGCGGTTCTTCCGCCGGGCGCTGTCCACGCTGAAAGTGAAGCCCAGCGAGGTGGTTACCGACGCCGCTGCGGTCTACCCCGCCGTCCTGGATGAGCTGATCCCGTCGGCATGGCACCACGTCGAGCAGTACGCGAACAACCCGATAGAAGCCGATCACAGCCAGCTCAAACACCGGTTGAGACCGATGCGCGGGCTGCGGACCGACAAGACAGCACAAGTGGTCATCGCCGGACACGCCTTCACGCAGAACCTCCGCCGCGGACATTATGAACTCGCCATCGATGCCCCGCCTGCGACACGGATGTCTGTGACGTTCGCCGCCCTCGCCCTGGCGATCTGACCTAGGACCGACACGGGTTCAACACGTCCGTCGATCCCACAACGCAACGGCGCCAGCCAACCTACGATGGAACAGATCACGGCGATCATCGATGAGCTTGGCGACCTCATCGACGCGCTGCGCCACGCTGAACCCGAACACAAACTCGAGGTCTATCGAAACCTCGGTCTCCACCTGACTTATGACCCAGAAACACGAACGGTGCGGGCCCAAATCGATCTTGAGCCGCACCGTTGGGGATCGGTAAGTGTCCGAGGGGGGACTTGAACCCCCACGCCCTATACGGGCACTAGCACCTCAAGCTAGCGCGTCTGCCATTCCGCCACCCGGACTTGCTGCGAGGACCCAGTTTACCGGGACGCTCGGGCGAAACTGTACACGACAGGTTGGGGGGTGCGGCTCGGGGGGCAAAACCGCTCGCGTGTCACTCGCGTACCGGCGCACACTGCCTGCCATGACGATCATCCGGTTGAATCCTGACGGTTTGCACCATACGCCCGGTTACCACCATGTCACTGTCGTCGAGGCCGGGCGGACGGCCTACCTCGCCGGGCAGTGTCCTCTCGACGCCGCGGGCGATCTTGTCGGGGGTGGCGACGTGTTCACGCAGGTCGAGCAGGTCGTCGCCAACACGCTAGCCGCCCTCGCGGGCGTCAACGCCACCCCCGCAGACGTCGTTCGGACCGTCATCTACGTGACCGACGATGCCGACCGCTCCCTCGGGGACGTCTGGCGCCGCCTGCTCGACTCCCCTCTCTCCCCCGCCTTCACCTCCGCCAGCACCCTGCTCGGCGTCTCCCGACTCGGTTTCCCCGGCCAGCTCATCGAGCTCGACGTCACCGCCGCGCTGGTCGAGGGCAACGCCACCGCCTAACCAGGCCGCCGGGCAGACCCGGGCGAGCCTGAACCTTCGACGTCGGCCGCGTCGAGGTGGCGGGCCGGGTCGCGGTCACGACCCAGGTGCGCGCCCAGGGTCCACGGCACCAGAACCGCCACCCAAGCTCTCGGACCCCCACACCGCTCAGACCGATTGCTTCGAACTCTGCCGCGTACGTTCGCCGATGATCGGCCCCTGACCCTTGGCGCGATGTTGTAAGACGGCTCACCACCACGTCCACGCCGCCGCCGGCCAACGGCAGCGCCCGCAGATCTGCGGTGACGAGGCTGTCGGTGGCGACTTCGCCCGCCGCGTTGGTCATCGTGGCGGCCGGGTCGGTCCACCGACCGCCACCAATCGGTGCCGATGACCCGGCCCCCGTCGAGCATGGTGGCGACCGCGGTGAGGACGGCGCAGCGTTGCCGGTCCCGGAGATCGATCCGAGTCTCGCCGGCGTGGTCTGGACGTCCCCACGCGGACTCGTTGACCGGCTGACGAAGCTCATCTGCCCGAGCCGATCGGGGCAGGGCGCTACGGGGCGCCCGACCTGATCGGGTCAGGCGTCAGCCGCCGTTGCTGGGCCGCTGGGCGCGCGGTCGGTGCATCGTGGTCGCGGTCGTGGTGGTGATGCCGTTGGCCGCGGCCAGGAACCGGGGTCCCATGGCCGCCCGGGCCTGAACGGCCGGATGGGTGGCGCCGAAGTCGTCCGGGTTCGCCTGCCCGTCGGCGAACAGCACGTACGTCAGGACGGGAGCGCCGGCCGCGCTGAAGATGACTCCGGCCTCGTGGCGGGCGTCGCCGAACCAGCCGGCCTTCGTCGCGATCCGTGCGCGGTCGTCCGACGACATCGTGCGGCGGATCCCGTCCGTGAACGCGATCGGCGAGCGCAGCACGCTGAGTAGGAAGCTCGTGCTGGACGGCGACAGCAGCGTGCCGGCGGTCAGCGCCTGCAGCATGCGGTGGGTCTCCCGCGCGCTGCTGGTGCCCAGGAAGAACCGGTTCGGGTTCGCGACCGGCTGGACCTGGGTCTTCGGGAATCCCTTGTCGACCAGGATCTGGTTGAGCTCGGCGGCCGGACACACCAGACCGCACAGGCGCACCGCGGTATCGTCCGAGACCGTCAGCAGCGCGGCCAGGGCGTGGCCGAGGGTCACCGAGCTCGGGTACGCGCTGTCCAGGCTGAAGATCCCGTCACCACCGGGTACGACGATCGCCGCGGTGACGTCCACGCGCTGGTCGAGCGTGAGCAGCGCGCGGTCGACCTTGTCCAGCACCGCGGTGGCGACGGCGATCTTGTTGACGCTGTACGCCTCGACGATCGTGTCCGCGTCCTCCTCCACCGCGACCTGCGGTGCGCTCGCACCGGCGACGGTGACGTAGGAATGCCAGTTCCCTCCCGCCCTCGACCGCTCGGACCGGTACGCGTTCGCGACCTTGTCGCGGGGCGTAACACCCCGGGCGGCCGCGCCCGCCGGTGTGCCCAGTCCCAGAACCGCCCCCGCCGTCGCCGCTGTGCCCAGCCCCAACGCTGCCCTACGACTCACCGTGCCAGCCAACACCGCCACCCTTCGTCGAGTCCACCGCCGGGCGGGCGGACCCCAGGACCATCCCCACCGCGCGAGCGACGTGACAAGGCTTTCGAATGGATTCGAACGATCTCGAACACCCCTGAACCCGGACACGGGCGCACGGGTACGCCCAGGTTCGACACAATGGCGCGATGGCCGGACGGTGGTGGTCGCGGGTGCGTCGCACCAGCAGGGAACTGGCCTACGTGCTGGTCACCGCACCGGTGACCGCGCTGGGATTCGCCTGGGTGCTGATCGGCGCCGTGGTCGCCGCGGTCCTGTCCGTCACCGCGCTCGGCGTGCCGGTGCTGGCGGCCATGGTGCCTGCCACCCGCGCGTTCGCCCGCGCGCGCCGCGCCCTGGCCGCACGCTTGATCGGCGAGGTCGTCGTGGCGCCACCGCCGTTCCGCGCCGACCCGGGAGTGTTCCTGCGACTACGCGCCGGGTTGCGCGACGGACCCGGGTGGCGGGCCGTCGCCTTTCACGTCGTGGCTCTGCCGCTGTCCCTGCTCGAGCTGTCGGTCGTGCTGTTCACCTGGTCGTGGGGCCTCGTCGCGGTGACCGCCCCCGTCCAGCACGCGCTGGATCTGAACCAGAGCACCGTCGGCGGGCGACATGGGCTGCTGGTCGGCAACATCATGATCGACACCTGGCCCGGCGTGGCGCTGTTCGCCGCCGGCGGTGCGGCGTTGCTGGCCCTGGCACCGCGGAGCGTGCGAGCGGTGCTGGTTCTCGACCGTCTCCTGCTGCGTGCCCTGCTCAGCCGCGACGACCGCACCGCCCGCATCGCGGCTCTGGAGCGCAGCCGCACCGCGGCCGTCGAGAACGCCGCCACGACGCTGCGGCGCATCGAGCGGGACCTGCACGACGGCGTCCAGGCACGCCTGGTCGCGGTGACGATGAACCTGGCCATGCTGGGCGAGTTGCTCACCACCGCGCCGCCGCGCACCCGTGACCTGTTGCGGTCGGCCCGGGCCACCGCCCAGGACGCCATCGTCGACCTGCGGGACGTGATCCGCGACATCCATCCGCCGATCCTCGACAACGGCCTCGACGCCGCCGTGGCCACCCTGGCCGCCCGCAGCCCGGTGCCGGTCGACTGCGACATCGCGATCGACGACCGGCCCGCGCCGGCGATCGAGTCGATCGCGTACTTCTGTGTCGCCGAGCTGCTGACCAACGTGGCCAAGCACAGCGACGCCGGCGCCGCCACCGTCGCGATCTCCCAGTCCGCTGGCATGCTGCGGCTGGTCGTGACCGACAACGGTGGCGGCGGAGCGGACGAGGCGGCCGGCAGCGGGTTGCGCGGACTCGCGGCCCGGGTCGCTACCGTGGACGGGACATTGACTGTCATCAGCCCACGGGGAGGCCCCACGATGGTGAGCGTCGTCCTGCCCACCCGGCCGTGAGTCGACGATGCGTGTTCTGATCGCCGAGGACTCGTCCATCCTGCGTGACGGGCTGGCCCAGCTGCTCGCGATGCGCGGACACGAGTCCACCGTCGTCGGCGACGTCGTCGATCTGGAGGCCGTGGTCGAACGGTGGCAGCCCGATGTCGCCGTGCTCGACATCCGCATGCCGCCCACCCACACCGACGAAGGGCTGCGGGCCGCGATCGCGATTCGCCGCGCGTACCCGAGCGTCGGTGTCCTGTTGTTCTCCCAGTACGTCGAGCGCCGGTTCGTCGACGAGTTGCTGGCCGGTGGAGCGGCCGGGGTCGGCTATCTGCTCAAGGAACGGGTCGGCGACGTCGACGAGTTCGTGGACGCCCTGGGCCGGGTCGCCGGCGGCGGCACCGCACTGGACCCGGAGGTGGTCAACCAGCTCTTCGGGCGCAGCGACCTGTCCCGCCTGACGCGCAGGGAGCGCGAGGTGCTCGCGCTCATGGCCGAGGGCCGCACCAACGGTGCCATCGCGCGGTCCTTTGTGGTCAGCGAGCGTGCCGTGGAGAAACACGTCGCCAACATCTTCGCCAAGCTCGGCCTGCTGGCGTCCGACTCCGACCATCGGCGGGTGCTCGCCGTGCTGCGTTTCCTCGAGAGCCGGTAGCCGGCTCACAACTGCCGGGTCCAGGCCACGAACAGCAGTGCGGTCGCGAGGACGGTCATTGCGACGGTCGGCAGCAGCCATCGAGGTCGCCGGACGCCGTCCAGCGACGCCGTGAGTCGCTGGTGCAGCGCGGCGATGCCGACGAGGACGGCCAGAGCGGCCAGCACCTCCGGGATGCCGGCCGCGATGTGGGCGACCCAGGCGCCTCCGCGGCTGGGTCCACCCCAGGAGTGGTCGTACGGGCCGCGGTCCACGAGACCGTAGAGCAGGCCGCGCAGGACGAAGAGCACCTGGACGCCGAGCGGCACCAGCGCGACCAGCCCGAGGGCCAGGCTGACCAGCGCGTGTGCGACGACCGCCGTGGTCCGCGGTTGCCGTGCGGGCACCGCGGAGCCGTCGAGCAATCTGACGCGTAGTCCCCGCCACCACGCGACGGCCGAACCCCGCCGGCCCGCGATGGCCGCCGCCAGGGCCGCGAGGGAAACCGGAAGCAGGAGCGCGCAGTAGAGGGACGATCGGCCGGCCAGGCGTGTCCATCGGCGGGCTCCCGACGGTGTCGGACGTGCCGCGGCGGGTGTGCGGGCTTGCGAGCTCGCGTCGGTCATCTTCGTCTCCCGAACGTCGATCGGTTGGGCTATGCCCATCCTTCGGCGCCAGGCGGCGCGTGCCGATGGTGCTGCCACGGAAACGTCCGGTTCGGAGAACCGAACCACGAGCCGCCGGGTGACAGCCCTCAAGGTTGTCGTCGCGGCTGCTGCGCAAAATCCGTTGACGACGGAGAGCGAGGGCCCGATGGTTCGGTGGTGATAGTTCGACGTGAACGCTCCGACGACATCGACGCGATCCACGCGGTCACGGCGGCCGCGTTCCGCGGTCTGCCGTACAGCGCACCGCCGGCGGAGCCAGGCGGTGATCCCGGCGAGGCCACGCTCGTTTCGTGGCTGCGCGACGATCCAGGTTGGATCCCGGAATTGTCGTTGGTCGCGATCGAGGACGATGAAGTCGTCGGCCACGTTCTCGCGACGCGCGCCCATGTCGAGGCCGGGCCGGTCCTGGCGCTCGGGCCGCTGAGTGTGCTCCCGCGCCGCCAGCGAGCCGGCGTGGGTAGCGCCCTCGTGCACGCTGTCCTCGGCGCGGCCGACGCGCTCGGCGAGCCCCTGGTCGCGCTGCTCGGCGACCCTGCCTACTACAGCCGGTTCGGCTTCGTCCCGGCCCAACCGCTAGGGATAGCCGCGCCGGTCTCCGCATGGGGTGAGCACTTCCAGGTCCGAACCCTCAGCCAGTACGAAGGCCAGACCGGCCGTTTCCGGTACGCCGCACCGTTCGACCGGCTCTGAACGAGCGGCGTCCCGGCGGATCGACGTCAGGCCCTGACGCCGCGCTTTGCCCGGTCGGCGAAGATGCGCCCGACGAGGCCGCCGATCGCCGGCATCACACCGTTGACCATCGCGACGACCAGGGTGCCGCTGACGACCAGGGTCTGCGTGCCGCGCGGAGCCGCCGCCAGCGCGCTGCCTCCGGCGTGGATCACGAGAGTAACGATCACGTAGGCGGCGAGCCAGGCGATCACAGTGGTCGTCGCTCGCCGCGCGAACTTCTGCGTCTTGGTCATGCACTGACCGTAAAAGCGTCCGTACCCATATGTCGAAGACCACTTTACGATCGATCCGATAAGCAATCGTGATGGAGGTGGGGTTCGGTGGAGCTGCGGCAACTCGCCTACTTCCTCGCCGTGGTCGACGAGGGCGGATTCACGCGCGGCGCGCAGAGCTTGCGGGTCGCCCAGCCCGCGGTGAGCCAGCAGATCCGCCGGCTCGAGCGGGAGCTGGGCGAGCCCGTGTTCCACCGGGGCACGCGGGCGGTGTCGTTGACAGCGGCCGGAGAGGCGCTGCTTCCGCACGCCCGGGCTGCGCTGGCGACCGTGGAGCACGCGAAGGCGGCGGTGGGCGCGCTCAGCGAGCTGTTGACCGGCACGCTGACCATCGGGTTCGTCCAGGCCCAGCCGGACGAGCGGATCGCCGCCCTGCTCGGCGACTTCCATCGACAGCATCCGCGGGTACGCATCGCCGCGCTGGCCGACGATCCCGGCGCGCTGTTCGCGGCAGTGGCGACCAGCCAGGTCGACATCGCCTTCGTCGGCCTGGCCGAGACCCCACCGCCGGGTGTCACGGTCGAGCTCGTCGCATCCGAACCGCTGGTGGTCCTGGCAGCAGCCGATCACCCACTGGCCGAGCGGACGGACGTCGCGGTGGCGGACCTGCGGGAGCACGCACTGGCCTCGTTGGTGCAAGGCAGCGGCCTGCGCGCCGTGCTCGAGCGGGAGTGTGCGGCGGCGGGGTTCACTCCCCGGATCGTCGCCGAGACCACCGACCTGACCATGCTGGCGGACCTCGTGGCCGCCGGCGTCGGCGCCGCGGTGCTGCCCGCCGGCGTCGCCGCTGCGCGCGACACGGCCGTCACGATCGCGCTGTCGCCGCCCGTCGAACGGCGGATCGCGATGGCCTGGAGCACCTCGACTCACCTGTCCCCCGCCGGTCGGGCGTTCCTCGCGCTCGCTCGAACGCGCGAACCGACTGTTCGACTTCGTTCGAACTCGCTGTCGGGGCATGCCGAAGGGCCGCCGAGCTGTTAGACAAGCGGTGATCGAACACACCCGCGCAGGAAGGGCAATCGACCTATGACGGACGGCCCCGCATTCACCCAGGAATACACGATCATTCGCGACTACGACGCTCCGCCGGAGCTGGTGTTCGCGGCGTGGACCACGCCCGAGCATTTCTCCCAGTGGTTCGGTCCCCGCGCGCTCAAGACGCCGGTCGAGCTGGTCTCCATGGACCTGCGTCCGGGTGGAAAGTGGACCGCCAGCATCGTCACCCCGGACGGTGAGGCCCACCCGCTGGACGGCACCTACCGCGAGATAGCCGCACCGGGTCGGCTGGTGCTGACCACCGGCGACCCCGACAACACGGACGGCGCGATCGCGTCCGTGGTCACCGTCGACTTCGAGGAGGCCGGTGCCGGCACGCGCATGCGGTTCCACCAGGCGGGCGTCAACACCGACGAGGCACACGCGGAGGGTGCCAAGGCAGGGTGGGTCGAGTTCTTCGACCGGTTGCAGGAGCACCTCAAGCGGATCCAGGCCGACTGACCGGCCGTTGACGAAAGGCCCCGACCGGCGGTCGGGGCCTTTCGCGAGTAGGTCAACCGGCGTTGAGCCAGGCGAGGACGGCAAGGACACGGCGGTTGTCGTCGGCCGCCGGTGGCAGGTCGAGCTTGGCGAACATGTTGTTGATGTGCTTGCCGACGGCCTTCTCGGTGATCGAGAGGCGGTCGGCGACCGCGGCGTTGGACCGTCCCTCGGCCATCAGGGTGAGCACGTCACGCTCGCGCGAGGTCAGCCGGTCCAGCGGGCGGACGCGCCGGCTGACGAGCGCGGCGACGACCTCGGGATCCAGGACGGTGCCGCCGCCGGCGACCTGCCGGACGGCTCCGAGGAACGCGTCGACGTCAGCGACGCGGTCCTTGAGCAGATAGCCGACCGCGCCTTCGCCGGAGGCGAGCAGCTCGCGGGCGTAGAGCGGTTCGACCCATTGGCTGAGCACGAGCACGGGCAGCCCGGGCCGGACGGCGCGGGCCGCGATCGCCGCCTCGAGTCCCTCGGTCGCGTGTGTGGGAGGAAGCCGCACGTCGACGACCGCCACGCCGATGTCGTCCGCGGTGAGCGCCGTGGCCAGGGCTGCCGCGTCCTTGACGGCGTCGACGACGGCGATGCCGTCGGCTTCGAGAATGCGGGTCAGCCCGACCCGCAGCAGTGCCTGGTCCTCCGCCACGACCGCCCGCAGGCGCGCTAGGTCGGACACGGGATGTCCAGCGTGACGATCGTGGGGCCGCCGGGTGGGCTGTCGACCGCCAACGAACCGTCGAACGCGGCCAACCGCCGGGCCACGCCCACCAGGCCTGAGCCGGTCGCGTCCGCGCCGCCGCGACCGTCGTCGCCGACCGTGAGCCGCACGCGCGTCCCGTCGTGGACGCCGCGCACGCACGCGCGGGTGGCCGCGGAGTGCTTGACGGCGTTGGCGACGCATTCGGCGACGGCGAAATACGCGGCCGATTCGACCGGGGCGGGCAGCCGCCCGATGCCGGTCAGCGACACCGCGACCGGCAGCGGCACCGCCAAGGCCAGCGCCTCGATCGCCCCGCCCAGGCCGCGGTCCGCGAGCACGGGTGGATGGATGCCGCGTACGACCGAGCGCAGGTCCTCCAGTGCGTCGAGGGTGGTCCGGCGAGCTTCCTCCAGCAGGTCGGCGGCGGCGTCCGGATCCCTGCGGAGCAGCTTGCCGGCCAGCCCGACGCTCATGCCCACCGCCGCCATGCGGGCCTGGGCGCCGTCGTGCAGGTCGCGTTCGATGCGGCGGATCTCGGCGGCCGACAGGTCGCGGGTCTCGTCGCGCGACGCGGTGACCCGCTCGACCCGGCGCGCGAGCTCGGCCAGCCGCGACCCGCCGAGGATCGCCCGTTCGGCGACCGCCCGGGCTCGCGTCAGCGCCGGCGTGGTGATCCACCACACGAGCAGGCCCAGTCCGCCGGCGCCGAGCAGCAGGGTTCCCGGCCAGCCGGGATCGACGACGAACCAGACGAGGTACGGGACAGGGGCGACCAGCAGCAGCGGAGACAGGGCCGACAGGGCGAGCCCGCCGGTGGCGGAGAACCACACGAGGGCGACGTCCCTCCACCGTGCGCCGTCGCGCAGCCAGCGCACGGGCCGGGCGAGCAGGCCGCGATTGGACGTGTCCGCGTACGCGGCGGGGATCTCGTCGTCGAGCAGCGCCCCGCTGACCCGCCGGTGCACGCCGGCGAGCGCGGCGGCGGACGGCACCGCGACCAGCGCGACGGGAAAGCCGACGCCGATCAGAGCGAGCGGCACCGAGAGGACCACCGCGATCCCCACGGCCAGGGCGGGCGCCGCGCTCAGCGCGTAGCCGGTCGACACGACCGTCAGTCGGAGCCGCTCGTTCAGCGCACGCGTGGTCGGCTCGACGCGCGCGACAGGCCCGAGGAGGCGGGTCGGGGGCCGAGCGGTCACGAGGCGTCGCGCCGGCGTGCCGGCCCCATGCAGGGACAGCCCACCGTAGCCGCGGCATCGGCGGGAACCTGCCTCGCGGCGGCCTCGACCTCCAGGAGCATGCGCGTGCGGTCCTCGGCGGAGACGAGTCTGCCTCGCACGACCACTGCCCGGATCCGTTGGGTGTTGCGGATGTCGTCGAGCGGGTCGGCGTCCAGCAGCACGAGGTTGGCGACGTTGCCGCGACGGATCGTGCCCTCGTGGTCCTGCCGGCCGAGGAACCGTGCCGGTTCGAGGGTCGCCGCCTGCAGCGCCTCCAGCGGGCTCAGACCAGCCCGCACCAGCAGCGCCAGCTCGTCGTGGAGGGCGAAGCCCGGAAAGCATCCCGGCGTGGCACTGTCGGTGCCCGCGAGCATCGGCACCCCGGCCCGGCGCATCGCGTCGACCAGCTCGAGCTGCCGGTCGAAGAGCTCCCGGTGCTGGGCGACCTCCGTCGGGCCGCGGCCGGCCGCGAACAACTCGTCCAACGCCCACCACCATTCCTGCGCCGTGACGGCAGGCAGGTACTTGAGGCGGGCGTCGGTGCGCGACACCTCGTCGGGCATCGCGATCGCCCGCATCGCGATCAGGGTCGGGACCTGTCGGGACCCGTTCGCGACGAACTCGGCGAAGACCGCGGCAGCCTTGCCGGGATCGATGCTGTTGGCGGCCAGCCAGTTCACCGGGTGGATCTGGTTGAACCAGTTGTTGTAGTCGCCGGCCTCGATCCGAATGTCGGCGATCGCCCGGCGTAGCTCCGCTTCGCGGCCGGAGGTCGAATACCACGTCCCCCACATGTGCTCGAGGCTGCGCTGCCCCGCCGCACTGGCCCGCGTGATCGGCACGTTGTCGGGGCAGTGCCCCACGAACGGGACACGCTGGCGTCGCGCCTCGTCAGCGACAGCGAAGTAGGCGCGCGGCGACAGTCGCGAGTAGACCTTGACGAAGTCGGCGCCGTCGCGCACCACACGGCGGACCGCGGCGCGTGCCTCCGCCTCGGTGGTCACCTCGATGTACGAGACGGCGTTGAGGCCCGCCCACAGACCCGGTGCGCCGTCGATCAGCGGGCTCGCGATGATCGATGCTGGACCCAGCAGGGTGCCGGCGTCGACCTGATCCCGCCATCGGTGCAGATGGTCGGCTCCGGACATCTCGCGGACGGTCGTGACTCCGTTCGCGATATACAGCGGCGGGATGATCCCTTCGTAGATGTCACTGTGGACGTGCATGTCGCACAGACCCGGGATCAGGAACCTGCCCGTGCCGTCGACGACCGTCGCGGCAGGCGGGACGCGGACGTCTCGCCGCCCACCGAGCCGGCTGATCCGATCCCCTTCGACGACCACGGTCTGGTCGGGTCGCGACGGTCCGCCGGAGGTGTCGATCACCGTCGCGCCGACGAACGCGACCGCGGCTCGCCTCGTCGCGCCCGCCGGCGGAGATTGCGTCAGTCCAACGACCGCTCCGGCGCCTGCGGCCAGCCCTGCCCGCAGGACGCTCCGACGAGAGACGCTGTGCGTGTTGCTGCGATTGGTCATGCCAGTCATGCTCGCCGGGATACGGGGACCACGTCGCTGGGCCTAGCCCGTGGATCGGCGGTGGGGCTCACCCCCTGTGTGGACACCTGCCTGCCGGGTGGCGCCAGGCACGTTGTCGGCCCGGTAGCGGCCCGGGGTCGTCCCGATGATGTCGGTGAAAGCCGCGATGAAGCCGCTGGGGTTGGCCCATCCGCAGGCATGCGCCGTCCGGGTCGTGTCGTAGCCGTCGCCGAGGAGCACCAGCGCGTGATAGACGCGCAGCTGGGTGCGCCATTCGTAGAACGTCATGCCGAGCTCGTCGCGAAAAAGCCTGCTGAGCGTGCGGGTGCTGGCTCCGATCCGCTTCCCTATCTCGGCGAGCGACGCGCTGTCCGATGGGTTCTCGTGCAGCAGGGCGGCGATGGCGTGCAGCCGGTCGTCCTGCGGCTCGGGCAGACGCAGCGGTTGTTCCGGTGCCTCGCGAAGATCATCGGCCAGCACCCGGACGAGGCGAGCACGCGCGGAGCCGCTGTAGGCAAGAGCCGCGCCGGAGCCGGTCAAGGCGAGGACGACCTCGCGGGCCAGGCCCGAGGCCAGGAACACGGCCGGATGGTCCGGCATGAGCCGCGCCACGGCAGGGGCGAGGAACACGACCCGGATGTCGGTGTCGCCGTGGGCGCGATGGCGGTGCGCGACACCGGCCGGCGTCCAGGCGACCCGGTTGGCGGGAACGATCGACGTGCCGCGCTCGGTGTGGATCGCCAGGACGCCGCTGGCGGCATAGACCAGATGCCCCCGCGCGTGCGACTGCGCGGCGCCCGCCCGCCCGGAGGGCCACAGGTGCCTGCCGCCGGAGGGCCACATCTGCGAGGTCACTTCGGCGGCTCGTCGGGTTTGGCCGCGAATCGGCATCAGATGGCATCCTATCGGTAGCACGCCACACGTTGACCTGGTGACATTGCTCCGTACGCAGAACCCGCTCGCGAAACGGAGCAGCACATGGCGACGTTCGTCCTCGTTCCCGGCGGCTGGCACGGCGCGTGGTCCTTCGAGGCGGTCGTGCCACTGTTGGAGGGTGCCGGCCATCCCGTGCATGCCCTGACCCTGACGGGTCTGCGGCCCGACGACGACGCCAGCACGGTGGCGGCGGCCAACCTCGACACGCACGCCGACGACGTCCTCCGGCTGCTCGACCGTGCCCACACCACCGACGCGACCCTCGTCGGCCACAGCTACGGCGGCATGGTGATCACCGCCGCCGCGGACCGCGCCGCCGGTCGGGTCGCACGGGTGGTCCATCTCGACGCCTACGTCCCGCGCGACGGCGAGTCGTGCTGGTCCCTGACGACCGACCAGTACCGGCAGATGTTCGTCGCCGGTGCCGCCGACACGGGCTACGCCGTCCGGCCGCCGGCCGGCGGCGATCCCCGCCGGCGGCCCCATCCCCTCGCCTCGTTCCTGCAGACGATCCGGCTCACCGGCACGTCCGCGACCGTCGCCCGCCGCGATTTCGTCTACTGCTCCGGCTGGGACGGCACGCCGTTCACGCAGGTGCGTGACCGACTCGACGCCGACCCCGCCTGGCAGGTCCACGACCTGCCGACCGGTCACAACGCGATGCGCCAAGCGCCGGGAGCCGTCGCCGCCCTCCTGCTCGACGAGCGCCCCGCGAACACCTCGCGCCGGGCCACCGCTGATCGACGCGAGGTCAGTGGCCCCGCCAGGTGACCGACAGCCCCTTCCCGACCGGGACCGTCGCCGAGCGGCAGCGGGAGTCCGCGGCCACCAGCGCCAGGAAGTCCTCGACCTCGGTCGGGTGGGACAGGACGTTGTCCACTGCCAGCACTCCCCCGGGACGCAACACCCGCAGCGGATGTGGCCACCAACTCGCGTACTCGGTCCGCTCCGCGTCGAGGAAGAGCAGGTCGACGCTGCCTGACGGAAGGTCGGCCAGGTAGGCGCCGGCCTCGAGCAGACGCAGGTCGACCGACACACCGGCGCGGCGCAGGTTCTGCCGCACGCCGGGCCACTCCTGCGTGTCGACGCTGATCACCCGGCCGCCCACGTCCCGCGCCGCCAGTGCGAGCCAGATCGTCGAGTAGCCGTTGGACGTGCCGATCTCGACGATCCGCCGCGCACCGCTGATCCGGACGAGCTGAGCCAGCAGCGCCGCCGTGTCCGGCTCGAGGTTGCGGCGGCGCAGCAGGCGATCGGGCTCGGCGGCGTCGTGGTGCACGCCGTCGGCGTACAACTCAGCGAGTAGGGCCTGCATCGGCTCGTCCATCGCGCACCTCAGAAGACGTCACGGACGGCGACCGGCGAGCCGCCGTTCCGCAACGACCGTACGCCTGCTTCGCTCGCCGCGGTGGCCGCGAGTCCATCCTGGAGGCCCGGCCCGACTACCTCGCCTCGCAGGCAGGCCGAGACCCAGGACTGGACCTCGATGTCGTACGCCGATGCGAAGCGCACCAGGAAGTCCGGCGCCGGGGAGGCGGGCACGAACGCCGAGCCCCTCTCACCGACGGCCTCGCACCGCACCTCGTACCCCACCTGGCTGTTGATGAAGACCTCCGTGGTCGCGATGCCGCCGCCCGCCATTCGGAAGATCGCCACCTGCGGGTCCTGGACGCCCGCAGGAGCCAGCCCCGACGGCGCGGGAGACAGCACGCTCACCGCCGCGATCTCGTCGGCGAACAGCCACCGGCAGACGTCCACCTCGTGCACCAACGAGTCCCGCACGATCATCTCGGAGGTGAACGACGCCGGCGCGGAGACGTTCCGGTGGACGTTGTGCAGCAGCAGGAGCCGGCCCAAAGAAGGCAACAATCCGTGAAGCCGCGTGTACGCCGGGTCGAAGCGCCGCATGAACCCCACCTGCGCCAGCGGCCGTCCGGCCGCGGCCTCGGCCGCGACAAGGCGCTGAGCCGACGCCACCGTCAACGTCAGCGGCTTCTCGCACAGCACCCACTTCCTCGCCGCCAGACACGCGAGCACCTGTTCCTCGTGAACCGCGCCGGGGGATGCGATGAGCACCGCGCCCACATCAGCGGAGCCGATCAGCTCCAGTGGCGACGAGAACACCCGCACACCGGCGGCCGCAGCCCGCTCCGGAACGGGATCAGCGACTCCGGCCAACACCGCGCCGGTGACCCGGGAGGCGAGCCGGCGTGCGTGGTCGGCGCCCATCACGCCGGCGCCGACCACACCGACCCGGAGTGGGCCCGTCACGAAACAGCGCCCGACGCCGGCGGCACGACCTTGCCCGCGTCCACGCCACGCAGTTCGTGGCTGAGCTCGGCCAGCTCGTCGCCGCCCGCCATCTCGGCGGCCAGCTGGTCCAGGGTCAGCTCGTCACGGTGCGCGTCGAGCACGACCCGGCCCAGCTTCAGGATGACGAAGTGGTTGCCGACCAGGTAGGCGTGGTGTGGGTTGTGGGTGATGAAGATGACGCCGAGGCCGGCGTCGCGGGCCTTCACCACGTAGCGCAGCACCACCCCTGACTGCTTCACCCCCAACGCGGCCGTCGGCTCGTCGAGGATGATGACGCGCGCTCCGAAGTAGATGGCCCGCGCGATCGCCACACACTGCCGCTGCCCGCCTGACAGCGACGCCACCGGTCGGTCCAGGTCGGGAATCGACACGCCCATCTTCGACAGCTCGTCGGCGCAGATCCGCTTCATCGCAGCGATGTCGAGCGTCCGCAGGAAGCCCTTGCGCAGCTCGTTGCCGAGGAAGAAGTTCCGCCACACCGCCATGAGTGGCGCCAACGCCAGGTCCTGATAGACGGTCGCGATCCCTTGATCCTGCGCGTCGCGCGGCGATCCGAAGTGGACCGGCTCACCATCGAGTAGCACGGACCCGGACGTGTGTGCGTGCAGACCCGACACGATCTTGATCAGCGTCGACTTGCCCGCGCCGTTGTCGCCCAGCACGCACGTGACCTCGCCCTGCCGCACGGACAGGCTCACTCCACGCAACGCGTGCACGTTGCCGTAGCTCTTGCCCACGTTCTCCAGCTCGAGGATGGTCATCGCAGGTCAGCCCGCCTTTTCACGTACAGGTTGACGATCGTCGCCAGCAACAGCATCACTCCGAGGAACGTGCGGAACCAGTCGGGGTTCCAGCCGGCGTAGTTGATGCCGAGCTGGGTCATCCCGAAGATGAGCGCGCCGATCGACGCTCCGACCACCGAGCCGTAGCCGCCGGTGAGCAGGCACCCGCCGATGACCGCGGCGATGATGAAGATGAACTCCTTGCCGACGCCTTCGCCCGACTGCACCGTGTTGAACTGGAACAGCAGGTGCATGCCCGACAACCACGCGCAGAAGCCGACCGCCACGAACAGGCCGACCTTGGTCGAGCGCACCGGCACGCCGACGGCCCGGGCCGCGGCCGCGTCACCACCTACCGCGAAGATCCAATTCCCGATTCGGGTACGCAGCAGCACGTACGCGCCGATGATGGTCAGCACCAGCCAGTACAAAATGGTGATCTTGAAGTTGACCGGGCCGATGGTGAGCTGTGAGGCGAAGACCGCGTGGGCGCTGGCGAAGCCGTCCATGTCGCTGATGCCGGCGCTGGCCACGTTGCCCGTCGCGAGCCGCGTCACGCCCAGGTTGACGCCCTGCAGGATGAAGAACGTGCCGAGCGTGACCAGGAAGCTCGGCAGGCCCGTGCGCAGCAGCAACCAGCCGTTGAACGCCCCGATCGCGACCGCGAGCACCAGCGAGAACAGCACGCCGACCCAGACGTTGAGGCCGAAGTTCCACGCCAGCAACGACCCGGACAGGCCCGCGGTGGTCACGGCCACGCCGGCCGACAGGTCGAACTCGCCGCCGATCATGAGCAGCGCCACGGGTACGGCCATGATGCCGATCGTCGACGCTCCATAGAGGATGGTGCCGATGTTGGCGACGTTGCGGAACGGCTCGGCGACGGCCATGAAGAGCAGGAAGATGACCACGGCGGCGACCAGCGACCCGACCTCCGGGCGGCTGAGCATCCGGGCCGCGAGCGGGCGGCTGGCGACCCGGTCGTCCCGGGTCGCCGCCACGTCAGTCGCGGTGCTCACCGCTTGCCGTTGTTGGCGTACTGCTCGACCGACGCCACATTGCCGCTGTCGATGAACGCCGGCCCGGTCAGGGTCGCCTGGCCGCCGCCGATCGTGTTGCCGTTGGTCTTGTAGAGCCAGAGGCTGTCGACGGCGAGATAGCCCTGCAGGTACGGCTGCTGGTCGACGGCCCACTGCACGGTGCCGGACTTGATGGCGGCGACGAGCTCCTTGTTGGTGTCGAAGGTGACCACCTTGGCCGAGCTGCCGGAGTCCTTGACCGACTGCACGGCGGCCAACGCGAACGGCGCGCCCATCGTCAGCACCCGGTCGATCGCCTTGTCCTGCTGCAGCTTGGACGTGATGGCCGCCTGGACGCCGGGCATGTCGGTGCCCGTCACGTACACCTTCTCGGTGTTGGGGAAGCTCTCCTTGGCGCCGTCGCAGCGCGCCTCGAGGCCGACGTTGCCCTGCTCGTGGATGACGCAGAGGGCCTTCTTGCCGCCGTCGGCGCCAATCTTCTGCCCGGCGGCCCGGCCGGAGATCTTCTCGTCCTGGCCGAAGTAGCCGAGCACGCCCATGCCCTGCCAGGCGTCGATGCCGCCGTTGAGGGCGACGACCGGGATGCCAGCCTGGGCGGCCTTGGTGACGTTGGCCTTCATCGCGTCGGGCTTGGCGAGGGTGACCGCGATGCCGTCGACCTTCTTGTCGATCGCGGACTGCACCAGGTTGGCCTGCCCGGGACCGTCGGGATCGGCCTGGTACTGGAGCTCCACATTGTCCTTCTTGGCCGCGTCCTCGGCGCCCTTGCGGACCAGGTCCCAGAACGTGTCGCCGGGACCGGAGTGGGTGATGAACGCGACCGTCATCCGCGGGGTGGTGGCGGCGCCGGCGGCGGGGGTGTCGTCGGTTTCCTGCTTGCCGCCGCTGGAGCTGCACGCAGCCAGGGCAAGCGCGGCCGCGGCGCCGGCCGCCAGTAAGGATGTCCGAAGTTTGCGTGTCATGAGGGGTCTGCCTTTCTCCATCCGCCGCGTCGTCGGGGCGGGTGTGGCTTGGTTGCTGTCATTGCGCTCGTAGCCCAGGGTGCGTCGCCAGGGCTCATGCGCCCGGGATTTCGGCGAGGGTGATCGGGCGGCCGGACGCGCGGGACAGCTCGCACGCCTCGGCCACCCGGAACGCCTCCAAGGCGTCGCGGACCGTGCAAGGTGACGGCGCGGCGCCGCGGGCGACATCGACGAACGCGGCCAGCTCGGCCCTGTAGGCGGGCTGGAAGCGGTCCATGAAGGACCAGTGGCGAGGGCCGGCCGGGAAGTCGACGCCGGTCTCGGCCGAGTCGAGGGCCAGCGAGTGGTCCAGGCCGACGCCGAGTGAGCCCTTCTCCCCCAGCACCTCGAGACGCACGTCGTGGCCGGCGCCGTTGTAGCGGGTCGCGGAGACCAGCACGATAGTGCCATCGTCGAGGGTCAGCAGGGCGCCTCCGGTGTCGACGTCGCCGGCCGAGGTGAAGAAGTCGGCGCCCTGGTTGGCGCCCGTGGCGTACGCGGTGGCGACCTCGCGGCCGGTCACGAAGCGTACGACGTCGAAGTCATGCACCGAGCAGTCACGGAAGATGCCGCCCGACGTGGCGATGTAGCTCGCCGCCGGCGGCGCCTGGTCGTGGGTGTTGGCGCGGATGGTGTGGACGAAGCCGAGCTCGCCGGCGCCTACCGCCGCCTGGACCCGCTGGTAGCCGGCGTCGAAGCGGCGTTGGAAGCCGATCTGCACGGGTACGCCGGAGCGCTCGACCAGCCTGGTCAGCGCGAGGGTCTCGTCGAGGGTCGCGGCGACGGGCTTCTCGCAGAAGGTGGGTATGCCGGCGGCGACGCCTTCGGACAGCAGGGCGGCGTGCGCGGGGGTGGCGGCGGCGATGACCAGGCCGTCGATCCCGGCTGTGAGCAGGGCGGCAGTGTCGTCGGCGACCGCGACGCCGAGCTCGTCGCCCAGCGCTCCGGCCGCGGCGAGGTCGGCGTCGGTGACCACGAGCTCGTCGACGGCGTCGAGCGAGGCCAGCGTGTGGGCGTGGAAGGCGCCGATCCTTCCCACCCCTACCAGGCCGATGCGCATGGCCGTAGCGTGCACTTTGGTCAATATGACGGTCAAGCATTTGTTCCAACATTTTTACGTCAAGTCAATCCGATGTGACGGGGTAAAGTGCGGTTCATGGCCCTACAGGTGGCCGTGACCATCGACCGCTCGTCGCCCGTGCCGCTCTACCACCAGCTCGCCGAGCAGCTGCGCGCGGCGATCGACGACGGGCGCCTGCGACCCGGCGACCCGTTCGAGAACGAGCTCGCCCTCGCCGCCCGCCTGGACCTGTCCCGACCGACCGTCCGGCGTGCCATCGCGGAGCTCGTGAGCCAGGGCCTGCTGCTGCGCCGGCGCGGACTGGGCACGAGGGTCGCGAACCGCAAAGTGCACCGCCGGGCCGGGCTGACCAGCCTCTACGACGACCTCGCGGGCCGCCACCCGAGCACCGTCGTACTCGGACACGAGCTCGTCCACGACGAACGCATCGCGGCGGAGCTCGACCTGCCACCCGACGTCGACCTGCTCTCGATCGTGCGGCTGCGGCTGGCCGGCGACCAGCCGCTGGCGCTGCTGCGCAACTGGCTGCCACCGCGCTCGGCCGGCGTGACCCGCGAGGAGCTGACCACGCAGGGCCTCTACCCGCTGCTGCAGGCCCGCGGCGTCCGCGCGGTGGTGGCACACCAGGAGATCGGCGCCCGCACCCCCACCACGTTCGAACGGCGACACCTGGGCCTCAAACCGTCGGACCCGGTGCTGACGATGACCCGCAGCGCCTTCGACGCGTCCGGGGTGGCCGTGGAGTACGGCGACCACAGCTACCGGGCGCGGGACTACACGATCGACGTGACCATCGACGAACGTTAGGCTGCCGGGATGAAGCGTGCGGTGCTGGCCCTGGTCGCCCTGGTGTGGCTGGCCTCGGTCGCCATGACGGTGTCGGGCTTCCAGAACGGCTTGAGCGCCCCGGGCCGCTGGAGCGGCTTCGTGGTGATGCTGGTTGTGACGGCACTGGCCAGCGGCCTGGTCGTGGTCGCCGCCCGCCGACTCCGGCGGCCCTGACTCCCGCGTCACCGTACTTGAACGACCTGCAGCGACGTCGTGATCGACGGCGGACTCACCACGACCCTCTGATCACGACGCGTCGCGCAGATCGGCGAGGCGTTCGCCGGCGAAGCGGACCTCCTCGAACGTCGCGGTGCACCCTTCACCGATCGGCGACTGGCCTTCGAGGCCGATCCGGTGGCCTGAGGTCTCGTCGCCGAGCGCGAACGCGCGAATCAACTGCCAGGCCTGACCGTCGATCGAAGCGTGGTACGCGTAGACCCGATCGATACGCGAGACCCGCAGCCACACTGACGGACCAGGCACCACGAAAGCGTTCGCATCGTCTGCGACACCGCGGCAGACGACAGACACGATCATGGGTTCGGCCGCGGGCGAGTACTCGAAGCACAGCTTGGCCCAATGCCGCTCATCCACCCACAGCAACAGCACGCCGGCGTCGAACGTCGCCGCGAAGCCCACGGTGACCCGAGCGCTGAACTGGAAGTCACCGTCGGGCACGTCGCCGAGGAGCGTCGTCGCGTTGAGCGTGGACTCCGCGGCGCCGCCGGCGGGGTCGATGAAGATGTCGGTGCGCGGCTGCGCCGTCACGGTCACCGCACCGGCCGCCTCGTCGATGTGCCAGAGCTCGGCGGCCGAGGGTACGAGCGGAAACGGCACACCGGGAATCGTCAAGTCGTCAGCCATGGCACAAGACCGTACAACGACAGGCCGCCGGCGGCGGACCGTCGTTATCCACTGATGGCCGTCAGCGCGGCCCGGCATGCGCGGAGCAGGTGCTCGTCGTCGACGACCTGCGCCGAGCTGTAGCCCGACCCGCTGGCGTTGTGCCTGCGTACGCGGGCAAGTTCGGCCTCCAGCGACGATTTGGCGACGCTCGCGGATGGTCCCATGTCCGACCACACCTGAGCGATCGCCGTGCGGGTGTGCGGGTTCGCGTCCCAAATGCCCCCGAGTACGGTCGGCGTCTCGCCGGCGACGTGCCACAGCGCACGGGCCGCCGCCAGCCGGAGCCAGCCATAGGGTCTTTGCGGCGCAGGAGCTTGCGCAGCTGGCCCGCGTACGCGGCTGCCGGAGGCCCCAACCGGCCAAGTCCCTCAGCGGCCGTGCGCTGGTCGTACTCATTCCCCGTCAGCAGCCTGTCGTACACGGCCAACGCCGGGGCGGCGTCCCCGCCGATGGCATACAGCGCGTCGGCAGCGGCGGCGGCAAGGCGCCCGTCGGAGGCGGCGGCCTGCTCGCGGAGCCAGCCCATCGCCGGGGCCGCGCCCGGGCCGACGGCCGCCAGGGCCCGCACGACAGCCGTGCTCGCCGGCAGCTTCATCAGGTCGGGCACGGCAGGCGCGGCGGCCGGACCCATCGCACCGACCGCGTACGCGAGGTTGTCGCGCCGCTCGTCGTGCCGGAGCTGGTGAAGACGGCGGCGGATGATCGGCAGCAGGTACTCGGCACGCGCGCCGTAGCCCCCGATGAGCTGCCCGACATCGCGTGGCAGCTCACGACGTTCGAGCGCCCATTGCAGCATCGGCAACGCCCGGGGGTCGCCGGTGCCGGCGAACGCCTTCAGGGCCGGGCCGACGGTGGGCACGCCCTGCGCCCATTCGACCACCCACGGCAGCTCGTGCTCCATCGTCGAGTGGTGCGCCTCGCGCGAGGATCGGGAGAGGGCCGCGAAGAGAGAGTCGGCGGCGGGACGGGACAGCTCGCCGAGGTTCTCCAGCACCTGCGCGGCCCGCGACCGTAGACCGGGGTGGTCGTCGTGCAGCTGGGCACCGACGAGGGCCACGAGCGGGGCGAAGGGCCCGCGCCATCCGTTGATGAGGTTGCCTGCGGGGAACATGGCGTCGAGTCGGCATTCCCAGTGCGGCGAGGCCAGCAGCGTCGACAGTAGAGCGACGCGGTCCGCCACGCGGTCACCCAGGCCGTTGCTGACCGCGCGCGCCAGATGCTCCGCCTGCGGGGCGCGGCGCCCGGCGGCCGCGGCCTCCCGCTGACGGCGCAGGGAGCCGATCAGGGTGTCGGTCGTGAACCCGGCCGGCTCCACGACCGGCGTTCCCCGCGTGTACGCCGCGTCGAGCAGCTCCAGCGCCGTTCGTATCGGCACGTGGGGCTGATCGGGGAGCCGCGTGAGCGCAGCGAGCGCGGTCACCCGCACCTGCACGTCGTCGTCCTCTGCGGCGAGCACGTCAGCGAGCCACCCTCCGATCGCCGCCGCGTCGGTGCCGTCATCGGCGAGTTTCGCCGCGCCTTCGACGATCGCGATCCGCACCTGCGTGTCCTCTTCGACCGCGAACCGGTCCCGCAACAGGTCGACGCGGTCCGTCGCCGGCTCAGCACAGACGGACAGCACGGCCGGCACCGCCGCGCGGACCAGCGGGTCGGGATCGTGGGCCAGTGCCGACCAGAGCGGGTACGCGTCCGAGACGGCCTGCCTCGCCTTCCGGTGAAGCCCGGTCGGAGGCTCGGGATCGTCGGCGCCGCCGATGCTCGCGAGCAGTTCGACGACCTCGCCACGGCCTGGGCTGCCGGCATCGGCGGCGATCCGCAGCAGGAACGGGATCGCCGCGACCGTGCAGGCGTACACGTCGCCTTGGTGGTGGACACTCCCGTACATCGCGTCGAGCGCGGCCTCCCGTGCCGCGGGATCGGCGGCGGCCAAGCCGCGCAGCAGATCGGGCACCTCCACGGCCGGGCCGTACGCGTGCCGCATCCGGCCCCACCGAACTTCGTCGACCCCTGCCAGCAGCTCCCCGATCCCTGTCACGCGAGGATCATGCCGCATACCCCCGACATCCCGGGAGATCGACATCTTCGTCGCGCCGGTCCTGCTCGCCCACAGCATTCGCCTCCCGGCGGCATCCGACAGCGACGGAAGGCTGAGCTACCTCTGATATCCGTTGTTGTCGCACGTCCGCCGCTGCAGCAGGCAGTTCTTCGTCCGCTTGTTCATCGTCTTGACGTCCCACATCACGAAGGCGTCGCCGTGCATCGAGGAGGCGCTCTTGCCCTCCTTGTCCGAGGACAGGTAGTAGCCCGCCTTCGTGCCCTTGACTCCATATTGGATGTCGAACGTGATCGCGGGGATCTTCACCGGATGGCTGCGGGGACACGAGCCACCGGAGCCGTACGACACGTGGTCCTTGTGGTTCGGGCTGTCCAGGTGCTTGCCGTCCCAGCAGTCCGAAAACTGCATCATGAAGTGCAGTGTCGCGTCACCACCGCAGATGGGCCAGTTCCCGTTGTCGCTGCGGGCGATGCCGTCCAGGTCGCCCGGGCCGTAGAAGGCGCAGTAAAACTGGCCCTGCGCTCCGCGCGGGGTCGGCTTCTTCTTCTTGGCGTCACCACTGATCATGCGCAGGCCGCTGGGCATCGGCATCTGGTCCGTCGAATCCTTCGACAGCGTGCGGTAGTACACCCTAAAGCCCGTGGTCTCGACCGGCTTGTTGGTCGCGTTGTCGTAGAGCGTCGGCACCCAGTAGGCCGAGTGGTCCAGGATCGGCTTGCACGTCGTGGCCGTGAACGTCGTCAGGTCCGCCGCCACGGTGCTGGCTTTGACGGCCTTGTTGCCCACGAACGAGTGCATGTGCGAGGCACCCGGCAGGCCCGGCGCGACGATCGGGTCGTCCGGCAGCCGGTGGCTGTAGGTGCAGTCCGCGCGGAACTCCGCCAGATTCCCCACCCCGGAAGGGACAGGATCGAATTTCAATGCCTTGTACGCGTCGGCCTGCGCTTTCCAGGCGGCGGGGTCCACCGGGATCCAACCGGACCGGGGCACCGGCGGCGGAGCGGCGGACGAGGCCGAGGGCTTGGCACCGGCCCCCGCGCGAGCGCTGGCAGTGTCCGACGGCTGCGTGGAGGCGGCGGGCACGTCCGCCGCCGGTGCGACGTATCCGGCCGCGTTACTGACGTTCGACGGTGTGGGCTCGGCCGAGCCGCCGGACACATACACGGCCGCGGTCCCGACGACCAGGACGGCGCCGACGCCGGACGCGATAGCCCACTTGTATCGAGCGATGTGCGACAACACGTCACTTCCCAGCAGCGAGAAAAGCCAAGGTCGTCGGTAGGTTAGGCGCTGGGTCGCCGTACCCGGAAGCTATCTAAGATTCCCTTAAAACCCCTGTTCGGATAACACTTTTTTCGGCTCGAAAGAGAAAATCAGCGGGTCGAATACTGCGGGCTGTAGCGGCGCAGGACCGGGCGTTCGACGGCGCCGATCACCGCGTACAGGGCGACCGAGACGACCACCACGAGCACCGCGCCGGCCCACACGGTGCCGAACCGTGAGCCGCTGTAGGCGACGACGAGCAGGCTCCCGAGGCCCTTGCCGGTCGCCAGCCATTCCGCGAGGGTGGCACCGCCGATCGCGGCGGGCACCGCGATGCGGGCCGAGGCGAACAGCGCCGGCAACGCGTACTGGATGCGGACTTTCGTCACCGCGTGGAACGCCGAGCCGCCCAACGAGGTGACCACCTCGACCGCCGGCGCCGGTGCCGCGCGCAGCCCGACCGAGAGGTTGACCAGGGTCGGGAAGAAGACGACGAGGGCGACGATGACCGTCACGCCCAGCAGGCCGCGGCCGAAGACGAGGGCGATCAGCGGTGCCATGGCGACCAACGGGACCGAGCGCAGCACGATCGCGACCGGCATCATCGTCTGCTCGACCGCGCGGACGGTCACGACGACGATCGCCATGAGCACGGCCACGACGGTGCCCACGAGGTAGCCGACCGTCGCGTCCACCATCGTCACCTTCAGGGCCGCGAACAGCTCGTCGCGGTGGGCGGCAGCCTCCGGGTCCGAGAAGACGTAGGCGAAGACGTCGGCCGGGGTCTTGGCGAAGTAGCCGTTGAGGTCGAACAGGCGCAGCAGCGCGTACCAGCCGGCGATGGTGACGGCCACGGTCAGCACGAGGAACCCGGTGGTCTCGAGCGCGCGGAGCAGACGACTGGCGCGCGGCGTGGCGGTGTCCCCGATGCCCACGTCCAGCATGCGGCCCGCCCACGGTGTGACGAGGCGGGCGACGAGCGCGGTGACCGCGTACAGCAGCCCGGCGACGGCCGAGATGACCAGAGCGATGCCCCACGTGCGGGAGACCTCGAACGACGACTGGGCCTGCACGAGCGCGACGCCGAGGCCGCGGCTGGCACCGAGGTACTCGCCGATGATGGCGCCGAGCAGGGCCGCCGGGGCGGCGATGCGCAGACCGGCGAACAGGTTGGGCAGCGCCGCGCGGACCCGGACGAGCCAGAGGGTCTGCCAGGCCGATCCCCCGTACGCGTGGACGAGGTTCACCGCCGTCGCATCGCTTGACCGCAGCCCGACGGCCGTCGCGACGAGGGTCGTGAAGAACACCGACAACGCCGCGAGGGCTTCTTTCGGTGCGTCGCCGGGCAGCACGACCACGAGGATCGGTGCGATGGCCACGAGCGGCACGCAGTAGCTGGCGATGGCCAGGCGCAGCAGCACCCGTTCGACGGCCGGCACCCGCACGAACAGCACGGCGAGCAGGATCGCGGCGAGGTTGCCCCAGAGGTAGCCGACCATCGCCTCCCGCAGCGTGACCGCGGTGTTCGACAGGTGGGCGGAGCGGTCCTGCCAGAGCTGGGTGACCACGTCCGCGGGCGACGGGATGACGCGCAGGTCGGTCGAGAGCGCGAACCAGATCGCGACCACGAGGCCCAGCCCGACGACCGCGGGCACGACACGTTTCACTGTGGCGGTTCCTGGGTGAAGAGCAGCTCGCCGAGCTCGTCGCAGAGGGCGTGGAACTCGGGGCTGCGCAGGATCTCGGGGGTACGCGGCCGCGGCAGGTCGATGTCGACTGTGGACAGGACGCGGCCGGGGCGCTGGGCCATGACCACGACGCGGTCCGACAGGAAGACGGCCTCGGCGATCGAGTGGGTCACCAGCAGCGTCGTGGT
The DNA here is from genome assembly GCF_040676915.1 of Asanoa sp. NPDC049475. Lineage (NCBI taxonomy): Bacteria > Bacillati > Actinomycetota > Actinomycetes > Micromonosporales > Micromonosporaceae > Asanoa > Asanoa sp. NPDC049475. The sequence continues at coordinate 43,153 of NZ_JBFAPY010000013.1, read as the reverse complement.
CGCGCGCTCCATCCAGATGCGCTGGAGCTCGAGGTTGAGGCGCTGGCGGGTCATCTCGTCGAGCGCGCCGAACGGCTCGTCGAGCATCAGGACATCGGGATTGATCGCCAGCGTGCGGGCGATGGCGACGCGTTGCCGCATGCCGCCGGAGAGCTGGGCCGGCCGAGCCTTCTCGAAGCCGTCGAGCCCGACCAGCTTGACCAGGTCGCGGATCTCGGCCGGGTCGGCCTTGCGGCCGGCGATCTGGTGCGGGAGGCGGATGTTGGCCTCGACGCTGCGCCACGGCAACAGCGCGGAGTCCTGGAAGGCGACGCCGACGCGGTGCTCGCGGCGCAGCTTGTCGGGGTCCTGACCGTGCACGAGGACCTGGCCGGAGGTGGCGCTCTCCAGGCCCGCGAAGATGCGCAGCAGGGTCGACTTGCCGCAGCCGGACGGGCCGAGCAGGGCGGTGAACGAACCGTTGGTGGTGGCGAGGTCGACCTGGTCGAGCGCGAGGACGCTGGAGCGGCCCATCCGGAACGACTTGCTGACCTTGTCGGCGACGAAGCCCTTGGTCTCGACCGTGATCATTCCCGTTCCGCCGTGGCCGCGGCGACCAGCCAGTCGCGATAGGTGGTGTCCCGCCCCGGGAGCTCGTTGGTGACCCGCGCCCCCTCCCGCAGGAAGTGCAGCAGGTCGCGGCCCATCTCCTGACCGCGGCGGGTGTGCATGTCCAGCGCGTGATCGGGGATCTGCGGCAGTCGGTCGGCGCGGGCCGCCCAGTTGGCGAGCTCGTCGGACGTGCGGTCCTTGGTGGCGCCGGCGAGCAGGCGGATGGCGTGCACGGCGAACAGGAACCGGTCGCCGCGCGGGCGTGGGACGCGCTCGTGCATGCGGTAGACCGCGTCGACGATGACGGGCTCCTGGAACGTCCCTGAGCCGACGTCCTCGACGGAGATGACCTGGAGCCGGTGCCAGAGGCACTCCTCCAGCTCGGCGCTGGTGGCGTACATCTCGTAGGCGAGCAGGATCGCCTCCTCCAGCTCGCCGCGCCGGATCGCCTTCTGGAACGCCGAGATGACCTCGTCGGCCGGCAGGTCGTGCAGGGTGCGGACCTGGGTCCAGGGATCGAATTCCATTGTGGTCATGCCTTATACCGTCGACTTTCCGGCGAAGACGTCCGCGAGGATCGTCGTGTCGAACAGCTCGTCGGCGGTCGCGGTGATGCCGACCGCCGCCATCGTCGCGATGTTCGCCTCGATGCCGGCCTTGGACATCGTGAGCAGGCCGTTGGTCTTCGTCTCCGGCGTCTGGATCAGCGGGACGAACGACTGCGCGGTGAGCAGCTGCTCGTCGGCGTTGAGCTGCAGGCTCTTGCCGTACTTCTCTACCGCGAGCTTCACGCCGCGGGCCGGGTCGGCGACCGCGTCCTGCCAGCCCTTGACGCTGGCGCGCATCAGGTTGACGAGGCGCGCGCGAGACTCCTTGTCGGCGAGGGTCTGCTCGCTGACGACGAATGCGTCGGCCCACAGCCCGTACCCGAAGTCCGCCAGGAGGAACGCTTCCGTCTCGATGCCCTGGCGCTTGAGCTGGATGGGTTGCGACGTGAGGAAGGACGCGAACGCGTCGACCTCACCGTTGACGAGCGGGGCCGGGTCGAACTGCACCGGCACGTACGTGACGGACTTGGGGTCGACGCCGTTGGCCTTGAAGAACGCGTTGTAGATCTCGGTGCCGGACTGCTGCACGCCGAGGCGCTTGCCGACCAGATCCTGCGGCGTACGGATCGGGCTCTTGGCCAGCGACACCACGGCGGACGGGTTCTTCTGCAGGGTGGCGCCGACGACCTTGAGCGGGGCGCCTTCCTTGCGCGCCCGGGCGATGGTGTCTACCGAGTCGAGGCCGACGAACGCCTTGCCGCTGGCGACCAGCGGGCCGACGGACACCGACGGGCCGCCCGGGACGACCGTGGTCTTCAGGCCTTCCTTGGTGTAGTAGCCACCGTCGTCGGCGACGTAGATGCCCATGTTCTCGACGTTGGCGAGCCAGCCGAGCTGGAAGGTGACGGGGCTGGTGCCTCCGGTCCCGCCTGCCTTGTCACCGTCGTCGCTGGAGCAGGCAGCGAGGGCTCCGCCGGACACGGCCATGAGAGCGCCGCCGCCGAGGAGTTTCGCGGTCACGGAAAGGAAATCACGGCGAGTGGTCATCAGTGTCCAATCAGGTTCGGGCCGGTGGACCCACGTACCAGCAGGTTGGTCTCGAGCACGATGCGGCGGGCGGTCACGTCGCCGCTCTCGCGCAGGCGGCGCAGCAGGAGCCGCATCGCTAGGGCGCCCTGCTCCTCCATCGGCCGGTCGACGACGGTCAGCGGCGGGTTGAGCAGCGCCGCGAGGTCGAGGTCGTCGAAGCCGATGACGGAGAGTTGGTCGGGCACGCGGATGCCGAGGTCGTGCAGGGCCCGCAGCGCGCCGACCGTCATCAGGTTGTTGGTGACGAACAGCGCGGTGGGCGGGTGTTCGAGGGCGAGCAGGCGCAGCACCGCCTGGTAGCCGCCCTGCTCGCGGAAGTCGCCGACCTCCTCGACGGGGTCCAGGCCGTGTTGTTGCAGCGTCTCGATGAAGGCTTCGCGGCGCTGGCGGCCCGGCGTCGAGTGCATGGTGCCATTGACGATGGCGATCCGGCGGTGGCCCAGGTCGAGCAGGTGCCGGGCAGCGTCTCGGCTACCGCCGGCGTTGTCGACGAGGACCGTGTCGAAGCTGTCGGTGCCGCCGATCTCGCGGTCGAGGAAGACGATCGGCAGGCCGGCCTGTTGGGCGCGCAGCGGTGCCTCGTCGGACTCGACCGTCGGCGCGAGGATCGCCCCGTCGACGCGGCCGACCAGGTCCGCGAGGACGGCGGCCTCGCGGTCGACGTTCTCGTCCGTGTTGGAGAGGAAGAGGTGGTATTCGTCCTGCCGGGCCACCGCTTCGGCACCCTTCACGACGGCGGCGAAGAACGGGTTGGTGACGTCGGGGACGACGACCGCGATCGACCGGGTACGACCGGAGCGCAGGCTGCGGGCCACAGGGCTCGGGCGGTAGGCGAGGTCCTGCACGGCGGCCCGGATCGACTCCTCGGCGCGCACGGGCTGACCGGCGAGGAACCGCGAGACCGTCGTCGTGGAGACGCCGGCCCGCCGAGCCACATCACCGATCGTCGCCTCGGACATAGCAGGTCACAGCCCCCTGGAATCGAACCCTGGTATCGATTGCACTGGACCGTAGATCCGTGCGAGCATCCCGTCAAGCAGACGTGAAAGATCTTGGAGGGATGACCTCTTCCCGCATGGAGCCGCACAGCATGACGAGTCTCGAGCCGGCACGCATCGTGGTCATCGGCAGCACGATGATGGACATGATCTCCTACATGCCGCGCATTCCGGACACCGGCGAGACGCTGCTCGGCGACCGCTTCGCTCTGGGCTTCGGCGGCAAGGGCGCCAACCAGGCGGTGATGGCCGGCCGCCTGGGCGCCTCGGTGTGGATGGTCGCGTGCGTCGGCACGGACGTCTTCGGCGACATGACCCTGTCGAACTTCGAGGCCGCTGGAATCGACACCACCCACGTGACCAGGACGTCCGCGGCGAGCAGCGGCGTGGCACCGATCTGGGTGGAGGCCAGCGGAGACAACCGGATCGTCGTGGTCCCAGGCGCGAACGCCCACCTGACCCCGGCCCAGGCGGCAGGTGCGGTCGCGTCGATCCCCCGGGTCGACGTGGTGGTCGGCCAGTTCGAGGTGCCCCAGAACGTGACGGCTGCTGGCTTCCGCGCGGCCAAGGACCGCGGCGCGGTCACGGTCCTGAACCCGGCTCCGGCCGCGGAGATCTCGCCGGACCTGCTGGCGGTCACCGACTGGCTGATGCCGAACGAGGTCGAGTTCGAGTCGCTGTCGGCGTGCGCGCCCACCGACGCGGCGATCGCGTCGCTGGCCCGTCGCCTGGGCGTCAACGTGGCGACCACCCTCGGCGAGGCGGGGGCGGCGGTCGTGGACGGATCCGGATCCGTCGTGCGGATCGCACCGCCTCCCACCACCGTCGTCGACACCACCGGCGCCGGCGACGCGTTCGTGGGCGCGTTCTCCTACGGTCTGGCCGCGGGCCTCTCCCCCGCAACGGCCGCACGGCTGGGCTGCGCGTGCGCGACCTCGAGCGTGTCCCGCGCGGGCACGCAGTCCTCGTTCCCGGAAGGCACCGACCTGGACGCGGCGCTCAGGTGGGCAACGCCCTGAAGCGCGGTCCTCGCCCCGCGACCGGGTCGCCCTCCAGAGCGCCTCACCCGTGGAACGCCCGGTGCCCCGCGTGGGCACCTGTGCGACGACCCGCAAGGCACGTGGCTCGCCCGCCCGGCGTCCGTGTCCGTGCGGGCGGAGCTCACCTCGGCGACGGCCTGAAACGCAGGTGGGTCGCCGCGCCCGCGACCGGCTGGCCTTCCTGGGTCAGCTCGGCGCGTTCCCCCCGGAACAGCGGCGTTCCCGATCCCAGCAGGATCGGGACCACGTGCAGATGAATCTCGTCGAGCAGGCCTGCCTTCAACAGTTGACCGGCGATGTCAGCCCCCATGACCAGGACGTGCTTGTCGCCTGCGGCCTTCTTCGCGCGTCGGGCAGCGGACTCCAGACCGTCGAAAGCGAACACGCCACCGTTGTCACCGATTAGGTCCTTCCTGGTCCGGTGGGTGACCACGAAGCTCGGGATGCCCGGCCACGGTGTGCCGCCCCACGGGCCGAGACCAAGGTCGAAGGTGTATCTGCCGATGAGGGTGGCGCCGACGCCGTTGTTGATCGCGTCGCGGGCGCGCACGTCCTCCGGTGTCGGACCGGCCATCCATTCGTGCAGCCGCTCGCCTCCGTCGCCCATGGGCTCGTCGGGACGGACGTTCGGACCCGTGGTGAAGCCGTCCAGGGACATCGACACGTCCAGCACGATCTTGCTCATCGTCTGTCTCCTTCGCCCGGCGCCGCCGTCCGGCGCCTCCACACGCGACGTCGGAGCCGCCGGACGGGTTTCGACAACCTCACGGCCGACGAGGTGCCGTCGTCGACGCAGGAGACATACGCCGCTGACGCCGTACTCAGCCGACAGATTCCGGTCCGTGCCCGACCGGAGCTACCTCAGACGGACCGGCGTCGCGCCGACCGGGATGCGGACGATCTGGTACGGCGGGATGCGGTCGTCGACGTCGTGGTTGAACAGCGGGGTGCGTGGCAGTTGGTTGAGGCTCACGTACAGGTTCCCGTCCGCGGCCACGGCGAGTGTGTCCGGCCACAGCGCCGCGGGCGTGTTCAGCACGGTGGACCAGGAGCCATCGGTGGCGAGCTTGAGTACGGCGCTGTGCTCGTAGGCGGTGACGTAGATGTTGCCGGAGGCGTCTGTCTCAAGGCCGTCGGAGGCGCCCTTGTCGCCGTGGTCGACGACCTGCTCGGCGACCTTGTCGTCGCTGAGCGTGCGGTCGATGAGGGCGGTCGTCGGGACGCTGTAAAGCTTGCGGCTCGCCAGCGGGCAGTAGTAGAGCCGGTCGCCCGTGGCGCTGATCGCGATGCCGTCGGCCCCTCCGTTGTACAACTCTCCCTGGCGGACGATGCCTTGGACGATCGCGCGGAAGCCGTCCTCGGCGTGGGTGCTCAGGTGCCCGCGGAGTCTGGCCCAGGTATCACCGGTGGCCAGGTCGATGACGACCAGGGCGCCTTCGGCCTGTGAGTCGGTGAGGTACGCGTAGCCACCGGCGCCTCTCGTCAGGTCGAAGCGGACGTCGTTGAGGTAGCTCGTCGGGGTCAGCGCCTCGGTTGCGGGCCGGATGACGCGCACCACGGTGTTGGTGTCCAGGTCGATCTCGACCAGCTTGGGGCCGTCCTCGATCCACGGGGCGAACGCGAGGCTGCCGGTGTCGAGGGCCCACAGGTGACCGTCGGGACCGATCACGACGCTCTGCACCGATACCAGGAGCTTGTCGTTGACCTGTCGACTCGGGTACGGGACGGGTTTGCCGTCGACGATCTCCGCGACCGTGTACGGCACCGGGTCGCCCCAGCGCGGCACGGAAATGAAGACCCGGCCGGAGTCGGCGGCGGTGACGCCGGTTGCCATCAGGTCATCCAGGTCGGCCACGACCTCGAAGTCGGGGGCGACCCACGCTCCCAAGGGTTCTGCGGTCATTGGTGCGCTCCTGTCCTCGGTGGGTTGTGCTACGCCCCGAACCAGGGTGTGATGACGCCTCGGGCCAGCGTGTGGCCTGCCATGTTGAAGCCGAGGAAGGCCGGCGTCGCATCCTTGTCGAGGCCGAGGGTCTCGACATCGAGGGCGTGCACACCGATGAAGTAGGTGTGCCGGCCGCTGCCGGGCGGCGGAGCCGCGCCGACGTAGCGGCGCATGCGGGCGTCGTTGGCCACCTGCCATCCACTACCTGGCATGTCGGCGCCGTCCGCGCCGGTGCCGGTCGAGAACGACGTCACGCTCGTCGGCAGGTCGGCTACGGCCCAGTGCCAGAAGCCGCTGCCGGTCGGCGCGGTCGGGTCGTAGACGGTCACCACGAAACTCTTCGTCTCCGCGGGGAAGTCGCTCCAGCTCAGCTGGGGCGACACGTCCTGCCCACCGGACCCGAAGATCCCGCTGGCGTGCGCCGACGGCATCTCTTCGCCGGTGCTGACGTCGGTGCTCGTCACGGTGAACGACGGCACCTTGGCGATCATGTCGTAAGGAGTGTTCATCGGCTCCTCCGTCGGCGGCTTCCAGAATGGGCTCGGTTCGTTGCCTCTGGCGGACGTTTTTCCACGCTAGCTCGGCCGGATTTCGCGTTCTAGCGATAGCGCCTTTCGTTGCCGCTGATGGTTTCGATGGATATGAGCAACGAGGGATCTCCCGAAAGACCTCGGCAGCGGTCGTCGCTGGGTACGGTGATTTCTTTGGGAATTCGATCGGGAGGTGCGCCGGACATGCTTGCGGTCAGCATGGACCACTACGGAAGCCCGGACGTTCTCCAACCTGCGCAGATTCCGAAGCCCGCACCGGAGCCGACCGAGGTGCTGGTGGAGGTGCGCGCGGCGGGCATCAACCCAGCCGACGTGAAACAGCGCGCGGGACACGGTCCATTGTCGACTTTCCCGATGATTCTCGGGTGGGATGTTTCCGGCGTCGTGGCCGAGGTTGGATTCGGAGTCACCATCTTCTCGCCGGGCGACGAGGTGTACGGCATGCCATGGTTCCCGCGGCAGGCAGGCGCGTACGCGGAGTATGTCACCGCGCCCTCTCGCCAGTTCGCCCCCAAGCCACCCTCCCGGTCGTTCGCCGAGGCGGCCGCATTGCCGTTGGCGGGGCTCACGGCATGGCAGCTGGTGACCGACACCGTTCATCTGGATGCGGGCCAACGGCTGTTGATCCACGGGGCGGCCGGCCACGTCGGCGGTCTGGCCGTCCAGATCGCCAAGGCGCGTGGGGCTCACGTCATCGGCGTCGTCGACGGCAGCGACAGAGACCGACTACGGTCGTTGGGCGGCGACGAGATCATCGACTACACCACGACCCGGTTCGAGGACGTGGTCGATCCGGTTGATGCCGTCCTCGACTTTGTCGGCCACGACTACACGTCCCGCTCCGTGCCGCTCGTCCATCGCGACGGAGTCATCGTCCAGGTGCCCTCCGGTACCTCCCACGAGGACGTCCGCCGCGGCGCGGACGCCGGAGTTCGCGTGACCGACTTTCTCGTCGAACCCGATCACTCCGGTCTCCTGGCCTTGACCGACCTCGTCGAGCACGACCAACTATCCGCACAGGTGGCCGCCGTCGTGCCGCTCGCCGAGGCCGCGCGAGCGCACGCGCTGGTGGAAAGCGGCAAGGTGAAGGACAAGGTCATCCTGTCGACGCCTGCCTGACCGCCTGAGACGACGGTCAGGCAGGCGTTGCCCCACGGTCGAATGTCGACGGTCAGTGCACGAGCATTGGTGTCACGTCGCCGGCCGGGCCGTCGCTGGGTTCGTCCGCGCGCGCTAAGGCGATCCAGGTCATGCTCGACGGCCTAGTCACCCCCGAACGCACTGCGGCGCCGTGACGTCTTCCCAGCTCATAGTGTGCGTCTCGATGCGGCGTAGGGGCGCGTCTCGGGTAGGGCTCGAACCTTCTGCGGAGCTCAGCCAGGGCTACTGCTCAGGTGTTCACCAGCCACTGTTGCCCGTCGATGAGTTCGCGAACCGCGTCGAGGTGTCCGGCGTGGCAGGCGGTCTCAGTGATGACATGGAGCAGGACATCGCGAACATTGTGCAGGCGCCACTCGCCCTCGGGAAAGGGCCACCAGACCAGGTCGGCGTCTGGGGATGAGGCGGCGATGACGGCGTCCGCCGAGGAAGCCTCATGGCGATAGCGGTCAAGGACGTCGGCGGCCGGCAGCGCGGGATCCACCTGCCATGCGCTGGCTTGGCTGCCCACCTGGTCGATGACCACCGGATCCCCAGCCACAACGGCACGGAACCACAAACGCTCCACCGACAGCGTGAGGTGCTGCACCATCTCCAGGCAGCTCCACCCGGAAGGCAGGACGGGGCGCCGTAGCGCCTCATCGCTGAGGCCTTCCACGGCACCGAGCACGTGGTTCCGCTGCCTCTGGAGGCACTGCATCAACGCGGTGATCTCGGCGTCGACCGCCACCGTCATCTCTGCACCTCCCGGACACGACACTTCATCATGGATGCGAATGTAACCTTGCGGGTACGTACCCACAAGGTTACATTCGCATCATGGACGCCGTGTTGCACGCGCTGGCAGACGAGAGCCGGCGCACGGTTCTCGGGATTCTCCGCGACCACCCGGCGAGTGCGGGTGAGCTGGCCGAGGCTCTCCCGATCGCTCGCCCGGGCGTGTCCCGGCATCTCCGCGTGCTGCGGGAAGCCGGGCTGGTCGACGTACGCCAGGACGCGCAGCGCCGGATCTACACACTGCGCCTGGAGGCGCTCGTCGAGCTGGACGAGTGGCTGGGAGATTACCGCCGGCTCTGGGAGAACCGGCTCGACGCTCTTCATTCTGAGATCGCACGAGGAAAGAAGGCACGACGATGACCACGATCGCGACGATGCGAGCGCTCGACGAGACCCGCGGAGCAGTCAGGGTCGAGGACCTTTACGACACGGACATCGGAGACCTCTGGCAGGCGTGTACGTCGCCCGAGCGGCTGGCCCAGTGGATCGCCCGGGTCGACGGCGACATGCGGGTCGACGGCACGATCCAGATCGTCTTCGCGAGCAGCTGGACCGGTCCGGCGCGCATCGAGGTGTGCGATGCGCCCCACCACCTGCTGCTGACGACGGAGCCGGGCACGGACGACGAGGGGCAGATCGAGGCGTGGCTGACCGCGGAGGGCTCCAAGACCCGGCTGGTGGTCGAGGAGCGCGGCCTGCCGATTAGGCATCTCCCGTTCCACGCCTCTGGGTGGCGGGTCCACCTCGAGGATCTCGGTCGGTCGCTGGAGGTCGACGGCCCGGTCCATCTGGAGGGCTGGAGCTCCGATGCCGGAGCGCCCGGCTGGAAGGAACGCTGGGAAGCGCTCACGCCGACATACCAGCAGATGGAGATTGGCTGATGTCGGACCTGATCAGGCTCAGCCTTACGACGGTCAACGCGCCCGACGCAATCGCGCTCGCGCGGTTCTACGCCGAGATCACCGGCGGGGTCGCGAAGGGTGACGAGCACTGGGCGCTCGTAGAGGGGCCGAACGGTGACATCGGGTTCCAGCAGATTGACGACTACCGGCCACCCACCTGGCCGGATGGTGAGGTGGGGATGCAGATGCACCTCGAGTTCTTCGTCGACGACCTAGTGGCGACCGGAGCGCGTGTGCTGGCGGCCGGCGCCACCCGATTCGAGCATCAGCCCAACGCGGACCACTGCTTCGTGTACGCCGACCCGGCCGGGCACCCGTTCTGCCTGTCCATGTGGGGAGCCCCGAGAGTCGACCACTGACTCAGCTCATTCCGACCACTGTTGTCAGGCGCGACCGCTCGGCGAGCTCTTGGCACGCGCCGCCAACGTGCGCAGGTAACCCCGCGACCCCGCCCAGCACCTCCTGCGGCACGGGTCATTCGCCGACGTACATGTCCATGACCAGGGACAACCGCGCGGACGGTGCGCAGGTGTGGGCTGTATCCCGCCTTCGAGATCAACCTGCGCCTCGGCGGGTATCCGCCCAGCTCAGGACCTATGCCTCGGCGCGTCTGGAAGCGCGTTTCGGGGTCGTGAAGCCGCGTCTAGGTGGGGCATGAACCTGCGCTCGATCCACTCACTAGGATCTGTTAACGCGGGGCTGCGTTAGCGGACGCTCCTGGCCCGAGGAGCGTAGTTCAAAACGTGCGCGCCTCGCTTCCATCGCCCGAACTGAAGTCGTGTCGACGGCGACAACGGTGCGATAGAGCAGCCCGAACAGGTTGGCACCGACGTCGTAATGGGAGGTGCGGCGCGTTCTGTCAGTTCACCGGGCCACGCACGACCTCATGCAACGCCACCGCGTGTTAGACATCGAGCGTGGATCAACCGCCAATACCCGCCGCCCTGGCCAGCTTCACCGCCGGTACGGCCGACGAACTCGCGCTCACATACACGGACCAGGTCGTTTACCCGCGCCATATCGTCATCGACCGGCCCGACGCACCAAACCGCCGATTCCCCGCCTGGCCGACACCCGTGCTGCTGCTCGCGATCGAGAACCAAGGCGTGTGCGCATGGGGCCTGCCACTCGACGGAGACGACAACCCACCTGTCATCGTCAGCGGCGAACGAAGCGACGGCTCCGACACAACCATCCCATACGGGGCGGACCTCGACGCGTACGTCGCTGCACGCCGGTGGGACCGTCAATGCCTCTCCTCCGCCGTGGTCCTCCAGGCACAGGCGGATCCAGTCGACCCGACGACACTCGCTTACCTTCACGCCAACTACGAACAGTTGCCCTCGACCGCGGGCTGGCCCGGCGACCTCACCTACCGCTTCCGAAACGGTCCAGTGCGGATCATGCTGTGGGCCGGCGCCGACCAATGCGACTGGTTCATCACTGGTACGGACACCGATCAACTCGCCGATGCGACAGCCGCCCTGCTCCCCTACTCAGACCTGCACACATCCCTGTGGTCCAACGACACCGCCGGCCAAGAACTACTCAACCGGCTCCGCCGGACCCCACCCAGCTAGACATGCACCCAGCCGCGCAGTTGGCCACCGGCACTCTCCCACAAAGCCCGAGCCAGAGCCAAGATCCATGTATATGGGCCAACACCTCGGCCGACGGTTCGGCAACGGCGACGTCTACAACCGCGTCACCCTCCGACGTAGACCTCGCCAACCACGGCCAACGCTGATCCTGCACAGTTGCGGTATGCATCCGGCCGCACGCTCGAACCTGTGCCTCGACGCTGTTTCTGCAGCTCAAAGTCCCTGCCTCGATGCGCTTGGGGGCGGGTTTCGGAGCATGGGGTGGGGCTCGAACCTGCGCACGACGAAACGACAAACGACGGCCGCCGGCCTCCCCAGCAACCACGACGCCGCAATCACCTAGGGCGCTCCATCCGCAGCGCCCGAGCTCAGCATGTCCGAGATTGCCGGGACGAGGATCTCCGGAACAAGTTCACCGCATCGACAGCGCGCTGCTTGACAAATTGGGACCGTTCGCATCTAGCAGGGTCCGCAACGACGCATGGCCTGCCGGCCGGGCCGCGCGCACGGTCAGCGGCAATAGCGGTGGGCGTCGATCACTCGTCGAGGAATGCGATCAGGGTCCTGAGGTACTCGTCTGGAACGGTCTCGTGCACCAGATGGCCGGCCGCGATCGTAGTCAGCCGGGCGTCGGCCAAACGATCGGCTAGTTCGGCAACGTACTCCTGGGGGATATGGCTCGCTGCTCCCCCGCCGATGAGCAGAGTGGGCGCCGTGATCCGGGCGACGACGTCGGCCCATCCTGGGTCCGGATCGTCGATCTCGGGCCGGACCTGCTCCACCATGTGCCAGTCGAAGGGCAGCTCCCCTGCGGGACGGTCGGGAAGCCCCGGCGGTCGAGGCCGCGGGTAACCGATGTCCTCAAGCACGAGTGTCTATCAGTTCAGGCACGCCCTGAGCCTCTCCGACGTCGCCTCCGGATCCAAGCCAATCCGCCGTGGGCAGAGCCACGCGCGGCATTCGGTAACTCTGGGTACCGGCTGCTCCGCTCGCTGTTACTCGGCGTAACGCGCGGCAGAACAGCGTGTCGGCGGAAGGCGAAGGCGACGCGCGGAATCGGGTCAGAACCAAGTCGACGGGTGCGCAAGTCGCCACAATGCGTCCACGCCAGCGTGCACGCCGAGGGTGGAGGAACTCGATGTCATTCAGCGCGTCGGCGGCAATACCTCTGACGTGGGGCCTGCCGCGGGCGAGGCGAAGCGCAGTGACACGATCCTCATCGAGTTGGCCATTGACCCTTGCCAGGTGCCCAAGGCATGTGGCGGCGAGCGCCTGCACTTGCTGGTCGTTGTGTTCAAGTAGAGCCAGGTATAGGTCCTGCGATTCTCTCCAGTCACCGTCGCCGTATAACGCGCAGCCCACCATGGCATCGAGAGCGCCTACGAGATCCTCGCGGTCGAGCGCCGTGCGTACATCAGCTGGCGTGGCCGGCGGAGGGTTGTGGAAGGTGCGGTGCTCGTGGGCCATGCCCACATCCTTGCCGCGCCGGGTCAACCAAGGCCCAGTCACGGGGTAGCCGCAGCCATCGGAACCGGCCGCCGCGAGCAGGTGAGCCGAGCCAATCTGCGTCGGTCCAAGTGAGAGATCACTCAATAGTCAATGCGTCGCCTCAGGGCGTATTGCGAGCCGCTTCACGGTCAGGCGATTTTGGAAACGTGGTAGTGGATGATCCGCCATCAACTTGATCGGACGCATCCGGCGCTTCTCGCTCAGAATTCGGGACTTCAATCCTAATTCTCCCATTTTGCGCATAAGCGAACCAACTCTCTCCTCCTCCTGCAACGAGAGAGGTTCGAGTCTGGCCGCTCGCCATCCACCACTGAGAAATCGACTGCGTCGCTCGATACGCCTGCGACAGCAAATAACTACCGCGTCGACCTCACGTTCGAGGTGCCACCGCCAACCGACCCCGCCCTTCTCGCGAAGGCGGCCCAGAAGCTCAGCGAGCTTTACCGCCCGGCTCACAGACCATCCGCATCGACTCGGGCACCGACCCAGAGGGCGTGGGTAGGGTAGCCGCGCGTGTGCCTGCGAACGGCCCAGCGCGCGCATTGCGGTCCGTGGCCTGGGCAGTGGAGATCATCGCGGCCGAGTCTAACCAACTGGACGACCTCGGCCCGATGCGGCGCGCGGTTGTCGAGTACGTCGGCGACTAGCTTCAGCCCTGCCAGCGCCCAACCGGTCGGATCGCGGTGGCCCAGCAGCACAGCGCGAGGCCGCAGTTCGATCTTTCCGACTGATCCTCACTTTCCACTAAGGACGGTCGCAGTACGGCATACCGCGAGGAGCGGTCCGGGGTGTGCCAACGACCGCCACGGCTTCCCTTCCGCCGTCACTTTAGCCATACGGCCAACTCCGACCCGGGTACCGTAGGTACGAGCAGGGTGACCGCGGCTTACTCGTCATTACTGACGATGACTGGCTCGTTTGCCGTAGGCGACGCTCGTGTCCGGCTCGATCGCGGTTAGCGGGAGCCGCTGGACTGTCCTGGCGCCGCCACCACCGGTCATGGAATCGACCGACACAGGCGGTATCGGCTCTGAGCGTGGTACCGAAGTTTCGACCCGGACGTTCGGCGCGACAAGCATGAACGTTGGCCGACGCGGCGGCCACTGGCATCGACGGCTCAGACCGGCAACCAGGAGGAATCATGGAATTCACCGGACAGCTTGACGCGCTGCAGTCGCGCGTCGCGACGGCCAAGACCGACGTGCAAGCGGCCGCCGTCGAGTCCCGCGAACAGCTCAAGAAGCGAGTCGACCAGGTCGGGCTCGACCTCGACCAGGCAGTCAAGAAGGCTCAGCAGCAGGCCGACCAGGCCAGCCCTGGCGCTCGCAGCAAGTGGGAGCAGATGAGGGCCGACGCCGCCGCCAAGAGGGAGGGCATCAAAGCCAAGATCGACAAGCGTAACCGGGAGATGGATGCGGAGGACGCGGCCATGGAGGCGAACTGGGCCGAGGCCGACGCGGCCGACGCGATCAACTTTGCGGGGCGGGCGGTGGAAAGCGCGGAGGTGGCCATTCTTGACGCCATCTCGGCTCGCGCCTACGCCGCCGAGCGGGCCAAGGCGGCGGGCTCCTGACCGGCCGAAGGGGCACGTTGACCATCGACTGGCCGGGTGTGCCGCGACGCAGAGGTGATCGCGATGGCGAACGCCGCTGACCAGTTGCCCGCCGGCAGTGCGGTGCTGGTGATGAATCCGCGCTCTGGCGGCGGGAAGGTGGCCCGCTTTCGCTTGGTGGAGCGGGCCCAGGCGGCAGGCGCACAGGTCAGGCTGACCGCACCAGACGAGGACGCGGCGTCGTTGGCGAGAGCTGCCGTCGCCGAAGGGGTAAGCGTTCTCGGCGTCGCCGGCGGCGACGGTACGGTGGCTGCGGTGGCCGAGGTGGCCGCCGAGGCGCGACGGCCGCTCGTGGTGATCCCCGCTGGAACCCGTAACCACTTCGCCCGGGATCTAGGCCTGGACATCACGAATCCGGCGTCGGCGGTGACCGCGTTGTCAGCGGCGGATCCGGTGTTGGTCGATCTGGGGCAGGTCGGCGCGCGGGTGTTCGTCAACAACGTCTCGTTCGGCGTCTACGCGGACGCCCTGTTAACGCCTGGATACCGGGAGGCGAAAGCCCGGACGCTGGTCAAGAACGCTCCTGGCTATCTCGGCGGGCAACAGTGCGTCAACGCCACTGTGGACACCCCGCAAGGCCCAGTCGATTCTCCCCAAGTTGTCCTCGTGTCCAACAACCCGTACCAGATCGCGACCCCGCAACACCTCGGCCGCCGCTTCGCACTCGACACCGGCCAACTCGGTGGCATCGTGCTCAAGCATCCTGCCAGCCCACCACCGCCAGACCTGCTCCTACGCCTTCACCACGAACTGCAGCGACAGGGCCAGGCAGGCCCACCCGGTGAGGGAGTCATCACCTGGAGCGCCACCCGAATCACATTGCACGGCACGGTGGCGCAACTGCCAGCCGGCATCGACGGTGAAGCCGTGCTGCTGGAACTCCCGATCGTGTGCCAGATTCGCCCTCGCGACCTGCGGGTGCTGCTGCCGCACAAGCGGCCCGACATCCCGGCTCAGCCCGCCGTCCCGACCTCAGGGCCATAGCTGGAGCGCCGAGCGATACCGGTCACGGCCCAGGCCCGCGGCTGGCGCGCGGTTCCCTTCCTACGGATGGCGAATCCGGTCGCATGCCCCTGCGACCATCGCGGCTGTTCCCGCTCCGATGATGGAGCCGAACACCACATCGCCCGGATAGTGCACGCCGAGGTGGACCCGCGAGTAGGCGACTCCGCCAGCCAACAACCTGATCGGCACAGCGAATCCGGGCAAGTGCCGGCCGACGGCGTAGGCAAACGCGAACGCCGTCGCGGCATGCCCAGAGGGGAACGAGGTGGATTCCGGCATCCGCACCTGCCGCGCCGGGAACCGGTCCGGACCAGCACCATCTGGACGCCGCCGTCGGGCAAGAGTCTTCACGCCAAGATTGACCGTCGCCGAGGTCACGCCGATCGCCAGGACGCCCTCCAGCGCGGCCCGGCGTCCCCCTTCACCGGCGAACAAGGCGATCCCCCCGGCGAAGCCCAGCCAAAGGCGTGAGTAGTCGGCGGCATGCGAAAGACGGCGGATAGGGCCGTCCAGCACTGCGGTAGGAGTACGGGCCACCGCCTCATACTTTGCTCCGTCGACCATGCCCAGCTCACGCAACGCCTCGACCCAAACCGAGGTCGGCGCACGCCGCGCTTGGAGCCGTCTCGCCAGCGCGCCTCCGACCGTCTCCTGTCGCTTGTCAGTCGACTGCGCCATGCCAAAAGCGTAGGCCGGGAGCCGGGACCTTGGCGTGACGGCGGTGAACATCGCCAGCGGGGTCCGTCGCGTCGTCGCGGTCCTTGCTGCAGTCGCGGTGACCGTAGTGACGGCCCGGCGTCCGCTGTTGTTTCTGGTGGATCCGTGGCGAGTGGGGGTGGTGCGGGCCGCGAGTCCAACGCGACTGGTGCGCCTGGATGATCAGCGCTTACCGCAACCGGCACGCTAGATCAGCCGACACGCGCCCGGACTACCAGTCCTCTTCGGATAGATCGATACTCCCTGACCGGTGATCACGTCATTGGCATTTGGTTCGTGCCGCCCGGCCGAGACGGGAAGACCACGCGATCAACCGGCCAGTCGTGATCACCGCTGCGCAGGATGCCGCGAACATCACCTGGCAACCAGCACCAACCGGCGCGGTCAGTCCCCACGTAGAAGTCACTGACCAGGGACAGCCGCCCGGACGGTGCGCAGTTGTGGGCTGTATCCCGCCATCGAGATCAACCTGCGCCTCGATCGGTATTCGCCCAGCTCAGGGCCTGCGCCTCGACGCGTCTAGGGGCGCGTCTCGGCCCGTCGAGGTGGGGCTCGAACCTGCGCACGGGTTGAAGACAGCCGTGGAGCTCAGTCCGTCGACGCGCGGGCTAGCACTTGCTTGGTTCGATCGCGAACGCCTTCGAGGTCAGTTGAACTGCCTCTGACCTCGATGACGGGCTCGGCCGCGGCCAGCAGGTGCTCAAACGTCCTCATCGAATGGAGTGTCATCCTGAAACCGATCGAGCAGAAACTCGAACTCACCCAGCACGGCTCGACGTGAGTGGCGGCCCGGTCGGATCGCCGTTTCGCCAGATGCACCATGCCGACTCGATCATCGCTATACCAGCGAGGTTCAACACGCCAAGACCACAACGTCCAGCGCCAGCAGCGACGACGCGGACCCAGCCAAGCCCCCGCCGCTGGCGAGCAGGCAGGAAGCGCCTGATCGCCGCGGGTCCGGCTTCCTGACCGATACTCAGGCCTGTGATCCAAGATCCTGCCGCCGTCCGCGAGGTCCGGCGATTCGCCGCAGCACTGCGTGACATCCGGGGACGGCTGTTCCACGACTTGTCGCCGGTCACGGACGTCGCCGGCCTGCTCAAGGCGGTTCGAGCCACCCGGGAGTTGCCGCGCGAAGGAGTAACCGCCAGCGGCATCGAGTTTCTCGTTCACGGCGCGGGTCGTCGGATGACTGCTGCCGACGGGCAGGAAGTCGACGTCGACCTCGTCGCTGATCCGGCGACAGGCGCTCAAGTGGAGGCGTTCGACGCATGGCGGATCCGCTGGTTCCTCGACGAAGCCGCCGATGACGGACTGCAGGCTGCCGAGGTGAACGCGGCATGCCGCCATCTGGTGGGATCCGGAGAGCTTCGCGAAGTGGTTCCCGACCGCTGGTTCGCGCTCAAGGCGGACTGAGACGGAGCTCCGGTCATGATCTCCGCAGAACCATGAAGCTCCCAGCATCGGCGTCTTCACCCGGCCTATTACGGTCCGGTCGGTGGAACGGGCAGACTTCTGGCGCATCGTCGAAGGTGCTCGCACTGTCCGGCGTCGCGCGCACGGTCCGCGGCATGTGCGGACGACAGGTCAGGGGTTCATTGTCCAGCTAGTCGCAGAGTTCGTCCGCGTGGGCCCGGGAGAAGGGGCGCAGCAGAGTTCCCCGGGGTCGCTGGTCGGCGTATTGGAAATCCTCGGCAGAGTTCCGAGGCGGTGTCGGATCGGGGCAGAGGCGTTCGTAGAAGGGGTGAGGACCGGAGACCCAGCCATATCTACTGACTTGGACAGGAACGATGATCGATTCGACGGCAACTCGCGCAACCAGGTCCTTCCGATTCGGGGTCGTTGCCCCGCTCAGAACTGACCTGTCGACGTGGCGAGAGCAGGTGCGCCGCATTGCCGACAGCGGCTACTCCACGCTGCTGATGCCTGACGTGCCGCGATGGCAGCCGGCGCCTGGCCCGACCCTGGCCGTCGCGGCCACCCAGGCCGACCTGCGGGTGGGTACGTGGGTGTATGCCTCCCCGCTGCGCCAGCCGTGGAGCACCGCGTGGGAATCGCACTCGCTGTCGGTGCTTACTGACGGTCGCTTCGAGATGGGCATAGGCACCGGCAGACCCGGTATCGAGGACGAACTCCGCGAACTCGGGCTGCCCGTGGTACCGCCCGGCGAGCGGTTGGCGCAAGTGCGCGAAACCGTGAGGGCGCTGCGCGATCTCGACGGCCCCGACGTGCACACGCCGGTGGTGATGGCCGTACGCGGGCCAAAGGCTCGGGCGATGGCTGCCGAACTCGCGGATACGGTCGCCTTCGCGTTGATGCCGGGAGACGATCGGGCCGAGATCACCCGGGTGGTACGTGGCTTCCGCGCCAACCGAGACGTCGAACTCGCACAGCACGTGGCGGTCATCGGCGATGCCGTCGCGCCGTTTATGGCTTCTCCGGACACCGATCCTGCCGCCCTTCGCGCGGTGGACTCGCTGGCGGTGCTTCCCCCCGATCCCGCGGCGGCCGCCGAGGAGATCCAGCGGCGACGGGAGGAGATCGGCTTCTCCTACTTCGTCTTCGGCGCCGACTTCGCCGACACTCTTGCTCCAGTCGTAGCCGATCTAGCCGGACGTTAGGCCAGGGAGCGCATTCGGTTCGACCGGAGTGCGGACGTGCGATCTTGCGGCAGGTAAGGATGGGCTCCATTGATCACCCAACGTAGCGACCGGGCAGCGGCATGAGAGCGTGCTCGATCTTGGATGTGCATGATGCCTTTGCCTGTTTGTGGAAGGCAGAACGCATCGCTGGGAAGATCAGTCAACGACCAACCGAAAGGCTAGAGCGGTCGCCGCGGCACCGTTCACCAACACGAAGCACCGCTTCCAGCACTTCGCGTTCGTGGTCGTCAGCGCGGTAGCGGTAGCGGCAAGAAGTTGGTCCGACTTGCCGTGAGACTGGGGCATCTCGTCCCAGGAAGCGCACATCGAAAAGGATCGCGTGGGCGGTCACGATGTCAGGATGCGATTGAGAGGCGCAGGTCCTCTACCGTTTCCCAGAGCCGTCGTTCACGATCGGGGTCGTAGGACTCCTTGGACGAGGAGACTTCTCGGGTGCGGTCGATGTAGGAACCGGAAGGTGCCAGGATGCGTCCGAGCGCGACGTCGGCGAGGTGTTGGCCGGCGGTCTTCTGGCTCGAGGCCATCGGGGTCAGCGTCATCAGCGGCATGATCCGTCGCCCCACGAACCGGACGGCTGCGCCTGCTTCGCGGCTCAGGCCGGTGCCCGGCACGAACCCGGGGTTGTAGGCGACAATGCCGACGCCCTGTGGCAAACGTCGTGCGTACTCGTGGACGAGGTATATCGCGGCGAGCTTGCTTGTGGAGTATGCGGCCCCTCCCGCTGTGACGGTTTTCGGATTCGGGAACGCGCGGATGCGGGCCAGGCTGGCCGGGTCTCGCCATGACGGCGCGGGCATCATTCCCGCGTTGTGGCGAAAGTCGCCGAAGTGAGCGTCGCTGACGGTGAGGACGATCCGTGACGGCGCCTTGAATCGGCCCTGGAGAAGACGGAGAAGGACGTGATTGGCGAGGACGTTGACGGCGAATGTCGCCTCGAACCCGTCCGGGCTCTCCGTGACGTTGTTCGTGTAGAGCAGGCCGGCGTTGCCGACGAATCCACGCAGCGGTGGCAGGTCTCCCGTATCGAGCCGTTGGATGAGCTCGTCGGCCGCCGCGCGGACGCTGGCCAGTGCCAACAGGTCCGTCGGGATTGATGTCACGGCGCGTCCGCCTTGGCCGAGATGAGCGGCGAGCTCAGATCCCGCGGCGCCCCGAGCTAGGAGCACGAGGTGCGCCTCAGGATCGCCGTCGACGATGCGCTCGACGGCGACACGGCCGAGCCCCCGAGTCGCGCCGGTCATGACAATGGTGTGGCCCACAGAATTCTCCCTTGTTGAAGACTTATGGACGTGCCCGGTGCGTATCGCTTACGACGTCAAGCCGACCGAACCGGTCGGCAGGCGAGCCGCCGGTGACGAGGGCGGGCTGTGTCAAGCCCATCCTCTTTACTATGTCACGTAAATTTACCGTGTATAGCTACAGTAGCGCTCCTTTGCTCGACCGTCAACGGTGCCCTTTACGAGATAAAGTAAGTCGCATGTCACCCCGACCGCCCGCCTCCGAACGACTCGACCGCGACGAGATCCTGTCCACCGCCCTCGCCATCGCCGACGCCGACGGACTCGACGCCGTCACGCTGCGCCGCGTCGCCGCCGCCTGGAACGTCACACCCATGGCGCTGTACTGGCACTTCAAGGACAAGGACGCCCTGCTCGACGCGCTGGTCGAACGGATCCTCGGCGAGGTGGACCTGACCACCAGCGGCAAGACCGACCTGCGTACCGTGATGACGGCCCTGCTGCGCGTCCTGCGCGCACACCCCGCCCTCGCCGAGATCACGCCGATCCGCTTGATGCGCACGGACGCCGGCATCGACATGGCCGAGCGGGTCATCGCGCTACTGCGCGCCGAGGGGCACTCGCCGGTGGCCGCCGCCCAGCTAAGCATCTTCCTGCTCAACGCGCTGATCGGGTTGGTGATCCGCCAGCCGGGTGACCCCGCCGCCGACCCGGCCCTGCGGGAGTCCCTGCTCACAGCAAAGCGCGCACGACTGAAGTCACTCTCCCCACAGGACTACCCCCACCTGACCGAAACCGCCGACTTCTTCCTCGGCCTGCCCGACGAGCAGGAGTACTACGAGCGAGGTCTGACCATGCTCCTCGACGGGGTACGTCTCACCTGACCAACCGAGCACTCGCATAGGCTCTGAGCGGCATGAAGAAGCCTTTCACAGCTGGTCCGAGGGCGCCGAGAACGCACCTCCGGCTGAGACCATGTGTTGCCGTGTCATGTTCCAGACCGTGGCGGAGACCTCCGACGTTGAACGGTGCGTCGATCGACGTCGATCGACGGCCTGCCCCGACCCAACTGGACCTTGCGCATTTCGTCCGTATTGTTTCTGATCTGCTTGTTAGTCTTCGACCAGATCGTCGAGGTCATTCATCAGCACGGCTTCGGTGAGGACGAGCGTGAAGACGGCATCGCATGAGCCGAGGCAGCCGCAACGCGCGCGGATCGCAGCATGAGAGTGCGCGCGCCGGCCGCCTTCGGGTCTCGACGAGGATTCGCACGGCGGCGGCACTGATCTACCTGACAGCAAGCGCCGGCTGCGACGCCCCGGCGGGATGAGCGGGCGCCGTCGCGTCGCGCCGGGTGGTGAGCGTGGCGCGAGCGGCCAACGAATTGTGGCTGGCTTCCGCTACGGGTCAGGGGATGATCACGACTCCACCGCGCACGGCGCCTTGGGCCAGCCGCTCGTGTGCGGCCGCCGCGTCGGCGAAGGTGTACACGTCAGCCACCCGGAGCGGGATGTCGCCGCTGGTGACGAGTTTGACCAGTTCGGCCAGACGGGGTCCGTCCGGTAGCACCTCCAGCGCGAAGGTCCGGATTCCTCGCACCGGCTCCGGGCGAAGCGGGGGTGACGCGGCCACGTAGCCCCCGCCGTCGCGGATGAGGTCCAGCAGCGAGGAGCCGATCACCGCCAGGTCGACGACCGCGTCGTACGTACCGGTCGGGTCGCCTGAGCGCGACAGGAACGCCGCGCCCAGCGACTCGACGAACTCGCGGTCGTCGGCCCCGGCAAGTCCCGTGGCGTGCAGGCCGGTCGCCCGGGCCAGCGCGAGAACGAACCCACCGACCTGCCCCGCGGCGCCGGTGACGAGCACGGTCGAACCCTCTGGGAGCGCGAGCAGGTCGAGGGCCTGGGCGGCGGCCAGGCCATTGGTCGGCAGCGTCGCCGCCTCGGTCGCGGAAACGCCGGTGGGCGCGGTCGTCAGCCAGCCGGCGTCGAGTACCACGTATTCCGAATGGGCACCGACGGTGGTTTGCAGCCACGGCGAGAAGCCGATGACCTCGTCGCCGACCGCGATCTCCTTGACCGATGGGCCGACCGTGTCGACGGTGCCGGCAACGTCCCAGCCGGGTGTGTACGGCAGACCGGTCGGCAACGGGGCCGGGAACCGACCGGAGCGGACCATCAGGTCGACCGGATGGACAACCGACGCCCCCACCCGCACCCGCACCTGGCCCGGTCCGGGCTCGGCCATCGGCACGTCGGCCACGTGCAGGACCGCCGGCCCTCCGAACTGTGCATACCTGACTGCGCGCATCTCCGTCTCCTTCGTGAGACCTCGTGATCACCACAACCGTACGAATCGTAGGTACTGTGAGTAAGTAGGTACCGCGAAGTGCCTAGGGCACCGGAGGTGAGAAGATGGCGACGACCACCGCCGCACAACGCCGCGAACAGGCCAAACGCGACTACGACGCGTTCCTGGCAGCTTGCCCGACCCGCGAGCTGCTGAGCAGACTCACCGACAAATGGGTCGCCCTGGTGATCCCAGCGCTCGCCGACGGCCCGCAGCGGCACAGCGAGCTCGCCCACCGCATCGCCGGCGTCAGCCAGAAAATGCTCACCCAAACCCTGCGCACCCTGGAGCGCGACGGCCTGGTCACCCGCACGGTCACCGCCTCAGTGCCGGTCCGCGTCGACTACGCCCTCACCCCACTCGGCCATGAACTGTTCCCCGTCATGATCGCGATCAAGAACTGGGCGGAGACACACATGGACCGCGTCTTCGAAGCCCGGCTCCAATTCGACGCACGCCCCTGAGTCGACAACACCGATCACAGCAAGAGCCCGCTCATCGGCAGTTCGGGAAGTCGGCCGGACTGAAGTCCAGCCACGCAGTGTGACGGCAACTGCGAGCAGGTAGCGCGCCCGATCGGCGGCAGATGCGGACGCTCGTCGGCCAACGGCTATCGCCACGCCGCAGCACATATCTCTATCCAGGCCGCGAGGTTGGGCACATGATCGATCGTGAGCAGTGAGTACGGCGGGGAGCCGGCCAACGGCGTGACATTCGCGAAAGCGTGGTCTGGTGCGAAGAGAAGGAGCCGGCCGTTATCGCAATGCGCCAGCGTCAGATTCCCGTTGGCCTCCACAGCGACGGCGTAGTACTCGTCGGGGTTGATGGAGACTTCGAGGCCGTCGTCTTCCCATAGCCATGCGTAGTCGGTGAGCACATCGGCGACTCGTACGCGCGTCGCGTCAACCGTAAGCACCTCGTTCTGGTTGTTCCACCAGGTGTCGGGCTCGCGGAACCGTTCGACGATACCGCCGCAGCGCTTCCAGAAGCTCTTGTGGGTCCAGGGAACGGAATCGCTATCCACGTCGTGGGGCGGGCGGCAGAGCCATCCCCGTCGATCGTCCGATGATCCCCATGCAAGCAACTCGTAGGCGTCGCCTTCGACGGAGACGGGTGTGAGGGTCGCCGAGGCGAACAGCGCGGAGAGTTCAGGCAAACCGTCGATTGATCCGCGGGTCCACGATTGCGCCTCACCCACTACGGCACTCTCTCCGGGACGGAGGAACCACGGAACCTCGTGGAGGAAGTGCTCCCAGTCGCTCATTGCTCCGATGATGCCAGGGTCACCTTCATCCACCAGTGGGAGCCGATCGTCCGCTCATCGACAGAAGCGGATGCAGCCGCCTGACAGTCTGCAAACCCACCTGCCATGATCTACACCTCACGCCGCCCCGTGCGCAGGTCCCCACACCAACTGCCCACCCAGCGACCCCCTACGGCGCGGTCAAATCGCCCACATACACGTCCGTGACCAGGGATAACCGCCCAGACGGTGCGCAGTTGTGGGCTGTATCCCGCCGCCGAGATAGACCTGCGCGTTCGGAGATGTATCGGCAGCACAACGGCCTTGCTTCCATGCGTTTGGAGGCGCGTTTCGCGGCTTCGAGGTGCGGTACGAACCTGCGCACCTGGCGATCTTCGATCACCGAGCCGAGTGTCGGAAAGCCAAACGTTGAAACGGCGAGCCCGGCGACGGTCCGTGGATACATCGTCCAGGCCGCCGGCATTGCTACCGTTCAGCGACCCTGTCTTCAGGTGATCGCGAAGGGTCACAGTGGATCGCGGGATCCCGGACCCGACGCCGCGCCGACGCACGTCGGCCAGCACCCTCAAGGTGTTCGAAACCATCGCGAAGAACGCTGCCTGAACCGGCCGCTGGTGCAACGTCGATCCCCGTGGCTACCTGGAGTGTGGCGTGTCGGGCTCGCTGGGCGGCTGCAAGGACGGCGACGGCACACGCAAGCCGTACCGGGCTCGGTCCGTCCCGATGACGTCCGAGCCCGGTCCCGGCGAACGGGCGCTCGAGGGCGCTGGCGAGAGCAGGAGTTTGCGGAGCAGCGTGGACCGCTCCATCCGGTTGTCGCCCAGGTCGACCGTCGAGGGATTCGCTTTGGTACGTCCAGACGGCTCCTTGACGGCCGAGGTCGTACACGTGCAATGGATGGACAACCACCCAACAGGTCCCGACACTCACGTGACAGTCTCGTTCGCAGACGGGTCGAACGTGGAGTTCGCATTCGATGTCCGAGTCGTGAAGGTCCCCCGGCATGAGAGGCGGCTGGTCTCGCCGTCGCCGTAGACCAACCACCGAAACTTCGAACGCTACGACTGCCGGTGTGACGGTCGGACTCGTGGCGCGGGTTGAAGCTGGACCAGGACCATCCTGGCGTGTGAAGGGGTTACGGTCTGCGGCGTGATTGGAGTGATGGACGACCCAGACGAGATCGCCGCCGAGTTCCGGGGCACGGTGCTGGATGGGCTGCCGGTCGAGGAAGGCCTCGGCGACACGTGGGTGGTCACCGGCGTCGAACCGAGCCGCCTCCTTCTCGCTTGGCGAGCGGCGCGGGCCGCCGTGGCGCGGACCGGCCGGTGGCCCGTCCTGACCATGGTCGACGAAGAGTGGCTCGACGCCGAGACCGAGCAGATCGAGGCGCTCGAGCATGCGGCTCGGACGGTGGATCCGTGGACGGTCTATCGCTGGTGGGGGTGTGACTCGCTGATCAAGCCGGACGAGCTTCATCTGTGGCTGCCTGATGTCCTCGGCGCGGATGCCACCGCCCACGCACTGCGGAGCCTTAGCCAGCCAATGTCACTGTTCGCGGTCGAGCGCTGGGCATGGGAGCGGCTATTGGCCAATCCTGCGGTCCTGGAGCAGTCTTGGCCGAGGGCTGCGCAGCACGTCGGCACCGGGCAGTGGTTCGCGAATGTCGGCGAGGCACAGGTTGTGCTCTTGCCGACGTCGACACAGTGGCTCGCGCCGGCATGGCTGAACTACTTCGGCGCGACGCAGAAGGCCAGTCGTACGGAGCCTAGCGACGATCCGGGCCGCGAGGGGCTCGCTGCGGCGATCCGGCAATGGGAGCGGCAGTGGGGCGCTGAACTGGTGGCGTCGTGGGGAACGATGCTGCAGTTCGTCGTCGCGAGGCGACCTGCCCTCGGTGAGCAGGCGTGGCAGTTGGCCCTTGAACTTCTTGCGGTGGGCGGCAGTCTTCAGTCGCCGAGCTGGGAACTCGCGCTCGCCGTGACCCGCAGCGACGCCTGGTTCCTCCACGACCGTCCCTGAGCCGGCCCGAGACGTGCCACGAGGTTCGAACAACGGCGACCCACCGGAGCCGAAGTGCTGTAGGCCCGGCTCGCGTGACGTCGTGTCGGGCGAGGCGGGCCTGATCATCGTTACTTCACGTGGACCTGCGGCGACCCGCCGCTCAACGTAACCGAGGCATGGAAGGCCGCCCCAGCGACCGAGGGCTGTCACACACGCAGTTGGTCCTGCCGGGCGGGCTTCGCGGATACGTCGGTCGGCGACAGCTTGGCGTGACCCGCTCGATGGTTCGAATCCGCGAATGATCACACCTAAGCGCCAGTCTCCCGGCCGCACGGTGGCCGGAGCCTTCGACCCCTGCGATGCGTCTCGGGCCTTCCCGGTCGGCGGGGTTGCCTACAGACGCTGAGACGCTGTCCGCCGGCCCGACCAGACGGCTGGCCTCTGGCATCCGTAGCGATTGACTGTCAACCGCTTGTGTGAGCAATCGGTGAGCAGGCGTCATGACCATCCATCGTGGACCTTCTCGGCTGTTTGTCGGCAGGGTCTGCGACTATGTCCGCATGACGACAACCGATCCCTTAGCCCCGTTCCAGTGGCTCAACGCGTCCGAGCCCGGCGGTCCACTGGGCGTGATCTTCAGCGTGGCCTTCTTCAGCGGGCTTGACGCCGCGGAGGTGGTGCGCCGCTTCAGCCGGGGCGCAGGCTCCGGCCAAGCGTCGGACTTCGGCGAACTCAACGCTAAGGCAGAGGAGTTCGTCAACAAGACGGGTGGCGGGAATGGCGGCGGTTACGTGGGTGTCTTCCAGACTGGCAGGTGGTGCGTGGCCATCGAGCCCTACGGCTGGATGACCACGGTCCACGAGGTGGTGACCGGACTGTCGCGTGGCTGCGAGGTGCTGGCGGTCACTCGACACGACTACGCTGCGGAGCACAGCTTCGAGTACGCGATCGACGGCACGATCGTCACCGGCTATCGACTGCGGCATCCATACGAGCGTTACGGCTCCAATCGTGACCGGCTCAATAGCTTCATGCGCGAGCTGGGAATGGGGGTGGACAAGCCAGAGGACCAAGACGCGTGGGACGCTGCCTGGGATGACAACTACTCCACTGCCGTGCCAAGAGGTTTCGCCCTGGCGGCGAAGGTCACCGGGGTGTCGTTCACACCAGACATGCTCGGCCGCCCGATGCTCGTTGGGCCTATCGTCGAAAGGTGACGTCACGCGGCGCTTGCGACCGGGCGCGCTCGGTAGGCCCGTAGGTCTAACGCCGCGCGGCCTCGATTCGCACAGGTTCTCCCCCGTTTCCTTCCACAGCGCTCGATCAGCGGCGCCACTAGCGTCGGCGTCCTACGGATCCGCAGAAGAGCCGTCGAGTGGAGCCACCGTCAGCGACCTGCTGCCGGAATCGACGAAATCTGGCTCGGTGCGCCCCGCAGGATCGGGGAATGTCAACCTCTTAACTGACTCGCGAGTGGCTTGCCGGCGAGGGTATGGAGCTGTACGCGGCCATCGCGGACCCGGGCGAGCACGCGCCAACCATCCCACTTCGGCTGGTACGCCCACGCCCACGCCGGCCCGGTCGGGATCTCGCTGACCGACGAGGCGATCACCAGCTCGACCGGGTAGTGCAGCGCGCTGCGGTCGCGCGGGGCCGGCCTGGTCACCGCCGGTCGACGGCCTGTGATCGCTAGTAACGCTCTACCTGGTCAGAGACGCGAAACGTGCTGCCGCACTGAGTGCAGGTGGCGTGGCCGAATAGGTAGGTGAGCGCTTCGGCGACGGGATGCTGCCCGACGTCGTTGCTCATGGAGTACAGCCGTAGACCGACGCCATCGAGGTCAACGGCTGTCGCGGGTAGCAATGGCGTCTGGACGACGTCCGATTTCGTCGCGTAGTCCTCGTGCGTGGCGAAGTGACCGCGTTCGCCGAACGCTATGAACAGGGAAATCTCGCACTGCGGGCACTCGACTTCGACCTCGTCGTAGATGAGCCGCTCAAGTTCTTCGCCCCAGAGCAGATCGCCCTCCAAAGCCATGACTGCCCGGAGACGGTAGATGAACGACCGCCCGTCAGTTGGCGTCGGCAACCAGTCGGTGGTCAGCTGACGTAACTGCTCCAGCGCACCGGCGTGCTGCCGGAGAGATCGCTCGTCCATGTCGACCGCCAGTTGTCCGGCCAGGATCAGCACATCGTCGCGATCGGCGGGTGTGAACTCGGCGGCGACGTTGGCCAATCGCGAGATGAGCAGCGCCTCTTCACTCTCGTGAAAGCCCTCCTGACAGGCGCGCTCGTACAGCACGTTCCATGCCGGCGCATGCGGGTCCGCCTCGGCCTCCACCAGCAAGTTCTCAACCGACGTCACGGCGTGATCTAACCAGCCGGTCATGGCGCCGATCAACACCCGGTCGGATGCGACCGGTCCAGGGCGAACAGGTCGTGGAGGAGCTGGATCGCGATCGAGCCCTCTCCGACGGCTGATGCGACGCGCTCCACGGAACGCCCGCAGGCGGGACTCCACGCCTTGATCGTTGTCCGGGACGCCGGCAGGGCCGCAGGAAGATTCGCGAGCGTGAGCGCGGCTATGCCTCGTCGAGCTCGTCCTCAACCCGCCGCCGGGCGTGGTCGGTCCACCGTGCCGGCTCGCCTGCGAGAGCAAGAAATCGCCGTCTGCTGATGGGGATACCTCCGCCATTGCCACACCTGCCCCTGTCGAAACGCATCCGTCCCGACAGCGCGGCCGGCATACTGACCGCCGTGGATGATGAGTGGCGGCTTGGCGAGGCCGGGGTCGGGGCGGACTGGTCACACGAGATGGTCTTCGCCGAGGAGATCGCCTGGAAGCGCGAGGACCTGGTGGCCGGGATGGTCGAGTTCCTTCGGACGCTGCCGGGCGTGACCGCGGTGGAGCACGTCGAGCGGGAGGCCGTGGTGATCTCGGCTGCGGCCGTGCCGACGGGGCGGCTGTCCGCGGCAGTGCGGCGCCGGTGGGAGGAGGCCAAGAAGGAGCGGCCGCCGTGGCTGGCCGCGATGGACCGGGCCGCCCGGACGGTGGCGAGGCTCACCGGTCTTCAGCGGGACGGCTGGCGGCTGACCCGCATCCTCGACAGCGAGCTGAGCCACGTCATCACCCTCGACCACTGTTTCGGCCGCGAACCGGGCGAGCACCTGATCAGGGTCGAGGCGTACGTCCGGCTGGAGCTGCCGGACGTCCACCACCACAGAGTCCTGCTGTACAGCGGTGACCTCGACGACGCCGTGCAGCTCCGTGAGGTGGTCACCGGTCGACTGCGGCGCGCCCTCGAACCGTTGACGTCGGTGGACGCGATGCTGAAGCGGTGGCAGAACCACGAGTCGATCGAGGAGGCCGGGCGGTACGGACTTCCCGAGGTCCGGCTGCACGCTCGCGTCCTGGTATCGCGTGGTCGGCTCGCCGCGGCCCGCGACCTGTACCAGATCGACTACGAGCGGACCCAGCCGTCGCACCGGCCGTACCTGCTGGAACGCCTGGCCGCGCTCGACGTGCCGGCGCTGACCACGGGAAGCGACCCGCGGCTCAGCGTCATCGAGGAGGCGACCCTGACCGCGTGGCACACGAGCACGTTGCCGCTCACCGACCGGCTCCGCGACCTCACCGGCCTGCGCCTGGACGGGGCACGTACGTCACTGGACGAGCTCTGGGCGTGGCTGCGCGATTCGCGGGACCGTCTCCAGCGGGAGTTCGCCGAGGCGACGCCGACACTGGCGATGTCGTACTACGGCGTGCTCGCCGGCGGCACCGACGCCGGCCACGCGCCACGCGATCCGTGGTACCGGGTCACAGTGGAGCTTGTCACCGCGTACGTCGGTGAGGTCGTGATCGCCCAGGCGCCGGGGACGCTGTGGGGCATCGGCGTAAACGGTGAACTGGCGTTGATCCGCCGTAACGGCACAGGACTGCTGTGGCGGGTGCTGGCCATCGTCCATGGCGCTTTCGGCGCGCCGATCGACGAGTTCGACCCGCACCAGCTGCGCCGCCTCGCCGACGACATGCTCCGGTGGGTCAACGCGGACCCGACGAGCCAGGTCTGGATCACCCACACCGGCGCTTAGAAGGGCAGAGCCCGGCCAATTCGAAGCACGTGCCCTACGCGGCTGATCCGGTCGTTCATCTCACGAGGCGGGCCGCGTCGAGCACCCGCTGGATCAACTGGGTGGTCGAGATTCCTTCCGTACGCCGAAGGTATGTGAGTTTTCCAGCTGCTGCAGCCGGTCCGTACACGAACTCGGCCCCCTCGGGCGACAGGTCGTCGCCGTGCACCACGGTGGTGATCCCGTGCTCGGCAAGAAACTCCTCGGTCACCTGAAACGGGGCGTCCTCGATCACCTCGTCGACGTACCTGCACGACTCGATCACGGCGACCCGCTCGGCGAGGGTCATGATGGGACGACGCTTGTAAGAGGCTGCGGTGTCGTCGGACAGCACGCCGACGACCAGCCAGTCACCATGACGGCGCGCCTCCCGCAGGAGCGACACGTGGCCCGCGTGGAACAGGTCCCCAACCATGTCGGCGTAAACCCGCGATATCGCAGCCGCACCCACGTCCGGGTTCTCCACAACAACTCACCTGCTCCTTCGCCACACCGGTCGCGGTCGCTCCCCGCCCTCGAAGTCGTGCCGGTCTAACGGTGGGCGCGTCGTTCCGCTTCGGTCTTGACCGCGTCGAACGTGGCGGCCACCGCCTGCTGCCAGTGACCGGCCACCAGCCGACCCCACCAGGCACCGGCCGCCCATAGATCGGTGCCGAGATCTCCGTGGTATTCCAGCAGAGTCGCATCGTCGTGGGCTGTCAAGAGGAACGTTTCGGTGACGTCGGGGACCGGGCCGCGGACCAGACGGAAGTCGACGCGGTCGGGTCGGGTGAACCGAACGGTCTCGACGGTGGTGGCCGCCAACCGGCCGTGGAGAGGAGTGCGGTGGGCGGCCAGCACCATGTCTGTGCCGCGTTCGAGAATGTGGATCTTGTCGGCCATGGCTCGGGTCTGCCGGCCCAGGTACGGGGCGGCGAGGATGTCGAACACCAGCTCCCGTGGTGCGGCGATGTCCACGCGCAGCGGGCCGAGCCGCCGGTGGCGGCGCCCGACGCCCAGGTCTACGGGGATGGCGGCGGTGACCAGGCCCAGGTATCCGGCGGTGACGGCACCGACGGCCAACGCCGCTCCGGCCGCGAGCGTTGCGACGGGACGCATCGGGTTCCTCCGTTACACGCTGGGCTGCTCATCGCCTCAATTATCAGCGGCTCGGCCGCTCCCGGCGGCCGACTGTGTCATCTGGCCAACTACGGGCTCGTATCGTGGATCGCGGGCGGGATGCTGGTGATGCCGGCCGAGCTGGGCATCCCAGTTCGCCCTGAACGCCACGGCAGGTCGCCGATTTACCACCTGGTCTTTGAGACCCAAGGGACCGCCTGACCGACAAGCGCCGCATCCGCGTGGAGGTGTTGTATGACCGAGATCGTTCCTCGCCCCGCTGACGCCGCATCGGCTCGGAAGGCCGATCGCGATGAGGTGTTCGTGGAGTACACCAAGTCGATCTGCCCGGTGTGCAAGACGGTGGTCGACGCGCAGGTCAACATCCGCGGCGGCAAGGTGTACCTGGGCAAACGCTGCCGTGAGCATGGCTGGTTCGAGGCGCTCGTGTACGGCGACGCGAAGCGGTACCTGGATTCGGCGCGGTTCAACAAGCCGGGCACCATCCCGCTGGCCTTCCAGACCGAGGTGAAGGACGGTTGCCCGTCGGACTGCGGGCTCTGTCCGGAGCATAAACAGCACGCGTGTCTCGGCATCATCGAGGTCAACACCGGTTGCAATCTGGACTGCCCGATCTGCTTCGCCGACTCCGGCCACCAGCCCGACGGGTATGCGATCACCCTTGAGCAGTGCGAGCGGATGCTCGATACCTTCATCGCCAGCGAGGGCGAGGCGGAGGTGGTGATGTTCTCCGGCGGCGAACCCACCATCCACAAACAGATCCTGACGTTCATCGACGCGGCGCTGGCCCGGCCGATCCGGTCGGTCAACCTCAACACGAACGGCATCCGGCTGGCCAACGATCGGCCGTTCGTAGCGGAGCTGGGCAGGCGGAACGACGGGCCCTTCCGGGTCAACATCTACCTCCAGTTCGACGGGTTCGACGAGCGCACCCATCGCGAGATCCGGGGCCGGGACCTGCGCGAAATCAAGCGCCGCGCGTTGGACAACTGCGCCGCAGCCGGGCTGACCGTCACCCTGGTCGCGGCGATCGAGCGCGGCCTCAACGAGCACGAGTGCGGCGCGATCATCGAGTACGGGCTCGCGCACCCGGCGGTGCGGTCGGTGGCGTTCCAGCCGGTTACGCATTCCGGCCGGCATGTCCAGTTCGATCCGCTGACCCGGCTGACCAACTCCGACGTCATCGACCTGATCGCCGAGCAGCGGCCGGACTGGTTCACCGCCGACGACTTCTTTCCGGTCCCGTGCTGCTTCCCCACCTGCCGCTCGATCACCTATCTGCTGTCGGAGGGCCCGCCCGGCCAGCCAGGCTTCGGCGTCGTGCCGGTCCCGCGGCTGATCAACATCGAGGACTACCTGGACTACGTGTCCAACCGGGTCGTACCCGACCTGAACGTGTTGGAAGCGCTGGAGAAGCTGTGGTCGGCCTCGGCGTTCATGGGAACCGACACCACCGAGGACAAGCTGCGGGTCGCCGCCGAGGCGCTCGACTGCGCCGACGCATGCGGGATCAACCTGCCCGAGGCGATCGAGAACCTCACCGAGCGGGTGTTCATGATCGTGGTGCAGGACTTCCAGGATCCGTACACGCTCAACGTCAAGCAGCTCATGAAGTGCTGCGTCGAGGAGATCACGCCCGACGGCAGGTTGATTCCGTTCTGCGCGTACAACTCGGTCGGCTACCGCGAGCAGGTTCGGGAACAGATGTCCGGCGTGTCGGTGGCCGATGTGGTGCCCAACGCGGCGCCGCTGCAAACGATCCTGGCCGACTCGCCGTACGGGTCGAAGGTTGTCGGCGCCGACGGGCACCGGTTCCTGGACGCCACCAACGTCGGGCAGCCCGCGGTACGGCGCGGCGCCGTCGGGTGAGCGCTATGGCCGTTGACAGTGGGCAGTCAGGACGGGCCGCGGAAGCAGTCAAGAGCTGCTGTGCGGCGGCCTACCAGAGCGACGCGGTCGCGCTGATCCTTGGGGACTCCTACCATCCCGGCGGCCTGGCGTTGACCCGTCGGCTGGCCGACGTCCTGCGGTTGCGCGACGGGCAGCGGGTGCTCGATGTGGCGGCCGGCACGGGGACCAGCGCGCTGCTGCTGGCCGAAGAGTTCGGCGTCAGGGTCGACGGCGTGGATCTGGGCGAGCGCTCGGTCGCCACCGCGACGCGGGCCGCCGACAACGCCGGGCTGGCCGACCGGGTCCGATTCCGGGTGGGCGACGCGGAGCGGATTCCCTTTCCCGACAACACGTTCGACGCCGTCGTCTGCGAGTGCGCGTTCTGCACGTTCCCCGACAAGGCCACCGCCGCGACCGAGCTGGCCCGCGTGCTGAAACCTGGCGGCCGGCTCGGCATCACCGACGTCACGGTCGCGCCTGGTGGGCTGCCGCCGGAGCTGGCCGGCCTGACGGGATGGGTGGTCTGCCTGGCCGACGCCCGACCCGTCGACGAGTACGCGGCAATGCTGGCCGCGGCAGGGCTACGTGCCACGGCGCGGGAGACCCACAACGAGGCGCTGGCCCGTATGGTCACCCAGATCGACGCCCGCCTGCGGGCGTACCGGCTCATGCGGTTGCCAGCACTGTCCGATGTCGACATCGACCACGCCCTGGAGCTGACGGCGCAGGCGGCCCGCGCGGTGGCGACCGGTTCCGCCGGGTACGCGCTGCTGATCGCCGAGAAGCCGGCCTGACGGTCGCGGTCGGTCTGCTGCCGGCCGCACTGGCGATCCGATCCGCTGCGACGGAACCCGACGACCTCGTCCGCCCCTGCGGATCGTCGCCGGATTCGCGCCGGCGCTGTGAGGTTCTCGGGGTGCTCCGCTTGCTGTCGGATGGCAAGCTCGTGTCCCGTGATCGATGATTTCGCGAAGGACTGCCTGCACGGCCGGCTCAAGGGGATCCGGGAGGCACTGGTCTGGAAGCTCGACGGCCTTTCCGAGTACGACATCCGGCGTCCCCTGACAGTCACGGGGACCAACCTCCTCGGCCTGGTCAAGCACATGGCGACGTTGGAGGCCTGGTATTTCGGTGAGGTCTTCGGCCGCCAGTCCCCGGAAGCGTTGCGGCGATGGCAGGACGCGGACGGCAGCGACCTGTGGGTGAGGTCGGACGAGGCTCGCGAACAGATCATCGACTTCTATCGGCGTGCCTGGGTGCACGCGGACGCGACGATCAAAGAGCTTCCGCTCGACGCGCCTGGCCACGTGCCGTGGTGGCCGCAGCCGGACGTCAAACTGTTCACCATCATGATCCACGTCCTTCAGGAGACCACCCGGCATGCCGGACACGCCGACATCCTGCGCGAGCAACTCGATGGCCGCACCGGGGTGAGGCCAGAGCACGAGGAGCAGATCGACACCGCGGCCCGCGAGGCGTACCGGGCGAAGATCGAGCGGGCTGCGCAGGAAAGCGCGGGCGGCTCATGTCACGCTGGCCTGCGCGACGGGCATGGTGCGGTAGGGACTGCGCCGTGAGTCCGGATGCCACCCAACCGCGCAGACGGTGCGCGGTGTGGCGGGGCCCGCGCACGATCGGGACGCGTTCCGCGACTCCGTCACCCGGGCCATGACCCCGGCTCATCCGCACCGACCTGATCATCGTCAACGATATCGGACTGCTCCGCGTCGGCACCGACGCCGCCGAAGGGTTCTACCGCCTCGTCGGTGTCGGCGGTATCCGGCGCCGCCGTTGTTCTACGGGATCAACTCAGCCACGGAAAGTGCCTCGTCGACCCGACCAGCGACCAGGTCGACGTGACGGACCACGAAGCTCCCGTCACTCCGGTAATAGAGCTCGTTGTCCACGGGAAAGCGGGCGAGCGACACCCACTCACTCGTCAGCCGGTGCGTCTCCTTCTCCACATGGGAATACCATTTCGCGACCGGGATGACGATCTAGACTCTTGATTACCTCCTCGTCGGCATACCCGCCGATATAGGCGCTGACATAGCCGTTGTCAGGCGGCCAGAGGTCGTTGGCCAGAGCACAGAGTTCGTCCAGGTGCGGCAGGTCACGCTCGAGGTCACGGGCCAACTGCTGCTGGGCGACAGGTCGTCCTCGTCCTCGTCCGCCGCGAACCAATCGGGGAACTCCGCGCGCAGCGTGGCGCCAACGTCGTACTGCTCGCCGACGAACGCGTCGTCGGTGGATCGTGTCGCCACCTCGGCATCGGTGCCGGCCGGCACATACACGATTCGCCCGTACCCCGCTCCCCCGTGGCAGCCGTGATCGGGTGCGCATATCTCGGCAGATCGGGAACGCCCGATCGCGGCAGTTGAGTACGTCATCTGCCGACGATCCGCGGAGCGCTGACATCACTGTTGTCGATGAGGATATCGGCTCGCTGTTGCGGGGAGCAGGCTCTGAAGTAGATGCGCTGGGCCTCCACGTACCGCCGCATGCTCGGGTGCTCTGGATCGGGGTTTGTGCCGTCACGAGCGGCCATACGCCTAGCCGTTTCATCGAAGGGGACATCCAGGAACACCGACAAGTCCCAGGCCATGACGATCTCGTCCCGATGCAGAAACAGCCCGTCGACGACGAGCACCGTCCCGGGAAGGGCAGTAAGGGGTTCCGGGTCGAGGATGGTGTCGGTCGCGAGGTCATGCGCGGCTGGCCGGTATCGCCGGGAGCCGGCCGGGCCGAACGGATCCAGGACGTCGCTCAGGAATCGCAGGTAGTTGTATGAGTCCTGCCAGAAGCCTTCCGGCGACTCGCGTCCCTGTCGGTACCGGACCGCTCGGACGTTGTGGAAGTCGTCGAGTGATACCCGCACGACACGGCGGCCGAGAGCGTGCACGGCCGCGGCGAGTTCGTCGGCGAACGTGCTCTTGCCGGATCCGTCCGGGCCGTCGACAGCAACGCGGAGACATCCAGGGCCGTCGGGTGCGGGAATGCGCTGTGCGACCTGCCCGATGACGTCACGCCGCTCCGCAGAGGCAATCATCCGGCAAGTCTCCCAACCGGCAAACCGAACAGCCGGTCGGGGCAATGACACACATACTCTTCTCGGCAGATCGGGAAGTCGGCCGGCCTGACGTCCAGCCACGCGGTGTGACGGCATCTGCCACCAGGTGGCGCGCCCGATCGCGGCATGAGCGGGTAGGCCGACAAAGGGTTTCCGACGATCGATACCGGCCACGGTCGCCGTCGTGTCAAGGCGTGGAACGCGACGGACTCCGCAGGTTGATCTCGCAGATGCCCAAACACTGCTCACATACACTCTTGCCACCCGCACTCGAGGTAGGAGGAGCTCGTCGTGATCCGCCCGGCAACATTCCTGCTGGAGTGCCTGCTCCGGGCGGGAATGCGCGATGTCGTCACAGTAGATCCGGCGGCGGGTGGGCTCGCGGCGCTCGCGGGCATAGCCACCCGCCGAGACGCGCCACCGGTGTTCGTCAAGGCATTCGCCGACGCGCCGGCCGACGACGTCTTCGTGACGGAGGCCGAAGGGCTGGCCGCACTGCGCGAGCTCGGCGGCAGGACAACACCCGAGGTGATCCTGGCCGACCGGCAACTGCTTGTGTTGTCCGTGCTGCAGCCCAGGCCGCGCAGCGAAGCATTCTGGGAGCAGTTCGCGCACATGCTAGCCCGTCTGCACACGAGCACAACCCACCGTCGCTTCGGATGGCACCACGACAACTGGCTGGGCCGTCGCCGCCAGGTCAATACCTGGGATGACGACGGCTTCCGGTTCTTCGCACAGCACCGGCTGCTTCGGTGGCTCGGGCAGCCCCGCGTCGAGGCGGCACTCGACCCGGCAGACCGATCGGCGTTGGAACGGCTGTGCCATCGGCTGCCTGACCTGCTGCCGGACCGGCCAGCATGCATGACGCACGGCGACCTGTGGGCACAGAACGTCCTCGCCGCTCCGAACGGGCAACCCGCACTGATCGACCCGGCGGTGTCCTATATGTGGGCCGAGGTCGACCTCGCCCATCTGTGGTCCACCTCGCCACCGCCCGAGGCACAACGGTTCTTCGCGGTTTACGCCGAGCTGACCGGCCTCGACAGCGACTGGCGCGCCCGCATGCCGATCATCCAGCTGCGACAACACCTCGCCGTGCTGGCCCAGTTCGACGACGACTGGGGAGCGGCCAACCAGATCCGCGCAACCATCGCCCCGTTCCGGACGCGCACCTGACAGCCGACGCGACAGCCGACAGCAGGTGGGTGGGCACCTGGTGGTCTCACGAAACGGAACCGGTCGCTCACTGATCGGCGCTTGTCCGCGATGAGCGGACGGTGTTACCACGTAACGAGTTCGGTCAGTGCGGTGCTGGTGGTTTCGTCTGCCGGGAGGAATGCTTCCAGTCGGAGTTCGGCGATGGTGACGTCGGTGGCGGTGCCGAAGTGGGTGAGTGTGGTGATGAGCCGCAGTTCCCGGTTGTCCGGGTCGCTCATGCGCAGATGCAGCGGCACCGCGAACCCGAGGTAGTGCGGCGAGACTTGCCGTGGCCGCGGGGGTGCCAGATCGACGAGTTCCTCGGCGAGGCGCTGGAGCCGTTCGCTCGGGTTGCGGACGCTTTCGGCTCGGACGCTGTCGATGATGTGCCAGGCCCATTCGTCGAGATTGACGATGCGCGATGCGAGACCGCGGGGGTGCAGCAGGACTCGGGGAACGCTCACGGGTGGGGCCAGCAGGTGTGGGTCCACTCCGCGGATGATCATGTCGAAACCGGCGTTTGCGGAGATGAGGTCGCCGTGCCGGTCGAGGATCACGGCCGGGTACGGCAGGTGGCCCTGCAGGACGCGTTCGAGGGCGGTGCGGACCGGTGCCAGTTGAGGATCCTCCAGTTCGCGCTGCGGGTACGCGGGTGCGAATCCGGCGGTGAGGAGCAGTTCGTTGCGTTCGCGGATCGGCACCTCCAGCGATTCGGCCAGCCGAATGATCATCGCCCGCCCGGGGTTTGAGCGTCCGCTCTCGATGAAGCTGACGTGCCGTTGTGTGGTGCCGGCCCGCACCGCCAGTTCGAGTTGGCTGACGCGTCGTCGGGTGCGCCATGTGCGCAACGCACCCGCGAGTCCGCCGCTCGCGGATTCGGTGATCACTCTTCCTGTGTACCCGGGTGCCGTGCCAATTGGCGATTCCCTCCGGGGAATTGCCGTGGGGCGTTCAGCGCAGAACAGTCGTGGTCGCAACGATCATCCACAACTGAAGGATCACCATGGCTGACACCGACCTGAAGAGCCTCGTGGACCGCTACATCGCGGTATGGAGCGAACCCGACCCGAGGCGTCGCGGCGCCGCCGTTCGTGAGCTCTGGTACACCGACGGGGTCCATGTCCTGCAGCCGCCTCAGGAGATGCGACAGGCCGCCCAGGGCCTGGGCTTCGATCATCTCGTGTTGGAGGCGCGCGGACACGACGAACTGGAGGTGCGAGTGACGCGCGCGTACGAGGAGTTCATCGCTCCGGGCACCTTCATGTTCCGCTCCCGCGGGGATGCCGAGCGGCTCCACGACGTGGTCAAGTTTCGCTGGGAGATGGTGCCGCGCGACGGTGGCGACGCGGCCGGTGCCGGGCTGGAGATCCTCGTGCTCGGCGCGGACGGGCGCATCGTCAGCGACTACCAGTTCATCGAAGGATGACCGCGATGACTGTGGCGCTGCCGCTCACGCCGTCTCGCTCAGCAACCCGGCACCTGCCGCAACTGGGAGGCTCCCTCGACGGCATGCTCACCGAGTTCGCCGTCCTGCCGGAGCAACCCTCGTCCGGTCCCCGAAGACCTCTCCTACGCCGAGGCAACTACGCTGCCGTGCGCCGCGGTCACCGTGTGGAACACGCCCTCGACGCGTTGAGCCGCGTTTCGGCCCGTCGAGGCAGGGCTCGGATCTGACACCGGCTCGAAGAACGCGAGTTCGCCTCTAAGATCCTTCGGGTGGCCGATGTCGATGCGCTCGTGAACAACGCCGTCGCGATGTGGGCTGGGGCGGCTCTGAATGTCTCTGTGGATCCCCGAGTCTTCCGGGTGGAGACACCCCGCATGACGCGGCTCATTCTGCGGGCACCGGCATCCGCAGGAGTCGTCACCGAACTGCTCGAGTCGGTTCCACCGACGAAGGCCGCGGTGTTGGAGGATGCATTCGGCGCCGGTCGAGCGGAGCCACCGGACCCAACGGTGCGGGTCTTGGACATGCCTGTCATGGTGCGCCCGCCTGGAACCGTGCGGGTTTCCGGCGAGCCCGCGCAGGTGGCCCGCGTTACAACTCCCGACGACCTGGCCCTCGCAGAACGGACGATCGTCGAGGGCTTCCCCGTGTCCGCCTTGCGTCCTTGGCGGAAAGGCGAGGCGCTGCCGGCGCGCGTGCTGAACATCCCGGGCTGCTCCGTCTGGCTCGCCCACCTGCGGGACCAGCCGGCCGCCGCCGGATGCACCTTCGACGACGGCGCCGTAGTCGGCGTCTATTGGCTGGCGACGTTGCCGGAATACAGATTCGCGGGCCTCGGCCGGGCGGTCATGACCAAGGCCATCAACACCCGCCCCGACCGGCCCTTCGTCTTGACCGCAACGGATGCCGGACGGCCGCTGTACGAGTCGATGAACTTTCGGGCAGTGACCACGACGACCTGGTACATGCGGCCGGCCAACGCTTCCCGTATTGCCGCTGACCGCGCGTGAGACGAGGTGAGGTGCGGTCGGAGGTTGTCAGACCCTGATGGCCTTCGACGACGGGTACCCAGCCGAGACGCCGATAGAAGCGTTGAGCGGGCGAGCGCATGCGGCCGTGTGTTGGCACCGGAGCACCGTGACGTGGGCGTCGTCCGACCGGCCGTCGCCGTGGCCGGCGCCGGGTCGGGTCTGGTCGCGGCGAACCCGTCCTCCCGCAGCGGCAGCGAACCGCCCGTTGGACGCCTCCCTCCATTCCATGCCCATCGACGGGAAACGCAGTGGACGCGGTGGTGCTCGGCCTTGTAGCTTGCGCTTGACCGTGACACCGCCCGAGGAGGTGAGACCCATGACCGCTGGATCGATATGGGTGCTCCCCATCCCGTCACGGGCGGGCGACTGACGCAGGTGTCGCCGGGAGCGCACGACACTCCCGAAAGGCAACACCGAATGTTCGACGTGATCATTTCCGGGTGCGGACCCACCGGCGCGATGCTGGCCGCCGAGCTGCGGCTGCACGATGTGCGGGTGCTCGTCCTGGAGCAGGAAACCGAGCCCGTGTCGTACGCGCGCATCGTCAGCCTGCACATTCGCAGCATCGAGCTGATGGCCATGCGCGGGCTGCTGGCGCCCATCCTCGAGCGCGGCAGGCGGCGCCCGGCCGGCGGCTTCTTCGCCGCGATCGACAAACCCGCGCCGCAGGGGCTGGACTCCGCGCACGCCTACCTGCTGGGCATCCCACAGCCGGTCATCGTCGACCTGCTCGAACAGCACGCGATCGACCTGGGCGCGCAGGTCCGCCGCGGCAGTGCGGTGGTCGGCCTCACGCAGGACGACGACGGTGTGACCGTCGAGCTCGCCGACGGCGAACGACTGCGCACGCGCTACCTCGTCGGCTGTGACGGCGCGCGCAGCACCGTACGCAAGCTGCTCGGTGTCGCCTTCCCCGGCGAGCCGTCACGGACCTACACGTTGATGGGCGAGCTGGCGGTGGGTGTGCCGCAGGAGGAGATCGCCGCGACGATGACCGCGATGCGCGAGACCGACAGGCGGTTCCTCGTCTCGCCGGCGGGCGTCGGCGTCTATCGCGTCATCGTCCCCGGAGCCACCGACCGTTCGGGCCCACCGACACTCGAGGAGTTCCGGCACCAGCTGCGCGCCACCGCCGGAACCGACTTCGGCGTGCACTCGCCTCGCTGGCTGTCCCGCTTCGGAGACGCCACCCGCGTGGCCGAACGCTATCGGGTCGGGCGGGTCCTCCTGGCCGGCGACGCGGCACACATCCACCCGCCCATCGGCGGCCAGGGCCTCAACCTGGGCGTCCAGGACGCCGTCAACCTGGGCTGGAAACTGGCGGCGCAGGTCCGCGGGTGGGCGCCGCAGACGCTGCTGGACACGTACGAGACCGAACGTCACCCGGTCGCCGAGGACGTCCTGGACAACACCCGCGCCCAGATGCAACTGCTGTCGACCGAGCCGGGACCGCGCGCGGTGCGCCGGCTGCTGACCGAGCTGATGGACTTCGACGAGGTGAACCGTCACCTGATCGAGAAGATCACCGCGATCGCCATCCGGTACGACTTCGGCGCGGGGCCCGACCTGCTCGGCCGCCGCCTGCCCGACCTCGACGTGATGCAGGGCCGCCTCTACGACCTGCTCCACCACGGCCGTGGCCTCCTGCTGGACCGCACCGGACGCCTGGCCGTCGGCGGCTGGTCAGACCGGGTCGACCACCTCGCGGATCCGACGGCGGCCCTGGACGCGCCGTGCGTCCTGCTGCGCCCCGACGGCCACGTCGCCTGGATCGGTGACGACCAGCGGGACCTGAACGACCACCTTTCCCGCTGGTTCGGCCAACCGGCAATCTAGCTGCGAGCCGCACCACGACACCTGGCATCGGGGTTCCGGCGTCTGAGTCCCCTCGGCTCCCCCGTGGTTCGAGCCCCCATACCCGAAACGCGTACTCGAACGCGGCCTGCACAGGCGGCAAAACGCCTGGTCAGGCCACGTTTCGGTTGGTTCGCACAGGCCCGTTCGGGGGTGGTGGGGCCGCCGCCACAGGGACGGCTGTCGGGCCGCAGATCGACTCTCCGCTCTCGATGCTGCAGGAGCGTTGAGCAAGATCGGGGATAGTCGTCAGGGGTTCACCTCCACGGTGGACCAGGCGCGCATTGAACCGGTGCCCGGGCTGAGGTAGGTGACGCCGGGCCGGTTGTCTCGGCCGAAGAGGGTGCCGTCCGGTAGCTGCCCCACCCAGTCGAGGCGGAGCGCGGCGGGCGCCGGGGAGTAGACCCCGCCGTCGAGGTATCCGGTCTGCTCGGGGCCGGTGATCGCCAGGACTCCTCCGCCGGCCGGGGCGACCGAGTAGGGCCAGTTGGCCTTCTCCTCGATACCGGTCACCGGGCGGGGCACCCAGGACTCGGCCTGGAGTTGCCACAGCAGCGGCAGCCCGGTGCCCTTCCGGGCCAGGACGCGCGCCGCGAAGGTGCCGCCGCCACCGCTCCCACCGCTCCCGGCGCCGTCCAGTGGGTCCTGGTCGGCGACGAGCCAGACGTCCCGGCCGTCCGCGGAGATCGCCACCCGGGCGTTCCAGACCGTGCGGCCCGGCTGCTCGGGTACCGCGAGTCGGGTGAAGCCGCCGTCGACCCGGCCGACCGCGGTGACGATCCGCCCACCGTCCATACCTGACAGCCACACCCGGCCGTCGCGTCCGTTGGTGAGGGAACGCGCGGCCACCAGCTCCGCCGGGAGCTCCCGGCGCCAGGAGGTGCCGGCTGTCCAGTCCCGGATCGCGCAGCGGGCGCCGGACTCGGGGCAGTCGAGGTGGTACCTGCCGTTGGCGGAGTGGTACTCGACCGGCGTGACCCCGAGGGCGTCATACGGACGGGGCTGCCAGGAGGCGCCGGCGTCCCGCGAGACGTACCACGAGTGGGGCTCGGCCAGCAGCACGACCACCCGGTCACCCCCGGTGTAGAGCTGGTGGTTCTTCGCCTCCGGACGCGGGTGCGCACGCGGCCGCCAGGTGTGCCCGCCATCAGCGGTGTGGAAAAGCCGCGCCTCGCAGAGCCCGCGGCAGCGGACGAAGAGGGCGT
Organism: Asanoa sp. NPDC049475; assembly: GCF_040676915.1. Lineage (NCBI taxonomy): Bacteria > Bacillati > Actinomycetota > Actinomycetes > Micromonosporales > Micromonosporaceae > Asanoa > Asanoa sp. NPDC049475. Next base: position 652 of record NZ_JBFAPY010000013.1, on the reverse strand, counting down.
ACCCGTGGCGGACGTCGGCGAACTCGACCGACAGCGGCGCGAACCCCTCCGGCAGCCCGATGTCGGCTTCGACCGCCAGGGACGTCGGCGCGGATACCGGCGTGGAGGGCGCGGCCGCGGGCCGGTCGGTGTCCGGGCCGCAGGCCGTGGCCGCCACCAAGAGACCAAGTGACAGCGCGACGTGGGTGAGCACTCGGCCCCCGCGGGTATCCATGCGAATAGGAGCCGTAGATGTGGCGGCAGGTTCCCGCCGCTCGTGGAGTGCCGCCGGAGCGAATCGAACTCCTACGGTCCGCGTCAACGTGCGGAGCCCGTCCATCAGGCGCCCGCGGCAGATCGCGGACCGCACGGCGACCCGCTTGGCCGTCTAACGAGCTTCGGGAGTCGAGATCGCCGCCCGGCCCGATCTGGACGCCAGCGCTCGTCGCGGCTTACCGCTGTCGGTCGACAGGCCTGGCAGGGCATCGCCCTTCCCGTTCCTGCGGACCTGCTCCCGGCCAGCACGTTGTCCGGGAGCAGGTCGTTCGTGGGATCAATTCCTCACGGCGCGAGGGCGGCGAGCCTGAATTGCTGGTTCGTCTGTCCGTGGCAGTCGTAGAGCTGGATCTGTGCTCCGTTGGCGGTGCTCCAGGCGTCGAGGCACCGTCCGGAC
>NZ_JBFAPY010000012.1:0-150004 GCF_040676915.1 Asanoa sp. NPDC049475 | reverse complement strand
ACCATCGCCGGGACTAAGAACCAGCGCAGCCGCGACAGACATGCCCCATTGTCGCCCACCACAACCGTCAAATCACTTCAGACACGCGACACTAGATCATGCGGGCGCTCGGCCCGGCGGGCAGAGGCGAAAGTCCCGGTGTGCGGGTGACCGGGGTCCCGGGCGGGTGTGGACCACCGGCACTGTTTCCGAAGCGGCCAGGAGGGTGCAATCGATGAGGGTCCAAACAGGACCCGCTGAGGAGACGAGAGGACGTGGAGCGCCATGACCGCGATGGCAGAGCGGCACACCGCGCGGACGATTGCCCCCGAATCGACGGAGACGACCGCGCAGCTGGCGGTGCGGTACGTGTGGGCGGGCGTGCGCCTGGCCCTCGCGTACACCTTCCTGTGGGCCTTTCTGGACAAGGTCTTCGGCTTCGGCTTCGCCACTCCGGGCGAGCGTTCCTGGATCAACGGCGGCAGCCCGACCAAGGGGTTCCTCAGCGGCTCGGAGGGTCCGTTCGCGGGCCTCTACCACAACCTGGCCGGCACCGGGTTCGCCGACTGGGCGTTCATGCTCGGTCTGCTGGGCATCGGGCTGGCCCTGGCCCTCGGCATCGGCATGCGCATCGCCGCCGCCTCGGGTGCCCTGCTCTACGTCATGATGTGGTCGGTCGCGCTCCCTCCGGCGACCAACCCGTTCCTGGACGAGCACCTGGTCCTCGCCGCCGTCCTGGTCGGGCTCGCGCTGGTCGGCGCCGGCCGCACCCTGGGCTTCGGCGGCTACTGGGAGAACCTGCCGATCGTGAAGCGGATGCCCTGGCTCAGGTGAGGTCCTCGTCGAGCACGTCCGCGAGCTCGCGGTGGCTGGCCGCAGGCGGCGGGACGGGCTGGCCCTGGATCCCTGTGCGCAGGACCAGTTGGGGCTCAGCCCGTCCGGCCAGCACGCGAACCAGATAGTCGGCGAACCGGTGGTCGCCGAAACGCCGGCGAAGTCGCGCACCGCGGCCGGCTATGGCGCGGTGTTCAAGATGGACGGTCGTACGACGACGCTGGAACCGCGCGGCGCATGGCGTCATTCATGGGTGACCACCACCGGGGAGTACGCGTGACGCAGCAGGTGCGGGCCGACGGACCCGAGCAGGGCGCTCGTCACCCGGCCGTGTCCGTGGCTGCCGACGACGACCGCCAGGGCGTTTCGCGAGTGTTCGACCAGGACGGGTGCCGGGCTGCCGTGTACGACGGAGGTGCGGACCCGCACGGTCGGGTAGGTCCGGCGCCATGGTGCGAGATCTTCGGAGAGGCGCTCCGCGATGGCCTGGTCGCAGTCGTCGAGCGCGTGGACCAGCGACTGGAATCCGTAGCCGAGCGGGGGCGTCGGTGGGTAGTAGGCATGCACGGCCAGCAGGGGAGCGTGGCGTTCGTCGGCGAGCCGGAAACCGAGCTCTGCCGCCCGCTCGGAGCCGTCGCAGCCGACGACCACCGGCCCGGCGTGCACACCCTCGCGGACCATCGCGACCGCGCACGGCGCGCGGCTGGCGACCTGCTGGCACACGGAGCCGAGGAGCAGGCTCGCGAACCCGCCGTGGCCGCGGCTCCCGACGACCAGCATCGCCGCCTTTCCGGCCGCGTCCAGCAGCGCAGGGACCGGGGAGCCGACCACCCGCTGCGGGCGCACGTCGAGGTCGCTGTCGACGCTCAGGGCCGCCCGCGCTCCGGCGTCGAGGATCGCGTCGGCGCGCTGCGACGCCTGGTCGTGCGCGAACAGCACCCGTAGCGGAGCGGCGCGCAGCGCCGCCTCCTCGGCGGCCCACCTGACGGCGGCGGTCGCACAGGCCGAACCGTCGGTTCCGACGACGATCTCCCGGATGTCCACGTGTCGCCCCTCTTCGGTGAGTTTGACGCACTCGTGACACCTCCAACCCAACCGCGTCCGGCCTGCCCGGGTCAGGGTCATCCGGCCCGACGGCCGGGTGCCGGACGGCCCTGTCCCGGTCGCCGCCGGCGCGGTTGCCTGGACAGCGGTGCACCTAGGAAGGACAAAGCTGATGTCGCGCATCGCCAACCCCACCGCCCTCGCGCTCGCGGAGGCCGCGAACGCCGCTGGTTACGCGCCGTCGATCCACAACACCCAACCGTGGCGCTGGCAGGTGCTGCCCGACCGGCTGAGACTGTTCGCGGACCGCAGCCGCCAGCTCACCGCCACCGACCCGGACGGGAACCTGCTGCTCCTCAGCTGCGGTGCCGCCCTGCGGCACGCCCGCCTGGCGCTACTCGCCCAGGGGTGGACCACCACGGTCCACTACCTGGCGGACCCCGCATGGCCGGACCTGCTCGCCGAGATCGTGCCGCAGGAGTGGGCCGAGGCCACGTCGCGGGCGAAGCACCTGGTGCGGGCGTTGCGGACCCGGCGCACGGATCGCCGGCCCGTGTCCGAGCAGCCGCTGCACCCGGACACCCTGCAAGCCCTGGCCACCGCCGCGGTGGGGCTGGTGCGGCTGCACGTGCTGACCGCCGACCAGGTCCTCGAGCTGGCGGCAGCGGCCTACCGGGCCGGCGAGATCGAGGCGGACGACCCGCGGATCCGGTCCGAGCTCGCCTACTGGACCAGCAGATCGGCACCGGAGGGCACCGGACTGCCGCCGGACGTGCTGCTCGCGCGCTCTCCCCGCACGACGGTCCCGGCGCGGGACTTCGGCACGCGAGGCACCCTGCCGGTCGGCCCGGGTCACGATCGGCACGCACGGTACGCGCTGCTCTACGGCGACGACGACGAGCCGGCCTCGTGGGTGCGGGCCGGTGAGGCCCTCTGCGCGGTCTGGCTGGCCGCGGTCGACAAGGGCGTCTCGCTGGTGCCGCTCAGCGGTGCCATCGAGGTGACGACCACCCGGGAGGCGCTGCGCCGGATGCTCGCCGGGATGGGTCGCCCGTACCTGGTGATGCGCCTGGGTGTCGCGGACCCCGCGCCGGCCGGACCGCCGCCCACGCCGCGGATGCCGGCGAGCCAGACCGTCGACCTGTCCGCGGTCGACGGCTGACAGGTTCGCGACTGCGCCCTGCTGGGTGCGCTGATCGACGACCCGCGAACGAGCCGCCTCCGGGACATCTCGGACGACCCCCGGTCGGCCGGTTTCCCCGCCGGGCACCCACCGATGCACAGCTTCCTCGGCGTGCCGATCCGCGTCCGCGACGAGGTCTTCGGGTCAGCGGGCCGCGCAACCTGCGGGCGCGGGCGGAGCGCCGGGGCGGCACGCTCGCGGTCGCGACGGGCCGGCCCACCGGCACCAGTCTGTGCTGGTCGGTCCCCTGCCGGGTCCCGGGCCGACCGGCGGCAACTGAGGACCTTTGGCCCTGACCCGCCCCGCCCACCACCCGCGAACGTAAGGCGATGAACTCCTCAGCCGCGCGGAGCCTCGCCGAGTTGAGCCGCGCCGAGTGCCTGCGCCTCATCGCCACCGGGTCGGTGGGCCGCGTCGTCTTCACCGACGGAGCGCTGCCCGCGGCGCACCCGGTCACGTACCTGTTGGACGGCGAAGAGGTGGTGTTCCGCACCGGTGGCGGCGGGAAGCTGGCCGCCGCCACGGTGCGCAACGTCGTCGCGTTCCAGGTCGACGACCTGCGCGTCGGTGCGCGAGCCGGCTGGAGCGTGCTCGGCGTCGGCGAGGCCTACGAGGTCGTCGACGCCGTGCGGCTCGGCTCCCTCGTGCCCCGGATGCCGCGCCCCTGGTCGGAGTCCGCAGTGGACGGACACACCATCGCCATCCCGCTGCGTCGGCTGACCGGCCGCCGGTTGGGCGGCATCACGCCGGCCGGTCGATGACCGAGGCGGCCGGGCGCCGCAGGCTGGGATAACCGGGATGTCCATAACCGATGCGGAGCACCATCTGGGGTACGCCGTGCCGGCCCAACGCCGACCGCAGCCGCTCCCGGGCCGCCGGCACCTCGATGGGCCGGGACAGCATCGACACGGCCAGGCCGGCGTCCGTCGCGGTCACCAGCACCCGGCTCGCGGCGTTGACGACCTCGGCGAGCGCGTCGACCGCGCTGGTCCCGATGATCAGGTCGAGCCAGCCACCCTCGGCCCGGGCGGCCTCCAGCAGCCGGGACCGGAGCTCGGCCGGCACCGCCTCGGCGCTGAACGGCATGCGGTTGCTGTGCCGGCGCGCGATGGCGGCGCACAACGCCCGTTCGGCGCCGGACGCGGGGCGCGGGTCGTCCGGCAGCAGGAGGGCGACCACGTCGCGGTCGCGGTCGAGCGGTTGGACGACCACCGCGGCCGGTTTGCCGAGGACGGCCAGGGCCATCCGCAGGTTGAAGACGGCCGCGCCGCAGCTCACCCGGCCGGCCCAGCCGCGGGCCGGGACGGCGGGCAACCGGCCCACGTCGAGGCGGACCTCGACGGTGCCGCCGGAGAGGCGAAAGCGCCAAGGCTGGCTGTTGTGCATCGAGGGCGCCCGGATGGCAGGTCGCGGGCCGGCTGTCTGCCGACGCGGCGCTGCGTCGGCACCGCGTGGAGGTGCGGAATGAGGTGTGATTCGCGTGTATCTGCTTGATCCTCGATGCCCGGCCGCCGGACGGCAGCGGCATCGACGTCTGTCGTGACGTCCACGCCGTCGACCCGTCGCGACCCGGCGGGTGCTCGACCGCATCCGCAGCGGCGTGGAGCGGCCGCAGGAGCTCAGGGCGCTCACCGACCAGTCAAGCCCGCAGGCCAAGCTCGGCCTCGAGCGCCGCACCCAGGCCGCGGTGCCGGCCACGCGGCTGCTGCGCAAGAACCCGTGAATGCCCCGGTTCCGTGCGCGCCGAGAGGGCGATGCTGTTAGACACAAGGGCATGCCGACACGGGTACTCGTAGGGTACGACGGCTCTCCCGCGGCGAGTGGGGCGATCGACGCCGCCGCGCTCCTGTTCCCGGACGCCCGTGCGTGGATCACCTACCTGTGGGCTCCGCCGTTCGCGAGCACCAGCCTGCGGCAGCGCCTGTGGAGCGGCTCGAGCCGGGTCGACGAGTTCGTCCAGGCGGTCGAGCGGGAGGGCACGCGGGAAGCCGAGCGAACCGCCGCGATGGGAGTCACCCTGGCCCGCGCCGCCGGATGGGAGGCCGAGCCGCTCGTCGTCCGCAGCTACGGCGGCGAAGGGCTCCAACTCGCCGCACTGGCCGAGGAGCGGCATGCTGACCTCGTGCTGGTCGGGTCCCGCGGGCTCGGTGGCGCGGAAGCCGTGCTCGGCAGCGTGTCCGACATGGTGGTGCACCACGCGCCCGTTCCCGTGCTCGTCGTCCCGCATCCGTTGCTCACCGCCGAGTTCGCCGCACTGGACAAAGGACCGGTGGTGGTCGGCGTCGACGACTCGGACGGTGCGCGGGCCGCGCACGAGACCGCGGCCCGGCTCTTCCCCACCCGCGCGCTGCTGCCGGTCACCGTCGACGAGGGGCGGGGTCGAGCGGTCGCCGGCGCGTTGGCCGCCTGCGGCCGTGACCAGGCGGCCGCCGCGCTCGTGGTCGGCTCGCGGGGACGCTCGGCGCTGCGCGAGATCATGCTGGGCAGCGTCGCCATGGCCACCCTGCACCACGCCTACCGCCCGGTGCTGGTCGCGCCCTCTCCGCCGCCGGTGGCGCGTTGACTACGCGACGCCGGCGCTCTGACGCGGAGCCGGTGCGCCGGCCCGCACCGTGAGCCGGCGGCCCGCGACGCCGGCGTCGTTCGTGGCTCTGCGCAGGACGGCGAGCGCGGCCGGCGACAGCCTGTCGACGTCGGTCACGTCGACCACGATGGGTCCACGGGTACGCATGATCGACGCCATCGCGATCGCGTCGCCCAGCTTCTCGGTGCGGTCGCTCTCGACGGTGCCATGAACGGTGAGGGTCGTCGTGTGGCGGTGCACCTCGCAGGTAAAACTGAGCTCGTTCATAGGCCAACGCTCCCGCCTCACCCCGGCCCTCCGTAGGGCCGAAAGTCCCGGCACGGCGGCTCACCGGCTGTTTCCCGGGCGGTTTCGGCCCCGCTGAGCCGCATACGAAGGTGTCCGCATCACGCCGGGCGGCCGCGCTCCGTACGCCAGTGCTGGTAGGCGTTGACGGCCGTCGGCAGCGTCGGGAAGATCCGGTCGGGGCCGACCCGATCGGCCATCCCGTAGGTCGTCAGGTCGTCGAGCAGATCCTGCTTGACCCGGGCCAGGGCGAAGACGATGTCGCGCGCCTCGAGCTCGCGGCGCAGCCGGTCCATCGCGTCCAGCGCGGTGATGTCGACCTCGACGTTGGCCTCGGTGTTGAGCACGAACCAGGCGACCGGCTCGGGCTGCTGGTCGACCGCGGCCAGGGCCCGGCGGTGGAAGTCCTCCGCGTTCGCGAAGAACAGCGGCGAGTCGTATCGGTAGATCAACAGGCCGGGCACCGTGTGTGCCTGGGGGTAGTCGTCCACGTCGTGCATGCCGGCGAGGCCGGGCACCAGTCCCTGGATCGCGTCGTGCGGCCGAGCCACCCGGAAGAGCATCTCGGCGACCGACAGCCCGACGGCGAGCAGGACGCCGTAGAGGATGTCGACGGCCAGCACGCCGACGAAGGCGCCCAGCGCCAGCAGCAGTTCGCTGCGCCGGAACCGGGCCAGCCGACGGAAGCCGGCGACGTCGACGAGGCGGACGGCCGCATACACCACGATCGCGCCGAGCGCCGCCGTCGGGAAGTGGGTCAGCAACGGGCCGAGGAACAGCAGGGTGGCCACGACGAGCGCGAGCGTCACCAGGGAGTAGAGCTGCGTGCGGGCGCCGACGGCGCTGGCCAGTGCCGTGCGGCTGCCGCTGCTGCTGATCGGGAAGCCCTGCAGCAGGCCGGCTCCGACGTTGGCGACACCGAGCGCGGCGAACTCCTGGTTGGCGTCGATCCCGTGGCGGTCGGGCGTGCCCTCGCGCTCGGCGAACGACCGTGCGGTCAGGATGTTGTCGGTGTAGCCGACCAGCAGCACGCCGGCCGCCGGCAGGATCAGATGCCGCAACTCGTCCAGCGACGGCATCGACGGGGTGGGCAGACCGGTCGGAACGGCGCCGATCACCCGGATCCCGTGACGTTCGAGATCGAAGATCGCCACCGCCGCGGTAGCGAGCAGCACGGCGAGCAGTGGGGCCGGGGCGAGCGGCACCAGGCGCTGCACCGCGAACAGGAACGCCAGGGCGACGGCGGCGAACACCACGGTCGCGACGTGGGCCTCACCGAGGTGGCTCAGGAACGAGCCAAACTGGCCGAAGAACGACTCACCCCGCACGGGTACGCCGGTGAGCTTGCCGAGCTGGCCGACGATCATGATGAAGGCGACGCCGGCGAGGTAGCCGACCAGGATCGGCCGGGACAGCAGGTCGGCCACGAAGCCCAGCCGCGCCAGCCAGGCGATCAGGCACAGGCCGCCGACGACGACGGCGAGCGCGGCGGCCAGGCCCGCGTAGCGCCCGGGATCGCCCGCGGCGAGTGGCCCGACGACGACCGCGGTCATCAGCGCCGTCGTCGACTCCGGCCCGATCGACAGCAGGCGAGAGCTTCCCAGCACGGCGTACACGGCCAGTGCCGGCAGGATCGCCCACAGGCCGGTGACGGGCGGCAGTCCCGCGACCGTGGCGTAGGCCAGCACCTGCGGCACCAGGTAGGCGGCGACCGTCACCCCCGCGACCAGGTCGCCGCGCAGCCACCGGCGCTCGTACCGGCGCAGGACGCCGACGCCCGGAAACAGCGACCGGAGCGCGGGCCGACGGACCATCCCGCCATTCTCGCTGTCCCGAAGCGCCCCGTCCGCATCTTTGGTCACGGCATGCGGCCAGTAGTCCCGGCGGGACATGACCATTGCCGGTTGCGGCCGCACGGCCTGTTCGGAGACGCTCGAAGCGGGGTGGTCGTCATGGACCGCGAGACGATCCTTGTCGGGTACGACGGCTCAGCCGGCTCGCGGGCGGCGGTCGCGTTGGCGCTGGAAGAGGCGCGGCGGTGGACGTGTCGGGTGCGGCTCGTCGACGTCTTCGAGTGGCCGGTGCGCGTCGGCCCGGCGACCACGCGGCCGCAGAGCTGGCCGCGGACCGAGGCCTACCGCGGTGCTGAACGCACCCTCCAGCGGGCGGTGTCCGCGCTCGCCGAGGCGAACCCGGACGTGCCGGTCGACGGCCTGGTGGTCGAGGGACCGCCGGCCGCGATGCTGTCCGACCTGTCCTCCGGCGCGCGCCTCGTGGTCGTCGGATCGGGCGGCAGCGGCCTTCGCGGCCGCCCGGGGTCGACGACCCGTCACGTGCTGCGCCACGCCCTCTGCCCGGTGCTCGTCGTGCCCGAGACGAAGAGCGACCTGACACCGCCTACAGACGCAGAACCGGCGTCCCCAACGTCGTCCAGGTGAGGCCGTCGTCCGACGTCCACAGGCCGAACTCCGGTCGCAGGCTCACCGCGTACGCGCGCTTGCCGTTCGCCACCGTGACATCGCTGAACACGTCGTCCTTGGGCAGCGTGCGGACACTCCAGGTGCGGCCGCCGTCGCGGCTGACGGCCAGGGACGTGCCGATGAAGCGCTGCTTGCCGCGCTGGTCGGCCGGCCCGCGGCCCGTGTAGCCGAACACCCATCGGTCGGTGGGGGTGGCGAGCACCCGGGCTTCCACGACCCGCAGCGCCACGCTGGCAAGGTCGCCGGTGTCGGGATCCAGGCCGACCAGCCGGTCCCGCAGCACCTCGACCAACACCCAGTCGGCGGGCAGTTCGTCGACCTCGGCGACTGGGGCCGGCCGCCAGGTGCGTCCCGCGTCGGTGCTGGTCGAGTAGGCGGCTGTCCGGCCGCCGTGAGCGTCCGCGCCCCGGACGGCGGCGACCACCGTCTCGCCGGCCGCCGCGAGCAGGAACCGGGAGTCGTTCGTCCCGCCGCCGGGCATCACGGCCGGCGTCCAGGTGCGACCGCCGTCCGCGGTGGCGGCAACGAGGTCGACGCACTGCGAGCGGCAGTCGCGCACCGGGACGTAGAGGTGGTCCAGGTCGCCGGCGACCGCGTAGCTGGTCACGGAGACCTGGGGGATCGGACTGCCACCGGGCTTGCGACCCCGCGCAGAAGAGCCGGTCGCGCGAGCACGCGCGCGAACGCCTCGTGCACGGCATCCTGCGCCTCAGCATTGTCCCCGGCAAGGCCGAACAGCTGAGCCGTGAGCCGGGGCGCCGCGACGCGGTAGAGCTCGTGCGGGTCGACATCGCCGTCCACCATCACCTCCGTCGTCACCCATACGACCCACGACGGAGGTGACATGCCAATTGATCGGCACTCTGTTACGTCGTCGGCATCGCGGCACAGGTTGTGTTGTGGTGGCTGCTCACGCCGGCGCTACTAGGCGTCGAGGTCCACGACCACCCGGCCTCGGGAGGCGCTCGTCTCCGTCAGGTCGTGGGCGTCGGCGATGTCGGCCAAGGGCAGTCGGGCCGCGATCGGATAGCGCAGGTCGCCCGCCGCCAGCGCCGCCGTCAGGTCCTTGGCCGCCGCCTCGTTCGCCTTCTCCGGGAAGTCGTCGTTGCTCAGGAAGCGGACCGTGACGTTCTTGAATCCCAGCTGCCAGAACGGGATCCGCGGCTCGGTCGAGCCCGTCGCGTACGTGGCGATCACGCTGTTGTAGCCCAGGATCTCCAGGTTCGTCGCCAGGTTCGCGTCGAACGCCAGCTCGGCGACCCGGTCGACCGGCTCGCCGCCCGTGTGTTCGAGGATCCGGGCGGCCACGTCTCCCGACCCGGTGTCGACGGCCTGGTGTGCGCCCGCCGCCAGCGCCTGGTCGATCTGGTCCTTCGTGTGCACCGTGGCGATCACCGTGGCGCCGCCCCGGCGTGCCACGGCCACCGCCGCCCGGCCCACCGCTCCCAGCGCTCCCGTGACGACCACCCGCTGGTCCGTGACCGGGCCGTCGGCGAAGATCGCCCGGTGGCCGGTGATGCCGGGGATGCCCAGGCCGGCCGCCTGCTCGTCCGGCACGCCGTCCGGCAGCGGCACGGCGTGGTGCGACGGGACCACCGTGTAGTCGGCCGCCGTGCCGAACGGGCGGTACGACTGCGCCAGGTAGACCCAGACGCGCTCGCCGATCCGCGACCGGTGGATGCCCGGTCCGACGGCGTCGATCGTGCCCGCGCCGTCGCCGTGCGGGATCACCCGGGGGTACGGCATCGTCGACCCCCACCAACCCTGCCGCTTGCCGACGTCGCCGACGTGGACCCCGGAGACCGACACCTTGACGCGGACCTCGCCCGGGCCAGGCCGCGGATCCGGTAGCTCACCGACTTGGAGCACCTCATGGGCCGGGCCCTGCCGGTCGTACCATGCCGCGCGCATCAAGAAGCTCCCTCGACGTCGGCGGTGGTGCCCTCCTCGGAGCTGACCACCTCGGCGATCAGCTCGAAGAACGCCGAGATCCCGGGCTTGTTCGCTCCCCGGCGCCGCGACTCGGCGAAGTCCTCGTGGCTGCTCCACAGGACGATGTCCAGGCACTCCTCGGCGTTCAACCGCACCAGTCGCGCACCCAGAAAGCCGGCGCGGTCGCTCTCGAAGTCGCTGAGCATGGCCGGTCGCGCGGCCAGCAGGGCGGCGGCGCGCGCCTCCGGCACGCGGAAACGGGTCAACTCGACTGTGCTCATGGCTCCTCGATCCCTCCGTGTACCCGCAAAATTAGTCCAGAATCGTGACTATCACAAATGATGACTATCACGTACTCTTCCCCGGCGACGAGGGTTTCGGCGAGGAGGCCGCGGTGTTCAACACGACGGTCTCCCACGACCCACACGTGATCGTCGGCGCCACCGACGCGGAGGACGTCCGCGCCGCGGTGCGCTTCGCCCATGGGGAAGGCCGCTCCGTCGCGGTGCTCAGCACCGGTCACGGCCCCTCGCTGTCCGTCACCCGCGAAGCCGTCATGGTCACCACCCGCCGGATGACCGGCGTGCACGTCGACCAGAACCGGCGGACCGCACGCGTCGAAGCGGGTGTGCGGTGGGGACAGGTCGTCGAGGCGGCCGCCAAGGTGGGGTTCGCGCCGCTGGCGGGCTCCTCGCCCGAGGTCGGCGTCGTCGGCTACACCCTCGGCGGAGGCGTGAGCGTCTCCTCGGCCGTGCCTTCGGCTACGCGGCCGACCACGTCCAGGCCGTCGAGGTCGTCACCGCCGACGGTGTGCTGCGCCGGGTCACGCCCGACTCCGACCCGGACCTGTTCTTCGCGCTGCTCGGTGGCAAGGGAAACGTCGGTGTCGTCACCGCGCTGGAGTTCAGCCTGTTCCCGGTCACGGAGCTGTACGCGGGATCGCTGCAGTTCGCGGGCGAGCACGCGGCCGAGGTCCTGCGGGCCTACCGCACGCTGACCGCCACGGCGCCCGACGAGCTGACGTCCTCGGTCGTCCTCCTGCATGCGCCGGACCTGCCGTTCGTCCCCGAGCTCATGCGGGGCAAGCTGAGCGTCTTCGTGCGGCTCGCGTACCTCGGCGCCGACGGGGACGCGCTGGTCGCGCCGCTGCGGGCTGCCGCGCCGGTGCTGGTCGACGCGGTGGGGACGATGTCCGCGGGGGACATCGCCGTCATCGGCAACGACCCGACCGACCCGGCCACCTCGGTCGAGCACTTCGCCATGCTGGACGAGCTGTCCCCGGCGGCGATCGACGCGATCCTCGAGCTCGCCGGCCCCGACGCCGCGAAGGATGTCACGCTGGTCAACCTGACCCAGCTCGGTGGCGCGTTCGCCCGGCCGCCGCGGCACCCGAACGCCGTGCGCCGGGACGTCGCCTTCGCGCTGTTCGCCCTGACCGTGGTGCCGCCCGGCGCACCGCCGCTGGAGGGGCAGAGGGACCGGGGGCTGGAGCTGACCAGGCGGCTCACGACGCCGGACAGCCCGAAGCACCCGGGCTACCTGGCACCGTCCGACGCGACGGTCGAGGGCGTGCGGAAGGCGTACGACCGTGAGACCTACGAGCGGCTCCGGACGGCGAAGTCCACATGGGACCCGCAGAACATGTTCCGCTGGAACTACAACGTCCCGCCGCGGGTGTGACGCCGTGGTGACGCGACGACGGCGGGCCGGTGGCACCAAGCGGGGCGCGGTCCTGGACGCGGTGGCCACCGTGCTCGCGGAGCGCGGATACGAGAGCACGCGGTTCACGGACGTGTCCGCGGCCAGCGGGGTCGCGATCAGCACGCTGCAGAACTACTTCGGGTCGCGGGAGGACATGGTCATCGAGGCCATGGAGGTCTTCACCGACCGCGAGGTGGTCGCGCTGGAGGCGGTGTCGGAGGCCGAGCCCGACCCGTGGCGCCGGCTGCTCGCGTTGGTGGACCGCAGCCTGCACAACTCCGCGGTCGCCCGCCAGATGCTCGTCGAGTTCTGGCGGTCCGCCATGCGCGACGACGACCTCGGAGCGCACAGCGCCCGCGTGCGGACGCGTTACCGGCAGCCGTTCCTGGCCGCCGTGCGGGAAGGCGTCGAGCGGGGCGAGTTCACTCCCGCCCACGACGTCGAGGCCGTGACCGACCTGCTGCTGGCCAGCCTGGCCGGGCTGATCGTGTTCGGCGTGCAGCGCGGTCCGGCTCCGGCGCCCGAAGACCTGCGCGAGGTCCTGCTGTCCCAGCTCAGGTCGATGCTGGGCGGCACGGGCTGAGGCTGGATAACGTCGAGACACGTCCCCCCGGGTTGATTCGCCTCAAGCGGGCAACGCGACCAGAAGGGGCTACGGATGACGTACGTTATCGATCAGGCCGCTCTCGGGCAGTTGGCGTCGGAGGTCGCCGGCCCGGTTCGCGCGCCCGGCGACGACGGGTACGCGGTGGAGACGGCGACCTGGAACCTGGCGCAGGTCGAACGCCCGGCTGTCGTCGTCGGTGCCACCTCCGTCGCCGACGTGCAGGCGGCCGTGCGCTTCGCGGGCGCGAACGACCTGCCGGTCGCCACGGTCGCGACGGGTCACGGGGCCGTCGTCGCCTCGGACGGCGCCGTCATGGTCAACCTGCGGCGGCTCCACGACATCGAGGTCGACACCCCGTCGCGGACGGCCACGATCGGTGGTGCCGTGACCGCCAAACCCCTGATCGACGCGGCGTTCCCGGAGGGTCTGGCGCCGCTGGCCGGGTCGTCACCCAACGTGGGCGTGGTCGGCTACGCGCTCGGCGGCGGGCTGAGCTCGACCCTTGGTCGCACGTACGGGTGGGGCGCCGACCACGTGCGCTCCGCGGACATCGTGACCCCGGACGGCGAGCTCCGGCACATCGACGAGGATCACGAGCCGGACCTGTTCTGGGCGATCCGGGGTGGCAAGGGCAACTTCGGCGTGGTCACCTCACTCGAGCTCGAGCTGGTGCCGATGACGGAGCTGTACGGGGGCGGCATCTACTTCGGTGGCGAGCACGTCGACGCGGTGCTCGACGCGTTCCGCCGGCTCGTCGCGGACGGGCCGCAGGAGCTGACCCTCTCGTTCGCGTTCATGCGCCTGCCGGACCACCTGGACGTGCCCGAACCTCTGCGCGAGCGGTTCACCGTGCACGTGCGCATCGCCTATCTCGGCCCGCCGGCCGAGGGTGAACGGCTCGTCGCCGGTCTGCGCGCGGCCGCGCCGGCCTTGATCGACACCGTGGCCGAGATGCCGTACACCGGGATCGCCGCCATCCACCAGGACCCGCTCGACCCGGTGCCGACGTACGAGATGTCGGCCCTGCTCAGCGATTTTCCCGCCGAGGCCGAGCAGGCGCTGGTCGACGTCGCCGGACCGGGCGTCGACACCCCGGCCGGGATGATCGAGATCCGTCAGCTCGGCGGCGCGCTGGGCCGCGACCCGAGCGTGCCGAACGCGGTCGGCAACAGGGACGCGGGTTTCCAGCTCTTCGGAGGCGCGTTCGGCGCCGGCCCCGGCATGACGGAGACGTTCCGCGCGCCGTTGGACGCCATCTCGGGCGCGCTGGCGCTGTGGTCGACGGGCCACCAGCAGGCCAACTTCCTGACCGGGTACGACCTGGCGCCCGATGCTGTCGCGCGCGCGTACGAGCCGGACGCCTATCGCCGGCTGCGCCAGATCAAGCGGTCCTACGACCCGGGCAACATGTTCCGCATCAACCACAACATCCCACCGGGTACGTAAGCGTGCGCGGGGCAGTCTCCAACCCGTCTCGGTCCAGAACACGACTCCACCGGGCCCGGCGACTTCCTAGAGTCTCGGGATGACTCGACAAGCGATCTCGACCGACGGCGCGCCGGCCGCCCTCGGCCCCTACAGCCAGGCGATCGTGGCCGGCGGTTTCGTGTTCTGCTCCGGCACGGCCGGGATCGACCCCGCGACGGGGACGATCCCGGAGGGCGTGGAGGCGCAGACCGAGCAGGCGCTGCGCAACCTGAGCGCCGTCCTGGCCACCGCCGGCGCTTCCCTGGCCGACCTGGTGAAAACGACGATCTTCTACGCCGACGTCGACGACTTCGCGCGGCTCAACGCCGTCTACGCCCGGCACATGCCCGACCCGCCCCCGGCCCGCTCGGCGCCCGCCAACGTCCGGCTGCCGCACGGCCTGCTGGTCTCCATCGAGGCGATCGCGGTGCTCCCGGACCAGTCCTAACGCGCCGCGGCGAACGGGACCGCAGGGGCTTCGTCCACCTGGTCGCCCGCCGGGTGCCGCCAGCGTCCGCGGGCGCGCAGGATGGGCAGCACGCCTTCGCCGAACCAGTACGCCTCTTCGAGGTGCGGGTGTCCGGAGAGGATGAACTCGTCGATGCCCGTGGTGGCTGCCGACCAGCGCCGTGCCGGCACCGCCGCGGACCAGACCGACGCCGGCCCACAGGTTCGGCGACACCTCGAGGTCGTCGCGTCGCCCGCCGTGCAGTGCGAGCATCCGCTTCTGTCCCTCCGACTCGCTGCGGGCCAGGCCCGCCTGCACGGTCGCGATGTCGGCGTCGTCGATGCCGTCGAGCAGCTTGCGGGCCTGCGCCCAGGCCTCCTCCGAGGTGTCGCGGGTGATCACGTGCAGCCGGATGCCGAACCGCATCGGCCGTGGGGCGGCGAGGTCGCGGATCCAGTCGAGCTTGTGGGCCACGGCGTCCGGCGGCTCGCCCCAGGTCAGGTAGACGTCGGCGTGCTTGGCCGCGACGACCCCGGCGGCCGGCGACGACCCTCCGAAGTAGACGGGCGGCACGGGTTCCGGCACGCGCGGCAGGGTCGCCCCCTCGACCGTGAGATGAGTGCCGGCATAGGTGACCTGGTCGCCCTGCCAGAGCCGGCGCACGATCTCGAGGACCTCGTCGCAGCGGGCGTAGCGGGCGTCCTTCTCCACGAAGTCGCCGTACGCGCGCTGCTCGTGGGCCTCGCCGCCGGTGCTCGACGCGGGAGGCGCAGCATGACCGTCACCTCCGTACCCACGAACCAGTCCGCCGTGGAACCCGATCTGTTCCGCGGCCTGCTGCGCCACCACGCGGCCGGCGTCGTCGTGGTGACGGCGCCCGGCCGCCACCGGCCGGCTTCACCGCGACCTCGTTCACCTCCGTGTCGCTCGACCCGCCGCTCGTCTCGTTCGGCATCGCTCACAGCGTCGACCCACGCCTACGCCGTGTTCGCGGCGTTGGCGGTCCCCTCGTCCTAGGATGTGACAAGTGGCAGGCGACCTGTTCAGCTTCCCGAACCCCGTCAACGAGGTCTCGGCGCGCCTGGTCGCGGGCGGCGTCGTCGTCATGTCGGCCCTCGCGCTGATCTTCGACCTGCGGTGGCTGACGGTCGTCATCGCCTACGGGTTCCTGGCCCGGGTGGCCACCGGCCCGACGCTCTCGCCGCTCGGGCAGTTCGTGACGCGCTTCGTCACGCCGCGCCTGCCGGTTGCCGCCAAGCCGGTTGCGGGGCCGCCCAAGCGGTTCGCGCAGGGCATGGGTGCCGTCATCACCACGACCGCGGCCGTGCTGTGGGTCGGGTTCGGGCTGGCCACCGCGGGCAAGGTCGTCCTGGGTCTCGTCCTGCTCGCGGCGACGTTGGAGTCGGTGATCGCGTTCTGCGTCGGGTGTGTCGTCTTCGCGGCGTTGATGCGGGCCAACCTGGTCCCGGCATCGGTCTGCGAGCAGTGCAACGACATCACGCTGCGCTGAGCGCCCGCGTCGTGAGCCCGTCCGTCGACGTCGACGGGACCACCCTGCGCGCCCACGACGTCGAGACGGTGGCCCGGAGCGGCAGCGGGGTGCGGGTGACAGACACCGGCTGGGAGCGGATCGCGGCGGCCTCCGAAGCCGCCCGGCGGCTCGCCGGTGGCCCCGTCTACGGCCGCACCACGGCCGTGGGCGCCAACAAGCACGCCGCGGCGGCCGGTGGCAACGGCCTGCGGCTCCTGCGCAGCCACGCCTGCGGAGCCGGGGACCTCGTCCCGGCGGAGCAGGCGCGGGCGATGCTGGCCGTGCGGGTCAACCAGCTCGCGGCGGGCGGGTCCGGCGTCCACCCCGGGTCGTCGCGGCCCTGGTCCAGGCGCTCGACCAAGGGCTGACCCCGCCGGTCCGCCGGATCGGCGCGATCGGCACCGCCGACCTGACCGCACTGGCCACCACCGGCCTGTGCCTGCTCGGCGAGCGCCCGTGGCAGGGCGGCCCGATGTCCACGGTGGACGCCGACGACGGTGACGCGCTCGCGCTGATCAGCAGCAGTGCGGCGACGATCGGCGCGGCCGCACCGGCGTGGTGCGACACGGACCGGCTGCTGCGGGCCATGGTCACCGTCGCTGCCCTGTCCATGGACGCCGTCGACGCATCGCCGGAGCCGTTCGCCGAGGCGGTCCAGACGGCGAGCCCGTATCCCGGTCAGGCGCGGGTCGCGGCGATGGTGCGGAAGCTGACCGTCGACCGGGGTCAGCCGGATTGTCAAGCGCTCAGAAGACGAGCAGGCGCAGGCCGAGCTCGGCCTTTTCCGCGGTCATCAGCTCGTGGTTGCGTTCGGCCCATCGACCGGAGGCGAGGTCGGCGCGGAGCCGGCGCACAGCCCGCTCCTCGACCTCCCGCCCGATCTTGGTCCACACGGAGGTGCCGCGCCGCACTCCTTCGTCCAGATAGGCCTCGGGCCGGCGCCAGTAGGCCTCGAAGAAGCCGTCGACGCAGTCCCACGGGATCAGCACGGGCTCCGTGCGGCCGCCGACGGCGTCGGCGAGATCGGCCAACGACGGCCGGCCGACGACGAGGTCACCGACCTCCGGGAGGTAGTCGCGGGTGAGCCAGAATCGGTGCAGCCAACCCGCGGCACTGGTCTCGTGGGTGAACACGACGGCGCGGCGGGCCACGCGTCGCAGCTCGCGCAGGCCCGCGACGGGGTCCGGCCAGTGGTGGATGGTCGCGAACGCCATCGCCGCGTCGAACGTGTCGTCGGCGAACGGAAGGCTGTCCGCCGTGGCCGCCACGCAAGGCGCCGCACCGGCGCCGCGCTGCGCGCGCATGAGTGTCGAGGGTTCGACAGCGGTGACGTCGCGGTCGGTCGGCTCGTAGGAACCGGTGCCGGCCCCGACGTTCAGGACGGTCCGCGCGTCACCGAGCGCGTCCCAGAGCTGAGCGGCGATCCGCGGCTCGGTCCGCCGCGTAGCGGTGTAGGTGGCCCCGATGGTGTCGTACAGCACGCTCGAAGCTTGTCACGGACTCGGGCTTTCGGGCGTCGAGCGGCAGACAGATCGAGACATTCCCCGATATGATTCTGTGCGCTGGCGGTGGAGTCCGCCGCCCAACGGGAGGAGCTGCCATGAGGGAAAACGTGGAAACGGTCGAGCTGGCTGAGCTCTCGCCGGTCGAGCTGCAACACCTGCTGGAAGAGGAGCTGGGCCTCGCGGCCGGAGACACCGGCTGCGCCGCCTTCGCCGCGCCGCTCAAGCAGGACTGAGCCGAGAACGGCCGCGGGCGGAAGCTCGCGGCCGGCGGTCCGCGCCTGACGACGATGATTCGAGACCAGGCTCCGAAGCTGCGCGGTCGCGGAGCTCATCGCGAGCGCAGCCCGGAGGACACCTTCGACAGCGTCCGCCCGCACCTGCGCCGGATCGGCATCACCCGGATCGCCGACATCACCGGCCTCGACCGCCTCGGCATCCCGGTGCACAACGCGATCGTGCCGCGGTCCGACGACGTCCTGTCCGTCTATACCGGCAAGGGGCTGACCCCGATCGACTCGATGACGTCGGCGGTCATGGAGGCGGTCGAGCGCTACGCCGGCTGGTTGCCGCTGCGTCCGGCGACCGTCGCGTCGTACGACGACCTGGTGTCCGCGGGCACACCGGCGATGCGCCCGGCAGACCTCAACATCGCCCTGCTGCCGCAGTATGCCGACCACCTCCCGATCTACTGGGTGCCCGGTTTCGACCTGGTGAGCGAGGAGACGGTGCTCGTACCCACCAGCGCGGTCTGCTACGGGACGGATCCCGGCGCACCACCGTGTTATCAGCTGGGCGTCACGAACGGCCTGGCCTCCGGCAACACGTTGGAGGAGGCGGTCTGCCACGCGCTGTGCGAGCTGATCGAGCGGGACGCGCTGACCCTGTCGGAGATCGTGAGCGGGCGCCTCAGCCACATCCTGGCCGCGGGGATGGCCGGCCCGCATCGGCCGGCGCAGGTGGCCGAGCTTCGGCAGCTTCACCCGCACATCGACCCCGCCAGCACGCCGCCGACCGTCGCGCGCCTGCTGGAGCGGTTCCAGGAGGCCGGGCTGAGCATGCGGCTCGTGTCGATCACCTCCGACCTCGGCATTCCGAGCGTCCTGGCGGCGTCCGCGGAGGACAACGGTCCGTCGACGTCCAAGGGGTACGGCGGCTACGGCACGCATCCCGACATCGAGATCGCTATGCTCCGGGCGGTGACCGAGTGCGCGCAGTCCCGCGCGGTCGACATCCAGGCGATGCGCGAGGACATCAACCTCCCCGACGCGAACGTGCCCAAGCACCGGCACCACACCAAGCGCGCCACCACCGTCGACCTCAACGGCTGGGCCTGGCGCCCGGCCGAGCGGCGGGTCGCGCTGGCCGAGCTTCCCTCCCACCCCAGCGACGACGTGGTGACCGACATCAGACTGATGGTGTCCCGGCTGCGTGACCGCGGGATGTCCCGGGTCATCGTCGTCGACCTGTCGCCGCCGGACCTGCCCGTCCGGGTGGCGCGGGTGGTCGTGCCCGGTCTCGAGTCCTGGGCGGTCGACCGCTCCAAGCTCGGTCAGCGGGCGGCGGACGCCTGGAACCAGGCACTGCGGCGGCTCGTCCCGGCGTCCGCATGACCCGTCCCGTGGTCTTCGTCGGCCCGAGCCTGCACGGTGCGGCCGCCCTGGCGCGCGCCGACATCGAGTTCCTCCCGCCGGTCCGGCGCGGTGACATCGACGCGCTGCTGAGCCGTGCGGCACCGCCGCCGGCGATCGGCATCATCGACGGCGCGTTCTTCCAGAGCCTGAGCGTCTCGCCGAAGGAGGTGCTCCGGGCGATCGACGCGGGCGTCCGGACGTACGGGTCGTCCAGCATCGGCGCGCTGCGTGCGGTGGAGTGCGCGCCGTACGGCATGGTCGGTGTCGGCCGGATCTACGAGGCCTACCAGTCCGGGCGGGTCAGCGCTGACGACGAGGTCGCCATCACCTACGACGACGAGACCGGGCGGGCGCTCTCCGAGCCGCTGGTCAACCTGCGCTTCGCCATCGAGGCGGCGCAGGCGGCCGGAGTGGTGGACGCCGCGCTCGCCGCACGCTTCCTCGCGGTCGCGAAACGCCGGTACTTCCCTGAGCGGACCGTCGCGCTGCTCCTCCACGACCTGACCTCGGAGGTCGGCGAGGCTACGTGCGCCCCGTTGCGGCGCTACCTCACGGATTTGGCGCCGGACACGAAACGGGACGACGGGCTCCGCCTGCTCGACCTGGTGGTCTCCGACCGCTCGCCTGGATTTACGGCGCCGCTGGAGTGGCCTCCGCCAGTTCAGCTCTAGCCGGCGCGGGGCGCACCAGCAGCGCCAGCGACGCCGCGAGCGCCGTCACCCCGGCCGCGGCGAGGAACGCGACCTCGACGTCGTCACCGACGAGGCTGATCAGGTGGCCGGCGGCCCCGGAACCGATCGCGTAGCCGATCCACATGCACGAGCCCATCCAGGCGTACGCCTCGGTGCGGTAGGGGGTCGGCGCCGCCTCGCCGAGGGCGAGTTGGTGCACGGTGTCGCGAGGCCCGCCGACCAGGCCGACGGCGAGCAGCGCGATGCCGAGCACCAGCAGCGTCGGTGCGAGGCTGGCGCCGGCGACCACCAGCGCGGACACGGCGTGGAACGCGATGAGCTGGCGGCCGAGCGAGGTCGTCCGCGGCCGGGTGCCGTAGACGAGGGCGCTGATCACCGTGCCCAGGGAGACCGCGCCGACGAGCAGACCCGCCGCGCCAGGGGAGTCCGCCTCGGCGGCCGCCGCCGGAGCCGCGACGATTACGGCGCCGAACGCGAAGGCGTCACACGCGATGATCGTGAGCAGGAGGCGCACCTGTCCGCTCGCGAGCGGACCGAGGTAGTTCCGGTGCCCGGCACCGCCCGAGGCCGCGCGTCGGCGGACGCCGGGCGTGCTCACCAGCACCAGGATGCCGCCCAGCATGACGAGGCCGGTGACCGCCGTGACCAGGACCGGGTCGACGAACAGCAGCAGCATCGACACCAGCAGCGGGCCGGCGACGTACATGGCCTCGTTGATCACGGCGTCGAGGGCGAAGGCGGTCTGCAAGCGGTGCGGCGGCACGAACGCCGGCCAGGTGGCGCGCACGACCGGGCCGGCCGGCGGCGCGGTGACGCCGAGCGCCACGGCGCAACCGACGAGCACGCCGGTGGACGAACCCTGGGCCAGGGCGAGGATCGCGATGGCGTACGCCGTCAGATGACCGGCCGACCACACGAGCAGGATCCGGCGCGGTGCCAGCCGATCGACCAGCCGGGCCGAGACGGGCACCGACAGGGCCAGCGCTGCGGCGAAGCCGGTGAGGACCAGCCCGGCCGCCGCGTACGACCGGCCGGCGTCGACCACCGCGAGAAACAGCGCGAGGGTGAGCATCGGAGCGGCGATGCGCGTCGCGACGGCCGCCACGACCAGCGGCCGGACCTCGGGAACCGCGAACAGCTCACGATAGGCACGCACCGGACCTCCACTCGACGCGCCAAGACCTGGCAGCAGACTAGTCGACGGATATCGATGCCTTGTGCTGCGCGGGCCGACGGTGCCCGGTCAGCGGGTGGCGCGGTGCAGCGCGGCGACGCCGCCGGTGAGGTCGCGCCAGCTCACGCCGCGCCAACCGGCCGACGCGATGCGCTCCGCCAACACCGTCTGGTTCGGCCATTGCTGGACGGACTCGACCAGGTAGGCGTAGCGACCGCGTCGAAGGTGGCGTCCGGGAACGGTAGGTGCAGCGCGTCGCCGGCGATCGCCGGAACCGTGCGGTGGACGCGCCGACCGGCCTGGATCATGCCGATCGACAGATCCACCCCGACGGCGTACGCGCCCGACCGCGCCAGCTCCCCGGTGGAGACTCCGGTGCCGGCACCCACGTCGAGCACGCGCTCGCCCGGGCGCAACGCCAGCGACTTCCGCGTCGCCCGCCGCCAGCTTCGATCCCGCCCGAAGGAGATGATCCGGTTCGTCAGGTCGTACCGTTCGGCGACGTCGTCGAACATCGCGGCGACCTCATGCGGCTGCTTGTCGAGATAGGCGCGCGCCATCTTCTCTCCTCGGGATCGGGGACGGGCCGCAGTGGCGGCAGGCGCCACGCCGGCGAAGGTGGTAGGCGAGCGTGGCCGCCCCGAGCGCGATCCCCCAGAGGGTCCAGAAGGCGCTCGGGACGTACAGCGCCCAGGTGCCGCGGACCTCGCTCGTCCAGATGAACATCAGGCCGGCGGGAATGATCGTCACCGCGACGATCGACGCCGGGACGATGGCGAGCAGGGGTGGGACCGGCCGGCCCGCCCGGAACCAGACCCAGGTGGGAAATACCTCGCCCCATCGGGCCACCAGACCGTGGGTGAGCACGCCGCCCACGGCCGAGGCGAGCGCACAGCCCAGTCCGACCTCGAGCATTCCCGGCGTGTCCTGCATCATCCGCAGGAAGTCGGAGGGTATCCCGAGGGGATGACCGAGGTACCAGGCGACCCTGGTGACCTCGTAGGGCAGAGGGGCGAGGCAGGCGACGACCACGGCCCACCGTCCCCACCGCAACAGGGTTTGGCGTGACGGTCCACGGCCCGGCCCGGGACGGCGTCCGCAGTGGACACAGGCGGCTCGGACCCGCCGGCGGTAGGCGACCGTGGCGGCGGCCCACAGCAGTCCGCCGAGGAACATGATGATCAGGTTCGTGCGATGCCAGTACAGGATGTCACCGATGCCGTCCTGGGGGCCGGGCACGCCGGTGAACGCGAAGACCAGCAGCACCGGAGAGAACGCCACCAGCATGATGAGCGTGTAGTCGGGGATGAGCAGGGTCAACCCAACGGCCGCGACCCAGCCGAAGCCAACCAGCGTCGTCGACAGGCGACCGGGGCGGGTGGGCCGCGTCATCGCGAACGCCACGGCCGCGCCGAGCAGGCCCAGCACGGCGACGGACGGCGCCACGATCTCGACGCGACTGCCCTCCAGGATGGATCCCGACGCGTGGTCCGGGTCGACCGGCGAGAACGGGAAGCCGTCACCGCCGGCTGTCCAGTACGCACCAAGACAGCCGTACAGGAGTGAGAAGCCGGCCGCCGCGTAACCGGACCAGGCCGGCCAACGCGACAGCATGGCGGTCAAAGCAGACGTGAACATGCGGCTCCTTCCGGCGTCGAACGGTTGACGCGACTCAACCTCGCCGGATACCGGGGTGGTCATCGGACCGCGTTCTCGTGGTGTGCGCCGGCGACGGCGCGGCGACCGTAGTCGGCGGCCACGGCCATGACGAGCGGACCCCATGCCACGAGAGGGGCGTAGTACCGGAACACCTCCCAGCCAGGTGCCGGATGTAGCGGTTCGTCGCGGCCGATTCCGACCCAACCGCGTTCCACGAACTGGAACCTCTGGTTCAGGGCCAGGTATACGCAGATGGCGATGAGCAACGACCCGCCGGCCAGCGCGACGAGCACGGCCGGACGTGCCGGAATCGGACGACCCCCGAGGCGGGGCACCCAAAGCGGAACCCGCTGTCCCCAGCGATGCACGAGCCCGAGCGTCACCAGGGCCAGGCCCATCGACAGGGCGGACAGCAGGACCATGTACCACTGCACAGGGGCGTCGTCGGTGAACACCAGCGAGAGACGCCAGAGTGCGGACGGCAGGACGCAGAGCGGGACGGCGTAGGCCGCTCCGACGGCCCACGGCGACGGGTCGGCGACCCGGAAAGGGTTGGCATGACCGGGCACCTCAAGCCTTCTGCGCATGTGCCAACGATCTCCGGCTTGGAGCGAGCTTTCCTCCCCCGGCGGAAGGGGTGAGCTCCCTCGGCCGGGGGATATGGCCGTGCCAGCGTCAGGTGGGCTCCTGCGGGGTCGGCCTCCGTCGGTCGACGAGGTGACCGAAGCGCACGCCGGTGACCTCCTCCGACAGGGTCCACAGCTGCTGACCATTGTGGACGTTCGTCGCGGCCGCGGAGAGTCTGCCCAGGGCCGGATGGCCGCGGAGCTCGCCAGGGCCGTGCGGGGCGATCAGTTGGCCCGAGCGCGCTTCCGTGGCGGTGGCGGCGAAGAGCAGCGGCCAGGCACCCTGCTCGACCCGCTGCGCGAGCAGGCGGTTGCCGACGCCGCCCAGCAGGAAACGCCACATCGGCGTGGTGGCGCTGGTCTGCAGGTTCGTGGCCGCGTAGCCGGGGTGGGCGAGGATGCTGCTCAACCGGCTGCCCGCCGCGGTCAGCCGGCGGTGCAGCTCGTAGCCGAACACCGCGTTGGCCAGCTTCGAAGCGTTGTAGGCGTGCATCGGCGAATACCGCGTCGGCCGGGGGAACGGCAGCCGGCCCTGGCGATGGTTGACCGAGGTGACCGTGACGACACGCGGGTCGGTGCCGGCGAGCAGCAGGTCGAGCAGGAGTCCGGTGAGGGCGAAATGGCCCAGATGGTTGGTGGCGAACTGCAGCTCGTGGCCCTGTGGACTGAGCGTGTGCGGCGTCGCCATCGTGCCGGCGTTGTTGACCAGGACGTCGAGGTGCCGGTGCTCGTCGTGCAGCCCGCTGGTGAACTCGCGGACCGAGGCGAGGTCGGCCAGGTCGAGCGGGCGGATCTCCGCGGCCTCGCCGAACCGGTGGCGGGCTTTGGCCTCGTCGCGGACGGCCAGCACCAGCCGGGCGCCACGGGCGGCGAGCGCCTGGCT
This sequence comes from Asanoa sp. NPDC049475, assembly GCF_040676915.1. Lineage (NCBI taxonomy): Bacteria > Bacillati > Actinomycetota > Actinomycetes > Micromonosporales > Micromonosporaceae > Asanoa > Asanoa sp. NPDC049475. The sequence goes on along the minus strand of NZ_JBFAPY010000012.1, from coordinate 125,759 downwards.
GGTGGACAGGCCAAGGCCACTGGTCGCTCCGGTCACCACGAAGGTGCGGCCGGTCAGGTCGGGGATCCGATCGGGTGTCCAATGAGTATCAGCGGTCATGCGCTCCACGGTGCCCCGCATGGCACTGAGTGTCAAGACGGGCATGAAGTAGCATGGTGGAATGGCGGAGCACCCACGCGGCAGCGTGGCCGAGCGGAAAAGGCGGCTGGTCGCCGACGAGCTGCGGGACGCGGCGCTGATGCTGCTCGCGACCCAGGGATTCGACACGGTGACGGTCGACGACATCGTGGCGGCGGCCGGCATGTCCCGACGGACCTTCTTCCGCTACTACGCGTCCAAGGAGGACGTGGTCGTGCGGTTCCTGGCCGACATGGGCGAGCTGGTCGCCGCCGCCCTGGCCGAGCGGCCGCGCACCGAGTCGCCGTCCCACGCCCTGCGTGAGGCGATCTGGGCGCCCCTGGCCGAAGCGTGCGACGGCGACCATGCCGACCACATCGAACGCTCGCGTGTCGTGGTCCGGCTGATCCTGGACACCGCCGCCCTGTACGCGCGCTGGCTGGAACGCCAGGCCGAGGTGCGCGCCGCGCTGGCCGCCGAGCTGGCCCGACGCCACGACCTCCGACCGGACACCGATCCTTATCCGCGGATGGCGGCGGGAATGGCCCTGCTGGCCTTCGACGTGGTGCTCGAGCGGTGGCGGCCCGGCGACGACGAGCGACGGCTGGCCGCGCTCACCGACGAGGCGTTCGCCGTCGCCGCGCCGGCCCTGGACGCGATCGAGAGCCGCTAGCCTGGCCCGGCCAACCGGCGCCGCCCGTGATGATCATCGCTGGGCGGGCTGATCGAGCCATTGACATACACTATGCCGAGTGCCACGATCGCAGGAATTGGGAGCGCTCCCAATAATCTTATGACTTTCGATGTACCGTCCCTGCCATCGGAAGGACCATCCCCTGTGTTCTCGTCGAACCGTTGGCGGCGCCTGGCCGCCGTCGTCGTGGCCGTGCTGGCCGGCACCGCGCTGACCGGCGCTCCGGCCGCAGCCGACGGACCCGAACAGATCGTCAACGGCACCTTCGACAGCGGCCACGCGCCCTGGTGGGCGACCGGCAACCTGACTCTGGACTCCAGCAGCGGGCAGCTGTGCGCGGACGTGCCCGGCGGCACGATCAACCCGTGGGACGCCATCATCGGCCAGGACAACGTGCCGTTGGTCGCGGGGGAGACCTACGAGTTCCGGTTCTTCGGCACCGCCACGCCGGCCCGGGTCGGCAAGGCGCTCATCCAGCTGCCGGTCGACCCGTACACCCAGTACCTGTCGGCGACACCGGAGCTCAGCGTCTCCGGCAACGACTACACGTACACCTTCACGTCTCCCGTCGACCTGCCCAACGCGCAGGTGGCGTTCCAGATCGGCGGCAGCGCGACCCCGTGGCGCATCTGCCTCGACAACGTCTCGCTCCAGGGCGGCGCCGAACCGGAGGAGTACGTGCCCGACACCGGGCCACGGGTGCGGGTCAACCAGGTGGGCTACCTGCTCGAGGGCCCGAAGAACGCCACGCTGGTCACCGAGGCGACGACGCCGCAGCCCTGGCAGCTCCGCAACGCCGGCGGCACCGTCGTGGCGCGCGGCGTGTCGAAGCCCCGCGGCGTCGACGCCTCGTCGGGCCAGAACGTGCAGAGCATCTCGTTCACGTCGTACGCGAGGAAGGGCAGAGGCTACACCCTGGTCGCCGACGGGGAGACGAGTCGGCCGTTCGACATCGGGACGGACTTCTACGAGCGGCTCAGGATCGACGCGCTGAAGTTCTACTACACCCAGCGCAGCGGGATCGCGATCGACGACGCCCTGCGACCCGGCTACGGGCGCCCGGCCGGCCACGTCGGTGTCGCGCCCAACCAGGGCGACACCGCGGTCCCGTGCCAGCCCGGCGTCTGCGACTACACCCTGGACGTCTCGGGCGGGTGGTACGACGCCGGCGACCACGGCAAGTACGTCGTCAACGGCGGCATCTCGGTGCACCAGCTGATGAGTGAGTACGAGCGCTCCGTGTTCTCGCGAACCGGCGAGGTCCGGACCCTGCGCGACGGGACGCTGGCCCTGCCGGAGAGCGGCAACCGGGTCCCGGACATTCTCGACGAGGCCCGCTGGGAACAGGAGTTCCTGCTCAAGATGCAGGTGCCGGCCGGTCAACCGTACGCGGGAATGGCCCATCACAAGATCCACGACGCGGCCTGGACCGGCCTGCCGCTCCTGCCGCACCTGGACCCCCAGCGGCGCGAGCTGCATCCGGTCTCGACGGCGGCGACGCTCAACCTGGCCGCGACCGCGGCGCAGGCGGCCCGGGTCTTCCAGCCCTACGACCGGCGCTTCGCGCAGCGCAACCTGGCCGCGGCCAAGGCGGCGTGGGCCGCCGCGAAGGCCAACCCCGCGATCTACGCGGACCCGGCCGACGGCGTGGGTGGCGGCGCGTACAACGACGACGACGTGACCGACGAGTTCTACTGGGCGGCGGCGGAGCTCTACATCACCACCGGCGCACGGGAGTTCCGGGACGCGATCCTCGCCTCGCCGCACCACACGGCCGACATCTGGCGGGACCGCGGCTTCGACTGGGGCCACACCGCCCAGCTCGGGCGGCTGGAGCTCGCCACCCTGCCGAACCGGTTGCCCGGCCGGGGCAAGGTGCGGGCCTCGGTGGTCGCGGGCGCCGACCGTTACCTCGCGACGGCGGCGGCGCACCCCTACGGCATCCCGTACGCGCCGGCGGAGAACACGTACGACTGGGGCTCGAACAACCTGGTGCTCAACAACGCGGTCGTGCTGGCGGCGGCGTTCGACATCACCGGCAAGGACCGGTACCGCGACGGCGTGGTGGAGACCATGGACTACATCCTGGGCCGCAACGCGCTCAACCAGTCCTATGTGACCGGTTACGGCGAGGTGGCGTCCCACAACCAGCACAGCCGGTGGTACGCGCGCCAGCTCAACCCGGACCTGCCGAACCCGCCCACGGGAACCCTGTCCGGCGGCCCGAACTCGTCGATCCAGGACCCGGTGGCACAGCAGAAGCTCCAGGGCTGCGCGCCGCAGTTCTGCTACATCGACGACATCGAGTCGTGGTCGACCAACGAGCTCACCATCAACTGGAACGCACCGCTGGCCTGGATCGCCGCGTTCGTGGCCGACCAGGACAACGGCTAGTCCTCGACGTCCGCCAGGATGCTGCGGGCCTCGGCCTCGTCGGCCGGGGCCACCAGCACCCGCACGCCGTCCTGTTGCAGTTGTGGCTCCTGCCCACCCGCGTCGTCCGTGACATAGGTCGCCCGCAGGCCGTGACTGCGCAGCAGGCCCACGGCCAGCTCCGCCTCGACCCGGCTCCGCACGATCGACACCGTTACCGGCACACCTTCCACGCCCTCAACAGTACGGCGAAACGCGTGACGCGTAGGCGGCCTCGCGCCGCGCGCCCGACATCAGCCGAAACGGCAGGCCTCCCGAAACGGACGGTGGCGGGTCAGGTCCGGGGTTCGAAGAGCTCGACCAGGTTGCCGGCCGGGTCGGCGATCAGGACCTGGCGGCCGCCCGGGCCCGAGACGACGTCGCTGCGGAAGATGACGTCGCGCTCGCGCAACCGCTGGACCTCGGCGTCGAGGTCGTCGACGGTCAGGTTGACGCGGTTGTAGCCGGGTGCGGTCACGTCGTCGGGCGTCGCCTTGGCGCCGGAGCTGGCCGGCCCGGACAGCAGCAGCCGCAGGCGTCCGCGCACGACGTCGGCGAACGCCGGCACCGCGTTGGTGTTGAGCTGGAATCCCAGATGGTCGACGTAGAAGTCGACCGACGCCTGGACGTCGTCGACGAGGTAGCGGACGCTCGCGTAGCGGTCATCGGTCGTCATGGGGATTGCCCTTCTCGGAGGCTTTTCAGGACGGACACGAGGTGGTTGACCCGAACGTGGATGTCACGCGCCGTGCTCGCGAACGCTTCGGGGGTCGTCGGCTCGGCGATGCTCCAGTGGATCCGGCGTGGGTGGCCCGCGAACTCCGGGCACGCCTCACGGGCCTTGTCGCACAGCGTGACGACGAGGTCGAACCGCCGCGCGGTGACCGTGTCGAGGTGGCGGGGACGCCGGCCGGCGATGTCGAGGTCGTAGTCGTCGCGGAGCACGCGCACCGCCTCGGCGTGCGTCTCGGGTCTCGGGCGGCTGCCGGCGCTGGCAACCTCGACCTGACCGCCGGTGGCCGCCCGCAGCAGCGCCTCCGCGATGGGCGACCGCGCGCTGTTGCCCGTGCACGCGAACAGGACCGCGACGTGGGGAAACGGGCCGGAGCTGTCGTCGACCGGCCGGTGCCGCAGCGCCGGGTGCAACGCGCCGCCGGTGTCGGCCAAGCCCAGGCCGCAACGGTCGAGGTCGAGGTGGTAGTAGCTGTCGCGGGCGTCCATCGTGCTGCGGGTCGCGGTCACGAGACCGCCGTCGCGCAGCAGCCGCAGATGGTAGGAGACCAGGTTCTGCGGCTCTTCGACAAGCCGGACGAGCTCACGAACGCGCAGGTCGCTGCCCGCGAGCGCGGACAGCAGCCGCCACCGGACCGGATGCCCGGCGAGGCGGAGAAACGCGGGCGACGAACGCGTCACGACCCCGACATTACATCAAATCCGTTTGATGGGATGGCGAAGGTCGCGGCGCACCGCCGAGAGCGGCACGCCGCGACCTGTTCGGGTTACGGCCGGACCACCACGCGGTCGCAGCCGTAGAACGCCACCATGGCACCGGCGACCCGCAGGCGCCCGTAGACGCAGCCGGAGGTGTCACCCACCTGGAAGGCGTCGCTCAACGGGTCGAAGTGGAGCATCGCGTCCGTGTCTACGTCACGGGTGCGGTCGTCCGGCTCCTCCACGTTCTCGGCGTGGATGCGGCCGTGCTTCTCGCGCGCGCCGAGGCCGTCCAGGATCCGGGACGGCGAGCCGAGCCGCAGCGTCGACCAGTCGATGGTCGTCGCGTCGATCGCCACCGGGTTGCCGTACTGGCCGGCCGTGGTGGTCAGCACGCCGACCGGGAGCACGCCGGGGTTGAGGTTGACCACGTTGTCGGCGCTGCCCGGCTTGATGTTGACGGTCGCCGGCACCGCGCAGGTCACGGGGAGCGTCGCGGACCGCACGTCGTTCGCGGGGGACGCGTCGACGACCGAGGGCAGCTTCGGCGCCACCCGGGTGGTCGCGGTCAGGGTGGCCGTGCCGGGCTGCGTGCAGGTGACCGTGTACGTCCGGGTCAGCCGCTGCGGTGTGCCGACCGCGACCGGCACGTCGGTGGTGACCGGTGCGGCGTCGGCGATGGTGAGGCCGCCGCCCGCCGACACCTCGCGGCGCACGCGGGCGTCACTCGGCCCGTCCGGGCCGAGGTTGGACACGGTGCTCGCCACGGTCACCGTGATCGGCTGCCCGAGCACCCCGAACAGCGGGGCCGACGGCTCGACCGCGGTCACCGCCAGGTCGCTCTCACGGCAGTCGGGGTCGGCCGGGTTGTCCGCGCAGAACGCCCGGATCGGTGCGGCCAGGTCAACGGTCACGACCTGTTGGTCCAGGCGTACGTCGGTCACGGTCATCGCGGCCAGCGATGGGCTGAACGGCACGATGAAGTTGCCGGTGCCGCTGGGCCGGACGCCCTTGCTGCCACCCGGTCCACCGTCGAGCCGCCACAGTGGACTCCAGGCGTTGATGCGGTCGAGCTCGTTGCCGTCCACATCGGTCAGTCGCAGGCGCAGGATCGGTGGTTCGCCCGAGTGGCCACGGGCGCGCTGGGTGCTGACCGTGGTCGACAGGACGTGCGCCTGGGTGCGGCTGTCGAACCGCACGCGGGCGACGAGCGCCTTGGCGGGGTCCGCGTCGTAGTCGAAGGCGGGCACGGGGATCGTCGCCGGGTCCGGCGGGGGAGTCGGGTCGGCGAACGCGCCGCCGGCCACGCCGACCAGCAGGATTCCGGCGGCCGCCGCGAGCAGGATCTTGCGTACCATCGCTGTCTCTCCTCTCAGCACTTCGCGATGCGGCAGTCGCCGAAGATCAGGTTGAACCGCCGGATGTCGGCCGCGTTCGGTGGACCGTTGTCGTTCATGACGTCGTCGTTCATGAGGCCGGTCGTCAGGTCGCCCGGCTCGGACGTGAACCAGACGTCGCCGTCCTCCTCGAGCGCGCGGCAGGCGTCGCGCACCCGGCCGAGGTTGGGCGCGTCCGCGTCGCAGCCTTCGTCGCCGGCCAGGTCCTCGTAGACGTTCGGCGCGACCTCGTTGTAGAAGTAGGCCGCGTCGCAGCAGTACTCGTCGGCGAGCCCGAACGGGACGTGCCCCATCTCGTGCCGGACACCGCCCATCGCGTCGGCCCGCACGAGGTTGACGGAGGCGATGTGGTCGTCGGGCATCCCGAAGTCGCGCTGCGCCCCCTTGCGGTGCAGGATCACGCCGACATCGGCGAAGGCGAAGATCTCGTCCCACAGCACCGGCAGGTCGTGGTCGTCGTCGCTGGCGAAGTCGACCGCCCTGCCGGAGTTGTCCGGCAACAGCCAGAAGTTGAACAGGTCCTGGTTGGTCAGGAACGGGTCGAACCTGAACACCCCCGTGTCGATCACCGTCGAGATGTCGGCCTGGAACATCGGGTTGAGGCCGATCGGACCCGGACCCGTGTACGTGTCGCGGTCCGCGATCAGCACGACGTCGATCCGGCTGCCCTGACCGCCGGTGTAGAGGATCGGCACCGCGGGCTTCGGGAACGTGAAGTTCGGTGTCGGGTCACCGACCGTCGTGCGCCGCCAGCCGGAGAAGATGGTCGTCGCGCCCACGCTGAGCCGACACCCGTAGGTGAAGCTCGGCCCGGCCGCCGTGAGCGTCCGGCTGAAGCTGCCCACCCCCGACCGCGTCTGCTGGTCGGTCGGGCTCAGCCAGATCTCCAGCGAGGTCGGCACGACCGTCGGCATGAGCGAGCCGTCGAGCGCCGTCGCGGTGATCGTCACGGTCTGGCCAGGCTGTGGCCACGCGGGCGTGTGGGCGCAGGCGATGCGGAGCCCCGGCGCGCTGGCCGGCGGGTCGACGGCGATCGTGACGGTGAGCTCCGCGCGGTCGTCGCCGTTGCCGGAGCGCACGATCGGCGTGCCGCAGGCGATCGGTGCCTCCCCCTCGACGGACGCCTCGCAGGGTGCTACCCGCACGTCGGCGAGCAGGGCGGTGGCACCGGTCGGTGAGACGTCGTACTGGTTGTCGTCGAGGCAGAACCCGCCGTCCTCGTCCCAGGCCTCGACGACGACGGGCAGGAACGCCGCACCGTCCCGCTGGGGGAGGGTCGCCACGTCGAGGTTCGGCACGGAGAACTCCCAGTCGGGCGAGATATCGCCGATGCCCTCGCGGTCGTCCTGGTCCTCGGTGTCCTCGTTGTTGAACCAGACCCCGTTGATCGAGACCTTGACGTACCAGTCCACCCGGCCGCAGAGGCCCTCGTCGTCACTCGATATCGCCCTGATCCGGTTAACCGTGACCTTCGCGTTGACCAGCGGAGCGGCGCTGGCGGGTGGGCTCACCACCACGAACAGCCCGGTCACGACGGCCAGCACCGTCAACAGCGTCATGATGCGTCGTCGCACGTTCTCCCCCTCCTCGTCGGGATCCCCGATGGGTCCCGAACTGCGGAGGAGGAGTTCGATCGATTGATACGGGTCGTCGCCCGATCGAGGGGCGGTGGTCTAGGTCACTGCCCCGTGGGCCGTCGTCGGTGGCCGGAAATCATGCCGGAGCATTCAGCGTTCGTACGTTGTAGTGATCAAGGGAGGGTCCGCCGCGGTGTTCAGGTCGATGATGAAGTCCAAGATCCACCGTGCGACGGTGACGCAGGCCGACCTGCACTATGTCGGCTCGGTCACGATCAGCGCGGACCTGATGGAAGCCGCTGATCTCCTCCCGGGCGAGCGCGTCGACGTGCTCGACATCGACAACGGGTCACGGTTGACCACCTACGTGATCCAAGGCCCCCGCGACTCCGGCGTCATCGGCATCAACGGAGCGGCCGCCCGCCTGATCAGCCCCGGCGACAAGGTCATCCTGGTCGCGTACGCGTGGCTGCCGGACGCCGAGGCACGCGACTTCGCGCCCCGGGTGGTCTTCGTCGACGACACCAACACCATCGTCACCACGGGCGCCGACCCGGCCGACGTGCCCGACGGCTACGGCCTCGTCCCGGGCAACGAGCTGGCGTAGCCGTCACTGGTGGTGCCGGATGCGCTGCCAGACGCTCGGCGGCACCAGGTCGCTGCTGGTGCGCAGCGCCGTTCTGGTCGGTTTCGCGGTGCCGGCCCGGATGCTGAGCTGGCCGTGTGACGTGCCGGCGGCGATCTGCGCCGGCACGGCCGGCAGTTGGGCGTCGACCTTGACCTTCAGTCCGGGCCAGCCGACCACCTCGAGCTTCTCGGCGGTACGCAGGGTGGTCCCGGTGCCGAGCGGCCCCCGGACGGTGGCGACGTCGTGGCCGGCCTCGACCAGCGTGTGCGGCGCGAGGGCCTTCGTGGTCGACCGCAGCACGGTGCGGGTCACGGCGAACACCCGGTCCAGCTGCTCCGGAGTCTGGGCGCCGGGCTGGCCCAGCACCGCGCCGACGACGGTCAGCCTGCGGCCGGCGACCGTGACCACGGCCGCGAACACGAGACAGCCGAGCGCCTCGTCGGTGGAGCCTGTCTTGATGCCCACGACGCCGTTGTGCCCGACGAGCTCGTTGTAGTTCTTGACCTCGCCGGCGACCGGGATGACGGCGGTCTTCTGCTTGACGATCTCCGCGAAGGCCGGCAGCGCCATCGCCTTGGTGGCCAGGATGACCTGGTCCTTGGCGGTGCTGACGGTGTCCGGGTCGAGTCCGGACGGGTCGGTGTAGTGCGTGTCGGACATGCCCAGCTCCTCAGCGGTCGCGTTCATCTTGTCGACGAACGCGTCGACCGTGCCCGAGTCCCAGGCGGCGAGGATCCGGGCCATGTTGTTCGCCGACGGCAGCAGGACGGCCTGCAGGGCCTGGCGCTCCGAGATCTCCTCGCCGGCCTCGACCTCGACGAGCGACTCACCACGAGCCCGTTCGCTCGGGTACGCCGCGGCCTGCTCGGCGCTCACGGTCAACGTCGGACCCTGTTCGCCGGCCTTCAGGGGATGCTCGGCGAGGATGACGTAGGCGGTCATCACCTTCGTCACGCTCGCGATCGGGACCGGTTTGTCGCCGCCGAACGAGCCGAGCGTGCCGAGCCCACTGACGGCGATCACCCCTTGGCCCGACTTCGGCCAGGGCAGCTTCGGCGTCCTGCCGGGGATCGTCAGCGACGCGGGCAGGGCCAGCTCGACCGTCGGGGCGGGCAGCGGATGCCGCAGGGGCGCCACGGCATAGAGACCGGCGCCGAGCACGACCGCGAGGGTCAGCAGGAGGCTGATCAGCAACCCGGTGCGGCGCCGGCGCTTGCGCGGCGGGGCGGGTGGGGCTGCTGGGATCCGGCTGAACACAACTGTCGGTGCCTCGGTCGAACGATCCATCGCATGCCCTTTCCCTGACGAACGGCGGCACGGTAGCAGGATCGAGCAAGGCTGCGGGATCCCGACGGTGGCACGATGCTGCCAGGGCCCTGTCCGGAAGCCATCCCGGGAGTGTCACGAACCAGTAATGAGGGCCTAGTCGCGGTGGGGGGTGCGTTCCCTGCTGCCGTTCGGCTGGGTCGGCACGTGCACGACCATGGCGGCTTCCCGCCTGCCGGCCCGCGCGACGGCGTCCTCCAGCGCGCGCTCGACGTGGCTGGGCGGGCGGTTGCGGGGATAGCCGATCGTCCGCTGGGCCGTCGTGAGGACGCCCCAGATCTCCCGGTGGGAGGCCCAGTCGTCGTTCGCGGCGTAGAGGGTGGCCGCGTGCGACAGGATCCGCCACGCCGCGTCGAGGTCGCCGAGGCGCAGGAGCAGCTCGCCGTGGGCTCGGGCGTACCGGGCCAGGATGGGGTCGCGGACCGTGGCGGTGACGGCCGGCTCGGTGGTGATGGTCGTCCAGAGCGTGTGGCAGAGCTGCTCGGCCGAGATGAGGTGCCCGGCGGTGGTGAGGCCACGGATGACCTGTGCGCGGGCCCGGATCGCCCCGACGGGGTTCGACATGAGGCGGAAGGCGTGGGCGGCCTGCGCCGCGTGCTGGATCGCCAGGCGAGGCTCGGGACCCGTGGTGGGCTCGATCAGCGGCTCGGCCAGCGGGAGCGTCGCCTCCGGGTGCTCGTGCTGCCACTTGCCGATGTAGAGGCGGGCCAGCCGGTAGTCGACCGCGGCGGATTTGCGGACGTCGCCGGCGACGAGGCGCTGCGCGGACCCGAGGTAGTCGGCCGCGCTGGCCCAGCGGCGGCGCCTCCGCGCGGCCTCGGAGAGCCCGAGCAGGCCGCGGAAGTGGACCGCGTCGCTGAGCCTGCCTTCCAGCATGTCGTCGTAGGTCGGATACGGGCTGGGCACGCGGTGGTTCTCGGCCAGCAGGAGGCGGGCCAGCTGTTCCTCCTGGCTGTCACCGGCCTCGCCGGCCAGGCTGAGCGCCTCCGTGACGGCCAGGACCGCGTCGTGGTACGCGCCGAGCTGGAGCAGCGCCTCACCCTTCTGCCGGTGGGCGCGTGCCCGCCGGCCGCGCAGCCGAGGGCCGGCGTCCGGCGCGACGGCGGTGATGACGTCGTGGAGCCTGCGAAAGGCCGCGTCGTAGCGTTCGAGCGCGGTCAGGTGCGCCGCCTCGGCGAGCTTGACGTCCAGCTCGCCGGTCTCGTCGTCGTCGGCCTTCGCCGAGCGCAGGGCGCAGTCGTACAGCCTCTCCGGCGGCACGACCCGCGCGGTCTCGGAGACGCACCCCCGCAACGAGGCCGCGATGCGCCAGGCGATGCCGTGGTCGCCGAGGCCGTTCGCGATCGGGACCGCCCGGGCGAGCACGGCGTGCGCCGCGCGTACCCCGTGGTCGGGAAGGGCACCGATCCGTTTGGCGATCGACTCGCCGGGCGACCAGTGCGGCTCGCGTCTGGAGGTGTAGCGGTCGTCGATCGCGCCGAGGACGAGGTCGACGAGCTCGAGGTAGGCGTCGACCAGGCGGGCGTCCGCGGCGGCGACCTGCTGGGTGGACAGGCCCGTCGACGGCAGGTGCTTCTCCGCGAACAGGCGGATCAACGGGTTGAACTGGTAGCGGGCCAGCCCGGACGGGGTGTCGGTGCCCGCGCTGTCGAGGAGCTGGGCCGCACCCAGGGCGGCCACGAGGTTCTGGGCTTCCGTCTGGGACACGTTGAGCAGGGGTCGCAGCACCCAGGGCACGAACGTGGGCGAGTCGACGAGGGTGAGCAGGCAGAGCGCGTGCTGCTCGGGCTCCGTGAGCCGCCGGAACTCCGACTGGATGCGCTCGCGCACGCCCCGGCCCGCCCGGTCCAGCCACTCGAGCCGGCTGTCCCTCGGCCGCAGCAGGTCCGCGACGTGGCGCAGGTCGGTGCCGTCGAGTGCGGCCCGCTCGCCGGCGGACCGGATGGCGCTGGGTAGTCGCCCGCAGAGCTCGACCACCTCGACCGCCTGCTCCGGCTCCTGCTCCCAGCTCACGTCGGAGACGGCCGACAGGATGTCGAGGGCCTCGTCGATGGGCGGCTCGGCCAGCGGAGCGTCGAGCCCGTCGGTGGCGTCGACCGCGAGGTCGAGGTGGCGCCGGCTGGTGATGATCACCGCGCACCCCGGCTCGGTCGGCAGGACCGACAGGACCTGGTCCGGGTACCGGGCGGCGTCGAAGACGAACAGGCAGCGCGTCTGGGCGGTCATGGACCGGAACAGGCTGGCCCGTTCGGGGGCGTCCGGCGGGATGCGCTCCTTGTCGGCACCGAGCTCCAGCAGGAACGCCTGGAGGATCTCCGCGGGAGGCCGCGCGCCGCCCGCCGTGCCGAAGTTGAGGTAGTAGACGCCGTCGGGATAGCGGTCGGCCAGGCGGCGCGACAGCTCCTGCGCCAGCGCGCTCTTCCCGACGCCGGGCTTACCCCAGATCGGGATGATGACCGCGCCGAGGGTCTGCTTGTCCTCCTGGCGGCGGGAGCGTTCGCGGTCGTGCAGGTCGACCAGCGTGGCGAGCTCGCGCTCGCGGCCGCGGAACGTGCTCAGGGGTTCCGGCACGGTCCGTCTGGCCCGCGGCAGTGGGCGCACGTCGTCGGGCGGCGGGACGTTCTCGACCGGGCCGGCCGGCTCGTCGGCCGGGCGGGGACGGTTGGCGTTCAGTGCCCGGAGGGTCGGCTCGAGGAGCACGACCGGCACGGACGCGGCGAGGCCGACGACGATGCCGAAGCAGATGATCTTTGGCGTGATGTCGTCGGAGCCGGCGACGACCCCGCCGAAGCCCGCCAGGCCGGTGAACGCCGCCGCGGCCCGGATGCGGTTCCGCCGGAACCAGCGGCGCACGACGTCACGGTTGCCGGTCATGGCGCCCCGGCTCCACCGCCGGCCAGGTCGGCCGCCAGCGAGTCGGCAGCGGCGGCACCTTGGCTGTCACCGACCTCGCGGAAGAGCGCGGACGCGCGTCGCGCTTCCCGTCGGGCGTCGAGGTGACGACGCAGGCTCTGGTGCACCAGTGCGAGCGACAGGGCCGCGTGGGCCTCGATCCAGCGGTCGCCGCAGGTCGAGAACGTCTGGCGCGCCTCCTCGATCGTGAGCAGCGCGAGCTGCGACTCACCCTGGTCGTGGTACGACCGGCCGACCTCGAGCCGGCACCGCGCGGTGCCGTAGCGGTGTCTCATCTGCGTGAAGCTGGTGATGGCCCGATAGCCGAAGCGGCGTGCGTGGTCGAACTGTCCGCGCCGTCGGGCCACCCGGGTGTGCTCGTAGTCGATCCACGCGAGCCACAGCTGCTGGCCGAGCTCGTCGCCGGCGGCCGCCCCGCGCTTGAGGGAGTCGCTGGCCTCGGCGAGCAGGTCGCCGTCGTGGCTGGCGTCGAAGGCCCGGATCAGCACGTCACCGCGCGCCCACAGCAGGCTGGCCCGCAGATGCTCGAGCTCCGCGCGGCGGGCGACCTCCTCGAGCGCGTGGTCGACGCCCTCCAGCGCGGCACCTGTGTCACCGCGGAACCCGTGCGTCAGCGCCAGTTCGCGGCGGGTCCGGGTCGCCTCCGCGTGGTCGTCCTCGGCGACGGCCAGCGCGAGGGCAGCCTCCAACGTGGTCATAGCCGCGTCGAAATGGTGCTGCCGGCGTTGGACCCGGCCCAGCGAGCGTCGACCACGTGCCTCGGCCGCGCGGGACCCGGACGCGATCGCCTTCTCGGCGAGGTCGGCGGCGTCGGTGACACCGCCGAGCTCGGCGAGGGCCTCCGCCAGCGCGGCGAGGGCCAGCGCCTCCATGCCCCGGGCTCGTGCGGCCCGCTCCTGGCGCCGGCCGAGGTCCAGCGTGTCCTCCAGGTTCGACCGCACGAGGTTCTCCCGAGCCAGCGCCAGCGCCGCACGCGCGTGGTTGAGCGCGTGTGACAGCTCGCCGAGGTCGAACCGCTGGTAGACGTCCTCACGCAGGATTCGCGCGATGTCGCGCCGGCTGCGCTCCTCCTGCTTGTCCCGGAGCCGGCGCTGGGCCGCCCGGACCGACGCCTCGTCACCTCCGCGCCCGCGGGCGTAGTCGTGGACGTGGTCGAGGATCCGGTAGCTCGCGACCCCGGACGGGTCGTCGGAGATCTGTTCGAGCAGGCGGGCGTGCACCAGCCGCTCGCACATCTGCCAGGCGCCGCGCTCGTCGGTGTCGTCGAGCAGCTCGGAGAGCATCCACGGGTCGAACCGGCTGGGCAGCGTCCCCAGGTGCCGGACCGCCTGGCGTTCGCGCTCGGTGAGCAGGGCGAAGCTCAGGTCCAGCGTGTGCTGGTCGGCGTCGCCGCCCTGCGCCTCCCGCATCGTCCGGACGCTCGCGCTCAGCGTCCAGTCCCGGCGGCGGCCCAACGAGCCGGCGGCGAGGTGCAGGGCCAGCGGCGAGCCGTTCGTGCGCTTGACGATCTCGTGCGCCGCCGTCTGCTCGCCGAGCACCCGTTCGGCGCCGATCAAGGACCGCAGCAGCTCCGTGGAGTCCTGCTCGTCGAGCGGGTCCACCGTGACGTGCCGGTGCAGGGCGACCAGAGGGTCGTCGAGCCGCGTCGTGATGATGACCGCGCTTCCGGTGCACGAGGGCAACAACGGCGCGACCATTTCCGGGTCGCTCACATCGTCGAGAACGATCAATATCCGTTTACGCGTACGCGTGATCGCGCGAAACTGGCCGATTCGCTCTTTCAAACTGCCGGTAATGGTTTCCCCGGGTCCTTGGAGGGCGTCGATGAACCCTTCGAGAATCTGCGGCACCGTGGCGGTGGGTGCGCCGTTGACGCCATCGGCACAGGACGCGAACAGCCTTCCGTCGGGAAACGCGTCGGCGGCCCGGTGGGCGACAGCGAGCGCCAACGCGGTCTTGCCGACCCCGGGGCGGCCCGAGGCCTGGATCACGGTCGGCCCGTGCGCCGACGCCTCGCGCAGCCGGGCCGTGAGCTCCTCGACCTGGGACCTGCGGCCGACCAGGGGTTTCGCGGGTGGAAGCGCCGACGGGACGAGATAGGCCGCCGCGAGTGCGGGTGGTGCCGACACCGGCCGGCCGGTCTCCTGGCGCAGGCGACGGACCTGGGCCGCCATCAGCGCGACGCTGATCGCCAGCACCAGGGCGGTCCACAGCCGGGTCGACTCCGGCCCGAACGCGACGACCGCCACCCATCCCGTGAGAACCAACAGACCGGCCGAGACAAGAAAGGTGAACGGCGGTCGGCTCACGGCGCCTCCATTCGGTGGGTGACTTCACCATGGCACCCGGCCGCAATACCCCACATCATCCTTTCGAGTTCCGTGTACGGGACTCCGGGCTCAGCTCTCGGCGACGATCTCGGCCATCGCGTCGACGAAACGGTCGGGCTCCTGGAACATCGGTCGGTGGCCCGATTCGGCGAAGACGAACAGTCGTTTGCGGGGCGCCTCGAGCCGCGCGTACCACTGGGCGAACGGCTCAGCCAGGCCGCGCATCTCGTGGGCGCCCTGGACGAAGTACGCGGGCACCGCCAGGCGCGGCACGTCCGTGCGCAGGTCGACGCCCTGCATGCGGGGATACTGCTGATGCCAGGTGTCCATCATGGAGTTGATCGTGTGAGCGCGGGCCAGCAGCGGGTACTCGGTCGTGTCGACGACCCCGATCGAGCCGGCGGCACCGTGGGGATAGGCCGACGCGGTGTTGGCCACGATCGGCTCGTACGAATAGAAGTCCTGGTAGGGCGGTGGACCCTGGTCGAGCAGTTGCCGCTCCAGCCGCTGGTTCCGGGTGTCGCGCGCCCAGGCCAGGACGTCGTCGTAGAAGATGCGGTCGGTCTCCGGCAGGTGCACGGCCTGACCCGTGCCGATGTACGCGCGGTAGCGCTCCGGGTAACGGGCCGCGGCCAGGGCACCGAGAAGGGATCCGCCCGAGTGCGCCAGCAGGAAGATCCGGTCCTGGTGGAACCGGGCGCGCAGGTAGTCGGTGACGGCGACCGTGTCGGCCACGCCGGTCTCCGCGCTCACCGGCGGGCTCTCGTCGAGCGCGCCGTAGGAGCCGCCGCCACCGCGCCGGTCGAGGGTGGCGACCACGAACCGCCGTTCGAGCGCGCCGAGCTGGTGCCGCATGGAGCCCATCTCCATGCCGCCCGGCGATCCCGGCACGAACAGCAGCACCGGCGCGGCCGCGTCGTGGCCACGGATCAGCACGCTCAGCTCGTAGTCGCCGGCGTCGACCATGACGAGCTCCGCGACGCTGCCGGGCAGCGGACGGCCGTCGGGTCCCGGGATCGGTGCGGTGCGACCGGGAATGGCGACCGCCACGGCGACGGCGGCGGCCAGGACCGCGACGCCGGCGCGCCAGAGGTGACCCAGGCGGGTGGACGGTGTCGCGTACGCGGTGCCGACGATCATCGGCAGCACCGAGAGCAGGCCGTGCACGCCGCGGCCGGTGACCAGCGCGACCAGGCCGAACGCGCTGAGGTGGGGTGCGTCCACGGAGGGGCCGACGGCGCCGACGCGGGTCAGCTCGAGCGCCGCCACGAACGTCGCCGGCGCGATGAGCATCGCCCAGCGTGACCGGTTCGCCCGGGCGGCGATCCAGCCCGCCGCCGCGCTCAGCGCGATCGACGACAGGGCCTGTGCCGGGGTCAGCGGTCCGCGCGGGGTCCATAGGCCGGCGGCGACGCCCCAGGCGACGGGAGCCGACAACGCTGCGACTTTCCAGGGACTCATGCGTCTGAGGATGGGCGGGCCGCGGTCAGGGCACATCGGACAGAGGAACCGGGCGGACCCACGACTTTGGTAGGGGGACGGCGCCGACTCCCGGCCCGTACGCTCGGCGCATGTCCGGTCTTCCCTTCGAGCTGCTCGTGCCGGGCGGCCCCGGGTCCGCGAGGCGGGACCGGCTCGCCGACGGGATCGCGATGGGCTGCGCGCTGGCGTACGGCGGCCTGATGGTCTCGATCGGGGACGCCACCCGGCCGGGTGCCGCCGTGCCGTGGCCGGTCGACGTCGCGATCGGTGTCGTCGCCGCCGTCGGCCTGCTGGCCCGCAGGGGTCGGCCGGTCGCCGTCGCCGCCGCGGTGATCCCGCTGACGACGGTGTCGGTGCTGGCCACCGGCGCCGCCATCGTCGCGCTGTTCACGATCGCCGTCCGCCGCCCGGCCAGGGTCGCCTTCCTGCTCGGGGCCGCGTACGTCGCCGTCGTGCCCGTGTACTTCGTCCTGCACGACCGACCGAGCTTCCCGCTCTGGGTGGACCTCGTCGCCCGTGCCGGCCCGGCCTCGGCGGCCATCGGATGGGGTCTGTTCGTCGGGTCGCTGCGGGAGCGCGCGGCGCGCGTCGAGGCCGACCAGCGGCTGCGGGTCGAGCAGGCCCGGCTGACCGAGCGCGCCCGCATCGCGCGGGAGATGCACGACGTGCTCGCGCACCGGTTGTCGCTGGTCAGCCTGCACGCCGGCGCCCTGGAGGTGCGCGCCGACGCCCGTCCGGACGAGATCGCGGTCGCGGCCGGGGCGATCCGGGCGGGCGTGCACGACGCCCTCCAGGAGCTGCGTACCGTCATCGGTGTCCTGCGCGAGGGCGCGGCGGGCCGGCCGGAGCCCCCGCAGCCCGGCTTCGCCGACCTGCCGGAGCTCGTCGACGGCGTGCGCGCGAGCGGCATGACCGTCGTCTACCGCTGCCAGGTGCCGGCGGCCGGGCCGTCGGTCGTCCTGGGCCGCACGGTCTACCGGGTGGTGCAGGAGGGCCTCACCAACGCCCGCAAGCACGCTCCCGGCGAGCCGGTGGAGGTGCTGCTCGACGGCGCGGCCGGGGCGGACCTGCGGATCCGGATCACGAATTCCGGCCCGGTGGTGCGGGGCGGCGGTGCGGGGATGGGTCTGATCGGCGTCGGCGAGCGGGTCGCGCTGGTCGGCGGCCGCGTCGAGCACGGCCCGTCCGCGTCCGGCTTCCGGCTCGAGGCGTGGCTGCCGTGGACGTGAGACCGCGTCGTCCCGGCCCCATCCGGCTCGCGATCGTCGACGACGACCCGCTCGTGCGGATCGGGCTGCGGATCCTGCTGGGTGGCTCACCGGACATCGAGCTGGTCGCCGAGGCCAAGGACGGCACCGAGGTCGACGTCATGGCCGACGCGCACTGGCCCGACGTCGTGCTGATGGACATCCGGATGCCCAAAGTGGACGGACTGGTCGCCACGCAACGGTTGCGGTCCCGGCCGTCGCCGCCGCACGTGATCGTGCTGACCACGTTCAACGCCGACGAGCACGTGCTCGACGCGCTGCGGGCCGGCGCCAGCGGCTTCCTGCTCAAGGACACCCCGCCCCTGGAGATCATCGCCGCGGTCCGCACGGTCGCCGCCGGCTCGGCGACGCTGTCACCGGCCGTGATCCGCCAGCTGATCGACCACGTCGCCGACCCGAGCGCCGGACCGCGCCGGGACGTCGCCCGGGCCAGGCTGGCGGCGCTCACCGACCGGGAGCGCGAGGTCGCGGTCGGGCTCGGCCGGGGCTGGTCCAACGCCGAGATCGGCGCCGAGCTGTCGATGAGCGTGCCGACCGTGAAGGGCCACGTCTCCCGGCTGCTGGCCAAGCTCGACCTGAACAACCGGGTGCAGGCGGCCCTGCTGGTGCACGACGCGGAGCTGCTCTAGAGGGCGCTCGCGTGCGGCTCGCGGAGGGTGAACGCCTCGGCCGACGGGCCGCCGCGGCGCAGCAGCTCCAGCCGATCGGCGGCCTCCTCGATGGTCGGCAGGGTGCCGGCCGGGATCCACCACAGCACGAGGTGGTGGTCGCCGAGCGGGACGAACCAGTCCCGGCGTCGCCGCATCGGCTCAAGGTGCGCGGTCCGGTAGAGGAAGGCGCGCAACGACTCGACCGACTCCCACACGGTCAGGTTCACGATGACGTCCGGGTCGAAGGGCCGCAGCGCGGTCGCGTCGCCGGACTCGTCCTGCAACCGCCAGACGTAGCCGGGAGTGCGCTCGGCCAGGCCGTTGACCTCGGGCAGCAGCGCGACGAAATCGGCGAGCTCGGGACTGTCGAGAGGGGACCGCAGCCGGGCGATGTTGAGCTCCGCGAGGTGGTGGAGGCCAAGAGCCGGTAGTCGCGCGGCGGCAACGTCACGGCGTGCTCGGCGGGCGAGCGGCGGTAGAGCTTGGCGGGCCGCCCCGCCCGGCCTCGGCGAGCTTGTCGAGATGGAAGGCGGCGAGCGTACGCCCGATCCCTACGCCCTCGGCGACCTCGTTGCGGCTCACGGGCTCGGCGCGCGACACGACGAACTCGTAGACCGCGCGGCGCGCGGGCTCCCGCAACGCTCCGATGGCCTCCAGCGACATGCGTCGACGCTACCCGCTGCGTGCCCGCTCACCCCGCGACGCCCGGACACCGAGCGCGGTTGCGGCCGCCGTGCCGAGAAGCAGCAGCCCGAGGTAGGGGTCGACCAGCTCGATGCGGCTGTCGGCGAGCCGGGTCGCGGGCGGCAGGTGCCCGGGACGAGCGCGGGGATGAGCTCGGCCGCCCCGACGGCCGCGATGACGTCGACGAGCAGGACGATGCCCAACGACGAGACGGTCGCGGTCAACAGCCCGGCGAGCAACGCGCGCCGATCGCCACCGACTTTAGCTGTGCGTCGCAGTGAGGTGGGTGTCAGGTTCTGAGCCGGTTGTGGTCGAGCCAATAGCGCTCGTCGGGCCGGCGGCGGGAGGAAGCTGGAAATTAGCCTGTGGCACCCATTCCGACCATCTCACGAGGGGCGAAGCCATGTTCGCGCGTTCTTCCACCATCAATGCCCAGCCGTCGTCGATCGATCGGGGCGCCGCGTTTCTCGACAGTGAGTTGATGACCGACCTGCTCGACATCGACGGCTGCGTCGGCCTGTCCCTGCTGGTCGACCGCGCCAGCGGCCGTTGTGTGGCCACCTCGTCCTGGGAGACTCAGGCGGCCATGCGGGCCAGTGAGAAGCAGGTGCCGCCGCTGCGTCAGCGGATGATGGACGCCTTCGGCGCCACCGACATCACCAACGACGAGTGGGAAGTCGCGGTCATGCATCGCCTCCACCGCGCACCCGCCGGTGCGCACGCGCGGGTCAGCTATCTGCGCGGCACGCCGCGTTCGGACCAGCCGACGCAGATCTTCACGTCGAACCTGCCGATCTTCGAGGACTTCTCGGGATTCTGCAGCGCCAGCCTGCTGCTGAACCTCGAATCCGGCCGCATGGTCTCGAACGTGATCTTCGACAGCCCGGAGGCGCTGGCCGCCGCCGGTGAGCGATCGACGGAGCTGCGCTCCAAGGCGGCCAGGACGATGGACGCCGAGATCGTCGAGGTCGCCGAGTTCGAGCTCGCGCTGGCCCACCTACGGGTGCCCGAGCTCGTCTAGGCGGTCACCCGACCGGCGGACCTGGCACCGCGACGCGGTATCAGGCACCCCCGCTCCCGTCTCCTGCTGTGTGAGTGACAGAGGAGCGGGAGAGATGAGCGACGTGGACGGCGCCGCCGTGCGGCGCCTGCTGGTCTTCGCGGCCGCGCTGGCGGCCCTGCTGACCCTGGCGGGCTCGGGGTCGTCCTCGCTGACCATCCAGGTGCTGTTCACGATCTTCGTCATCGCCGCGACGATCTGGGTGCGGGGCCAGTACCTCGACAGCCTCGACGACAGGCAGTGGCTGGTCCCGTGGAAGATCGGGCTCGCGCTGGCGGTGGTCGGCGCCGCGATGATCCTGTCGTACGTGCTCTGGCCCGTGCGCGGCGTGGCGCTGGCCGGTGCCGTCGTCGTGTACTTCGTGGCCGGGTCCGCGATCACCTGGCTGCGCCAGGGCATGCGCTCCGAGCGCAGGCGCCGCACCCTGGGCCTGACCTTCACCGGCGCCGGTGCCGTGCTGGCGATCGCCGGCCTGGCCCTGCTCGGGAGATCCAGCGGCCTCGCGGTCTACGCGGAGCTCGCCTTCCTCGGCCTGGCCTTCTTCGCGCTGCTGCCTGTGGGCGTGGCGCTGCTGTCCGAGGTGGCCATCCGCCGGCTGTGCGCGTCCGGTGGCCGGCTTCGACTGTGGACGGGTCTCGGCGGAGGCGCGCTCCTGCTGGTCTCGGCCGGCGTGCTGTTCGCGTACACGCGCTCGCCCTGGCTCCTCGGGGTGATCGTCGTCGCCGCGCTGTCGACGGTCGCGCTCGTGTCGACCACGCAGGCCGACGTCGCGTTCGTCCTCGGCGTCATCGCGCTGCTGGGTGTGACGCCCACGCCGGAGGAACTGCCGACCGCGCTCGAACCGGACCGGGCGGCGTCCTCGCTGCTCGTGGCCATCGGCGACTCGTACATGTCGGGGGAGGGCGCGTCGAGGTACTACGAGGGCACCGACGTCGGCGGCGACAACCAGTGCCGGCGCTCGCCCTCGGCCTGGGCGGCGATGGCCGGTCAGCAGCCGCCGTTCGGGAGGCTGGAGTTCCTCGCGTGCTCGGGGGCGCGCACGTGGAACGTCCAGTCCGTCACGCGGCCGGTGCGACCCGAGGCTCCATTGCCCGCGGCGCCTACCGGCGAGGGTGCGACGCAGCTTGACCTCCACACGCGGGACTACGGCGACGCCTCGTCCGCGCCGGCGATGGTCGTGGTGAGCCTCGGCGGCAACGACGCCGGCTTCTCG
Source organism: Asanoa sp. NPDC049475 (assembly GCF_040676915.1). NCBI lineage: Bacteria > Bacillati > Actinomycetota > Actinomycetes > Micromonosporales > Micromonosporaceae > Asanoa > Asanoa sp. NPDC049475. The sequence goes on along the minus strand of NZ_JBFAPY010000012.1, from coordinate 104,577 downwards.
ACGATCGGGCTGATGTGTCTGGCACCGGGGAACTGCGGCGACCAGGCCCACCTCTGGACCGACTCGCTGCCTCAGGTCAAGCTCGCCCTGCGGGACACGTACCAGCACATCAGTGACGTCTTCCCGCGTACGCCGGTCGTGGTCGTCCCGTACCCGGACCCGATCCATCTCACCGGCACCTGCGACGACGTCGCGCTGAGCATCGGCGAGCGCCGCTTCCTGCACGAGTACGTGACGGGCGGCCTGAACCGGGTCCTCGCGGAGACGGCGGCGGAGTTCGGCTTCTACTATCTCGCGGAGATGGAGTCGGCCCTGGAGACCGCGCACCTCCAACTGTGCGACGAGCTCAACGGTGGGCGGCCGGGCCTCCACTTCATCGGCGTGCGGTCGGTCGCCGGGGTCGCCGAGCAGCGCTTCAACCCGAAGAACTGGTCGCACAGCAGCCTGCACCCGAACGAGCGCGGGCATGCGGCCATGCTCCGCACGTTCCAGACCTGGCTGCTCGACCTCGACACCATGCCGATCCGCACGACCGCGGTGACGCGGTACGACAGCCGGCGCGCCGCCCCCGCGGCCGGGCTGGCGGCACCGCAGTGCGACCTGCTCGACACCACGACGGCCGGTTGCCGCACGCAGGGCATGCGCTGGGCGAAGAGCCAGGTGCGCACGACGCTGTGGACGTACGGCTGGCTCAGCCTGTTCCCGCTCGCGGGGACCTGGGCGGCCGCGGTCGCCTTCTTCGCCTGGCAGCGCCGCCGGCTCGTCACACAGCGGGATCGGCGATGAGCGCCGTCAGGCCGGCCAGCCCCGGCGCGGCGAGGATCTCCGCGCCGATGCGCTCCGCCGCCTTGCGATAGTCCGGTCGGGTCAGGACCTGGCGGACGGCGGTGCCGACCGCGTCCGAGGTCGGGGTGTCCGTCCTGAGGTTGATGCCGACACCCGACCAGGCGACGCGGGCGGTGACCTCGATCTTGTCCTCGGTGGTGCCGGCCACGACCAGCGGGACGCCGTGCCGGAGGGCGAGGTGCACCCCGCCGTAGCCGCCGTTGGTCACCATCACGTCGGTCAGCGGCAGCAGGAGGTCGTACGGCAGGTAGGAGGCGACCCGCACGTTGCCGGGCAGCGGTCCCTCGAGCGTCTCCGCGGGCCGGCCGCCGGTGCTCACCACCACCAGCACGTCGTCGCCGGCCAGCGCGTCGATCGTCGGCCGGATCAGCGCCGAGTGGTCCCGGTCGGCGATGGTGCCCTGGGTGACGTGGACGACCGGCCGGCCGGCGGACAGCTCGCCCCACCACGGCGGCAGCGGCTGGTCGCCGGCGCCGCCGCGGCTGACCGGCCCGACGAAGTGCACGAGGCCGTCCCTTCTCCACCGCGACGTTGAGCAGTCCGGCCAGGACCGACAGGGGCGCAGTGTGGTCACGGTCGCGTGTCACCCCCACACCGGAACTGACACAGCAGGAGCGTTCCGCGGGGGGTGCTGTCCGATACAGGACAGCCTGACCGATCAGGTGAGCACCCGGTCGAGCACGTCCTCCCACCGCACGGCGTCGTCATTGGACAGTGCGACGAGGACGACCCCGTCCGGGAACCAGCCCACCAGCGACTTGTAGCCCGGGTTGTCACCCGTGTGCAGCACCGCCGGCTTTCCGTCGAAGGTGCCGACGTAGTGGCCGTAGCCATAGCCGACGATCTCCAGTCGGCCGTCGGGGCTGCGGTCGGGCTCCGGGAAGGCGACGTGGGGCGTCCGCATCAGGGCCAGCGAGGCCGGCGAGACCAGGGCGCCGTCGTGCAGCGCGTGCGCGTACGCCATCAGGTCCGTGGCCGTCGAGAACAGGTCGCCGGACCCGATCATGGACCGCAGGTCCCACGGCTCGACGGGCGTGCCCTCGTGGTGGCCCGGCGCCACGCCGGGCGGGGCGATGCCGCTGCCGGTCGTCGCGAGCCCGAGCGGCTTGATGATCTTCTCGGTCAGCACTTCGGTGTACGGGCGCCCGGCCGCCCGCTCGGCGACGACGCCCGCGAGCAGAAAGGCTGGGCTGGAGTAGCGGAACTCCGTGCCCGGCTCGGACAGCAGCGGCGCCCGGACCACGAGAGCCAGCCGCTCGTCGCGGGTCGCCGGAGCCTCGGGGTCCATGCCGGGCACGTCCTGCCAATGACCGATGCCGGACGTGTTGCTCAGGATGTGGTGGAGAGTCAGGGGCGGTTGCGCTTCGGGGACCCACCGGGTCAGGGGCTCGTGCAGGTCGAGCACCCCGTCCTCGACCAGCATCAGCGCGAGCGTGGCGGCGAAGTTCTTGCTCACCGAAGCGATCTGGAACGGCGTCGCCGGCGTCCACTCACCACTCGTGGTGGTCACGACCACGTCGCCGTCCCGCGCGACCGCGACGACACCCGAAAAGTTCTCGATCTCCAGCATCCGCCGATGCTAACCGGCTTTCGGAGGTCAGCTGCCGACGCGTACGGGCGGACAGCAGGCTGCGTCGATCTCTAGGATCGCCCGCATGTTCTTTCGTAAGGCGCCTCGCCCGGACACCGACTACGGGCAGGCCGACCTGGAGTTGCGTTCCGTGCGTGATCGGGCGTTGGCGGGTGACTGGGCGGCTGCCCGGGACCTGATCGGGGCCACCGGCCGGGACTGGGAGCTGCGCGGCCGCCGGCTCGCGGTGCTGGGTGTCGCCGCCGGGCACTCCCCGCAGTGGTTGGACGCGTGGGAGGCCGCCGCCCCGGGCGATCCGAGCGTCGCCGTCCTGCGGGCCGACGCCCTGATGGACCAGGCCGGCCGGGCACGGGGGTACGCGTCCGCGCGCAACACGAGCGACGAGCAGTTCCGGGAGTTCGACCGCCTGTCCACCCTCGCGGCCCGGGCGAGTGAGCGCGCGGTGGAGCTCAACCCGGACGACCCGTACCCCTGGGTGACCCGCATGGCCGCGATGCTCGCCGACGGGCACCGGCAGCACGCCGAGTTCCACGAGGCGGTGGCCGAGGCGGTGAAGCGCGACCCGTACAACTTCGAGGCCCATCTCATGGCGGTGACCTTTCTCTGCCAGAAGTGGTACGGGTCGCACGAGCTGATGTTCGAGGCCGCCCGCGGGCCGGCCGCCTCCGCGCCCGCCGGGTCGTCGGTGGCGATGCTGCCGCTGCTCGCCCACTTCGAGTACGCGCTGCGCGAGTACGGCTTCGACACGCGCAAGGAGTCGCTCGGCGCGAAGGCGAACTACTTCCGCCGGCCCGAGGTGATCGGCGAGATCGAGGCGTGCGCGGCCAGGTGGCGTGGGGCGGGGGAGCCGCGGCTCATCGGTCGCGGCATCACGTTGCGACACTGGCTGGCGCTGGCCAACTTCCTGGCGGGGCACGACCGGGCGGGCACCAGGGCGCTGATGGCCCAGATCGGCCCGTATCTCGGAAACACCGCCACGTACGGCTATTTCTGGATGGACCAGTCCGAGGGCTTCCGCGCGGTCGCGAAATGGGCCGGCTAGAGCCCTTGCCGCCGAACGCCGGCGACAGGTCGGCCGGGTGACCGGCCGACCTGCCTGGCGTCGCGTCAGCCGGCGGTGCAGGAGCGGACCTGCGCGCGGCCGCCGCTGTTGCCGTTGAACATCGTCGTGAAGCCGAAGGTGTTGCCGCTGCCGTTGGAGCGCATCGTCAGCACCGTGCCGCTGCTGTCGACGCTGGCCGTGCCGTTCCACGTCGTCGTGATTCGCTGCGGTGACGAGACGGCGACCACCACCGTCCACGAGCTGGAGCCGCTGACCGTGACCGACGTGTTGTAGCGGTCACCCCAGACGTTCGGGTACGACAGCGACGTGGAGCAGGAGCCGCCACCGCCGGGCGGCGGGGTGCTGCCGCCACCGTCGGGTGCGACCGCGCGACCGGTCGACGGCGAGATCATGCCGGGGCACAGGTTGCGGCTCGTCAGGTTGGCCATGATCTGGGGGATCGCGTCGCGGGTGTTCTGGATGCCGTCGTGCATCAGGATGACCTGTCCGGCCTGCAGGCGGCTGGCGTTGGAGACGATCTGGGAGACGCTGGCGCCGTTCCAGTCCTGCGAGTCCACGTCCCAGATCACCTGGCGCATGCCGAGCGACGAGGCGACCGACTGGAGGGTGCCGTTGGTCTCGCCGTACGGGGGTCGGAACAGCTGCGGTCGTACGCCGGTGGCCGACTGGATCGCCGAGCTCGCCTGCGACAGGTCCGACTGCATCTGCGACTGGCTCATCGAGGTCATGTGGGCGTGGTTCCAGCTGTGGTTGCCGACCCACATGCCGGCGGCGACCTGGGCCTGGGCCGCGGACCGGTTGTTCTGCGCGTTCTGTCCAGTGTTGAACATCGTGGCCCGCGCGCCGTTGTTGCGCAGCACGTTGAGCAGCGTCCCGGTGCTCCCGGTAGGCCCGTCGTCGAAGGTCAGCCCGACGTAGCCGTTGCATGTCGCGGCGCCGGCCGGTGTCGCGGTGACGGTGATGGCAACACCTCCGAAAGCTACCGCGGCGGCGACCACAGCCAGCCGAGCGATCCGGATACCGAACATACCGAGGTCCTCCTCCGATCCCTGCCGCTCGGCCCGCGGTCGTGGTGAAGCCGACCAACCATCGACCTCAAAGGATGGAGTATCACCAGGGTGATCGGAGAGGGTCAACGATTTCCGGAATGTTTCGGAAACACCCGACGGCTCGTGCCGGGTCTCGGTCGGCTGGCTAGCATGGCCGGATGGATCTGTTCGCGGGCATCTCGGTGCGGGATCTCACGGCCGCGTTGGACTGGTATGAGCGGCTCCTCGGTGCTCCGCCGTCGTTCAGGCCCAACGATGTCGAGGCCGTCTGGGAGTTGGCCGAGCACCGCTATGTCTACATCGAACAGCGACCCGACCATGCCGGTCACGGGCTGCAGACCGTGTTCGTCGGTGACCTCGCGGAGCGGGTCGCAGCGATCGCCGAGCGCGGGATCGTCCCCGCCGTCGACGAGACCTATGACAACGGCGTACGCAAGGTGACCTACCGGGACCCCGAAGGCAACGAGTTCGGCTTCGGCGGCGGCCCCGCAGACTAGGCCCGTCGGGCGCGCAGGGCGCGCAGCTTGTGGCGGTTGCCGCACCGCTCCATCGCGCACCAACGTCGCGCGCCGGGCCGCGACGAGTCGACGAACACCAGCGGGCAGTTGTCGCTCGCGCACTCGCGGATGCGCTCCGCGAGGGGGCCGGACAGCAGGTCGATCATCTCCCGCGCCAGGCTCGACATCGCCTGCGTCACGCGCACCGGCGCCGCCCAGGTCGCGCTGACCCCGTCGGTCGCGAGCGCGGGCTGCAGGGGCGCCTCGGCCGCTGCCCGGTTGATGGTCGCGACCGCGTCCTCGGGCAGCGGGCGCCCGTCCGCCCGCGCGTGCGCCGCCACCCAGATCGCCTGGCGCAGCGTCTTGGCCGCGGTCAGGTCGCGTGCCGACACCGGGGCCGTGACCACCACCGACAGCGGCGGCACCGCCAGCCAGGCGGCCAGGTCGGCCGGCTCGTGCAGCGACTCGAACACCGCGTACGGCCCCTCGCCGCCCGTGTGGGCGAAGTCCAGGCAGACGGCGCCCGCGTCGAACCAGAACGATCCTCCCTTGGGGTCGTTCAGTCGCCGTCCGGTTGCGCTCACTGTCATGACACCACTATAACTGGTGTCATGACAGTGAGACACGTCAACCCCGAGGGAATGCATCGGAGCCCGGCGTTCAGCCAGGCCGTCGTGGTCGAGCAGCCGACGAAGACGATCTACATCGGCGGGCAGAACGGTGTCGACGCCGACGGCAAGATCGTGGGTCCCACGATGGGGGAGCAGTCGCTGCAAGCCTTCCGCAACCTCGCGACGATCCTGGAGAGCGAGGGCATGACCCTCGCGAACATCGTGCACTGGCGCATCGCCACAGTGGAGGGTCACTCGTTCGACGAGGGCGTCGCCGCCTTCCAACAGGTCTGGAACCGGGAGGATCCGCCGCCGGCGATCACCGTGCACGTCGTCGCCGGGTTGGCCCCCGGAGTGCTCGTGGAGATCGACGCCGTCGCCGTCGTCTGAACAAGCAAAAGGCAGGGATCGCTCCCTGCCACTTCCAACGTATACCGCACTGGGGGCCTTGCGGCAAGACCCCGGTTATGGCGCAGAATCGGGCGATTCGTAACCGGGGGGGAGTGGCTTCGTTGATCGACGCGATCGTTGCCGGCGGTGGGCCGACGGGTCTCATGCTGGCCGCCGAGCTGCGGCTGCACGGCCGAAGTGTGACGGTGCTGGAAAAGGACGCCGAGCCCACCAAGGTCGTCCGCTCGATGGGCCTGCACGTACGCAGCATCGAGCTGATGGACCAGCGCGGCCTGCTCGAACAGTTCCTCGCCCACGGTCGGCAGCACCCGCTCGGCGGCTTCGCCGGCATCCAGAAGCCGGTGCCCCGGCTGGACACCGCACACGGCTACATCCTCGCCATCCCGCAGCCCGTCACCGACCGGCTGCTGGCCGAGCACGCCACGAAGCAGGGGGCGGACCTCCGCCGCGGCGAAGAGCTGGTCGGACTCGGCCAGGACGAGCAGGGCGTCACCGCGGAGCTGGCCGACGGCACGCGGTTGCGGGCACGTTACCTGGTCGGCTGCGACGGGGGCCGCAGCACTGTGCGTAAGCTGCTCGGCGTCGGCTTCCCCGGCGAGCCGAGCCGGGTCGACACGCTGCTGGGCGAGATGAAGCTGACCGCGTTGCCCGAGACGCTGACGGCCGTGGTGACCGAGGTCCGCCGGACCCAGCTCCGGTTCGGCGCCATCCCGCTCGGGGACGGGGTCTACCGCCTGGGCGTGCCGGCGGCCGGGGTGGCCGTGGGACCGCCCACGTTCGACGAGTTCCGGCAGCAGCTCCGGGCGGTGGCCGGCACCGACCTCGGCGTGCACTCGCCGCGCTGGCTGTCCCGCTTCGGCGACGCGACCCGGCTGGCCGAGCGTTACCGAAGCGGCCGGGTCTTCCTGGCCGGCGACGCCGCCCACATCCACCCGCCCACCGGCGGCCAGGGTCTCAACCTCGGCCTCCAGGACGCGTTCAACCTGGGCTGGAAACTGGCCGCCGCGCTCGAGGGCTGGGCACCGGATGGCCTGCTCGACACCTACCACGCCGAGCGCCATCCGGTGGCCGCCGCCGTGCTCGACAACACCAGGGCGCAGATGGAGCTGATGTCGCTCGACCCTGGTCCGCAGGCGGTGCGCCGGCTGCTGTCGGAGCTGATGGAGTTCGACGAGGTGAGCCGATACCTGGTCGAGAAGGTCACCGCCATCGGCATCCGGTACGACCTGGGCGGCGAGCACGACCTCGTCGGCCGCCGGATGCGCGACCTGACCCTCGGGCGCGGCCGCCTCTACGAGCTGACGCGCGGCGGCCGAGGGCTGCTGCTCGACCAGACCGGCAAGCTGTCGGCGGCCGGTTGGGCCGACCGGGTCGACCACGTCGTCGACGTCAGCGAGGAGCTGGACGTGCCGGCCGCGCTGCTGCGGCCGGACGGATACGTGGCGTGGGTGGGCGCCGACCAGCGGGACCTCGAGAAGAGCCTGGAACGGTGGTTCAACGGCCGCCCTCGACCTGGCGCACCGCTTCCATGATGATGTCGACGACCGTGGCCGGGGCGGTGAGCATCGGCAGATGGTCGACGGGCGCGGTGTGCACGTGCGCACCCATCCGCTCGGCCATGAAGCGCTGCGTCTCCGGTGGGATCATCCGGTCCTCGTCGGCCACCAGGAACCAGCTCTGCTTGTCCTTCCAGGACGGACGAGCGACCTGGACGCGGATGGCACCGGCCGCGATCGGTCGTTGCGTCGCGGCCAGCAGCGCCTGCTCCTCCTCGGTGGCGTGCTGCGCGAACGCCGACGCGAAAGCCTCCTGCGGCAGCCAGATCAGCCCGTGGCGGTCGGGACCGAGCTTCGGCGCCTGCGGATGCGGGTCGGCCCGGTAGAACACGTCCGCCACGGTCTCGCCCTCGTCCGGCGCCAGCGCCGCCACATACACCAGGGCGGCGACGTCTCCCTCGGTCGCCGACGAGATGACCGCACCGGCGTACGCGTGCCCCACCAGCACCACCGGGCCGTCCACCACCTCGAGCGCACGGTCGAGGGCGGCCACGTCGTCCGCCAGGGACGTCAGTGGCAGCGGCGCGGCGACCGCCCGCACGCCCTCGGCCCGCAGCCCGGCGATCACCTTGTTCCAACTCGACCCATCGGCCCAGGCACCGTGCGTCAGCACCACCCGCACGTGCGTCCCGGAAAACTCGGACATGCCGTCTCACCTCCGTACGACCAATGGAAAAAGCCTGCGGCGCAACAGGTACGGCCGCATCCGCCACTGGCCAGTCAGACACCCCAGGCAGGGGCTAGCGTGGACGTTGATGTATCCCGGACATGGGCTCTACGGACGGCGGGCCGAGTGCGAACTGCTCGACCAGGTCGTCGCTGACGTGTCGGCCGGCGACCACGTGGTGCTGGTGTTGCGTGGCGAGGCCGGCGAGGGCAAGACCGCCCTGCTGGACTATCTGGCGGGCCGGGCGGCCGACGCGCGGATCATCCGGATTATCGGCGTGGAGTCCGAGATGGAGCTGCCGTACGCCGGCCTGCACCAGTTCTGTGTTTCGATGCTCGACCGGCTGGACAGCCTTCCGGCACCACAACGGGACGCGCTGCGGGTCGCGTTCGGGCTTGTCGACGGCGAGCCGCCGGACCGGTTCCTGGTCGGGCTGGCGGTGCTGACTCTGCTCTCGAACGCGGCGGGCGGCCAGCCGCTGGTGTGCATCGTCGACGACGTCCAGTGGCTGGACCAGGCGTCGACGCAGGCGCTGAGCTTCGTGGCCCGACGGCTGCAGGCCGACCCGATCGCCCTGGTCTTCGCCCTGTTGGAGCCCGAGGGCGACATCGAGCTGGCCGGCCTGCCGGAGTTGCTGGTGCGGGGCCTCGACGACCGCGACGCGCGCGCCCTGCTGGCGTCCGCCGTGCCGACGCTGCGCGACGAGCCGGTGCGCGATCGCATCCTCGCCGAGGCCCGGGGCAACCCGCTGGCGCTGCTGGAACTGCCGACCGAACTGACCTCGACCGAGCTGGAGCTGCCGACGACGCGACCCCTGGAGAGCCGGTCCGGTCGGGTCGAGCAGACGTATGTGCGGCGGGTGCGTGCCCTGCCGCCGGAGACACAGCAGTTCCTGTTGCTGGCCGCGGTCGAACCGGTCGGTGACCCGACGGTGCTGTGGCGGGCCGCGGCCGGGCTCGACCTCGGCGAGGATGCTGACGCTCCGGCGGAAGCCGCCGGGTTGATCACGATGGGCTCCCGGGTCCGCTTCGCCCACCCGCTCGTCCGTTCGGCCGTGCACCGATCCGCCCGCCGGGAGGAACTGCGTCAGGTGCACCGCGCGCTGGCGGACGTCACCGATCGGGAGACCGATCCCGACCGGCGTGCCTGGCATCTCGCCGCCGCTGCCTCGGCACCGGACGAGTCGTTGGCGACCGAGCTGGAGCGGTCCGCCAATCGGGCCCGGGCCCGGGGCGGCGCCGCTGCGGCCGCGGCGTTCCTCCAGCGCGCCACCGAGCTCACGCCCGACCGTTCCCGGCGCGGCCGGCGGGCCGTTGCCGCCGCGCAGGCGGCCCTCGCGGCCGGCGCCCCAGACGTCGCGGACGACCTGATCGCCACCGCCGAGATGGCTCACCTGGACGGCCTGGAGCTGGCCCGGGTGGAACGCGTCCGTGCGGATCTGGTGTTCGCCCGCAGCCGAGGCACGGACGCGCCGGAACTGCTGCTCCATGCCGCGAACCGGCTGGCTCCGCTCGACGTGCCGATGGCGCGGGAGACGTACCTCGAAGCGTTGGTGGCGGCGGTCTTCGCGGGCGCCGGTCGTCTGGAACCCGAGCACGGCATGCGGACGGTGGCCGAGGCGGCCCGTTCGGTGCCGGCCGAGCCCGGCTCGAAGGATCCGGTGGACCTCCTTCTGGACGGCCTGTCGCTGCAGTTCACCCGGGGATACGCGGCGGGCGCGCCGACGTTGTGGGACGCGGTGGAAGCCATCCGCGGGCACCCCGGCAGCACGCTGGTCTGCCTGACGTGCTCGTTGGTCACGATGGAGCTGTGGGAGGGCGCCGCGTGGCGTGAGCTGTTGGGCCGGCATGTGCGGGGCTCGCGGGAGAGCGGGCTGTTGAGCCTGCTGCCGATGGCGCTGGACTACCTCGCCAGCTTCCACATCCAGGCCGGCGACTTCGTCACCGCCACGGCGCTGACCGAGGAGGCGGCCGCGCTCAATGCCGCCATCCGGGTGGTGCCACCTCCGTACTCCCCGACGATGCTGGCCGCGTGGCGGGGCGACCAGCCCGAGACCGCGAGGCTCACCGAGATCGGCATCCAGGACGCGTTCCCGCGGGGTGAGGGCAGCGCACTGGTGTTGACGGAGTATGCCGCGGCGGTCCTGGACAACGGGCTCGGGCGGTGGGCGACCGCGTTGGCCGCTGCGCAGCGGGTGACCACCGGAGACGAGTTCGTGGCCAAATCATGGGCGCTGCCCGAGCTCGTCGAGTCGGCCGCGCGGCTGGAGGAGTGGGATGTCGGCGCCGCCGCGCTACGGCAGCTCACGGAGCGGACCCAGGCCAGCGGCACGTCGTGGGCGCTGGGCACGGAGGCACGGGCGCGGGCGCTGTTGAGCCACGGTCCGGACGCGGACCGGCTGTATCGGGCGGCCATCGAGCGGCTCGCCGACTGTCGCATGAACGCGCACCTGGCCCGGGCACACCTGGTCTACGGAGAGTGGCTGCGCCGCGAGAACCGGCGCGGGGAGGCTCGAGACCAACTTCGGCGAGCTCACGACATGTTGTCCCACATGGGGGCGGGCGCCTTCGCCGAACGGGCCCGCAACGAGTTGCTGGCCACCGGGGAGACGGTCCGCAAGCGCACCCCGGACACCGCCCTGGACCTGACGCCGCAGGAGTCGCTGATCGCCGCCATGGCCCGTGACGGGAAGACCAACCAGGAGATCGGCGCCGAGCTCTTCATCAGCCCGCGGACGGTCGAGTGGCATTTGCGGAAGGTCTTCGCCAAGCTCGCGATCGGCTCGCGCCGGGAGCTACGTGACACCCCGCTCGAAGCGGCCGTGACCGCCGCATCCATCTAGTCCCAGTGCCCTTGAACCGGACATCCGGGCGGGCCCGGTCCGGTCCCCGTGCCCCCGGGAGCCCGACCGGGACTGCTGCGACCCGGGTCGGTCACGGGCCTGACGCACGTGGCGCGCCGCGACCGTGGGTGCATGACCACGCCGATACTTCCGACCAGTGACCGCAGCGTCGTCCAGGCCGTAGCCAACGAGGAGCTGCGGCTGCGCTACCAGCCCATCGTGCGGATCGCGGACCGGGCCGTCGTGGCCCTGGAGGCGCTGGTGCGCTGGGAGCACCCGGAGCACGGGCTGATCACCCCCGACCGTTTCCTGCAGCGGGCCCACCACGACGGACACATGCCGCTGCTCGACAGGTGGGTGCTCTACCGCGCGTGCCGCGACCTGATGTCCCTCGGCGACGCCGCCCCCGAGCACGTCAACGTCAACCTCTCCGCACCCACGCTGGCGACCGACTTCGCCGAGCTCGTCTGCACCGCGCTGGGCCGCACGGGTCTGTCCCCCAGCAGGCTGCGGCTCGAGCTGTCCGAGGGTGCCGACCTCGACACCCTCACCGACGCCGGCCCGCGCCTGCGGACGCTCATCGACCGCGGCGTCGGGATCGCCCTGGACGACATGGGAGCCGGGGCGACCGACCTGCGCTACCTGTCCCGCCTGGCGCTGCACGGCATCAAGATCGACAAGCAGTTCGTGGCCGGCATGCTCGACAACCCCCGCGACCACGCGATCGTCAGCATGCTGACGGAGCTGGCCCGCGGCCTGCGGCTGCACGTCACCGCCGAGGGGGTCGAAACGGCGGAGCAGTTGGCCGCACTCGCCCGCATCGGGGTCTCCTACGCGCAGGGCTACCACCTGGCCCGCCCGCTGACGCTGGCCGAGCTCCTCTGATGACAGCGACGATCGGTGCGGTGCGGTCAGTCGAACGTGATGATCGAGCGGCGGCCGGAGCTTCCGTGGGCCATCGCTTCGAGCGCGGCGTTGGCGTCGCGCAGGCCGATGGTCACGAAGTCGGGCAGGATGCCGTGCGCGGCCGAGAACGCGAGGGTGTCGCGGGCGTCGTGCGGCGAGCCGGACGGGTTGCCCATGGCGTGCAGCCGGGTGAGGACCAGCGCCTCGGTGGGCAGGCTCAGCGGCTCGGGGCCGTATCCACAGAGCACGAGCGTGCCGTCCGGCACCAGGCCGGTGAACGCGGCGGCGGCCGCGGAGGTGGACGGTGCGGCGTTGAGGATGACGGTGGCACCACCGTCCCAGGACCTCAGCGCTTCGGCCGGGTCCGTGTCGGCGGTGGCGACGAAGCGCTCGGCACCGAGCTCCAGCGCCGCCGTCGCGCCCCGGCTCGACCGGCCGACGGCCGCCACCCGGGCTCCCATGGCGACGGCATAGCGGATCGCCAGCGTGCCGAGGGTGCCACTGGCGCCGATGACCGCGACGCGCGAGGTGGGGTTGATGCCCGCCTGCCGAAGCCCGTTGAACGCTGTCAGGCCCGCGCACATCAAGGGTGCCGCGGCCACGGGGTCGAGTCCGTCCGGCAGCGGCGACACGAAGTCGGCCTTCAGGACGGCGTACTCGGCGTACCCTCCGTCGAAGTCGATGCCTGTGAAGCGCTTCCGGGGGCAGAGGATCTGGTCGCCGCGGACGCAGTAGTCGCAGTGCCGGTCGGAGTCACCGAGGATCTGGGCGCCGACGGACGCCCCGACCTGCGGCCACGACACGCCCGGGCCGGTGCCGGCCACCACACCGGTGATCTCGTGGCCGGGCACGAGCGGGAAGCGGGCGTTGGGCCAGTGCCCGCGCAGCACGTCGAGGTCGGTGTAGCAGACCCCGCACGCCGTGATCGTGATCAGGACCTCGCCCGGGCCGGGCTCGGGCACCTCCCGCTCGACGACAGCGAGCGGCACGTTGGCCCGATCGGCGACGGCGACAAGCATGAGCGACCCCCTCGTCCCATCATGCTGGGAACTCGGTGACCAGGCGGGCCAGTTCGCCAGCCCGTCGCTGTCGGGGTTTCGTCGGAAGGGCTAGGCTCCCGGCCGTGGCGAGGTACTTCGACGTGCATCCGGACAACCCCGCGCCGCGGACGATCGGCCAGGTGGTCGACCTGATCGACGGCGGCGGGCTCGTGGCCTATCCCACCGACTCGCTGTACGCGTTCGGCTGCCGGCTCGGCAACGTCGACGGCGTCGACCGGATCCGTCGCATCCGCCACCTGGACAACAGCCACCACTTCACGCTGGTCTGCCGCGACTTCAGCCAGCTGGGCCAGTTCGTGCAGATCAACAACGCGCGCTTCCGGGCCGTGCGGGCCGCGACGCCGGGCAGTTACACGTTCATCCTGCCGGCGACCAAGGAGGTCCCGCGGCGGTTGCAGCACCCGCGGAAACGCACGGTCGGTGTCCGCATCCCGGACCACGTCGTCACCCAGGCGCTGCTGGCCGCCCTGGGCGAGCCGCTGGTCTCGAGCTCGCTGCTCCTGCCCGGAGACGAGGAGCCGATGACGCAGGGCTGGGAGATCAAGGAACGCCTCGACCACGCGGTGGACGCGGTGGTCGACTCGGGCGACTGCGGCACGATCCCGACGACGGTGATCGACTGGAGCGACGACGAGCCGATCATCCTCCGCGTCGGCGCAGGTGACCCGTCCCGGTTCGAGTAGGACGGGTCACCGACCCGGCCGGCTAGGCCGTCAGCACGACCTTTCCGCGCAGGCCGCCGGCCTCCGCCAGGCGGTGGGCTTCGGCCGCTTCGGTCAGCGGCAACGTGGTCGCGACCCGCGTCCGCAGTGTGCCGCCGGCCATCTGGGCCACCAGCTCGGCCAGCACGTCCCGGTCCAGGTGGATGAGCTGGAGGTGTTGGCGCACCTTGCGGTCCGTCGGTGGCGTCGGTCGCGTGGTCACGACGATGCCCTCGTCCGCGACGGCCGCGAGCGCCGCGTCGCCGAGCGGGACCGCGTCCAGCACGGCCCCCACCGGGCCGACCGTGGCCAGGTCCGTCGTGCGCGCGATCACCTCGGCCGCGCCGAGGCCGGCCACCCACTCCTCGTCGTCGTGGGTGGCGCCGGCGAGCACGCGGTGGCCCCGCCCGGCGGCGAGCTGCACGGCGAACCCGCCGACGCCGCCGCTGGCGCCGGTCACCAGCACCGTCGACGCGTCCTCCAGCGACAGCGCGGCCAGCGCCTGGTGTGCGGTGAGCGCGTTGAGCGGCGCCGTGGCCGCGGACACGAGGTCGAGCCCGTCCGGGACCCGGACCAGCCATCCCGTGTCGGCCGCCACCAGCTCCGCGTAGCCGCCCGGCGTTCCGCGGGTCAGGTACCAGGGGATCATGCCGACGACGCGGTCACCGGCCTGGAACTCGGTGACCTCCGCACCCACCGAGTCCACCTCGCCGGCGATGTCCCAGCCGGGCAGGAAGGGCGGCGGGACCGGGCCGCCGGGGATCATGCCGATCCGGGCCGCGATGTCGGCCGGCTGCACGCACACGGCCCGCACCCGCACGAGGACCTGCCCGGCGTGCGGAACCGGATCGGGCAGGTCGGCCACCTTCAGCACCTCAGGTCCGCCGGGTGCCGTGACGATCACTCCATACATCGGTCCAGTATGGAGATACCTCGAGCGCTTACGAAAGACGTACGTCGCCGAGCTTTCGCAACTCGACCGGTCCCTGCTGCTCCGCGTCCCGGGCCGGCGGCCGCATCGGGTCGAAGGTGCGCAGCGGCCCGAAGTCGATGCCGGTGCGGGCCTCCGCGTCGCTGACCTGGATCTGATACGTGCGGTACGGCCCCAACGGGGACTGCTCGGCCTCGCGCTCGAGCGCGTCGAGCAGGTCCGTCTGCTCGATCAGGTACGCCGTGGCGTGAACCGCCTCCGTGGTCGCGACGGCGACCACCTTCCAGTACGCGCGCGGGATGCGTACCTCCCGGTAGATCGGGTCGTGGGGGTGGAAGATCGGTCCGGTGTAGACATTCGCACGCAGCCTATGGTCGGCGACGGCGGCGAGGATGTAGTCCTCGAGCCCCTGCCAGGTGGCGTTGTTCTGGTTGAAGTCGCGGTGCTGCGGCGCGCAGTTGGTGTAGTGGTAGGTGTCGGCGACCGCGGCGGTCGCCTCCGCGCGCGTCTCGCCCCAGAGCATGTCCGCTCGGCGGTTGAGATGACCGCGGTCGAGGTCGTTGCCGGAGTAGAGCGCGTTGCCGACCTGCGCGGTGGCCGGCAGGCGGGGATCGAGACTCCAACGGTCGCTGGACGGCACCTGCGTGAACCGGCGGCTCCCGTCGACGTTGGCGGCGGCGAAGAGGGCGAGGCGGCGCGCCGGGTGCATGACCACCGAGAAGTGGTGGTAGCGCAGGGCCGGACCGGCCGAGGCCTCCGGCAGCGGCAGGGCCAGGCCGAGGAACTTGTCGTCGAACCCGGGCCGGGACGCGTAGTCGGGGTCGACCCGAAGCGCGGTGCCGGGCCTGGTCATCCTCTTCACGACGGTGGTCCTTCCGCGATGCGGGCCGCCGAGTCGTCGCGCCACCAGCCGAGCGCCTCCACCCACCAGGTGAGGCCGGCGATCGCGTAGGGCGAGATGTGCTCGCGCGCCGTGGCGGCCTCGGTCGCACCCTCGGCGGCGACGTCGAAGCCGTCGCCGGCCAGCCCGCGCACGAACGACGTGGCGGCGGCGACCTCGTCGACGGGGGAGTTGCGGGTGTGGTGGCCCTCGAACGTCGCCAGCACACCGTCGAACCGGGCGGCCCGCCGCAGGCCGACCCGTCGTGGCCAGCGGCCGCCGCACCAGATCGGTATGCCCTCGACACCCCACTCCGCCCAGAGCCGCCGCAGCGTGTCGAGGCCTTCGTCCAAAGCCTTTCCCCGCGTACGCGGATCGGGGTCGAGCCCGAAGTCGGTGTACTCCCGGTCGTACGCGCCGATCGTGGCCAGCACGGTCAGCCGGCCGCCGGAGAGCGTGTGGATGGCCGCGGTGTCCTGGGCGACCTCCTGGACCTGGCGGCGGGGGAGCACCACGGTGAGGATGATCCGGATGTGCGAGGTGCGGGCCGCGATGGCCGCCGCCGCGACGGTCGAGCTCGCCACCGGCCAGCCGGGCTCGTCGGAGAGCAGATGGTCCCAGAGCTGCACGCCGTGCCACCCGTGGCGTTCGGCGCTGACCGCGAGGTCGGTGAGCGTCCGGACGTCGCCGAACTCGCCGACCGTCGGCAGCCCGACGGCGTACTTCAGGTCCATGGACCGACCTTACTGGCGGAAAACGGCACGCTGGTCACGGCGAGGTTCCTACGATGGTCCGATGGCCGACTATCCGCGGATGGCCGCCGAGACCGACCGGATCGAGCCGGCACCCCGCCGGTTGCGGGGTTACCTCGGCGGCGAGCAGATCTTCGACACGATCGCGGCCCTGTACGTCTGGGAGGCGCCGTACTACCCGCAGTACTACGTCCCCATGGCCGACGTCACGTCACGCTTCCTCGTGGACGAACAGCACGAGCAGCACCTGAAACGGGGCACCGCGCGGCGCTTCGGGCTCGCGGCCGGCGGGCAGGAGCGGCCGGGAACCGTGCGGGTCTTCGGCGCGGACGCATTGACTGGCCTGGCCGACCATGTGCGTTTCGACTGGGCCGCGTTGGACGCGTGGTACGAGGAGGACGAGCGGATCTTCGTGCACCCGCGCAACCCGTACGTCCGGGTCGACGCCCTGCGCTCGCAGCGGCACGTGCGCGTCTCGCTGGACGACGTCCTGCTCGCCGAGACCAGCGCGCCGGTGCTGGTGTTCGAGACCGGCCTGCCGACGCGCTACTACATCGACCGGGCGGACGTCCGGTTCGCGCACCTGGTCCACACGGACACGGAGACGGCCTGCGCCTACAAGGGCACGACGAGCGACTACTGGTCGATGGTGGGCGGCGGCGAGGCCCGGACGGACATCGCCTGGTCCTACACGTTCCCGACCCGGGCGCTGTCGCCGATCGCGGACCTGGTCGCGTTCTACAACGAGAAGGTCGACATCCACCTGGACGGCACGCTCCTGGAGCGCCCGCACACCCATTTCGTGCGCTAGCTCGTCAGCAGCGCGCCGATCTGGTTCGCGATCGGCTCCGCCGAGTTCACCTCCGTCGTCGTGCGGCCGCGGGTGGTGGCCACGGCGATCGCGATGTCCCTGCCCGGCAGGTACGTCTGCACCGCCGAGTATCCGGCCAGCGACGGCTTCTGCAGGATCCAGCCGTTCTGGACGATCACGCCGAGCCCGAAGTGATGCTGTTCTGTCTGCGGCACGCACAGGGTCGCCGGGCACCGCTTCGTCGGCCCGCCGAGGCCGACCGTGCCGGGGTTGAGGAACTCCCGGAACGACCTGGCCGAGATCAGCCGGCCGGTGCCCACCGCCCTTGCCGAGACCGACAGGTCGCAGACGTTCGAGGTCAGGATCGCGCCGTCCGCCGTGCTCCACGACGGGTTCCAGTAGGTGGCGTCCTCGAAGAAGGCGGCTGATGGCGTTGACCCCGCGCCGCGCCGCGTAGTTGGCTTCCGGGCATGGCGCGCATCGGATACGACGACGTGGACGCCGCGGCGTTCGAGGCGACCCGGCACCTGACCGACGACGGGCGCGCGGCCTGGCGGGCCGCGATCACGCGGCACCTCGCGCCGCGGCCGGGCATGCGGCTGCTCGACCTCGGCGCCGGCACGGGAAGCTGGGCACGGGCCTTCGACGAGTGGTTCCCCGGCATCGACGTCGTGGCGGTCGAGCCGTCGGAGGCGATGCGTGCGCGCTCCGTGTTCGCGCCCAGCCTCGCCGGCGACGCCGCACACATCCCGCTCGGCGGGGACGGCGTCGACGGCGTGTGGATGTCCACCGTCATCCACCACGTGCCGGACCTGACCGCGGCCGCGCACGAGCTGCGTCGCGTGCTGCGCCCCGGCGCACCGCTGCTGATCCGCTCGGCGTTCGCGGGCCGGCACGACGGGATCAGCCTGTTCCGCTGGTTCCCCGAAGCCGTCCGGGTGCTGGACACCTATCCCAGCATCGCGCAGGTCGAGGACGCGTTCGCCGGCGCCGGGTTCGAGACCGCCGCCCTCGAACCGGTGCCCCAGACCACCGCCCCGTCCCTGCGCGAGGCGGCGGCAACCCTGCGCCGCGACGCACACACCCCTCTCAAGCTGATCACCGACGACGAGTACGCCACAGGCCTGCGTCGCCTCCGCGAGGCGGCTCAGGTCGTCACCGGTCCGGTGGTCGACGTGCTGGACCTGCTGGTGCTGCGCTAGGCGCGCACCGGGCGTAGGCCGCCGAGGGTGCTCTCGCGCGTGACCAGGCGGAACGGGGGCTGCACGTCGTACGGTGGCTGGACCGGTCTGCCCTCGATGCGGGCGACCAGGGACTGCACCGCGAGCCGGCCGATGTGCTCCTTGTCCGGGGAGATCGTGGTCAGCGTCGGGTTGCTGAACCGCCCCTCCTCGATGTCGTCGATGCCGATCACCGCGACGTCCTCCGGGATCCGCAGCCCTGCCTCGGCCACGGCGCGCATCGCGCCGATCGCGACCAGGTCGTTGTAGGCGAAGACCGCGTCCGGCGGATGGGTGCGCGCCAGCAGGTCGCGCATCGCCATCAGCCCGTCGGCCCGCCCGAACGCCGTCGTCGGCGCGGCCAGCGCGGGGTCCCAGGGCAGGCCCGCGCCTGCCAGCGCCTCGCGGTAGCCACGCAGCCGCAGATGCGCGGACTGGCGGTGGTCGCCGGCCTGCGCGCCGATGAAGGCGATCCGGTAGCGGTCCAGCGAGACCAGGTGCTGCACCGCGACGTGACTCGCGGCGATGTTGTCGATCGCGATGTGGTCGTGTGGCACGTCGTAGACGCCCTCGCCGATCAGCACCATCGGGGTCGCCGGCGGGTGGGCCAGCACCTGCTCGCGGGAGACCGCCACCGGACTGAAGATCAGGCCGTCGACGATCTGCCGGCGAGACTTGTCGATCATCAGGAGCTCGCGCTCGTACGAGCCGCCGGTGTCCTCCATGACCAGCGTGTAGCCCTGGCCGGTGGCCTCCCGGATGGCCGCTCCGGCCAGCTCGGCGAAGTACGGGTTGTCCAGCTCGGGGATGGCCAGCGCGATGATGCCCGTGCGGCCGAGCCGCAGGTGCCGCGCGCTCAGGTTGGGCGCGTAGCCGAGCTCGTCGATCGCCGCCTGGACCCGGATGCGGGTCTCCTCGCCGACGGGCCGATAGCCGTTGACCACATTGGACACGGTCGACAACGAGACGCCGGCCCGGGCGGCGATGTCCTTCAGGCTGACGACCACGTGCGCACCCCCGGGACATCGACGGCAGCCTATTGACTGAGAGGTCGATCGAATTCTATAACGTTATACGGTTAGTCATCGATGTCCTCAAGAGCCCGGAGCAGGTATGAAACCGTCCCGTCGTACCGCCCTCGTCGCGGTCCTGGTCCTGGTGGCCGGCCTGTCGGCGGCACCTGGCGCCGCGCAGGCCGCACCGGCCAAGACCCCGCCGCTGACCACGCCGTGGACCGCGCAGGCGCTCAACGGCACGCCGTTGCCGGAGTATCCGCGCCCGCAGATGACCCGGCCCGACTGGCAGAACCTCAACGGCGAGTGGCAGCTCCGTCAGTCGGCCACCGACGACGCGCCGCAGTTCAACACCACCCTGCCGGAGCGGGTCAACGTGCCGTTCCCGGTCGAGTCGGCCCTGTCCGGCGTGATGCGGGCCGCCAACGACAACCGCAACTACCTGTTCTACCGGCGCACGTTCACCGTCCCGGCGGGCTGGTCCGGGCGGCGCGTACAGCTGCACTTCGGCGCCGTCGACTGGCAGACCACGGTCTGGGTCAACGGCCAGCAGGTCGGCGGGCACACCGGCGGCTACGACGCCTTCACCTTCGACGTCACGGATCGACTGAACGGCGGCACCAACGAGCTCGTCGTGAAGGTCTGGGACCCGAGCGACACCCGGCAGAACGGCAGCCTCCAGCCGATCGGCAAGCAGACCAAGACGCCGAACGGCATCTTCTACACGCCCAGCTCCGGCATCTGGCAGACGGTCTGGCTGGAGCCGACTCCGGCCGCGTCGATCAGCTCCGTCGACCTCTATCCCAACCTTTCCAGCAACACCATCCGGGTACGGGTGTTCACCCGCGGCACCGTCACCGGCCACACGGTGCTGGCCGAGGCCATGAACGGGTCCACCCTGGTCGGCACCGCGACCGGCGGGTTCACGGATTTCTCCGTCCCGGTGCCGAACGCACGGCGCTGGTCGCCGGACGACCCGTTCCTCTACAACCTGCGGGTCACGCTGCGCAACGGCTCCGGGGCGCAGGTCGACCGGACCATGCACTACTTCGGGATGCGGGAGATCACTACGGGCCTGGTCAACGGCGTGCGACGGCCGTTGCTCAACGGCCAGTTCGTGTTCCAGACCGGAACCCTCGACCAGGGCTACTGGCCCGACGGCGTCTACACCGCCCCGACCGACGCCGCGCTGGCCTTCGACCTGCAGAAGCACAAGGACCTGGGCTTCAACATGGTCCGCAAGCACATCAAGGTGGAGCCGCAGCGTTGGTTCTACCACGCGGACCGGCTCGGCCTGCTGGTCTGGCAGGACGTGCCGTCACTGACCGCGCAGAACATCGACGCGAACGCGGCGCAGCAGGCCCAGTTCGAGGCGGAGGCGCGCGAGATCGTCGACGAGCACCGGTCGTCGCCGGCCGTGGTCGCCTACACCGTCTACAACGAGGGCTGGGGCGAGCGTTCGCTGGCCGATACGCAGCGGGTGGGCCAGAACGTCAAGAACCAGGACCCGACCCGGCTCGTCAACGTCCACAGCGGCTACAACTGCTGCCAGTCGCTGGGCAACCCGGGAAACGGCGACATCGACGACTGGCACGTGTACCTCGGTCCCGACGCGCCGCTCGCATCCGGCCGCATCTCGGTTCTCGGCGAGTTCGGCGGGCTCGGGCTGCACACGCCGGGCCACGAGTGGAGCCCCAGCGGGGGCTTCTTCGCGTACGAGTGGCAGGCGAGCTCCACGGCGCTGACCGACCGCTACGTCGGCCTGGTCGCCGGCGTGCAGAACCTGATGCTCGGGCGCGGGCTGTCGGCGGCGATCTACACCGAGATCACCGATCTCGAAGGGGAGCTGAACGGCTTCGTGACGTACGACCGGCAGGTGGTCAAGATGGACCAGAACCGGGTGCGCGCGGCCAACCAGGCGGTGATCGCGGCGTCCCGCGCTCTGCCGGCCCTGGCGCCGACCACGCTGCCGGTCAACCAGCGCCGATCGCTCCAGGTGACGACGCCGGGTTACACGAACCGCTACCTGCGGCACCAGAACAGCCTGGCGTACACCGAGGTCGTCACCGCGGCGTCTGCGGCGCTGTTGAAGAACGACGCCACGTACACCATCCGTCCCGGTCTGGCCGACGCCTCCTGCTACTCGTTCGAGTCGGTCAACTTCCCGGGCCAGTTCCTGCGCCACGCCAACTCGCGCGTGCAGAACTCGGTCAACGACGGCTCGACCCTGCTGCGCGCGGACGCGACGTGGTGCGCCCGCACCGGCCTGACGGGCTCGGGGGTGTCGCTGGAGTCGTGGAACTTCCGAGGCTCGTACCTCCGCCACTACAACTCGGAGGTCTGGCTCTCCAACGGCTCAGGCAGCGCGACCTACAACTCCCCGTCCTCCTGGACGGCCGACAGCACCTGGACCATCGCGGCCCCCTGGGCACCGTAGCCGATCCTCGGGTGCGGCGGCGTCGGCTCCGCCGCACCCGAGCTAAGGTTCGCGTCGAGCCATTTTCGGCTGGTCGCTTCCTCGATCGGGCGACTGTTGACAAGCCGTCGCCATGCTTTGGGTCGCTGGCACACGTCTGGTTTCTGCCGCGCGCCGCGGACCGAGACGGCGTGAGGTTATCGGCCGAGGTCCACCTCGTAGAGGTAGACGTCGCCGTTGGTCCGCGTGCGGCGGAAGCCGGCGCGTTCGAGGGTTCGCTGCGACGCGACGTTGTCTCCGGTCGTGTCGGCGATCACCCGCGACAGGCCGTGCTCGGCCGCGACGGTGAGCAGCGCGCCGAGCGCCTCCGCCGCGTAGCCGTGGCCGCGGGCCGACGGGGCCAGGCCGTAGCCGACCTCGACACAGCCGTCGGCGGGTTGTCCCTTGAAGCCGATGCCGCCGATGGCCTTCCCGTCGTCGGCCCGGCTGATCAGGTAGTGGCCGAACGGGCGCTGGTCGCCGAGGACGGCCGTGGCTCTGAGGAAGGCCGTCACGCCGATGACGTCACCCTCGAACGGGAAGTCGTCGGCCCACTCGTCGCCGGGTTCCGCGCTCCGGCCGACGATGCGGGCGCCCTCCGCCGCGTCGATGGGGTGCAGGCGCAGTCGTCGGGTGTGGAGGTCGGTCACGGTCACCTCAGAGTCGGCTCGTTTCGGGTGAGGGCGCTGGCGCGTACTCGAGCAGGACCGCTCGCAGATGGCGGGGCGTCGTGGGGAGGTCGGCCGCCCCGACCGCGAACATCAGCGTGCTGCCGGGAGTCGCGGTGATCGCGTTCAGGCTCATCCCGACCGCGTCCGGCGGCTGCGGCGCGGGCACGTCGATCCACGTGCCCGCCCGGTATACCGCGAAGCTCGCGCTCGGCGCCACCGAGTTCTCGACCAACCACGGCAGCCCGGCCGGGTCCGTGACCACGTCCGGAGAAAGGCCGTCCGGGGCGTCGCGGAGCACCTCGAAGGATCCACCACCGCCGCGTACGGCCAAGCCGTGCTGGCCGACCGCCCACAGCTCGCCGGACGAGCGGCCGGCGAGCGCGTCGAACGCGAGCTCCTCGTTGGTGATGCCGACGTTGACCGTACGCCAGCCCGATCCGTTCCAATGGAACAGCAGTGGACCCTTGAAGCCCTTCCACGCCCCGTTGCCGGCGGCCCAGACGTCGTCCGGGCCGAACGCCTTGACGGCGCTGACGTTGCAGAAGTTCGGCATGCCGCCGAACGACGTGCCGCCGCTGCGGCATTCGCGGGGGAGCCGGTGCGACCGCCAGGATCCGCCGTCCCACTCCTCGACGACCGTGCCGACGCGGTTGCTGCCCACCACCCAGGCGCGACCACCGGCGACGCTGAGCCCGGTGATCGACACGAAGCCCTCGTTGCCCTGCGGGAACGGCACCTCGCGCCAGGCGGACCCGTCGTAGTGCAGGACGTGCGCCGCCTGGTCCTCCGGACTGGCGACCGCGGTGGTGCCGACGACCCAGACATCGGAGGGCGAGCCCGCCGCGACGAGACCGAACCGGCCGTGCCACCCGATCGGCGGCAGCGCCGCGCGCACCCACCGCGTCCCGTCGCCCCGCAGGACCAACGGCGTCCCGGTGTCGTTCGGCCGCTCGGGGTCGTAGGCCTCGCTGCCGACGGCCCACGCGTGCGTGGCATCCACCGACACGACGTCCGCCAGCCCGCTCGTCGGCCCAGCCAGTTCCGGCAGCGTGGCCAGGCGCCAAGCCGCCACCGGCGGCGGCTGGGTGACGACGGCCTCGGGCGACCTGGTCCCCACGGCGTCCGCGGGGGCGGAGCCCGCGTCGGTGCACCCCGACACCAGCAGAACGGCGACCAACGCCACGGCAGTCTTCCGCATGGCGCTGATGATCGCAGGACGCCGCCACGTGCGAGGTCCCCGCAATTTGTCATCTACCCGGATAAAGTGGCTCACCATAGCGACGAGTGATGCGGCCGGGGCCTTCTCGTGGCGGCCGTTGGCCGTGCTGGGGCTGGCGCAGTTTCTGATGGTGCTCGACACGTCGGTCATGAACGTGTCGATCAGCCAGCTCGTCGACGACTTCGACACCGACGTGACCGCGATCCAGTCCGTCATCACCCTCTACACGCTGGTGATGGCGGCGTTCATGATTACCGGCGGCAAGCTCGGCGATCTCTGGGGTCGCCGCCGGGTCTTCGCCGTCGGCATGGTCGTCTACGGGGTCGGCACCACGCTCACCGCCGTCGCGCCGACGCTGTGGGTGCTGGTGCTCGGTTGGTCGGTCATCGAAGGACTCGGCGCCGTGCTCGTGCTGCCGTCGCTCGCCGCGCTCGTGGGCGCCAACTACACCGGACGGTCCAGGGCCACCGCGTACGGCGTGATCGGAGGTGTGGCCGGCGCCGGCATCGCGGTGGGACCGTTGCTGGGCGGCTGGGTCACCACGTACCTCACCTGGCGGTTGGTGTTCGCCGGTGAGGCGGTGCTGGTCGTCGTCATCCTGCTGCTCACACCCTGGATCCGGGACGTCGGTGAGCAAGCGCGGCGGACCCGGCTGGACGGTGTCGGCGCGGCGCTGTCCGCGGCGGGCATGGCGCTGGTCGTGCTCGGAGTGCTCCAGAGCAGCACCTGGGGTTGGCTCCGGCCGCGCGACACGCCCGTCGAGATCTTCGGCTTTGCCCCGACCCTGTTCGTCGTGGCGGGAGGCGCCGCCCTGCTGGCCGGTTTCCTGGCGTGGATCCGACATCGACAGTCGGCGGGCCGTCAGCCGTTGGTCGAGCCGGAGCTGCTGACGGCGCCGCCGCTGCGCGCGGGCCTGTCGATGCTGTTCGTGCAGAACCTCGTCCTGCTGGGCGTCTTCTTCGCGATCCCGTTGTACGTGCAGGTCGTCCTCGGCCTCGACGCGTTCGAGACCGGATTGCGGCTGCTGCCCGCGTCCGTGGGGATGTTGGTGGCGGCGATGAGCGGGTCGTTCCTCGGCCGGTTCGCCGGCCCGCGCCTGATCGTCCAGATCGCCGTCGCCGTCGTGGTGGCCGCGGTGCTCTGGCTGGTGAGCACCGTGAAGCCCAGTCTCGACGAGGTCTCCTTCAGCCTGGCCATGGCCCTGTTCGGGATCGGCATGGGCCTGCTCGCCTCGCAGCTCGGCTACGTGGTGCAGGGCAGCGTGCGGGAGAAGGAGCGCAGCGAGGTCGGCGGCCTCCAGTACACCGCGCAGAACCTCGGGTCCTCGCTCGGCACCGCGCTGGTGGGTGCGGTGCTGATCGCGGCGCTCAGCGGTACCTTCACCGACCGCATCACCGCCGACCCCCGGATCTCGGACGCGGTCGAGCAGCAGGCCACCGTGCGGATCAGCGCCGGCATCACGTTCGTGTCCACGACCGACCTGCGGGCCGCCCTTGATCGCACGGCCGTGCCGCCGGCCGAGGTGGACGCGATCGTCGACGGGTACGCCGAAGCGCAACTGCGCAGCCTGCGGGCCGCGCTGCTGGCGGCCGCGGTGTTCGCGGCGGCCGGCTTCCTCGCGACCCGCCACCTGCCGAGGGGCGTCCCGGTGCCGGTCCAGGAGGGTGCGGGCGTCGCGTAGCGCGGTTACGCGATGCGGTGGGCATCCGGCGTCCGGCCGTTGCCGGTCGCCTCGGCCGGCGCGGGTCGTTGGCGATCGATGACGGCCAGACCCCATTGGGCGCGAAAGCTGTCGACCAGGCGCCACGAACGGATGTGGTCGACGGCGAGATGGGCGCGGGCGTGGGCCAGGAGCTCCACGGGGAAGCGCGCGTTCGCCATGCTCGCGCCGACCCTCTCGGCGCCGGTGCAGAAGACCTCCATCATCGTCGCCGCGTAGTAGAGATACGAGCGGTACTGGCTGACCATGCGTTCGGCCATGATCGCGTCGACGTCCGCCGGGCCAGGTTCCGCGGCGGAGCCGGTGCCGAGATCCGGCGGCGACTGGCACAGGCGCAGCAGGGTCGCCGCGTCGACCGGTGCCCCCGCCGCGTCGCCCACCCAGGACAGGGCCGAGTCCGAGCCCGCGCACCGCAGCCGGCTCAGCCCGGCGACCTGGCCATCGGTCATGGCCCGCAGGTCGTCCCGCAGCAGGTCGCCGGCGAGGTCCCGCAGCGGCACCCGCAACGCCCGCACCACGACGGAGTCGGGCGACTCCTCCGCATCGGCACGGCGCTGAGCCTGCCGGCCACAAGCGCCACCACCACGACCGCCGGCCCCCGGGATGTGCCGCGATGTCACCGTCCGACTCGGCGATGACCGTCGTGCAGACGCGGCTGAACAGCTCGACCAGGAACTCGCGCGGTTGGTAGGTCGGGGCCGACACCACCACGGTCAGGTCTCGCGGACTGGTCTGCGCGCGGAACGTGCCCGCCCGGCGCAGCAACGCGCTCTTGCCGACCCCGCGCGGCCCGCTCAGGCCGATGCTCGCGGCGCTGGTCCGCCCGAGGGCGCGGGCCAGGCGCTTCCCGGCCTGGGTCGACACGAGTTGCGCGGGCTCGGTGATCTCGCCGAGGATCGGTGTGGCATGGTGCTCGGCCAGCCAGGTGTCGTGCGACGGAGCCCGCTTGGCCAGTTCGTCGCCGATCAGCAGGCCCTGCACGCCGGGCCGGGCGAGCGCGTTGATCCACTCCTGACGGGCCCGGATGGCCCGCTGGCGCGCCCGTGCGCCGGACGACGACGTCGGCCGTGGCCAGCGCTCGACATCGTCCGACGCCCAGGTCAGAGTCTCGCCGTTGAGGCGCCGCACCCACAGGAGGAACCATCCGACGCCGGTCAGGACGACGAGGACCACGCCGGTGAGCGTGGCCAGCCGCGCTTTTTCGGAATCGTCCAGAGCGAACGGGAACGGCAACGTCAGCAGCACGCCGGTGACGACCGCCAGCCAGCCGCTTGTTCCGGACGAAGGCCGGCGGCCCCCTCCACGGACGAGCATGTTGGGCGTCCGGCCTGCCGGCAGCAGGGTGATGACCGCGATGACCAGCACGGTCAGCAGGCAGATGTCGAACAGGGCAACGCCGGTCCGGCCGGGTCACCGCGCCGGCGGACAGGAGCACGGTGTACACGGCGAGTGCCGTCGTCGTGGTGGCGAGCGTCCCGAACCCGAACCGGAGGGTGGCGCGGGTCAACCCTCAGTCCGACTGCCCGCTCTGCCGCGCGGCCTGGGACTTCGCGTCGTCGAACCGCGCGCGGGCGGACTCGGCCGCCCGGATGACGTCGCCGACCCTGGCCGGGAACTGCGCCGCCACGCGCTGCCGCACGTCGGCTCGCTCGGGCCCGGTGGGCAGCAGTTCGAGGACGTTGCGGTTCTCGAACGCGATGTCGAGCAGCAGGGGGGCCATGCCGAGCACGGATCGCTCGACCTCGTCGGCCACTCGACCTCCCGCCGGTTCGCTTCTCCGGCCAGTGTGGTGCCTGTGACCGTGGGAGGCAGTCACCCGGATGGGTCATCGACGTCGCGGTTCCGGCCGGATCACCGGCTCAGGAGACGCCCACGGTCTGGCGCTCGATCTCGATCAGCGCCACCACCCGCTCCTCGCCCCGCGGGTAGGGCTGGCCGATGTACTTGCCGGCCAGTTCGTCGACGATCGGCCAGGCGTTGTCACCCTCCAGCCACTCGACGACCCGACCGCGGATGATCACGGGCTCCAACGGGTTCTCGTCGGGCGCCAGCGACAGCGCCACCCGCGGGTCGCGGCGCAGGTTGCGGGCCTTGCGCGAGCCAGGTCCCGTGAGGAAGACGACGTGGTCGCCGCGCGTGCCGACCCAGACGGGCACGGTGTGCGGCCCGCCGTCGGGCAGGACGGTGGCGAGGTGGCCGATGGAGGTGCCGTCGAGCGCGCGGCGGACAGTGGGGTCGAGCATGGTCAACTCCTAGCGTTCGATCGCGTAGTGAAGGTGGGTGACGCCGGGCGCCGGGACGGCCTCGACGAGCCGGAGCCGGACGTGCTCCGGGAGGGACTGGAAGAAGGACCTGCCGCCGCCGAGCAGGATCGGCACCTGGTGGAGGACCACCTCGTCGACGAGTCCGGCCGCCAGCGCCGAGGTCAGCACGCCGCCGCCCATGAGCCCGACGCTCTGGTCGACGGCGATCTCGCGGGCCGCGGCGATGGCGGCCTCGATGGTGGTGGCGTGGGTCTGCCGTTCGCTGAGCTCCGGCACGGGACGGTGGCTGACGACGACGAGCGGGGCCGTCGGGTGCGGGCTGCCGCCGCCGAAGTGCTCGGAGTCGTCGTAGGTGTTGCGGCCCGCCACGACCGCGCCCAGGTCGCCGGCGATGGCGTCGAACAGCCGGGCGCTGGGCTCGCTCAGCTTGAAACCGTCGAACACCTGGCTGGGCGTGTCGCCGTCGAAGTACCAGTCGAAGAGCATGGTGCCGTCGCCGAGGCCGCGTCCGGCACCTGGCGTACGGCCGGTGATGTAGCCGTCGACGGACACCGCGTGGCCGCTGATGACCTTGCCCATGATCCCTCCCAGGGTTCCTTAAGGGGACTCTGTGACCATAGCAACTTCAGTTCCCTCAGGGAACCCCAATTGCTAAAGTCGGCCCATGCAACGGACGGACTTCAGCGCGATGGCGTGCTCGATCGCGCGCACGCTCGATGTCGTCGGCGAGCCCTGGTCTCCGCTGGTCCTACGCGACGTCTGGGTCGGCCTCAACCGGTTCGACCAGCTCCAGGCCGACCTCGGCATCTCCCGCAAGGTGCTGACCGAGCGGCTGAACCACCTGGTCGACCAGGGCGTGCTCGAACGCCGTCCCTACGACCGTAGACCCCGCTACGAGTACGTCCTGACGGAAAAGGGAACGGAGCTCGTCGACCTGCTGATGGTCATGGCCGGTTGGGGAGACAAGTGGCTCGCGGGGGAGGCGGGTCCGCCGGTGCTCTACCGCCACCACGCGTGCGGTGAGATCAGCGGCGTCGACCTGCGCTGCACCCACTGCGGCGAGCCCATGCACGCGAACGACATCGACCCGCTGCCCGGCCCCGGAGCCACTGTGGAGTGAGGCGGAATCGGCCTCACGTCGAGGCCGCCGTAGCCTGGACGCAACCTCGTTCACGCGACGTCTGGAGAGTGCTATGGCCGCACCGCAAGTGGGCTCGACCGTCGCCGTGCGGTCGCGTGTGTTGCGGAGATTCGCGATCGCGGCCGCGGTGGTGACCCTCGTGGTGCTGCTTCCGTGGGAGCCGCTGACGGGCGGGCTGCCCGACGGCAGCGTCTACCTGCCGGAGGATCGGTGGGCGGTGGCCGGCACCGCCGTCGTGCTCGCCTGCGTGTGGCTGGTCCTGTTGATGTACCGGGTCGACGCCGACGCCGACGGCATCCGGGTGCGCGGCCCGTTTCGGGATGTGCGCGTCGCCTGGTCGGCGGTGGCGGCGGTGAGCTACAACGGCGGCTCGCCGTTCTCGTCGCTGCAACTGGCAAGCGGCGACACCGTGCAGATGGTGGCGCTCAGCCGGTTCGACGGGCAGCGGGCGGTCGACGACATCCGCGCGTTGCGCGCGCTGCACCAGCAGGCGCATTAGCGGTGGGCGGCTGATCCCGGGGACCAGCCGCCCGTGGCGTCACTGGTGCCGGGTGCGGCCGCGCCGCACGACGAACCAGAGGACCATTCCGCTGAGTACGACCATGAGGGCCAGCACCAGCGGTTGGGTGCCGGTCGGTTCCTGGGTCGGGCCGGCGCCGGTCTCGGTGCCGGTCGGCAACCAGTTGCCGGGGTCGTGCGCGGCCGCGACCGACTTGCGCAGGTCGCCGGGGCCGCGGATCGACGGCAGCTTGCCGGCGGCCATCCTGGACAGCCCCTGGGCCGAGCCGTCGGGCCGGACCACGACCAGACCGCCGACCCGCGCGTCCTGGACCACCCGACCGGACGCGGTAGCCAATGCCCGGCCTCCTACGGCGTCGTCGTCGACGTAGGTCATCGCGACCTGCCCCGTGGACGAGACGGCCGCCGCGATCGTCCCCACCACGACGCCGGACTGGTAGAGCGGCGCCACCCACTCGTCGCTCGCGACCACCGGCTGGCCGGCGGCGCCCGCGACGAACGCCTCGTTCCAGATGTGCAGGCGGACCGGCGTGCCGGCGCGGTAGCCGGCGACTGGCTTGCCGGGCTGGACGGCGCCGGGGCCGGCCTCGACCGCCAGGTTCGCCGCCGGACGGCCGAGCACGTCGCCGGCGACCCGTGGTGCGTCCTGCGCGAACCAGGCGCCGACCGCAGTCGGTGCGGCACCGTCGTCGGCGAGCGCCGGCGAGGCGAGCAGGGTGAGACCGGCGGCGACCGACAGGGTCAGGCCGGCCGTGCGGAGCAACCTCATCGGGTTCATCGGTGTCCTCACTTCCGGTAGAGGTGGATGAGGGTGCCCGAGGCGGCGTACCACGAGGTGTTGTTGGCGTAGCTGCCCCACTCGCGCGACGTCGAGGTGCCGGTCGCCGGGTCGATGTAGGACAGCCCGTACGAGTAGCCGGTGTTGTAGTAGCCCCGCACCACGTGGGCGTGGCCGGCGCCGTTGGACCGCCACACGATCCGGCTGTAGACCGGGCGGTTGGTGTCCATCTCGGAGACCACGTACGCCCAGCTCAGCACCACCGCGGTGCCGGGGTTGACGCCGCGCTTGTTGAGCGCGTTCATCACGTTGGACGTCGTGCCCGTCACGTTGCCGCACGTCGACGAGTTCTTGCCGTCCTTGACGAGCTGGCATTGCGAGATGGTCGAGCCGGTCTGGTAGCGGATAATCATTTTTGCGGCCGCTGCCCAGCACCAGTTCGAGTTTTCCTGTGCATAGGCCGTGACGCTGAGGACTTTCTCGACCGCGTTGGCGGCCGTCGGTGCGGTGAAGACCATTCCGACGGCAATCGACAGCACTATGAGTACGCGAGTGGCAAGACTCCGTTGCAGGTTCACATGAAACCTCCGGTCAGGTTTTCCGAACCGTGAAAGAGGCGGCGTCGGGGAATGCGACGGGCTCTGCCTTGACGCCGCAGAAGGCGAGGAACGTGGAGATCTTCGTGGGCAGTCCGGCTTCGACCTCGAACGGGTCGGGGTTGTCGTCGACGATCCCGCGGGCGGCGAACGTGTCCGCCGAGGTCTCGCTGACGACCAGCCGCACGCCCGCCGGCAGCGTGACGGCATAGCGGTTCGGAGTGATCGACTCCTGGACGACATCGGTCCCTTCTGGCCACAGCGGCATCCGCTCCACGCCGTCCACGACGACGGTGACGCAGCCGTTCGCGTGCAGCGCGAGCCGCCCTTCCAGTGCTTTCGGGGGCGCGGTGAAGTGGTCGGTCATCGGGGGATCGCGGAGATCGGCGACGTCGAGGAAGCCCGTGCCGACGCTGGTGTCGGCCGGTGTGGTGCCCGGCGCCGCACCGCGCGCGGCCCCATCGCCGCCGCCGGTGGCACACGCCGCCACGGAGCTCAACAGTGCACAACAGACAAGGGCAGGCCAGAGCAAGCGTCGTCGCATGGTGATACCGCTCTTCCGGAATCCGAAGGATGGATACGCGGTCGGTCGGTCGCCTGCGATCGGCCGCTTCTGGGCCGTGATTGTGGGCGACCGCGCGCGCAGTCGTCCCCCGCTTTGTCTTTGCTGTCTGGCGTAATGCGCGCTCTCTTTTGCCCCCGTTTGCTGCGCGTCGCCGATCCCCTCAAGCAAGGTAGCTTGTTAACGCTCACATTTCAAGGCGTGAATGGCCGGTGCGGACCGGCAGAAGTGAATGTCGCGCGGCCGACCCCATTCGTCCGGGTCGACCGCTTATCGGCGGCTGCGTGGCGGCAGAAGCCCGATCCGTCTAGGGTCGTCCGGTGCCAGACAACAAGATCAACGCGGGTACGTGGACCCTCGGCGGCGACCTGACCGTCAACCGGATCGGCTTCGGCGCGATGCGACTGACGGGTGGTTGTCCCTGGCCCGTCCGGACCAGCTGCGCGGCCAGGTCGAGGAGAACCTGCGCCAGCTCGGCCGCGACCACCTGGACGTGGTGAACCTCCGCCAGCACGGCCTCGACTCGGTCGCCGAGCACTTCGGTGCACTCAGCGACCTGCGCGACGCCGGCCTGATCCGGCACCCGGGCATCTCGAACGTCCGCCCGCAGCACCTCGCGCAGGCTCAGGCCATCGCGCCCGTGGTGTGCGTGCAGAACGCCTACGGCATCCACAACCGGGTCAGCGACGGCACCCTGCGCGCGTGCGGCGAGCAGGGCATCGCGTTCGTGCCGTTCTACTCGATCGCGGGCGAGGGGCGCGATGCCGGTGGTGTCGCGTCGGACGCCGCGGTCCTGGCGGTCGCTCGCGCGCACGGTGCCACGCCGGCGCAGGTCCGCATCGCCTGGACGCTCGGTCGCGGGCCGCACGTGCTGGCCATCCCGGGCACCGGCAATCCGGACCACCTGGTGGAGAACCTGGCCGCGGGTGCGCTCCGCCTGTCCGAGGAGGAGCTCGCGAGCCTCACCGACCTTCGACCGGCGTGATCAGGCCCGGCTGATGTCCATCCAGACGATCAGCTCCGAGCACGTCGACGAATGCCCGTTGGTCTGCGTTCAGGTCGCCTTCGTCGTACGCGAAGCAGGGGATCGCTTCCACGACCGCACTCTATGGGCCTCAGTGGAGCGACGTCTTGAGGGCGACCACGACGAGCCCGAGGACACCGGCGAAGGCCGTCGCCGCCCAACGCGGCCACCCGGTGAGCCCGGCGCCACGGGCGGCAAGCCAACCGAGCACGACCAACAGGAACACGGTGTACGCGAGCGCCGCGTCGAGCGCGGCCGCATTGCTCGCGCCCGCGAGGCGGGCCAGCAGCAGCACTAGCAGCGGAGTGATCGAGGCCTGGATGAGCGCCCACCCCGCGGTGAGGACGTGCAGAACGTCGGCGCGGGTGACCGAGGAGCCCCGGGCGGCGAGGCCGAGCAACTCGGCGTAGCGCTCCGCGAGCCAGTAGACCAGCAGGGTCACGAGCACGGTGGCGGCGACCCGCCCGGCGGAGTATTTCCCCGACGCCGCGAGCGTCGAAGCACAGATGACGGTGCCGTAGATCCCCGCCGGCACCCACGGCGCGGCGACCCACATCCCCTTGCGGGCTCCCGCTCTGTCCATCGGCAACGATTATCGCCGCTGAACCAACACCAAGCCGCCCAAACCGTCGGGCCGGTGCAGCGCCTTCCGCACCGCGCGCACAGAGGTCAGGCTGGCGCGGCGACGCTGTCCAGTTCCTCCATGAGCCGCCGGCGCTGTGGGGGTGTCGCTTCGAGTAGTGGGAGACGCACCGTTGGGTGGGGGATGATCCCCAGTTCGGCCAGCGCGGCCTTGGCCATCACCGCGCCCTGGGCGGTGCCCATGACCGCGTCCACCAGCGGGGCCAGCGACCGCTGGAGAGCCCGTGCCTCCTCGAGATCCCCCGTCCGCACCGCGCGGATCAATGCCCCAACGCGGTCGGCGGTCACGTTGCCAACGACGCTGACCACCCCCGTCGCGCCGCTGGCCAGATACGGCAGGTTGAGCTCATCGATTCCGCAGTAGTAGGCCAGCGACGACTCCGCCATCACCGCCAGCGCGGATGCCAGGTCGCCCTGCGCGTCCTTCACCGCTCGGATCAGCGGATGCCCCGCCAGCTCGACCAGCGTCGCCGGCTCCATCGCGATGCCCGTCCGCACCGGGACGTCGTACAGCATCACCGGAAGTTCGGTGGCGTCCGCCACCGCCACGCAATGGGCGATCACTCCCGCCTGCGTCGGCCGCGAATAGTAAGGGCAGACCAGCAGTAACCCGTCCGCGCCGGCTGCCGCGGCCGCCCGGGCTCGGCGGATGCTGTCCGCCGTGTCGTAGGTGCCGACTCCGGCGATCACCCGCGCCCGGCCGGCCGAGCGGGCCGCCACCGTGGCCACCAGCGACGCCGACTCCGCCGCGCGAAGGGTCGGCGACTCACCCGTGGTGCCGCCCACGACGATCCCGTCGCAGCCCGTGGACACCAGGTGGTCGACCAGGCCGGCCACGCCGTCCGGGCAGATCGCGCCGGAAGGCTTCATCGGGGTCACCATCGCGACCAGGTTCGTTCCGAGGAGAAGATCCGTCATGCAGTTGACCCTGCCCGGCCCCATACCCATGGTCCAGCGACGCTTTCTTGTCAGAACCACGTAGCATCGCTTCATGATCGATATTGCTGCGTTGCGGGCGTTGCGGTCCGTGGCGGCCAGGGGCACCCTCGCCAAGGCGGCCGACGACCTCGGCTTCACCGCCTCGGCCGTCTCGCAGCAGATCAAGCGGCTCGAACGCCAGGTCGGGGTTCCGGTGCTGGCCCAGGCCGGCCGCGGTGTCGTGCTCACCCCTGCCGGACAGGCCATCGTCGACTCCGCACCCGAGGTCTTCCAAGCCCTCGAACGCTGCGCCGAGGCCGCCCGCTCCGTCGCCGACGGCGCGCCGGCCGGCGTGCTCCGCGTCGCCGCGTTCTCTACCGCCGTCCGCGGCCTGCTCGCCCCGGCCATGGTGAAGATGCGCTACCCGGACCTCACCGTGCACGTCACCGAGCAGGATCCCGACGAGGCGATCCGCGGCGTCGACGCCGGCACCGCCGACCTCGCCCTCGTCCACGACGCCGACGGGCTGCCCGCCCAGCTGCCGCCCTCGCTGACCCAACGACACCTGCACACGGACACCGGCGACGTCGTGATGAGCCGGACCCATCCGCTGGCCAAGCAGGAGAGACCCCTCACCGGTGCAGACCTCGCCGGCCACGCCTGGGTGACCAGCAAGCCCGGCACGGTGTGCCACCAATGGTTCCGGCGACTCTTCGCCCACACGCCGGAGGAGCCGGAAGTCCACCACCTGGTCGACGACTTCGCGACCCAACTGGCACTCGCCGAGAGCGGCGACGTCCTCGCCCTCGTCCCGCGCCTCGCCCGCCCACCGCTCGGCGACGGCCTGGTCGCCCGTGAACTGGAACGACGACCGACGCGCGAGGTGTACGCCGCCTGGCGGCGCAGTGCCGACGCGAGCCCCGCGATCCGGGCGGTGCTCAGCGAGCTATGACCACCGCAGTCCCGCGGCGAGCAGGGGCGCCACTGCCTGCTCGGCCCGCACCGAGGTGGCGTCGGCCGCCGCACCCTGCCGCGCCCGGTAGCTGATGCCCTGCGCGATCACGGCCAGCTTGAAGTTGGCCAACGCCAGGTAGAACGGCCAGTGGTCGAGGTCGACCCCGCGCCGCCGGGCGTACGCGGACGCGATCGCGTCGGCGTCGGGGAGCCGGTCGCTGGCCCACGCCGCGTCCAGGCCGAGGATGGGGTCGAGCTGCGGCTGCCGGTACACACACATGAGCGCCACGTCCGTCTGCACGTCGCCGACCGTCGCGAGCTCCCAGTCGACGACCGCGAGCACCTTGGTGATGTCCGTGGCGTCGAGCAGCGTGTTGTCGATCCGGTAGTCCCCGTGCACCACGCCGATGTCACCGGGCCGCACCGGCAGCGCGGAGAGCAGGTGCGCGTGCAGCCGGTCCGCGTCCGGCAGGTCCCGGCTCTTCACCTCGTTCCACTGCCGCCACCACAGCGCGACCTGGCGCTCGAGGAAGCCGTCGGGCCGGCCCAGCCCTCGCAGGCCGACCTCGTCGACGTCGACGGAGTGCAGGTCCGCCAGGACCCGCACCAGCTCGGTGACACAGGACTCGAGATCGGCGACGGGATGGGCGTCGAGCTGCTCCCGCGTACGCACGACCTGTCCCGACACGAACTCGGTCACCGCGAACGGCGCGCCCAGCACCGACGCGTCCTCGCAGAGCGCGACCACTGGCGGGACGGGAACGGCGCTGTACTGCAACGCCCGCACGACCCGCCACTCCCGGGCCACGTCGTGCGCCGACTGGGTCAGCCCCGACACCGGCGGGCGGCGGAGCACCCAACGGTGCGTGCCGTCGGTGACGACGTAGGTCAGATTGGACCGGCCACCGCTGATCAGCTCGGCGGTGAGCTCACCCCCGAGGGGCACGCCTTCGGCGGCGAGGAACCGGCGCAACGCCACCAGGTCGAGGCTCATGCCTCGTAGCCCTTGGTCCCGGCGCGACTGAGCACGAGCTCGTTGACCACGGTGCGGGGTGACAGAGCGAGCAGGGCGCCGACGGCCGTGACCACGTCCGAGACGGGGATCATCGCCGACGGCGCCACCGTGTCGTGCACCCACGCGCTCATGTCGGTGTCCACATAGCCTGGTGCGATCGCCGTGGCGGTGACGCCCGCGCCCGACTCCTCGGCGTTGAACCCTCGGCACAGCGCCAACAGCGCCGCCTTCGTGGCGCCGTACACCGCCAACGACGGCTCCGCGTACACCCCGCCGATCGACGCCAACGCGATCACCTTCGCGCCGTGGGCGGCGTTCCGTGACGCCGCCGTCCGCAGCAACGGGAGCGCGTCACGGACCAGCAGGAACGGCGCGCGGGTGTTCAGCGCGAACTGCTTGTCGTAACGATGGGTCGAGTAGCCGTGCAGCGGAGCCGCCGAGCCCACCCCGGCCGCGAGCACCAACACGTCCAACGAGTCGTGGTGCGCCGAGTGGGCGGCGACGACGGCGGCAGGTGCGTCCGGCAGAGCCAGGTCCACCTCCACACACTCCACATGAGACGCACCGGCGGCCGTCGTCTCGGCGGCGGCGGCGGCCAGGCGGGCCGGATCCCGGGCCA
This sequence comes from Asanoa sp. NPDC049475, assembly GCF_040676915.1. Lineage (NCBI taxonomy): Bacteria > Bacillati > Actinomycetota > Actinomycetes > Micromonosporales > Micromonosporaceae > Asanoa > Asanoa sp. NPDC049475. The sequence continues at coordinate 68,072 of NZ_JBFAPY010000012.1, read as the reverse complement.
CCAGCGTCAGTCGCCAGCCGCGCCGGGCCAGGTCGAGCGCGATGCCCCGCCCGATCCCGCGGGACGCGCCGGTGACCACCGCGGACCGTGCCGGGGCCGTCACCGTGGCGTCTCCTCGCTGATGCCCACGATCGAGCGCGCGATGGTCAGGTAGCGCTCCAGGAGCGCCTCCACCGGCAGGCTGCCGTCGGGCCGGTACCACGACGCGACACCCACACACAGCGAGGCGATGGCCCTGCTGGCGTCCTTCGGGTACGACGTCGAGAAGTCGCCGCCTTCCACGCCGGCCAGGATCACCTCGTCGAGCATGTGCTGCTGCTCGTCGCGCTTGGCCACGTAGCGCTCCCGGTTGCCGGGCTCCAGGCTGCGCAGCTCGGCCGTCGAGACCATCGCGCCCGTGCGCCGGTACATGTGGAACCGCAGCATCGACTCCACCAGCGCGTCGAACTGCGACCGCGGGTCCGGTGCCGCGCTGGACAGCGCCTGCCGGCTGCGGGTCAGCAACTCGTCGATGATGACCGTCATGAGGTCGACGAGGATGTCCTGCTTCGACGGGTAGTAGTGGTAGACCCCCGGCACGGACAGCCCCGACCGGCGGGCCAGGTCACGCGTCGTCGTGCCGTGGTAACCGTGCTCGTAGAAGGCCGCCAGCGCCGCGTCGAGGATGCGCGTGAACTCGAGGGGACCGTACTCGCGCCAGTCCGACGTCATCGTTCTCCCCGTTTCGTGCGCGCCGCGGCGACCAGGGCGTCGAGCGCCTCCGGGTCGTCCACCGCGCCTCGGTTGATCACTTGGTCCGGATCGGCTCCCTGGAGGATGCGCTTGACCGGAACCTCCAGGCGCTTGCCGGTACGCGTGTGCGGAAGCCGATCCACGATGACGACGTCGTCGGGGGCGTGCCGGGGCGACGCTCGTTCCGTGATGCGCCGCCGGAGAAGGGAGCCGAGGGCGTCCGGGTCCGGTGAACCGTGCGGCACGACGAACAGCGGCAGCCAGTAGCCGCCGTCAGGCTCCTCCACGCCCACGACCAGCGCGTCCGCCACGTCAGGCAGGTCGCTGATCGCGTCGTAGATCTCCGCCGAGCCCAGCCGTACGCCATGGCGGTTGATCGTCGCGTCGGATCGACCGAGAATGACGACGGTGCCACGCTCCGTGCACACGGTCAGGTCGCCGTGCCGCCAGACGCCGGGGAAGTCGGCGAAGTAGGTGTCACGTAGCTTCCGGTCGTCGGGGTCGGCCCAGAAGCGCAGGGGCATCGACGGCATCGGCTCGGTGATCACCATTTCTCCCGGCGTGCCGGCCGGGACCTCCTCGCCGTCAGCGTTCCAGACCTGGACGGCCGCACCCAGCGCGGGGGCACTGATCTCCCCGTCGTAGACGGGCGTGGTCGGTGCGCTGGCGACGAAGATGCCGCAGATGTCGGTGCCGCCACTCATCGATCCTAGTTGGACGCTGGCGCTGACGTGGTGCCGGAACCAGGCGTTCGCGGACGCCGGCAGCACCGATCCGGTCACCCCGACGAGCCGCAGCGCCGACAGGTCGAGGTCGCGTCCCGGTTCGAGGCCGGCCCGCTGCGAGGCTTCGAGGAAACCCGGGCTCGTGCCGAACACCGTGACCCCGAGGTCGACGAGCAGGGGCCACAACGCGTCCGGGCGCGGCCGGCCGTCGTAGAGGACGATGGTCGCGCCGTGCAGCAGGCCGCAGACCTGGGCGTTCCACATCATCCAGTTCGGGGTGGTGAACCAGAAGAAGACGTCGTCGGCCCGCAGGTCCATGTGCAGGCCGGGGGAGACGAGCTGTTCCAGGAGTACGCCGCCGTGCCCGTGGACGATGCCCTTGGGCTTGCCGGTCGTCCCGGAGGTGAACAGCACCCAGAGCGGGTGCGCGAAGGGCACGGTGACGGGGGTCGGGTCGGGGTCGGCGGCCAGGGCGTCCGCCCAGGTGCTGGCGGCGTCGTCGACGGGATGGGCCAGCCCCGCGGTCTCGACGGTGATGGTGTGCCGGAGGCCGGGCAGCAGGTCCCGCAGGGTGCGGGCGTCGGCGCGGCGGTCGTGCACCGTGCCGCCGAAGTGGTAGCCGGAGCCGGCGATCAGGATGCTCGGCGAGAGCTGGGCCATCCGGTCCGCGGCCGAGGCCGCCGCGTAGTCCAGGCCGGTCTGCGCCCAGACGGCGCCGACGAGCGCGGTGGCGACGAACGCGACGACACCTTCGACGCAGTTGGGCAGGTAGGCGGCGACCCGGTCGCCGGGCTCGACACCGAGGGCGCGCAACCGGCCCGCCACCGCGGCGGACCGCGCCCGCAGCTCCGCATAGGTGATCGAGGTCCGCGCGCCGTCCTCGGCGACCAGGACCACGGCGTGCTGCTCGTCGTCGCCGGCCCGGAGCAGGTGCTCGCCGAAGTTGAGCGTGCCGTCGGGGAACCAGACCGCGCCCGGCATCCGGCGTTCGGTGAGGGCGCCCGTCGGCGGTGTGGACCAGTCGACGTCGAAGAACTCCGCGACCGCCGCCCAGAACTCGCCGGGCTCGGCCACCGACCAGGCGTGCAGCGCCCGGTAGTCGGTCACGTCGTCGAACGACGCGTAGCCCCGCGCGTCGATCCAGGTCGCGAACCGGACGATCCGGCTCTGGGACACGAGGTCGGGATCCGGGACCCAGCCCGGCTCGGTCACCGTCATGCCCGGCGTCCCGGCAGCAGGGAACCGCGGGTGAGGACCACGTCGACGGACACCGCGATGATGAGGACGGAGCCGGTCGCGAAGTACTGGACCTCGGTGGACAGGCCGAGAAGCTGCACGCCGTTGCTGATCGAGCCGATGACCAGCGCGCCCAGCAGGGCCGACCAGATCGAGCCGCGCCCGCCGAAGAGGCTGGTGCCGCCCACGACCGCGGCGGCGATCGCGTTGAGCATCAGCGGACCGGCGCCGGAGGTGACCGAGACGCCGAGCTGGCGGGACGAGTCGACCATGCCGGCGATCGCGGCGCAGGCGCCGAGGACGAGGAACGAGTAGAGCACCATCCGGCGCACGGGGATGCCGGCGCGCTGGGCCGCCTCGCGGTCGCCGCCGACGGCGTACAGATGGATGCCGTAGCGGGTCTGGGTCGTGGCGTACCAGGCGATCAGCAGCATGACGGCCAGGATCAGCAGCGGCATCGGCAGGCCGCGCTGCCGGGTCAGGGTGTAGACGCCACCGAAGAGGACGACGGCCACGAGGGCGACCGGCACGGCGACCGCGCTCAACGAGGTCAGCGAGCCCGTGGACACCCGCTCGCGGTGCTGGAAGAACCGGTAGGCGGCGTAGGCGATCGTGCCGGCGGCGGCCAGTCCATAGCTCGCGCCCGCCGGGATCGCCGTGCTCGCGATCTTGGCGAACGGGGTGCCGGCCACGCTGATCGTGAACTCGGGCGGCAGGACGACCAGGATGAGGCCCTGCAGGATGACCATGCCGCCCAGCGTGACGATCAGGGACGGCACGCCGAACATGATGATCTGGGCCTCGACGAAGGTGACGACCATGCCGGTGGCGATGCCGGCCGCGATCCCGACCACCAGGGGCAGCCCGTGGTTGACGGTCAGGCCGGCCGCCACCGCCGCGCAGACGCCGGACAGCACCGCCGACGACAGGTCGATCTCGCCGACGATCAGGACGAACACCACCCCGAGGGCGAGGATCGCGGTCGTCACGATCTGCAGGGTCAGGTTCGTGATGTTCTGGAAGCTGAGGTACGCGGAGCTCTGGCTGTAGAAGACGGCCCAGATGATCGCGAGGACGACGAGCACCGGGATGCTGCGGTGGCCGCGTGCGGCGGTCTCGATGGCCCGGCCGATCCCGCGTGGCGCGGTCGTGGTGGTCACTGGTCTCCGCCTTCCTCGTGCGCGCCGGTCATCGCGCCGACCAGGTCCGCCGGCGTGTAGGCGCCGCGCTCGAACTCGGCGACCTTCGTGCCGAGCCGCAGGACCACGATCCGGTCGGCGACCCGCCGCACGTCCTTCATGTCGTGGGAGATGACGACGACCGCCCTGCCCTGGTCGCGCAGGCGGTCGATCAGGTCGAGCACCTCGCCGCGCTGGGACACGCCGAGGGCAGCGGTCGGCTCGTCGAGGAGCACCACGGCCGGGTCGCTGATCAGGGCGCGGCCGATCGCGATGCCCTGGCGCTGGCCGCCCGACAGCGCGACGACGGGGGTGTTGAGCGCGCGCAGCTTCACCGACAGCGACTCCAGCACGCGCTGGGCCCGCTCCTCCATGACGTGGCGCCGGACGCGACGGCCCGACCACAACGGGCCGTAGCGCTCCTGGCCCAGGAACAGGTTCTGCACCGCGTCGAGGTTGTCGCACAACGACAGGTCCTGGAACACGGTGCGGATGCCGGCCTCGGCCGCCGCCCGCGGTGACTCCAGGCGCCGGGCCGCGCCGCGCACCCGGATCTCGCCCTCGTCGGGTGACTCCACACCGGACACGATCTTCACCAGGGTGGACTTTCCGGCGCCGTTGTCGCCGACGAGGGCCACCACCTCGCCCGCGTGCACCGACATGTCGACCTCGTGCAGGGCGCGGACACCGCCGAAGTGCTTCGAGACCTTCGTCAGCTCGAGCAATGCAGTCATGGTTTCCTCCGCCGGGCGGCCAGCGTCGCCGCCGACCGCCCGCTCGCGATGGGGTTACTTGTTGCGGGTCTTGCAGGTCTCCGTGTCGGCGGCCGGTCCCGTGCAGATCTGCGCCCAGGTGAACATCCCGAGGTCGACGGCCTGCTGGACGGCGTCACCGGGGTCCTTGCCGTCCTCCAGGTGGATCAGCGTGGCGTCGAGCTTGGCCGTCGGCACCTGCATCGCGCCGTTGTCGATCTTGTCCTTGACCAGGTCGGCCGGGGGCTGCTGGCCACCGATCGCCGCGATCGCGATCTTCGCCGCGGCCTCCGCCTCGACCTTGAACGCCTTGAGCACGTTGTCCTGCTGGTCGCCGGTCAGCATGTACTGAAGTCCGGTCAACTCGGGGTTCTGACCTCCGTACACCGGAATCTTGACGTTCTTGCCCTTGAGCGCCGCGATGATGCCGGCCGTGATGCCGTCGTAGAAGCCGAAGAAGGCACCGACGCCGTTCTGCGTCTTGGTCAGGCACTGCTCGGTGGCCTTGGTCGCGTTGTCCGGCGCCCAGTCCTTGATGTAGTCCTCGCAGACCACCTGGATGTCGCCGCTCGCGATCAGCGGGTCGATCACCTTGTTCTGCCCGGCCAGCATCTGGGTCGTGTAGACGTCCCCCTTGTTGCCGTACTGGCGCGCGACCTTGACCGGCTTGGCCCCGAGCTTGCCGCTGGTGACCTGCTCGGCGAAGTAGGTGGCCTGCTGTGCGCCGACCTTCTCCGGGTCGAAGATCACCTGGCTGTAGAGGGTGCCCTTGACCGGCGGGTTCTCGTAGCCGATGACCGGCACCTTGGCCTGCTCGGCGGCCTGGAGCAGGCCCGCGCTGGTGTTCGGGTCGGCCGCGACGACGACGAGGGCCTTGGCGCCGGCCGCGATCGCCGCGTTGGCCTGGGCGAGCTGCTGGTTGGAGTCGCCGCCGGCGTTGACGAACTTGACCTCGACGGTCGGGTCCAGCGCCTTGATCGCCTTCTCGAACGCCGGGCCGTCCTGCTGGATGTAGCGGGTGGGGGTCGTGTTGGGTGCCATGAAGTAGACGAGCTTCGAGCCGGAGCCCGAGCCGCCGTCGCCGGCGTCGTTGCCGCCGCACGCGGCGACCAGAAGGATGCTGGCGCTGGCCGCTCCGGCGATGACTGCCCGGAGGGTGGCGCCACGAGAACGCTTCACTGGGTTACTCCTTTCGGCTGCGCGGTTATCGGTCGGGCCCGGGCGGTTTCGGGCGCGCGGCATCGGGGTGGCCTCGGTCGGGCCACCCGGTTGCCGGCGCTCGTCCCGTCAGGGCGTGTGAAGTCCCGCGTGCTTCGCGGTGATCTGCAGGGCGAGGTGCTTGGAATAGATGCGGACCCAGGCGAGCGGTCCGCCCGTGTACCAGAACGCCGGGTGACCGGTGCGCCGGTAGAGGCCGCCGAGCTCGCCGTCCTCCCCGACGCCGAGGACGAGCGGGAGCCGGTCGGCGACCTCGTCGCCGAAGAGCCGCCGCGCGGTCTCGCGCATGTTCTGGTAGCCGGTGGCGAGCACGACGAGGTCGGCGTCGAGCGTGCGGCCGTCCTCGAGGCGGATGCCCTCCGGCGTGAACTCCGCGAGCCCGGAGCCCTGGGCAAGCTTGATCTTGCCGTCGGCGATGAGCTCCGAGGCCCCCACGTTGATGTAGTAACCGCCGCCGTACGCCAGCGCGTACCCCATCAGGCCGGTGCCGTCCGGACCGTCGTTGCGCTTGAAGCCGACGGCGTCGAGCGCGGCGAGCAGGTCGGCGTCCTTCTTCGCGGTCTCCTTGACGCCGTCCTTGGCGAACTCGAGCACCAGCGGCCAGGGTGTGCCGGCGGCCAGCAGGTCCGCGTACGCGGTGGGCGGGCCGCCCTCGACGAAGTTGCTGCCGAAGATGGCCGGGATGCCGTGCTCCTGGCTGATGATGTGCGTCGACGAGCGCTGCACGAGCGTGACGTCGGCGCCGGCCTCGTAGAGGTCCTGCGCGATGTCGTGGCCGCTGTTGCAGGCGCCGACGACCACGGCCTTCCGGCCCGCCCACTGGCGTGCGTCGGTGTGCCGGCTGGAGTGGTAGCTGGTGCCCGCGAACGCGTCGCGCCCCGGGACGGCGGGGATGTTCGGCTCGCCCGCCGCGCCGGTGGCCAGGACGACGTCGCGCGGGTGGAGCTCCCGCTCGCCGTCCGGCGTGCGGACGACTAGCGTCCACCGGCCGCTGTCCTCGTCGAAGTGGCTGCTGGTCAGCTCGGCCGAGGTCCAGACGTTGAGCTCCATGGCGGCCGCGTACGACTCGAACCAGTCGGCGATCTTGTCCTTGGGGCAGTAGACCGGCCATGACTCGGGATAGCGCATGTACGGCAGGTGGTCGGCCCACACGGGATCGTGCAGGACGAGCGAGTGGTAGCGCTTGCGCCACCCGTCGCCGACCCGCTCGCTCTTCTCGAGGATCAGCGTGTCGACGCCCATGAGGCCGAGGTTCGCCGCCACCGTCAGGCCGCCCTGGCCCGCGCCGATGACGACGACGTCGGGGTCCTTGCCCGCGTACCGGACGTGCTCCTCGCGCTCCTCGCGCCAGTTGCGGCCGCCGTCGGCCGGGGTGTGGCGCGGGCCGCGCGACCGGTGCTGGCCGATCGCCCGCTCGTGGCCGCGCAGGTCGTCGAGCTCGGTCAGCACGGTCCAGGCGACCCGTTCGCCGTCTTGTTCCACGAGGCGGATCGCGCCCCGGCCGAAGCCGAGCGGGGTCTCGAACGTGATGAAGCCTTCGACGACGCCGTCGGCGTCGCGGGGGCCGAACTCGGTGGTCATCGTGAGGTCGGTCATCGAGCCGGCGTCGAGGTGCTTGGTCAGCATCGCGGTCACCGCTGCCTGGCCGTGGTAGGTGCCCAGGTCCCAGGTGAGGGCCAGCAGGTCGCGCCACCAGCAGTCGCGGGCGAGCAGCGCGGTGGTGCCCGCGACGTCGGCGTCGCGCAGTGCCGCGGTGAATCGGTCCAGCCACGTGGCGAACGTGGTCTCGGGTGTCTCCGTCGCCATTGACGCGCCCTTCCGTCCGTATCAGTCTGATACAGGCCGAGCGCTCGCTCGGTAGCGAGAGTCTGGACCTTGGACCGAGTGACGAGCAACACCTACGTGAAACTTTTTTGAAACTTGGTCCCCGACAGCGAGGTGCCGCATGACCAGCCGATTGGAAGATCTCGTCGGGCGTACGAGGGCGTTCGTCGACTCCGAGGTCCTTCCTCTGGAGGACGCGTTCGACGGGGACGCGACCGCCGCCGGAGGTGACCGGCTCCGGGTCGACCTCCAGAAACTGGCGCGCGCCGCGGGGGTCTTCGCGCCGCACGCCCCGCGCGAGTTCGGCGGGCTCGGCCTGGGGATGGTGGAGCGGGCGCCGGTCTTCGAGGCGGCCGGGCGGTCCTTGTTCGGGCCGATGGCGCTCAACATCAACGCTCCCGACGAGGGCAACCTGCACCTGCTCGACCAGGTCGCGTCGGACGCGCAGCGGTCCCGCTATCTGGCGCCGTTGGCCCGAGGCGAGCAACGGTCGGCGTTCGCGATGACCGAGCCGCCGCCGGGGGCCGGGTCGGACCCGAGCGCGCTGCTGACGGTCGCCCGCCGCAACGGATCCGCATGGTCGCTGACCGGTCGGAAGAAGTTCATCACCGGAGCCGACGGCGCGGGTTTCTACATTGTCATGGCCCGGACGCCAGGCGGGGCGACGATGTTCCTGGTGCCGGCCGACCGTCCCGGAATCGAGATCACACGGCACGTGCCCACAATGGACAGATCGATGGTGGGTGGACACTGTGAGCTGTCCTTCACCGACGTCGAGGTCGCCGACGAAGACGTGTTGGGCGCCGTCGACGAAGGCTTCCGCTATGCCCAGGTCCGCCTCGGCCCGGCGCGGCTGACGCACGTGATGCGCTGGCTGGGCGCGGCGCAGCGGGCGCACGAGGCGGCGGTGTCCTACGTCAGCTCCCGGTCGGCGTTCGGCGCCCCACTGGCGCGGCAGGGCATGGTCGAGCTGATGATCGCGGACAACGAGCTCGACCTGGCGGCCACGCGGTCATTGCTGCTCACCGCGTGCCGCGTGCTTGACGCTGGAGGCGCGGGGCGCGAGGAAACGTCCCTGGCCAAGGTCTTCGGCGCGGAGGCGCTCTTCCGGGTGGCCGACCGGGCCGTGCAGATGTGCGGGGGCGCGGGCGTGTCGGCCGACCTGCCGGTCGCCCGGATCGCCCGCGAGCTTCGGCCGTTCCGGATCTACGACGGGCCGTCCGAGGTGCACCGCATGTCCCTGGCCCGCCGGGCCGTCCGCCGTTACGGCGTCGCCGGCGCGGAACAGGGCTGAGTCGGCGTCAGCGTTCGGTGCGACGGTCCTCGCCTCCGGCGCGCCGGCGCAGGCCGGCGGCGAGCGGCGAGTTGTCGAACGCGCCAGTCGCCAGCCGCGCGGAGACCGTGCGGGTCACCATGCGCCGGGCCAGGGCGGGGAAGTGGCGGGCGATCGCGATCTCCAGCCGGCCGCGACGGGTCGTGGCGAGGTCGGCCGGGGGACGGCGGGCCGTGGCTGCCCTGATCACCGCCGCGACCACCCCCTCGACGGGCTCGTAGCGCGAGACGCCGTCCAGGGACAGGCCGGCGGCGGCGGTCGAGTCGTGGATCGGCGACGCGATCATGCTCGGGTAGACCACGGTGACGCCGACGTGCGTGCCGACCTCCAGGCGGAGGGCGTCGGCGTAGGCGACCAGGGCGCGCTTGCTCACGCCGTACGCGGCGGCGAGCGGGAGCGCCAGGGCCGCCATCCGGCTGGCGATGAAGACGACGCGGCCGCGTGCCTCCTCCAGCGCGGGCAGCGCGGCGGCCGTCGTCGACCAGGCCGCGAGCAGGTTGACCTCGAGTTGCTGCCGCACCACGGCGTCAGGTGGCAGCTCGGCCGGCGCCGGGCCACCGATGCCGGCGTTGTTGACGAGCAGGTCCAGGCCTCGCAGGCGCGCGACGGCCTCGCCGACGGCGGCCTCGACCTGGGCCTGGTCGGTCAGGTCGCAGGCGAGGATCGGCACCGGCGCGTCAGCCGGCACCGTCAGGTCCAGGCCGATCACCTGGGCGCCGGTGTCGCGGAAGCGTTCGCACAGGGCGCGGCCGATGGTGCCGCCGGCACCGGTGACGATGACCCGCTTCATCGTGCGCCCCGGCGCAGTTCGTCGGCCGCGAGCTTCTGGTAGGCGTCGAAGTCGATCCGCATGGCGGTGCGCCGGTCGCCCCACCGGTCGTGAGCCTGGCGCAGCCTTCGCGCGCGGTCGGCGCGTTGCCGTGCGGGCGAGGGGAGGGTGTAGGCGCCCGCGAGGTGGGCCGCGACCAGCCTCGCCTGGGACTCCACGATGGGCAGTGCCGAGCCGGTCGACTGCATGAGGCCGACGAAGGAGAGCCCCGGCTCGTCCAGGTGGAAGACGTGCCGGTAGAGCGGGACCTGGTCGCCCAGGACGTCGAGGAAGGGTATCTCCGGCCGGTAGCCGGTGCACCAGACGACCAGGTCGACCTCGTCGCGCGAGCCGTCCGCGAACTCCACGACCGAGCCCTCCGCCTTGGCGATCGCGCCACGGATGGTGATGTCGCCGTGGCCGACCCGGGAGACGAGCACGTCGGACAGCGTCGGGTGGTCCTGAAGCAAACCGTGCTCCGGGCTGGGCAGGCCGTGCGCCGTGGGGTGGCCGGTGGCCAGGCGGAGCATCGTCTGGCTCACCGCCTGCCGCAACCGCCACGGCAGCCGGGTCGCGAGCGCGCCGTTGAGCGTGTCCGACGGCCGGCCGAAGAGGTACTTGGGCACGACCCACATACCGCGGCGCAGCGACAGGATCGTCCGGTTCGCCACGTGCGACGCGTCGGCGGCGATGTCCATGGCCGAGTTGCCGCCACCGACGACGAGCACGCGCCGGCCGGCGAGCTGCCGCGGGTCGCGGTAGTCGTGGCTGTGCACCTGGTCGGCGGTCAGCCCGTCCGGGAGCGGGTCGGGCCAGCGGGGGACGCTGTTGTGCCCGGAGGCGACGACGACGTGGCTCGCCCTCGTCGACACCCGGCCGTCCGGGCCGTCGGCGTCGACCGACCAGCCGCCGTCGTCCGTGCGGCGCACGTTCGTCACGACGTGCCCGTGCCGGATCGCCTCGCCCAGCCCGAACTTCTCCGCGTACGCGGTCAGGTAGTCGAGGATCCGGTCGTGGCTCGGATAGTCGGGCCAGTCGGCCGGCATCGGGAAGTCGGCGAACTGCGTCCGGGTCCGGCTCGTGTTGAGGTGCAGCGTCCGGTAGGCGGCAGAGCCCGGGCCGCCGAGCACCCACAGCCCGCCGGGCCGGTCGCCCGCGTCGAGGCACACCGCGTCGATGCCGCGGTCGGCCAACGCCTTCAAGGTGGCCAGGCCCGCCGGCCCCGCACCGATCACCACGACCTCTGGCCGTGCAGCCATTGCACACCCGATCCGTAGACAATTAAGTTCGCCAGTGGATCGTGCTGGCAGCGGGCGCGTCCGGTCAACCACTTCGAGGAGCGCGCATGACCCGGACCCCGGCCCCGCCGACCACCGCGACCGGCACCGTCAGCCTGCCCCGCACCGGCCTGCTGGCCTTCGCCACCGGCTCGATCGGCATGGGCGTCTGGATCACCGTGCCCGGCCTGCTCCTGCTCTACTTCCTCACCGACGTGCTGGCCGTGGGACCACTGGCGGCCGGCTTCGCGCTGCTGGTGCCGAAGATCGCCGACGTGCTGCTGCACCCGTTCGTCGGCCACGTCTCCGACGTGCAGCGCGCCCGGCACGGCCACCGGCTGACCCTGATGCTGCTGGCGTGCGTACTCCCGCTGGCTTTCGCGGGTTTGTTCGCCGTGCCCGGCGGCCTGTCCGGCAACGCCGCCGCGATCTGGGTCGCCGCGTTCTACGTCCTCGGCAACCTGCTCTTCGCGGCGTACCAGGTGCCGTATCTCGCGACCCCGGCGGACCTCGCGATCGGCTACCACGAGCGCACCCGGCTCATGTCGTTCCGGATGGTCGTGCTGACCGTCGGCATCCTGGCGAGCGGCGTGCTCGCCCCGGTGCTCGTGGGAGGCGACGATCCGACCCGCACCGGGTACGTGGTGATGGGGTGCGCGCTGGCCGTCGGAATGCTGGCGGCGATGCTGGTGGGGATCAACGGTGTACGCCGGCTCGGCGCGGTCGCGGGAACGCCGGTGAACGCGGCGCCGCCTCCGCTGCGGGGCATCCGGGTCCTGTTGAGCTCGCTGCGTGACCCGCAGTTCCGGCCGCTGGTCACCGCCTATCTCCTGACCGGCACCGCTACCCACCTGGTGCTGGCGGCGGCGCCCTACTACGCCACCTACGAGCTCGGCCGGTCGGGGCTGACCACCGTGCTGATCGCCGCGTTCCTGGGCCCCGCGCTGGTGGCGACCCCGGTCTGGCTCGCGGTGACCCGGCGCATCGGCAAGCAGCGCGGCCTGCTGGTGGCGCAGGGGGTGTTCGCGGCGGGCGGGCTGGTCCTCGCGCTCGGCAGCCGCGTCCCGCTCGCCGTGCTGGTCGCGGTGGTGGCGGTGCTCGGCGTCGCGTTCGCCGCGCTGCAGCTGCTCTATTTCGCGATGCTGCCGGACGTGGTGGCCGCTTCCGCGGGGCGCAAGATCGCCGACTCCGGGAGTTACACAGGTGTCTGGACCGCTGCCGACTCGGCCGGCGGCGCGATCGGGCCCTACCTCTATGCCGCCTGCCTGGCCATCGGCGGATTCGTGGGTTCGTCGGGTGACGATGTGCGACAGTCCGCGTCGGCCCTCGACGCGGTCCGCTACGGGTTCGGCATCGTGCCGACGGTGCTGCTGGTGGCGGCCCTGTTGGTGCAGCGTCGCTATACGTTGGACCGCGGTCACCGCTAGAATGCCCGTGTGATCCCCGTCGCCGCCTTCGCGCGTTGGATCACTCCGCCGCTGCCCCTCTATGGCAACGATCACAACCGCGGCGACTTCGCTCCCTGAGACACGGGCTCATTCCGGCCCCTTGTCCCTTTCTCTCTTTCCCGGGAGCGATGTCCTATGTCTATAGTCGTCTCGCCGTCCCCGCCCGGCATCCGGACCGTGCTGCGCGCACCGCGCGTGCCTCGGCTGCTGCTCGCCAGCCAGGTCGGCCGCCTGCCGTTGGCGTCGGGTCCGCTGGCCCTGCTGCTGTTCTCCCGCGAGTCGCTCAGCCTCGCCATGGCCGGCGTGGTGGTCGCGGTCTACACGGCCGGCATGGCGGTGAGCGCGCCGCTGCTGGCGCGCTCGGTCGACCGCTGGCGCCAGCCACCGGTCCTGTACGGCTCGTCGGCCCTGTCGGCGGTCGGCTTTCTCCTGGTCGCGGCCGGCGGTGGTGCGCTGGTGCCGACTCTTGCCGGCGCGGCGCTCGCGGGCCTGGGAACTCCGCCGCTCGAGGCCTGCCTGCGGGCGCTCTGGCCGGCGCTGGTGCCACCACCGGCGGTCCCGGCCGCGTACACCCTCGACATCGCCCTCCAGGAGATCATCTTCGTGGCCGGCCCCCTGGTGACGCTGGCGGCGGTCGGCGTGGCGGGTCCGCCGGCGGGCCTGGTGGCGGCGGCGGCCTGCCAGCTCGCGGGCGCGATCGTCTTCGCGCTGGCGCGTCCGGTGCGGGTCTGGCGGGGTGAGCCGGCCCCCCGGCACTGGGCGGGTCCGCTGCGGGTGCCGCGCTTCGTGGTCCTGGTCGCCGGCGTGGCCTGCGCGGGGGCGGCGGTGGGCAGCCTGCCGGTGGTCCTGACGGCCTACGCGGAGTCCAGCGGCGACCGAGGCCTGAGCGGCTGGCTGCTGGCGGCGCAGGCCGGGGGAGCGCTGGTGGGCGGCCTGCTCTACACCCGGGCTCGCCCGGGCGGAACGGGTCGGCTGCCGTTGTTGGCGGTGTGCTTCGCGGTGGGCTACCTGCCGCTGCTGCTGATGCCCGACGTGGGCGCGATGGCGGTGCTGGTCGCGGTGAGCGGCTTCTCGCTGCCCCCGCTGCTGACCGCGGTCTTCCTGGCGACGGACGACCTGGCCCCGAAGGGCACGGTCGTGGAGGCGTTCGCGTGGATCGTCACGGCGTTCACGGTCGGCAGCGCCACGGGAGCGGCCCTGACCGGCCCGCTAGCGGCAGGCGACGTCCGCGCGGGCTTCGCCCTGGCACCGCTGGCCGGGTTGCTCGGCGTGGCCGCGATGACGGTGGTGCACCGCCGCGCGACACGCTGAGGTTCGACGCCGACGTCCAGGTCCGCGCCAGGACGGTCCGCGGCACCGGCTGGCAGCAGGAAAGGTCGCATGACGGCGACGGGCCGGATCGGTGATCAGTTACGGTAGGCGGAGCAAAACGCTCGTTCATCCAGGTAAGGGACGCGCCCAGTGGCGAAAGAGACCATCGTCAAGCTTGTGGACGACATCGACGGCAGCACCGCCAACCAGACGGTGACGTTCGCTCTCGACGGCGTGGCCTTCGAGATCGACCTGTCCGACGAGAACGCCGACAAGCTGCGGCGGACGCTCCAGCCGTTCGTCGAGGCCGGCACGAAGGTGACCGCCGACGGCACCCGCCACACCCGCACCGTGATCTCCGCGCAGGGTGCCAGCCTGCGCGAGGAGACCAAGGCGATCCGGGCGTGGGGACAGAAGTATGCCGCGCAGCTCGGGCTCGAGCAGGTCGGCGACCGGGGTGCCATCCCGCAGCGGGTCCGTGACGCCTACGAGCAGCACGAGGGCCGCGCGCCGCGTACCGCCATCCCCTCGCCATTCATGACGACCCCTTAGGCGGCCGACAACGCGCGGTCGAGGATGTCGAGGCCCTCGGCCAGCTCCTGACGCGAGGCGGTCAGCGGCGGCGCGATCCGGAACACGCCGCCCATGCCGGGCAGCTGCACGACGTTCATGTGCAGGCCGAGCTCCAGGCATCTCCTGGTGACGGCGGCGCCCAGCTCGTCGGAGGTCAGCTCCAGACCGACCAGCAGACCCCTGCCGCGTACGTCGGTGATCGCCTCGTGCCGGCTCGCCAGCTCACGCAGGCCGTCCTTGAGGAAGGCGCCCGACTCGGCGGCCCGCAGGTCGAGCTTGTCGCGTTCCAGCACGTCGAGCACCGTGTTGCCGACGGCGGCGACCAGCGGGTCGGAGACGTGCGTGGTGAAGAACAGGTAGCCGCGCTCGTGTGCGGTCTCCTCGATCTCCGTCGACGTGATGACCGCGGCCAGCGGCAGCCCGGCGCCCAGGGTCTTGGAGACGGTCAGGATGTCGGGTACGACGCCGTCGCGCTCGAACGCGTACCAGGTGCCCGTGCGGCACAGACCCGTCTGCGCCTCGTCCAGGATGAGCAGCATGCCGCGCTCGTGGCACTTGTCCCGCAGCGCCGCGAGGTAGCCCTCGGGCAGGTCGATCACGCCGCCCGAGCTGAGGATCGGCTCGACGATGCAGGCCGCCAGGGCGCCGACCGACTGCGCGTCGACGAGGTCGAACGCCAGGTCGAGCTGGCCCGGCCAGTCGACCTCACGGAACGGCACAGGGATCGCGAAGTTGCCCGGCACGGCCGGGCCGTACCCCTTGCGTCCTGAGCTGTAGGTGGCGTTCGCCGCGGCCTGGGTCATGCCGTGCCACGAGCGCGCGAACGACACGATCTCGTGCTTTCCGGTGACCAGTTTCGCCATGCGGATGGCGGCCTCGTTGGCCTCGGCGCCGGTGGTCAGCAGCAGTACCTTCTCCAGCGGGTCGGGCAGGGACCCGGCGAGCCGGCGGGCCAGGTCGACCACGGGACGGCTGAGCATGCCGCTGAACAGGTGGTCGAGCGACGCCGCCTGACGCTGCAACGTCGCCACGATGTCGGGGTGCGAGTGCCCCAGGATCGCGCTCATCTGGCCGGAGGTGAAGTCGAGGATCCGCCGGCCCGACTCGGAGAACACGTAGCTCCCCTCGGCCCGCACGATCACCTCGGGGGTGAACCGCCCGGCACCGGAGTACCGGACCATGTGTCGCTCGACGTCGTCCCAGAAGCCCATGGCCACACGCTAGACACCGGGCCGCGTCGTCACGAGAGCCAAACGGCGACCGGTGGCGACCCATGGGCAACCAAAGGTTGCGCGAAGCCGGACCGCGGGCTAGCGTTACACGCAACAAAAGGTTGCGGAAGGGCAGGGCTGTGGAGTACGGATCCATCGAGCGCGACATCCTCGTCGACGCCTCACCCGATGTCGTGTTCGACGTGGTCAGCAAGCCTGAGCACATCCAGGAGTGGTGGCCCGACGAGGCGCGGTTCGAGCCGGTCCCGGGCGCGCCGGGTGAGCTGTTCTGGCGTGACGCCGACACCGGCGAGACCATGACCGTCGCGCTCACGGTCGTCGAGGTCGACCCGCCGAAGCGGTTCTCGTTCCGCTGGTGCTACGCCGAGCCGGAGCGAGAGGGGCCGGCGTTGCTCGTCACCTTCGACCTGCTGCCCACCGACAACGGCACCCGGATCCGGATGACCGAGACCGGGTTCCGCGAGATGGGTTGGGAGATCGCGGTGCTGGAAGCGGCGTACAACGACCACGTGTCCGGCTGGGACCACTACATCCCGGCGCTGGGCGCGTACCTGGAAAAGAGATGAACGACGACCTGTGGTCGGCGGTCGGTGACCCGACCCGGCGCACGATGATCGACCTGTTGCTCGCCGGGGGATCGGGCACCGCCACGTCGTTGGCCGAGAAGCTGCCGGTCACCAGGCAGGCGGTCGCCAAGCATCTGGCCGTCCTGGACCGGGTCGGCCTGGTCACCGCGAGAACGGCCGGCCGTGAGCGGCACTACCACGTCGACGAGGCCCAGCTCGCCAGGGCCGTCGCCCAACTGAACGCGGTCGGCTCCAGTTGGGATGCCCGACTGCGCCGCATCAAGCGCCTCGCAGAGGCCATAGAGCGAAAGAGAGACAACGATGGTTGACATCCTGCACCGGGTCGGCACGGTCGCGCCGCTCGACGACGTCTACCGTGCCGTGGCGACCCCCGAAGGGCTCGCCGGCTGGTGGACCACGGACACCGTGGGCAAGAGCGAGGTCGGCGAGCGGCTGGCGTTCCGGTTCGGTGACCTCGGCGGCTTCGACATGGAGATCCTGGAGCTCGACCCCACCGGCCATGTGCGGTGGCGGGTCGTCGAGGGACCGCCCGAGTGGATCGGCACCGAGGTCGACTGGCGGTTCGAGCGGCGCGATGCGTACACCATCGTGCTCTTCAAGCACGAGGGCTGGCGCGAGCCGGTCGAGTTCATGCACCACTGCTCCACCAAGTGGGGCTCCTACCTGTTGAGCCTCAAGGAGCTCGTGGAGACCGGACGCGGCCGTCCGGCACCGGACGACGTCAAGGTCGCCGACTTCGACTGAGTAAGTGCGGGCCGTCCATAAAGGACGGCCCGCACACTAGGTCAGTACACCACGCCGCCGGGTGCGTTGCTCCCACGGGCGGTGATGGCGTCACCGTTCGGGTTGACGGTCCACCACAGCGCGCCGAACGCGTTGACGCCCTGGCCGTTGGTCTGGCCCGGCGCGGTGTCGGCGATGAACGTGTAGAGCGGGTGGTTGTTGTAGGTCGCCTGCTTCGTGTTGTCCTGCCGGGTCGACGTGGCCAGCTTGCCCGCGTCGACGCCGCTGCCGGCGACCACGGCGCCCTGCGTGACGAGCGGCGGCCACTGCGTCGCGCAGGCGTCGTTGCAGGTCGACTTGTTGCTCGTGTCGGCAACGAACAGGTAGAGCGTGTTGCCCTGGCCGTCGGTCAGGTACGCCCCGTTGGGCCCGTTGCGGGTCTGCACGGTGACGCTGGCCGGCGGTGCGGCCTTCGAGTCGTTCGCGCTCGCCGTGGTCGCGGCCGTGAGCCCGGTGACCACGAGCGCCGCTCCGGCAACACCGGCACCGACCTTCACCCAGAGCCTGGAGAACCCAGACCTGGAAATCCCAGACATGAAGCTGTCCTTCCCCCCGTGAACAGTTACCCCGACGCTACGCCCGGGTAGGGGATGGTTCTCAGGCTTCCAGACAGGTCACCGGGATCTGGTGAGCGGCGTTGTTGACGAACCCGCCGCGGTTCCACGGTGCCTCGACGGGCTGCGTCTCGCCGTCCGCCGTGATGGCGCGCGCGGTGACCACGTGCTGTCCCGGCGCGGCCAGCCACTCGTGGGTCCACCGCCGCCAGGCCCAGCGATGCCCGCCGTCCGGTGCCAGCGCCGCCGGCGACCACGAGCCGCCGCCGTCGACGCTGACCTCGACCGCCGTCACAGGCGCGCGGCCGGACCAGGCGCGGCCCTCCAGCGTCACCAGCCCCGGCCGGACCACTCGACCGCGCGTCATGAAGTCGGGGAAGCCGGGCGGGATCACCAGTGCCCGGGGCGCGATCCGGGTGATCGGCTCACCGGGCTCGTCGGCGCTCTGCCGCACCACGTACGCCTTCTGCTGAAAGCCCTCGAACGTGTGGTCCAGCACCTCGACGCGGGTCAGCCACTTCACGTTGGTCATGCCGTACCAACCCGGCACCAGCAGCCGCACCGGGAAGCCGTGCTGCGGAGCCAGGGGCGCGCCATTCATCGCGTACGCCAGCAGCACGTCAGGGTCGAGCGCCTCGGCGACGGTGAGCTTGCGCTGGTAGTCCTGCTCGACACCGCGCTCGACCCCGTGGTCGGCGCCGGTGAACACGACGTCGACGGCGCCCGGCGAGACGCCGGCCGCGGTGAGCACGTCGCGCAGCGGGACGCCGGTCCACTCCGCCGTGCCCACCGCCTCGACGAGCCACGGCTGGCTGACCGGACGCGGCTCGAGGCGGGCGCGCCCGTTGCCGGCGCACTCCATGGTCGAGCGCACCGTGCGCGACGGAAGAGCCTTGAGCGTGTCGAGGTCGATGGTCAGCGGGCGCTCGACGTGCCCGTCCAGCCGCAGCGACCAGGCAGCCGGGTCCACGAACGGGATGTCGTAGTGGATCAGCAGGTAGTGCAGGCCGGGCGGCGTGAGGTCGTAGCGCATCGCCTCCAGCGGCATGCCGTGGTTGCGCGCGGCCAGGCCGAGCTCCGCGGTGCTGACGCCCTCGCCCCGGCCGGCGACGCGGCTCGGGGTGCTGATCTGGTCGAGGCTCACGGACTGAGCGTACAAGGGTGCGCAGACGTGGATTGACATCAATCTGTAAAGGGTGTTTCCTGTTAAGCACCCTGTCGGCGAGGGACAGTGACATCCATCGATCGAGAAAGGACGAGCATGTCACGAGCACGGATCGCCGGCAGCATCGCGCTGGGCGTCCTCCTGGCGGCCGCGGTCGTCGGGCAGCCCGCGTACGCGGCGAACGAACCGGTCAACATCTGGCTCACCACCACCTCCGACGGCGGCGGCCGCACCGTCACCCGCGGCCTCCAGCAGCAGGCGTCGATCGCGTTCGCGGCCAGCAGCCCCGGCGCCACGCACACCATCACCGTCAACGAGAACACGCGCTACCAGACGTTCGAGGGTGCCGGCGCGTCGATCACCGACACCACCGCGTACCTGTTGCGGGGTGGCCCGGTCAGCGCCGCCACCCGCGACGCCGTGATGCGCAAGCTGTTCCACCCGACGGACGGCATCGGGCTCTCGTTCGTCCGCAACCCGATCGGCGCGTCCGACCTGTCGCGGCCCGGCAACATCTCGCTCGACGACACCTGCTGCGACCTCAACGACTTCCATGCCAACGGGTACGACAACGATGTGCGGCTGCTGACGCAGCAGGCGCGGCAGCTCAACCCGGCGCTGCGCGTCAAGGGCGTCCCGTGGAGCGCGCCCGGTTGGATGAAGGACAACGGCCGGATGGACCAGATGGGCTGGCTCCGGGCGGAGTACTACCCGATGTACGCCCAGTATTTCGTCCGCTACGTGCGGATGTACCAGGCGGCCGGCATCCCGGTGAACTACGTGTCCGTGCAGAACGAGCCCAACTGCTGCCAGGCCGGCAACCCCACGGCGATGAACTATCCCGGCATGAGCTGGAACTCGTCCGGGCTGCTGGAGTTCACCAAGAACCACCTGCTGCCCGCGTTCCGGGCGGCCGGCATCACCACCAAGGTGATGGTGCACGACTGGAACTACGGCGACTGGGGCCAGATCGGCGCCGGCATCGTCTCCGACGCCACGTTGCGCAACGACCCGCTCTTCGCCGGGATCGCCTGGCACGGGTACGCGGGCAGCCCGTCGGTCGGCTCGCAGGTGAAGAGCCAGTATCCCGCCGTGCACCAGTTCTCGACCGAGCACTCCGGCGGCACCTGGATCGGCAACCAGCACAACGAGGACATGGCCGACATCGTCAACTACACCCGGAACTGGAGCGAGTCCGTCGTCAAGTGGAGCCTCGCGCTCAACCAGTCGATGGGTCCGCACAACGGCGGCTGCGGCACCTGCACCGGTTTGATCACCGTGCAGGAGGGCGGCTCCCGGGCCGGGCAGGTCGACTACACCATCGAGTACTACACGACCGGGCACCTGACCAGGTTCGTCCGCCCGGGCGCGCAGCGGATCGACTCGACGGCCAACGGCACGGTGCAGAACGTGGCCTGGCGCAACAGTGACGGCTCCAAGGCGCTGATCGCGCACAACGGCGGCACCAGCGGCCAGTCGATCCGGGTGCTCTGGGGTGGACAGTCGTTCACGTACACGCTGCCGGCCCGCACGACCGCGACCTTCACGTGGTCGGGCACCCAGGGTGGACCGTCGAACCCGCCGACGGGTGGCACCGGGCCGATCACCGGGCTGGCGGGCAAGTGCCTCGACGTGGCAGGTGCCAACAGCGCCGACGGTACGGCGGTGCAGCTCTACGACTGCAACGGCACCGCGGCCCAGCAGTGGACGGTCGGCACCGACGGCACCGTGCGGGCGCTGGGCAAGTGCCTCGACGTGCGGGACAACTCGACCGCGAACGGGGCCAGAGCCCAGATCTGGACCTGCACCGGCGGCGCCAACCAGCGGTGGACGGCGACCTCGGCGCGGGACCTGATCAGCGCCAGCGCCAACAAGTGCCTGGACGTCGTCGACAACAACCCGGCCAACGGGACGCCGGCGCAGATCTGGACCTGCACGGGCGCCGCGAACCAGAAGTGGAACGTGCCCGCCTGATATTGACGAACGTTGACCGATCGGACCTCTCGGGTTTACCTTGGGTCCGATCAGTCAACTAAACCATAACAATGCGGCCATTCGGCGGTGGCCCGAGAGGAGAGAGACCCGATGGGTGTCTCACGCCGAACCGTTCTCGCTGGCGCGGGTGCCGCGCTCGCCACCCCTGCTTTCGCGGCCGCGCCGGCTGCCGCTGCCGCTCCCAGTCCGCCCGGCGACGTGGTCGGGAAGATCTCCGTCGGCTATCAGGGCTGGTTCGCCTGCCCGGGCGACGGTGCGCCGATCGGTGGCTGGTGGCACTGGTCGCGGGACCGGTTCCAGCCGCCGTCGCCGGCCAACACGACGATCGTCTCCTGGCCCGACATGCGCGAGTACACGCGCGGCTACACGACCGCGTACCCGAGCCTCGGCAACGGGCAGCCGGCGCAGCTGTTCTCGTCGTACGACGACCAGACCGTCGACACGCACTTCAGGTGGATGCAGCAGTACGGCTGCGACACTGCCGCGCTCCAACGCTTCAACCCGGTCTCGGGGGAGGGGCCGACCCGGGACGTGATGGCGCAGAAGGTGCGGGCCGCCGCCGAGCGCTACGGGCGCAAGTTCTACATCATGTACGACGTCACGAGCTGGACGAACATGCAGTCGGAGATCAAGACCGACTGGACGACGAAGATGTCCTCCCACGTGGCCTCGTCCGCCTACGCCCGGCAGAACGGCAAGCCGGTCGTCTGTATCTGGGGCTTCGGCTTCAACGACGACGGCCGTCCGTTCGCGCCCGCGGCCTGCCTCGATGTCGTCAACTGGTTCAAGGCGCAGGGCTGTTACGTGATCGGCGGCGTCCCGACGTACTGGCGGCAGGGCATCAACGACTCCCGTCCAGGCTTCTCCGAGGTCTACCACGCGTTCAACATGATCTCGCCGTGGATGGTGGGTCGCACGGGCGACCTGGCGGGGTTGGACTCGTTCTACGCCAACGTGAACGTGCCCGACAAGGCCGACTGCGACGCCAGCGGCATCGACTACCAGCCCTGCGTGATGCCCGGTGACCTGTCGTCGGGGCACCGCAGGCACGGTGACTTCTACTGGCGGCACCTCTACAACATGATCAGGCTGGGTTCGGCCGGCTTGTACGTGTCGATGTTCGACGAGTACAACGAGGGCAACCAGATCGCGAAGACGTCGGAGACGCAGGCGACGACGCCGGCGGGTGCTGGCATCCGTGCTCTGGACGAGGACGGGACGTTCTGCTCGTCGGACTACTACCTGCGTCTGACGGCGGACGGCGGGCGGATGCTCAAGGGCCAGCTCGCCCTGACCGCGACGCGCCCGACGCAGCCGGTGGTCACGCCGCCACCGACCGGCGCGTCCGGTCTGCGGTCGCGGGCCAACAACCTCTGGGTGCAGGCGACCGACGCCGGCAACGGGCCGCTGGTCGCCCGCGGCACCGGGCTGGGCACGTGGGAGGGGTTCGACGTGGTCCCGCTCAGCGGTGGCAACGTGGCGTTGCGGGCGCGGGTCAACGGCCGCTACGTCTGCGCCGAGAACGCCGGTGCGAACCCGTTGGTGGCCAACCGGACCGCCGTCGGTGGCTGGGAGACGTTCCGGCTGGTGCGCAACTCGAACGGCACGGTAAGCCTGCAGGCGACGGTCAACGGCCGCTACGTCTGCGCCGACAACGCCGGTGCGAACCCGCTGGTGGCCAACCGGACCGCGATCGGGCCGTGGGAGCAGTTCGACCTGGCGACCCCGTAGGTCTCCTGGCCGTTCCGGCGCCGGCCCGATCGCTGGGCCGGCGCCGGTGTGGCGCACTTCCTGGCGAGCGGACGCGTGGACTGGTAGAACCACGTGAGCTTGACCGCCCACGACCGGGGAGCAGCCCGCATGCAGTTCGACCTGTCCCTCGACGAGCTCGCCGCCTACCGCTACGAGGCCGAGCCCGAGCCCGCCGACTTCGACGCGTTCTGGTCGCGCACCCTCTCCGACGCCTCGCAGGTGCCCGTCGCCGCCTCGTTCACGCCCTATGACGCGCTGCTGACGACCGTCGAGACGTTCGACGTGACGTTCGCGGGCTTCGGCGGCAACCCCATCAAGGGCTGGCTCATCCTGCCGGCGGACCGGTCCGGGCCGTTGCCCGCGATCGTGGAATACATCGGGTACGGCGGGGGCCGCGGCGAGCCGCTGCAATGGCTGGCCTACGCCAGCGCCGGGTACGCGCACTTCGTGATGGACACCCGCGGGCAGGGGAGCACCTGGCGCACCGGCGACACGGCCGACCCGGGTGCGTCCGGTCCCGCCGTCCCCGGCTACGTCACGCGCGGGATCCTCGACCCCGACGACTACTACTACCGGCGGCTCTACGTCGACGCGTACCGCGCGGTCGACGCCGCGGCGGCGCACCCCGCCGTCGACGCCTCCCGCATCGCGGTGACCGGGCGCAGCCAGGGCGGCGCGCTGTCGGTCGCGGTCGGCGGGCTGCGCCACGACATCGCCGCGGCCATCCCGCACGTGCCGTTCCTGTCGGCGTTCCGGCGGGCCGTCGAGGTCACCGACGCCAACCCGTACGCGGAGATCGTGCGCTGGTGCGCCACCCATCGCACCAAGGCCGAGCAGGCGTTCAAGACGCTGGCGTACTTCGACGGCACATCGTTCGCGCGGCGGGCCAGCTGCCTCGGCTCGTTCTCGGTGGCGTTGATGGACCCGATCTGCCCACCATCCACCGTGTACGCCGCCCACAACGTCTGGGCCGGCCCGAAGGACATCGCCGTGTGGCCCTACAACGACCACGACGGCGGCGGCCCGGAGGACGAGCTCCGCACGATCCGCGTCCTCCGGGAACTGTTCGCCTAGCTTCTCCGCAGATGGCGCACGAAGAACCGGACGGCACTGTCGGACTCGAACCGCGGCAGGTCCTTGTGCCGGCCGGTGTTGGCGTGGAGCGTCTTCTCCGTCGAGGCGAAGGCGTCGAACAGCGCCAGGCCGGCCTCGCGCGGGATGTGCTCGTCGTCCCACTGGAGCGCGTACTCGACGGGGATCGTGATCTTCCTGGCCGCTTCGGCCAGGGCATCGGGCCAGTGGAGGCCGAACACGGCGGCGGTGATGCGGTGGTCGGTCGCCACGAACGGCACCCCGATCGCGGTCGCCATGTTCAGGCCGTAGAAGCCGACCGGTCCGTCGGGGCCGATCTCCGGAAGCTCCTGCAGGGCGTCGAGGGTCGCCCGCCATTCGGGCACGGCGCGGTCGGCCAGGTGGGCGTTGTAGCGGACGACGATCGGGCCCTCGGGCTCGCCGGCCGCCCGCGCCCGGAAGAGCTCGGCGACCTCCCGCTCGTCGTGCGGCGTGCGCGGCCGGTCACCGTGCCCGGGCGCGTCGACGACGGCGACGTGGAAGCCGCCGGCGGCGACCAGGAGCGCGGCGCGGCCGGTCATCGCCGGCCACCTCTTGTGGGTGCCGCCGCCGTGGCCCATCAGGACCAGGGGAGCGCGGCCGGGTCCGTCGGCGGGCGACCAGAGGACGCCGGGGACGTCGCCCAGGGTGAAGTCGCGTTCGCGGACGCCGTTGGCGGACGTATCCGCGGTGAACTGCAGAACCATCGGTGGTGCCTTTCGGGGAGTGCCTCGTGTCGGGCGCTCCCGGCGACACCTAGCTGGGTCGCCGGACCATGACGACGAGGGGGAGCACCCATCCTGACTGCGCGTGCATGGGTCTCACCTCCTCGAGCGGTGTCACGATCGCGTGAAAGCTACCAGCCGGACCACGACCCCGGTCAACCGATTTAACGCGTCGTGGCGTACGTGTCGTGCACACCGCTTCGCAGGCGCGCGGTCGAAGAAGTCCGTGAACATCATCGTCGTGTCCAGGGCGACCCGCTCATACGTCTCCGTCAGGGCCAGGAACTCGAGGTACTCCGGCGCGCCCAGGTGCGCGATGACCGCTCGCAGCCGCGGATCGGGTCGGCCGGGTGGAAGTCGGCTACCTGGAGGTGCAGCGTCCACGCGTGGAGGTCCCGCCCAGAACCGCGGCACGTCCTCGTCGGAAACGGGCGGCGCCATGACGCACGAGCCTAGCGCCGCCCGCTCAGCCGTCTGTCAGCAGCGGGGCACGCCGGGTATGAACCCGTCGTAGCCCGTCAGGACGTAGGCGTCCGCGATGAAGCGGCCCGAGCCGATCCGGTCCCAGATCGTGCTGGTGCCGTACGTGCCGGTCACCGAACTGCCGTTGGTCTGGCACTGGATCGTCACGCGCGTCCCGTCGGCGACCGTGCCGACCGACGCGTACGACGTGCCCGGCCCGGAGCGCACGGTCAGCGGCGTGCCGGCGGTGTTGACCGTCCCGCTGCCGGAGCCGCCGGAGCAGGCGTTGTCGCTCGTGTAGGTCTTGGTGCCCCAGTACAGCGCCAGGGTGCCGTTGAACCGGACCTGCACGGCGGAGCCGTTGAGCCGCTGCTCGTAGTGCAGGTGCGGGCCGGTCGACCCGCCGCTCGTGCCGACGTAGCCGATCACCGAGCCGTAGCCGACGGACTGCCCGACCGACACGTTGAACGCGCTCAGGTGCGCGTAGTACGTCGTGTAGCCGCCGCCGTGGTTGATCCGGACGTACCGGCCGTAGCTGGTGTCACCCAGGTTCGTGACCACGTCGACCGTGCCGGCCGCGCTGGCCACGACCGGGTCGCCGTCGTCGTTCGTACGGTTGAAGTCGATCGCGTTGGCCGGGCTGTGGTTGGTGCGGGTCTGTCCCGACCAGGCCTGCCCGCAGGGGAACGGCACCTTGAACGTCGGTGCCGCCAGCGCCGGTGCGGTCGGCAGCAGGAGGAAGGCGACGCACGCCGCGCCGAGCAGGCGCAGCCAGCGGTTTCTCATACACGGACCTCCACTCGAATGAAGAAATACTTCAATGCGTGGATATGATCCTGGCAGAAAACTGCGTGGGGCGAAACAGTGGCCGACGGTAGGTTGAACTCGTGCCCCCGCAGATCCCCCATGCCGATCCCGGGGTGCCCGACATACGGGGACCGTTCCGCTACATCTGGTGGCTGATCCGCAGCCAGCCGTGGCGGGTGCTGCGCGGTGGCTTTTTCGGCACCGCCTGGATGGTCGGCCTCGCGGTGCGCCCATACCTCATCTCCCGCGCCGTCGACGACGGGCTGCGCGCCGGCCACCACGGCACGCTGGTCCTCTGGGTCGGCGCGATCGTCGCGTCCGGCCTGTTGCTGGCCTGGCTCGGCATCATGCGGCACCGCACGATGACGTTCGTCCGGGAGGACGCCAGCGCCCGCTCCGCCGAGGTGGTGCTGCGTCACCTGGCCCGCACCGGGTCGGCCGTCTCACGCCGGCTCGACGCGGGTGAGGTCGCCACCGTCAGCGGGCGCGACATCTCGTACGTCTCGCACGTGCTGACCTTCTGCGGACCCGGGGTCGGTGCCCTGGCCGCGTACGCCGCCGTCGCGGTCGTGCTCTGGACCATCGCCCCTCCGTTGGCGCTGCTGGTCGTGGTCGGCGTGCCCGCCGTGGTCGCGGTGATCGCCCCGCTGCTGCGCCGGCTCGAACGGGTCGAGACCGACTACCGGCGCCGGCAGGGTGCGCTGACCGCCCGCGCCGCCGACATCGTCGCCGGGCTGCGGGTGCTCGCCGGCGTCGGTGGCCGCGGGCTGTTCGCCGAGCGCTACGACCGTGACTCGCGCGAGCTCCGCGGCGAGGGCTACCGGGTCGCCGCGGTCAACAGCTGGATCGAGGGGCTGGCCATCGCCGTGCCGGCGTTCTTCGCCGCGATCGTCGTCTGGGTCGCGGCCCATCTGGCGGCGACGGGCCAGATCACGGTCGGCGAGATGATCGCCGTGTACGGCTACTGCTCCATCCTCGCCATTCCCTGTTGGATGCTGCTGAGCTCCGCCCACGACGTGATCCGCGGTCGAGTGGCCGCGCGCCGGATCATCGCGCTGCTGACGACGCGGCCAGACGAGCACGGGGCCGAACCGGCGGTCGACGCGCCGGCCGGCCCCGCCGACCTGCACGACCCCGACAGCGGACTGACCGTGCCGGCCGGCCGCCTCGTCGCGGTCGCCGCGGACGACCCCGGCACCGCCGCCGCGCTGGCCGACCGGCTGGCCCGGTACGCGCCCGGCGACGTCACCTGGGGCGGCGTGCCGCTGAGCGGCGTTCCGCTGCGGGAGGTGCGCCGGCGCATCCTGATCGGTGACCACGACGCCTACCTCTTCGCCGGTCCGCTGCGCGGCACGCTCGACCGCGGCACGCCGGTCGACGTCGACGCCGGCGTCCACGCGGCGGCGGCCGAGGACATCGTCGACGCGCTGCCCGCCGGCCTCGAGACCGAGGTGAGCACCCAGGGCCGCACGCTCTCCGGCGGCCAGCGGCAACGGATCCGGCTCGCCCGGGCGATGCTGGCCGACGCCGAGGTGCTGATCCTGGTCGACCCGACCTCGGCGGTGGACGCGCACACGGAGTCCCGGATCGCGCAGCGGCTGCGGGCCGCCCGGGCCGGCCGCACGACCGTGCTCGTGGCGACCTCGCCGCTGCTGCTCGGCCAGGCCGACGAGGTGGCGTTCCTGCGCGGTGGCCGGGTCGCCGCGACCGGCAGCCACGCCGACCTGCTCGCCACCGACCCGGCGTACCGGGCGCTGGTCGCCCGCGACGTCGACGCGGAGGTGGCCGGATGACCGGGCTGCCCGTCGCCGACCGCGCGACCACCCGCCGGTCCAGCCGCGACCTGCTCGCCGGCGAGCGCTCCGCGGTCGTCATCGTGCTGCTGCTCCAGGCCGCCGCGGCCGCCGCCGGCCTGGCCGCCCCCCGGCTGCTCGGCGCGATCGTCGACGACGTGCTGTCGGGCGCCGCCGTGGCCCGGATCGACAGGCTGGCGCTGGCGATCGCCGTCTGCACGCTGGTCCAGGCCGTGCTCCTGCGCTACGGCTACCTGGTCGGCTACCGGCTCGGCGAACGGGCCATCGCCCGGCTCCGCGAGCGGTTCGTGCGCCGCGCGCTCGACCTGCCGGCCGCCGTCGTCGAGCGGGCCGGCACGGGTGATCTGGCCAACCGGAGCTCCGTCGACGTGGCCACGGTCGGCACGACGGTCCGCGACGTGGTGCCCATCCTGCTGATCGCGGCGTCCCAGGTCGTCCTGATGGTCGGCGCCGTCTTCCTCATCCACCCGCTGCTCGGGCTCGTCGCGCTGGCCGGGCTGCCCAGCATCCTCGCCGTCACGCGGTGGTACCTGCGCCGGGCCAGCCCCGCCTACCTCGCCGAGGGCGCGGCCGCCGCCGACCTGACCGAGGCGCTGACCACCACCGCCGAGGGCGCCCGCACCGTCGAGGCGTTCCGGCTGAGCGGCGAGCGGGTCACCAGCGGCACGACCCGCGTGACGCGCCAATGGCTGACCCGCCGGGCGACGCTGGCGCTGCGCTCGGTGTTCTACCCGGTGGTCGAGGCCAGCTACGCGGTGCCGATCTCGGTGGTGCTGCTCGTCGGCGGCGTGCTCGTGCCCCGGGGCGCGGTCAGCGTCGGCGACGTGGTCGCGGCCGCGCTGCTGCTCCAGCAGGCGATCGACCCGCTCGACCGGGTGCTCCAGTTCATCGAGCAGGCCCAGCGCGGCGTCGCCTCGTACGCCCGGGTGCTCGGGGTCGGTTTCGGCGTGCCCGAGCAGCGCGGCGTCGTGCCCGCGCCCGGCGACGAGCGGATCGTGGTGCGCGGAGCCCGGTTCGCCTACGCCAACGGCCACGACGTGCTGCACGGCATCGACCTCGACCTGCGTCCGGGAGAGCGGCTGGCGATCGTCGGCCCGTCGGGCGCCGGCAAGTCGACGCTGGCGCGGCTGCTGGCCGGCACCGAGGCGCCGCACCACGGTGCCGTCACGCTGGGCGGCGTGCCGGTCGCCGAGATCGACCCGGCCGAGCGCCGCCGCCTGGTCGCGCTGGTCACTCAGGAACACCACGTCTTCATCGGTACGCTCCGCGACAACCTGTCGTTCGCCGCGCCCGACGCCACCGACGGCGACATGCTCCGCGCCCTGGTCTCGGTCGGCGCCGACTGGTACGCGACGCTGCCCGCCGGCCTCGACACGATGCTCGGCGAGGGAGCCGCGCACCAACTCGGCCCGGCCGACGCGCAACAGCTGGCCCTGGCCCGGATCGTGCTGGCGGACCCGCACACCCTGATCCTGGACGAGGCGACGGCGGCCCTCGACCCGACGACGGCGCGGCGCACGGAACGGGCATTGGCGGCGGTCCTCGGCGGTCGCACGGTCATCGCGATCGCCCACCGCCTCAACACGGCCCGGGACGCGGACCGGGTCGCGGTGCTCGCGGACGGCCGGATCACGGAACTGGGCACCCACGACGACCTGGTCGACGCGGACGGCGCGTACGCGGCCCTATGGCGCTCCTGGCACGGCTAGGGTTTGTTGCGGCACAGGTTCTCGAGGAACTGCACCCAGAACTTGGCCCCGATCTCCACGGGGGTCTCGACCGTGCGGGTTTGGCCGTCGGCCGTGCGGACGCGCAGCCGCAGCGGGAGCGGCACGCTGCCCGCGATCGTGCGTCTGGCGCAGGTGAAGCTGATCGACACCGCTACCGTGCGGAAACCTGGCCGGACCGTGACCTGTTGGGAGGCGTTGCGGAAGGTCAGGCCGTCGCGCTCGGCTGTGAAGTCCTCCACGTCGACCGGCAGCGGACCCAGGTTGACCAGCGTCAGGTTGACCACCATCGTCGAGGCGGTGCCGTCGCTGCTGCCGCTCAGGTCGTTCGGGTCCAGCAGTTGTGCGCGCAGGACGACCGTGCTCGTCTCCGCCAGCCGCTCCTGCCGCGCCTCCCATCGGTGCACGCCGACCCCGCCGGCCACCGCTCCGACGACCGCGGCCAGGGCGACCGCGCCGGCCTGGAGGCGGGCCGTGCGCAACCGCTGCCACCCGGCGCGCAACCGTGGCGGTCGCTCGGGTGCCGGGCGGTCGAGGTCGACCATCGGCTCCCGCGGATAGGCATCGACCATGGCGAGCAGGGTACGCGGCACGCCGCGCCCGTCACGGTCCGCGGGTGTCCCGCCGCGAGGACGCATGATGGGGTTGAACCGCACGCAGCGGGGCAAAAGGCCGGGTGAGACCGGAGGTGCCCATGAGCAAAGAACCACCCGCGCCCGAAAGCCCCACCAAACTTCCCCGCGGCGAATGGCTGGCCAGCGCGAAGCGCGCGGTCAAGGAGTTCTCCGACGACGGGGTCAGCGACTGGGCGGCCGCGCTGACCTACTACGGCATCCTGTCCATCTTCCCGGGCCTGCTGGTCGTGGTCTCCATCCTCGGCCTGCTGGGCCCGGACACGGTCAAGGCCGTGCAGGACAACCTGGCCAGCACGCTGCCGGGCACCATCGCCGACTTCGTCAACAGCGCGATCGACCAGGTCGCCGGCAACGCCGGGCTGGCCAGCGTCGGCGCGGTCATCGGTGTGCTGATCGCGTTCTGGTCCGCGTCGAACTACGTGGGCGCGTTCATGCGCGCCGCCAACGCGATCTACGACGTGCCCGAGGGACGGCCGATCTGGAAGAAGCTGCCGACCCGGGTCGCGATCACCGCCGCGGTCGGGCTGTTGCTCATCGCGTGCTGCCTGATCGTCGTCTTCACCGGCCGGTTCGCGCAGTCGATCGGCGACGCGCTCGGGCTGGGCGACGCCGCCGTCACCGCCTGGAACATCGCCAAGTGGCCCGTGCTCGTCGTACTGGTGAGCCTGATGTTCTCGATCCTCTACTTCGCCTCGCCGAACGCCCGGCACGGGAAGTTCCGCTGGGTGACGCCCGGTGGCCTGCTCGCCGTGCTGCTGTGGATCGTCCTGTCCGGACTGTTCGCGCTGTACCTGACGTTCTTCAACTCCTACAACAAGACGTACGGCGCGGTCGCCGGCATCATCGTGTTCCTGGTGTGGCTCCAGCTCTCGAACATGGCCATCCTGCTCGGCGCGGAGTACGACGCGGAGCTCGAGCGCGGCCGGGCGATCGCGGCGGGCCACCCGGTCGACGAGGAGCCCTACCTGGAGCTGCGGGACGACCGCAAGCTCAAGGACAAGCACCCTAGAACTGAGTGAACGCCTTGGCCGGCGGCTCGCCGTCCTCGAACAGCTCGCTGGCGGGGCCGACGATCAGCGGGTCCGGCGTACCCACGATCTCCTCGTCCTTGTTGTCGTAGGGGAACCGGGTGAGCACGTGGCGCATCGCGGCCAGCCGGGCGCGCTTCTTGTCGTTGCTCTTGATCATCGTCCAGGGCGCGTCGGCGGTGTGCGTGTAGAAGAACATCGCCTCCTTCGCCTCCGTGTACTCGTCCCACTTGTCGAGCGAGGCGAGGTCGGTGGGGGAGAGCTTCCACTGGCGCACCGGGTCGACCTGGCGGATCAGGAAGCGCGTGCGCTGTTCGTGCCGCGTGACCGAGAACCAGAACTTGATGAGGTTTATCCCCGAACGCACCAGCATCCGCTCGAGCTCGGGGGTCTCGCGCATGAACTCGAGATACTCGCCGCGCGTGCAGTAGCCCATCACCCGTTCGACGCCGGCGCGGTTGTACCAGGACCGGTCGAACAGCACCATCTCGCGTGCCGCCGGGAGGTGGGCGACGTAGCGCTGGAAGTACCACTGCGACATCTCGCGCTCGCTGGGCTTCTCGAGCGCCACCACGGTCGCACCGCGCGGGTTGAGGTGCTCCATGAAGCGCTTGATCGTGCCGCCCTTGCCGGCCGCGTCGCGACCCTCGAAGAGGATCACCAGCCGCTTGTCGTTGGCTTTGATCCAGTTTTGCAGCTTGAGCAACTCGATCTGGAGCAGGCGCTTATCCCGCTCGTAGTCGGTGCGGTCCAGCCGCTGCTCGTACGGGTAGTTCTCGCGCCAGGTGTCGACCACCTCGCCGTCGGACTTGAGCAGGACGGGATCGTCATCGTCGTCGTCGAGCACCTTGTAACCGTCGTACCGGTTGAGCAGGTTCGGGGTGCCGCCGTTGCCGCTGTCCGCGCTCATGTGGTGACGCTACCCAGCCTCGGTGACGCGCAATCACGCATCGGGTGAACAGCGGTAGCGTGGGGCACATGATGATCGACTTGTCGGGAAAGACGGCCGTGGTGACCGGTTCGTCCTCCGGGATCGGGCTGGCCATCGGGGCCGGCCTGGCGGCCGCCGGGGCACGCGTGGTGCTCACCGGCCGTGATGAGCAGCGGGTGGCGGCCGCGGCGGAGTCGTTGCGGGCCTCGGGCGCGGTCGTCGGGTCGGTCGCGGTCGACCTCGCGGCGGACGCCGGTCCGCTGCTGGACCAGGAGCCCGACGCGGACATCCTGGTCAACAACCTCGGGATCTTCGAGGCGCGGCCCGCGCTGGAGATCGCCGACGACGAGTGGCGGCGCTACTTCGAGACCAACGTGCTGGCCGGCGTGCGGCTGACCCGGCACTACCTGCCGGGCATGATGGAGCGGGGCTGGGGCCGCGTGCAGTACATCGCCAGCGACTCGGCCGTGGTGACCCCCACCGAAATGATCCACTACGGGATGACCAAGACCGCGCTGCTCGGCGTCTCCCGTGGTTTCGCCAAGGCTGCCGCCGGCTCGGGCGTCACCGTCAACACCGTGATCGCCGGCCCGACGCACACCGGCGGCGTGGAGACGTTCGTGCGCCAGCTCGTGCCCGGCGACCTTCCGTGGGAGGAGGCGCAGAAGCGGTTCATGCGGGAGCATCGGCCGCAGTCGCTGATCCAGCGCCTGATCGAGCCGGAGGAGATCGCGAACATGGTGGTGTACCTGAGCTCGCCGCAGGCGTCGGCGACCACCGGCGGGGCGCTGCGCGTCGACGGCGGCTACGTCGACGCGATCCTGCCCTGAGCCGGGCCGGCGCCGTCCACGTCCGCGGCGGAACGGCACGCGTCCTGGCTGGAGCTCTTCTTCGACCTCGTCGTGGTCGTGGCGGTGGCGCAGCTCGCGCACCAGATCGAGGGCGATCCCAGCCTGCTCGACGCCGGCCTGTTCGTGGTGCTCTTCTACGCCGGCCCGCTACTGGCTGGACCCGCCCACTGTTCGTCGCCGCCCTGGCCGGCTTCGGTCTGCTGGTCTGCCTGTGGTGGCTCGCCCTCGAGTACGGCGCCCTGGCTGTGCCCCGGTTCGGTGAGCACCGCATCGAGGCCTGGCTGGGGCTGCCGGCCCACTTCGCGTTGACGTTGGGCATCACCAGCGTGGCCGCCGGGCTGGGCATGCTGGCGGAGGACCCGGCCGAGCCCTTCCGGCGACCGTGGCACCGGTGCTGCTGGCGACGTTCGGCTGGGCGATCGAGGCGCGCTGGGTGGCGCTGATCCTGGTGGTGGTCTGCGTCTGGCAGGTCCGCTACGCCCGCCGGCACAACGTGGCGTCGGCCGGGTCCAGCCCGGCGTAGCGGTGCAGGGCCGCGACGTCGACCAGCAGGATGCGGCCGGGTTCGAGGATGAGCCAGCCGCGGCGCTCCAGGCGGGACAGCACCGCGCTGACCGACTGGCGGGCGCCGCCGGCGACGTTGGCGAGCACGGTGACGCCGACGTCGACGCTCATCGGGTCGGTGTGCCGGGCCATCCGCAACAACGCCTTCGCGACGCGTCGCGCGAGGTCCAGAATCATCAGGTCGGCGCGTTGTTCGGCGAGGGTGCGCACGTGCCCTGCGAATTGCAGGACGACATTGCGGGTGAGTAACACCGACCCCGCTGCCATTGTCACGACAGGCTCCGCGGGGATGGCGAGAATGACGCTATCGCGGATTGCTTCCACCGACGCGACGTGCGGGCGGCGGTCGAATACGGCGATGTCGCCGACCGCGTGCGGCGGGCCTTTCACGTGCATCACGGAACGGCGACCGGATCTGCTCGGCTGGAACTCGCAGAGCTGGCCGCTGTGCACCACGACGAGGTCGAGCGGCTCGTCGCCCTGGTCCCAGAGGATCGTGCCGGTGTGCACGTCGAACGGGGTCACATGGGTCGTCAGGTCGGCCAGGGCTTCGGACGGCAGGCCGCGGAAGAGCGGGCACCGGGCCAGGGTGGCGGTGATCTGGCGTTCGGTCGGGATGCGCGCGGAATCGTCGGCCATCGGGCTCCCTCGGTCGGGTGGCGCTGGTGGTCGGTCCCGGTGAATCACTGTGTCACATGACATGAATTGATTGGCTCATTCGCCGGCGGAGCGAATGCGAACCAACCAGGATCGCAGGTCGATCGGTGGTCGGTAAACCACGTCGTCCGATGTCCAGTATGGATGATGACGAACGCAAGTCAATCGCACACCATGGGGTTGCGCCAATGCCAATTGTCATTGGCGCGACAGAAACGCCGGAGGCATTGCCGAGGGTGGCCGCCGTGGCCCGACGGCGGCCACCGTGGCCGGGGCACACGAGACGTGCGAACGGGCGGTACCTTGGCACCGCCATGGACGCTCACCGCACCTTCCAGGTCGACCTCGCCGGCCTGGTCGACCTGCTCAGCCACCACCTCTATGCCAGCCCGCGGGTCTACGTCCGCGAGCTGCTGCAGAACGCCGTCGACGCGATCACCGCCCGTCGCCTGGTGGAGCCGGGCGCTCCGGGCAGCGTGGCGCTCGACACCGCCGGCGACGGGCTGCGGGTCACCGACTCCGGCGTCGGGCTCACGGAGTCGCAGGTCCACGAGCTGCTGGCCACCATCGGCCGCAGCTCCAAGCGCGACGACCTCGGCTTCGCCCGGCACGAGTTCCTCGGCCAGTTCGGCATCGGCCTGCTGTCGTGCTTCCTCGTGGCGCGGGAGATCGTCGTGCTCACCCGGGCCGCCGGGCACCCCGCCGTGCGGTGGACGGGCTTCGACGACGGCCGCTATCTGGTCGAGAAGGTCGACGGCGAGCACCCGGTCGGCACCACCGTCACCCTGGTGCCCCGACCCGGCGCGAAGAGCTGGTTCGCTTCCGCCACGGTGCTGGAGCTGGCCCGGCTCTACGGCGACCAGCTGCCGGTCGAGGTCACCGTCGACGGCACGCCGACCACCGGTCCGGTGGTGAGCGCGCCCTGGGAGTCGGCCAGCAACCGCGCGTGGACGGCGTACGCCGAGCGCACCATGGGCCTGACCCCGTTCGACGTGATCCCGCTGTCGGTGCCGGAGGCGGGCCTGACCGGCGCGGCCTTCGTCATGCCGCAGCCGCTGAACCCGGCCCAGCGCGGCGGCCACCGGGTCTACCTCAAGCACATGCTGCTCGCCGAGAGTGCCGAGGGCCTCCTGCCCGAGTGGGCCTTCTTCGCCCGGTGCGTGGTCGACACCAGCGAGCTGCGCCCGACCGCCAGCCGCGAGGCGCTCTACGAGGACGGCCTGCTCGACAGCACCCGGGAGGCGCTCGGCGACCAGCTGCGCGGCTGGCTGGTCCGGCTGGCCCGCACCGACCCGCGCCGGCTCGGCGAGTTCCTGCACGTGCACCACCTCGGCGTGAAGGCGCTGGCCCTGCACGACGACGTGATGCTCGACCTGGTCGCCTCCTGGTGGCCGATGGAGACCAACGTCGGCCGGATGACGCTGCGCGAGTTCCGCGAACGGCACGGCGTGATCCGCTACAGCGCCACCACCGACCAGTTCCGCCAGCTCGCCGGCATCGCGGCCGCGCAGGACCTGGCCCTGATCAACGCCGGCTACACCTACGACGCCGAGATCATCCAGCGGCTGGCGCAGGTCGAGCGCGGCGTGCGGATCGAGCGGCTCGACCCGTCCGACCTGGCCACCCGGTTCGAGACGGTCGAGCCGGCCGCCGAGGCCGCCCTGCGCGGGTTCACCGCGACCGCGCAGCGGGCGCTCGACCGGCTCGGCTGCGAGGTGGTGCTGCGCGCCTTCGATCCGCCCAGCGTGCCGGCCGTCTACCTGGTCGACCGGGAGACCTCGTTCCGGCAGGAGCTGCGCGCCACGCGCGAGAAGGCCGACGCGGTGTGGTCCGACGTGCTCGCCGCCCTCGACGACCGCCGCGCCGACACCCGGCCGCAGCTCGTGCTCAACCACCGCAACGCCCTGGTCCGCCGGATCACCGTGTTGCCCACCGCCGACCTGGTCGAGCTCGCCGTCGAGGCGCTCTACGGCCAGGCCCTGCTGCTCGGCTACCACCCCATCCGCCCGGCCGACGCCGCCCTGCTCAACCGCTCGTTCCTGGGGCTGCTCGACCGCGCGGTGCCGACCGAACCGGAGACCGGGCCGTGAACGTCACCGAGATGCTCGACCAGGCGCGCGAGATGCCCTACGGCGCCGCCCAGATCGCCCTGCTGGAACAGGCGATCGCCCACGCTGACGCGCAGCGGCTGACCGACGAGGCGTTCGAGGCGCGGATGCTGGCCACCAACGGCTACGTCTACGGCGGCGAGCACGGCCGCTCGTTCGTGACGTTCAGCTGGTGCCTGTCCGCGTTCGATCAGGACCTCGTGCGCTACGGCGGCTGGACGCACAGCCTGCTCTGGTCGTTCAAGCAGATGGTCAACGGGCTGACCGGGTTTCCGGAGATCCCGCTGGCACGCACCGCCGACGTGCTCGACGACATGGAGCGGCGCTGGCGGGCCGGCGGCCACAGCCCGCACGCGGTCTACGCGTACCGCCACCTGGTCGCGCGCCACGTCGGTGACCTCGACGCGGCACAGGGCTGGTTCGAGCGCTGGTGCACCGCGCCGCGGGACGACCTCTCCGACTGCGTCGGCTGCGACCCCACCAGCAAGGCGGACTGGCTGGCCGAGCGCGGTCACGACGAGGAGGCGATCGCGCTCGCCGAGCCCGTGCTGGCCGGCGATCTGACCTGCACCGAGCAGCCTCAGTCCATCTACACCACGCTGCTGCTGCCCTATCTGCGCACCGGGCGGGCCGACGCCGCCCGCGACGCGCACCGGCGGGCGTACCGGCTGCACCGCACGCGCCTGGCCGACCTGGCCGAGATCGCCGACCACGTCACCTTCTGCGCGGCGACCGGCAACGAGGTGCTGGGCCTGGAGATCGTCGAGCGCCACCTCGACTGGTTGGAGCGCTCGCCCACGCCGTACGCGACGATGACCTTCTCCGCCGCGGCGGCGCTCGTGCTGCGCCGGCTCGACACGTCCGGCCGCGGCGCCCTGACCGCGGGCGGGCGGCCGGTCGGCGCCGTCGCCGAGGAGCTGACCGCGCGGGCGCTCGACCTCGCGGACCGCTTCGACGCGCGCAACGGCACCGACCACCAGTCGACGCGGGTACGGGAGACGCTGGCCGCCGCGCCGATCGAGACCGGATTCCAGCTGGCCGTGCCGGGGTCCCGGTGGGCCGCCTCGACGTCCGCCGCCGCCGAGCCGCCGCCGCCGTCCCGTCCGTCGTGGACGGATCCCGTGCCGGCGACCGACGGGCCGGACGAGCTGCTCGACCTGGCCGAGGCCGCGTTCCGCACCCGCCGCGAGGACGCGGCGTTCGCGGCCTGGGCGGCTTTCGACGAGCGCTACGGCGCCGGTGCCCTGACCGACCTGCAACGCGCCCGCCGCACGGACGGCACCGGCAGCCGCGCGGCCGCGGACGATGACGACGCCGCTGCCGAGGCGGCCTGGCGGCAGGCGGACGCGCTCTACGCGACGGCCGGTGACGAGGCGCGCCGCCAGGTGGTGCGCGGCCGGCTCGGCATGGCGCTGCTGCGCACGGGCCGGATCGACGAGGGCCGCGAGCTGATCGAGGAGTCCACGGGCTACCTGGTCGCCGACGGCGCGCCCGAGCGGCTGGCCCGGGCGCACCTGCGGCTGGCGTACGCGCAGGCCGCCACCGGCCGGATCCCGGAATCGGTGGCCACGGGCCGGGTGGCGCAGGAGCACGCCGGCGCGGTCGACGACCCGTCCGTGCTGGGCCAGATCCTCGCCCTGCGCGCGCAGACCCTCGGCCGGCTCGGCGAGACCGAGGAGGCAGAGGCGGCTGCGGCCGAGAGCCGTGAGCGTTTCCGGGCGGTCGGCCTGCCCGACGAGCTCGCGCACGCCTGCCTCCTGCACGGCGTCACCCTGCGCCAGCTCGACCGGGGAGAGGAGGCGCTGGCCGCGTTCGACGAGGGGCTCGCGGTGCCCTGCGCGCCGGCCCTGCGCCGGATGGTCACGCGGCAGCGGGCGGGACTGCTCGCCAACTCGGCGCGCGCCGCCGAGGCGATCGCCCCGTTGGCCGAGGAGATAGCCGCGCTGACCGCGTCCGGCGATCGGGAGACCGTCCCGCACACGCAGTACGAGCTCGCGATCGCCTACCTCAACGCCGGCCGGCCGCTGGACGCGGCTGAGGTCGGCGAGGAGGCGCTCGCCGCGTTCGACGCCGCCGCCGAGCCGCAGGCGCTGGCCGTGCGCGACCTGCTGGTCGCCGTCTATCACGAGCTGTCCGAGCACGAGTCGGTGCTGGCCCAGTTGAGCGCGATGGCCGACACGATCGCGGCCGGCGACGACCCGGAGGCGCTCGCGCAGGTCACGGAGCGGCTGGCCGAGGC
Source organism: Asanoa sp. NPDC049475 (assembly GCF_040676915.1). Classification (NCBI taxonomy): domain Bacteria; kingdom Bacillati; phylum Actinomycetota; class Actinomycetes; order Micromonosporales; family Micromonosporaceae; genus Asanoa; species Asanoa sp. NPDC049475. The sequence continues at coordinate 29,931 of NZ_JBFAPY010000012.1, read as the reverse complement.
GCTGGACCGGCTCGACCGGGACGCGACGGCCGCGGCCCGGTTCGCCGACGCGGCGAAGGCCTGGTCCGCCGCCGGACGTCCGGTCGACGTGCTGCGCACCCGCCGCCGGCACGCCACCTCGCTGCTGTGGGCAGGGCAGCCGGAGCCGGCCCTCGCAGCGCTGGCCGAGGCCGACGCCGCCGCGATGCCGCTGCCCGACGAGCCCCACGCGGTGTGGGAGCGGGCGATGCTCGACTACGACGGCGCCCGGCTGCTGGACCGGCTCGACCGGTCGGACGAGGCGATCCCGCGGGCCGCCCGGGCGGCCGAGGGCTTCCGCGCGCTGGGCGCCGGCACCCAGGCCGGTTTCGCGGGCCTGCTGCACGGCGAGTTGCTGCGGGCGGCTGGCCGACCCGACGAGGCGGGTCCGGTGCTGGCCGCCGCGCTGGCCCAGGTGCCCGACGACGAGCCCGGCCTGCGCGGCCAGCTCGAGCGCGCCCTCTCCGCATAGCGGAAGACCGGTTTTGATCTGTCCGGATCGGGGCATTCCCCTTTTCATGTCGACCATCGAAGAGACCGACGACCCGCCCGCCATCGCCCAGGTCACCCCGGGCATGGAAGTCCACGACGCGGCCGGGGTGCCGGTCGGCATGGTCGACGCGGTGCAGCAGCCCGACACGGAGGTCCGGCCCCAACTGCCGGCCGGGCCGGCGGAGCTCTACATGGCCACGGGCTACCTGCTGATCGACCGCGGCGAGCAGTTCGAGAACGACGTGTACGTCAGCGGCGCGCAGGTCGACCACGTCAGCGGCACCGGCGACGGCGCCCTGGTCACCCTGAACGTGAGTTGGGCCGAGCTGGACCGTGCCGTCGACTGAGGCGCTGTAACGTGGCGCCATGATCGAACCGCAGGCGGTGCTCGCGCCGCTCAGCCGCGCCGCGTTCGTGCTCGTCATCACCATCGACGAGGGCGATGCCGCCGCCGCGCGTACCCGGGAGCTCTGTGGTGACCTGCCGGGTCTCGTGCGGTCCGTCGGCTTCCGCGACCTGGAGGCGCAACTGTCCTGTGTGGTCGGCTTCGGCGCCGCCGCCTGGAGCCGCATCTTCGACGGGCCGAAACCGGCCCGGCTGCACGCTTTGCCGGCGATCCGCGGTGCCGAGCACGAGGCCGTCTCGACGCCGGGCGACGTGGTGTTCCACATCCGCGCGGCCCGGCCGGACCTCTGCTTCGAGCTGGCCACGCAGATCCTGAGCCGCCTCGACGGCGCCGCCATGGCGGTCGACGAGACGCAGGGCTTCCGGTTCTTCGACTTCCGTGACCTGCTCGGCTACGTCGACGGCACGGAGAACCCGACCGGCCCCGCTTCCGAGCAGGCCGCGCTGATCGGCAGCGACGACCCCGACTTCGAGGGCGGCAGCTACCTGGTGGTGCAGAAGTACCTGCACGACCTGGCGGCCTGGAACACGCTGACGGTCGAGCAGCAGAACAACATCATCGGCCGCGACAAGCTGTCCAACGTCGAGCTCGACGACGCCGCCATCCCGTCGTCGGCCCACCGGCTGCTCACCACGATCAAGGACGCGGACGGCACGGAACACAAGATCGTGCGGGACAACATGCCGTTCGGCAGCCCGGCCAAGGGTGAGTTCGGCACCTACTTCATCGGCTACGCCGCCCGCCCCTCGGTGATCGAGCAGATGCTGCGCAACATGTTCATCGGTGACCCCGTAGGCAACTACGACCGCATCCTCGACTTCTCCCGCGCGGTCACCGGCAACCTCTTCTTCGTGCCGTCGAAGACCTTCCTGGACGCCCTCGGCGACTAGGGCCGGCGCCCTGTCGCGTCCTGTCCGACCTCGAGGGCCAGCTTCCCGACATAGTGCTCGTTCAGGGCGCGGTGCGCGTCTTCGACGTGCTCCAACGGGAAGGTCCGGGCGAGGTGGACCTCGAAAGAACTCGCTTCGATGATCGCGTTCAGCTGATCGGTGGCGGTGCGGCTTCGATCCCCGTCGTAGAAGGACACCGTCGCGCCAGGCGAAGTCACAGGCACAGGCTGGACACCGTTCGGCCAAGCGATCCGGCCGGAGCTCTTGACCGCACGAAGAGCCCGTTCGGTGGTCTCGCCTCCGACGGTGACCAGAGCCGCATCGAGCCCGGCTGGTGCGAACTCGAAAGCGGCAGCCAGCACATCGTCCTCGCGACCGTCGACCACGTCGTCGGCGCCCAGCCGCCGGGCCAGGCCCACACCGTCGTCGCCAGAGGCCACCGCCAACACCCGGATGCCGCGGTGCCGCGCCAGCTGCACGGCCATGTGCCCGACGCCCCCGCTGGCGCCGAACACCATGAGCGTTCCGCCCGGTCGCAGGCCGAGCAGATCGAGGCCGCTCAGTGCGGTCAGGGCATCCCACGGCATCGCGCCGGCCTGCTCGGTCGGCAGCCGGTCGGGCACACGCGCCACGAACTCCGCCTCGACGACGGCGTACTCGGCGTAGCAGCCGCCGCGCTTCACCGGCATCGTCGCAGCGTAGACACGCTCGCCCACGCTGAATCGGGTGACGTTGCGTCCGAGTGCGGCCACCGTGCCCGCCGCGTCCCAGCCGAGAACGTAGGGAAAGGTCGACGCGACACCGAAAGCGCCGTCGTAGTCCCCTTGCCGCTCGACCGCGTCCCAGGACCCCACCCCTGCGAACGCCACCCGGATCAGGACGTCGTCATCGCCGACCTCCGGGAGCGGTATCCGGCGCGTCGAGAGCTCGTCGACTCCGCCGAACCGGTCAAGGACGACCGCGTTCATGCTGCCCATCAGTCCTCCGATTGCTTGAGTCAATCAAGGATCATTGGAGCACAGCTACTTGAGCGAATCAAGTAATCGTCTAGGATGATTGCCATGGCGCTGCCGAACGGACCGGTGACCACCTCGTCCGACGCCGAGGCCGTCTTGTTCGACCTGGTCGACGTCTACGACCGCGCCTACGAGTCGGCCGCGGCCGAGTTGTCGCTCAGCCCGGCACAGGCATGTGTGCTCGGGCGCCTCGACGAGCGACGCGGCATGGGCGCCCTGGCCGAGGAGCTCGGCTGCGATGCCTCCAATATCACTCAGATCGTCGCGCGTCTCGAAGCGCTCGGCCTCGTCACCCGCGAACCGAATCCCCGGGACCGCCGCGCCCGACTTGTCGCGCGAACCCCTCGGGGAGACGAGATCAACCACCGGTTCGCAACAGCCTTCACCTTCGCGCGCACGGCGGTCGGGCGACTCTCACCCGACGAGCAGGACCAGTTGACGGCACTGCTGCGAAAAGCACTGGGCTGACACCGCTGCCGGTGCCTCTAACGTATTTGGGTGATGCGCGGAGCGGTCCGTCGTCGGCAGCGTTGACCTTGTCGGTTCCGACGAGGACGGGGGTCCGCAGATGCCGTACGTGACCGTGGGTCAGGAGAACACCGAGCCGGTCAAGATCTACTACGAGGACCACGGCTCGGGTCAGCCGGTTGTGCTCATCCACGGGTACCCCCTCAGTGGGCAGTCGTGGGAGAAGATCGTCAGCCCCTTGCGGGGCAAGTACCGGATCATCACCTACGACCGGCGCGGCTTCGGAAAGTCGTCACAGCCGGGCGGCGGGTACGACTACGACACGTTCACGGCGGACTTCAACATCCTGATGGAGACGTTGGACCTGCGGGACGCGGTGTTGATCGGGCACTCGATGGGCACCGGTGAGATCACCCGCTATCTCGGCCAGTACGGCTCGGCCAGGGTCGCCAAGGGCGTTCTGCTCAGCCCCTTGGCGCCGATGCTGCTCAAGACCGGAGACAACCCCGAGGGCGTGGACGGGTCGGTCTTCGAGGGCGCCAAGGAGACCTGCGCCAAGGACCGACCACTGTGGATCAAACAGTTCTTCGACCTGTTCTTCAACGTCCAGGACCTCATGGGTGGTGACCGGCTGAGTCAGGAAGCCTGGAACGCGCACTGGAACGTCGGCATCACCGCGTCGCCGATCGGCACGTACGACTGTGTCGACTCGTGGCTGACCGACTTCCGCCAGGACGTCGTGGGGATCGACGTGCCGATGCTGGCGGTGCAGGGCACGGCCGACCAGGTGCTGCCGTTCGCGTCGACCGGCAAGCGGCTCCCGCCGCTGGTCAAGGACCTGAGGTTGGTGCCGCTGGAGGGCGCGCCGCATAGTATCCCGTGGACCCACGCGGACGAGTGCAATGCCGCGATCAAGGACTTCATGGCGGCGTAAGTCTGGCCGATCGAGAAAATTATCCGACCAAAAGTGAAGATTGGGACACCGATCGTCGCTCACTGTTACCGTGACGTTGCAGTCAGTGACTGAACGACTGTGGCGCGTGTTGTATCCGGTTTCAGTATCGAACGAACGGGGTCTCCAAATGCTTACTGCTCTGCTTGGTAGCGTCGTCACCTTCCTCAGCGGTGTCCTTGGCAACCTCGGCGGCATCCTGAGCTGACGCGGAATTGGGTGCCCGGACCGCACGGGTCCGGGCACCCCTTCGCGTTCACCACTGGGAGTTGGAGCCCCCGAGTGCCAGCAGCACCTGGTCGTACAGGTTGCCGTCGTTGTCGTCCGTGTAGGTCACGACGATCTCGCCCCACGGCGACACGGCCAGGCTGAGCTGGTCCTGCCGACCGGTGGTGGTGTTGCTGTAGGTCTGCGCCGGCAGCCGGCCGTCCGACGTGCCGTCCGGGTTGAACCCGCGCGCCCAGACGTCGACCCCGGAGACCGTCCAACCGACCACGCTGTCGGCCTGGTCGTCGATGCCGACCGCGGGTGTCGCCGCACCGGCCGTGCTGGTCACCTCCACGTCGGCGTGCTTCGGGTCGCCGTTCGCGGCGAACGAGCGCGTCCAGATGCCGGGCGTACCCGTGTGGTCGGACTCCCAGGCGACCGTGAAGTCGCCGTTGAAGTTGGCCGCGATCGTCGGATGCCGTTGCTGGCCGCCGCCGTTGCCGTTGGCCGCCCGCCGGGTCAGATTGACGGCGCCGTTGCCCTTGGCCAGCCGGACCAGGCCGATCTGGTAGAAGCCGTTGCCGTCGCCGTCCTCGTCCCACACGATCAGCGCGTCGCCGGACGCCGACACCGCGATGTCGGGCAGGTGGTGCGCGCCGGTCGACTGGCTAGCCACCACCTCGTACAGCTTGGTGGCGATGTTGCTGTAGCCGGCCGCCTTGATGCGCGTGACCGTGCCCTGCACGTCCTCCCAGACCACGGAGAACGCGACCGACGACGGGTTGCTGGACGTGCCGTCCGGGTCGACCGCCACCTTCGGGCTCAGCTGTTGGCCGGCCGCGTCGGCGTTGACCTGTCCCTGGCCGAGCACCGTGCCCGCCGGCGAGATGACCCGATAGACCACGTTGTACGTGCCGTTGCCGTCCGGGTCGTCGTTCCAGACCACGACGGCGTTGCCCCGATCGTCGAGGCCGACGTCCGGGCTGACGTGCTTCCACTTCACGCCCGCGGTGCCGCCGGCGGAGAGCTTCTTCTCGTACGCGCTGGTGCCGTTGCGGAACAGCCGCACGTAGATCTCGGAGTTGGTGTTGTCGCCGGGGTTCGACTCGGCGCGGTCGTCCTCCCAGACCACGGCGACGTCGCCGTTCCGGTTGGTGGCGACGGCACCGCCGTCCTGGTCACCGGTGGCGACGCTGTTGGCGGTCGTGACCGTGACGCCGGCGGGCACGGCGAGCAGGGCCGCGACGATCGCGGTGGGCAGTAGCACTGTGGTCTCCTACAGGGCTTGCAGGCCGGGGCGGCCGTCGAGGATGGCGAACGAGCGCGCGGTGGTGACGGCGGCGCCGTGCTCGGTGACGCTGCCGACGGCGCGGAAGTCGGCCCGGATCTGGGCACGGCTGATGGTGGTGCGGGTGTAGCCCCGGCGGTCCTGGTAGAAGCGCAGGTGCGGGTTGGTCGCCACGTTCGGGATCGTGGTGGAGCCGCTGCCGTCGCCGGTCGACGAGATGGACGTGCAGACGAGCTCCGTGCCGACGGTCGCCGAGCTCGGGTTGGCGTAGTCGGCCTTGAGTTCGTTGGCCCAGGCCCGGTGCACGTCCCCGGTGAGCACCACCGGGTTGCGCACGCCGCGCTGCTGCCACCCGGTCTGGATCCGTGACCGAGACGCGCGGTAGCCGTCCCAGGCGTCCATGCTGGCCGCGCCGGTCGAGGTGAACTGGCGTGCGAAGAACACCTGCTGGCCGATGATGTCCCAGGTGCCGAGCTGCTGGCCGAGCCCGTCGAGCAGCCAGGCCTCCTGAGCCGCGCCGGTGATGCTGCGGCTGGCCAGGTCGGCATCGGCGCAGACCTTGCTGCCGTCGCCGCACGCCTGGTCGTCGCGGAACTGCCGGGTGTCGAGCATGTGGAACGTGGCCAGCTGGCCCCAGCGGACCCGGCGGTAGAGCTGGATGCTGTTGCCGCTCGGCGCGGACGCCGGCCGCAGCGGCATGTTCTCGTAGTACGCCTTGTAGGCGGCGGTGCGCCGGGCCGTCCACTGCGCCGCGGTCAGCACCGGGGTGTTGTTCTCGCGCACGGTGCCGGCATAGTTGTTCTCGACCTCGTGGTCGTCCGGCACCGTCAGCCACGGCGCGGCGTGGTGCGCGGCCTGCAGGTCCGGGTCGGACTTGTAGAGCGCGTACCGCCGCCGGTAGTCGGCCAGGCTGACGATCTCGGCGCCGACGTGCTGGCGTACGCCGCTGCCCACGCCACCCTCGTAGATGTAGTCGCCGAGGTGCAGCACCAGGTCGGGCCGGTCCTCGGCCATCCGCCGGTAGGCGGTGTAGTAGCCGCTCTCGTAGTGCGCGCAGGAGGCGAAGGCCATCGTGAAGTCACGGCCGAAGGTGCCGACGGCCGGCGTGGTGCGGGTGCGCGCGACGGGCGAGATGTGGCCCTGGGCGCGGAACCGGTAGTAGTAGTCGGAGTCCGGCGCGAGCCCGCCGGCGACCACGTGCACGGAGTGTGCGTCGGCGTAACGGGCGGTGACGGTGCCCTGCGCCTGGATCGTGGCGAACGTGTCGCTTGTGGACACCTGCCATTCCACCGTCACGTCGGCGTTGGGCATGCCGCCCTGGCCGTCGGCGTTGAGCGGGGTCGGCGCCAGGCGGGTCCAGAGGACCACGCTGTCGGCCGCGGGTTCGCCGCTGGCGACGCCGAGCTTGAAGGGGTACGGGGGAGCCGCCTGGGCGGACAGGGGGACGATCGTCGCGCCTACAGTGGCCAGTCCACCGAGGACGAAGATGCGTCGGCTGAGCCGTGTCATGCGCAGCACATTGACGGCGTTTGATGAATGGAAGATGATCTCCAGGGGTCCTGCCGGCTGACCATGAGATGGCCGCGGGCTGTGCATTCGGTGCCGGTCGGGGTGGCGGTAGGCTGTCGGGATGCGTGCGGCTGGCGTCCAGGCCGCCCGGCCTGCGGGTGCCGGGCGCCACCTGTGCTGGGCCTATGCCGACCGTGCCGAGTTCCTGGCGGCCGCCCGCCGGTTCCTCGCCGAGGGCCGGGCCGCGGGCGCCGCACTCCGGCTCGTCGGCGACGACCTGCCCGACATCGACGGGGTGCCGGCGTCGCCGCTGCCCGACGCCTACCTGACCGGCGGCGCGCTGGACCCGGCGGCCCAGGTCGAGATCTGGGCGTCGGCGACGTTCGCCGCTCTTGCCGACGGCTACACCGGACTCTGGGTGGTGGGCGACGTGACCCCGCTGGTGTCCCCGGCCTTCGCCACCTACGAGCACCTGATCGACCGGTTCATCTCCCGGCATCCCTTGTACGGGCTGTGCGCCTATGACCGGCATGTGGTCGATCCGGCCGTGTTGGCCGATCTGGCCTGCCTGCACCCCGTCCACAACGTGCCCGACGTGCCGTTCCGGCTGCACGCGGCGGCCGGCACCGGCCAGCTCTCCATCTCCGGCGAGCTCGACGCCACCGGCGCGGCGGCCCTGGCCCGGGCCCTTGACCGGGTGGCGCCCGCGGTGGTCGACGGTGAGCTCGTGGTCGAGGCCGGCAGCCTCGACTTCGTCGACCACCGCTCGCTGCTCCAGCTCGCCTCCTACGCCCGCGACCGTGGTGCCACCGCGGTCCTGCGCACGCCGTTGCCGGCCGCTGCCCGCCTGGTCGACCTGCTGCGCGTCCCCAACATCCGGGTGGAGGCGCGATGACCCGCAGCGGTGCGGCCGCCGGGCACGTCGGCTACTTCCACGAGGCCGTCTACTACGACACCGACGACGAACTGCTCGCCGTCCTGGTGCCGTTCCTGACCGGCGGCGTCGACGAGAAGGAGCCGACGGTCGTGTCGCTCGGTCCGGAGAAGGCCTTGTTGGTGCGCCGCGCCCTGCCTGCTGGGGTGCTGGGCGGGGTCACGTTCATGGCGGGCGGGAGCGTCTACGCGCGGCCCGCCGCCGCCATCCGGGCCTATCGGGAGCTGCTGGCCGGCTACGTCGCCGAGGGCGCCCCGCAGATCCGGATCGTGGGCGAGATCCCGCGGCCGTCGTTCGGCGCGACGTGGCACTGGTGGGCGCGCTACGAGTCGGCCATCAACCACGCGTACGACGAGTTCCCGTTGTGGAGCCTGTGCGCCTACGACACCCGGATCACCCCGTCCGCGGTGCTGGCCGACGTCGCCCGCACCCACCCGCGTGCGCTGCACGCCGACGGCACTCATGCCGTGAGCGCCACCTATGACGCGCCCGCGTCGTTCCTGTCCGCCTGGCCGCCGGTCGCGCCGGACGTGGTGCAGTCCGGGCCGCCGCTGATCACCCTGGTCGACCCGACGGCGTCCCGTGCCCGGGCCGCCGTTGGCCTCGTCGATCCCGGTCTGCCGGCCGACGAGGTCGACGAGCTGGTGATCGCGGTCAGTGAGGTGGTGACCAACGCGCTGCGGCACGGGCTGCCGCCGGTGCGGGTCTGCTACTGGTCCGGCCCCGACCGGATCGTGGTGTCGGTGACCGACGGAGGCACCGGGCCGACCGACCCGTTCGCGGGGTTGGTCCCTTCGCGTGACAGTGCGACCGGTGGGTTGGGGCTGTGGATCACCCACCAGTCGTGCAACTACGTCGCGTTCTCGCGGGACGAGTCGGGGTTCACGTTGCGGCTGACGGCGGGTAATCCGCTCTAGGTCGTTGTCAACCGTCGTTGACGGTTCCGATGTTTGTCAACTACGGTTGACGGCATGGTGGTCGTTGTCGTGGGTGCCGGACCTGTCGGGTTGATGCTGGCGTCGGAGCTCGCCCGGTCGGGCGTACGCCCTCTCGTGTTGGAGGCGTTGCCTTCGCCCAGTCTTTCGCCCAAGGCCAACGGGGTCGTCGGCCGGGCGGTGCCGCTGCTGGCCGACCGGGGGTTCTTTCCCCGTCGCCGGCCGGCCCCGCGGTTCATGTACGGGGGATTCCCGCTCGACCTGCGGCGCCTGCGCGACAACCCGGTCTACGTCCTGCCGGTGCCGCAACGGGAGCTCGAGTCGGTGCTCGGGGCCGGGGTGCCGGTCCGGCGTGGGCATTCGGTCGTCGGTCTTGATCCGTCGTCGGACGGTGTGACGGTGTCCGTCGTGGGGCCGTCGGGTCCCTACACCGTGGAAGCCTCTTACGTGGTCGGCTGCGACGGTGCGCACAGCATGGTGCGGAAGGCGGCCGGTCTCGGGTTTCCCGGCACGTCCGACGAGCGGGTGGTGTCGCGGAGCGCGCACGTGGTGCTTCCGGTGTCGCGGTTCCGTGGGCGGCTGGGGCCGTACCGGCCGTATCTGTTCCACCGCACGCCGCGCGGGGTGTTCTCGTTCGCGCGGTTCGGTCGGGGGCCGCATCTGGTGACGACGCTGGAGTGGGACACGGCGGTGTCCTCGGCCTCGTCCACGGCCTCGGCCTCGTCCGCGGCCGGGCCGGTGACGGTCGAGGAGGTGCGGGCGAGCCTGGAGCGGGTGCTGGGCGGGCCTGTGTCGCTCGGCGCCCCGACCGGTCCCGGGCCGCACGTGCTGCGGCGGTCGACGTCACGGCAGAACCGCATCGCGTCGTCCTATCGCGCCGGCCGGGTGCTGCTGGCGGGGGACGCGGCCCACGTGGTGGCGGGCATCGGTGGGCCCTTGCTCAACCTGGGGCTGCTCGACGCGGTGGACCTGGCGTCGCGGTTGGCGCGTGACGACGTCTCGGGCTACGACGCGGCGCGCCGGCCGTGGGCGGAGCGGGTGCTGGAGTCGTCCGCGGAGCAGGCGGCGTTGCTGTCGCCCGGGGCCGCGACCGACGCGCGGCGGGCGGAGTTCGCCCGGTATCTCGCGACCCCCGCCGGGCTGCGCCGGGTCGCGGACACGATCGCGGGCGGCTGATTTCTGTCGTACCCCGGCGGCACTCTGGCAGTCGGAGGGGAGATCGTGATGATCGGAAAGCTTGAGGCCGTGGTGCTCGACGCGGCCGACATCGCCGGCCTGTCGGCGTTCTACCAGGGCCTGGCGGGCTGGCAGGAGACCCGCGTCGGCGACGACTGGATCACGCTGCGCACGGCCGAGGGGTGGCGGGTCGACCTTCAGCCGGCGCCCGACCATCGACCGCCGCGGTGGCCGGGCCAGGAGCGGCCGCAGCAGGCGCACCTGGACCTACGCGTGCCCGACCTGGAGGCGGGCGTGGCGTTGGCGGTCTCGCTGGGCGGCACCCTGTTGCGGCGCAACGAAACCTGGCACACGGTCGCTGACCCGGCGGGCCACCCGTTCGACCTGTGCCTGAGGGCCGACGACCCGGCCACCACCCTGGTGGGCGTGATGCTCGACTGCCCGGACGCTCCGGCCTTGACCGCGTTCTACGCGGAGCTGCTCGGAAAGCCGATCACGTACGAGGCCGACGGCATGGCGATGATCGGCGAAGAGGGCGCGCAGCCGGTGATGTTCCAGCAGGTGGCCGACTATGTGGCGCCGCGCTGGCCGGACCCGGCCTACCCGCAACAGGTCCACCTGGACGTCCTGGTCGACGACCTGGACGCGGGGGAGCAGGCAGCGCTTGCCCTGGGTGCGACCCTGCTGTCCAAGAGCGAGAAGACTTTCCGGGTCTTCGCCGACCCGGCCGGCAAGCCGTTCTGCCTGAACCTTCCGGGCTAGCGGCGTGGGTTCATGGCCGCGGCCGATGCCGGCCAGCCGCCGGGCGCCCAGGTCGGGCTCAGAGCGCGGACGCGAGGAGGCGGACGCCGGCGATGAGGGCGGCGTGCGGGTTGGCCCGCCAGTCCGGGGTCGGCGGCGCCAGGGCGGTCGAGAGGGGGTAGCGGTCGCGTAGGTCGGGCACGTGGGTCTGGATCGCGGTGGCTCGGGCCAGCCACTCGTCCGCGCCGGCCGGGGACAGCCGTCGGTAGGCCGCGGTGGTCGAGGCCGTCGCGCGCACGGTCGCGTAGAGCATCGTGACCGCGGTGGAGCGGCGGTGGTCGGGGACCTGCCAGGCGGCGAGGATTCCGGCCAGGCGCTCCAGCCAGTCCTGCTCGTTGGGGCCCTGACTCGCCTGCGACCAGTTGCGCTCCGTCAGCCACGGGTGCGCCAGGTAGACGTCGAACAGCGCCGTCGACCACGCGAGCAGGGCGTCGGCCAGGGACGAGGGTGGGTCCGGCCACGTCGGCATCGCGCTTGCCTGGTCCTGCATCAGGGCGAGCAGGTTCTCCTTCGTGCCCACGTACGGGTAGAGCGCCATCGCGGTCCTGCCCAGGCGGGTCGCCACCGCTCGCGTCGAGACCGCCTCCAGGCCCGAGGTGTCGGCCAGGTCGATGCCGACCGCGACGATCTCGTCGAGGTCCAGTTGCTGGGCCGGGCCGCGGCGCGGGCCGGGAATCGTCGTGCCCCGGTGTCGCCAGAGCCTGCGTACGTGGGCGTCGATGTCCGAATCCATAGTCCTTACAGTGTATAGTGTTTTCATGGCTACCGCACGAATGCACGACGACACGACCATCGACGTGTCGGTCCGCGGCGCGGGACCGGCCGTCCTGCTCCCCGTCAGCACCACGGTGATCGAAGGCGAGGCCGGCGAGCAGATGCGTGCCTGGGGCGTCGACCCCGCCCTCGGCCACACGCTCGCCGCCGGGCTCGCGGAGGCCGGCTTTCGCGTGGTCACCGCCGACTACGAGGGCCACCTGACCGACCACCCGAAGCCCGCTACCCTGACCGCCGACGCCGTCGCGGCCGACCTGCTCGCCATCGCGGACGCGGCCGGCGCGCAGCGGTTCGCCTACTACGGCTACTCCTGGCTCGCGCTCTCCGGCCTGCAGCTCGCCCTGCGCACCGACCGGCTCACCGCCCTGGTCATAGGCGGCTATCCACCCCTGGGCGGCCCCTACGACGCGATGCGGACAGTCACGGCCGCCGCGCACCGGATGGCCGTCGCCAACGAGGGCAGGGAGTTCGTCCAGGCCGAGCCCGGCGACTGGGACGCCGCCGAGGTGACGCGTGCGCCCGATCAGACCGCGCAGTACGTCACCCTCTACGAGTCCCTTTGCGACTTCGACGAGCGCGCCGCCCTGGGCAAACTGAACCTCCCTCGCCTGGCCTTCGCCGGCACCGACGACAACATCACCTACGGTCCGAAGTGGAACGACGCCTACGTCGCGATCGGCGAGCCGCTGGGTCGCCACCGCGAAGAGCTCGAGACCAACGGCTGGACCGTGGAACTGATCCCGGGCGCGGACCACCTGAGCGCCATGCGACCAGAGACGGTGCTGCCGATCCTCACACCCTGGTTGACGAAACAAGCCGCCGGCTGACTGCTGACTGGAAGTGGGGGCAGCTGCTCAGATCGTCAGCCGGGCAGCGTGAGCCGTGGTCCAGGGCGTCTCTGGCCGCCTCCAGGGCGCGGATCTGCGCCTCCACCGCGTCGCGGTGGGCGCGTAGGGCCGCTCGACGGACCGGACCGGGGGCGCTGAGCACGTCGCGGATGTCGGCCAGGCCGAGCCCGGCGTCCTTGGCCAGCAGGATCGCGCCGATCCGCTCCGCGTCGGCCTCCGTGTAGCGGCGCCGGCCGGCGCCCGTCCGGGCCGGATGCAGCAGGCCCATGTCCTCCCAGTGCCGCAGCACGTGGGTGGCCAGGCCGAAGCGGGCGGCGAGGTCGCCGATCGAGACGGTTGACTTCAGGTCCACCTGAGCTCGCATGCTCACCATCATGACGATCCCCGCAGGATTTCTGCGCGCCCTCGACCGCTTCGAGACCCTCGACGGCAGCGCACGGCTCCGGGCCTACAGCTACGACCTGCTCGCACTCGACACCGGCGATCGGGTCGTCGACGTCGGTTGCGGCACCGGCCGCGCGGTGGCCGAGCTGGCTGCGGGAGGGGCCGCCGCGACCGGCCTCGACCACAACCCGGCCATGGTCGACGTCGCCCGCGAGCGCCGCCCGGACGGCGACTACCGTGTCGGCGACGCCCACCACCTGCCGTTCGAGGACGGCGAGCTGCACGGCTACCGCACCGACAAGGTGCTGCACGACCTGACCGACCCGCGCCGAGCCCTTGAGGAGGCCCGCCGCGTCCTGAGCAGGAACGGCCGCGTCGTCGTCGTCGACCTCGACTGGGACGCGGTCAGCATCGCCGGCGACGACCCCGCCCGGACCCGCGCCGTCGTGCACGGACGCACCGACAGGCTGGCGTCCGGGTTCGCCGCGCGCCAGGCTCCGGAGCTCCTCCGGGCGGTGGGGTTCACCGACGTCCGTACCACCGCCGCGTCCGAGGTGGTGACCGCCGCCGACCTGGGCGAGCTGTTCCTGAGCCGGATCGCGGGCGACGCCGACGACTGGTTGGCCGACCAGCGCGACCGCGCCCAACGCGGCGACCTGCTGCTGGTGATCCCGATGCTGGTCACCGTCGCCACGCGGGCCTAGGCCGTCGCGAGCCGGGCCACCTGGGGCAACAACCAGGGCGCGATCACCTGTTGTACGCCCTCCGGAGTGAAATGCAGCCCGTCGCTGCGCACCCGCACACCCCCGACGTCCCACGCGAAGGCACCACCCGGGCAGACCACCGCCTGCAGGTCCAGCACCGTGGCGCCACGCCGCGCGGCGGTGGACCGCAGCAGCCGGTTCCAGGCGTCCACCCGCGCGGGCTCGTCCTCCGGCCACAGCCCACCGTCCGGCCGCTCCGCTCGCCGGGTGTACGGCGCCGTCAGCACGGCCACGCGTGCGCCGCGTACCCCGACGATGTCGATCGCGAGGTCGAGCTCCCGGGTCAGGTACGCGTCGAACTCCGGCTCGCCCACGTGCTGGTACCGCCCGGACAGCTTGCGGTCCATCAGCTCCCAGCGGTCCAGCAGGATCACCGCCACGTCCGGGTCGTCGGTCGCGATGTCGCGCCGCCAGCGCTGGTCCCACGTGTCGCAGCCCGGATAGTTCGGGTGCGGCGAGCCGACATAGAACAGCTCCGGGAGCCGCGCGATGCCGCACCCGGGCACCCCGCGCGCGGTGACCTGGAGCTTGTCCTGCTTGGGCAGGTAGGTCCCGAGCGACCACGACACCGAGTCACCCATGAACGCGATCCGCGGCAGCGCGCCCGGTGTCCGGCCGGCCCGCTGCGTGGGCGGTCGGGCCGACGGAGTCGCGGCCGGTGCCGTGTCGAGCGCGATGACCGGAGCGGGCCGGGTCGGCGGTGGCACGGTCACCAGCACCGCGAGCACCGCGGTGGCCAGCACCGCCGTCCCCGCCGCCGCTCCGGCGAGCCGCGGTCGGCGCCGGGTCCAGCGGGCGGTCCGGATGGGTTCTTCGACCAGCACGTAGGACGCCGTCGCGACCAGCAACACGGCCCCCAGCCGAAGCCCGAGCAGCGCCGACCCGCCGAGGCCCGTGCGGGAAGCGGTCAGCCATCCGAAGAGCGGCCAGTGCCACAGATAGAGCCCGTACGAGATCCGTCCGACCGCCACCAGCGGCGCCACCGCCAACACCCGCGCGGTCGGCGATCGAGGGCTGACCACGGCATGCGCGATCACCGTGGCGGTGGCCAGCGCCACCAGCGGCAGCCCGCCGCGATAGAGCCACGGCGAGTTGCCGCGCGCCGTGGCCCAGAACAGTCCGGTGACCGCCACGCCGACCACGGCCAGTGCGCCCAACGCCCGATGCCGACCGCCACCGCCGACCCGCTCGGACAACAGAACCGCCAGCGCACAGCCGACCAGCAGCGTCACCGCACGCGTGTCGGTCCCGTAGTAGTCCCGGTCCACATCGGAAGGCGAGAACAGCACCGTGGACGCCGCCACCGACAGCACGGAGCCCACGACGCAGATCGCCAGCAGCACGGTCCTGGACCGGCGCAGGGCGGCAGCGGCGATGAACACCAACGGCCAGAGCAGGTAGAACTGCTCCTCGATCCCCAACGACCAGGTGTGCTGCAACGGCGAGGGAGCACCGGTGGCCGCGAAGTAGTCGCCGTCCCGGAACATCATCCGCCAGTTGGCGAGATAGGCGACCGCGGCCAACGAGTCGAGCCGCAGCGCCGGAAGCTCGGTCGGCGGCAGCAGCCAGCGCGACACCACCGCCACACACGCGAGCACGAGCAGCAGCGCCGGCAGCAGCCGCCGAGCCCGGCGGCCCCAGAAGGCGACCAGGTCCGTGCGTCCCGTCGCGGACCGCTCGACGAGCAGCAACGAGGTGATCAGGAAGCCGGACAGCACGAAGAACGCGTCGACGCCGAGGAAGCCGCCCGGCAGTGCCGCCACTCCACCGTGGAACAGCAGCACCGCCAGGACGGCGAAGGCCCGGACCCCGTCGAGCGCTGGATGGTACGGAAAGCGCGTCCCGGACATAGCCTCCTAAAGCTACCGGCGCGCGCGTTTCCGGGTCAGCGCCGCGCGCGAACCGCCGCCGCGAGTTCCTCCAGCAGCGTGGCGGTGGTGTCCCAGTCGATGCACGCGTCCGTCACCGACTGGCCGCGGACCATCGACGACCCGCCCAGGTCCTGCCGGCCAGCGACCAGGAAGCTCTCCATCATCACGCCGGCGATGCCGCGCTCGCCGGCGGCCAGTCGGGCCGCGATGTCGCGTACGACGCCGGGCTGCCGGGTGTGGTCCTTGCCGCTGTTCCCGTGACTCGCGTCGATCATCAGCCGGGCCGGCAGGTCGGCCTTCTCGAGCGAAGCGAGCGCGTCCGAGACGTGCGCCGCCGAGTAGTTCGGGCCGCTCGACCCGCCGCGCAGCATCAGGTGGACGTCCGGGTTGCCGGTGGTGGTGACCAGGGCGGCGATCCCGTCCAGGTTGATGCCCATGAAAACGTGGCTGGCCGCCGCGGCGCGGATCCCGTCCACCGCGTCGCCGACGTCGCCCGAGGTGGAGTTCTTGATGCCGATCGGCATCGACAGGCCGCTGCACAGCTGCCGGTGGGTCTGGCTGGCGGCCGTGCGGGCGCCGATGGAGCCCCAGCTCACGATGTCGGCGATGAACTGCGGGGTGATCGGGTCGAGGAACTCGCAGCCGACCGGCAGGCCGAGCGCCGAGACGTCGAGCAGGAGCTGGCGGGCCAGCCGCAGTCCGCGGTTGACGTCGAAGCCGCCGCTCAGGTCCGGGTCGTTGATCAGACCCTTCCACCCGACGGTGGTGCGCGGCTTCTCGAAGTAGGTCCGCATGACGACCCGAAGCTCACCAGAAAGAGCGGACGAGACGGCGGCCAGCCGCGAGGCGTAGTCCAGGGCGGCGTCCGGGTCGTGGATCGAGCACGGCCCGACGATCACCAGCAGGCGGTCGTCACGACCGTCGAGGATGTCGACGACCTCGGCCCGGCCGCGGCTGACCACGTCGGCGACCTCAGGCGAGACCGGGAACTCGTGGCGCAGCAGGGCAGGGGAGATCAGCGGGCTCATCCGGGCGATGCGGGCATCGTCGAGCGCCGCGGCGGTGACAGACATGGCGTCCTCTCATGGGCGAGCCGCCCCGGGACGCGTGCCGAGCCGGCTCAGTGATCCGGCTCGGGGGTGAAGGTCAGCGCGGCGAATCGCCCGCCGACCCGTTCCGGGCCGGGGGTGTAAACCGATACCAGCGCTGCACGGGCGCAAGAGTAGCAGGCCCCGGGGAGCGGCGGATGGATGGTTGGTCCGCCGCCGGCCGGGTACGCGTCCTCCGACCCATCGGCGAAGGAGGTCCCGAGTGCCCGTACAGCCAGCCATCAAGACCCGGCGCGGCCCGACGACACCGGCCGGCGAGGCGAAAGACACCTGGCGCGCGATCCTGGAGCAGGGCGCGCACCTGCTGCAGACCAGCGCGCCGATGTCGGGTTTCGACGTCTATGTCGTCGGGTTCCACTGCGCGAAGGGTGAGCCCGAGTTCCAGATGGAGGCGCACCACTTCTGCCGCGTGGTCAACGACGACCTGCTGCAGTGCGTGCTGTTCGACGGCAACACCAAGGACGCGAACCTGATCGGCGTCGAGTACATCGTCTCCGGGCGCCTGTTCGACACCCTGCCGGAGGAGGAGCGCGGCTACTGGCACCCGCACAACTTCGAGGTGCTCTCCGGGGAGCTCGTCGCTCCCGGCCTGCCCGCGCCGGCGGAGAAGGCGCTGATGAAGCAGCTGATGAACTCCTACGGCAAGACCTGGCACACGTGGCACACGCACAACGCCGGCGGCCACGAGGGCATGCCGCTGCCGTACGGCGAGCCCAAGCTCATGTGGTCCTTCAACCGCGACGGCGAGGCCGACGAGTCGATCAAGGCGGACCGTAACTCCGCGATGGGGATCGACGTTGCGAAGACGCGGGCCGACCGGCAGTCCCTCCTGCCCCTGGCCGAGCCGCAGTGGGGTGTGGACGACATGAAGGACGACTTCACGGGTACGGCGGACGTGCCGGGTGTCGTCGACGTCCGCACCACGACGCGCTGACCCGCAGGCTCGCCTTAATGCCGGACTCGCCGGCCTAAGGGGCGCTACATCCCATTAGTCCGGTTAGGCCGTACTCTCTTCCCCGAACGAGCGACCTTCGGGGAAGGAATGAACATGACGAGGTCGGTTACCGACGCGCGCGACGTGGTCGTCACCGGCATGGGCTTCTGTCTGCCCGGCCTGGGTGGACGGGCGACGATCACCACCCAGGACGTGTGGGAGATCGTCTCGCACGGCAAGACCGCCATCTCGTCCCGCGAGGACGGGGTCTACTACGGCACCGTCGACCTGCCGGCGGAGACGTTCGCCGAGTACTTCCCGGAGATCCCGGGCATCTTCGCCGCACACTTCACCGACACGCACCGCTTCGGGCTGATGTCGTTCCTCGAGGCGTGCACCGACGCGAAGCTCGACGTGCGGGCCGGCGCCCTGGCCAACGCCGGCATCCTGGTCGGGCGCGGCGGCGTCGACACGAACATCGCGGGCTACCTCAAGGTGCTCAACACCGAGATCGGTGACCTGAACATCATCGAGGCGACCTCGCTGTTCATCGAGAGCTCGATCGCCGTCACCTCCTCGGACGTGGCGCTGGCCCAGTCGGCCTTCGCCCGCACCACCGGGCCCTGCTACACCGCCAACGCCGGCTGCTCCTCGTCGTCCGTGCAGATCAACAACGCGCGCATGCTGATCAACAGCGGGGCGTCCGACGTGATCGCCGTGACGGGCGTCGACAACTTCTACTACCCGCTGCTCAAGAAGGTCTTCGACCTGGTCAGGATGGTCCAGGACCAGGGCGCCGACACCCGGCCGACCAACGCGCTGCCGGACGAGCCGATCGAGTTCGACCGCCTGATGCGCCCGTACGACCAGCGCCAGGGCTGCGTGAACTACGGCGAGGGATCGGTCTCGCTGATCCTGGAGAGCCGTGAGCACGCGGAGCGGCGCGGCGCGGCGATCTACGGCCAGGTGCTGGGCCAGGCGATCACCCGCGACGGCCTGCCCCACCCGCTGGCCAGCGACCAGGACGGCGGCGGCCTCGTCGCGGCGGTCCGGCAGGCGCTCGGCGACCGGCCGATCGAGCAGGTCAAATACGTGCACGGCGGCAGCGACGGCGGCATGGCGCAGCAGGAGGCCGCGGCGATCCGCACGCTCTTCGGCGACCGCGCCGGCGACCTGCTGATGACCTCGCAGGAGGGCAGCTTCGGCCACAACGGCGCGCCCACCGGAGCCCTCGGCGTCGCCCTGACTCTGCTGATGATGCAGAACCGCATGGTCTGCCCGACCGCCAACTGCGAGCGGCCGCTGGACTTCCTGCCGTTCGACCCGGTGCCCGGTTTCCAGAGCGTGCCGCTGGCCTTCGACCACGCGCTCAGCTTCACCTACCAGCTGGGCGGCGTGCAGAGCGCCATCCTGCTCGGCAGCCCCGACGCCCTTTAACCCAGAAAAGAGCCTGCTCCAGTGGAACACGAGCACATCGCGATCGTCGGGATCGGCTGCCGGTTGCCCGGCGACGTCGACTCGCCGGCCGCCCTGTGGAGACTGCTCGCCGACGGCCGCGACGCCGTCGGCCCCTTCCCGGCGGGCCGACCGTCGCCGGGTGCCGGCACGCCACCCGACGGTGGCTGGCTGACCGACGTGACCGGGTTCGACGCCGACTTCTTCGGCGTCTCCCGGCGCGAGGCCGACGTGCTCGACCCGCAGCACCGGCTGATGCTCGAGGTGGCGTGGGAGGCCTTCGAGCACGCGGGCCTGGCACCCGACCGGCTGGCCGGCGAGCCGACCGGCGTCTACCTCGGCCTCAGCTACGACGAGTACATGCAGCGCCTCGCCGGAGCGCCGGAGGAGCTGGCCGGCGGGATCCTGACCAACGGGCACTGCGTGGCCGCCGGGCGGATCTCGTACCTGCTGGGCCTGCACGGTCCCGCCGTCACCGTCGACACCGCCTGCTCGTCCGGGCTGGTCGCGGTGCACCAGGCCGCGCAGGCGCTGCGCGACCGGGAGTGCGACGTCGCGGTCGCCGGCGCCGTCAACCTGATCGTCGACGAGCGCACGACCCGTGAGTTCACGCGCTTCGGCATGCTCTCGCCGACCGGCCGGTGCCGCGCGTTCGACACGCACGCCGACGGCTTCGTGCGCTCCGAGGGCGCCGGCGCCGTCGTGCTCAAGCGGCTCCGTGACGCCCTGCGGGAAGGCGACCGGATCCTGGCCGTGGTGCGCGGCTCGGCGGTCAACCAGGACGGCCGCTCCGACGGCCTCAGCGCGCCGTCGGCCGAGGCGCAGGAGCAGGTCTACCGCGCGGCCCTGGTCCGCGCCGGCCTCGACGCCAGCCAGATCGGCTACGTCGAGGCGCACGGCACGGGCACCCGGCTCGGCGACCCGACGGAGCTGACGAGCCTGACCCGGGTGTACGGGAATCAGGGCCGGGCGGTCGCGATCGGCTCGATCAAGACCAACGTCGGGCACCTCGAACCGGCCGCCGGCATCGTCGGTCTGATCAAGACGGTGCTGTCCCTGGACTACGGCCTCATCCCGGGCAACCTGCACTTCACCGGTTGGACGCCGGGCACCGACCCGTCGGCCGCCGGGCTGTTCGTGCCCACCGGCACCACCCGCTGGCCGGACGGCGCCGCTGTGCGCCGGGCGGCGGTCTCCTCGTTCGGGTTCTCGGGCACCAACGCGCACGTCGTGCTCGAAGAGGCGCCGAACCTGCCGTCGCCGCCGGCGGTGCCCCGGCCGACCGCCGAGCCCGAGGTGGTGGTGATCCCGGCCGGCTCGCGCGCGGCGCTGCCGGCCGCGGCCGTGCGGGTCGCCGACTGGCTCGACGGCGACGGCCGCGACGTGCCGCTTCGGGACATCGCCCACACGTTCGCGCTGCGTCGCGGCGCCGGGCGTGGCCGGCTCGGCGTCGTCGCCGCTGACACCGAGGAACTGTCCGACCGGCTGCGGGCGTACGCGGCCGGGCACGCCGACCCGGCCGTGGTCGATGGCGAGGTGCACGGCGGCGTCGTACGCGGCGCGGTCTGGGTGTTCTCCGGGCAGGGATCGCAGTGGCCCGGCATGGGAGCCGAGCTAATCGCCACCGAGCCGGCCTTCGCCGCCAGCCTGACCCGCACCGACGCGCTGATCGCCACCGAGGCCGGCTTCTCCGTGCTCGACGTGCTGCGCTCCGGTCAGCCCGTGTCCGGTTGCGGCTTCGTGCAGCCGGTGCTGTTCGCCGTCCAGGTGGCACTGGCCGACCTGTGGCGCTCCTACGGCGTCACCCCGGCCGGCGTGCTCGGCCACTCGATGGGCGAGGTCGCGGCCGCGGTCGTGGCCGGCGCGCTGTCGCTCGCCGACGGCGTCGCGGTGATCTGCCGCCGTTCGGCCCTGCTGGAGCGAATCGCCGGCGCCGGCGCGATGGCCAGCGTCGGCCTCGGTCGCTCGCAGGTCGAGGCGGACATCGCCGCGGCCGGCGCGGGAGAGGTGGTCTCCGTCGCGGTCGTGGCCGCACCGGCCAGCACCGTGATCGCCGGCGACGACGAGTGGGTGCGGCTGCTGGTCGACTCCTGGGACGCCGAGGGCGTGCCGGCCCGGCTCGTCGCCGTCGACGTCGCGTCGCACTCGCCGCAGGTCGACCCGCTGCTCGAGGACCTCGACGCGGCGCTCAAGGACCTGCGTCCGCGCGAGCCTGTCGTGCCGTTCTACTCCACCGTGCTCGACCCGCGCTCGGAGCAGCCGGCGTTCGACGCCGACTACTGGTGCCGCAACCTGCGGCAGCCGGTGCGCTTCTCGGCCGCGGTCGACGCCGCGGCCGCCGATCGGCACCAGGTGTTCCTCGAGGTCTCGCCGCACCCGATCGTCGCGGCCGCCGTTCTGGACAACCTGCCCGCCGAGGCCACGGTGGTCGGCACCCTGCGTCGCGAGGAGCCCGAGCTGCCGACGTTCCGGACGTCGCTGGCCGCGCTGCACTGCGCGGGCGTGCCGGTCGCGTGGTCCGTCCTGTACGCCGACGCCGACCTGGCCGACCCGCCGGCCATCACGTACGACCGGCGCCGCCACTGGGTCGACGTCTCCCCGGTGACGCCCGCGGCGGCCCCGGCCGGCCTGCCGGGCATGCACGCCGAGGTCGCCGGCGACCCCGTGCGGCACACCTGGGTCGGTGACGCCGGCCTCGTCGCCCTGCCGTTCCTGGCCGACCACCGGGTGCACGACGAACCGGTGCTGCCCGGTGCGGCGTTCCACGCGCTGGCGCTCAGCGCCGCGTGCACCGTGTTCGCCGCGCCGGCCGACGAGGTAACGGTCGAGGACCTGACGTTCCACGAGCTGTTGCGGCTCGCCGACCACACCGAGGTCAGCACCACGGTGACGATGACCGCCCCGGACCGGGCCGAGTGCGAGATCTTCGCCCGCGGCTCCGACGGCGGCTGGGTCCGGCACGCCGGCGCCGTGCTCCGGTCCGGTCGCTCCGGTGCGGCGGCCGCGGCGGTGCCGCCGTGCGACCTGCCCGGCGACAGCGAGGCGCTCTACGCGGCCATGCGGTCACGCGGCATCGCGCACGGTCCGGCGTTCGCCGGACTGAGCGGGCTGACCCGGTCGGCCGACGGTTCCGCCGCGCGGGCGCTGCTCACCCCGCCGCTCGCCCCGGCCGGCGAGCTCGCGATCCACCCGGCACTGCTCGACCTGTGCGCGCAGCTCCTGGTCGCGACCGTGCTCGACGCGCCCGGGGCCGGGCTGCTGCTGCCGGTCGGCATCGCCCGGGTCGCGGTGCTCGGCGACCTGTCGCGGGCCGCGTTCGGCGAGGCCCGGCTGGTCTCGTCGGACGCCGACGGCTTCGCGGGTGACGTCGTGCTCCGCGACCCCGCCGGCGTGGCCGTGCTGACCGTCGCCGGCCTGCACTGCGTCCGGCAGCGCGTGCCCGCGCCCTCGGCCGCGCGGCCGGAGTCGTGGCTGCTCGAACCGCGCTGGGAGCCGGCGCCGCCGGTGTCCGAGGCGGTGGTCGGCCGGGTGCTGCTGGTCGGCGAGGGCGGCGGTGCCGTGCTGCCGGTCGCGGCCGCCGTGCGGGCGCGCGGCGCCGCGGCCGACGTGCTGGACCTGCCGCTCGACGAGCCGGCGCAGGGCCTGCTGGGCGGCGTGCTGCCGGGCGTGGTCGCGCTGGTCTGCGGCTCCGCCGTGGCCGCGGGTGATGCCGCGCTCGACCGTACCCGGCGGGTGGTCTCCGTGGCCCGGGCCCTGTGCACCGAGGCGGTGCCGCCCCGGCTGGTGCTGGTCACCGGGGGAGCCCTCGACGAGGCGGCGCTGCGCGGCGTCGTCCGCGTGCTCGCGATCGAGCACCCGGAGCTGCGGGCCACGCTGGTCGAGTCGACCGACGCGGACCTGCTGGCCGCCGAGCTGCTCGCCGACGAGGCGGACGACGAAGTCCGGCACCGGGCGGGGGAGCGGGCGGTGGCCCGGCTGGCGTACGCACCGGTCCCGGAGACGTCCTTCGTGGACGTGCGCTGCGGCGTCGACGGGTTCCGGCTGCGCGCCGGCCGGCTCGGCGACCTGTCGGCGTTGGAGCTGGCCGCCTGCCACCGGCGCACGCCCGGGCCGGGCGAGGTGGAGATCCAGGTGACCGCGGCCGGGGTGAACTTCCGCGACGTGCTCACCGTCATGGGCCTGTTGCACGGCGACGGCGACGACGTCCGCTACCGGATCGGCTTCGAGTGCGCCGGCGTGGTCAGCGCGGTGGGGACCGGCGTGGCGCTCGCCGTCGGCGAGACGGTGCTCGCCGTGGACCTGCGCGGCGGCGCGTTCGGCTCCTTCCTGACGGTGCCGGCGACCGCGGTGGCCCGGATGCCCGGCGGGCTCGACCCGGTGGTCGCCGCCGGGCAGCTCACGGGCTACCTGACCGCCTCGTACGCGTTGCGCCACGTGGCCGGCCTGCGCTCCGGCGAGCGGGTGCTGGTGCACAGCGGCACCGGCGGCACCGGCCTGGCCGCGATCGCGGTGGCCCGCCGGCTCGGCGCGACCGTGCTGGCCACGGCGGGCACGCCGGAGAAGCGCGCCCGGCTGCGCGAGCTCGGCATCGCGACGGTGATGGACTCGCGGTCGCTGGACTTCGCGGCCGAGACGCTGGCGGCGACCGGCGGCGAGGGCGTCGACGTCGTGCTCAACTCGCTGGCCGGGCCGGCGATCCGGGCGGGGCTGTCGACCCTGCGGCCGTTCGGCCGGTTCGTGGAGCTCGGCGTGCGGGACATCCTCGCGGACCGCGCCCTCGGCCTGGCGCCCATGCGGCACAACATCACCTTCAGCACGGTCGACCTGATCGAGCTGCAGAACCGGCGGCCCGACGTGTTCGCGACGGTGCTCCGGGAGGTGCTGTCCGGGCTCGCCGACGGGTCGCTGCCGCCGTTGCCCGTGCGGTCGTACCCGCTGACCTCGGCCACCGACGCGCTGCGGACGATGGCCGCTGCCGCACACCAGGGCAAGCTCGTGCTGACCGTGCCCGGCTCGGGGACGGTGCGGGCGGCGCGGCCCGACGGCCCGCCGGTGCGGCCGGACGGGTCGTACATCATCACCGGCGGCCTGACCGGCGTCGGCCTCGCGGCGGCGTCGTGGCTCGCGTCGCGCGGCGCCGGGCATCTGGTGCTGAACGGTCGCCGCGCGCCGTCGCCGACGGCGGCCGCAACGATCGCCTCGTTGCGGGCGGCCGGCACGCGGGTCACGGTGATCCGGGGCGACATCGCCTCGCCGGGCACGGCGGACGCGCTGGTGACGGCGGCGACCGCGTTCAACCGACCGCTGCGCGGCGTGCTGCACGCGGCGATGGTGCTCGCCGACGCGGCGCTGCTCACCGTGGCGGACGACCAGTTCGGCACCGTCTGGCGCCCGAAGGTGGTCGGCGCCCGCGCGCTGCACACCGCGGTCACCGGGCACCGGCCGGACTGGTTCGTCGTCTTCTCCTCCATGGCGTCGCTGATCGGCAATGCCGGCCAGACGGTGTACGCGGCCGCGAACTCGTGGCTCGACGGCTTCGCCGCATGGCGGGCGGCGCAGGGCCTGCCGACACTGGCGGTCAACTGGGGTCCGTGGGGTGAGACGGGCGCGGCGACCGACTTCGCGGCGCGCGGCTACACCACGATCGGCACGGCCGACGGCTTCGCCGCACTGTCCACATTGCTGACCCACGACCGGGTACGCACGGGAGTGATCCCGGGACCGCCGTCGACCTGGGTGCCGGTGCCGTCCGCGCCGTTCTTCGCCGGGGTCCTGGAGCCGCTGTCGGCGCGGGAGGTGGTGGCCGAGCCGGGCGCCGCGCCCGTGGACGTCCGGGCCGACCTGGCCGCGACGCCCCCGGGCCTGGCCCGACGGACGGCGCTGGAGTCGTACGTCGGCGGCCACGTCCAGGCGGTCATGCGGCTCGGCGACAGCGTCCTGGATCCGCAGGTGCCGTTGCGCGCACTGGGCTTCGACTCCCTGCTGGCGATGGAGCTCCGGGCGCGTCTCGAGGCCGGCCTGGGAGTCAAGCTGGCCGGCAACTTCGTGTGGCAGCACCCGACCCTGGCCGCGCTGGCCGAGGGCTTGGCGGGCCACCTGGACCTGGCCCTGGAGGCCGACGAGTAAGAGTCCCCAGATCTGTCGCGGCCGGGGCAACGAAGCCCCGGCCGCGGCTTCGGCTAATCCCGTTGCCGCAGGCGCGCCGCGGCCCTACTGTGTGCGTCACAGCACGAGTGAGCGAGGAGATCCCCGAGATGACGTGGCAGCCCACAGCGAGAGCGACACGGTGTCAACCACCGTGCGCCACCGCGGGCCTGCCCTTCGCCGGGCGACCCGCCACGTTGCTGTCCCTCGCGGGACAACGGCCCCGCTGAGCACGCCTCGCGCGCTCACGCCGCCGCCCACCCGCGACCGGGTAGGGCGGCCTTTTTTCTGACCTGATGGCGTCGCTGGTGCGGCGGTCGGTTTGCAACACCGGATCCCGGAAACGGGCAAAGGGTTCAATTCCCTGTCAGGTCTCGATCACACCATTCACTGGGGAGAGACGATGAGCTACACGCTGCTGCCGGGCACCCGGGCGCCGGTCCGGGTCTGGACCGACCCGGCGACGATCGAGGCCGACGCGACCCGGCAGCTCCGCAACATCGGCACGCTGCCGTGGGTCGACGGCGTCGCCGTCATGCCCGACGTGCACTTCGGCAAGGGCGCGACGGTCGGCTCGGTCATCGCGATGCGGCAGGCGCTCGCACCGGCCGCGGTCGGTGTCGACATCGGCTGCGGCATGTCCGCGGTGCGCACCAACCTCACCGACGCCGACCTGCCCGACGACCTCGGGCCGCTGCGCCGGGCGATCGAGTCGGCCATCCCGGTCGGGTTCAACGCGCACGACGAGCCGGTCAACCCGCATCGGATCCACGGCCTGCCGACCGCCGGCTGGGCCGAGTTCTGGAAGGGCTTCGGCGCGCTCACCGCTGACGTGAGCGGCCTCGAGACGCGGGCGTCGCGGCAGCTGGGCTCGCTCGGCGGCGGCAACCACTTCATCGAAGTCTGCGTCGAGCAGGGCGGCGCCGACGCGGGGCGGGTCTGGCTGATGCTGCACTCGGGTTCGCGCAACATCGGCAAGGAGCTCGCGGAGCGGCACATCCGGGTCGCGCGCGGGCTGCCGCACAACGCCGACCTGCCGGACCGGGACCTCGCGGTGTTCGTGTCCGGCACGCCGGAGATGGACGCGTACCGCCGGGACCTGACCTGGGCGCAGCAGTACGCGGCGCGCAACCGGGCCATCATGCTCGCGCTGCTCTGCCGGGTGCTGCGGGAGGCGGTCGCGCACGTCCGCTACGACGAGCCGATCTCGTGCCACCACAACTACGTGGCCGAGGAGACCTACGGGGGTGTCGAGCTGCTGGTGACCCGCAAGGGCGCGATCCGGGCGGGCCGGGGCGACCTGGGCATCATCCCGGGCTCGATGGGCACGGGCTCCTACATCGTGCGCGGTCTGGGCAACGACGACGCCTACAACTCCGCGTCGCACGGGGCGGGCCGGCGGATGTCGCGGACGAAGGCGAAGAGGACGTTCACGGTGGACGACCTG
Source organism: Asanoa sp. NPDC049475 (assembly GCF_040676915.1). Taxonomy (NCBI): domain Bacteria; kingdom Bacillati; phylum Actinomycetota; class Actinomycetes; order Micromonosporales; family Micromonosporaceae; genus Asanoa; species Asanoa sp. NPDC049475. Next base: position 3,109 of record NZ_JBFAPY010000012.1, on the reverse strand, counting down.
GCCCAGCAGACGGCCGGCGTCGAGTGCCGCAAGGACGCCGGCGTCGTCGACGAGATCCCGGGCGCGTACAAGGACCTGGGAGCGGTCATCGCCGAACAGGCGGACCTGGTCGAGGTCGTGGCCCACCTCAAGCAGGTGGTCTGCGTGAAGGGCTGAATTGCCGCGGCCGGCGCATTCCCGGCGCCGGCCGCGTCGTTCACTGCTGTGTGGGATACGACAACGACGGCCGGCTGCCGCTCATCTACGTCCGGGGGTTCGCCGGATCGGGCATAGACAAAGCGGTCGAGGATCCGTTCTACGGTTTCAACGAAGGCTCCGTGCACGTGCGCGTCGACGGCTTCGGGGACCCGCAGTTCTACCAGTTCGAGAGCCCCATGCTCCGGCTGATGATCGACGAGAGCTACCGGCTGCTCGTGCACGGTGACCAGCGCGCCTTCCTCCAGCAGAGCGCCGACGGCGAGGTCGACGCGAACACGCTATGGATCCACCGCTTCTACGACGTGTCGGCCACGACGTTCGCCAAGCGGCCGACCGAGTTCAGCATCGAGAACGCGGCGGCCGACCTGTTCGACCTCATCGAGCTCGTGCGCCGCAAGACCGGTGCGCCGAGAGTGTTTCTCGTGGCCCACTCGATGGGCGGTTTGATCTGCCGGTCGACCATCCAGCGACACATTCCACTGGTGTCGGGCGAAGCCACCGACTACATCGCACGACTGTTCACCTATGGCACGCCGCACGGCGGCATCGAGTTCGAGGTGGGGTTCGGCCTCTTCGAGAAGCTCCGGGACCTGACCGGCATCAGCGGCGCCGACATCTTCGGGCCGAGGCGGATGTACGAGTACCTGACCCCCGCCCTGCCCGGAGCGCCCAGCGAGGACGAGTTCGACGCGCGGGTCATGCCGCCCGACGGGTTCCCGGCCGACGAGGTCTTCTGCCTGGTCGGCACCAACCCGGCGGACTACCGGGTGGCGCTCGGGCTGTCCTCGAAGATCGTGGGAGCCCGCAGCGACGGGCTGGTCCAGATCGACAACGCGTACGTCCAGGGCGCCCACCGGGCGATGGTCCACCGCAGCCACAGCGGGTCCTTCGGCATCGTCAACTCGGAGGAGGGCTACCAGAACCTCCGGCGCTTCCTGTTCGGCGACCTTCAGGTCCGGGTCGACCTGGTCGGCCTGTCACTGCCGGACGACGACCTGGTGTGGCAGCTGGAGACGCTGCTGTCGATCCGCGGCCTGCCCATCCTGATGCACGCCCAGACCGCGGCCCACTACTGTCCGGTGCAGCTCGAACGGGCGGCGGGCCAGGACGCGGCCGACACGCCCGTGCCCCTGGTGACCACCTTCCTGTCGTCGAAGCTGGCGCCGCGCCGCGACGACCAGCCCCGCGCCGCGCGGCACTGCCTGAAGCTGCGGCTCATCTCGGTGCGGGTCCGCGACGGTGTCTTCGACTTCCTCGACCATCTCGAACAGGCCGAGGACTGGTCGGACATCCTGCTGGTCGACATCGCACCGGACCCGACCGGTCGGCTGCGGTGCTGGGCCACCTGGAACGGCACGTCGACGACGGCGATCCGGTTCTGGGAGCCAGGACCGGATGAGCTCGTCGAGGACGCCAACCCGGGCGCGGGCGTCTGGCAGGGAGAGATCCCGATGCCCGAGGTGGCCCGCAAGCTACTGGGCGCGAGCGCCCGCCTGGTGCTGACCGTCACACCGCGGTCCGCGGACGCCTGAAAGTCACGCGCCGGTTCGCGGGCGGCCAGCGCGCCGGACGACCAGCACGACCACCACGACGAGAGCCACCACCACCAGCAGCGCCAGGACGATCGCGATCAGGATCCAGGGAATGCCTCCCGACTCCTGATCGGTGCTCGCGTCCGACGGTGTCGGGTCGGCCGACGCCTCGGCCGCGGGAGCGCCCAGGGGGTTCGCGTCGACGGCGGGCACCTCGCGGGTCAGGGCCGCGAGCACGTCGACCGAGCCGAACCCGTAGTCCTTGTCCCGGCCCTTCGGTCCTCGGTCGCGGGCCGTGCTCACCACGCGGTTGACCACGTTCGCGGCGTCCAGGCCGGGGTAGCGCGCGCGGACCAGGGCGACGACACCCGAGACGATGGCCGCGGAGGCGCTGGTGCCCTCGTACACGGCGTAGTCGTCCTTCGCGACCCCCGGCCTGGTCGGGGCGACGATGGCCTCGCCCGGCGCGGAGACCGCCATCGCCGGCCCGACGATCGTGCCGTCCCAGAGCGCACCGGACCGCGTCGCGCCGCCGACGGCGATGACACCGGGGATGCTGGCGGGCATCGGGATCTCGAGGTACGTGCTGCCCGTGTTGCCGCTCGCGGCGACGACCACGACGTCGTGGCTCAGCGCGTAGCGGACCGCGTCGACCACCTCCGGGTCGTCGCGCTCGGTGCCGAGCGACACGCTGACGACGTCCGCGCCCTCGTCGACGGCCCACCGGATGCCCGCCGGCGCCTCCCGCAGCCCGGACGGCCCCAGACTCACCGGCAGGATCTTCGCCTCGGGAGCGATGCCCAGTGCGTGCTTCTCGTCGCCACCCCGCGCCGCGATGATGCCGGCCATCGCGGTGCCGTGCCCCGCGGTGCGGTCCGGGTCGGTCCGTCCGTCGTCGGCGGAGCCGGGGCCGAAGCCCTTTCCGGGCAGCACCTGACCGTCGAGATCCGGGTGCGAGGCCTGCACTCCGCTGTCGATCACCGCGACCACGACGCCCTTGCCCTTCGACAACCGGTGCGCCTGCGGGATCTTGAGCGCGTCGAGGTGCCACTGGAGGCTGCGGACCGAGTCCGCGGCGCGGGCCAGCGCGGGCGCGGTTGCCACCAGTGGGCCGAAGCCGGTCGCGGCGACCAGAACGAGCACGGGGACGACCCGTCGCAAACCCATGATTTCCCCAATGATCTACGTGGACGGACGCGCGCCCGGAACCGTATCTCGCCCACGTGGTCGCCGCAGCCCCTGGGGCGTGGGGGGGGGGGCCCCCCCCCGGCCCCCCCCCCCCCCCCCGGGGGGCCCCCCCCCCCGGGGGGCCGCGCCCCGTGATGGTGTTAAGATGGACACAAGATGGGGTGGTGGGGGGGGGCCCGGAGAAAAGGCGG
>NZ_JBFAPY010000011.1:0-270651 GCF_040676915.1 Asanoa sp. NPDC049475 | reverse complement strand
GCGGCGGTGGTGGGGGTGGCCCGGGCGGGGCCCCCCCCCTCTCCGGCCCCGGGGGGGCGGGGCGGCGCCCCCCCCCCCCCCCCGGCGGCGGGGGGGGGGGCCCCCCCCCCCCGCCGCGGCCCTGTCAGCCGTGGTTCCCTCAGGCACTGCCGTCCGCACCGCCGTCGTGGCCCTGCGGGTTCGTGCCGCCGTCGGCCGGACCCTCGGCACTGCCGTCGGCGCCGCCGTCGTGACCCTGGGGGTTGGTGCCGCCGTCGGCGACCCCTTCGGCGCTGCCGTCGGCACCGCCGTCGTGACCCTGGGGGTTCGTGCCGCCGTCCGCGGGGCCTTCCGCACTGCCGTCGGCGCCGCCGTCCTGGCGGCCAGGCATTGCCCCGCCGTCGGCCGGTCCTTCCGCGCTGCCGGCTCCGGTGGTGGCCATGTCGTCATCGTCGAGTGTCATGAGTTGCCCCCTCGCGCTCGTGACGCCCCGGGTGAAGGGGCGCTTCCGCCGCTCGTGTACCCGCCGGACGATCACCTGTAACCCCAGAATGACCTGTCCGGGTGGGCCTGCGGGCGCGAATCCGGGGTAACCCAGGACACGTGATTCTCGTCGGCACCTCCGGATGGCAGTACCGGGACTGGCGCGGCCGCTTCTACCCCGAGAAGCTGCCGCAGAAGGCCTGGCTGGAGCACTACGCGGCCTGCTTCGCCACGGTTGAGATCAACAACGCGTTCTACCGGCTGCCCGAGCGGGACACCTTCGTCCAGTGGCGGGCGCGCACACCCGACGACTTCTGCGTAGGGGTCAAGATGAGCCGCTACCTCACCCACATCAAGCGTCTCAAGGACCCCGCGGAGCCGGTGAAGCGCTTCCTGGACCACGCGGAAGGGCTGGGCGACCGGCTCGGTCCGGTGCTGGTGCAGCTTCCGCCCAACCTCAAGGTCGACGTGGGCGCGCTCGACGAGGTGCTGTCCCGCTTTCCGCGCGAGATCAAGGTCGCGGTGGAGCCCCGGCACGAGAGCTGGTGGGTCGACGAGGTCCGCGCGGTGCTGCGCGACCACGGCGCGGCACTGTCGTGGGCCGACCGGCTCGGCCGACCGACGACACCGCTGTGGCGCACCGCCGACTGGGGTTACCTGCGGTTCCACGAAGGACGAGCCACACCACGGCCACGGTACGGACGAAGCGCGCTGCGCACCTGGGCCGGCCGGCTGAGGGACGCGTTCGGATCCGACGCCCACGCGTACGTCTACTTCAACAACGACCCGGGCGGTGCGGCGGTGGTCGACGCGGAGGCGTTCGCGCGCGTCGCGGCAAACGCCGGACTGACCCCCTCGCGTACGCCGTGAGCCCGCGGGTCCTGGTCACCAACGACGACGGCATCGACGCCGTCGGCATCCGGGTGCTCGCCGCGGCGCTGGCGGCACGCGGCCTCGACACGCTCGTCGCCGCGCCCCGGGTCGACTCCAGCGGCACGAGCGCCGCGCTGACCGCGACGGAGGACGACGGCCGGGTCCTGCTCGAGCATCGCGACCTCGACGGCGTTCCGGGGTACGCGATCGCCGGCTCGCCCGCCTACATCACCCTGCTGGGGCTGCGGGGAGCGGTCGGTCCCCTGCCTGACCTGGTGGTGTCGGGCATCAACAGGGGCGCGAACGCCGGCCGCGCGGTGCTGCACTCGGGCACGGTCGGTGCGGCGCTGACCGCCTCCGCGGCCGGGTGCCGGGCCATGGCGGTCTCGCTGGACATCCTGTCGGCGGCCGCCGCGACCACCGCCAGCGGAGGCGCGGTGATGCGGATGACCGCGGCCGACGAGGCCCGCCGCAACTGGGACACCGCCGCCGCGACGGCGGTCGACCTGGTCGACGAGCTGCTGGCCGCACCCGCGGGCGTGGTGCTCAACGTCAACGTGCCCGACGTGCCGGCCGAGCGGCTGCGCGGGGTGCGCCGGGCGTCGCTGGCCGCCTTCGGGCAGGTGCAGATGACGGTCGTGGAGTCCGGCGAGGGCTTCGTCCGGACCGCGCTGGAGGAGTCCGGCGAGCGGCTCGTGCCGGGCACCGACCTGGCGGCGCTGGGAGAGGGCTATGCCTCGGTGACCGCGCTACGTGCGCTGGCCGAGGTCGACCTGCCCGGGGTCAGCCCGTCGCGGCCGCCGTCTGGGCGTCCCACATCGCGATGACGACAGCGAGCACGAAGACCTGGGCCGGCGTCGGCATGCCGGGCAGGTCGAGCTCCACGTCGCGCCGCCAGGCGCTGGGCCGGCGGGCGTAGCCGACCGCCTGCTCGCCGAGGTAGAGGTCCTGCTGCTGGCTCCAGAGCGAGCGCCGGCGGAAATGGAAGGTCTGGCCGCCGTAGGTCACGGTCCACTGCTTGCGGCCCACCTTGTCGGCCACCGCGACCTCATCGCCGGACTCGTCGACCATCGTGTGCCGGGTGCCCCAGGTGTTGGAGCGGATCCGGTAGTCGTGACCGTCCAACGTGCACTTGCCGCCCTGCTTCCAGAGCGAGGCCTCCCAGATCGTCAGTGGTCGGCCGTCGAGCTCGACGTCGTATTTGTTGGTCCAGCTGCTGGCGGGGCGGGCGGTCAGCATGACTCCACGCTATCCGCGCAGCGCAACGGGTCTCCCGTCCCAGCGCCACGAGTCGCGCAGGGGGTGGCCGGGCAACGCGATCCGGCCGGTCGCCCAGAGGAGCCGCTCCCACGGGTCCGGGTGCTCCGGCAGGTCGGGGAACAGCCGCTCGATGACCCGCTCGCAGAGGTCGGCGGACGGCTGCCAGGGCAGGCCGAGGGTGGCGGCCACGTCATGGGTGTGCACCACGGTCTCGACGACGCCCATCGCGGCGAAGCCCTCGGGGTCGCTGATGCCGTAGACGTGGTGCGAGAGCCGGTCGGCCGGGGCGAGCGCGACGACGCCGGCCAGCATCGCGGCGCAGCCTTCGATCACCCGCAACAGGCCCAGGGTCCCGGCGGCCCGTTCGACGGAGATGGTGAGCGCGGGGCCGCCCTCGCGCGCGTAGCGCCACCCGGCCGGGACGTGGGTGTCGGTCGGCGGGTCGGAGGGGCCGATCTGCAACGCGTACGCGAACAGGTCGTCCGCGGTGTGCTCCATGGTCTCCCAGCACGTCCAGGTGAGCGCGCCGGCCGGCACGTCCCAGGCGTCGTCGGGCACGTCGCGCAGCGTCTCCCGGAGCTGGGCCACGACGGAGGTCACGTCGGCAGGGGTAACCGTCACGGGCGGGACCCTAGCAGAGCCATTACAGGTCCTCAGCCGCCGCGATGCTGTCGCCTCGCGACGCCTTCCGGTTATGCCGTTACGTCAGCAGCGCGGCGATTATCACGAGCGCCGGCACGGCGGCGAGGGTGGAGAGCACGATCGCGTCGCGGGCCAGGCCGGTGGCGCGGTCGTAGCGCGTCGCGTACACGAACAGGTTCTGGGCGCTGGGCAGGGCGGACAGCACCACGGCGGCGAGCAGCGCGTGGCCGTCGAGGTGGAACAGGAAGTGCCCGATGGCCCACGCGACCGCCGGCTGCACCGCGACCTTGAGGGCGACCGCGAGGTAGCGCTGGGACGCCTCCGGGCCTGCGGCGAACGGGCGGCTGCCGCGCAGCGCGAGCCCCAGCGCGATCAGTGCCAGCGGCACGGCGGCGCCGCCGACCAGGTCGAACGGACGCAGCACCTCGGGCGGCAGGTCCCAACCGGCGGCGGCCACCACCAGGCCGCAGAGGCACGCGACGCTGATCGGGTTGCGCAGCGGTGCGGAGAGCAGCCGCAGCGGCGCGGGCCGGTTCCCGGCCGCGGTCACGTCCAGCACGGCGAGGCCCGTCGGGGTCGCGACCAGGAGCTGGAAGAGCAGCACGGGTACGACCAGGGAGGCGTCACCGAGCACGTACGCCGCGATGGGCAGCCCGAGGTTGCCGGCGTTGACGTAGGACGCGCAGAGCGCACCGATGGTCACCTCGGCCGCCGGCCGTCGCGGCAGCATGATCGCCACGTAGAGGGTGGCCGCCACCAGCGTGCTGAGCACGAACACGGCCAGGGCCGGGGTGAAGACCTTGTCCAGGCTGGAGGTGGCCAGCGTCGCGAAGAGCAGGGCCGGTGCGGCGAGGTAGAAGACCAGCCGGGCGAGCAGGGCGGTCGCCTCCGGGCCGAGGACGCCGAAGCGCCCCGCCAGGTAGCCGGCGAGCGTCACCAGCCAGATCCCGGCGAACCCGGTGAGCACGGCCCGCATGCCGGACATCCTGCCGGTGCCAGGGCATCATGGGCGGGTGCGTGTGCGGCCGATCACTCCGGAACTGTTCGTCGACGGGTTGGCGGATCGGATCGCGCAGGCCTCCCCCGACGCCCGGGTCCGGGTAGCGCTCGACGGTCCTCCGCCGGTCGGTGAAGGGCCGCTGGCCGGGCCGGACGCGCTGGCCACCACGCTCGTCGACGCGCTGCGGCTGCGGGGGCGGCCGGCGCACGCCGTACCCGCGGACGGGTTTCTCCGGGCCGCGTCGTTGCGCTTCGAACAGGGCCGGACCAACCCGGACGCGTTCTACACCGACTGGCTCGACGAGGCCGGGCTGCGGCGCGAGGTGCTCGACCCGGCCGGCCCCGGCGGCTCGGGGCGGATCCTGCCGTCGCTGTGGGACCCGGCCACCGACCGGGCGAGCCGGGCCGCGTACGTTCCCCTGGAACCGACCGCCGCGGTGCTGGTCACGGGCGCTTTCCTGCTCGGCGGCACCCTGCCCTTCGACCTGACCGTCCACCTCGCCGTGTCGCCGGGCGCGATGGCCCGGCGCACGCCACCCGACTGGTCCTGGACGCTGCCGGCCTGGCGGCGGTACGCGGCGGAGGTCGACCCGGCCGGCTGGGCCGACGTCGTGGTGCGCGCCGACGATCCGCTCCACCCGGCCCTGGTGGAGCGGGAGTGAACGCGAGTGAAATGAATGAGCGGTTTGACCGTCGGGGAGGATGGGTAATCGCCCGCACCTCCACCTCCCCGACCTTGGAAGGGCGGCCGCCATGCTGATCGAGGACGCGACCCGGACCGAGCAGATCAGGGCCATCCTGCAGGCCCGGGTGGACGAGCTGACCGCCGAGTACGAGGCCGAACGGGAGCGCGGCCACCTGCTCCGCCTGGTCGAGGCGAGCGACACGGCCGGCGATGACCAGGCCGACAGCGGCTCGAAGGCCGCCGAGCGCGACACGTTCCGCTCGGTGCTGGGCGTGATCGACGACCGGCGCTCGCAGTACGAGCACGCGCTGGCCCGACTGGCCGCCGGCGACTACGGAGCGTGCGAGGGTTGTGGAGCCCCGATCCCGGTCGAGCGCCTGGAAATCTTCCCGGCGGCGACATCGTGCGTGGCCTGCAAGCAGACGCGGGAGCGCCGCGCGGCCTAAGGTCGTTCGTGTGGGCGACATCAAGGTCGGCACGGCTTCGTGGACGGACAAGACGCTGCTCGAGTCCGGCTGGTATCCGGCGGACGCGGACACGCCTGAGAAGCGGCTGGGTTACTACGCGTCGCGGTTCCCGCTGGTCGAGGTGGACTCGACCTACTACGCGCCGCCGGCCGAGCAGACGGCCGCGCTGTGGGCCGAGCGCACTCCGCCGGGGTTCGTGTTCAACGTCAAGGCGTACAGCCTGCTGACCGGGCATCCGACGCGCGTGAGCTCGATCTTCAAGGACCTGCGGCCGGAGACGGACAAGACCAACGTCTACCCCAAGGACCTGCCGGCGCAGGCGTACGAGGAGATCTGGACCCGTTTCCTGTCGGCGCTGGACCCGCTCGTGTCGGCGGGCAAGCTGGGCGCGCTGCTGTTCCAGTTCCCGCCGTGGTTCGGCATCCGGCGGTCCAACAAGAACTTCCTCGTGGAGGTCCGCGACCGCGTCAAGCCCCTGTGGCCGGTGTTCGAGTTCCGCAACGCGTCGTGGTTCGACGGCGACAACCGGGTGGAGACGCTGGAGTTCCTGCGCCAGCACCGGTTGCCCTACGTCGCGGTCGACATGCCCCAGGGGCACCGCTCCTCGATCCCGCCGATCCTGGAAGCCACGGCGGAGCTCGCGGTGATGCGCTTCCACGGCCACAGTCTCAAGTGGACGAGCAAGAACATCTACGAGAAGTTCGGCTACGAGTACTCGAAGCGCGAGCTGGCGCAATGGGCACCGAAGCTGCGCCACCTCGCGTCGTCCGCCGACGAGACCCACATACTCATGAACAACTGCTATTCGGACTATGCCCAGCGCAACGCGCAGGAGTTGGTGGACCTTCTCCAACGTTGACGACGCCGGACCCGGGAAGGCGGGACCGGCGTCTGGAAGGTCGCGCGGGCGTGCACTTGACGGGCGTCCAGTGAGCGCTGACTACCGCTGGCGGGTGTGGCCAGGGAGTGTCGGTCGTCCGGTTGTGGCTGGGTTGGTCGCTGTGGGGCTGCGGCGGGGTGTGTCGTGACCGGGGTGGTTTGTTCGCGGCGCGGGCCGTGATCGGGTGTGGCTGGTCCGGTCCCGGATGGCGCTGGGTCGTGATCGGGTGTGGCTGGTCTGGTCCTGGGACGGCGTGTCGACCAGATCCGGCACACACGATCAACGTTTTCGGCCCTGGATCTTCCAGATAGCTCACACACGATCACAGCCCAGGGCCCACGGCCCACGGGCCACTGCCAACGGCAACGGCAACGGCAATGGCTGACGAGGCCCCAAGGGCCACGGCCGACGCGCCACGGCAGGCCTTCGACGTGGGGCCGTTGGGACTTACTCGTCTTTGTTCCTGCGAACCGATCCGGAAGACAACGCCCGGTGTCCGGACCCCGTTTTCCTAGGCGGCCTCGTCGGCGACCAGGGTGATCGGGGCCTCGTCGGCCAGGCGGTAGCCGACGCCGTAGATCGTGCGCACCACCGGCGTGACGAGCTTGCCGCGCAGCCGTCTGATGTGGACGTCGACCGTGCGCGGGCCGGCGATCGCGTAGCCCCAGACGCTGCGCAGCAGGTGGTCCCGGGTGAAGACCCGGCGCGGGTGGCGGGCGAGGAACAGCAGCAGGTCGAACTCGAGCCGGGTCAGGGGCACCTCGCGGCCCGCGCGGATGACCTGCCGGGCCGCGACGTCGATCCAGACCTCGTGAGCCGACCGCTGGTGCGGGAACGCCACGAGGGACGTGTGGGCGACGGTCATGGTTCCTCCCTGGGGTGTGCGCCGACGAGCTGGGGGGTGGGCCGGGTCGGTGCGCCCGGCTGGAGCACCGGCAGGCCGGCCGCGCGCCAGGCGACGAAGCCGCCGGTCAGGTCGGTCGCCCGGTGCAGGCCGAGGTCCTGGAGACTCGCCGCGGCCAGCGAGGACGAATAGCCCTGCTGACAGAACAGGATGTAGTGCGTGTCGTACGAGTCGGCGATCGGCAGCCGGGCGTCGCAGCGCGGGTCGAGCCGCCACTCCAGCACGTTGCGGTCGATGATCAGGGCGCCGGGGATGGTGCCGGTGGCCTCGCGCTGCCCGACCGGGCGGGTGTCGACCAGCACGGCGCCGGAGCGGGCGGCCACGTGGGCGGGCTCCGGGTCCAGCCGGACCAGTCTTTCCCGTGCCGCTTGCAGGATGTCGTCGATCGAACGGCTCACCAGGCCACCCCCGCGCGCGCCACGTCGGCGATCCGGAGGGCGCCGTCGGTCAGGTCATATCTGGTCATGCTACGCAATTCGGGCGCGTAGCAGTGGATGCTGATCGCCGGGTCGGGACCCAGGTTGCTGACGCGGTGCACGTAGTGCGGGCCGAACCGACGGCCGGCGCCGGGCGCCAACGGACGGGAACGCAGCGCGCCGCGGCTGACGGTCTCCTCGGTCAGGGTGCCGGAGACGACGGTGAAGCCGCCGCTGGCACCGCCGTGGTCGTGCAGGTCGGTGTGCTGGCCGGGCAGCCAGGTGAGCAGCCAGACCTCGTGCTCGGCAGTGGCGGCGATCCGGTGGTACCACCGCTCGTCCGGGTCGAACCGAGGCGCGACCAGCCAGGCGGCCGGGTCGCCGGCGTACCGCCGGGCGACGCTGAGCAGGTCAGAGGACAGGGACATGGTCATCACCATAGCCCACTAAGCCTACTGGGTTAGTAGGTTATCCCGCGTGGTGGGACACCGGGTCAGGAGCGGACGTACCGCCCCTTGCCGGGCACGCCACGGATCAGGCCGCGGTCCTCCAGGGTCGTGGTGACGCGGTGGATGGTGGAGATGCTGACGCCGTAGTCGGCGGCGAGGCGCACGGTCGAGGGCAGCTTCTCGCCGGGAGCGAGCTCACCGGCCTCGATCCGGCGGACGAGGTCGTCGAGCACACGGCGATATTCGGTGGTGGGTTCCACGATGGAGCTCGCTTTCCGGTTGGCCATCGCGAGTCCACCACACGGAGGGTTGGCATGTCATCTTGTTGGAACAAGTTGAGATTGGACATTGACCAGGTGGAACCAGTTGGAATAGGTTCATCGGTGGAACGCGGCGCGGCTCACTTCCGGGTTGGCGCCTTAGGTGACCGCCCGCGCTCCACAGCGGACCGCCGGCTGGGCAGCGCGGCGCCCGCACCCTGCCGGCCGGCGACCCCCATCTCCGGCCGGCAGGATCAGCGTTCTCGACCTCCCGGTCGCCCTGTAGAAATCGGGGTGGGTCCGTTCGTCGTATCTGTGTGGCGCCCACCGTGGGCGCTCGACAGGGGGACGGGCATGGCTGACAGAGCGCGCTGGGCGATCACCGCGGTGTTCGCCGCCAACGGGCTGGTGATCGCGTCGCTCGCGGCGCGGACGCCGTCCGTCAAGGTGGACCTCGGGTTGACGGCCGGGCAGCTCGGGCTCGTGACCGCCGCCTTCGGGATCTCGGCCGTCGCCGCCATGCAGGGTGCGGGTGGGCTCGCCGCGCGGTTCGGGAGCAGGCGGATCGTGCGGGTCGCTGTCGGGCTCGTACCGGTCGCGTTGCTCGGCACCGCGCTCGTCGGTGACCTGGTCACGCTCGTGGCCGTCCACCTGCTCTTCGGCGCGGTGCACGGTCTTCTCGACGTCACCATGAACGCCCACGCGGTCGCCGTCGAGCGGCGGCTCGGTCGGCCGATTCTCAACGGCTGCCATGCGGCCTGGAGCATCGGCGCCGTCGGTGGGTCGTTGCTCGCGTCCGGCGCCGCGCAGGCCGGGTTGTCCCGGGCCGAGCACTACGGGCTCCTGGCCGCCGTGCTCGTACCGCTGGTGCTCCTCTGGACCCGCGCGTTGCTGCCGCCCGATGCCGACCGTCGACCGCCCGCGAAGGCGCAGCGCGCACCCTGGAGTCGCCCGCTCGTAATCCTCGGCGCGATGGGCGCGACCGTGCTCACCGTCGAGGCCGCCGTCGCCAACTGGAGCGGCGTCTTCCTGCACGAGCGGCTCGCGGCGCCGCTGGGGCTGGCGGCCGTCGGGTATCTCGCCTTCACCGCCTCTCAGACCGCCGGTCGGCTCGTCGGCGACCGGCTGTTGAGCCGCCGCGAGCCGCGGGAGCTGCTTCGCGCGGGCACGCTGCTGGCAGCCGCGGGGCTCGTGCTCGTCGTCGTCAGCCCGTGGCCCGGTCTGGCGATCGTCGGGTTCGCCGTGGTCGGTGTCGGCCTGGCCACTCCCCTGCCGGTGCTGTTCGGCGCGGCCGGTCACCTCGGCGGCCCCAACGCGGCCGCCACGGTCGCCCGGTTCAGCACCATGACGTACGCCGGCATCCTGCTCGCGCCGGCCGTCATCGGCGCCGTCGCCGATCTGGTCGGGCTCACCTGGACCCTGGCCGCCCTCGCGCCGCTGCTGGCCGCCGTCGCCGCGGTGGAGCTGCCGGCGGGCGATCAGGAGCGCAGGGCGGCGACCGCGCGGGACATGGCCCTGTAGCCGGCCTCGGTCAGCTTGTCCTGGCGACGGAGCTCCGCCAGGCGGTTACGCAGCTCACCGATCTTCTTTTCCACCCCGGGGTCGTCACGCTCCAGCCGCCGGGCGATCTCGTCCACCCGTTTGCGCAGGTCGCCGGCCTCCTTCGGCTTGAGCTGGCCGGCGGCCACCTGCTTCTCGATGATCCGGCGCAGATCGGCCACCGGGTTGACCGGCGGCGCGGGCAGGACGACCCGGGCGGACGAGGTCGAGGGGGCCGGCCGCGGCGACGTGGGGCTCGGCGGCGCCGGCGCCGGCACCGACGCGGACGCGGACGCGGTAGGGGCCGCCGGCGCGGCGACCGACGGCGAGCCGCCGCCCCGGGTGGCCGCGAGCAACGCCGTCAGGACGACCGCCACCAGCGCACCGACACCGATCGCGGCCATGCCCCACACCCGCTTCCGGGGCGCGGGGGCGCCGTCGACGGCAGGGGCGAGCGGCTCGGCGGGTGGCGCGGCCAGCCTCCGGGCGACGGCGAGAGCATCGCCGGGCCGGTCCTCGGGTGACTTCGCCAGCAGTTCGTCGACCAGCGCGGCGAGCGGCGCCGGCACGTCCGGCCGCACCGTTCGCACGTCCGGCGGCGACTCGGTCACGTGCTGGTGCACCACGGACAGCGGCGTGGTGCCGACGAAGGGCGGCGCGCCGGTGAGCATGGCGAAGACCGTGCAGCCCAGCCCGTAGAGATCCGTCCGGGCGTCCACTGGATCACCGTTGACCTGCTCAGGCGACATGTAGCTCGTCGACCCCATCGCCATCGCGGTCGCCGTCAGCCGCGCTGACGCGTTCTGCAGGTGAGCGATGCCGAAGTCGCAGATCTTGACGATCCCGGCGGGCGTACGGATGAGGTTCGCGGGTTTGACGTCCCGGTGCACGACCCCGGCGCGGTGGGCCGCGGCCAGGCCGGCGCAGGTCTGGGCGGCGACCGCCACCGCCTCGGAGATCGGCAGCTGCCCGTCGCGGATCATCGCGGCCACGCTGCGGCCTTCCACGAGCTCCATGACCAGGTACGAGTCGCCGAGATCGGTGCCGAAGTCGTAGACCGCGACGATGTTCGGATGGTTGAGCCGGGCCACCGTGCGGGCCTCGCGGTCGAACCGCTCGACGACCGTCGGGTCCGTCAGCACGGAGCCCGCGACCAGCTTGACGGCCACCGCCCGGTCGAGCCGCAGGTCACGGCCCCGCCAGACGACTCCCATGCCGCCGCGGGCCAGCACCTCCTCGAGCTCGTACCGGTCGGCCAGTCGCCGTCCAGCCATCGACGTCCCTTCCCGGTCGAATGATTGCAATCTCGCAACCATAGGCCAAGGACGCCGATGGCGCTCGGACGGCGGCACAGGGTCAGTTGAGCATCCCGTGCGGGTCGAGGACGTACTTGCGGGCCGCGCCCTCGTCGAACTCCGCGTAGCCGCGCGGGCTCTCGCCGAGCGGGATCGGTGTCGCGTTGACGTTCTTCGCGATCGACACCCGGTCGTTGAGGATCGCCATCATCAGCTTGCGGTTGTAACGCATCACCGGGCACTGGCCGGTGAGGAAGGAGTGCGACTTCGCCCAGCCGAGACCCAGCCGGATCGACAGTGACCCTTCCTTCGCGGCGTCGTCGTGCGCGCCCGGGTCTCCGGTCACGTAGAGGCCCGGAATGCCCAGCGCGCCGCCGGCCCGAGTGAGGTCCATCAGCGAGTTCAGGACCGTCGCCGGATGCTCGGTGGCAGCGTGCTCGCCGTGGCCGCGAGCCTCGAAGCCGACCGCGTCGACGCCAGCGTCGACCTCGGGCGTACCCAGGATCTGCTCGATCTGGTCCTTGGGCTCGCCCTTCGACACGTCGACGGTCTCGCAGCCGAAGCTGCGGGCCTGGGCCAGCCGCTCCTCCTGGAGGTCTCCGACGATCACCGTGGCCGCACCGAGCAGCTGCGCGGCGGTCGCCGCGGCCAACCCGACGGGTCCGGCACCGGCGATGTAAACGGTGGAGCCGGTGGTGACGCCCGCTCCGATGCAGCCGTGGTAGCCGGTGGGGAAGATGTCCGCGAGCATGGCGAGATCGAGGATCTTCTCCATCGCCTGGTCCTTGTCGGGGAACACCAGCAGGTTCCAGTCCGCGTACGGCACCATGACGTACTCGGCCTGGCCACCGACCCAGCCACCCATGTCGACGTAGCCGTAGGCGGACCCCGGCCGGTCCGGGTTGACGTTGAGGCAGACGCCGGTCTTGCCCTCCTTGCAGTTGACACAGCGTCCGCAGGAGATGTTGAACGGCACCGAGGCCAGGTCGCCGACCTGGACGTACTCGACGTCCGGGCCCTTTTCGACCACCTCGCCCGTGATCTCGTGCCCGAGGATCAGTCCCTCGGGCGCCGTGGTGCGGCCGCGGACCATGTGCTGGTCACTGCCGCAGATGTTGGTCGCGACGCACTTGAGAATGGCCGCGTGCGGGACCTTGCGGCCGACGTTGTCGGGGTGGACGCCCGGCCCGTCCTGGAGCTCGAAAGTCGGGTAGTCGACCTCGATGACCTCGACCTGCCCTGGCTTTACATAGGCGACGCCTTTGTTGCCTGGCATGACTTTCTCCGATGTTCATGCGCGGCGACGCATGGTGTCGGAGCAGCGCCACCGCGCGCACCTGTTTTTGTCCACCTACCCCCCTTTCCCGTCCTTACCCACAGAATCTGGGTGAGGACGGGAAAGGGGGACTGGTCAGGCGCCGCCCTCGGTGAGCGTGACGGTCTTCGGGGCGAAGCCGGCGCCGTTGACGTCGACCCCCTGCGACTTGAGGGTGTCGAGGGCCTTCTTGACGTAGTCGTTGGTGTAGGCCAGGCCCTCGGGGGTCTTGGTGAGGACGGTCTGGCCGTCGGCGTTCTTGGTGGTCATCGACAGGTCGACGGTCGCCTTCCAGGCCGCCTCGTCGATCATGCCGGCGCCGGCGGGTGCCGGCCAGACCAGCTTGTTGACCTCGTTGACCTGCCAGAGCTGGTGGCTGGCGCCGAGCTTCGAGCCGCGCTTGACGACCAGGTCGCGGCAGGCCTCCGGGTTGTCGCGGCAGTACGCCCAGCCCTTGATCGAGGCGGCCAGGAACTTCACCGCGGTGTCCTGGTAGGACTCGTCGGACTCGAGCTTGCCCGTGTTGGCCCAGACGGCGTCCTGGAGCATGGCGGTGCCGACCGAGTTCCAGTCGAGCACGGTGAACGCCGACGGCTCGTAGAGCTTGCCCGTCGCCGGGTCCTTGGCCTCCAGGAGCTGCGCGTACTCGTTGTAGCTCATCGCCTGGGCCGCGTCGATGTCCTTGCGCAGCAGGCCCTGCATGTCGAACTGCTGCTGCACGAGGGTGACGTCCTTGCCGGGGTCGAGCCCGGCCTTGGTCATCGCCGCGAACAGCTCGAACTCGTTGCCGAAGCCCCAGTTGCCGACCTTCTTGCCCCGCAGGTCCGCCGGCGACTTGATGTTGGAAGAGGCGAAGGAGACCTGGTACGTGCCCGAGCGCTGGAAGATCTGCCCGATGTCGGTGATCTCGGCGCCCTGCTCGCGGGAGGCCAGGGCCTTGGGCACCCACGCGATGGCGAAGTCGGCCTGGCCCTGGGCCAGCACGGTCTGCGGGACGATGTCGACGCCGCCCTCGATGATCTCGACGTCGAGGCCCTGCTCCTGGTAGAAGCCCTGGTCGGCCGCGGCGATGTAGCCCGCGAACTGACCCTGCACGAACCACTGGAGTTGCAGCTTGACGCTCTTGGTGCCGCCGCTCCCCGTCGGTGGATCGGGCTCGTCGGCGGTGCCGCAGGCGGTGAGCACCAGGGTGGACAGGGCGAGAATGGCAAGGGCGGTTCTCGTACGCATCACGATGGTCCTCCGGTGTGTCGCTAGACCCTCCGCCAAGGCATGACGAGCCTTTCCAGGAGAAGGGCCACCAGATAGAAGACGAGACCGAGCACGCACGCGCCGACCACGAAGGCCCAGGCACGGGGGTACGCGGTGTTGGCCGCCGCCGAGGTGATCCGGGAGCCCAGGCCGTTCTGCAGCCCGCCGAAGTACTCCGCGACCACCGCCGCGATCACCGCCAGGGAGGACGCCTGGCGCAGACCGGTGAAGACGAACGGCAGGGCGGCAGGGAGGCGGACGAGCCGGGTGACGGTCCAGCCGCTCGCGGCGTAGCTGGCCATCAGGTCCCGGTGGATCGGGTCCACCTCGCGCAGCCCGCGTAGCGCGTTGACGAACACGGGAAAGAACACCACTATCGCGACCACCAGGCGTCGGGGCACGCTGCTGGTCGAGTCGAACATGTTGTTGAGGATGGGTGCCAGGGCGATGATCGGCAGCGCGTTCAGCGCCGCCGCCACCGGGATGGAGACCTCGCCGAGGTAGGCGAAGCGGGCCGCGACCATGGCCGCGAGCAGCCCCACGGCCGCGCCGACGAGCAGGCCGATCAGGGCGTTCTCGCCGCTGGCCAGGCCGGTGCGCCAGACCACCTCGCGGCTCTGCCAGAACTGCTCGCCGATCGCGGACGGCGCCGGCAGCACGTAGGGCGCGACCCGGCCGACCGTGACGACGGCCTCCCAGAGGAGCAGGCCTGCGACGCCCACCAGCAGCGGCGGGAGGACCGCCAGCCACGGGCGGCCGCGACGCCTGATGACCGGCGCCGCCGGATCAGCCGCGACCACCGGGTCGACGGCCGTGGTCATGACGTCGCGCCGGCGGGGACGGCGTCGCCGCGCAGCGCGCGCCGGACCTTGGTGATGCCGGTGAAGAAGCCGGGCGACTGCCGGGTCGCCTCGCCGCGGGGGCCGAGGTCGATCGGGACGACCTCGGTGATCCGGCCCGGCCGCGCCGACATCACCACGACCCGGTCCGAGAGGTAGACGGCCTCGGGGATCGAGTGGGTCACGAAGATAGTGCTGGTGCCGGTGCTGGCGCAGATCCGCAGGAGCTCGTCCTGGAGGCGTTCGCGGGTCATCTCGTCGAGGGCGCCGAACGGCTCGTCCATCAGCAGCAGCGGTGGATGCACGGCCAGCGCCCGGGCGATCGCGACCCGCTGTTGCATGCCGCCGGAGAGCTGGGCCGGGTAATGGCCCGCGAAGTCGCCCAGCCCGACCAGCTCGAGCATCTCGCGCGCCCGGTCGCGCCGCTCGCGCTTGCCGGTGCCCCGCAGTTCGAGGGGCAGCTCGACGTTGCGCTGGACCGTGCGCCACTCGAAGAGGCCGGCCTGCTGGAAGGCGATGCCGTACTCCTGGTCGGCGCGGGCGGTGTGGGCCGGCTTTCCGGCCACCGTGACCGTGCCGGTGGACGGCTGGATCAGGTCGCCGACGAGCCTGAGCAGGGTGGACTTGCCGCATCCCGACGGCCCGATCAGCGTCACGAACTCGCCGCGCTCGACGGTCAGGTCGACACCGGTCAGTGCGGTGACCTCGTCGGCCCGGCCGGCGTTGAACACTTTGGAAACGCTTTCCAACACCACGGAAGTCATGCCCGCACCCTTCGCCGGCGGACCAGGAACTCGCTGAACCCGATGAGCGCGGCGACCGCGAGCCCGAGGGCCGCGGCACCGATCATCGCCGTGAAGACCTTGGCGGGATCCGTGGTGGCCTCCCGTGAGTATTCGATCACCAATCGACCGACACCACCACGGGTGCCGGTGGAAATCTCGCCGACCACCGCACCGACGACCGCCGCCGCGGCCGCGAGTCGCAGGGCCGGGAACAGGTAGGGAGTCGACGCCGGCAGGCGGAGCTTGACCAGCGTCTGCCACCACCCGGCGGCGTAGCTGCGCATCAGCTCCTCGGCGATCGGCGCCGGCGACTGCAGGCCGCGCAGCATGCCGACGGCGACCGGGAAGAACGCCAGGTACATCGCGATCACGGTGACGGACATCCAGGGCTGCCAGGGGTACGAGCCGATCGAGAGCCGCCCGCCCCAGCCCGCGATGACCGGCGCGAGCGCGATCAGAGGCACGGTCTGCGACAGGATCACGTAGGGCAGCAGCCCGCGCTCGACGATCCGCAGCCGCTGCATGAGCACGGCGAGCAGCAGCCCGACCAGGCCGCCGAGGACGAACCCGAGGGCGACGCTGCGCAGGGTGAACAGGCACGCCTGGAGCACGACGAGCCAGATCGGGTCGCCGCCGGACAGCTCAGGGTCGCCGAACCGGGAGAGGATCGTCATGACGTGCGGCATGGCGGCGTCGTCGGTGCGGGGCAGGACGCGCGCGCCCGCGACCGACAGCCCGTCGGCCGGACCGACCGCCTTGTAGCCCTCCCAGAGCAGCACACCCACCACCACGGCGCCGAGCGCGCCGAGGACGAGCCGCCCTCGGCGGTTCATCGGGTGGCCAGGGCCGGGATGATCTTCTCGCCGTACGCCTGGAGCGTGTTCTCTTTGTCGTCGTGCTGGAGGTAGAGCGCGAACTGGTCGACGCCCAGCTCACGAAGCTGCTGGAGCTTGTCGAGGTGCGCCTCGACCGGGCCGAGCAGGCAGAACCGGTCGACGATCCCATCGGGTACGAAGTCGGTGTGCGTGTTGCCGGCCCGGCCGTGCTCGGCGTAGTCGTAGCCCTGCCGCCCGTGGATGTAGTCGGTCAGCGCCTGCGGCACCGCGCCGGACTCGCCGTAACGGGTCACGATGTCCGCGATGTGGTTGCCCACCATGCCGCCGAACCAGCGGGTCTGCTCCCGCTGGTGCGCCAGGTCGTCGCCGACGTAGGCCGGTGCGGCGACGCAGAACGTGATCGCCGCCGGGTCGCGACCGGCCTGCTCCGCCGCGGCCCGCACCGACTTGATCATCCAGGCGGCGATGTCGGGGTCGGCGAGCTGGAGGATGTAGCCGTCGCCGACCTCACCTGCCAGCGCCAACGCGCGCGGCCCGTACGCGGCGATCCACATCTCCAGCTCGCCGTCGCGTACCCACGGGAAGTGCACCGGTCGGCCCTTGTAGTCGGCCTCCCGCCCGTGGGCGAGCTCGCGGATCAGCGTGACGCACTCGCGAAGCTCGGCGATCGTCGTCGGCTTGTAGCCGAGGGTCCGCAGGGCCGAGTCACCCCGGCCGATGCCACAGACCGTGCGGTTGCCGAACATCTCGTTGAGCGTGGCGAACAGCGACGCCGTCACCGTCCAGTCGCGGGTCCCCGGGTTGGTGACCATCGGGCCGACCTTCACCCGGGACGTCTGGGCGAGGATCTGGCTGTAGATGACGAACGGCTCCTCCCACAGCAGGTGGGAGTCGAACGTCCACACGTGACTGAAGCCCAGGGTCTCCGCCTGCTTGGCGAGGCGGACGACCTCGCTGGCCGGCGGGTCGCACTGGAAGACGACGCCGATGTCCATCCATTGCTCCTTGTTTGGCTAGCGGACCTTCGGGAAGCCCAGGTCGACCTGGCTGGTGGCCGGATCGGGCCAGCGTGAGGTGACCACCTTGGTGCGGGTGTAGAAGCGCAGGCCGTCCGGCCCGTACATGTGCACGTCGCCGAAGAGCGACGCCTTCCAGCCGCCGAAGCTGTAGTAGGCGACCGGCACCGGGATCGGCACGTTGACGCCGACCATGCCGCAGTCGACGTCGTACTGGAATCGCCTTGCCGCGCCGCCGTCGCGGGTGAAGATGGCGGTGCCGTTGCCCCACGGGTTGTCGTTGACGAGCTTGACGGCATCGTCGTAGGTCTCGACCCGGACAACGGAGAGCACCGGCCCGAAGATCTCGTCGGTGTAGTAGGGCGAGCTGGTGTCCACTTTGTCCACGAGCGAGGGCGCCAGGAAGAATCCCGGACCGCCCGAAATGTCCGCCTCGCGCCCGTCGACGACGATCTCGCCACCCTTGCCGTCCAGGTAGGAGCGCACCTTGTCCCGGTGCACCCCGCTGATCAAGGGACCCATCTCCGCGTCGGGATCGCTGGCCGCGCCGACCCGGATCTTGGCGATCCGCTGGGCGATCTCCTCGACCAGCGTGTCGCCGACGTTGCCGACCGCGACCACGACGGACACGGCCATGCACCGCTCCCCCGCCGAGCCGAACCCGGCCGAGACCGCCGCGTCGGCGGCGGCCGGAACGTCGGCGTCCGGCAGCACGATCATGTGGTTCTTGGCCCCGCCGAGCGCCTGGACGCGCTTGCCGTTGCGGGTCCCGGTCTCGTAGATCGACTGCGCGACCGGGGTCGAGCCGACGAAGCTGATCGCCTTGACGTCCGGGTCGGCGAGCAGCGCGTCGACGGCCTCCTTGTCACCCTGGATCACGTTGAACACGCCGTCCGGCAACCCGGCCCGGCGCAGCAGGTCGGCCAGCAGCAGCGAGACCGACGGGTCCTTCTCGCTGGGCTTGAGCACGAACCCGTTGCCGGCGACGAGGGCGTTGCAGAACATCCACATCGGCACCATGGCCGGGAAGTTGAACGGCGTGATGCCGGCGACGACGCCGAGCGGCTGCTGGATCGAGTAGACGTCGACACCGCCGGCGGCCTGTTCGCTGTAGCCGCCCTTGAGTAGATGGGGTGCCCCGGCGGCGAACTCCGCGTTCTCCAGGCCGCGGGCCACCTCGCCGGCCGCGTCCGCGACGGTCTTGCCATGCTCGGAGGACAGCAGTGAGGCGATCTCCTTGCGGTGCCCGTCGACCAGGTCGCGGAACCGGAACATCACCTCGGCGCGGCGGGACAGGCTGGCCGCCCGCCAGGCGGGTTGCGCGTTGAGCGCCGTCCGCACCGCCGTGCGTACCTCCTGCGTGGTGGCGGCCACCACCTCGGCCTGGACCTCGCCCGTGGCCGGGTCGAAGACGGGCAACCGGCGCGTGCCCTGGCCGCCGACCTCACGGCCCCCGATCCAATGTGGAATCTCTCGCATCACTTTCACCTCACCGCAGGTAGGAGGACAGGCCGCGCTTGAGATAGCGGCCGCGGCCCTTGCGTCCGTGGTAGCCGCCGTCCCGGTCCACCAGCACCTCGCCACGGGAGATGACCGTGTCGACCTTGCCGGCGATCTCGACGCCTTCCCAGGCCGAGTAGTCCAGGTTCATGTGGTGGGTCGCGGCGCTGATCGTGGTGCGCCCGTCGGGGTCGTAGAGCACGATGTCGGCGTCGGATCCCGGCGCGATCACGCCCTTGCGGGGGTAGAGGCCGAACATCCGGGCCGGTGTGGTCGCGATCGTCTCGACCCAGCGCTCGACGGACAGCTTGCCCTCGGCGACGCCCTGGTAGACGAGGTCGACGCGGTGCTCGACCGTGCCGATGCCGTTGGGGATCTTGGAGAAGTCGCCGAGCCCGAGCTCCTTCTGGTCCTTCATGCAGAAGGGGCAGTGGTCGGTCGAGACGATGGCCAGGTCGTTGGTGCGCAGGCCGCGCCACAGGTCGTCGCGGTGCGACTCGTTCTTCGGGCGCAGCGGCGGCGAGGCGACCCACTTGGCGCCCTCGAAGCCGGGGGCGCCGAGCTGGTCCTCCAGCGTGAGGTAGAGGTACTGCGGGCAGGTCTCGGCGAACACGTTGCGGCCGGCGTCGCGGGCGGCGGCCACCTCGGCCAGGGCCTCGCTCGCGGACAGGTGCACGAAGTAGAGCGGGGTGTCGCGGGCGACTTGGGCCAGGGCGATCGCCCGGTGGGTGGCCTCGCCCTCCAGGATCGAGGGGCGGGTGATCCCGTGGTAGACCGGGTCGGTCTGGCCCTTCGCGAGCGCCTGGGCGACGAGCACGTCGATCGCGATGCCGTTCTCGGCGTGCATCATGATCGTGGCGCCGTTCTCGCGCGCGGTCTGCATCGCGCGCAGGACCTTGCCGTCGTCGGAGTAGAAGACGCCGGGGTACGCCATGAACAGCTTGAAGCTGGTCACGCCCTCGTCGGCGACGAGCTGGTCCATCGCCTTGAGCGCGTCGTCGTCGACCCCACCGATGATCATGTGGAAGCCGTAGTCGATGTGCGCGTTGCCCTCGGCCAGCGCGTGCCAGGCGGCCAGGCCGTCCTGCACGACCTCACCGGTGCGCTGCACCGCGAAGTCGACGATCGTGGTCGTGCCGCCGAACGCGGCCGCCCTGGTGCCGGTGTCGAAGTCGTCGGAGGCGAACGTGCCGCCGAACGGCAGCCTCATGTGGGTGTGCACGTCGATGCCGCCGGGGATGACCAGCTTGCCGGTCGCGTCGATCGTCGTCTCGGGTTGGCCGGACCACGTGCCGGGTGCGAGGAGTGCGCTGATCGTCTCGCCGTCGACCAGCACGTCGGCGGCGAAGCGGCCGGTCGGGCCGACCACCTCGCCACCGGTGATGAGGAGGGTCATTTTCTTGTCCCTTGCGTCAGGGCTGGACGAGCCGGTCGTAGGCGTCCGGGCGGCGGTCGCGGTAGAACTGCCAGCGGTCGCGGACCTCTTCGAGCAGCTCCATGTCGAGGTCGCGGACGATGAGCTCGGGCTCGTGCGCGTCACCGACCTCGCCGACGAACTTGCCCTCCGGGTCGACGAAGTAGGACGTGCCGTAGAAGTCGTTCTCGCCGAGCGGCTCGATGCCGGTGCGGTTGATCGCGCCGATGAAGTACTCGTTGGCGACCGCGGACGCCGGCTGCTCCAGCTTCCAGAGATAGCTGGACAGGCCGCGGTGGGTGGCGCTCGGGTTGAAGACGATGCGCGCGCCGGCCAGGCCGAGAGCCCGCCAGCCCTCGGGGAAGTGCCGGTCGTAGCAGATGTAGACGCCGATCCGGCCGACCGCCGTGTCGAACGTCGGGTACCCCAGGTTGCCGGGCCGGAAGTAGAACTTCTCCCAGAAGCCCTTGACCTGCGGGATGTGGGTCTTGCGGTACTTGCCGAGGTATGAGCCGTCGGCGTCGACCACGGCCGCGGTGTTGTAGAGGACGCCCGGCTGCTCCTGCTCGTACATCGGCAGGATCATGACCATGCCCAGCTCCGCCGCGAGGGCCTGGAAGCGCTCGGTGGTCGGGCCTGGGATGCTCTCGGCGTAGGAGTAGTACTGCTTGTCCTGCACCTGGCAGAAGTAGGGGCCGTAGAACAGCTCCTGGAAGCAGATGACCTTGGCGCCCTGCGCGGCCGCCTGGCGGGCGTACTCCTCGTGAGCCTTGATCATCGACTCTTTGTCGCCGGTCCAGCTTGTCTGCACGAGCGCCGCGCGGATGTTCTCCGGCATCGGAACCTCCTTGTCCCCCGGCCAGCGTGAATCCGTTCAGCCTATGACCGAGGGCGGCCTTCCGACAGATATCTCGTCTCAGAGCCCCAGCGTGGCGGGCTCCGGAGTGACCGCCTTCCACCGCTCCCGGGGATCGGCGACCAGTTTGCGGGTCTTCAGGTCGATGAGTCCGCCGACGCCGTCGACCTCGGCGGCGAGAGTCCCGTCGGCCTTGCGGATCTCCTGGTGGACGCCGAAGGTGCGACCGTCGCCCCAGTGGAACTCGCAGCTCACGTCGACCTCGTCGCCGGCGCGCAGCTCACGGCGATAGCGGATGGTGGTCTCCATCGCGACCGGGGCGATGCCGGTCCGCAGCAGCGCCTCCTGGGTCAGGCCGGCTGCTCTGAGGATCTCCCAGCGCGCGTGCTCGGCGTACTGGAGGTAGACCGCCTGGTTGAGGTGGCCCAGGCTGTCGAGCTCGTAGCCGCGGACGGTGACCCGTACCTGGAACAAGGTTGGCTAGTCCTTCCGTTCGCCGGGCATCCACACCGCGGCGTCGTGGGCGAAGACGATGGCGCGCGGGTCGAGCTCTTTCAACCTTTCGACCCATTTCGGGTACGGGATGTCGAGGCCGCTCTGCTGAGCCAGGGCGTCCCTGCCGTACGTGGTGGCGTCGTCGCGGGCCTGGCCGGCGAGGACCACCGTGCCGTCGGGGCGGCGCACGGCCACCGACTGGTGTCCGTCGGTGTGCCCCGGGGTCGGGATGACCCAGACGCCGGGCCAGAGCTCGGTCTCGCCGCTGACCTCGAGGTAGTGGGCGCCGGCGAAGTCGACCAGCTCGGGGAGCGTGTAGTCGGTGGTCGTGCGTGCCGCTGCCAGCTCGGTTTGTTGGACGAGAATGGGGCGGCCGGTGAACTGCGGGTTTCCGCCGCAGTGGTCGAAGTGCAGGTGGCAGTTGACCACCATGGTGACGTCGTCGGTGGTGACGCCGGCGTGCTCGAGCGCTTGGGGCAGGGCTTTTCGGGTGGGTTGGTAGTGCGCGTCGACGTCCGGGTGGCTGCCCATGCCGGTGTCGAAGAGCAGCAGCCCCTCCGGCCGGCGGACCAGGTAGCCGAAGACCGGCTCGACGCGGGGGTGGGCGGCGCCGGCCTCGTCCGCCGGGCGGACGAAGTAGCCGAGGTCGATCCGGCGGACATCTCCCACGTTCTTGATCCTTGCACGGTGAGCGCCGCCGCGGGTGTGTGAGGCTTACCTCGTGACCATCGATGAGACCCTCGCCGACGCGATGACCTCGGGGGCCGCCGACCTGATCTCGCTGGTGGGTCCCCCGCTGCCCTTCCCGTTCGACGACGACGGGCGCCGCTGGATCGAGTACCGGCCGCACACCCGGCCCGGGGTGTCGCTCGCCGACCTGGAGGTGCCGGCCCGGAAGGCGGCCTTCAAACTGCTGGCGACGGGCCTAAGCCCCCACGCGTACGCCCAGGCGTTGTCGATCGTGTCGCTGGAGGAGGTGCTGGACCGGTCGGAGGGCTACGTGCGGGGCCGGCACCTCAACGACTACTGGGTGTCGATCTTCGGTGTGCCCGGCTCCGCCGCGTGGGGCTGGCGGTTCGAGGGGCATCACCTGTCGGTGTCGATGACGGTGGCCGGGTCGGCGGTGTCGCCGGCGCCGGTGTTCTTCGGGGCCAACCCGGCCCGGGTCTCCTACGGCGCGCACACGGTGTCGCGGCCGCTGGCGCCGGAGGAGGACGTGGCCTTCGCGCTGCTCGCTTCCCTGTCGCCGACGGAGCGGTCGATGGCGGTGTTCTCGGACGTGCCGCCGCCGGACGTGCTCAGCGGCACCGCCGCCGCGGCTGCTCCCCTGTCACCCGGCGGTGTCTCGGCGACGTCGCTGAACCCGGCGGCCGGTGCGCTGCTGGCGTCGCTGGTCGGGGTCTACCTGGACCGGTTGCCTTCGGCGCTGGCCGACGACCTGAGCCCGTCGCTGGAGGACCTCCGGTTCGCGTGGGCGGGTCCGGAGCGGCCGGGGTCGCCTTTCTACTATCGGCTGCAGGCTTCGGACCTGTTGATCGAGTACGACAACACGGCCAACGGCAACCACGCGCACAGCGTGCTGCGCCGGCCGTCGGCGGACTTCGGAGCGGACGTGTTGGCTTCGCACCGCCGGGCGTACCACTGATGGGTTAAACCGATCGTGTAGTTATGCCGGCGGTGGCGCGGCATGCGGGGTTTCGTCCTGTTCAATGGCGGGATCCCGGTTGGAGCTGCCCATGTCACACCCGGCCCGGTCCACCATGCCCGAATGGCAGATGACCCCGCGCGCCCGCAAGGCGTTCACCGTCCTGATCGTGAGCGCGGTGGTCGTGCTGCTGGCGGGCAGCGCGTGGATGACGTACGACTTCCAGTTCCGCCAGGACCCGGGCGTGGAGGCCTGCGGCTCGTTGGCCGGTCGCTCGTCGGTGGAGCTGGACGAGTCGGAGTACCGCGCGTTGCACGGCATGTTCGCCCGATCGTCGCGGCCGGTGCTGCGCGAGCAGGGCGTGCGGGCGATCGAGGCCGGAGTGCTGGCGGTGCGGGAACCGTCGTTGTTCGCCGTGCTGCACCCGTCGTCCGCGGAGGCTTCCGCTCTGCGTTCGGCCTGCGTGGCCGAGGGTGCGCTGGCTGACTAAGGTCTTGGCGTGACCTCGCTGGTGTCTCACGCTGATCCGCTGCTCACGTTCTATGACGACGCGACGGGGTCGCACGTCGCGCTGACCGCGGCGTCGTTGGGCGAGTGGGCCTCGCGCACGGCGTCGTTGCTGGTCTCCGACTGCGGCCTCGGCCCGGGGTCGCGGGTCGCCGTCCTGCTGCCGCCACACTGGCAGACGGCCGCGGCACTGCTGGGCGTGTGGTCGGCGGGGGTCGCGGTGTCGTACCGGCTGTCGGCGACGGCGGGGTTGCCCGTGCCGTCCGTTGAGGAGCCGGTCGACGCGGTGTTCGTGTCGCGGGGGCAACTGGACGACTGGCTGGTCGACGTGCCGGCCGCGACACACCGGTTCCTGTTCGACGTGGGCGACGAGAAGAGGCCGGTGTCCACGCCCTCGGGTTACCGTGAGTTCCTGCCGTCGGTCGGCGCGCACGCCGGCGACCCGGACCCGTCGGTCCTCCTGCGGGCGACGGATCCCGCGACGGCCGACGGCACGACGTATGCCCAGTGGGGTTCCATCGCCGCAACGCTCGCGGAGAGTGCCGGGCTGTCGCGGGGTGACCGGGTGCTGGTGGACGCCGCGGAACACGAGCACCCGTTGAAGTGGCTGCTGATGCCGTTGTCGGCCGGGGCATCGGTGGTGCTGTGCGCGAACCTGGACCGGTCGCTTCTGGACGCGCGGATCGCTACAGAGCGGGTCACCCGCGTTCTGTAGCGCTCGCGTTTCTCTTGCCCGCGTGGAATTGTGCTCGCGTTTCGCGCCCGCGCGGCGTCGTGCTCGCGTTTCGCGCCCGCGCGGCGTCGTGCTCGCGTTTCGCGCCCGCGCGGCGTTGTGCCCGCGTTTCGCGCCCGCGCGGCGTTGTGCCCGCGTCTTCTGGCCTGCGTGGCGTTGTCAGGCCGGGTTGCGTCTTTCGGCGGCCAGGCCGTTGAGGCCGCCGAGACCGAGTCGCATCTCAGCGGTCAGGTCGGGGTCGCTCGGCTCCGACTGGTGGAAGCCCAGCCCGGCGCGGTTGGCGGCACGGTTGGTGGCGTACACGGTGCCCGATCCGGCGGCGTCCGGTGTCGCGACCAGACGGCGGCCGCGCGGCGTGGCGCGTTCGCCGGCCATCGTGCCGAAGCGGCGCATGAGGCCCGCGCCGAGCCAGATCCCGAGCCCGCCCACGGCGAGCGCGAGGACCTCCATGACCACCATGGGAACGCTGGCCACCGGCTGCCCGCTGCCGGCCCGCATCAGGCAGACAACCAGGAAGATCCCGGCCATCGCGGCGTTGACCGCGTTGAAGGTGATCACGTCGCGCCGGGCCGGCCCGGCCGGCACGTCCCACAGGTCGACCATGCCGGCGACCATCGTCAACGCGGTGGCGACCAGTCCGGCGACAGCCGTCCAGTAGCCGACCTCCCCGACGATCGCCGGCGCGCCGACGAGCCGCCCCACGTCGAAGACGACGGCGCACACGAACAAGCCGACGGGGAACGTCATCAGCACCGGCTGGATTGGATGGCCGGAGATCCGAAGGCGGGTATCCACGAGCTCCTCCACCCCTGATTGTCGAGGTCAGGGTGTCACGCACCGATACCCGAAAGCCCCGGGCGAAAACCCACGTCGCCCGATTCACCCGATCGATACGGCTTAACTACTCTTAGCGCCATCCGTTAGGGCTCGCCGGTTCGTCGAGGTCCGTCGGTGGTTCGGCCAGCTTCGCACCGTCCACTACCGACATCGGTTCTCGCGGCCGAACGAGCTAGACGGCCCGGGCGCGGGTCCTCGGCGGAGCGCACCGGCCGCCGGACCGACCGATCGAGTTAGACGGCCCGGGCGCGGTCCTCTGCGGAGCGCCGGGCGCCAGGCCGATGAACGGGCTAGACGGCCCGGGCGCGGTCTCCGGCGGAGCGCACCGGGCGCCGGCCCCACCGAACGAGCTAGACGGCCCGAGCGCGGTCCTCGGCGGAGCGCACCAGGCGCCGGGCGACGTCCTCGACGGGGATCGAGAGCGCCGTCGACGCGCCGCGTAGGACGTCGAGGGCTTCGGCGGGCGGGCAGCGGCGTTGCATCATCACGACGCCGATGGCCTGGCCGATCACTTCGCCGGAGGCGAGGGTGTCCGCGAGGTCGCTGGGCACCGAGTCCCGGCGATCCCGCTCGCGCACTGCGGCGAGTAGCAGGCCCGCGTGCTCCGCGAGCAGCATCGCGGTCAACTGGGCGCCCTGGCCGAGCACGCCGGGCTGGCACGCGTACAGGCTGATCGACCCAAGCACCTGATCATCGACGTCGACGGGCGCCGCGAGCACGGCGCAAGCTCCGTAGGTCACCGCCCGCGGCGTCCATTCGGCCCACCGCGTCTCGGTGCTCAGATCGTCGGCGAGCACGACCTCACGCTGGCGGATGGCGCTCATCGCCGGCCCGTCGGCCGCGTACTGCAGCGAGTCCAACCGCCGCGCCCGCCGATCCGAGGCGGCCACGCTGGCGGGCTCCCCCGCGCGCAGCAGGGTGACACTCGACCACGACACGCCGGGAAGGGCATGCCGACTGGTCTTGGCAAGGTGGTCCAGCGCCTCTTCGAGGTCGTTGCTGGCCAACAGCCCGGCGGTCAGTTCCCGTAGAAGGGCCGCGGTCTCCACGGCCACCAAACTGATGGGATCCCCGCCCGAACCTGGACCCGCCATCTCAGTTGTCCTCCCCCCGCACCGCGGACGCGCCAGCGCCCCCTGTGCGACCGCGCGAACCCCAGTACCCAGGGTGCGCGCCTCCACGCCATCCTGCCCGTACCGAGATCGCCCCGGGCAGCTTCCGAGGCGATCTGCGTCGCGAATCCCGAACTCGACCAACAACACCGTTCGAGCGTCGCCGTCCGAATCGTCTCGGCGCCCGCGCCGGACGCTCAGATCGCCCGAACCGCGCGCTCGCGATGATCAGCGCAGCGCTTCACTTACGGCGCAGATCGACCGCCGCAGACCCAAGACCTGCTGGCGCGCCGGCAAGCCGGCGCTGGCCGACAACCAGCCGCGAACACCGCGCGCGGCGCGCGTCGAGCCGCAGCCCCGTACCGCCGAACGCCGGCATAGGCGAGCGTGCCACGCCCACGCACCGCGCCCGCGGCGCCCACGCGCGCCACACACCGCACTGCGCCTGCGGCGCAACGCACGTCCATGCCCAGCCCTCGCGCCCAAACGCTCCACCGCGCCTGCCGGGCAACGCACGTCCATGCCCAGCGCTCGTGCCCAAACGCTGCACCGCGCCTGCCGGGCAACGCACGTCCATGCCCGACCCTCCGCGCCCGAACGCGCCGCGCCGGCGGCGCCCACGCACGTCCGCGCCCGCACGCACCGCTCGCGAATGCGTCGTGTGCGCGCACCGCCCCAGCCGGACCCGGGAGCGGTTCCCGCCCCGGGTGCCGGCTGTCAGCGGATGGTCAGTTGTTACCGCCCGAGCTGAGGCGGCGGCCGACGGCGGCGATGAGGCGGTCGAGCTCCGAGCCGAACGGGTTGTCGTGGACCAGGTAGGTCCACGTCGCGCTCGGTCGCACCAGCGTCTTGTCGTCGGGCGCCCAGTCGGCGTCAAACTCGTTCTCGTCGAACGTCTCGACGGTGCGCTCCTCGATCGCCGGGACCAGCGCGTTGAATGCCGGCACCGCCGCGCGGTGGAACTCGTCCAACGGGTCGAGGCGGCCTAGGGCACGTAGGTGCACGCCCTCGCGTACCTCGGAGAGCTCCGCCAGATGTTCGGCCCACAACCGGTCGATGTGGTAGAGCGCGATCGACCGCGCCACGCGCGGCAGCAGCTCCTCGTCGAGCTCGATCAGCTCCTCGGCCTTCTCGGGCTCGCGCTTCTTGAGCATCTCGGCGGCGACGTCGGTGGTCAGCACGCGCTCACGGCGCTCGGACAGCGCCTTGCGCTGCTGCTCGATCACCACGCTGTAGCGCCACGTGTTGCGGTGGATCTCGTGCTGCACACCCTCGGAGACCCGCTGGGCGTGCTCGACCGCGTAGTCGACCTGTTCGTCGGTCACGAGGCCCTCGAAGTTCATCTTCGGCGAGGCCGGGATCGCGTCGGGGGCGTTGCGCTGGATCAGGTCGTCTTCGAGGCTCACGAAGAACGTCGACGCGCCCGGGTCGCCCTGCCGGCCGGCGCGACCGCGGAGCTGGTCGTCGACCCGGCGGCTGTGGTGCCGGCCGCCGCCGAGGACGTAGAGGCCGCCGAGCTCGGCGACCCGCTCCCGGTCGGCCTGGTCGCTGCCGCCCAGCCGGATGTCGACACCACGGCCGGCCATCTGGGTCGACACGGTCACCGCGCCGAACTTGCCGGCCTCGGCGATGATCTCGGCTTCCTCGTCGTCGTTCTTGGCGTTGAGGACGTGGCACGGGATGCCCGCCGCCTCGAGCGCCTTGGCCAGGCTCTCGGACTCCTTGACGTCGAGGGTGCCGACCAGCACCGGCCGGCCCTTCTCGTGGGCGAGCACGATCTCGGCGACCAGCGCGTCTTCCTTCTCCTGGCGGGTCGCGTAGATGCGGTCGGGGTCGTCGATCCGTACGCACGGGGTGTTCGGCGGGATGACCGCGACCTCGAGCTTGAAGTATTCGCGGAGTTGCTCGCCCACCAGCACGGCGGTCGCGGTCATGCCGCAGACCGTCGGGTAGAGCGCGATGTAGGCCTGGACGGTGATCGTGCCCAGCACCTCGCCCTCGGCGGTGGCGTCAAGGCCCTCCTTGGCCTCGACCGCGGCCTGGAGGCCGTCGGGCCAGCGGCGGCGCTGGGCGACCCGGCCGCGCATCTCGTCGACCAGCTCGACGGCACCGTTGCGCACGATGTAGTCGACGTCGCGGTGCAGCAGCGCGTGCGCGTGCAGGGCGACGTTGACGGCGGAGAGCTGCTCGACGTGCTCGTCGTCGTAGAGGTCGATGCCGCCCAGCTTGCGCTCGACGACCGACAGGCCGGTGCTGGTGAACGCCACGCTGCGGCCGTCATCGGCGATCTCGTAGTGGCGACCCGAGCGCAGGCCCTTGACCACGCCTGCGGCGACGTGCACCGGGTCCTGCTCGCCCGCCACGGCGCCGGCGAGCACCATCGGCACCCGCGCCTCGTCGATCAGGATGGAGTCGGCCTCGTCGACGATCGCGGTGGCCAGCGTGCTCTGGACCCGATCGTCGATGTCGGTGACCAGCTGGTCGCGCAGGTAGTCGAAGCCGGCCTCGCTCACCGAGGCGTAGGTGACGTCGCAGGCGTAGGCCGCCCGCCGCTCCTCCGGGGTCGACGACTCGGTCACCCAGCCGACCGAGAGGCCGAGGAGCTTGTAGATCGGCTCCATCCACTCCGCGTCGCGGCGCGCGAGGTAGTCGTTGACGGTGAGCACGTGGACGGGGCTGTTGTTGCTGCGCACGTGCCCGTACGCCGCGATGGCCGCGGTCAAGGTCTTGCCCTCACCGGTGGCCATCTCGGCGACGCTGCCACCGAGCATCGCCAGCACGCCGAGCAGCTGGACGTCATAAGGCCGCTCGCCGATCGTGCGGCGCGCCGCCTCACGGCCGAGCGCGCAGATCTCGGCGACCGCGGTCGCCGCACCGGCCCGCTCGGTCAGTGCGGCGTCGTCGAGCTCCTTGAGCTCGTCTTCGAGCGCCTCGATCTCGGGCAGCACCTTCTGCAGCGGCGCCAGGTCGACCGTCGTGCCAGGGCGCTGGAGGAAACGCTGGGTCCTGTTCTTCAACCGCTGCATGACTCCCATGGACGGAAACGGTACCTGGAAGACGCCTCGAAGCGGAGCCCGGCACGAGCCTGTGGACAAGTGTTCGAAACTGCCTGTGGATAACCGACCTGATCTTCGTTCAGACGCTCAGAATGACTTGCAGCTCCTGGCGTTTGCGGTCAGCGAGATCGACGAGCAACGAGGCCGCCGACTCGAAGGGCACGACCGCCGACACCAGGTGTGTACGGAGCAGCGCACCCCACGGAGAACGGAGCAGGTCGATGGTTTCACCGGAGAGGCGGTCCCGGTCCCACAGGTGGGCGAGGCCACGCGGCACCCGCCCGATCTGCGCACAGCGCACAGCGAGGCCATTGTGGTGAAACTCCTCGCCGAGCCGCACCGCGTCCGCGCCCGCCTGATAGAAGGCGAGGTCCACCACCGTGCCCTGCGGCCGCAGCAAGCGCAGCGCCAACTGCAGGGCGAAGGCCTGTCCTCGGCACTGGAAGACGACGTCGGCTCCGCGGTCGCCGGCGGCGTGCCGCCACCTGGTCTTCAGCACCACGGCGGGGTCTTCGTCGCCGTCCGGGTCGAGCACGTCGAAGCCCAGCGCGGCCGCGACGGCCCGGCGCTGCGGGGTCGGGTCGATCACCACGACCGAGGCGGCGCCGTGGTGCCTGGCCAGGGCGGCGGTGAGCAGCGCGACCACTCCGGCGCCCACAACCGCGACCCGCCGGCCTCGCACTCCGTCACCTAGGTCCCGCACGTCGCCGTTCGTGGCGTCCGCGGCGGCGTGCAGGAGGCCGTTGGCGCAGATCGGCCCCATGTGCGCGGCATAGACGCCGAGCATCGGGTCCAGGTCGTCCGGCAGCGGGACGACACGATCGACGAGCGGGTCACCGAGGTACGCCGTGCGGTGCCCGTAGGTCATCGCCACCAGCTTGTCCTCGGCGACGGCCGGGGTGCGGCTGGCCACGACCCTGCCGACTTCCATATAGCCCAGACGCTCCACCGGGTAGGGCGACGCCGAGGTGCCCGCCCGGAAGAGCCCTAGGTCCGCGTCCCAGCTCGACCCGAGATAGGGGTTGGTGCCCTTGACATAGCTCAGCTCGGTGCCTGCCGACACGCCGGAGAAGACGGTCTCGACCCGGAAGGTCCCGGGGCGCACCGGCTCGGCCGCGATGTCGCGGACGGCGACCTCGCCGGGAGCGGTGACGACGACCACGCGGTCACCCATCCGCCGGCCCGCCCTCGGCGGGGACGGCGTGCGGGTCCCGGCCGTCGAGATCCGCCTGCGCGGTCCGTGGCGCCGGTATCGATGGAGCCGGCGGCCCGGCGGGCTCGCCCGCCGGGGGACGCTGATCCGACGCCCCAGGCCGGGCCGGCGAGGGCGGCCCAGGCGGCGGCGCGCCCAGCGCGTCCGACCGGGGATGCCGAGCCAACGAGCCAGGCTGCGCCGGCACGGCCGACGCGGCCGAAGGAAACTCGGCGAGCGGGATCACCTGGCCGGTGCGGGCCGACTCGACGATCGCGCAGGTGACGCGGTGGGTTTCGAGGGCTTCGGCGTACGGGACACGGATGTCGTCGCCGATGCCCCGGATCGCGTCGACGAAGGTGCGGTCGACCGCGACGCGAGCGGCGTCCGGATCTCCCGGGATGCGGCGCTCCTGGCCTGATCCGTCCCGCACCACCAGCTCGTCCTCGCCTACGAAGAGCGCCAACCCGTCCGCGACGATCTCCAGGCCGGCCTTCTGCTTCCAGCCGAGTACGCAGGCCGAGCTCAACGTTCCGACCGCACCACTCGAGAAGATCAACGTCGCGGCGGTGGCAGCGTCGACGTCGGCGTTCGGGACCGGGGGTGGCGTTCCGGTGCCCGCGCCGTAGACGGCGGTCACCGGGCCGACCAGGGCCCGCGCCAGGTCGACGACGTGTGCCGCCTGCTCCACCACCGGTCCGCCGGACCGGTCCGACCGGACCCACCATGCGACAGGAGGCACTTTGTCCCACCACACGCCGTTCACCAGCCGGACGGGGTGGTCGGCCAGGAGGCTGGCGGCGGTGCGTACCACGTCCAGGTATCGCCAGTGGTGACCGACCGCGGTGAGCGTTCCGCGGCGGGCGACCTCGGCGGCGAGTCGGGTCGGCACCGTCAGGTCGACTCCGAGCGGCTTCTCGACGAACATGGCCGCCCCTGAGGCAAGCACCGCTTCTTCGGCATGGCCGTGGGCGAATGGGGGAACACATACGTAGACGGCGTCGAGTTCGAGCGAGAGGAGGGTCGCCACGTCAGGAAACGCGGGCGCGCCGTGGGTGGAGGCCAGCGCCTCGGCGGCGGTCGGCACGACGTCGGTGACACCGATGATCTCCACGTCGGCGAAACCGGACAGCACGCGCGCATGCCGCTGAGCGACATTTCCGGCACCGATCATCCCGACTCGACACTTTTCGCTATACGCCATAAGCCGACCTTTCATCTCGAATGCCCGTGTCACACCAGCTACTTTTGCCACCGGCGTAACCGGATCAAACATCTGATATGTGTCGGACATCAGGAACCATCGACACTTGCCGCGTCATCAAACGTTCACACAGGTGAGTGGGCAATGCGCAATTCGATGATCAGTATGTGTAAAAGCGGGCGCGGTTTGGCTCGGGCAAAACGGGGAAAACGAACCGCCCCACGGCAGCGCCGAGGGGCTCGGCCGAACACACGGCAGAGCTGAAGCAATGGCTCGACGGATCGCGTCTGGGGGTGTGCCTATGTGGCACTCGCGAACAACCGTTTCACCAGTGGTCGAGGCCTGGTCGACCTACCGCACCGGCTCGGCGGGGCAATGGACGCCGCGCCAACTCGTCGCCGCAAAACGGGGCACGACAGTCAGCGTGGTCATTCCCGCACGCAACGAGGAAGCGACCATCGGTGCCATCGTCGCCACCATCCGGCAGCAGCTCGTCGAGCGGGTCCACCTGGTCGACGAGCTCATCGTGGTCGACTCACGGTCGTCCGACGCGACCGCCCGCGTGGCGGCCGCCGCCGGCGCGCACGTGGTCAGCCAGGACCAGATGACCCGTGGACTACCTCGCCTCGAGGGCAAGGGCGACGCGCTCTGGGCCGGCCTGGTGGCCGCCAGCGGCGACGTCGTGGCCTTCGTCGACGGCGACCTCGAGGACTTCGACGCCCGGTTCGTCACAGGGCTGGTCGGGCCGCTGCTGACCGATCCGAGCGTCGGCTACGTCAAGGGCTTCTACCACCGCGGCCTGCACCACTCGGCCGGCGTGGTCGAGGCCGACGGCGGGGGCCGGGTCACCGAGCTGACCGCACGGCCACTGCTCAACCTGTTCTGGCCCGAGCTGTCGGGGTTCGTCCAGCCACTGGCGGGCGAGTACGCCGGCCGCCGGACGCTCCTCGAGCAGCTTCCGTTCGTCTCCGGCTACGGCGTGGAGATCGCGATGCTGGTCGACCTGCTGGACCTGGTCGGCCTCGACGCGCTCGCCCAGGTCGACCTCGGCGAGCGGCGGCACCGGCACCAGAGCACCGAGGCGCTCGGTCGGATGTCCGCCCAGATCATGCACACGGTCTGGGAACGCCTGCAGCGTCAGGGTTGGGTCACCGCCGACACGCAACCCTCGACCCTGCTCACGCAGTTCCGGCGCGGCGGCACCGATGCGCTGCCGAACCTCGACCGCGAGATCGTCGTCACCGACGTCTCCGTCAAGGAGCGCCCGCCACTGCGCGAGATGGCCGACCTCGCCAGCAGGCGACGACGCAGCCGGGTGGCGGCATGACCAGTCGAATAGGCGGGCCGGCATGACCTTCACCGTGCTGGTCAACGCCGGGCCATGGTTGCCCGTCCCGCCGAAAGGTTATGGCGGAATCGAGAACATCGTCGCCACGCTGGTGCCAGAGCTGCGCCGGCTCGGCGTCACCGTGCTGCTCGCCTCCGTAGGCACCAGCACCGAGCCCGTCGACGAGCTGCTCGCGCCGTTTCCCGACGGGCAGTTCAGTTGGCTACAGCGGCCTTACAACCAGGCCAACGGCGTGGCCACCGCGCACCAGGCGGCCGTGGTCCGCACGGTGCGCGAGCGCGACGACATCGACCTGGTGCACGACCACGTCGAGGCGATCGGGCTGGCCATGCTGGCCGCGATGGAGCCGACCGCAACGCCGGTGCTGCACACGCTGCACTGGGACCTCGGCAAGCACCCCGAGCTCTACGGCGAGTTCGACGGCGGTGGCCGGGTCAGCGTCAACGGCGTCAGCGCCTCGCAGCTGAGGAGGGCACCGCGCGCACTTCGCGCGCACGCCATAGGCCACGTCCACCTGGCCACTCCCCTCGCTGTCGACGCCGAACGACGACCCCTCCCCGACCAGGCCGAGCACATGGTGATGCTCGGCCGCATCACCCCCGGAAAAGGACAGGACCTGGGTGTACGCCTCGCCCACGAAGCCGGTTTCGACCTCGTGCTGGCCGGCCCGGTCGGTCCCTACAAGCAACCCGACGAGCTGGCCGCCGCCCTGCGCGACCCGACCGCCGCGGCCAACCCCGACGTCCGCTTCTGGCGCGAGAAGGTGGCGCCGCTGGTCGACGGCAGCCGGGTCCGCTGGGTCGGCACGCTCACCGGCGCGGCCCGCGACACCCTCGTCGCCGAGGCCCGCGCGATGTTGGCGCCGCTGCGCTGGGAAGAGCCCGGCGGCACGTTCGTCGTCGAGTCGTTGGCCCTCGGCACGCCCGTCGTCGGCACCGCTCGCGGCTGCCTGCCCGAGCTGATCGAGCACGGCCGCACGGGCCTGCTCACCAGGACCGAGGACGAGCTGGCCGACCTGGTGCTCGCCGCCGGCAAGCTCGACCCCGCCGAGTGCCGGCACGAGGCGGCCCGCCGCTTCACGCCGGCCACGATGGCCGAACGCTACGTCGAGCTCTACGAGGAGGTGGTCGGCCGCCCCGTCGGTTG
The DNA here is from genome assembly GCF_040676915.1 of Asanoa sp. NPDC049475. Lineage (NCBI taxonomy): Bacteria > Bacillati > Actinomycetota > Actinomycetes > Micromonosporales > Micromonosporaceae > Asanoa > Asanoa sp. NPDC049475. The sequence continues at coordinate 236,433 of NZ_JBFAPY010000011.1, read as the reverse complement.
ATCTTCATCGCTATTCATTCACGGGCGATCATCAGCGCTGATCAATACACTACGTGAACACGGCTTGACGCAAAGTGGTGGTCAGCGATGAACGACACGGTCTTCTACTACTCCGGCACCACCCTGACAGGCCGCGTCGTGCGGCTGATGCCTGGGTACGCACGCGAAATGAAGGTCGGCCAGCCGGTACTCGTCGTGGTCCTGACGGCCGCCACGGTGGGCCGGCTCATCGGCCGCGCGATCCTCTCCGTCCTCCAGGCCGGCACCCGCGGTGCTTCGCCAAGGCGGTGGAAGGACCTGCGCAAGGCGCCGGAGTTTCTGGTCACGCCGCTGCGACTACGCGACGGCTCGGGCCGCCTCTGCGAGGTGGAGATCCACGGCCACCTGCCGCAGAGCGCGCTCGAGCCGTCCGACCACATCCAGGTCACGATCGCGCCCCAGAAGGATCGCACGACGCCACCCAAGGCCGAGCGCATCGTCAACATCACGACGGGCCAGCTCCTGCGCCCACGGGTGCCCACCCTGTGGTCCCACATCGGCCCGGCACTTATCCTCCAGGCCCTGCTCGGCCTGACCCTGGTCGGCATCGTCGCGGCCAGCTACACCGCCGCCCAGTAGTCGGCAGCGGCGGTCAGGAGGCCAGCGCACGCCCGGCCTCGACCGGACTCACCGTGGAACGGCTCGACGGCCGCCGGGCGGAGTCGCCGTGGCGCAGACCGGCGCCCGTCGCGCAACCGCCACGTGGGGGCGCGAGGGGACACGCTGATCCGCCGCGCCGCGCGGATCGCCCGGCTCGACGCTCGTCGCGCAACCGCGTCGTGGGGGCGCGAGGGGACACGCTGATCCGCCGCGCCGCGCGGATCGCCCGGCTCGACGCCCGTCGCCCCTCGCGCAGCCGAAAGGGCTATAGCCAGCAGGTAGGACGCCCGTCCCGCCTAGGCAGACGCGCGATCACTGGGCGAACCCCGCCGAGACCTGCAGCCCGCCCGCGACCAGCTACTGAATTGGCCACTCGTGGACCGGCTCGTTGCTGTGCATCAGCGGCACGTAGCGCTTGACCACCTCGCGCAGTGCCTCACGGCGGTCCAGGTTGCCCTCGACCTCCAGGTGGTGGAGGGTGTCGACCTGCCAGCTCGCCCCGTTGCGGCCCAGCAGGCAGCGTTGTTCGATGATGCCCAGCAGGCGGTCGCGTTCCCCGGCCTCGACTCCCCATCGGTCCAGGCCCTCCGACGCCAGCGGCAGCAGGCGGCGCAGCACGAGCTCCGTGACCGGCAGATATCCCAGGCCCGGCCAGAAGACCTGCGCCCCGATCCCGTTCCGCGCGCAGTTGTGGAAGTTCTCCTCCGCCGCGCTGAACGACATCTGGGACCACAGCGGACGGTCCGACTCCGCCAGGGAGCGGACCACCCCGAAGTAGAACGCCGCGTTGGCGATCGTGTCGATGACCGTCGGGCCGGCCGGTAGGACCCGGTTCTCCACCCGCAGATGCGGGCGGTTGCGGACCACGTCGTAGATCGGGCGGTTCCAGCGGTAGATCGTCCCGTTGTGCAACCGAAGCTCGGCCAGCGTCGGGGTGTCACCGCCCGCCAGCGCCTCGGCCGGGTCCTCGGCGTCGCAGATCGGCAGCAGGGCCGGGAAATACCGAACGTTCTCCTCGAACAGGTCGAACACCGAGGTGATCCAGCGCTCTCCGAACCAGACCCGCGGGCGTACCCCCTGCGCTTTGATCTCCTCGGACCTCGTGTCCGTGGCCTGCTCGAACAGCGGGATCCGGGTCTCGCGCCACAGCTCCTTGCCGTAGAGGAACGGCGAGTTGGCACCCAGCGCCACCTGGACACCGGCGATCGTCTGCGCGGCGTTCCAGTAGGACGCGAACTGCGCCGGCGACACCTGCAGGTGGAACTGGGTCGAGGTGCAGGCCGCCTCCGGCGCCACCGTGTCGGCGGTCGTGTTCAGCCGCTCCACGCCGTCGATGCGGATCGTCAGGTCCTCGCCCCGGGCGGCGAAGATCTGCTCGTTGATCAGCGCGTAGCGCGGGTTCGCCGACAGCGACTCCACCGTCAGATGGCTCTGCCGCAGCGTCGGCAGGATGCCGATCATGACCATGTGGGCGCCGACCGCGCGGGCCTTGTCCTCGGCGGCGTTCAAGCTCGCCCGGATGTCGTTCTCGAACTCGGCCGAGCCCCGCGCCCCCAGCCGCCGCGGCGACACGTTGATCTCCACGTTGAACTGGCCCAGCTCCGTCTGGAACGCCGGGTCGGCGACGGCGGCCAGCACGTCGGCGTTGCGCATCGCCGGGTCGGAGGAGTCGTCGATCAGGTTGAGCTCGATCTCCATGCCGGTCAGCGGCCGTTCGAAGTCGAAGCGTGCCTCGCGCAGCATCTCCGCGAACACGTCCAGACACCGGCGCACCTTCTGCCGGTAGCGCGCCCGGTCCTCGCGGGTGAACTCCCGCTGGTCGACCTCTTCGCCCATCAGTCACCGCCCCTGGGAATGGGATCCACCCGATGTACCCACAAAGCTCCCACGACACGCGGTCCGTCGGAAGGGTTACGGCGTGTTGTCTCTCTACAACACAACGGCACCGGGTACGCGCCGGCAACGCGATGTGGCAGCGTGGACCGGGTGTCCCTGCTGCCAGCTCTGACCGGCGCCTTCGGCGACGCGCCCGACGCGGTGCGCCTCCAGAACCACGCCTCCAGCTTGGAAGACCTCGCCGCCACCGCCGGCGCGCTGTCCCGGCGGATCGCCGGCGCCCGGGCGGCGGCCGTGGTCGCCACCTCCACCACGGAGACGGTCACGGCGGTCCTGGCCGGGCTGCACGCGGGTGTGCCGGTCGTCCCGATCCCGCCCGACGCCGGCCCCGGCGAGCGCGACCACATCCTCCGCGACTCCCACGCCGACCTGCTGCTCAACGCCACGACCGCGCCCGAAGGCATCGAAGCCGTCCCCGCACAGCCGCACGACCGTGCACCCTGGACGGAGCCGGGAAAGGCGTTAGACCAGACGGCGCTGGTCCTCTACACCAGCGGCACCACCGGAAGGCCCAAGGGCGTGCCGATCACCGGCGAGGCGATCGCCGCCTGCCTCGACGGCCTGGCCGACGCCTGGGACTGGACGAGCGACGACCGCCTGGTCCACGCGCTCCCGCTGTACCACGTGCACGGACTCGTCCTCGGCGTCCTGGGCGCCCTGCGCACCGGCAGCCGCCTGCACCACACCGGCAAGCCCCGCCCCGACCTGCTGGCCGACGCCAACGGCAGCCTCTACTTCGCCGTGCCCACCATCTGGCACCGGGTCGCCGCCGCCCCGACCGAGGCCCGCAGGCTCAGCGGCGCCCGCCTGCTGGTCTCCGGCAGCGCCGCCCTGCCCGCCGGCGTCTTCACCGCGCTGAAGGAGCTGACCGGGCAGGCACCGGTCGAGCGCTACGGCATGACCGAAACGCTGATCACCGTCGCCACCAGGGCCGACGGCCACCGCCAGCCCGGCGCGGTCGGCATCCCGATCAAGGGCGTCGAGACCCGCGTGGACGACACGGGCGCCTTGGAGGTACGCGGGAGCACGGTCTTCGCGGGTTACCTCGGCCGCCCGGACGCGACCCGGGCCGCGTTCACCGACGACGGCTGGTTCCGCACCGGCGACGTCGCCACGATCGACGAGCACGGCGTCCACCGCATCATCGGCCGGGCCTCGACCGACCTGATCAAGACCGGCGGCTACCGCGTCGGCGCCGGCGAGATCGAGGACGCCCTGCTCACCCACCCGTCGGTCCACGAGGCAGCGGTGGTCGGCCGCGAGGACGACGACCTGGGCCAGCGCATCGTGGCGTACGTGGTGGCCGACCCCGTCGCCGAGGAAACGCTGGTCCAGCACGTGGCGACCGCCCTGTCCGCCCACAAGCGACCACGCGAGGTCGTCTTCGTCCAGGAGCTCCCCCGCAACGCCATGGGAAAGATCCAGAAGCATCGCCTCTAGCGTCATCGCCGGTGGCGGCGCTCTCGGACGGCCCGCTCGACCGCCTCGGTGGCGGCACCGTCGTTCGGCGAGCTCGCGGCGGGCAGCGCCAGCACCATGGTCAGCCCGCCTCCGTTGGTGGTCTCCGGCACCAGCGTGCCGCCCATCGCCTCGGCCAGCCCGCGGGACAACGCGAGCCCGAGCCCGACGCCGTTGTGGTTGTCGCGGTCACCCATGCGCTGGAACGGCACGAACACCTTGTCCCGGTCGGGCTCCGGGATGCCGGGGCCGTGGTCGATCACGCGCAGCTCCACCCGCGAACCCTGGTAGCGGGCGGTGACTACGGGTGGCCGGCCGGGCGGGCTGAACCGCAGGGCGTTGGCGATCAGGTTGACCAGGATCCGCTCCAGCAGGCCGGGGTCGGCCGCGACGGCCGGCAGGTCGGCGGTGATGTCGCCGCGCACGTCGCGGCCGGCCGGGCCGAGCTCGTCGAGCGCGCGCGGGACCGCGTCCTCCAGCCCGATGTCCACGAGCGTCACGCCGAGCGCGCCGGCCTGCAAGCGGCTCAGATCGAGCAGGTTGTCGACGAGCCGCGCCAGTCGGGCCAGCGACTCTTCGGCGGTCGCGAGCAGGTCGTCCCGGTCGTCGTCGGAGAAGGCCACCTCCTGGCTGCGCAGGCTGTCGACGGCGGCCTTGGCGGAGGCGAGCGGCGTACGCAGGTCGTGGCTGACCGCGGCCAGCAGGGCGGTGCGCATCCGGTCGGCTTCCGCCAGCGGCCGGGCCTGTGCCGCCTGGGCGGCGAGCCGCTCGTGCCGCAGCGCGACCGCGGCCTGGGCGGCGAACGCCTCGATCAGCCGGCGGTCGGTGGCCGCCACGGTGCGCCCGCGCAAGGCGAGCACCAGGTCGTCGTCGACGGCGACTTCGGTCTGCGCCTCGCCGGGCGCGCAGCAGGGCGAGCCGCCGACGTTCGCCGCCACGGACCAGGACAGTGGGCTGCGCTGCTGGTCGAGGCGGTCGCCGGCGTCCGGGCGGCGCTCCAGCAGCGTCACCGCCTCCAGCCCGAAGGTCTCCTGGAGCCGTTCGAGCAGGGCGGTGAGCGGGCCGGTGCCCCGCAGCACGCTGCCGGCGACGGTGGAGAGGGTCTGCGCCTCGGCGCTGGCCGAAGCGGCGTCCCGGGTGCGCCGCGCGGCGACGTCGACGACCCAGGACACCGCCGCCGCGATGACGACGAACACGGCCAGCGCGAGGATGTTCTCCTTCTCGGCGATCGTCCACTCGCTGGTCGGCGGGGTGAAGAAGTAGTTGATCAGGAGCGATGCGGCGACGGCGGCGAGCAGGGCCGGCCAGATGCCGCCGACGAGGGCGATGCCGACGACGGCGGCCAGGAACAGCAGCATCTCACTGGGCAGCGAGAGGTCGTGACGCAGCGGGAGCAGGGTCGCGACCAGGGCGGGCAGCCCGAGCACGACGAGCGCGAAGCCGATCAGCCGGCGGCGCGGTGAGAGGGCGGGCGCGGGTACGGTCAACCGCCCCCGCCCGACCTCGGGGTGGGTGACCAGGTGCACGTCGATCGAGTCGGACCGCGCGGAGGTGGTGACGCCGACGCCGGCGGCGAAGATCTGGGCGAGCCGCCCCCGCCGGCTGACACCGAGGACGAGCTGAGTGGCGTTGACGCCACGGGAGAAGTCGAGCAGGGCCCGCGGGATGTCGCCGCCGACCACCTGGTGGAAGCTGCCGCCCAGGCTCTCGACGAGCAGCCGCTGCTTGGCCAGCAGGGCCGGGTCGGCGCCGGTCAACCCGTCCGAGCGCGACACGTGCACCGCCATCAGGTCGGTGCCCTTGCTGCGCGCGGCGATCCGGGCGGCGCGGCGGATCAGCGTGTCGCCCTCGGGGCCGCCGGTCACCGCGACCACGACGCGCTCGCGCGTCTCCCAGGTCTTGCCGATCCCGTGCGCGTCGCGGTACCGCTCGAGTTGCTGGTCGACCTTGTCCGCCAGCCAGAGCAGCGCCAGCTCCCGCAGCGCGGTCAGGTTGCCGACCCGGAAGTAGTTGCCGAGCGCGGCGTCGATCTTGTCCTTCTGGTAGATGTTGCCGTGCGCCATCCGGCGCCGCAGCGCCTCGGGCGTCATGTCGACCAGCTCGACCTGGTCGGCGCCGCGCACCACCCCGTCGGGCACGGTCTCCCGCTGGACGATGCCGGTGATCTGCTCGACCACGTCGTTCAGCGACTCCAGGTGCTGGATGTTCACCGTGGACAGCACGGTGATCCCCGCGTCGAGCAGCTCCTGGACGTCCTGCCAGCGCTTCTCGTGGCGCGAGCCGGGCACGTTGGTGTGCGCCAGCTCGTCGACGAGCGCGACCTCGGGCCGGCGGGCCAGCACCGCGTCGACGTCGAGCTCGGTGAAGGCGGCGCCGCGGTACTCGACGTCCCGCCGCGGCACCACCTCGAGGTCGCCGATCATCCGGGCCGTGTACGCCCGGCCGTGCGTCTCGACGAAGCCGACGACCACGTCGGTGCCACGCTCGATTCGGCGCTCCGCCTCCTCGAGCATGGCCACCGTCTTGCCGACACCCGGGGCGGCCCCGAGGTAGATGCGTAGTTCTCCGCGTGCCATGTCCCGGAACCGCCCCGCCCCCGTCAGTGAGCCTGGAGCTCGCGGTCGAGCGCCAGGTTGAGCTGGAGCACGTTGACCGCGGGCTCGCCCATGAAGCCGAGCGCGCGGCCCGTGGTGTTCGCGTCGACCAGCTCGCGCACCGCCGCCGGGTCCGCGCCGCGCTCGCGCGCGACCCGGGCCACCTGGAGCTCGGCGTAGTCCTCGCTGATGTGCGGGTCGAGCCCGGAGCCGCTCGCGGTCACCGCGTCGGCGGGCACGGCCGGCTTCGCCGGTGCGTCGCCGCGGATCGGCACGAGCACGCCGCCCGAGTAGTCCTCGCCGGGCTTGGCGGCCTCGACCGTGACGCCCTGGTAGCTGGCGATGAACGGCGTCGCCGGCGCGGCCTGGTTGACGCTGACGGCCCGGGTCACGGTGCCGGTCAGGCCCTGGGAGTAGAAGACCCGCAGGACCGCGCCGACGCCGTCCGGGGTGCAGAACGGCCGGGCGCCGGAGACGCCCTCCCGCGCTCCGATCTCGACGCTGCGCGCGCAGACCTGGGTGAGCAGGCTCTGCGAGCCTTCGTCGTCGGCCACGCCGGGCGCCGGCAGGGTGTCCTCGATGCTCTCCGGCCCCAGGTTGGAGGCGGCCGTCGAGGTCGGGTCGTAGCCGTCACCGGCGGCGGACGGCCGCGACTGGAAGTACTTCAGGACCGCGTTGCCGTCGGCGTCGGTGAACGACTGCCCGATCAGCGAACTGCCCACGTCCTTGCCGTCCGCGCCCCGCACGATCGAGCCGTTCGCCTTGTCGCGCAGGCCGGGAATCTGGGCGACGCCCGTCATCACGAACGGGTAGGCGAGGCCCAGGATGACGGTGAACACCAGGACGGCGCGCAACGCCGCCAGGTGCTGTGAGATCCAGGAAGGAAGGCGCATCAGAAGATCCCTTGGATGATCAGGTCGATGATCTTGATGCCTACGAACGGGACGATGATCCCGCCCAGGCCATAGATCCAGAGGTTGCGGGTCAGCAGCTTGGACGCGCTGCTGGGCCGGTAGCGCACACCGCGCAGGGCCAGCGGGATCAACGCGATGATGACCAGCGCGTTGAAGATGACCGCCGACAGGATCGCCGACTCCGGACTGCTCAGCTTCATGATGTTGAGCGCGTCCAGGCTGGGGTAGATCCCCGCGAACATGGCCGGGATGATCGCGAAGTACTTCGCGATGTCGTTCGCGATCGAGAAGGTGGTCAACGCACCCCGGGTGATCAGCAACTGCTTGCCGATCTCGACGATCTCGATGAGCTTCGTCGGGTCCGAGTCCAGGTCGACCATGTTGCCGGCCTCTTTCGCGGCCGACGTGCCGGTGTTCATCGCGACGCCGACGTCGGCCTGCGCGAGTGCGGGCGCGTCGTTGGTGCCGTCACCGGTCATGGCGACCAGCCGGCCACCCTCCTGCTCCTTCTTGATCAGGGCCATCTTGTCTTCGGGCTTGGCCTCGGCGAGGAAGTCGTCGACTCCGGCCTCGTCCGCGATCGCCTTCGCGGTGCGCGGGTTGTCACCCGTGATCATGACGGTACGGATGCCCATGCGGCGCATCTCGTCGAACCGCTCGCGCATGCCGGCCTTGACGACGTCCTTGAGGTGCACGACGCCGAGCGCGCGGGCCGGTTGGCCCGGGGCGTGCTCCGCAACGACCAGCGGGGTGCCGCCGGAGCCGGAGATCGCGTCGACGGTCTCGCCGACCTCTTCCGTCGGGTGGCCGCCGTTCTCGCGTACCCACTTCATGACCGCGGAGGCGGCACCCTTGCGGATCCGACGGTCCGTCAGGTCCACACCGGACATCCGGGTCTCGGCGCTGAAGGGCACGAACGTCGCGTTCGGCATCACGCCCTCCTCGCGCGCCCGCAAACCGTAGTCCTGCTTGGCCAGCACCACGATCGAACGGCCCTCGGGCGTCTCGTCGGCCAGGCTGGACAGCTGGGCCGCGTCGGCGAGCGTCTCCGGCGTGACCCCGTCGACCGGCAGGAACTCCGACGCCTGCCGGTTGCCGAGGGTGATCGTGCCGGTCTTGTCGAGCAGCAGCGTGTTGACGTCACCGGCCGCCTCCACGGCCCGGCCCGACATGGCCAGCACGTTGCGCTGGACCAGCCGGTCCATGCCGGCGATGCCGATCGCCGAGAGCAGCGCGCCGATCGTGGTCGGGATGAGGCAGACCAGCAGCGATACGAGCACGATGCCGGAGATGCCGTCCGCGGACAGCGACGCCGTGTCGGGTGCCGCGCCCTGGAACGCCTTTGCGAAGATCGCCATCGGCTGGAGCGTGACCGTCGCGAACAGGAAGATGATGGTCAGCGCGGCCAGCAGGATGTTGAGCGCGATCTCGTTGGGCGTCTTCTGCCGGGAGGCACCCTCGACCAGCGCGATCATGCGGTCGATGAAGCTCTCGCCCGGCTTCTGGGTGATCTTGACGACGATTCGGTCCGATAGCACCTTGGTGCCGCCGGTGACCGCGCTGCGGTCGCCGCCCGACTCCCGGATGACGGGGGCCGACTCGCCGGTGATCGCCGACTCGTCGACGCTGGCGATGCCCTCGACGACGTCACCGTCGCCAGGGATGATCTGGCCGGCCTCGACGTACACGATGTCGCCCAGGCGTAGCTCGGAGGCCGCGACGGACTCCTCGCGGTAGCGGGTGCGGTCCTGGCCCGGCGACCATTGCGCCAGCCGCAGGGCGACGGTGTCGCGCTTGGCCGCCCGCAGCGTGGCCGCCTGGGCCTTGCCGCGGCCTTCGGCCACGGCCTCCGCGAGGTTCGCGAAGACCACGGTGAGCCACAGCCAGACCGTGATCAGCCAGGCGAACAGCGACGGGTCGCCGATCGCGAGCACGGTGGTGAATACCGCGCCGATCTCGACGATGAACATGACCGGGTTGCGCCACAGCGTGCGCGGGTTGAGCTTGAGAAGCGCCCCCGGCAGCGACTTCCAGAGCTGTTCGGGATCGAGCAGGCCGCCGCCGATCCGGCGCGGCGCACCCGCGCCGGCCGGCGTGGTAATGACAGTCATCTCCTGGTTTCCTTTGTGGACGGCGGCTCAGAGGCCTTCGGCCAGCGGGCCGAGGGCGAGGGCGGGCAGGAACGTCAGCGCGACCACGATCACCGTGACGCCGACGAGCATCGTGACGAACAGCGGCCGATGCGTCGGCAGCGTGCCCTTCGACTCGGGCACCGGCTGTTGGCTCGCCAGGGATCCCGCGAGGCCGAGCACCATGACGATCGGCAGGAACCGGCCGAAGAGCATGGCCAGGCCGAGCGCGGTGTCCCACCAGCCCGTGTTGACGGTGATGCCGGCGAACGCGGAGCCGTTGTTGTTGGCCGCCGAGGTGAAGGCGTAGAGCACCTCGGAGAAGCCGTGCGGGCCGACGTTGAGCATCGTCGTGTGGTTGCTGGTCGCCATCGCCGCCGCCACTCCGGTCAACACCAGCAGGGGCGTGATCAGGATGTAGAGCGAGGCGAACTTGACCTCACGCGCGCCGATCTTCTTGCCCAGGTATTCCGGAGTCCGGCCGACCATCAGGCCGGCGACGAAGACCGTGATCACGGCGAGCACGAGCATGCCGTAGAGACCAGCGCCGACACCGCCGGGGGCCACCTCACCGAGCATCATGTTGAACATCGGCATCATGCCGCCGAGCGCGGTGTACGAGTCGTGGAACGAGTTGACCGCACCGGTCGAGGTGAGCGTGGTGATCGCCCCGAAGGTCGCCGAGTTGGAGACGCCGAACCGGACGTCCTTGCCCTCCAGCGCCGCGCCGACCGCGTGCGGCACCGTACCGGCACCGCCGATCTCGAACACGTTGGTCAGGGCGATGCTGGCGATCGCCAGGATGCCCATCACGGCGAGGATCGCGTACCCCTGGCGGTTCTGACCGACCATCCGCCCGAACACCCGCGGCATGGCCACCGGGATGAGCAGGATGAGGAACAGCTCGAACCAGTTGGTCCAGCTCGTCGGGTTCTCGAACGGGTGCGCGCTGTTGGTGTTCATGAAGCCGCCGCCGTTGGTGCCGAACTCCTTGATGACCTCCTGGCTGGCCACCGGGCCGCCGGTCAAGGACTGCGTGCCACCGGTCAGCGTGGAGACGTCGTGGCCGCCGGAGAAGTTCTGCACCACGCCGCCGACGATCAGGACGACCGCGCCGACCACCGCGACAGGCAGCAGGACGCGCAGCGTGATCCGGGTCAGGTCGACCCAGAAGTTGCCGAGCTCGTTCGTCCGGCGCCGGGCGAAGCCGCGGACGAAGGCGACGGCCACCGCGATGCCCACAGCGGCGGAGACGAAGTTCTGCACCGCCAGGCCGGCCATCTGCGAGAGGTAGGTCATGGTCGACTCACCCGAGTACGCCTGCCAGTTCGTGTTGGTCACGAAGGAGACGGCGGTGTTCCAGGCGACGTGGTCCGTGACACCCGGGAAGTCCGGGTTGGGCCAGAGGACACTCTGGAGCCGCAGCAGCGCGTAGAGGAAGAGCAGGGAGATCGCGGAGAAGGCGAGCAGGCTGCCCGCGTACGCCTTCCAGCTCTGCTCGCCCTCGGGGTTGACGCGCAGCACTTTGTAGATGCCGCGCTCGACCACCGAATGCCGTCTGCCGACGACAACCCGGTACAGGTAGTCGCCGAAGAACCTGTAGGCGACCGCCAGAACGGCGAGCAGGGCGATGACGAACACCACGCCCGCGGCAGTCATGCTCATCAGAAACGCTCCGGGAACAGCAGCGCGGCGAACAGGAAGACCGCGAGCACGGCCGAGACGATCAGGCCGATCAGGTTGACGGCGCTCACAGCTTCGACACCCCTCGCACGACCAGTCCGAGGATGGCGAAGCAAGCCACCGTCACCAGTACCAACAGCACGTCATACACGTGCATAACTCCTATTCATCGAATCCGGGGCAGCCTGGAGGTCGGACAGGCGCCGGAAGGATGAAATCGGCTCTCGTCCCGCGGGGGAACGGGTCCAGACGCTTCCCATACGCGGCCTGACGCTTTCTTGACGCCTTAGCTACACAGGCGTGACCGGGCCCACGATCCGGGGCGTATGGGTTCCGTCAAAGTGCTTGGCGCGGGCGGGGCCGAGGCGGTGACATGGAGGTGGCGCTTCCCAGCCCCCGACACACCCCTGGAACGGTTCGATGTCCATCGCCCACGAGCACCGACGCATCTCGATCATCCCGGCCGCGTTCGGCGGCTCGCTCGCGGTCGCCGCCGCCGGCGTGGTGGCCGCCGTCGCCGGCGCGTCCACGGTCGGAAGCTTGATCACCGTCGCACTCGTCGTCGGGCTCGTGTCGGTGCTGCTCCCCGACTGGCGCGCCTGGCTGGCGGCGACGGTGACCGGCGCGCTGACCTTCGTTCTCACCGTCGACGAGAACGGGTGGCCCTACCTGGCGTTCGTGGCCCTCGCGGCCGCCCTGGGCCGCGCACAGCGCTGGATGTCGCAGCCGGCGGACCAGTCCGTCCTCTAGCTCAGGCCAGCGCGACGACGACCGCGGACTCGGCGGGGAGTTGGACTCCGTCGCGCATCACCGTGGCGCCGGACTCCGTGGACAGGAGGACCGTGCGGATGAAGCCGGGCAGGGTGAGGCGTTGCGGTTTGCTCGCCAGGTTCGCCGCTACCGCCACCCCGCCCCGGTGCATGACCAGCCACTGGTCTCCGTGCGTCACCTCGATCTTGTCGAGGCGCGGGTCCGACAGGTCCGGGTGCGTCTTGCGCAGCGCGATCAGGCGGCGGTAGAACGCCAGGGTCTCCGCGTGCTCCGGCTTGTCCAGCTCCGCCCAGTCCAGCCGCGACCGCAGATACGTGGCCGGGTCCTGCGGGTCCGGCACGTCGCCCTCCGGCCAGCCGTGGGCCGCGAACTCGCGCCGGCGGCCCGTGGCGACCGCGGCGGCCAGTTCCGGCTCCGGGTGGCTCGTGAAGAACTGCCACGGCGTGCTGGCGCCCCACTCCTCGCCCATGAACAGCATCGGCGTGAAGGGCGCGGTGAAGAGCAGGACCGCGCCCACGCGGAGGAGGCCCGGCGACAGCGACGCCGTCAGGCGGTCGCCCAGCGCGCGGTTGCCGATCTGGTCGTGGTTCTGCAGGTACGCCACGAAGCGGTAACCGGGGACTCTCGTCCGGTCCACCGGGCGGCCGTGGACCCGCTGGCGGAACGACGACCAGGTGCCCGCATGGAAGAAGGCGCCGGTCAGCACGTCGGCCAGCGTCTGGAGCGAGCCGAAGTCGGCGTAGTAGCCCTGCCGCTCCCCCGTCAACAGGGTGTGCAGCGCGTGGTGCGCGTCGTCGTCCCACTGCGCCGTCAAGCCGTAGCCGCCACCCTCACGCGGGGTGATCAGGCGGGGGTCGTTGAGGTCCGACTCGGCGATCAGCGACAGCGGCCGGCCGACGTGGGCCGACAGCGCGTCGACCGCGACCGCCAATTCCTCGAGCAGGTGGACCGCGCCGCGGTCGACCAGGGCGTGCACGGCGTCCAGCCGCAGCCCGTCGACGTGGTAGTCGCGCAGCCAGCCGACCACGCTGTCGACGATGTAGGACCTGACCTCGCCCGAGAGCGGGCCGTCGAGGTTGACGGAGGAGCCCCAACTGTTGCCGGGGCCTTCGGACAGGTACGGGCCGAACATCGGCGCGTAAGCCCCCGAAGGGCCGAAATGGTTGTAGACGACGTCGAGGACCACCCCCAGGCCGCGCTGGTGGCAGGCGTCGACGAAGCGCTTGAGGCCGTCCGGGCCGCCGTAGGACTCCTGCGGCGCGAACCAGCAGACCCCGTCGTACCCCCAGTTGTGCTCGCCGTTGAAGGCGTTGACCGGGAGCAGCTCGACCAGGTCGACGCCGAGCTCCACCAGATGGTCGAGCCGCGAGATGGCCGCGCCGAAGGTGCCTTCCGGGGTGAACGTGCCGACGTGCAGCTCGTAGAGCACGCTGCCGGGGAGCTGGCGACCCTTCCACGAAGAGTCGGACCAGGAGAACGCCGACTGGTCGTAGACCCGGCTCGGGCCGTGCACCCCGGCCGGCTGCCACGCCGAGCGCGGATCCGGCAGCGGAAGGTCCTCGTCGCCCAGGAGGAACGCGTAGTCGGTGCCCGGTGCGGCCGACGGCACGTCGAGCGTCCACCAGCCCGCCCGGGAAGCGTCATGGTCCATCGGGAGGTCCGACCCCGACACGCGTACGCGCACCCGCGACACGTCGGGAGCCCACACGGAGAACACAGTCACGGCGCCACCACGGGTTCGGCGGGGGTCAACAGGGCCACCGGATAGCGGTCGAGCAGGCTCGACACCGGGACCCGTCGACCACTGTAGACCCGGCCGGTGAACGAATCCGTAAAACGCCGCGAAGACGCAGAGTCATCGGGAAGGGAAGAATTGCCCGGAAGGGTCAGATACGTCTCGCCCCAGCCGCCCCGCAGCGACAGCCCGACCGGCAGTCGGGTGGCCACCGCCAGCGCGCCGCCGCGGTCGAACGCGACCAGGTGGTCGGCCGCCGGGCCGAACGCCGGCACCTGCCGGTAGCTCGCGAACAGGTCCGGCCGGTCCCGCCGCAGCCGCAGCGTCCGCGACACCACGAGCAGCTTGGCCGCACCCGTCTCGTCGACCGGCGGCTGCCACCCGCCGTCGAGCCGGGCCAGCAGCGCCGCACGCGCGGCGAAGTCCACCGGACGCCGGTTGTCGGGGTCCACCAGCGAGTAGTCCCACAGCTCGCTGCCCTGGTAGACGTCCGGCACGCCGGGCATCGTGAGCTGCACCAGCTTCTGGCCGAGCGAGTTGCACCAGCCGGCCGGGGTGATCTCGGCGGCGAAGGTGGACACGGAGTTGGTCAGCGCCGGGTCGTCGAAGATCTGGTCCACCACGGCGTGGAGGGCACCCTCGAACGTCGACGACGGCGCCACCCAGGACGTCGACACCGACGCCTCCCGGGCGGCCTTCTCCACGTACGCGTGCAGCCGCTCCCGGGTCAACGGCCAGGCACCCACCACCGTCTGCCAGAGCAGGTGGGCGAACGACGGGTCGGGCAGCGGCGCCGCCTCCAGCCAGCCCCGCAGGGCTCGCGTCCACCGGTCCGGCACCTCGGACAACACGGCGAGCCGCGCACGCACGTCCTCGGCGCGCTTGGTGTCGTGCGTCGAGAGGGAGGTCATCCCCCGCGGCCAGCTGCGTTGGCGCCGCGCGGCCGCCGCGTGGAACTCGCCCAGCCCGACCCCGAACCGCTCCGGCGCGCCACCGACCTCGTTGAGGGCGACGAACCGGGTCCAGCGGTAGTACGCGGTGTCCTCGACCCCCTTGGCCATCACGGCGCCGGTGAGCTGCGAGAACCGCTGCCCCAGCTCGTCGGCCGGGTCGCGCAGCCGGGCGGTCAGCGCGTCCAGGGTCGGGATCAGGTCGGGGCGCCGCCGGCCGGCCTCGGAGCGGGCACGGGCGAGATGACGCAAACCTTCCGCACCGTACGACCGGTAGACGGGAAAGTTGGCCGCGAGCTCGGCGAGCCCCGCCGCGGCGTCCGGCAGCCCCGGGACGAACGAGGCCAGCCGGTGCAGCTCGGCCGGGAACATCCGCTGGGCGATCTCGAGCTTGCAGGCGTGGGTCAGCTCGGGCCACGACACGGCGACCCCGGTCAGCGCGGCGTCGAGGGCGCTGAACGCCCGCTCCCCCGCGGGGTCAACGAAGACGCCGCCAGCCTCGCGCAATGCGTCGTACCCCGTCGTCCCGTCGACCGGCCAGGCGGGCAACTCCTCGCCGTACTCGAGAATCTTTTCGATCACCAGCCACACGCCCGGCGCCGCGTCGCGCAGCCGCACCACGTAGCCGACCGGGTCGCGGAGCCCGTCGGGGTGGTCGACGCGGATCCCGTCGACGTCGCCGGCGGCGACCCAGCGCAGCACCTCGGCGTGCGTCGCCTCGAACACGGCCGGGTCCTCGACCCGCAGCCCGGCCAGGTCGCTGACCGCGAAGAAGCGCCGGTAGTTGAGCTCGCTGTCACCGCGCTTCCAGCCGACCAGCTCGTAGTGCTGCCGGGCGTGCACCTCCCGCGGCGTGCCGGCACCCGTGCCCGGGGCGATCGGATAGCGGTGCTCGTAGTAGTGGAGCTCCCCGTCGCGCACCTGGAGCGCGTCGACGTCGCCGTCGTGGCCCAGCACCGGGATCAGGATCCGGTCCCGGGACCAGTCGATGTCGAACCAGTCCGCGTACGCGGAGGAACGCCCGTTGCGCAGCACGTCCCACCACGCCGGGTTGGCCTCCGGGACGGCAATGCCGGCGTGGTTGGGCACGATGTCGACGACGAAGCCGAGCTTGGCGGCTCGCAGGGCGGTCACCAGCCGCTGCCGCCCGGCCTCACCCCCGAGCTGCGGGTTGGCCTCCCGGTGGTCGACCACGTCGTAGTTGTGCGCCGAGCCGGGCGCCGCGGTCAGCAGCGGGGCGCTGTAGAGGTGGCTGGCGCCGAGGTCGGAGAGGTAGCCGGCCAGGCCGGCCGTGTCGTCGAAGGTGAAGTCGGGGCGGATCTGGACGCGGTAGGTGCCGGTCGGCGTCGCCATCGACGAGGCCTAGACCGTGCGGTCGAGCACGACGAGAGATCGGTCGGGTACCACGATCGACGCACCTGCCTCCACCACCTGCTGCCCCTCTCCGGGATACTCGGCCGTGCTGATCACGGCCTCCCATTTCTGGCCGTACTCGTGCCCGGGCGCGGTGAACCGCAGACCCGCGTCGTGCGCGTTGAAGCAGAGCAGGAACGAGTCGTCGAGGTGCCGCTGGCCGTACTGGCCGCGTTCGCGGATGCCCTCGCCGTTGACGAACAGCATCACGGCGCGGCCGAAGTGGTTGCCCCAGTCCTCGTTGGTCATCTCGCGGCCTTCCGGGGTGAACCAGGCGAGGTCGGGCAGCGGCGCCCCGGCGCTGCGGGTCTGCACGGGCAGGCCGCTGAAGAACCGGCGACGGCGGAACACCCGGTGCCGTGCCCGGAACGCGGTCAGCTTGCGGACGAACTCCAGCAGGTGCTCGTCGACGTGCTCCCAGTCGACCCAGCTCAGGTCGTTGTCCTGGCAGTACGCGTTGTTGTTGCCGCGCTGGGTCCGGCCGAGCTCGTCGCCGTGCCCGATCATCGGCACGCCCTGCGAGAGCAGCAGCGTGGCCAGGAAGTTGCGGCGCTGGCGGGCGCGCAACGCGAGTACGCCCGGGTCCTCGGTCGGGCCCTCCACGCCGCAGTTCCAGGACCGGTTGTGGCTCTCGCCGTCGCGGTTGTCCTCGCCGTTGGCCTGGTTGTGCTTGTCGTTGTAGGACACCAGGTCGTTGAGCGTGAACCCGTCGTGGCAGGTGACGAAGTTGATGCTGTGGAACGGGCGGCGGCCGTCGTCCTGGTAGAGGTCGGCCGAGCCGGAGATCCGGGACGCGAACTCCGCGAGCGTGGCCGGCTCACCGCGCCAGAAGTCGCGTACCGTGTCGCGGTATTTGCCGTTCCACTCCGTCCACACCGGAGGGAAGTTGCCGACCTGGTAGCCGCCCGGGCCGATGTCCCACGGCTCGGCGATCAGCTTGACCTGGCTGACCACCGGGTCCTGCTGCACGACCTCGAAGAACGTGGAGAGCCGGTCGACCTCGTAGAACTCCCGGGCCAGGGTCGCGGCCAGGTCGAACCGGAAGCCGTCGACGTGCATCTCCTGTACCCAGTACCGCAGCGAGTCCATGATCAACTGAAGCGAGTGCGGGCTGCGCATGTTGAGGCTGTTGCCGGTGCCCGTGTAGTCGACGTAGTAGCGCCGGTCCTGCTCGGAGAGCCGGTAGTAGCTGGGGTTGTCGATGCCCTTGAAGCCCAGCGTCGGACCCAGGTGGTTGCCCTCGGCGGTGTGGTTGTAGACGACGTCGAGGATGACCTCGATGCCGGCCGCGTGCAGGGTCTTCACCATGCCGCGGAACTCCTGCACCTGCTGGCCGAGCCGGCCCATCGCCGAGTAGCCGTGGTAGGGCGCGAAGAAGCCGATGGTGTTGTAGCCCCAGTAGTTGCGCATGCCCAGGTCGGCCAGCCGGTTGTCGTGCACGAACTGGTGCACCGGCATGAGCTCGATCGCCGTCACGCCCATCTTCTTGAGATGGTCGATGATCGCCGGGTGACCGATTCCGGCGTACGTGCCGCGTAGCTCCTCGGGCACCCCCGGGTGCCGCCTCGTCAGGCCCTTCACATGGGCCTCGTAGATCACGGACTCGTGGTACGGAATCCGTGGCGACCGGTCGTTGCCCCAGTCGAAGTAGGGGTTGACCACGACGCCCTTCGGCACGAACGGGGCCGAGTCGGTGGTCGACATCCGGTTGGGGTCGTCGAAGTCGTAGTCGTAGACCGCCGGGTCCCACCGGACGTCGTCGTCGATCGCCTTCGCGTACGGGTCGAGCAGCAGCTTGTTGGGGTTGCAGCGCAAGCCGGCGCCGGGGTCGAAGCGGCCGTGCACGCGGTAGCCGTAGCGCTGGCCGGGCTCCACACCAGGCAGGTAGGCGTGCCAGACGTAGGCGTCGACCTCCTGCATGGTGACCCGGCGTTCGTTGCCGAGCCCCCATTCGTCGAACAGGCACAGCTCGACGCCCTCCGCGACCTCTGAGAAGAGCGCGAAGTTCGTGCCGGTGCCGTCGTAGGTGGCCCCGAGGGGGTACCGCTGGCCGGGCCAGACCTGCATGTGACGCGTGCCTCCTGTGGTGGACGAGCGGCACCGGCCGGGTCTCGACCGGTGCCGCTTACTTCCCCACCGACGGTAGCGTCAATCCACCGGCATGCCGTGACGACGTTCACGCGCTTTGCCGGAATTTGCCGTTAGCGCTGCTCGATCCCCACGTAGTCGCGCTGCGCGGCACCGGTGTAGAGCTGGCGCGGGCGGCCGATCTTGGTAGCCGGGTCGCTGATCATCTCGCGCCACTGCGCGATCCACCCGGGCAGCCGGCCCAGGGCGAACAGCACGGTGAACATCTTCGTCGGGAAGCCCATCGCCTTGTAGATCAGGCCGGTGTAGAAGTCGACGTTCGGGTAGAGCTTGCGCGACACGAAGAAGTCGTCGGCGAGCGCGATCTCCTCGAGCTGCATGGCCAGGTCGAGCAGCGGGTCGGCCTTCGACATGCGGGACAGAACGTCCTGCGCCGACTTCTTCACGATCGCCGCGCGGGGGTCGTAGTTCTTGTAGACCCGGTGCCCGAAGCCCATCAGCTTCACGCCGGCCTCGCGGTTCTTGACCTTGTTGACGAACGCCTTGACGTCGCCGCCGTCGGCCTGGATCTGGTGGAGCATCTCCAGCACGGCCTGGTTGGCACCGCCGTGCAGCGGACCCATCAGCGCGTTGACGCCGGCCGCGACCGACACGAACATGTTGGCATTGGCCGAGCCGACCAGCCGCACCGTCGACGTCGAGCAGTTCTGCTCGTGGTCGGCGTGCAGGATGAACAGCATGTCGAGGGCCTTGGCCATCACCGGGTCGACCTCGTACTTCGTCGCCGGCACGCCGAAGGTCATCCGCAGGAAGTCCTCGACGTAGCCGAGCGAGTTGTCCGGGTAGAGCAGCGGCTGACCGATCGACTTCTTGTACGCGTACGACGCGATGGTCGGGACCTTGGCCAGCATGCGGATGGTGCTGATCTCGACCTGGTCGCGGTCGAACGGGTCGAGGCTGTCCTGGTAGAAGGTCGACAGCGCGCTGACCGCGGACGACAGCACCGGCATCGGGTGCGCGTCGCGCGGGAAGCCGTCGAAGAAGCCGCGGAAGTCCTCGTGCAGCAGGGTGTGCATGCGGATCTTGTCGGTGAACTCGGCCAGCTGATCGGCGGTCGGCAGCTCACCGTAGATCAGCAGGTAGGTGACCTCGAGGAACGAGGAGTGCTCGGCAAGCTGCTCGATCGGGTAGCCGCGGTAGCGGAGGATCCCCTCGTCGCCGTCGATGTACGTGATCTCAGACTGGGTCGCGGCGGTGTTGACGAAACCCGGGTCGTAGGTGACGTATCCGGTCTCCTTCAGCAGCGCGCCGACGTCGAGGCCCGCTGGGCCTTCCACGGCCGGGCGCACCGCCATAGAAAGCTGTCCGGCCGGGTGGTCTAGCTTGACATCGGTCATCTGGTCCTCGCTTTTGACGGGTGGGGGGATGTCACGTCGTTGTTACGCCTCAGTACAACGGTAATCGTTCGACATGATCCGCCGGAATCGCGCCCTGGTCCCCAACGGCGAGGGATATGCCACACCTGGGCTCAGCTCGGGAGCCGCCTGAGCTCGTCACCGGCGATCTCGTAGAGCTCTACCGTGTTGGCCCCGGGGCGGAAGAGCCCTTCGTCGGAGACCAGTGCCGCGAACCGCCTGCCCTGTTTGTCGGCCCAGGTCGCCTGGGTCGTGACGCCGATCCGGCCGTTGACGGCGATCGCCAGCGGCGTGCCGTCACGGATCGTGGCCGGAAGGTGACCATAGACCAGTGCGGGAAGCCGGCCGGTGTCGGGAGCGACGTCGGCGTACGCGGAGGCATTGTCGATTTTGACCCGCGGACCCGGTGTCGCGCTGACCCGTAGCGTGTCTATCTGCTTACCGATCAGATCCGGCCTGATCGCCGGGGCCATGTGCGGGCCGGCTGTGCCCGAGATTATGTCCGGAAAAGTGGTGCTATCGGAGATATTCACGGGCTTTCCGGGCAGGTCGCTGTAGACGTGGTCGTGCGTCGTCCGCGGCGACGCCGAGGCGGGGCGGCCGTCGACCTCCCACGGCACCGCCACACCGGCCAGGTCCGCGACCGTCGGCAGCAGGTCGACGTGCTGCCAGTTGCGGTCGTCGACCGCGCCCTGCCGCTGCGCCGGAGTCTTGACGAACAGCGGCACCCACAGCACCTCTTCGGGCGAGGCCTCCACCGGGCCCATCCCACGGCCCTGGTGGTTCATGGTGAACGACACGCCGTGGTCGGCGGTGACGACCAGCGCGGCCTTGTCCCACAGCCCGGTCTGCTTCATCCGGTCGATCATCTTGCCGACCAGCAGGTCGGTGTAGCCGACCTGGGCCAGGTGCCGGTCCCGGGCGGTCTCCACCCAGCCCGGCCCGTCGAGCGGGAAGTCCTCGGGCGCCTCGTAGCGGGTGCCGGACGGCAGGTAGTTCCAGGGCGTGTGCGGCATCAGCAGGTGCAGGAAGTGCAGCGTGGGCCGCGGCGTGGGCACGAGCCCGTCGAGGAAACGGGTGAACCTCGACGGTTGGTTGTCGTCGAGGGTGTCCCAGCGGAACTTCGGGTCGTCGGGCGCCACGCCGGAGCGCGCCTCGGCGAGCGTGTTCTCGCGGTACGAGGCCTCGGGGTCGCTGGCCGGCTCGTCGCGGGGCGAGGCGATCTGCCGGAGCAGGCCGGCCACCTCGCGCAGCAGCGCCGGCAGGCCACCCTCGCGCTTGATCCCGTCGCCGCACTCGCTGGGCGGGCACAGCTCGGTGATGGTCTCCTGCACGTCGGTGTCGTACGTGCCGCCGAGCAGCGTGAACAGGTTGTCCGGGTAGGCGGCGTAGTGCGGCGCGACCTCCTTGGCCGGGTGGCGGCCAGTGAGCATGGCGGGCATCGCGTACGGGGTCCAGCCGCTGACGCCGGTCGCGTTGCGGTACCAGGTGCTCCCGTTGGCCAGCTCGGCGATGTTCGGATATTTGGCTTGGTCGATTTTGCCGTCTTTGTCCAGGAGCGAGACCAGCGGGAACTCGTCGAGCATCAGCATGACGACGGGAGGGTGGGTGGGTCTGGTCTGGGTGACGTCGGCGCGGGCCTTCAGGGCGGCCGAGGGCAGCACCACCGCCGAGGTGGGCGACGCGAAGGCGAACAGGGCCACGAACACCAGCGGGCCGAGCGCCGCGATCCGCATGAGCTGGCCCGGGACCCGCCAGCGCCAATAGGCGTACGCGATGCCGGCTCCGACGGCTATGCCGATCGCGGCGAGCGGCCATCCGCGCATCGGGAACAGCTGTTTGCCGAACTGGACCGCGATGGCGGCGACCAGGATGCCGACCGTGACGGCGTGGGTGATCTTCCTGGTCTTCTGCCCGAGGCTTCTCGTGAGCGCGCCGACCAGCCAGAGTGCCAGCGGTGGCACCAGGGTGACGATGGCGACGAGCAGCAGGATCTCGCCCCGGCCAGCCCCGTAGAAGAGGAAGAAGTCGGGGCTCTGGCCGGTGACGTCGAGCAGGGGTTGGGTGATCGCCAGCCCGCAGAGGGCCAGGATCTCCAGCAGCGGGGCCACCTCGCTCCTGGCCCAGGTCTTGACCCTGTTCTTCTTGTCCTGGGGTGCCTGGTCAGTCACGCCGGACGCCGGCGATCATGGTGCGGGTGCCGCCGGGCAGGGTCTCCCGCTTGGCGATGTCGAAGCGCTCGCCGAGCAGCCGCACGAACGTCTCGACGTGGTAGTCGGGGAACAGGCCGTCGGGCTTGTTGGCCAGCAGCTTGCGGGCCATCGGGTCCTCGGCGTGCACGAACTCGACGACGACGGTCCGGCCCATGCCGGCCAGCCAGTCGACGATCGCGGGCAGCGGCACGTTGCGGCCGATGGCCAGGTGGTGCACGAGGGCGAGGGCCAGCGTGACGTCGGCCTTGGCCGCCCGTTGTGCGAAGCCGGCCCGCTCGTGGCCCGCCCAGCCGCCGCCTGGCGACGGGTCGGCGAGGTCCATCACGATCGGCAGGATCCGCTTCTCGCCCTCGGCCCGGAGCTGCCGGTAGAGGGTGTCGACGACCGCGGGGTCGGCCTCGACGGCGACCACGTAGCCGGCCTTCGCGGCGGCCTGCCTCGAGAACACGCCGTCGTTGGCGCCGAGGTCGAGGACGAGTTCCCTGTTTCGGGCTGCGTCAAGGGCCGCGTCCACGAACTGCTGCTTGGCCGCGCGGTCGTCGTCGGAGTAGCTGCACGTCTCGCGGTAGTCGCCCCAGTGCGTGGCCGGCGGCGCCCACTCGAGCTTGGCGACCAGCTTGGCCATCGCCCGCACCGCCGCCGCGACGAGCTCGCTGTTGAAGCCGGCGTCGCGCAGCTGCTCACGAACGGCGCCGGTGCTCCGGTCGGCGTTGCGGGACTGGATGCTGTCGTGCAGGTGGACGTGCTTGAGCACGCCGGCCGCGAGCCGCTTGGTGCCGCCGAGCAGCCGGCGCATCTGGGCGGGCTCGACGCCGTCGATCTGCGACCGGAGCAGCGCCCGGGGGTCGAGGTCGAGGTGCGCCTGGAGCATCAGCGGGTAGAGCAGCGTCTGGCAGAACTGCCGGTAGCCGGCCCACGGCTCGCCGGGCTTGGCGGGCTCGAAGGAGCCCACGTCGATGAACTCGGGTTTCGCGCCCCGCCACTGCACGTTGTACGCGGAGCCGTCCTTCATCGTGAAGCCGGCCTTGAGCGCCTGTTGGAGCAGGTCGAGGTGGAGGGCGGCGGCGTCCTGGCGCATCGTGTGCGACCACTCGTACGGATAGGTCACGAACGGCAGCGGCTCGTGGCGCAGGGTGGCGCTCCACGTGCCGGGCTCGCCCGGCAGCTCCCGCTCGACCTCGTCGGTCGCGGTGACCGTCTTGTCGGCCTGGGTGCGGGCGAAGAACTCGCTGTCGCGCAGGGCCTTCCAGTCCTGGGCGGCCTGCGCCCCCAGCCCGCGCAGCACCTCGCCGTCGGCGTGGAAGACGCGGGTCTGGGGGTCGCGGAAAGAACCCGGCTCCGGGACGGGCCGGGTGTGTTCTGGTGTCACCGAGCGCTCAGTCCTTGTCGGCCGTCGCCGCCGCCGGGGTGGCGGTCTGTGTTTCAGCTGGCGTCTCGACCGGTGCCTCGACCGGTGCCTCGGCCGGCGTCTTGCGGCGGAACACGCTGGTCACCCGCCGCCAGTACAGCTTCGCGGCCACCACCACACCGGCCGTGCCGGCCACCAGCGCCTGCACGATCAGGCTGCCGGATCCCGCGTCCAGATAGGCCAGATGCGACTCCATCCCGCCCTCTCCTCCCTCTTTCGCCACCCGCGCCCACGCGACCGCCCCCGCGGTCGGCGCAAGCCTGCGGTGTTAACTGCCCCGTCCTCCCCGGCACCGCGTCATCGCGCTGACGTCACCCGTTTCCCACCCTGACGGTTGAATGTCATGTGCCGTGCCCCGACCCTACGCTTGAGATCGCATCCGCGCAGCGTCCGCAGCGTACCGTCTGAGATGTTTTGTCCGACATGCCTGGGCCGATTCGTTCAAGACATGCCGCGCGGCGCCGACCTACGGTGAGCGCATGACTGTTCGCATCGACCTGTTCGGGCTGGTCGTGGCCGATATGGCCCGATCGCTCGCGTTCTACCGCGCGCTGGGCCTGTCGATCCCGCCGGAGGCCGACGACGCGCCGCACACCGAGGTCTCGTTGCCCGGCGGACTGCGGCTCGCCTTCGACACGGTGGAGACGATCCGCTCCTTCCACCCGGGCTGGCGGCCGCCGACCGGCTCGGCCCGGATGGCACTCGCCTTCCACTGCGACTCGCCGGCCGAGGTCGACGAGGTCTACGCCCGAATGACCAAGGACGGGCACACCGGAGAGCTCGAACCGTTCGACGCGTTCTGGGGCCAGCGCTACGCGACCCTGACGGACCCGGACGGCAACGCGGTCGACCTGTTCGCGCCCCTCAGCTGAACAGCCCGCCGACCCGCACGCCGGGTCAAGGCGCGCAGCGCCAAGCTCTCCGCTGACTAGCCCGCCGGGTCATGGCGCGCAGCGCCAGCCCTCAGATGACCGGCCCGCCGACCCGCACGCCAGGTCAATGCGCGCAGCGCCAAGCCCTCCGCCGTCCCTCAGCTGAGTAGCTCCTTGAGTGGGACGCCGGCCAGGGCGCGGACGTCTCGGGATAGGTGTGGTTGGTCGGCGTAGCCCGATTCGGCGGCCGCCTGGGCCGCCGGCATGCCTCGTCGCACCAGGACCAGTGCCCGGCGCATGCGCAGGATGCGGGCCAGGGTCTTGGGGCCGTAGCCGAACAGGTGCCGGCTGGCCCGGTGCAGGTGGCGCTCGGTCAACCCGAGGTGCGCCGCGGTGCGGGCGACCGACTGGCCTTCGCTCAGCGCGTGGGTGATCGCCCTGGCCCGCGGGTCGGGGCCGCCGACGGTCGTCAGCCGGGCCGCGGCGACCCGGTCCAACAGGTCGCCGTCGGCGCGTCGTGTCATTGCCTCGGCTAGCTGCCGGACCGTCGCGGCCGACCAGAGCGCGTCCAGCGGAACCCGCTGGTCGGTCAACTCCGCCGCCGGGACGCCGAAGACCGCCGGGCCGGTGCCCGGCGGGAAGCGTAGGCCGACCACGCGGTCGCCGGCCGTCAGGTCGGCAAGGGCGGCGGTGGTGTCGGGGCCGGCGATCGTCAGGCCGGTGCGGCTCGACCAGATCAGGTCGGTGCAGCCGTCGGGCAGGATGCGGGCCTGTCTGGTCGCGGTGACCACGCGTTGCCAGATCACCCCGCCGGTGCGGGGTGCGCGTGACTCGTGCGGGCTCATGTCCTGGAGCATGGCAGTGGGGTACGACAGTTCTAGTCGTCCCTGTCCCGAGCTTCGTCGTTGTCGCCGAAGCCGAGGGCGATGCCGATCACCAGGCCGAGCGCGATCCCCGCTGTCATGGTTCGGCTTCGGGACACGGGCGCTCCTTCCGTCCTTCGTCGCCCGTACCCTCGGCTGTCCTGCGGGAAACTGGACCTCTCGCGCTATTCGTCTGTTTCGTCGCTCTCCTCGAACAACGGCAGTCGTACGGTGAAGGCCGTCCGACCTGGCTCGCTCACCACCGTGACCTCGCCGCGGTGCGCTCCGACGACGGCGGACACGATCGCGAGACCCAGCCCGGTGCTGCCCGCGGCCCGGGAGCGCGACGAGTCGCCCCGCGCGAAGCGGTCGAAGATCTCGCCCTGCAGCTCGGCGGGGATGCCGGGGCCGTCGTCGGTGACGGTCAGCACGGCCGCACCGTCGATGCTGGACAGCCCGGTGACCACCGTCGTGCCCGGCGGGGTGTGCGTACGCGCGTTCGCGAGCAGGTTGGCCAGCACCTGGTGCAGTCGCAGGCCGTCGCCCCCGACCACGATCGCCTCGGTCGGCAGGTCGAGCCGCCAGTGGTGTCCCGGGCCGGCGACGTGCGCGTCACCGACGGCGTCCACGACCATCGCGGTCAGGTCGACGGCGCCGTCGGCGAGCGGCCGGCCGGCGTCGAGGCGGGCCAGCAGCAGCAGGTCCTCGACGAGGGAGGTCATCCGGGCGCTCTCCGACTCGACCCGGCGGATCGCGTGCGCCACGTCGTCCGGCACCGGACCCGGGTTGCGGCGGGTCAGCTCGGCATAGCCGCGGATGGCGGCCAGCGGCGTACGCAGCTCGTGGCTGGCGTCGGCGACGAACTGGCGTACCCGCGTCTCACTGGCCTGGCGCGCGGCGAGCGCGTCGCTGACGTGGGTGAGCAGCCGGTTGAGCGCGGCTCCGACCCGGCCGACCTCGGTGGTGGGGTCGGTGTCCTCGGCGGGTACGCGCATCGGGAGCGCGACCTCGCCCTGGTGCAGCGGCAGGGCGGTCACCTCGGCTGCCGTGGCGGCGACGCGTTCCAGCGGGCGTAGCTCCCGCCGCACGATCAGCGCGCCCGCACCGCCGGCGAGCAGCAGGGCGGCCAGCGCCAGCAGAGACTCGACGATCAGCAGGTCGCGCACGGTGTCGTTGGTCGGGTCGAGCGGGAGTCCGATCACGATGGTGTAGCCGTCGTCGACCCTCGCCGTCAGCCGGTACGGGCCGAGGGTGGCCAGGTCGCGAGTGTGTGCGACGCCGTCGGCGGGGATGCCGGCGAGGGCCGCGTGCGCCGACGGGTCGATCTCGAGAATCCCGGTCCGGGAGTCCGGGTCACGGCGGCCGGAGAGGGTGACCTCGCCGTTGTGGACGAGCGCGCCGACGATGTCCGGCGGTTGACCGTTGATGGCCGGACCCACATCGACCCAGGCGTCCGGGGGTGGCGGCGGAGGCGGACCGCCGCGCGGCGGCCGTGGTGGCCGGGTCCCGCCGTTCGGCGTGGCGTTGCCGCCGGCGCTCTCGGTCTGGCCGCCGTTCTGCGTGCCGCTGCCAGACTGAGTGTCCCGCGGCTGGTCGCCGCCGGACTGCCCGCCGCCCGGCTGGTCGTCGCCTGGCTGCCCGCCGCCGGGCCGGCCGTCGTCGGGTGGTGCGTCGCGGGGGCGTTCGCCGGTGGGTGGGAGGCCCGCGCGGGACTGGCTGGCGGCGAGCTGACGGTCGACCTGCCCGACCAGCGACCGCCGCAGCGCGACCGTGGTGATCGCGCCGGTGGTCACCAGGACGATCGCCAGCAGCGCGACCACCGTGAGCAGCAGCCGCGCGCGCATGGTGCGCCGTCGCCCACGAGGCGCCGGAGGCGCTGGGGAGAGCGCCTCCGGCGGCTCAGTCGGCGGGCTTGAGGACATACCCCGCGCCGCGCAGCGTGTGGATCATCGGTGCGTTTCCGGCGTCGATCTTCTTCCGGAGGTACGAGATGTAGAGCTCCACGACATTTGCCTGCCCGCCGAAGTCGTAGTTCCACACCCGGTCGAGGATCTGCGCCTTGCTCAGCACCCGCCGCGGGTTGCGCATCAGAAACCTGAGCAGCTCGAACTCCGTCGCGGTCAGTGCGATCAGGGTACCGGCTCGGCGTACCTCGTGCGAGTCCTCGTCGAGGGTGAGGTCACCGACCGTGAGCATGGCCTCCTCGCGGGAGCTGACCCCGACGCCGGCGCGGCGCATCAGTGCCCGCAGTCGCGCCACGACCTCTTCGAGGCTGAACGGCTTGGTCACGTAGTCGTCGCCGCCGGCGGTCAGCCCCGCGACCCGGTCCTCGACGGCGTCGCGCGCGGTGAGGAACAGGACGGGCACGTTGGGCGCGCTCACCCGCAGCCGTCGCATCACCTCGAGCCCGTCGAAATCCGGCAACATCACGTCGAGTACGACCACGTCGGGCTCGAACTGACGGGCCTCCTGCACGGCGTCCGCTCCGTTGCCGGCGGCGCGCACCTCCCAGCCCTCGTACCGCAGGGCCAGCTGGAGCAGATCGGTCAGCGTCGCCTCGTCGTCGACGACCAGCACCCTGATCGGCGCTCCGTCCAGCCGCCGGAAGTCCGCCAGTCGCCCATCACCGATCGTGACCATGCCCCTCATCGTGGGGGCGTACCCTGTGCGCCGTTTAGCGGTTTCCTGTGTCCCACCTGTGAGCCTGCTGTCGCGCTGCTGTCTCATCGCTGTCCCGTCGCTGTCCTATGCGGACGGCCGCTCGGGGACGACCGCGGCGAACAGGGCGACCACCGGCTCCCGCAGGCCGGCGAAGTCGGCGCCGGGTGCGCCGCTCGGCCCGACGACGTCGAGCATGAGCTCGTTGATGCCGCCGCACAGCGCGAGCGCCATCGGGGAGGTGAGCGGCGTGATCCGGGGGTTGACCGCACGCGCGCGCTCGACGACGTCGACCAGCGTCTGCGCGAACTCGCGCTGGATGCGCTGCCGCATCTGGTACGCACGGACGCCGGCGGCCTGCATCTCGACCACGATCGCCCGGTTGACCATCGCGTCCAGGGTGGCGAGGTAGGCGTCGGTCAGGGCGCGGATCTGGACGGGCCAGGGCTCACCCGGGTCGCCCGTCGCCCGGAGCACCGCCATGATCCGGGCGCAGGCGGCGCCGTACAACGCCATCAGGCACTCCTCCTTGTCGGTGAAGTGCTCGTAGAAGGTTCGTTTCGAGACGCGCGCGTTCGCCACGATGTCCGCGATCGTGGTGGCGGCGTAGCCTTTCTCGGCAACGGCGTTGGCGAGGGCGAGCTCCAGGCTCGCGCGGACGGCGGCCGCGGTGCGCGGGGCGGTCATGGGTGTCGCCTCCGGATGGCTGCTTGTGGAGGTGAGCCGATCATGGGCAGCGACGCCACGCCGGCAGAACCCCGACACAGTCGGATCGCCGTCATCGGCGCCGGCTTCGGCGGCATCGCGGCCGGCCTGCGGCTGCGCGCGGCTGGGCACACAGATTTTCTGATCTTCGACCGGGGTACGGACGTCGGCGGCACCTGGCGCGACAACACGTACCCGGGCTGCGCCTGCGACGTTCCCTCCCACATGTATTCATTGTCGTTCATGCCGAACCCGGGGTGGACGCGGAGCTTCTCGGGCCAGCCCGAGATCTGGGAGTACCTGCGACGGTGCGCGCAGGACCTGCGCCCGCGGTTGCGGCTGGGCCACGAGGTGCTCGGGGCGGCGTGGGAGTCGGGGCGGTGGGTGATCGACACGTCCCAGGGCTCGTACACGGCGGATTTTCTGGTGGCCGCCGGTGGGCCGCTGTCCGCGCCGGTCGTGCCGACCCTTCCGGGCCTGGACTCGTTCGGCGGCGCGACGTTCCATTCCGCGCGGTGGGATCACGACCTCGACCTGCGCGGACGGCGGGTCGCGGTGATCGGCACGGGCGCGTCGGCGGTGCAGTTCGTGCCCCGGATCGCGCCGGCGGTCGCCGGTTTGAGCCTGTTCCAGCGCACGGCGCCGTGGGTGGTGCCGCGCCGCGACCGCGCCTTCTCCGCGCGGGAGCTGCGCGCGTTCGCCCAGGTCCCGGCGCTGCGACGGCTGGCCCGGGCCGGCGTCTACTGGGGACGCGAGCTGGCCGCGCTGGGCTTCCTGCACCCGCCGATGATGCGCCTGGCCGAGCGGACGGCCCGCCGCCATCTCGCGGCGTCGATCGCGGACCCCGACCTGCGGCGGGCGCTGACCCCCGCGTACCGGATGGGCTGCAAGCGGGTCCTGCTCTCCGACGACTTCTATCCGGCACTGACCCGACCGAACGTCACGTTGGTGACGTCGCCCATCGCGTCGGTCACGGCGGCGGGTCTGGTCACCGCGGACGGCGGTTTTCACCCCGCTGACACGATCATCTTCGGTACGGGATTCCAGGTGACCGATCCCCCGCTGGCCTCGCTCATTCGTGGCGCCGACGGCCGCACGCTGGCGGAGACGTGGAACGGCAGCATGCGGGCGTACCTGGGCTCGGGCGTCAACGGCTTCCCGAACTTGTTTCTCCTGCTCGGCCCGAACACGGGGCTTGGGCACACCTCGGTGGTCTTCATGATCGAATGCCAGCTGGACCACCTGCTGCGGCTGCTGAGCCACATCGACGCGGCGGGCGGCGGCGCGTGGGAGCCGACACCGGCGGCGCAGGCGGGCTACGTCGACTTCGTCGACCGCCGGATGACGGGCACGGTGTGGCACTCGGGCGGGTGTCACAGCTGGTACCAGGACCGCAACGGCCGTGTCTCCGCCCTCTGGCCGGGGCACACCTGGTCGTACTGGCTGCGTACCCGCCGCTTCACCCCGGCCGCGTACCGCCGCGTGACCCTGACCCCGAACCCGAACCCGACCTCGACGGAGGCGATCGCATGAAGGACACCGTCCTGTTCATCACGGGTGCCGCGCGCGGGATCGGCGCGCACACGGCGCGGCTCGCCGTCGCCCGCGGTGCGCGCGTAGCCCTCGTCGGCCTGGAACCCGACCGCCTGGCCGACCTGGCCGCCTCGCTGGGCGGCGCCGCGCGGTGGTTCGAGGCCGACGTGACCGACCAGGCCGCCCTCGACACCGCGGTCCAGGGCACCGTCGACGCGTTCGGCGGCATCGACACCGTCGTAGCGAACGCCGGCATCGCCAACCGCGGCACGATCGCGGTCGGTGACCTGGAGGCGCTGGTCCGCACCATCGAGGTGAACCTCGTCGGCACCGTACGCACGGTCGGCGCCACTGTCGCGGCGGTGTCCGCCCGCCGTGGGTACTACCTCCTCGTCTCGTCAGCCGCCGCCTTCGCGGCGCTGCCCGGCATGTCGGGCTACTGCGCGGCGAAGTCGGGCGTCGAACATTTCGGCAACGCCATCCGCCTCGAGCTCGCCCACCGCGGCGTCGCCGTTGGCACGGCCCACATGAGCTGGGTCGACACCGACATGGTCCGCGACGTCAAGGACGACCTGCCCACGTTCCGCGCGGCCCTGGAGCGCCTGCCCGGACCGTTCGGTCGCAGCGTGCCAGTCGAGCGTTGCGCTGCCGCGTTCGTGGACGCGGTCGCCCACCGCCGGCGCCGGGTCTACGTGCCCCGTTCGGTCGCGGTGGCCTCGGCCTTCCGCTCGGTCGCCAACGGCGCCTTCGGAAGCTGGGTCGGCCGCCGCGCCGCCGCCACGTCCGTACCCGAGCTCGAAGACCAACTGGCCGCCCTCGGCCGGGGCTACGGCCGCAACACCGCGCCGCAGTCCCGATGACCGGCGTCCACCTCGTCCACGAGCGACGTGGTGCGGGGCCGCCGCTGGTCCTGCTGCACGGCATCGGCCACCACTGGCGCGCCTGGGAACCGGTGCTCGACCGCCTGGCCGAACACCACGACGTGATCGCGGTCGACCTGCCCGGCTTCGGCCGGTCGCCGGCGTCCACGTCCGGACCCGCCGGAATGCCCGCCCTCGTATCGTCCCTGACCTCCTTCTTCACCTCCCTCGGCCTCGGAGCGACGTCGCCTGGCGACCCGCGCCCGCACGTGGCCGGCAACAGCTTGGGCGGCGCGCTCGCCTTGGAGCTCGCCGCCGCCGGTCACGTCGCGTCGGCCACGGCCCTGTCGCCCGCGGGCTTCGCGAGCGCTGGGCAGCTCCGCTATGCGGTCGCGGTGCTCACCTCCCTTCGCCTGATCTCGCACCTCCCTACTCCGCTCGTACGCACCGTGCTCCGCTCCCCTCGCCTGCGCGCCGCCGCGTTCGGCATGCTGCTGTCTCGGCCGGGCCGGATCACCCTCGAACGCGCCCTGGCCGACACCGCAGCCCTGCGGGACGGGCCAGCTTTCCGGGCGGTGGCGCGGGCCAGCCGCGGGTACGCCTTTACCGGTCGCCCGACTGTGCCGATCACCGTCGCCTGGGGCACCCGGGACCTGATCCTGCGGCCCCGCCAGTCGGCCGTGGCCCGTCGCGACCTACCGGACGCGCGGCATGTCGAGCTCGTGGGCTGCGGACACGTCCCGATGAGCGACGACCCAGACCTGGTAGCCGACCTCATCCTCACCACCACAGGCGCGAAGTCCTGAGGGACGTGCGGTCGCCGCCTGGCCCCGCGCCCCCCGCTTCGGCCGCGACCTGCTGGGGCGCGCCACCCCGACTCGCCGCACCCGTGACACCACCCCCTTTCTCCGTACCCTGTGAAAAGGTGCCTGCGTGACGACTGCACCACGCCGCACCTGGTACAGGCCCATGCGGTCCCGGTCCTCGACCGAGGCCCATCGTGCGTCGACGCCGTTGGAGCTGTTCTTCGACCTGTGCTTCGTGGTGGCCGTCGCCCAGGCGGCCACGCTGCTCGAGCACGACGTCGCCGAGCATCACTTCGGTCATGGCCTCCGCTCATATGCCATGGTCTTCTTCGCCATCTGGTGGGCCTGGATGAACTTCACCTGGTTCTCCTCGGCTTACGACACCGACGACGACATCTATCGCCTGAGCGTGCTGGTAGCGATCGTTGGCGCGCTGATCATCGCCGCCGGTGTCCCGCGCGCCTTCGAGAGCCAGGACTTCCTGGTCGTCATCGTCGGCTATTCGGTGATGCGGTTCGCCAACGTCGGCCAGTGGATCCGCGCCGCCATCTCGGACCCGACGCATCGAAAGGCGTCCACCCGCTATGCCGTCGGCACCGTCGTCGTGCAGATCGGCTGGTGGCTGCTGCTGCTCGCGAGCGGCACCGCCGCGTACTGGACCTTCCTTGGGCTCGTCATCGCCGAGCTGTTGATCCCGATGTGGGCCGAGCGGACGGGCATGACCGCCTGGCACCCCGGCCACATCGCCGAACGGTACGGCCTGTTCACCCTGATCGTGCTGGGTGAAGCCGTGCTGGCCGCATCGCTGGCGTTCGAGAGCGGTCTCGGCAGCGGCGCCGACGCGGACCTGATCTGGCTCGCGGCGGCCGGCATCGTCATCGTGTTCGGGATGTGGTGGATCTACTTCGACCGCGAGACCCGACCGCAGCCCAAGTGGGCCTTCGTGTGGAGCTACGGCCACTACCTGATCTTCTCGTCAGCCGCCGCGGTCGGCGCCGGCCTCGCGGTGAACGTCATCCACCACACCGGTGAGGCGCATATCTCGGACACCGCCGCTGGGTATGCGGTGGCGATCCCGGTCGCGATCTACACGTTGTCCGTGTGGGTGCTGCACTATGTGCCGCATGAGCGTGGCCTCCTTCTCCTGACGCCGCCGGTCGGCGTCGTGCTGATCCTGATCGCACCGCTCGTGCCGGCCACCGTCCAGGTGATCGCGGTGGTGTTCGCGATTCAGGTGGCGGTAACGGTAGTCCTCACACGCCGCGAGATTCCGTTATCCACAAGCGAGAGTTATCCACAGGCCGACCCGCCCGCTTGACCGATCGGTGGCATGCTTTCCGCCGTGGCAGAACCCAAGCGCACCGACGACCTTCGCGTGATGCCGTGGTGGTACGTGCTCGTCGGCGTACTCCTGGCCATCACCCTGGGCTGGTTGGTCCTCGACTGGCTACTGGGCGAGGCCGACCGCGCCACCGCCGTCGACACCCGCGCCACGCTCCGCGTCGACGCGATCCGCACCGGCCTCACGGTGGTGGCAGGCACCGGCGGCGGGCTGGCCCTGCTGCTGGCCGCACGCCGGCAGTGGCTGAGCGAGCGAGCCCAACGCCACCAGGAGTTCGTCACCACCCGCGACCATTCGCACCGCGAACGCATCCAGGCGCACGCCGAGCAGGTCGCCACGACCACCCAGCGGCATCAGGAGGAGCAGACCCGCATCGCGGAACACGACGCGACGCAGCGTCGCGTGACCGACCTGTTCACCAAGGCCGTCGACCTGCTGGGCAGCGACAAGGCGGCGGTGCGGCTAGGTGGCCTCTACGCGCTGGAACGGCTGGCTCAGGACAACGCCGGCCAGCGCCAGACGGTGGTCGCCGTGGTCTGCGCCTACCTACGCATGAGCGACGAGCTAGAAGACGACGAGGACGGCGCCACAACCCATGAAGACGAGGTACGCCGCAGCGCCCAGCGATTGCTGACCCGTCACCTGCACGCGGATCTGGCCGACAGCTACTGGCCGGAGATCCGCCTCGACCTGGCCGGCACCAGGCTGGTCGACTTCGACGCGAGCGGCTGCACGCTCGTCGACGCCGACTTCACGGGCGCCCAACTCACCGGCACCACCCGCCTGACCGGCGCCCGTGCCGAGGGTCGATTGACGCTGACCCGAGCCAGCTTCGAGAAAGCCACCTTCGACGGGCTCACCACGACCGGCGAGCTCGTTATGGACGACGCGGTCTTCAGCGCCGAGGCCACCTTCGACCGCGCCCATTTCGGCGGAGAGCTATCCGCCAAGCGCGCCCGCTTCGCCTCAGCCTCGTTCACCGAGGCGGTGTTCGACAAGACGGTCACCCTCGACCGCGCCACCTTCACCGACACGGCCTCCTTCCGCAACGCCATCTTCCACAGTGGATTTTCGATCGAGCGCGGCACGTTCGCCGCCTACGCGGGCTTCCGCACCGCGACGTTCGAAGACATGGCGTTCTTCCGCTGGACGGCCTTCGAAGGCGACGCCTACTTCGAGAACGCCGTGTTCCAAGGCGCCGTGAACCTGGGCCGAGCCGAGTTCCACGCCCGCGCGAGCTTCGCCGGCACGACGATGCGCCGCCGACCGAACATCGACCACGTCAGAGCCGCCGCCGACCAAAACCACGTCTGGCCGTCCGGCACCACGGCAGAAAAGGAGGACGACGACTGGATCGTCCTCGTCGACGACCGCCAATAGGGACGCGGGCCACCCAGAACACGCCGTCGAACCGGCCATCCTCGAGGGGCGGTCCCGCACGTGGCGCCTTCACGCGGCTCGCGTCAGGTGCGTAGGCGCGAGCGGGGACCGAATCGGCGCACGAGCGCGAGGCCGCCGCCCACCACCGTGGCCACGATCGCGAACGAGGCCAGCAAAGGCAGGACGGTGCGGCTGCTTCCGGGTTCGCTCTCGTTCGATGCGGCCGGAAGTCCGACTACCAGCGTCGCGTCGCCGGCCAGCCCGTCGTTGCACTCGGCGAGCAGGTCGTAACGGCCCGGGGTGGCGTCGGCCGGGACCAGGTAGGAGACGCGGAAGGCGCCTGGGCCGCCGGCCGGGTGGGGCTTCAACGGCAGCTCCGGCGGCCCGCCGAACGGCACCACGTTGACGCTCGCCGAGGTCGCACGGGCGCCGCACCACACGTCGATCACCGTCGTGCGGCCCGGGACCGCGTTGGGCGCGAACACGGTCGCATCCGCGGCCGCCGGTGCGGCGCCGGCCAGCACGAACAACAGCACCACCGGCGCGCCGAGCACGACGCGCCGGCGAGACAGCGAGCAGAGACCCGCGCTTCGCCGAACGAGCGACACCCCCGCGCCGCACCAACCGCGCCTCATCGCCACCAACCCCCGCCGGTCACCGGTAGCCACAGGACACCAGAAATTCGCGGGCAAACTGCCGGTTTCCGGCATTCAGCCCTGACGGACACGAGGCTCCACTTAAGATCGCGCGCCGACCAGCCCCGGAGGACCGCCCCGTCAGCGGGCCGCCACCGCCAGGAAAGCGGCAACCAAGCGACGCCGAATACCCACACGAGATCGAGCGAAGCACCACCAAACAGGCTCATCGGTCACTAGAGACAAAGAAGCCCAGCGCCCAACCGCGTCCGGGAGTGAACGTCGAGCAGCCAACGGGCGACGACCATACGACGGCCCGACCCAAGGCTCGTACCGACGGCGTCCGCTACTCCCCCATTCGGCCGAGGCAGCCGCTTCGGCCCCGATTGCGGGTGGACGCTTCCGAACTGCCCGGCTTGTCCGCGTGTGTATGTACTAAACGGACAAGACGGTATGGCACCTTGCCGGCCCGAGCCCTCCCACCGTCGTCCCACCTGACTAGGTGGAGAGCAAGCAAGTGTGGTGCAGGCCACAAAAGTGCCTGGTCAAACTGGTGCGAGCCCCGTCTAACCTCTCCGGGTGCCGCGCAAGGAAATCGGAAAACATCGACATGACGGAATACACCCGACTAGCCGTTCGGTTGAGGTCGCCCCAGGCGAACAGTCAACCGGGCGCCACAGACGAGAGGTCGAGTCGAATGAGCTGACCAAGCTGCGTAACCGGCTTCAACCCGTGTTCAAGACTCCCGCCGCGCGCATCGGCCTCGTAGCCGGGCTCGCGTGCTGCCTCGGCCTCGCGGCCGCGGTCGAAACCCGCGACGCGAACCAGCCCGCTCGGGCCATCACCTCGGTGGCCGCGGCGGAGCAGGCGGCGGCGCAGGCCGCGGCGGAGCGCAATCTGACCGAAGCGCAGGAACGCGCCTCCCGGTCGAGCGCCCGCGAAGCCCTCACCCCCACATCCCCCAGCCCAAACCCCACGTCGACGGCCACCACCCCCGCACCCCCGGCCCCGACCAAGACCACCACCACCCGCAAGCCAACCCCCCGCACGACCAAGAGGGCGACGACGACCACCAAGGCCGCCACGCCCAAGCCGAAGCCGACCGTTGTCGCGCCGGTGGCCGGCCTGACGCAGGCGCAGATGAACAACGCTGCGACGATCGTCAAGACCGGCGTCAGCATGGGCATCCCGCAACGGGGTCTGATCGTCGCGATCGCGACCTCGATGCAGGAGAGCCGGCTCCTGAACCTGGCCAACACCGGGCTGCCGGAGTCGCTGAACTACCCGAACGAGGGCACCGGCTACGACCACGACTCGGTCGGGCTGTTCCAGCAGCGCACCAGCACCGGATGGGGCACGGTCCAGGAGCTCATGACGCCGTCGATCTCGGCGTCGAAGTTCTTCGCCGCGCTTCAGCAGGTGTACGGCTGGCAGAACATGTCCATCGCCGGCGCCGCCCAGGCGGTGCAGGTGTCCGCGTTCCCCGACGCGTACGCCCAGCACGAGGCCAACGCCACCGCGGTGGTGCTGGCCCTGACCTGATCCGTGGTACGGGCAGACGACCCGGGTGGCCGCAGGGCCGCCCGGGTCGTTCCGTCTCAGCGAATGACGGACGTCCGCCGCCCACGGAGCCGAGGCCACTTGCCTTTGCCCTTGCCCTGCGTGTCGTCGCCGTCCGCGGCATCGCCGCTCTCCGACTTGTGCGCGCCCTCAGGAGGGGCATCAGACTCATCCCCGGGTACGGCCGACCGCGGCGCCTTGGGCTCCCCCACCGCGCTGGCCCGAGGGCCGCCCGCGGCCCCCGCCTCAGCGTCCGGCGCTCCGGACCGCAGCCTGGGCAGCGATCCCCCTTCTGGCCCCAGCCCGTTGTCACCGACGTCAGCCCGTGCGGAGAGCCCCGCCGGCCCGACCCGATCATCGGCCCTACCAGCGACGCCGTCGCTTGTTGAACTTCCCGGTCGCTTGCCGTCTCCTGCCGGTCGCTCCGAGGCCCGTGGGGCGCCGGTATGGCCAGAGGGGCTGTTGTCCGCGCTCTCCGCCGACTTCCCGGAGTCGGACCCACCACCGGCCGGCTTGCCGGCCCCGCCGTTGCCCGCGGCACCCTGCCCGCTGGCCGCCGAGCCACTCTGGCGCCCACCGTTCCCGGACGGCCGCCCACCGCCCTGCGCGGACCGACCACCACCGTTGCGCCGGTCGCCGTTGGCCGGACGCCCCGAGGTAGCGGCCCGCCCACCACCGTTGCCAGCCGGCGCCCGACCGGCACCGCCCACGCCGGCCCGACCAGGGCCAGCCTGGGAGGCCGAGCCGGCACTACCTGCCGAGCCCCCCGCCGCACTCCCCCCGCCGGCCGCCGCAGGCTGACCAGCGGCGCCCTGACCGGCCGCACGACCCGCGCCGCTGCTGGCACCGTTGCCGCCCGGAGAACTGGAGGAAGGCTGGCCGACGTAGCCGTTCGAACCCGCCTGCCCACTGGCCGTCGCCGCAGCCGACCCGGCCGCGGGGCCGCCCGCAGGCTGGGCGCCGTTTCCGTTCGAGCTGGG
The DNA here is from genome assembly GCF_040676915.1 of Asanoa sp. NPDC049475. NCBI lineage: Bacteria > Bacillati > Actinomycetota > Actinomycetes > Micromonosporales > Micromonosporaceae > Asanoa > Asanoa sp. NPDC049475. The sequence goes on along the minus strand of NZ_JBFAPY010000011.1, from coordinate 198,933 downwards.
CTGCCGGCTCGACGCCGCCCCAGCCGCCGGCGCCTTTCCAGACGCCGGATTGACCACGGGGGTGGTGCCGTTCCCGCTCGAGCCGGGCTGCCTGGTCGACGCCGCCGGCGCCTTGGCCGCTCCAGGACTGGCGACGGGAGCGCCGCCGTTTCCCTTCGAGGCCGAACCAGCCGCTGGAGCCTTTCCCGCGCCTGAAGCGGCAGCAGGACCAGATCCGTTGCGGCTGCGACCCCCCACCGCCCCGACCGGGCCAGCCGCTGCGGTCGTGGCTGGGCCGGGTCCGGTAGCAGGAGCAGAGCCGCTCACGCCAGCTTGGGAAGGCGAGCCAGCCGCACCGGCCTGCGGAGCCTTCGCCGCGCCAGGACCGGCAGTAGGCGCGGACCCACTGCGGCTCCCAGCACCCGCAGCCGAGCCAACCGGAGAACTCTCGACGCCACGACCGGCAGCGGCGGCAGACCCATTGCCGCGCGCGCCCGGCTGTCCGCCGGCAGCCGAGGGAGCGGCGGCAGGCGCGGTTCCGGGAGGACCGGCCTCCCCGCTCGATGTCGCCGGTACCTTGGTCGCGCCCGGGGTCGCCGGAGCTGTGCCGTTCGCAGTCGCCGGGCCGTTGGCGGCCGCAGAATCGGTCGCCCGGGTCTTCCCCGACTCGGAGCCGTTCGCGCTCGAGCCCGCCGGGGTCTTCGCCGAAGCAGGGCCGGCGGGAGCGTTGGAGCCTGTCTGCCCGCTTGGGGACGCGGGTGTCTTCGCCGGACCAAGGCCGGCGTCCCCGTTCGATGCCGCCGATCCGGAAGCCGGTGCATTCCCAGAGCTGGGGGTGGCTTTCGCGCTGTCGGGAACGCCGGCCCGGCCCGTGGCCTTCGGGCGGTCGCCGGGGGACGTCGGGCCGGCGTCGGTCGGGCTTTTCGCGGCCTGGCCGTCCGACTTAGCCTTCTTGGTCGACGCGCCCTTGGTTCGGCCCTTGCCCAGGAGGCCGTTCTTGCCGAACAGGCCGCCCTTGCCAGGCTTCGACGCTGGTTCGGAGGAGCCGGTGACGGGGGCGGCGTCGAGTACGGGGGCCATCTCACCGTTGACCGGCGTCGGGGACGGACGCCCGGTCTGTGCCGCGTCGTGCCTGCTCGCAGCGGAGTTGCCCTTCACCCCGGCCTGGCTCGAGTCATGGTGGCGGCCACCGTCGTTGCGCTGCGGACCGCCCGCTACCGCCGCAGACCCACCAGCCGCGCCCGCGGGATTCGCACCGATTGCGCCCGCGGCAGCACCGCCCGCGCCCGCGGCACCCGCACCGGCCACGCCAGCCGCGCTCGCACCCCGTGCGCCCGCACTACCTGGACTGGCCGCGCTCGCGGCAGCAGCGCCCGCACCGGCCGCACCCGAGGCGGCAGCGCCCGCACCTGCGGCACCAGAACCCGCGGCGCCTGCGGCGGCGGCGCCGGCGGCGCCCTTCGTCACCGTGGCCGAGCCGGTCGATCGGCTGCCCTTCGCGGCCTTACCGCTGGCGGGGGCGCCACCAGCGGTCGAGCTCACGACGGAGGCAGGAGCAGCAGCAGCACCGACCGGTGCCGGGTCGAAGGAGATCGTGGAGAGGACGGCGTCCGCTGCTTCTTCGCGGCGGCGGCGGGCGGCCAGGGCGAGCTCGAAGTCGCGGCGGGCCTTTACCGCGTCGTTGTAGGCCTCCGCGCGGATGCGTTGTGCGTCCTCGCGTGCCTTGGCCAGCACCTCGCGGGCCTCCGCGACGATGTCGGCGGCCTCTTCCTCGGCCAGGGCGACCATCTGCTGCACCCGGTGCGTGTTGCGGTAGACCGCAGGCCGCGCCCGCAGCATCTCGTGCAGGCGCTCGGCTTCCGCCCGGACCATTCCGAGCTCGACCCGCATGCTGGCGGCGCTCTCAGCTTGCGCGGTCGCGCTCGCGAGCTGCTCGCCCAGGTCCAAGAGGCAACTTTCGACCTCTTCGCGGTCGTAGCCGGATTCGACGATGGAGAAGTCCATTAGCTCGCCCCCAAGCAGCCAGTCGTTTCCCCTCCCGGCCATCCTCCCGAGGCATTACCTCGTTTCGGGGCGTTTTGCGGAATTAAATCCACATTGGCCCGTGCTCGGGCGTGTCGTCTGGAGCGTCAGGTGTCGTCGCTCAGCAGGGTGTCCAAACCACTGATCTTGAGTACGCGGGCGACGACTCCCCGCGCGCCCGTCAGGCGCAGGTAGCCGCCCGCCGCCGAACTGAGGTGGTGGCCACGGATGAAGGCCGACATTCCGGTCGAGTCACAGAAAGTCACCTCATGAAGATCGATGACCAGGTGGGTACGCCCGTCGCCGATCACCTCGTCGATGCGCTCGCTGAGGTGCGGGGCGGTGCTCAGGTCGAGCTCCCCGGCCAGCCGCAACACCACCACGTCCGGCCGGTCATCCCGGCTGACCGTCAAGGTGACGGAGGCGTCGTCAATCGTTGCCACCTAGCAAGGGTATAGCCCGTCCGGCGCCACGGCGCCCCGGGTACGACCTCCGTTATCGGCAGGTTACGCGGTCCGCGTCCGCCGCTCCGTGCCGGTCGCCCGTCCCATCGATTCAGGACGTGACCCGTCCGCATTCCGATCCGGACGACCGTGCCGCACATGGTGGAGCGCCGGGGTGTCGGTCGAACCGCACCCCGGCGCCACCAGAGCAGCTACCGGCTGGACCGCGACCCGCGCGGTGCGGCCTTACGCACCCGGCTGGTCGCCCGCGCGGTCGAACTGGCCTTCCGCGCCGCGCTCGTCGTCTTCCGCGCCGCGCTCGTCGTCTTCCGCGCCGCCGAGGTGGACCGACGCGCCGCCGATGTGGACTTGCGGCCCGTCGACTTGCGCGCCGTGCTCGACTTGCGAGCGGCGCCGGCGCGAGCCGTGCTGGCCTTGCGCGCACTCCCGGACCGGCGAGCCGGACCCGTCGACGCCTTGCGGGGCGCGGTGGCCTTCCGGGCCGTCGTCGACTTGCGCGTGGCGGGCGCCCTGCGCGCGGTCGTCGCCTTCCGTGCGGTCGTAGCCTTCCGGCCCGCCGTCGACTTCCGCGCCGTCGTGGCCTTGCGACCTGTCGACTTCCGCGCCGACGCCGACTTGGCCGCGGTCGACTTGGCCGCCGTCGACCTAGCCGCCGTCGACTTGCTAGGCGTAGCAGCCTTGCTCGCCGTCGCAGACTTACGCGCGGTCGTCGACTTACGCGCCGTCGTCGACTTCGCCGCCGTCGACCTGCTCGGCGTCGCAGCCTTGCTCGCCGTCGTCGACTTCCGCGCCGTCGTAGCCTTCCGACCCGCCGTGGACTTCCGCGCCGTCGAAGACTTCCGGGCCGTCGTGGACTTCCGGGCGGTCGTCGACGTGCCCGCCGTCGTCGACTTACGAGCAGTCGTCGACGTGCCCGCCGTCGTGGACTTACGAGCCGTCGAAGCCTTGCGCGCCGTCGAGGACTTCGTCGCCTTGCGCGGCGTGGCCGACTTGGTCGCCTTACGAGCCCCACCAGGCCCGGCAGCGGCCTTCCGCGCGGTGGACGCCTTACGCGCACCCCCGGCCGAAGCCGTCTTGCGGGCGCCACCGGCCCCGTTCAGCATGCGGCCGTCGGCGGCCTGCGGCGACGCGAGCACCGCGCCGATGATGCCGGCGTTGTTGAGCAGCATCGCGGGCACGACCTCGGTCTCGATGTCGAGCCGGTCCAGGAAGTTGTCGGACTTGCGGCTCACCCCGCCACCGACGATGAACAGGTCGGGGCTGAGCAGTTGCTCGAGATGCTGGAGGTACTTGCGGACCCGCTTCGACCAGGCACCCCAACCAAGATCCTCGTCGGTGCGCACCCGGGCTGCCGCGCGCTTCTCCGCGTCGACTCCGTGCATCTTGATGTGGCCGAACTCGGTGTTGGGGACCAGCATGCCGTCGATGAAGACGGCGCTGCCGATGCCGGTGCCGAAGGTCAGCATCACGACCTTGCCCTTGCGGCCCTTGCCCGCACCGAACTCCATCTCCGCCATGCCGGCGGCGTCGGCGTCGTTGACGAGCGCGACCGGCAGATGCAGCTCCTGCGAGAAGAGCTTCGCCCCCTCGGTGTTCATCCACGACTTGTCGACGTTGGCCGCGGTGCGGACGACACCGTTCTGGATCACGCCGGGAAAGGTGATGCCGACGCGCTGGGGCCGGGTCTTGAAGTGGCGGACCACCTCGCCGACCGCCGCGACGACGCTCTTCACGTTGGAAGGCTGCGGCGTGTCGACCCGGAAGCGTTCACCGGTCAGCTCGCCACGCCTCATGTCGACCAGCGCGCCCTTGATGCCGGAGCCGCCGATGTCAATGCCGATAACCGCCATGGGCTCACGTTACGTCCGAGGCGTTTGGCGCGCAGGATAACGCGAAAAACCTTTACGACAAGGGAGGCGGGGTCACCTTCGGCGAATCTTCCACAGTGGATTCGGGCGTACGGCGGCCGCCCGCATAGCGCTTCTCGCCCGAGTTGGCGCGCCGGCTGCCGACCCAGGTGGCCGGCGGCGGCTGCCCACCGACGCTCCGCGGCGACCGCCCGGCCTCGTCGTCGAGCAGGCCCGGGCGGCGCTCGGCACGAGGCTCCGGACGGGGAGCCTCGAACGCGGGTACGACCTCGTGGTCGCCGGAGCGTGAGTCGTCCAGCACCTCGCCGACGATCTCCCCGGCGTCCTCCGCCGCGGCGGACCGGGTCGACACTCCCGCCACCAGCCCGCCCGCGAACGCACCGCAACCGGCCGCCGTCGCTCCCCCGATCACGCCGCCGTGCGAGTGGCAGCCCCCGGGCACGTGCGGCGGCGCGGCAGGTCCTGGCGATCCGCCCGCGTCGGCGAACGCCCGAGCCCCGCCGAGCGCATACCCACCGGACCCGGCCGAGGCCGACGCGACCGGAAGGGACGCGAAGTACGGACCCGGCCCACCCACCGCGGGCACGCCCGGCACCACCATCGGCGGCGACGCCGGCCCACCGAGGGCGGGCGGTTCGGGCGGCAGCGGTTGGCCCGCCGGCGACGGCTCGGCCACGACCCCGGACGGCGGACCGACCGGCGAGGGAGCCGCGATCGGCATGGCGTACCCGGGCGCCGGTCCGGACGACGCGGAGACCGGCCCGGGGTAGACACCCGGCCCGAGATCGTCGAGACCTGAGGGAACACCCTGCCCGGCGTCGAGCGACGCGGCGCCGGCCAACGCCGGAGAGTCGCCAACGGACCACGAGCGGGTCGGAGCTGGCCCCGTGGCCGCACCGAGCCCGGCCCCCGCGCCAGCCGTCGCGGCGGTGCGCGCCGGCGAAGGCGTCCAGTGCCCGGCCTCCTCGGCCTCTGCCGTGGCGTCGTCGACGGCGGCCTCGTTCCGGACGGCGTCCCGGATCGCGAACTCCAGCGCCGCCAGCAGCAGCAGGTCGACCGCCAGGGCCGGGATGGCCGCGAACTGGTACGTGGCGAACTCGAACACCCGGGTCAGCAGCAGGTCGATCAGGACCGCGCGCTGCATCCACCGGAAACCGGTCACCCGTCGCCCCTGCCGCAGGCGCACCAGGCCGTACACCACGCAGGCGGCCGCGACGATCGAGCTCGCGCCGCCGATCGCGGTCGGCACTGGGTCGTCGAACACCAGCACGGCGTTGGCGCCGGCCTCCCGCGCGAGGAACGTCGACAGGATCAGCAGCGCGATGCCGAGCGTCGACACGGCCTGGATCAGCAGGAGCACGATGGTCGTGATCATCGCGGGCCGGGTACGCAACGCCTTGGCGATCCGGCTGGCCACGCGCGAGCCCATCTGGCTCACGTCGTACTTCTCGTCGCGCCCCGTCGGGATCTGCTGCACCAGGGCCGCCGCGGCCGTGGCCCCCGGCAGGTCTCCGGCGGCGTTGATGCGGCGGAGCGCCATCTGCCGTGAGTGGTCCGTCATCCCGTTGGTGACTCCGGCCGCGGCGGAGGTCAGCGCGGCCGCGTACAGCTCGCGCGGGCTCAGTGGCCGCCGCCCGTGCACGGCGTGGATCGTCAGGACCAGCAACACGATCACCACGTACATGATCGCGATGCTCGGGGTGAAGAAGTAGTCGTTGTCGCTGGTCAGGAACTTGCCGACCTCGTCGATGAAGAGGCCGAAGCCGACCCCGGCCAGGAAGGCCCCGATGGGCCTGATCACCCGCCCGTTGAACGACAGGAGCCCCATGACGCCGACCGCCATCGCGAGGCCGCCCCAGAGGACGTGCGCGATGTGCAGGCCGTTGCCACCGAGCTGGGGATAGCCGGTGATGAACAGGGCGAGCCGGATGGACAGCACCGTCGCCACGGTGACGACGATGAACTCCATCAGCAGGGGCACGGCATTGGCGGCTCGTGGGAGCCCCCAGCGCACCAGGCGATCGCCCACACCTTCTTCGTACCAAATGTGAAACTGAATTAACCGGAAACGGTCCAGATCGCCGCGCCGATCAGGTACCCGAGGGCGTTCGTGGCCCAGTGCAGGCCGATCGGCGCCAGGAGGCTCCCGGACCGCCGGCGCAGCGCCGCGAGGACGAGTCCGGCGAGCACCGTGGCCAGCACCGCCGAGGTGGTCAGGGCGACGCCTGCCGCCGACCCGTACACGGAACCGACCAGCTCGTTGGCTCGCCCGAGCCGGAGCGACGGCAGCACGTGCCACAGTCCGAACAAAACGGACGAAACCCCAGTAGCCCACACCGGTCCGCGCAGCCGCGCGACCATCCCCCAGACCACGCCGCGGAAGGCGACCTCCTCGAGCAGCACCGTGCCCACCGGCACGCTCACGAAGGCCGCGAAGAGCGCGCCCCCGGGACCGAGTCGCGCGCGCTGGTCGAGGAAGGCGTCGCGCCCCGCCGGCAGGACCAGCGCCAACAGGTAGACCACCAGCACGAGGCCGGCCGCGACGAAGGCCCACCGCAGACCGCGCCGCCAGGTCGAGCGGGCCAGACCGAGGTCAGCGGCTGTCAGCCCCGCCGCCCGGGCCAGCACCAGGAGCACGAGGACCCAGACCACCGAGATCCAGGGGTACGCGGAGGGCAGCGCGACGTTGTCCAGGTAGCTCGCGACGGCCAGCACCGCGATCGCCGCCACCAACCACCGAACCCGCACGCAGACCAGTGTCGGGGGGTTGGCACAGGTCGCGCGCGGGTTCGGCGCCCAAGGGCAGGGGTGTTACCTGAGATCTACTTCCAGTCGTGGCCGCCCGGGCCGCCGCGGAAGCCGTGCCCGCCGCCCCAGCCACCGGCACCGCCGCCGGGGAACACGCCCTTCTCGGCGGCCGCGATGATCGCGTCGGCCTGGGCCTGGGTCAGCTTGCCGTCCTTGACCGCCTTCGCGAGCCTATCCTTCAGCTGGTCGGCGTGCTCCGACTTGGCGTCGGCCGCGAGGTCCTTCTGCACCTTGGTCAGGGCGTCCGCGACCTTCTTCTGGTCGATGCCGAGCTCCTTGGCCAGGGCCGCGGCCAGCTTCTCCTGCCGGTCCGCACGTGCCTGCTTCGCCTTGTCCTGCCAGTCCTTGCCCGAGTCCTTGTGAGCCGGGGCCGACGAAGACGTGGACGGCGCCGGTGACGGGCTGTCGTTGGCCGCCGCGAAGGCCGGGACGCTGATCCCGACCGCCAGCAGACCGGCAGCACCGGCACCGACCAGCGCGATCTTCTTCGGTCGTCGCATGAGTTTCTCTCCAAGCCGTTAGGGGACTCGGAGCACTCTGCGTCATCCCGCTGGGGGAAAGATGAGGACCGGCTATGAAGTTCCTGGCAAATATGGACTAAGGCCTTACGTCCCGACGGTGATCTCGATCCGCCAGCGGTCCAGCGTGCCCGCGTCGTCCTGTGAAAAGTCGGTCACGCGGAGCAACCATGGCCCGGCAACCGGCTGCCCGACCATCGGGGCCAGTGCGGACGGCGGCTCGGTGTCGAGCTCGACGTGCAGGTTGCGCCCGGTGCGCACCCGGTCGTGCAGCACCGCCCGCCGGCCGGTCGGCGAGAGCAGCACGATCCGCAGGTCACCCGCGAACGGGTGGGTGATGTCGGCCTCGAAGGTCATCGACCGCACGGTGCCCGGCGAGTCGAAGGTGATCGTGTCGGCCACGCCGTTGGCATCGCCGTCGGGGATGGCCGCCCGCGGCTCGCTCTTGCCGACCACCGTGGCGCCGGCGTCACCGACCTCGCCGACCAGGAACGAGATCACCTCGCCCGGCGCGCTCACGTCCGAGATCGTCAGGCCCGACTCGCTGCCGTCCCAGCGCCGGGTGGCCGGGCGGGTGGAGTGCGAGACCGCCGTGCCCTCGACCCGGCCGAACAGGTCGCCGCCGTCGCCCTGGTTGGCGTTGGCCTCCAGGTCCAGGTGGCCGTCGGCCTGGAGCACCGCGCACTGGTAGTGCTGCTCGCGGGTGCCCTGCTGGAACTCGTTGGAGCCGCGGATGTCGCAGTGGTAGACGGCCAGCCCGCTCGACGGCAGGTGCAGGTCGAAGCCGGCCCTTGACCGGTTCTCGACCAGGAAGTACTCGTTCTCGAGGTCGGTCCGGTAGCGCATGACGGTGTCGTAGTCACCCTGCCTGGCATCGAACCGGCCGCCCGCGTTGAGGTCGACCTCGTTGCCCGTCCAGCCGACCAGGTGCCGCAGGTACGCGCTGATCGGCGCCGGCGTCTTGCCCCGGTCGAGGTGGTTGCCGGCGCCCATCACGCAGTACATGCCGACGCCCGCGCTCTTGAAGTCGTCGCCCTCGCGCTCGGCCAGCCCGTAGTCGTAGAGGTCCGGGAAGCGGCAGAGCATGTGCCCGGCCTCGTGGCAGAACGTGCCGATGCTCAGGTCCTCGGCGCGCCGCCCGGCGCTGGTGACGATGTAGAGCTCGGTGCGCACACCGTTGTATTCCTTGCGGTGCACGAAGTTGTGCGGCCACAGGTCGCCTTTGTATTCGGTCTGGCCCGCGTACATGATGCACAGCGAGTCGACGATCCCCTCACCGCACGAGTCGAAGCGGGACAGGTCGACCCCGGCGTCGACGGCGAGCTGGATCGCCTCCGGGACCAGCAGCCCGTCGGTGTTGGCGTAGGCGAGGCGGGGACGGCTCATCCGGTACGGGCCGACGACCACGTTGCCGAAGTCGAGCCGACCGGTCGACATGGTCTGGAAGTAGCCCCGCACCGACCCCGCGTTGCCGCCGCCCGTGTAGCCGGTCCCGTTGAGCAGGCCGTCGACCTCGGACGTGCCCACCGCGGCCGGCGTGTCCGGAAAGTCCACCAGAATGGTCAAACCGGTCACGGTGCCGGAGCTAAGGCGCCGGCCGGGCAGCAGACCGCCGCTCGGGCCGAAGGTCAGGAACTTCTCGCGGCCGCCGGCCACCTCCCCCGGCGGCACCATGGCCTCGTGCCGGGCCTTTACCCGACCGTTACGAACGGCGGCCGCCTCGTGCAGGTGCCGCTGGACGCCGGTCGGCGGCGGCCCGGCGTCCACCCGCCGGCCGGTCGAGGCGAAGCTGCCGGAGTCGAGGTCGGCGTAGCAGTAGGCGCCGGCCGCGTGGTCGTAGACGGCGGTGTATCCGTCCGGGGTCTCGTACCGCGCGTACATCTCGTCACCCAGCACGACCAGCGCGACGTCGTCGCCGTCTCGCTGCTGGAACCGCAGGGTCTCACCGAAGATCGCACTCACCGGACACCGCCTTCGCCTGTGGACGGACCGACGCTAGTCGGACGCTGACGTGACGGCAGTCACGGATCGGACATCGATCGTGACACCGCCCGGACAGGGGACGCTGTCCGTTCGGACGGACCCCCGCGCCCCGCGTCCACTGGGCCAGGGCCGCTAAGGTTGCGCGGGGGGAGGGCACAGGCTTGCCCTGGCGGGGCCTAACACCTCGCAACACGGGGTACGGAGGCATGATGCTCAATCCCGGAGACGCGCTTGGCGGGCGCTACCGGCTGGCAGAGCCCATCGCCAGTGGCGGTATGGGTGAGGTCTGGCGTGCCAGCGACGAGGTGCTCGGCCGCACCGTCGCGGTCAAGGTCCTGCATCCCCGCGCCGTCGGCGACCCCGGATTCAGCGCCCGCTTCCGGGGCGAGGCACGCACCATGGCCACCCTCCGCCACCCGGGCGTGGTCGACGTCTACGACTTCGGTGAGGACACCGACCCCGACGACAAGACCGTCGTCTACCTCGTCATGGGCTTCGTCGACGGAGAGTCCCTCGCACAGCGGATCAAGGCGGCCGGGCGGCTCAGCCCCGCCGAGACGATGGCCATCGTGGCCCAGACCGCGCACGCCCTGCAGGCCGCGCACGACGCCGGCGTCGTGCACCGGGACGTCAAGCCCGGCAACCTGATCGTGCGCCCCGACGGCCAGGTCGTGCTGGTCGACTTCGGCGTCGCGCGCTCGGCCGAGGCGGCCGAGCTGACCGGCGTCAACGAGCTCGTCGGCACCGCGCTCTATATGGCACCGGAGCAGGTCGCCAAGCGGGCGATCACCCCGGCCACCGACATCTACGCGCTCGGCGCGGTGGCGTACCACTGCCTGTCCGGGCACCCGCCCTTCATGGGCGACAACGCGCTGACCATCGCACTGTCCCACCTGGACGAGGAACCGCCACCGCTGCCCGACGACGTGCCGCAGGCCGTGCGCACGGTGATTGCGACCGCGATGGCCAAGGATCCCGACGACCGGTTCAAGAACGCCGCGGCGATGGCGCAGATCGCCGAGGCCGCGATCGGCACGCGGAGCTCCGACACCGCGACGGCGCTGACCCGCGCGGGCGCGACGGCGCTGCTCGCCGGCGGCCCGGCGACGACCCGCCCACGACCGGGCTACGCGTCCGGTGCCGCCCCGGTCGGCCGCGGACCCGGTGACACGTTCGCCGGCAGCGACCCCCGGACGACCGGCAGCCGGACGGGCGTCGGCCCCGCGCCCGCGGGGCTCGTCGGCGCACCCGGCCCCGGCGGGCCACCGCCCGGCCGGCGCAAGCGGCTCAGCGCGACCCAACGGGCCAGCATCATCGCGACCGCGCTGATCGGCGTGGCCGCGGTGGTCATGGCGATCGCGCTGGCCAACATGGGCGACAAGACGAAGGACGGCGGTCCGGCACCGACACAGCCCGCCGAGGCGTCGATCGAGCCGAGCGTCGTCGACCCGACGGTGACCAGCAGGCCCAGCGACGTCACGACGACGCGACCGCGCAACACCACCTCTCCGCGCAACAACAACCCGCCGGCGACCACCAAGCCCCCCGCGAGTGCCACCAAGTCCCCGGACGACGACGAGCCGACCCAGGATCCGCCGACGACGCAGCCGCCCACCCCGCCGGCTACGAACGAGCCGACGGAACCGCCCGCCGGCAACTGAGCAAGTCGCGCCCGGCATTCGCGAAGTGCAAGTTGCGCCTGGTCAGACACCCGATCGGGATCGTTTGATCGGCGTACGCGATGGGCCGTGCGGACGCGATCGGACGCCGGAGTGGCACCCGTGCGGCGTCCTACTGTGACGATGAACACCAGGTGAATAACCTGGTGGCCAATGGGAACCGAAAACGCGCAAGAGCCCGCGGTCGCCCGCGGGCTCTTGAATGGCCTTGTCCTTTGCGGCACCTGTGGCGCCGACATGACCGCCGAGACGATCCGAGGTCTCCGGCGGTACATCTGCCGGTGCAGCCGGGCCGTGCCCGCCGACGAGCTAGACGTGCTCGTGCTCGGCCGGCTCTACGACCGGAGACGGTCGTCGGGCCGCGTCGATCCCGTGCGCCTGTGCGACGAGGCGCACCTGGTCGACACCTACCTGCGCGGCGTGACCGTCGGACCGGACTGGACGCGCCCGACGATCCGCTGGGCCGAGGCGGCGGCTACTTCGACGGCTGCGGAAGGTCGCAGTCGACCTTTGGGTTGACGCCGAAGTAGTTGAGCGGGCCCGCGATGATCGTCACGACGGTGTTGCTGGCCTCGGCGCAGTTCGTGTCGTCGTTGCTGAAGTAGCCGCGCTGTCCTGCCGCGATCGCGCCGATGATCAGCCAGATCACGACTATCAACCCACCGATTCCCGTGGTGCGCACAGTTCCTCCCAGGTCCGCTGTTCCCGCGCTGCGCGGGTGTGGCCTGATACCCGATCAGGACTGTGCGGCAAACACTAGAGAATCTCGTATGCGTCGATGGTCAGGAAGTCCGGCATCGTCTCGCCCAGCGTGACCGCCGTGAAGACGGCCTTTGTCTCCTCGGGCCGGCCCTTGTGCCAGACGTCGTCGCCGACCTCGGCGCGGATCGCCGCCATCTCCTCGTCGAGGACCTGGGCGACCAGCTCCCGGGTGACCTGCCGGCCGTCGTCGAGGGTGACGCCGTGCCGGATCCACTGCCAGAGCTGGCTCCGGGCGATCTCGGCGGTGGCCGCGTCCTCCATCATGTTGTTGATGCCGGCCGCGCCGCGGCCCGAGAGCCAGAACGAGATGTAGCGGAAGCCGACGCTGACGTCGTTGCGCAGCCCGGCCTCGGTGATCGCACCCGGCGTCGCGGCCGCGTCGAGCAGGTCGCCCGCCTTGGTCGCGACGTCGTCGCGCTGCCGGTCGATCTGGTTCGCGCGCTCCCCCAGCACGGCGTCGAACTCCGCGGTCGCGACCGGCACGAGGTCGGGGTGGGCGACCCACGTGCCGTCGAACCCCGCGCCCGCCTCGCGCCGCTTGTCGGCCCGCACGGCGTCGATCGCCCGCTCGTTGGCCGCCGCGTCGGTGCGCGACGGGATCAGCGCCGCCATGCCGCCCATCGCGAAGGCGCCGCGGCGGTGACAGGTGGCGACGAGCAGCTCCGTGTACGCGCGCATGAACGGCGCCGTCATCGTCACCGAGAGGCGGTCGGGAAGGACGAAGGCGGGGTTGTCCCGATAGGACTTGATCATCGAGAAGATGTAGTCCCAGCGGCCGGCGTTCAGCCCGTACGAGTGGTCGCGCAGCTCGAAGAGGATCTCCTCCATCTGGAACGCGGCCGGCAGCGTCTCGATCAGCACGGTGGCGCGGAAGGTGCCGTGCGGCAGGCCGAGCGCCTCCTGCGTGAACACGAACACTTCGTTCCACAGCCGGGCCTCGAGGTGGTGCTCCATCTTGGGCAGGTAGAGGTAGGGCGCCTTGCCCCGGTCGAGCAGCGCCTGCGCGTTGTGGAACGCGAAGAGCCCGAAGTCGACGAGCGAGCCGGACGCCGTCCTGCCGTCCTCCGCGAGCAGGTGCTTCTCCGGCAGGTGCCAGCCGCGCGGCCGCACCAGCAGCGTGGCGGTCTGCTCCCGCAGAGCGTAGTGCCGGCCGTCGGACGAGTCGTAGGTGATCGTGCCGCGTACCGCGTCCATGAGGTTGGCCTGTCCCTCGACCTGGTTGCTCCAGGTCGGGCTGTTGGCGTCCTCGAAGTCGGCCATGAAGCCCTTGGCACCCGAGTTGAGCGCGTTGATCACCAGCTTGCGGTCGGTCGGACCGGTGATCTCGACCCGGCGGTCGGCGTAGTCCGGCCGCGGCGGCACCACCCGCCAGTCGCCGCCGCGCACGTCGGCGGTCTCGGGCAGGAAGTCGGACGGCGCGGCCCGTTCACGGCGGGCGGCCACCAGCTCGCGGCGGCGGCCGTCGAACCGCTCGTGCAGGTCACCGAGGAACGCGAGCGCCTCGGAGGAGAGGATCTCGGCGCGGCCGCGCTCGCTCAGGTCGGGGTGGTCGACTGCGCGCAGCGTCATGGCGCGACTCCTCGGATGGATGCGTCCAACAGGGTCATCGGATGGTAGATCGGAACAGCCCGGTCGCGCCCGAGATGGGCGGTGATCTGCAACGCACAGCCCGGGTTGGCGGCCGCGATCGCGTCGGCGCCGGTGGCGGCCAGGTTGTCGGCCTTGCGCTTGCCCAACTTCGCCGCCGCGTCCGGCTGGAGCAGGTTGTAGACGCCGGCCGAGCCGCAGCACAGCTCCCATTCCCTCGGCTCGACCAGGGTGATGCCGGGTATGCCGCGCAGCAGCGCCCGCGGCGGGATCCGCACACCCTGCGCGTGCGCCAGGTGACAGGCGTCGTGGTACGCCAACTTCAGTGCGACCGGGTGCCGGGCGGCCTGGGCCGGGTGGGCGTCGAGCAGTTCGTGCACGTCGCGCACCTTGGCGGAGAACGCCTCCGCCCGCGCCGCCCACGCCGGGTCGTCGGCCAGCAGGTGGCCGTAGTCCTTCATCGCCGAGCCGCAGCCGGCCACGTTGACCGCGATCGCGTCGAAGCCCTCGTAGGCGGCGATCGTCTGCCGGGCCAGCGCGAGCGACTCGGGTTCCAGGCCCGAGTGCAGCTGCAGCGCGCCGCAGCAGCGCGGCTTGCGGGGCGCGTGCACCTCCCAGCCCTCGGCGGCGAGCACGCGCACGGTGGCCGCGTTGACGTCGCCGTAGAGCACGCGCTGGATGCAGCCCTGCATGAAGGCCACCCGACCGCGGGGTTCGACGGTCTTGCTGGCCTGGGTCACCACCGCGAGGCGCTGGGTGGCCGCCCGGACCGGCACCTTGGGTGCGAGGGACAACATCGCGCCGATCCGGGTACGCAGGGCGCGGTCACCGAACATCCTCGCGAGCCCCATTCGGCTCTGGGCGGCGATCGCCGGCACCATCGCGCGCAGCCGCCCGGGGTGGGTGAACAGCGCGAAGATGGCGGCCCGATGCAGGCGCTCCTTGCGCGAGCGCAGCGGGCTGCGCTCGAGCTGCGGGCGGACCTGTTCGATGAGCCGGTCGTACTGGACTCCGGACGGGCACGCGGTCACGCAGGCCATGCAGCCGAGGCAGCGGTCGAAGTGCTCCACCATGGACGACGAGAGCGGGTCCTCGTGGCCGACCCGCATCAGCAGGATCCGGCCGCGCGGCGAGTCCATCTCGTTCTCGAACACCGCGTAGCTCGGGCAGGTGGGCAGGCAGAAACCACAGTGGACGCAGTCTTTGATGAGCTCCGGGTCCGGCGGGCGGCGCTCGTCCCAGGCGGTGTCGGTCATCAGATGCCTCCCACGTACGTGCCGGGGCGGAACGTGCCGGCCGGGTCGAAGCGGGCCTTCACCCGGCGCATCAGGGCCAGGGTGCCCTGGTCCGGCGCGGGCCAGGGCTCGTCGACCAGTCCGGCGCCGTCGAGCACCGCTGCCTTCCGTGGTCGCAGGGCTTCCCGGGTGGCCTCGACCCGTTCTCTCAGGTCTTCGCCGGGCGGGAAGGACAGCCAGGAGACGCCGAGGGCGGCACGGGAGACGACGGTGGCGTCGCCGGCCGCGGCGATCACGGTGGGGAGGTCGGTCGGCAGCGCGGAGACCTTGACCACGGCCTCACCACGTTGGGCGGCTCGTTGCGCGGCCCAGATCGACTCGTCGTCGAGCACGACGTCGGTGTCCACGGGCTGGAGGAGCTTCGCCGCATGGGCGGCCCGTTCGGCCGCGGTGACCCCGCCGAAGCGGACCAGCACCCGGCCGGACTTCGCGCGCCAGGACGCGTCGAGGGACATCGCTTCGAGGGGGTGCCGGGACATCGTCAGCACCGCTGTGGTGAGCGCGGCCGGGTCGTCGGTGCGAGCGACCAGGGTAGCGGTGCCTGCCGGCAGCGGGTGCAGGCGGAGGGCGACCTGGGTGACGAGGCCGAGCGTGCCGTAGGAGCCGGCGAACAGCTTGCCCAGGTCGTACCCGGCGACGTTCTTGATGACCGTGCCGCCCGAGCGGGCGACCGAGCCGTCCGAGAGCACCACCGTGATGCCGATGACCAGGTCGCGGACTCCGCCGTAGCGATGGCGCGCCGGACCCGAGTCGGCGGTGGCGACCAGGCCGCCGACGGTGCCGCCCCGGTCCGGCGGGTCGAGCGCCAGCCACTGACCCTCACGGGCCAGCTGCCGCTGCAGGTCGGCCAGCGGTACGCCCGCCTCGACGATGGCGGTGAAGTCGCCGGGGTTGTGGGCGACGATCCGGCTCAACCCTCCGGTATGGACGGTGACGGTGCCGGCCGCGTCCTCCCCGCTCCACTCCTTGCGACTGTCGTTGCCCGCCGGGCGTATCGTGGCGCCCTGGCTCGAAAGCTCTTTGATCGTGGCCGCGGCTTCGTCGAGGCTGCTCGGC
Organism: Asanoa sp. NPDC049475; assembly: GCF_040676915.1. Lineage (NCBI taxonomy): Bacteria > Bacillati > Actinomycetota > Actinomycetes > Micromonosporales > Micromonosporaceae > Asanoa > Asanoa sp. NPDC049475. The sequence continues at coordinate 182,912 of NZ_JBFAPY010000011.1, read as the reverse complement.
GTCGTCATGGCCCGCTCCGCGGGCATCGGACCTCCAGGCTGCGCCATCTCAGAATCGCTCCGCGATTCCAGCCGCTTCGAGCGGGTGCTGCCGGTAGACGCCTGGCACCTCGCCGCAGAGCCGGGGTGTCGGCATCACCTTGCCCGGGTTGGCGCGGCCGTCGGGGTCGAAGGCGCAGCGCAGGCGTTGGAACGCGGCCAGGTCGTCCTCGGCGAACATCTTGGCCATGTGCTTGCGCTTGTCGACGCCGACGCCGTGCTCCCCGGTGATCGAGCCGCCGGCCTCCAGGCACACGTCGAGGATCCGGCCGGCCAGCTCCTCCGCCCGCGCGGCCTGCCCGTCCACGCCGGCGTCGAAGCAGACCAGCGGGTGCAGGTTGCCGTCGCCGGCGTGGAAGACGTTGGCCACCGTCAGGCCGTATTCGGCGGCCAGCTCGTCGATGCGGACCAGCACGTCCGGCAGGGTGGTGCGCGGCACGACGCCGTCCTGCACGAAGTAGTTGGGCGAGATCCGGCCCATCGCGGGGAACGCGGCTTTGCGGGTCTTCCAGAACAGCTGGCGCTCGGCCTCGTCGCGGCTGACCCGCACGTCGTCGGAGCCCTGTGCCGCGCAGATCTCGGTGACCTGCGTGAACTGGGCGTCGCACTCGGCCTCGGCGCCGTCGAGCTCGACCAGCAGCGCCGCGCCCCGGCCGACCGGGTAGCCGGCGTGCGCCATCGCCTCGGTCGCCTTGATCGTGGTGGCGTCCATCATCTCGATCGCCCCGGGCACGATGCCGGCCTGCACGATCGCCGAGACCGCCTCCCCCGCCTGTCGCGTCGAGTCGAAGAACGCGACCAGCGTGCGGGTCGCCTCCGGCACGGGCACCACCCGCAACCAGATCTTCGTCGCCACGCCGAGCGTGCCCTCGGAGCCGACGAACGCGCCGAGCAGGTCGTACCCGGGAGTGTCGAGCTCCTTGCCCCCGATGGTGACCAGCTCGCCGTCGGGCAGCACCACCTCGAGCCCGGTCACGTAGTTGGTGGTGAAGCCGTACTTGAAGCAGTGCGCGCCGCCCGAGTTCTCCGCGACGTTGCCACCGATCGTGCAGACGATCTGGCTGGACGGGTCGGGCGGGTAGAAGAAGTCCGGCGCGACCGCGGCGGAGACGGACGCGTTGGTGACGCCGGGCTCGACGCAGACGCGGCCGTTGTCGAGGTCGACCTCGAGGATGCGGGTGAGCCGGGACAGCACGATCAGCACGCCGTCCTTGACCGGCAGCGCGCCGCCGGACAGGCCGGAGCCGGCGCCGCGGGCCACCCAGGGGACGTTCTCCTCCGCGCAGACGGCGACACACGCGCGCACCTCCTCGGCGGTGCCGGGGAGCACCGCCAGGCGCGGGACCTGCTGATATTGGAGGAGGCCGTCGGACTCGTAGGTGCGCAGGTCATGGTCGTCGAGCAGCAGCCAACGGTCGCCGACCACCCGGCGGAGCCGCTCGACCAGTTCACGCCCGTCCATCCCCTTGACCTTACGCCCGCGCGGCGCCTGTTGCTTTGACCGCCATTCATATACGACTATGGATCTCTGCCCGGGGGCTCTTCCACGCGAGGAGGCGCCATGGACCAAGCGTTCGACGTCCGTCCCTCATCTGACGACACCAGGCCGCTCGGCGTGAGCCGGCCGCCGCTGGCCGTCGCCGACCTGCCCGATCCCGAGGAGGTGTTCGGGGTCCGGCGGATCGGACCCCGCGAGCTTTTCCAGTACGCCGTGGGGCCGAGCCTGATCGCGCTCGGCATCTCGATAGGCAGTGGCGAATGGCTGCTCGGCCCGCAGGCCGTCGGCCAGTACGGCTTCGTCGGCGTGGGCTGGGTGATCCTGGTCTCCGCCGTGCTGCAGACCTTCTACAACGTGGAGTGCTCGCGCTACGTGCTGGCAACCGGTGAGGCGCCGGTCGTCGGCTGGGGCCGGGTGCCGCCCGGCTTCAAGCTCTGGGTGCCACTGTCGGTGTTCGTGGTGATCTTCTCCTTCATCGCGGGCGGCTGGGCGGCCGCGGCCGGGCAGGGCGTGTACGCGCTCGTGCACGGCGCCGTCGCACCCTCGGGAGCCGAGGAGCCACGACTGTGGGCGATCGGCCTGCTGCTGCTGGTCTTCTTGATCACGGTCGCGGCCAAGCGGATCAGCCGCGCGTTGGAGCTGGCCAACTGGGTGATGGTCGGCGCGATCCTGGTCGGCCTGCTGCTGATCGACCTGTTCGTGGTGCCGTTCGACCTGTGGTGGGAGGGCATTCGCGGTTTCTTCACCCCGGCGGCCCCGCCCTCAGGCATTACCGCGACCCAGCTCGGCGGCCTGGCCGGCTTCACCGCGCTGGCGTCCGGCCTCAACTGGTACGTCATGGGCCACTACCGCGACAAGGGTTACGGAATGGGTTTCCGCACGGGCTACATCTCCGGCCTGCGCGGCGACCGCAAGGAGATGCTGGCGAGCGGCGTCACGTTCCCCGACGACGCGGCCAACACCGCCCGCTGGAAGCGCTGGTACCGGCTGCTGCTCACGGACATGTGGGGCGTCTTCTTCATCGGCGCGATGCTCGGCATGCTGCTGCCGACCATCCTGATGGCGCACGCCGTCAACCTCTCCGGCGAGCGACCGACGGCCGCCTCGGTGCCGACGTTCGTCGCCTCAGCGCTCGACGCCGAGTACGGCCGCTGGATGTTCTACCTGGCTCTGGTGCTCGGGGTCCTGGTGCTGTTCAGCACCCAGCTCGGCATCTTCGAGGGCATGGTGCGGGTGACCACGGACGCGGCCCACGCCACCAGCCCGCGGCTGCGCCGCCTGCTGGAGGGTGACCCGCGGCGGTTCTACTACCCGTTCATGTTGCTGCTGCTGGTCGTGATCGGGGTGGTCCTGCACCTGGCGGTGCCGGTCAACCTCGTCCAGTGGTCGGCGAACATGTCGAACTTCGGCGCGCTGATCTACCCGTTCATGCTCATCTACCTCAACGCCCGGCTGCCGAGGGCGGCCCGGCCACGACCGTGGCACTATGTGCTGCTGGTCATCAACGTCCTGTTCTTCGGCTTCTTCTTCGTGAACTTCATCGCCGACTTCTTCGGCGACCCCCTGGTCGTCTTCTGACCCGTCTCCACCCCCGGGACGAGGGTCCGCCGGCCGCTTTCGGCCGGCGGACCGTCACGTCACCGACCGCCGGTCATCGGCGTCGCGAACCGTCGCGCCACGACGGTCAAGGAGCTCGAGCAGGGGCACGGCAACCCGGCGGGTGGTGCCGAGCGCCTGACGGGCGGCGCTGAGGGTGAACGGTTGGGCTATCCCGCGCAGCACCTCGACGGCCTGCTCCACCGACTGCGGCGGCAGCACGATGCCGTCGGCGATCTTCACGAGGGCGCCGGCGCGGACCGAGGCGGCCAGCTCGCGTGGGCCGAGTCCGACCGCCCGCAGCCTGTCGGCTTCGGGTGCGTGGAACGGCCTTTCGGCTAGGTCGGCGGCGAGCTGGTCGAGCGCCGTCTGGATCGGTTCTGGCAGCCCGGGGTTACCGGGCCGCGCAACCCGGCCGTCGCGCGTGACCAGCGGGGTTTTGACCAGGGCTTCTACGAGGGCGCGGTCAGGTAGGCCGAGCGCGCGGCGAAGAGCTTCCACCGGCATGCCGGGTTCGAGGGGGTGGGCGGCCGCGTGCCGATCGACCGCCTCGATCAGGCTGGCTCCCAGCCGCTCCCAGAGCGCCGGGTCGACGTACCAGTCACCGACAACCGGGCCTACCAGCTCTGTCGCGTGCTGTTCGGTGGGTGCCGGTGCTGGCGGCAGCGGGACGCCCAGCATGCGTAGCGCGGCTCCGGTGAGTAGGCCGCGGCGGCGGAGTTCGCTGGCTGCGTTCGGGCGGCCGTCCATGGTCATCAGTTCGGTGGATCGGGCCGCCGCCGCTCCTCTGCGCCGGAGTGTGGGTGGCAGTGGGTCGAGCACCGTGACGCCGCCCGCGACGTGGTGGCGGCCCGGGTCGCGGAGCAGGGCGCGGTCGCCGATCCGCAGCGGCAACGATCGTCCTAGGCGCAGGCGCGCCGTGTCCTTGCCCAGCGGGCGGACCGTGGCGGCGACCGCCGCCGAACCGACGTGGAGCACCAGGGCGGCCGGCAGGTCGGCTACCGGGTCGCCGTGGACCCGCACGTCGAGCAGGTCCGTGTGGCGGAACGCGTCGACCGTGAGCAGTGCGTCGCCGCGACCGACGGCGTCCTTGGGCACGTTGCGCAGGTTGACCGCCACCCGGGCCACCGCCGGCACCCGGTCGGCCGGGCGGCCCAGGGAGTGCAGGCCCTTGACCCGCACGTGCCGCTCGCCGAGGGCGAGCGTGTCGCCGGCCCGCAGGGTGCCGGCGCCGAGCGTGCCCGTGACGACCGTGCCGCTGCCCTGGATGGTGAAGGCGCGGTCGACCCACAGCCGCACGGGCGCGTGCGGGTCGGCCGGCGGCAGCGCGGCGACCAGGCGGTCCAGCGCGGCCCGCAGGTCGTCGAGCCCGGCGCCGGTCGCGCCGCTGACCGCGACCGACTCGACCGCGCCGAGCGAGGTCTTCGCGATCTCGGCGGCGGCCTGGCGGCGCGCCGGCTCGGGGTCGGCGAGGTCGACCCGGGTGACCACGAGCAGGCCGCGGGTGACGCCGAGCGCGTCGAGCGCCGCCAGGTGCTCCGCGGACTGCGGCATCCAGCCCTCGTCGGCACCGACCACCAGCATCGCGGCCGGGACCGGGCCGACGCCGGCCAGCATGTTCGGCACGAACCGCTCGTGGCCGGGCACGTCGACGAACGCGAGCGTGGCGCCGGACGGCAGGTCGGTCCACGCGTACCCGAGGTCGATCGTCATCCCCCGCCGCCGCTCCTCGGCCCAGCGGTCGGGTTCCATCCCGGTGAGCGCGCGGACCAGCGTCGACTTGCCGTGGTCGACGTGACCCGCCGTGGCGACGACGTGCACCCCGCAACTCTGCCACCGCCGGGGCAGGATTGACGCATGACCTACCGGCTGACCCAGTACGCGCACGGCGGTGGCTGTGCCTGCAAGATCCCGCCCGGCGAGCTGGAGACGGTCGTCGCCGGCCTGGTCGGTGGCACTCCCCCGGACGGCCCAGGCGAGCTGATGGTCGGCCTCGACGACGGCGACGACGCCGCGGTCGTGCGAATCAACGGCGACACCGCCGTGGTCGCCACCGCCGACTTCTTCACGCCGGTGCTGGACGACGCCTACGACTGGGGCCGCGTCGCGGCGGCCAACGCGCTATCCGATGTGTATGCGATGGGCGGCACCCCCCTCGTAGCCGTCAACCTGCTCGGCTGGCCCCGCGACGTGCTCCCGATGGAACTCGCCGCCCATGCGCTGGCGGGCGGTCTCGACGTCGCCCGCGAGGCCGGTTGCCACGTCGCCGGTGGCCACAGCGTCGACGACCCGGAGCCGAAATATGGCATGGCGGTGACAGGCATCGCCGACCCGGCGAAGCTGCTGCGCAACGACCGCGGCGCGGCCGGCATGCCGCTCACGCTGACCAAGCCGCTCGGCGTCGGGGTGCTCAACAGCCGCCACAAGCAGACCGGCGAGGTCTTCCCCGAGGCGGTGACGGCAATGACCACCCTCAACCGCGACGCGTCTGCGGCGGCGCTGAAGGCCGGCGCCGTCTGTGCCACCGACGTGACCGGCTTCGGGCTGCTCGGCCACCTGCACAAGCTGGCCCGAGCCAGCCGTGTCACGGCCCGCATCGACGCGGCCGCCGTGCCGTATCTGGCCGGCGCCCGCGACGCCCTGGCCGCCGGCTATGTCAGTGGTGGCACGAAGCGCAACCTCGACTGGGTGCGCCCGCACCTGGACCCAGGATCGATCTCGGAAGACGAGCTCCTCCTGCTCGCCGACGCCCAGACCTCGGGCGGCCTCCTGGTGGCGGGCGAACTGCCGGGCTATCCGGTGGTCGGCGAGCTCGTGCCAGCCCGAGCCGACGGAGTGGCGCTGGAGGTGCGCTGACGCGCGGTGGACCAGTTTGGCGCTCATGGTGATGAGTACCGGTGGAGCGGCGGAAGGTTCAACGATCAGGCCGCCGCTTCGCCCGGCGAGCTAGAGATCAACCGCCGTGGTGTTGGCGCCGCTCAGGACGAACACCGGCACCTCGTCGGGTCCCGGCGCATAACGGCCGCTGAGCAGGGCCGCGAACGCCGTCGCGCCGCCGGGCTCCACCACCACCCGCAGGGTCTCCCACAGGGCCCGCTGGGCGGCGCGGATCTCGTCGTCCGAGACCAACAGGACATCCCGGACACCAGCGGCGATCACCGGGTACGTGTTGACGCCGATCCGGAGCGGCGCCAGCGAGTCGATCGCCACGCTGCCCACCGGCGCGTCGACCGGTGCCCCCGCGTCCAGCGCCTCCCGCAGTGTCGGCGCGCCGGTCGGCTCGACCCCGTACACCGGTCCCGGGTGGCCGGCGACCAGACCGGCGAGCAGGCCGCCACCGCCCACGGCGGCCAGCAGCGTGGTCGGGCCGGGCACCTGGCGTGCGACCTCGACCGCGATCGTCCCGGTGCCGAGCATCGTCTCGATCTCGTCGAACGCGTGCAGCCGCAGCGCGCCCGACGTGGCCCGGAAGCGCTCACTGGCCGCCAGGGCGTCGTTGTAGCTGTCGCCCTCGACGACAAGCTCCGCTCCGTACCCCCGAATCCGTTCGATCTTGGCCGGTGAGGAGACCGTCGGCACGAAGACGTGGGCGGGGATGCCAAGAGCGCGGGCCGCGTACGCCGCGGCGGCGCCGTGATTGCCTCCGGACGCGGCGACGACGCCGGCCGACGGCACCGGGCGCAACAGCAGGTTGGCGAACGCGCCGCGTGCCTTGAACGAGCCCGAATGCTGGAGGAACTCCAGCTTGAGGACGAGCGGACCGGGCGACAGGCCGAAGTCCGCCCGGTCGACGGTCAGCACGGGAGTCTCCCGGACGTACGGACGGATCAGGTCGGCGACCCGCGCGATCTCCGCGCCGGTCACCAACTCAAGGGCGGTGCTGGTCACCAGCCGACCTTAGACGGGCTAGGTTGGGATGGTGCAGCCGCCCGGTGCCGCGTACCTGCGACTGGCCTGCCTCTCGTACGCCGAGGACGACGACGAGGCGCCGCAGCGCGCGCTGGCCGCCGCCCGGGTCCTCGCCGAGCATCCGGACCTGCCCCGCACCGACCCGCACGTCGCGGCAGCGGCGTCCGATGTGGACTCGCTGCGGAAGCTGCTCGACGCCGACCCGGGCGCGGCCGATCGGGCCGGCGGACCGTACGACTGGCCGCCCCTGCTCTATCTCTGTTTCGCCCGGCACGATCCCGCCCTGGACGAAGCGGCCGTGCTGGCCACGGCCCGGCTGCTGCTGTCGGCCGGCGCGGACCCGAACGCGCGGTTCCACTGGCGCGGTCTGGACCCGCCGTTCACGGCGCTGACCGGTGCGTTCGGCGGCGGCGAGCGCGGCCAGCCACCCCACCCGCACGCGACGGCACTGGCGCGCGTGCTGCTCGACGCCGGTGCCGACCCCGACGACGGGCAGGCCCTCTACAACCGGATGTTCACCGCGGACGACAGCCACCTGGAGCTGCTGTTCGCCTACGGCCTCGGTTCGAGCGACGCCGGGCGCTCACTGCTGCGCTACCAGCTGCACTGGGCGGTGACGCATGGCATGACCGCACGGGTACGGCTGCTCGCCGCACACCACGTCGACCTCACCACTCCGTTCGATGGCGGGCCGACCCCGGCCGTGCTGGCGCTGACGTCGGGCTACCCGGAGCTGGTCGCCGCCCTCGAGGTGCCGACGCCGGAGCTCGCGCCGGCGGACGCGTTCGTGGCCGCGGCCCTGGCGGCCGACCGGTCGACCTGCGAGGCGGCCGACCCGGCGGTCGTGGCGAGGCTGCGCGCCCACCGGCCCGGCTTGGCGGTCTGGGCCGCCGCCCACGGCCGCCCCGGTGCGGTCGGCCTGCTGCTCGACGCCGGTTGGCCGGTCGACGCGCTCGGCCGCACCGACCTGCCGCGCGACGACCCGTGGCAGACGGCACTGCACGCGGCAGCGGAGACCGGCGACGAGGCGCTGGCCCGGGACCTGTTGGCCCGCGGCGCCGACCAGGCGGTGCGCGACGCCCGCTTCGGCGCCACTCCGGGCGACTGGGCGCGGTTCTTCGGACACTCCGAGGTAGCCGCTCTCCTGGCACCCACCGACCCGGACGGGTCTTGAAACAAATTCCTTTTTGTGCTATGATGTCCGTTGTTGGTGGCTAGCCTTCGGTCCGTGCAGACCAGCCAAACCGCTCTCCTCGCAGCCGCCGCCCGCGCGGCCCACCGCCTCGTCGACAGCGCGCCCCACATCCTCGACGACTACCTGGCCGAGCCGCTGCTCGGCGACCGGGCCGAGGAACTGCTCGCATACCACCGCCTGCACGGCGACCACCCGATCCTGGCCGGCGCCCGGGCGCAGACCGTGGTCCGCAGCGCCTTCGCCGAGGCCGCGTTGGGCAGTCTTGTCCATCGTGGACCCGCGCAGTACGTCGTGCTCGGCGCGGGGTTCGACAGCTCCGCCTACCGGCTGGACCTCAACGGGACGCCGGTCGTCGAGATCGACCACCCGGCCACCCAGGCCGCGAAACGTGCGGCGCTGTCGGCTGCCGGCGTCGACGCCAGCCACGTGACGTTCGCGGCGGTCGACCTCGCGGCCGGCGCGCCGCTGCCCGCCCTCGACCGCTCCCGGCCGACGTTCGTGAGCTGGCTCGGTGTGGTGATGTACCTGTCGCCGGACCAGGTGGATCACACGATCGCGCTGCTCACGGATGCCCTCGCGCCTGGCTCGGAACTGGTCTTCGACCACATGCTCCCGCCTGACCTCCGGGACGCGGACGGCAACCTCTATGCGGAGCAGGTGGGCGCCGTAGCCGCCGCCGGGGGCGAGCCGTGGCGCTCGACGTGGTCACCCGCCGACGCGGCCGCCCTCCTCGCCCGACACGGCTGGAAGGTGCTGACCCAGCCCGACGCCCACGTCGCGGTCCCGGCATCGATGTGGTCCCGCACCGACGCCCTGCGCCCGCTCGGTCTCGCGACCCTCACCCACGCCCGCTTCGCCTGACCAGCCGAAAGGTTCATGGGGAGACGGTGGGAATGTGCTTCGATCCCACCTGCTCGGCCAGGTGCAGAGCACCCAGGACCACGAGGTTGGCCGGGTCCTCGGCCTGCCGCACGGTGCAGGCCTGCCAGAGCTGCGGCAGCGCGTACTCCTCCGCCGCCCGCAATGCCGCCCGCACGTAACCCGCATACTCGAGCGTGCCGCCCGCCAGGACCACCGCCTGCGGGTTCAGCAGGTTCACGACCGTCGCGATGGCTCGGCCCAACGCCTCGCCGGCGACACGGACGGCCTCACCCACGCGCGGGTCGGCCACCCGCAGTGCCGCGTGCACCCCGGCCGGCGCGAGCCCCGTCGCCGTCAGGATCGCGGCGCCACCGGCCACCTCGTCGAGCCGGCTCACGCCGCCGCCAGGTGACGGCACCGGGATGCTGCCGATCTCGCCCGCCCAGCCGCTGACCCCGTTGACCACGCGGCCTTCGGCCATCCAGGCCATTCCGATCGCCGTGCCGGCTACCAGCACCGCGGCCGTCGCGTCAGCGGGCAACGTCCGGCCCACCTGCGCCAGGGCCGCGCGGATGTCGTTGACCAGTATCTGCGGCACCCCGAGCAGGTCGCCAGGCCGCCAGCCGGCCAGGCGCGGCAACACGTCGGAGATCTCGACCCGCCCGTCGTCGACGAGACCGGGGACCGCCACCCCAACGGCTCGCGCCGCTACCGGCAGCGAACCCGCGAACGATCGGAGGTGCTCCTCGAGCTCCCGCGGACCAGCCGACGGCCCGGTCGGGACCCGCGACGAGGCCATGATCGAGCCCCCAGGAAGGCGGGCCACCAGCAGCATCTTCGTGCCCCCGATGTCGACCCCGATCGTCGGCGCGGTCATGCCGAGCGCGCCCGCAGCACCTCGGGCTGGTGCGCCGCGGTCCACGCGCAGATGGCCGCCAGCGGTTCCAGCAGGGTGCGGCCCAGCGGAGTCAGCGCGTACTCGACCCTTGGTGGATTCTCCCCGTACGCGGTGCGGGTCAGCAGCCCGTCGCGCTCCATCGCCCGCAGCGACTCCGTGAGCACCTTCGCCGTCACACGCAACGGCACGATCAGCTCGCCGAAGCGGCGTGGGCCGTCGCGCAGGCACACGATGATCTTCATCGTCCACTTGTCACCGATGCGGATCAGCGGGCGGTCCGCGGTGCAGTCGCTGAAGAGGTCCGGATCCAGGGTCACATCAGCAACCGTAGCCAGTTTCGTTGCGGTAACCGGCATACCGAGGGCTACCGTCCGCGCCATGAAAAGCATCATCGTCTTCGGCGCCGGTGGGCGGGCCGGGCGGCGGATCGTCGCCGAAGCAATCGCCCGGGGCCACCGGGTCACCGCCGTCGTCCGCGACCCCGCGCGCCATCCCGATCTCGAAGGGACCGCCGTGAGCGGTGACGTGACCGACGCCCGACAGGTCGCCGCCCTGAGCAAGGGCCACGACGCCGCCGTGCACGCCGCCGCGCGGATCGACCAGGCCGACTTCTTCGCCGACGCGGCACGGGCGCTCGTCGCCGGCCTGGCCGAAGCCGACGTCCCACGCCTCGTGGCGATCGGCATCGGCACCACGCTGGAGGTCGCGCCGGGACTGGCCGTCCACGACACCCCCGATTTCCCGGCCGAGCACCGCGCCTTCTCCCTCGGCCACGCCGCCCAGGTCGACGTGTTGCGAGCGGCCGACCTCGACTGGGTCCTGCTCGTGCCACCACCCACCCTGCTCGACGACGCGGCGAACGGCACCGGCACCTACCGAACGGGCGGCGACAACCAGGTGCTACCGACGGGCGACATCCTCTTCGCGTACGCGGATCTGGCCGTCGCCGTGGTCGACGAGACCGAGCGACCGAGGCACCACCGCGCGAAGGTCGCGGTCGGACCGGTCTAGCACCGCAGCGACAGCGGTCACCGGTCGACCTTCTCGTCCGGGGCCAACGCGGCCAGTACTTCCGAGCGGTCGGTGCGCGGCTTCGGAGGGCGACCAGCACGAGGCGGCCGGTTGCTCGCCGTCGCCACGAACGCGGCCAGGGCCGTCGTGATCGGCACCGCGGCCACGAGACCCAGCGTGCCGACGACACTGCGCACGATCTCCTGGGCGATGAACTCCGCGGTCAGGACCTCGCCGACCCCGCGCCCGCCCGCGATCACCAGAAGCAGGACCGGGAGGGAGGCACCGGCGTACGCCAGGACGATGGTGTTGACCGTCGACGCGATGTGCGCCCGGCCGACGCGGGTGCCGCCCCGATAGAGCTCGCGCCGGCTCAGCGACGGGTTCGCCCGGGCCAGCTCACCGACCGTCGCCGCCTGGGTGACCGTGACGTCGTCGAGCACCCCGAGCGAGCCGATGATGATGCCGGCCAGCAGCAGGCCGTGCAGGTCCACGTCGCCGTGCAGCAGGGAGAGGGTGATCGCGTTCTCGTCTCCGTACCCCGTGAGGTGTGAGAACGCGATCGCCAGCGTGCCGACGCCGCCCGCGAGCACCAGGCTGGCCAGGGTGCCGAGCACCGCGACCGAGGTCTGGGCGGTGAGGCCGTGGGTCAGGTAGAGCACCACGAACATGATCAACGCGGCGCCGGTGACCGCGATCGGCAGCGGTGGGCCGCCGCCGAGGATGGCCGGCAGGATGAAGCCGAGCAGCACCGCGAAGCTGACCGCGAGCCCGGCCAGCGCGGCCAGCCCCCGCCAACGCCCGAAAGCGATGATCGCCGCCGCGAACGCGACCACGAGCCAGAGCAAAGGCGAACCGCGCTGGTGGTCGGCGATCGTGTAGACCGTGGCCGTCGGGTCCTCGGAGTCGGTCAGCGGGGTGACGATCACCGCGTCGCCGACCTCGACGCTGGGTGCGCCCGGGCCGGACGGCAGCTCCGTCTCCCGCGTCTGCCCCTTGTCGGGGCCGGAGTCCAGGGTGACAGTGGCGGCGCCGCACGGCCCCGGCTCCGACTCACCCGACGGGGTCGGCGGGCAGAGCGACGTCACGATCGACGTGACCGTGGCGTGGAAACGCGGCACCGGGTCGGCCTGATCGGGCTTGGGCACGTCTCGCGGCCAGAGCAGCACGGTGGCGATGGCGGTCGCCACGAAGGCGGGCACCAGGACGGCGGCGAGGATGATCCGCAGGCGGCGGGGCGCCCGCGGCGCGGGCGGGTGGTCGTGACCCATCGACGGTCAGGCGCCCAGACGTTCCCGTTGCGGCACCACGGTGTACTTCGGGTCCTCCGCCGACGCCAGGCCCGCTTCGAAGACCCCGAGGCGGGTCGCCAGGGAGCCGGCGAGCAGCGCACCTCCCGCGAGCGCCGACACCGTGCGGCTCCGCGAGCCGAGCAGGGCACCGACGGCCCCGGCGGCGGTCAGCACCCGGGCGGCGCGCAGCAGCTTGCCCGCCTTGCCCGTGCGGTAGGGCTCGCTGAGCAGGCCCATCCGGTGCTCGACCCCGTGGGTGGCGGTCAGCTCCATGGCGGCGCCGGCCACCGCGAGGGTCCGCGCCGGGCCGGCCTGGGCCGTCGGTGCACCGATCAGGCCGGCGGCGCCGCCACTGGCCAGCGCGCTGCCGGCGAAGACGAAGGGCAGCCGGGGGTACGCCTCGTGCCAGGCGGGCGTCGCGGTGTCGGAGATGAGCACCGCGGTGTACGTGGCCATGGCCGGCGCGAGAGCGGCGGCGGCGAGCCCGCCGGCCCGGCCGACGGTCGGCAGCGCGCGGGCGGCCAGCCCGAGCGCACCCCGGCGGGGCAGGTAGGGCGCGGCCTCGGCGGCGGCCGCCACGCCCGCGGCCGCACCGAACGCGCTGAAGATCCAGGTGCCCATCGACATGGGCGAGGTCGGCTTGGCCACCCGCAGCATGTTGATGAAGCGGCTCGGCCGGCCCAGGTCGACGATCAGGAAGTAGGCGCTGGCACCGAGCGCGGCCAGGGCCGTGAGGCGGCCGGTGGCACGCAGCGCGGGCCGGTCGGTCAGGTCAGCCCCGGCCGCGAGCAGGGCGGAGCCGGCCGCCAACCCGCCGGTGAAGAAGTAGGCGGAGATGTCGTGCGTCCAGACGGGCGCCTTGACGATCGGACGCCCGTAGTAGGACCGGAACTCGGCGGGCGGCACCATGACCCGGTCGCCCTTGCCGCCGCGGACCCGCTTGTCACTCTGGTGCGCGGCCCGGTCAGGTTTCGTCACGGCCGCCGCCCCAGAAACGCCACGACCGCCGCGGCCGCCATGCTCAACGCTGCCACGCCAGCATGCTTCCACATGCTCGGCAGGTCGCGCGTGGTGACCACCGGATCCGGCGGCAGGCCGTACACCTCGGGCTCGTCCAGGAGCAGGAAGAACGCGCCGTCGCCGCCGACGCCGTCGTTCGGGTCGTGGCCGTAGAGCTTCGCCTCGGTCACCCCGCGCTGGTGCAGCACCTCGACCCGCTCGGCCGCCCGCTCACGGAGCTCGTCGAGCTCGCCGTATTGGATCGACTGGGTCGGGCACGCCTGCGCGCACGCGGGGGTCATGCCCTCGCCGATCCGGTCGTAACAGAGCGTGCACTTCCAGGCCCGGCCGTCGTCCTCCCGCCGGTCGATCACGCCGTACGGGCACGCGGGGACGCAGTAGCCACAGCCGTTGCAGATGTCCTCCTGCACGACGACGGTGCCGTACTCCGTGCGGAACAGCGACCCCGTCGGGCAGACGTCGAGGCAGGCGGCGTGCGTGCAGTGCTTGCACACGTTCGACATCATCAGCCAGCGCAGGTCGCGGCCCTCGCGGCCGGTCGCGCCGGGCAGCGTCGTCGACGGCATCCCGAGGAACTGGGTCGACACCGTCGACTCGGCCTCGCGCAGCACGTCCATGGCCGCCGGGCTCGGTGCGGCCTGTTCGACGAATGCCACGTGCCGCCAGGTGTTGGCGGACAGGCCACCCGTGTTGTCGTACGACATGCCGAGCAGGTCGAAGCCGTCGTCCGGGACGGCGTTCCACTCCTTGCAGGCGACCTCGCAGGCCTTGCAGCCGATGCAGACGCTGGTGTCGGTGAAGAAGCCCATCCGCGGCGGCGCGTCGGTGTAGCCCGCGTCGGGTGCCGGGTCGACCGGTCCGTAGAGGCTGTTCATGACTCCCCCGCTCCCGGTGTTTCCAAAGGCGCGTAGTGCGAGGCGTCCAGCCCGGCCCGGCGCAGGTAGTCGGCGACGTAGTCGAGCAGGGCCGGTCCGGTCGGCCGGCGGCCGGGTCGGATGTCGCACGTGCCGACCTTGCTCTCCTGGATCAGCACGTTGGGGTCGAGGGTGATGCCGAACAGGTCGTTGGCCGAGTCACCGGTGGTCAGACCCGAACCGCCCCAGTGGTACGGCAGCCAGATCTGGTGGATGACCCGCCCGTCGAGCCGCAACGGGCGGAGGCGGGCCGTGACCAGCACCCGCGCCTCGACGGCGGCCCGGCCGGTGATCACATGCGCCCAGCCCATGTGCTCGAGCCCGCGCTCCTCGGCCAGCGCCGGCGAGACCTCGACGAACATCGCCGGCTGAAGCTCCGAAAGGTAGGCCAGCTGCCGGCTCATCCCGCCCGCGGTGTGGTGCTCGGTGAGACGGCTGGTGGTGAAGACGTAGGGGAACACGTCGGAGTGCGCGTCCGGCGGCGCCGGGTTGAGCTGGTTGTCGGGCCGGTCGTACACCTTGCGGGTGGGGTTCGCCTGCTGCGCGTAGAGGGGGTTGCGCAGCGGCGACTCGACCGGCTCGTAGTGGGTCGGCATCGGGCCGTCGATCAGGCCCTGCGGCGCGTACAGCCAGCCCTTTCCGTCGCCCTGCATGATGAACGCGTCGTCCCCGGCCAGCGCGGCGACACCGGCCGCGTCCTTCGCGGGCCGATAGGCGGGATCCTTGGTCTTCTCGAAGTCGGGCACGTCGTGGCCGGTCCACTCGCCCTTGTCGGCGTCCCACCACACGTACGCCTTCCGCTCGCTCCACGGCACGCCCTGCGGGTCGGCCGAGGCGCGGTTGTAGAGGATGCGACGGTTGGCGGGCCAGGCCCAGCCCCACTCGGGCGCGACCCAGCTCTGCTCCTTGCCCGGCTTGCGCCGGGCGGCCTGGTTGACACCGTCCGCGAACACTCCACTGTAGATCCAGCAGCCGCAGGCGGTGGAGCCGTCGTCCTTGAGCGACGTGAAGCCGGGCAGCGGCGCGCCGGTGGCCACGTCGTACCCGTTGATCTCCTTGAGCACCGCCTCGGCGTCGGGCTCGTCGTGCCGCCCACTGGTCGGATAGCTCCAGGCGAGGTTCCTGACGGCGTCGTCACGCTCCAGTGTGGACGTCGCGAGGCGCTCCCGGACCAGCCGGCCGAGGTGGTAGAAGAACCACAGCTCCGAGCGGCAGTCCTGCGGTGGGTCGACGGCCTTCTCGCGCCACTGCAGCATGCGCTGGGTCTGGGTGAAGGTGCCTTCCTTCTCCACATGGGACGCCGCCGGCAGGAAGAACACCTCGGTGCGGCACTCCTCCGTGACGATCTCGCCGGTCTCGATCTCGGGCGAGTCCTTCCAGAACGTCGCGCTCTCGATCATGTAGAGGTCGCGGACCACCAACCAGTCGAGGTTGGCCATGCCGAGCCGCTGCGCCCGACCGTGCGCCGAGCCGACCGCCGGGTTCTGGCCGAGCAGGAAGTAGCCCTGGATCTTCCCGTCGATCATGTTGAGCACCTGCTGATAGGTGCCGTGGTCGCCGGTCATCCTGGGCAGCCAGCCGTAGCCCCAGTCGTTGTCGGCCGTCGCGTGCTCGCCGAAGTAGGCCTTGAGCAGGCTCACGGCGTACGACCGGGCATTGGCCCAGAAGCCCTTCTGACCCGGATGCCTTATGGCGTCGACCCACTCGTCGAACGTCTCGTTCTGCTTGTGGTGGGGCATCGGTAGGTACCCGGGCAGCAGGTTGAACAGCGTCGGGATGTCCGTGGAGCCCTGGATGCTGGCGTGCCCGCGCAGCGCCATGATGCCGCCGCCCGGGCGACCCATGTTGCCGAGCAGGAGTTGGACGATCGCGCCGGTGCGGATGTACTGCACGCCGACGCTGTGCTGGGTCCAGCCGACGGAGTAGACGAGGGCACTCGTGCGCTCGCGGCCGGAGTTGCGGGTCCACGCCTCGCAGACCCGCTGGAACTGCTCCGGGCTGACGCCGCAGATCCGCTCGACCACCTCGGGGGTATAGCGGGAGTAGTGCCGCTTGAGGATCTGGTAGACGGTGCGGGGGTCCTGGAGCGTCTCGTCGCGCTCGGTGCCTCCGGGCACGGGCGGACCGTGTGACTCCTGCTGCAGGCCGGCGCCGGTCTCCCGTTGCGTGTGGCTCTCGCCTTGGCTCGGTGCGTGCTCCTCGTGGCCCTGGTACTGCCAGCTGACCGGGTCGTACGTGCCGGTTTCGGGGTTGTAGCCGGAGAACAGCCCGCCCAGGTCCTCGGTGTCCTGGAAGTCGGCGCTGACGATCGTGGCCGCGTTCGTGTACGCGAGCACGTAGTCCCGGAAGTCGAGCTCGTTGGACAGGATGTAGTTGATCACCCCACCGAGGAACGCGATGTCGGAGCCGACCCGCAACGGCACGAACTCGTCGGCCACGGCACTTGTCCGGGTGAACCGCGGGTCGACGTGGATCACCGTCGCACCGCGCTTCTTCGCCTCCATCACCCACTGGAACCCGACCGGATGTGCCTCGGCCATGTTCGAGCCTTGGATGATGATGCAGTCGGCGTTAGCCAGGTCCTGCTGGAACCCGGTGGCCCCGCCACGGCCGAAGCTGGTCCCCAGACCGGGGACGGTGGAGGAGTGTCAAATACGGGCCTGGTTCTCGATCTGGATCGCGCCCATCGCCGTGAACAACTTCTTGATCAGGTAGTTCTCTTCGTTGTCCAGCGTGGCGCCACCCAGGCTCGAGATGCCCAGGGTGCGGTTGAGCGGACGCCCGTCAGCGTCCTTGTCCTCCCAGGTGTCGGCTCGCGCCTTGACCACCCGGTCGGCGATCATCTCCATGGCGGTGTCGAGGTCGAGCTCTTCCCAGTCCTTCGCGTAAGGCCGCCGGTAGAGAACCGTCTTGATCCTGCGGTCGCTGGTCACGAGGCTCTTGCTGGCCGAGCCCTTCGGGCATAGGCGGCCGCGCGAGATGGGGCTGTCCGGATCACCCTCGATCTGGGTGACCTGGCCGTCCTTGACGAACACCCGCTGCCCACACCCGACGGCACAGTAGGGACAGACGGACTTGGCGACGGAGTCAGCGGTCTTGGTGCGGGGCTCGAGCGCGTCGGTGCGCGCGGAACGGGCGGCATGCCCGCGTCCAAGCGGGTCGGTGCCGGTGAGCTGCCGGTAAACCGGCCACCCTTCGATCCACGTCCGGACCCCCACGCCACCACCCTAGATCAGCTCAGCGGACCCCGCACCCGTTGCGCGACTCCCTCTGGCCACCGGCATGGCGCACGCCGCCCCGCCGCACCTCCAGCAGATCTAGGTAAACGGCTGTCGCTACGGGTGCAATGGATTACCTAGATCTCGGGGTGTAGCCGCGTGAGACGAGGGCGCGGAGGAGTTGAGTTGTGACTTTGTCAGGGTTTGAGCGAATCTGGGCCGCTGAGAAGCGGAGGAGAAGGTCGCCGGCTATCCAGAGGTCGTTGTGGCGGGTCATGTCGGACTCCCACTGCCTCGCCTCCGTGTGGTGCCCGCCGTCGACCTCGACATGGATGCCGAACGCCTCCCAGTACGCGTCCATGTAACGGGTCCGTCCGGTCGCGTCGGTGCGTCGGCGCTGGAGGTCCGGCCGAGGAAGGCCGCGACTGCGGCAGAGGCGCACGAAATCGATCTCCGCCAGCGAACCAGCACCGCCCGCCACGTCCGTCGCCGTGGTCGACACCAGCCGGCGGCGTCGGGCGCGCGGCATCCGGTCCGTGACTGCGATGATCTCCGCCGGCAGCACGAGGCCCTGTTGGCACGCGGCCGCGATCACCGCTCGTGCCTCGTCGTCGCTCGGTGCCCACGCGGCGGCGTCCACCACCGACCGCGCCATGCTCGTGCGATCCGGCCGCGCCCGTTGCCGGTCCTCCTCCGGGAGCACCGACGTCCGGTGCACCTTGACGGCGGGAAGGTCGACCGGCAACCGACGCAGCAGGTCGGGTGACTTGCGGTCACCCGGCACCAGCACGTCGATCGCGGTGCGTCGCCACCTGCCACGCAGCCCGCCCGCGGTAGCCGCCGCGAGACCCCCGAGCAGCGCGCCCGGACCCGCCGCCAGCACCGCGACCCAGGCTTGCTGTTCGACACCGAGCGGGCCGGGTCGGGTGACGAGCACACCCAGACAGACCCGCCGCCAACGGTTCGAGGCGAGCCGGTGCCGCACCGCGCCTGGACCGAGCTCGGCGACCGCCTGCCGATACGTGACGACGCCGGCCTGCTCCAACGACAACCACTCCAGGTCCGACGCTGAGTCCGCGGGAATGGGCATCCCACGATCACAGCGAACATCCACCACGGCCGCTGCCCTGAAGCGGCACGATGCGGACTGTTTCTCTACCTCCGACTTGCGCTTTGTGACAGAACCAAGACATTTTCCGGACGGGATGCGGAACAGCGGGCGCCAGGATGGTTCGCGTGAACCTGGGAACCCAACCCCTCAGGCTGCTCGCGGCGGCCGCCGCTTCCATGGTCGCGTTCGGGCTCACCTGGCTGCTGTTCGTGCGGACCGCCACGGGACAGGTGATCGACGGCCGGGTGCTGCCCCGGTCGGAGCGCGGTGGTGGCTACGCCCAGGACACCGTCCTCTTGGGACCCGCCGCCCGGGTGCTCGGCCGGTTCGGCAATCCGCTGCTCATCGGCGCGCTGGTGCTCGGCATCGTGGTGCTGGCCGTGCTGGCCGGCCGGCTGCGGTCCGGCATCGCCGGCGCGGTCGTCGTGATCGGGTCGACGGGCGCCGCCGGCCTGGCCAAGCAGGCGATCACCCGGCCGGAGCTCGGCGTCATCGGCTCGTCGACGCACAACAGCTTCCCGAGCGGCCACGTCGCCATGGCCGCCGCGCTGCTGTTGGGCTTCCTGCTGGTGCTCCCGGCGCGGCTGCGCTGGTGGGCGGCGGTTCCCGGAGCCTCGGGGGTGTCGGTCATCGCCGCCGCCACGATGATCGCGGGCTGGCACCGGTTCAGCGACGTGGTCGGCAGCCTGCTGCTGGTGGCGACGGTGTACTTCGTGGTCGCTAGCGTCCTGGCCCGCTGGCCCGGTCGCCGCGCCGCCGAGGACCAACCCGACGACTGGTCCGGCTTCCTCTGCCTGGCCATCGGCCTGACGCTGCTGATGATGGCGCTGCTCGCGGTCGCACCGGACGCGGGCCTGGCCCTGCTCGCCGCGATCGCCACGGCCGGCGGCCTGACGGTCGTGGTGGTCTGGGCCGCATTGCACCTGACCCGCCCGCCGGACCGCGAAGCCGACGACCGGGAGGGCACCGCAGCGACGCCGATGGCGACCAGCCGGGCATGACAAAGGCCGCCCTGGGCGTACGCCCAGGGCGGCCTTTGCTGTGGAGTTATGCGGCGGCGAGCAGCTCGCGCTCGTCGGCCGGGCGCAGGGCCAGCGCCAGCACGTCGCTGACGTCACCCAGCACGTGGATGGTCAGGGCGTCCCGGACCTCCTGCGGCAGGTCGTCCAGGTCCGGCTCGTTGCGGGCCGGGATGATCACCTCGGTCAGGCCTGCCCGGTGCGCCGCCAGCAGCTTCTGCTTGACGCCGCCGATCGGCAGGACCCGGCCCGAGAGGGTGACCTCGCCGGTCATCCCGAACTCCGGGCGGACCGGGCGGCCCGTCGCCAGCGACGCCAGGGCGGTGACCATCGTGATGCCCGCGGACGGGCCGTCCTTCGGCACCGCGCCGGCCGGCACGTGCAGGTGGATCCGCTTGCCGGCGAGCTCGTTCGGGTCGATGCCCAGCTTCCGGCCGTTGGACCGCAGGTAGGAGAGGGCGATGTGCGCCGACTCCTTCATGACGTCGCCGAGCTGACCGGTCAGGGTCAGGCCGGGCTCGCCCTCCATCGAGGTCGCCTCGATGAACAGCACGTCACCACCCGCGCCGGTGACCGCTAGGCCGGTCGCCACACCCGGGGTCGCCGTGCGCTCCGCCGACTCCGGGGTGAACCGGGGACGGCCGAGGTAGCGGACCAGGTCGGTCTCGTCGACCCGCACCGGGGCCGTCTCGCTGGCCAGCGCGACCGCGACCTTGCGGAGGACCTTGGCCAGCCCTCGCTCGAGCTGCCGCACGCCCGCCTCACGGGTGTACTCGCCGGCGATCGCCCGCAGCGCCTCGTCGGAGATGGACACCTCGTCGGCGGTCAGGCCGGCCCGCTCGACCTGCCGTGGCCACAGGTGGTCACGGCCGATGGCGACCTTCTCCTCCTCGGTGTAGCCGTCCAGCGTCACGAGCTCCATCCGGTCCAGCAGCGGGCCGGGGATGTTCTCGACGACGTTGGCGGTCGC
Source organism: Asanoa sp. NPDC049475 (assembly GCF_040676915.1). Taxonomy (NCBI): domain Bacteria; kingdom Bacillati; phylum Actinomycetota; class Actinomycetes; order Micromonosporales; family Micromonosporaceae; genus Asanoa; species Asanoa sp. NPDC049475. Next base: position 162,362 of record NZ_JBFAPY010000011.1, on the reverse strand, counting down.
GAGGAACAGCACGTCCGAGAGGTCCAGGTCGACCTCCAGGTAGTGGTCGCGGAACGTGTGGTTCTGCGCCGGGTCGAGCACCTCGAGCAGGGCCGCCGCCGGGTCGCCGGAGTAACCGACGGCCAGCTTGTCGACCTCGTCGAGCAGCACGACCGGGTTCATCGAACCGGCCTCCTTCAGCGCCCGGACGATCCGGCCCGGAGCCGAGCCGACATAGGTACGCCGGTGGCCACGGATCTCGGCCTCGTCCCGCACGCCGCCGAGGCTGACCCGGACGAACTTGCGCCCGAGGGCCCGCGCGACGGACTCGCCGAGGCTGGTCTTGCCGACGCCGGGAGGGCCACCGAGGGCCAGCACCGCGCCGGAGCCACGGCCGCCGACCACCTGGAGGTTGCGCTCGGCACGCCGGTTGCGGACGGCCAGGTACTCCAGGATGCGGTCCTTCACGTCGGCCAGGCCGGCGTGGTCGGCGTCGAGCACCTCGCGCGCCGCCTTCAGGTCCGTGTTGTCGTCGGTCCGGGTCGACCAGGGCATCTCGAGTACGGTGTCGAGCCAGGTCCGGATCCAGCTGGTCTCGGGCGACTGGTCGCTCGCGCGCTCCAGCTTGCCGACCTCGCGCATCGCCGCCTCGCGGACCTTCTCGGGCAGGTCGGCGGACTCGACGCGGGACCGGTAGTCGGCCGAGCCGTCGGGCTCGTCCTCGCCCAGCTCCTTGCGGATCGCGGCGAGCTGCTGGCGGAGCAGGAACTCGCGCTGCGACTTCTCGAGGCCCTCGCGGACGTCGTTGGCGATGCCCTCGTTGACCTCCTGCTCGGTGAGGTAGTCACGCACCCAACCGACCAGCAGCTCGAGCCGGGCCGTCACGTCCGGCGCCCCCAGCAGTTCGATCTTCTGCTCGAGGGTCAGCCACGGCGCGTAGCCGGCGGAGTCGGCCAGCTCGGACAGGTCGGTCATGCGCTCGACGGCGTCGATGACCTGCCAGGCGCCGCGCTGCTGGAGCACGGACTTGACCAGGGCCTTGTATTCACTCGCCAGCTCACGGGCCTTGCCCGCAGGCGGCGTCTCGGTCAGTTCGGTGGCCTCGACCCACAGGGCGGCACCGGGTCCGGGGACGCCGGAACCGATCTTGGCCCGAGCCTCGCCACGGATGACGGCGGCCGGCTCGCCGCTGGGCAGTCGGCCCACCTTCTCGATCAGCGCCATGACGCCGACCGACCCGTACTCGCCGTCGACACGCGGCACGGCAAGCACACGGTTGTCGCCAGCGGCGCGCGCGGCGTCGACAGCGGCCTGAGTGTTGTTATCGAGGGTGACCGGGATGGTCATGCCAGGCAGCAGGACGGCATCGGTCAACGGCAGAACGGGAAGAGTTGCCATGTCCGTACTCAAGTTACAAAGCATGCACTCTGTTCCCCACCCGCGTTGTGACCCAGGCCACGCCCTCTCGGTCGGGTGATTTAGGGGCTTTTCGGGCGCGATGTCCCGAGCTCAGTGCTGGATCACACCGCCGACCAGCCCGACCATCGGCGCACGTCGACGGCCAGGACCGGGCCACGCAGCGCGAACGCCGGGTAGCGCTCCCCGAGCAGACCCGCGGCCAGGTCCATCTCCGGGCCCGAAGAAAGGACGCGGGCCGTGCCGTCCGCGCGGACCCACCACAGCCGTGACCAGTCGTCGTCGTAGACGTCGACCAGCATCGACACGCGCGGGTTGGCCTCCACGTTGGCCAGGCGGCGCAGCGTCGTCGACCGCTTGGGCTTGGCGTCGACCGCGCTGTAGACCGTCTCCCCCCGCAGCGCGAACGTGATCGGCACCAGGTGCGGCTGGCCTGTCACGGAGACCGTCGCCAGGCGGGCCACCCGGGCCTCGGCGAACCGGGCCCGGGCTTCGTCGGGGGTCACTCGGGGTTGTACTCCGCGATCGCCGCCTCCCACTGGTCGAACGCCTTCTCGACGCGCGACCGCGGGCCGGAGGGGAACCAGCGCGCGACCCGGCGTACGCCCGCCTCGCGAAGTCGCTCGAAGATCTTCGGGTCTGCCGGCACGCTCATCACCTGGACCTCGATCGGTCGTTCGGCCCGGGCGCGGAGCTCGGCGATCCGGTCGAGGATGCCGTCGTGGTAGTTGGGGAACCACGCGTCGCCGAAGGAGAGCACGCGGTCGAGGACCGTCGGGCCGGTGCCGCCGACCAGGACCGGCGGGTGCGGCTTCTGGGCCGGCTTCGGCCACGACCAGATGTTCTCGAAGTTGACGTAGCGGCCCGAGTAGCTCGCCTCGTCCTGCGTCCAGATCGTCTTCATCGCCTCGACGCGCTCTTTGAGCACGCGCATGCGTACCCGCGGATCCGTGCCGTGGTTCTTCATCTCCGTGCGGTTCCAGCCCGCGCCGACGCCGAACTCGAGACGACCCCCGGAGAGGTGGTCGACGCTGGCGACCTCCTTCGCGGTGGTGATCGGGTCACGCTCGATGACCAGGCAGATGCCGCTGCACACGCGCAGGCGGGTGGTCGCCGCGGCGGCCGCCGTGAGGGAGACGAACAGGTCGTACGTCTTCCAGTACTTGTTGGGGAGGGGTTGGCCGGGGAAGCGATCGGTCTCGGCGGCCGGGATGTGCGTGTGCTCCGCGAAATAGATCGCGTCCGCACCGCGCTCCTCGGCCAGCCGGGCGACCTCGCCCGGCTTCATGCCGTCAAAGGTGGGGAAGTAACCGACTCCGAACTCCATGAGAAAGGTCTATCACGCCCTGGTTGAAAGTAAGTTTCAGCATCAAGTCAGAGATCGGCAACTATCGACATAGACAGGCTTCACGGTATAGCGTGCGCCTCACCTACCACCACCACACCCGCGCTGACCGAAGGAGTGCTGTGACCGACTTCCCACCCCGCCGGTTCCGCCGGCGCGTCGTGCTCGGCCTGCCGGCCCTGGCCGCCGCAGCCGTCACCGTCGCCGCCCACCCGGCCGCCGCCGCGGCCCCCGCGGCCGCCAAGCCCGAGTGCGTCGCCGACCTGATCACCGCCGAACCCAGCCTGGCGCGAGGTGCCTGATGGCCAACGTCCCCTGGTTGCTCGACGTCCTGCGCGGCGCCGGCGTCACGTGCGTCACCGAAGGTGACTGGGTCAACCGCTACCGCCCCGGCTCGTTCGACCCCATCGGCGTGCTCTGGCACCACACCGCCGCCACGTCCAGCGCCAGCAACCCGCACCCGGCGCTGAACGTCTGCATCAACGGGCGGTCCGACCTGGCCGGTCCGCTGTGCCAGGCGCTGGTCGACTACAACGGCGTGTTCCACCTGATCTCGGCCGGACGCGCCAACCACGCGGGCACGAGCCGCGGCAGCGGCCCGATCCCGGCCGGCGACGGCAACACGCTCATGATCGGCTGGGAGATCGACTACAACGGGGTCAACCAGTCGATGACCTCAGCGCAGTACAACGCGTCGATCGCCGCGACGGCGGCCGTGCTGACCCGGCTCGGCCGCAACTCCAGCTATGCCCGTGGCCACCGGGAGACCAGCACGACGGGCAAGATCGACCCGTCGTTCATCGACCTCGACGTGATGCGCGCCGACGTCGCGGCGAAGATGAGCGGCGGCGGTGGTACGTGGTCGTCGATCGTCGACAACACCACGTCCGGCCGGTTCACCGCGAGCGCCAACTGGGGCACGTCCTCGTACTCCACGCAGCGCTACGGCACCGACTACCGCTTCGCCGACCCGGTCGCCGCCAGCGACCCCGCCTGGTACAAGTTCGCCGTGCCGACGGCGGGCGCCTACCGGGTCGACGTCTGGTACGCGGCGAACGCGGGCTACAACAGCGCCGCCCCCTACATCGTGGCGACCACGAGCGGAAACCAGACGGTCAACGTCGACCAGCGTACGGGCGGCGGAGCCTGGCGCTCGATCGGCACGTTCAACCTGCCCGCCGGCGACGCGAACCGGGTCGCGGTCAGCCGCTGGACGAACGGCACAGGCCTGGTGATCGCCGACGCGATCCGGTTGACGAGGCTCTAGTTATATTGGGTCGATGGGCGACCGCATCGAGTCGATCATCGAGGCGCAGATCCGTGCTGCCCGGGAGAACGGCGAGTTCGACGATCTCCCGGGCGCCGGCAAGCCGCTGCCCGGCCACACGGAGCCCTACGACGAGCAGTGGTGGCTGAAGGAGTTCGTCCGCCGCGAGGGCATCACCGGCGCCGCCATGCTGCCGCCGTCGATCCAGCTCGCCCGACAGGTCGAGCGGCTCCCCGAGGAGATCCGCAAGCTTCCCTCGGAGCAGCGCGTACGCGAGACGGTCGCCGAGCTCAACCGCGACATCCTCGACTACCAGGTGCGCCCGACGCCCCCGTTCGTACCGGTCCGCCGGATCGACGCCGACGCGATGGTGGCGCTGTGGCGCGAGGCGCTGGAGGCCCGGTTCGCCGCGGCCCGCCAAGCCCCGGACCCCGAGAAGCCGTCAAGAGCCAAGCCGCGGCGCTGGTTCCGGAAGCGCTCAGAACCCCCACACGACGCGTAGCCACTCCTCGAAGGCCGGGCTCATCGGCGGCCAGGTGATCAGCTGTGCCCATTGCAGCAGCGCCACCGTGCCGAGGAAGGCGCCCAGGCGGCGACTCGGGGACCTCGGCACCGCCATCAGCGCGATCGTGGTCAGGAGCAGGTAGTTCGTCACCGCCGAGTACGCCAGCCCCGCCAGCAGGGTCACGAAGACCACCGCGACCGGGGTGAAGTAGGCGGCCAGGGCGCGCGGGCGGCGTACCGCGTAGACGACCGCGACCGCCGCGTAGAGCGGCGTGTGCACGACCGCCACCGCCGCGCCGCCGAGCGCCCCCAGCAGTCCGGCGGAGTCGAAGCCGATCCCGGCCACGCCGGTCAGGCGCCAGGTGAGCAGCACCGCGCCGACGAGCACGGCCAGCGGCGGGAACAGCAGCACGGCCCTGGTGGGGGCCGCGTGGATCGACGGGCCGCGGCGACCGGCGGCGACGAACGGCGCGACGGCGGCGAAGGCGAGCGCGTACCCGATCGCGGCCGGGTCACACAGCACCGCTCCCGAGAGCATCAGCCCGGCCCGGACCGCACCCTCCGGTTGGCCCGCGACCGCGAAGTCCAGGAAGCCCTCGACGGCCAGCGCCAGGAGGGCGACGGTGAGCACGGCCAGAGGGTCGGCGGAGCCCGTGTACGCCAGCGCCGGCCCCAGGACCAGCGGCACACCGACCCGGACCGGGACCTGCCAGCGCACCAGCCGCTCCCCCAGCGCGGCGAGCGCGAACCCGGTGGCGGCCGCGGCGACCAGGCCCAGGCCCAGCGGGCCGAGCGCGGTGGCCACGGCGGACAACGGCCCGGCCGACCGGGGCGCGAAACCGCGCGACTCCGCGTAGAGCGCGAGGCCCGCGAAGGGCAGCGCCAGACCCAGGCGCAGCAGCCAGCGCGTGACGGTGCCGGCCGGCCAGCGTTCCTCAGCCTCGCTCCACCGCTGCCACCGAGGGACTGCCACTGTGGACGGTGCGATCGCCATGCCTGGCCTTCTCCCGGGTCGAGGGCCGCCGCAGGGCCACGGCGGAGTAGAGCAGCCAGCGCAGCGGGGCGCGCAGCGCGGGACCGACGGCGCCGCCGCCGCGGAACGCGTCCAGCAGGTCGGCGTAGACCAGCGCGGCGTTGCCGGCCAGCAGGCTGGCCATGGTGATGCCGACCGACCAGGCCGGGAACACCCGCGCGGCGGGCAGCACGAGGGCGGCGACGAACAGGGCGTACAGGAGCGGGGTGAGCAGGAGGGCGACGTCGCGGGCGAGCGGCGCGGCCGGGTGGTCGGTGACCGTGGCCGCGACGCCGGCCAGGAACCCGGCGCTGGTGACCAGGGCGAGCACGACGACGGTCGGCACGGGCGCCGTCACGAGGGCGGTCCCCACGACCAGCAGGGCGGCCACCACGGCGATCCAGCGGAGACGGTTCCGCTTCGGGTACGCCGTCCGGATCGCCTCCGCGAGGTCCACATCGCTGGTGACCGCCACGCAGACCGGGGCGCCGACAGCCTCCTCGATCAGCGCGATCCGCTCGGGCGTGGGCTCGGCCGCGACGGCGACGAGCACGTAGCCCTCGTCGTCCACGTGCAGCGGCAGCCAGGCGTCGCGGGCGAGCGCGGCCGGGTCGTACCCCGCCTGCACCTCGGGGTCGATCCACTCCTCGCTGAGCTCGACGTAGCCGCAGTTCCAGTCGGCCGCGAGCGTGCGGAAGTGGTCCCGGCGACTCTCGGTCAACGCCATACCTCGATGCTGCCCTATCCGCCCAGTTTGTCCGGTTACCGAGATCCGGCGTGTCTGGATCGCCGCGCCACTTCCCTGCCAGACTTCCTATGTGGCCAGCCCGCCGGCAGATCCGATGCGACGCCGCATGCTGGGCTGGCACGGCCCGGCGATCCGCCGTGCCGGCGCGGTGATCGTCATCTGGGTGATCGTCGCCGCCGCGCTGGCCGTCAGCCCGATCGACTGGGAGCTCGCCGTCATCGCCGGCTACGACGCGGCGTCGCTGACCTTCCTGGCGTCGGTCTGGCCGATCTTCATGAGCGCCGACGGGTCCAAGACGGAGAAGCTGGCCGGCCGCGAGGACCAGACCCACGGCTCCGCGACGGCCCTGCTGGTCGCGGCGTGCCTGGTCAGCCTGCTCGGCGTCGGGTTCGCACTCGGCGAGGCCGCCAACGAGCACGGCGCGTTCCGGGGCGTGCTGATCGGGATCGCCGTGCTCACGGTGGCCACCGCGTGGTTCACGATGAACACCGTCTACACGCTGCGGTACGCGAAGCTCGACTACCAGAGCCACGGCAGCAGGATCGACTTCGGGGAGCCGGTGTCGGAGCACAAGCCGAACTACCGCGACTTCGCCTACCTCGCCTTCACGATCGGCATGACCTACCAGGTCTCCGACACCACCCTGCGCAGCTCCCCGATCCGCCGGACGGCGTTGGCCCACGCCCTGCTGTCCTACGTGTTCGGGGTCGCCATCGTGGCCGGCGCGATCAACCTGCTCGCCGGGCTGGTCAACAACTAGCGAGCAACCGCTGAAGGTGTACGCCGTGGTCCGCGTCGAGCGCGTGCGGCGTGCCGGTGCGCACGGCGTGGGCGAACTCCGCGCGCAGCACGGGCCAGCACTCGGCGTGGTCGACGGTGGCGAAGTCAATCTCCAGTACGCCGGTGGGGCCGTAGAGCTCGACCCCGGCCCGCGAACCGGAGAGGCCGCCGACCGCGCCCGACAGCGACAGCTGGCTGATCGCGCCGGCGCGGTGGCGGCAGGTCAGCTCCAGCCAAGGGGTGGCCCCATGGCGGTCGATCGCCTCGATCGGGCCGAGGGCGGCCTCGAGCAGGTCGAGCAGGTGCGGGCCGAGGTCGTACAGCGCGCCATGGTCGAGGCGCCACCCGGTGGCGAACGGCCCGGCGAGGAAGCCGCCGTGCAGATACCGCGACCGGGCTCCGATCGCCGGGAAGCTCGCGGCCGCCGCCAGGAAGGCACGGGTGGCGGGGTGGTACCGCTTCGTCAGCACGAGCTGGCTGACGACGCCGTTCTCGCGGACGGCCTTCGCGACCCGCTCGGCGTCGGCGACGGTGAGGGCGACCGGCTTCTCCAGCAGCACCGCCCGCCCGGCCTCGGCCGCTCGCACCGCGAGGTCGGCCTGGATGTCGGGCGGCACCGCGAACGCGACCGCCTCGCACCGGTCGAGCAGCGCGTCGAACGACGGCGCCGCGCTCGTGCCCAGCCGGGTCGCCAGCCGCCCCGCCGCCTCGGGACGCCGCGCCCAGACCCCGACCAGGGCGGTCTCCGGCCCGGCCGCCAGGGTCGGGCCGTGCATCACCTCGGCCCAGTGGCCGGCGCCGACCAGGCCGACCCGCACCGGCGGCTCTTCCACAGTCGACATTCAAGCCTTGCCACGCGACCCGGGCCGGCGCGCCACGCCGTGCGCCAGCAGGATCGGGTCGTCGCCGATCGGCAACGTCGGCGTGCGGCCGGCGACGACGGCCTCTGCCATCCAGCAGTACCAGGCGGCCGTGGTGCGGTAGGGCCGGAACTGGTCGCCGAGCGGTTCCAGCTCGCGCTCCGTCGGCGTCGGGATGTCGTAGGCGACCCCGTAGCCGCGCCGGATGCCCAGGTCGCCGACCGGCCACACGTCGGGCCGGCGGAGCTGGAACATGATGAAGAGCTGCGACGACCACGGCCCGATGCCCTTGACCGTCGACAGCCGGCGGATGATCTCGTCGTCGTCGAGGTGGCCCAGCCGCCGGTTGTCGAGCACCACGTCGCCGTCGCGGACCTTGGTGGCCAGGTCGCGCAGCGAGATCACCTTGCGGGCGGACAGGCCCACCTCGCGCAGCACCGGGTCCGAGAGCGGCAGCACCGACTCGGGCGTCAGGAAGCCACCCGCCGCGTCGATCAGGCGCCCGAGGATCGCCACCGCGGCCGGCCGGGCGAGCTGCTGGAACACGATCCCGCGTACCAGCGACTCGAAGTTGCTCTCCTTCCACAGCGGGATCCGCGGCGGCGGTGCCCCCGCCACCAACCGCGCCATCACCGGATCCCGCTCGGCCAGCAGCTTCGCCGCCTGTCGGAAGGTGGTCACGTCCCTACGATGCCAACCCCGGTGCGGTCAGCGCACGATTTCGCGGGCGAGGGCCACCAGGTCGGCCACGGCCGGGTGGCTGGGCGGCCGGCGCCAGGCGAGCGAGACGGCGACGGACGGGGCATCGGCCAGGGGTACGTACGCGACCGCCGGATGGGGATGCATGGCGGCCGTGGCTTCCGTGGTCACGCCGACCGCCCGGCCGGCGGTGATGGCGGCCAGCCAGTCGTCCGTGTTGGCGGTCTCGACCGCGGCGGCCGGAGTCTGCGACGGCGGCCACAGGTCGAGCGTGGTGGTGCCGCTGAGGGAGTTGACGGCGATGGGGTACGCGGCCAGGTCGGCCAGACGCAGCACCGGCAGGCCGGCGAGCGGGCTGTCGACGGGCACCGCGGCCACCCGCGCCTCGCTCGTCAGGGCCACCGCCTCGATGTCGGGCAGGTCGACCGGCGCGCGAAGGATCGCGACGTCGACACCGCCGCGTGCCAGGCCACCGGTCCGCTCGTCGATGCGCAGCAGCTCCAGCGGGATCCGCGGGTGCTCCTGCTGCCACCGGCGCAGCAGCGTGGTGGTGTGCGCGCCCAGCGCCGACCAGGCATGCCCGAGCCGCAGCGGCCAGGTGCCGGCGCGCGCCGGGTCGAGTGCGTCGTCCACGGCGGCGACGGCCGCCGCCGCCCGGTCACGGTAGGCCTCCCCCGCCGCCGTCAGCCGCAGATGGTGGGTGGACCGCTCGACGAGGCTCAGTCCGAGATGGGTCTCCAGCTGGCGCAGCGTGCGGGACAGCGCGGGCTGGGTCAGGTGGAGCCGGGCGGCGGCCCGGGTGATCGTGCCCTCCTCGGCGATGGCGAGGAACGCCCTCAGGTGACGCACCTCGACGGTCATAACCGTGAAGCATAACCACAGCCGAAGCGGCATTTCCGGGGTCGTGCGCCGGCTCATAGCGTCGACTCGTGAGAGATACCGGGCGCCACGCGGGCGTCGGACTCGTGCTGGGCGGAGCGTTGTCGGTGCAGTTCGGCAGCGCGGTCGCCGCGCTGCTGTTCCCGCGGGCGGGCGTGTCGACGGTGGTGACGCTGCGGCTGGCGATCGCCGCGATCGTGCTGCTGGTCGTGTGCCGACCCCGCGTCCGCGGTTACGCGCGCGCGGACTGGGCCGCGATCGCCGGCTTCGGCGTGGCCCTGGCCGGCATGAACACGCTCTTCTACCACGCGATCGACCGCATCCCGCTCGGCCTGGCCGTGACGCTGGAGGTGCTCGGCCCGCTGGCGCTCTCCGTCCTGACCGGCCACCGCGCCGCCAACTGGCTCTGGGCCGGCCTCGCCCTCGTCGGCGTCGCGCTGCTGGGCCGCACCGGCGCGGGCCACCTCGACCCGGCCGGCATCGCCTTCGCCCTGGGCGCGGGTGCCATGTGGGCGGCGTACATCATGCTCAGCGCGAAGGTCGGCGGCCGCTTCCCCAAGCTCGACGGCCTGGCCCTGGCGATGACGGTCGCCGCGGCGCTGACCCTGCCGATGGGCATCGGCCCCACGCTCGCGCAGCCACCGGTCCTCGCACTGGGCGCCGCGGTCGCGGTCCTCTCGTCGCTGCTGCCCTACACCCTCGAGCTCACGGCCCTGCGCCGCATGCCCACCGCCACCTTCGCCGTGCTGATGAGCCTCGGACCGGCCATCGCCACCCTCGCCGGCTTCCTCGTGCTGCGCCAGCACCTGACCCCGACCGAAGGGCTGGCCACGGCCCTGGTCATCAGTGCCAGCGTCGGCGCGGTCCGGACGCCCCGCGAGCCGTCGGTCCGAGACCTCGCCGCCGCGGAGACCCGGCCAACCGCGCGGGTCCGCGCGAAGCAGCCCGTCGCCTAGCTAGCCGGCGATGTCTTTCGGAGGCCGCCGAACACGCGAGACCATGATGCGATGACCGAGAGTGCCGCGGACTGGGCCGCCGCGCAGTTGGCCGCCGTGCGCGACCACCCGCGGCAGCGGATCGAGCTGCTGGCACGCACCTACCACGGCCCGTTCGGCCACGCGCCCAAACACCTGCCGTTCCGGCGGGCGGCGCTGTCGTTCATGCGCTGGCAGGCGGGCCGCGGCGTGCTCGACCCCGCGACCGGCAGCCAGTGGTGGCGGGCGGTCAACGACCGGCTCATCCGCGATGGTTGCGAGGCGATGGCCCGGTCCGGCGGGTTGGCCGGCGCGAGCTCCGACCCGACGGTCGACCAATGGACGGCTTTCGTCGACGAGCCGACGGCCGGCAACTGGTACCGCGCCCACAACGCCAGCATCGTCGCCGGCTACCTGGCCAGCCGGAGCCTCGCCGAGCGGGAGCCCGCGCCGGAGCGCTTCTTCCTCAACGTCGTGCTGTTGCGGGTCCTCTATACCCACGCCCTGGTCGCCGCGCCGAAGCTGGCGCTCGGCCCGTTCGCGATCCTCGGCAGGACGGTCGGCGACCCTCGCCTCGGCGGCGCCGGGGTGTTCCTCTCGCTCCGGCGTGTCCTGCCGGACCGCTATCCGGCGGACGATGAGCTCCGGTCCTACCTCGACCACGAGAACCGGTTCGGGCGGCTCCTCGACTACGGCGTGATCCAACCCCGACTCCAGCGGCTGTACGAGTGGTCCGCACGGGAGCTCAACCAGCCGGACCTGTGCCACCTGGTGCGGGACGGCAACCCGACCTACGCCTGGTCGTATGAGGACCGGCACGTCTGGGCCCCGCCTAGCGGCGTGCTGTCTCGGGCGGTGCGGACGATCACCGCTCCCCGCCCGCGCGCCTGAGCCCATAGGAGGCGTTGACCATGCGATCCGGAACAGTGTTCCTGCGCCCGCTGGCAATCCTGTTGCCAGGACTCGCGCTGATCGGAGCATTCCTCGCGTATCGATGGGCCGCCGAATCGTTCGAGAAGGTTGGCGGAGCGGAAGCAGCCTACGTCCGTCACGAGGCGAACCTACGCAGCTGCCCGAGGTTGTCATGTGACGTCTCGGCTGCCCTTGATCGCGGCCAACAGTTGATCATCGTGCGGGCCGTCGACGGCGAGGTGGTCGAGGGTCAGGGGCTGTGGTTCGAGGTCCGCTACGGGGACACGACGAGGTTCGTACACTCCCTCACCGTGACGAGCCCGGCGACCCGGCTGGCCGACACGTTGGATCCACTGGTGACGATCGTGGGTTTCCTGGCTGTCCTCGTCCTGTTCTCGATGACCCGACTGCAACAGCAGGCGGCAGACAGCCGATATGCGTCCGACACGGACCGCCTGCTCTTCGGCGGTGTGGCCGCTGTAGGCATCGCCGCGCTGACGGCCGGTTACGTGATGAGCCGCCTGAACGGCGCCGGTCCCGGTGAGTTCATGACCGATGCCCTGACGAATCTGGGAGCGGGGTTGCTCGGCGCGGCGGTGACCTTCGTGCTGTTCCAGAGTCTCCTCGCCCGACGAGCACCGACCGCCCAGGCGGTGGCCACGATCTCGTCGGAGTTGAGCGATCTTTCCGCTCTGGGTGTGCGGCTCGATCGCCGTCTGGACGCGCTGCACTCGGAGCTCACGGAACTCAAAGCTGCCCAGACCCGACACAGGAACGGCTCACGCTGGTCGGCCGTCTTCCGATGGCTGGGCCCGCGGTAGTCAGCGACTGCGGGACAGATCACCAGCGGCGAGCTCCGCGTCGACCGCGCTCGGCGAGTAGATCTCGTCCAGCACCATGGCGTGGGCGCCAGTGACCGCCGACTGCGGACCCAGCCGGCTCGTCGTGACCTCCAGGTGGCGGGTCGCGCGGGGCAGGGCGTAGCGGTAGAGCATCTCGCGTACGCCGGTGACGAAATGGGTCTCGGCCAGGTCGCCGGCGATCACCAGGACGCCGGGGTTGACCAGGCAGACCACCGTGGCCAGGACCTCGCCGGCCAGGCGACCGGCCTCGCGGGCAAGATGCACCGCCTCGCCGTGGCCCTCCCGGATCCGCTCGACCAGCTCCGGACCCGACTGGGTGGGCGTGCCACCCTGCGTCAGCCGTTGCGCCAGCGCCAACCCGCTGGCCACCGCCGACAGGCAGCCGTAGAGGCCGCACTCGCACCGAGCGTCCGGGAAAGAGGCAAGGCGGATGTGTCCGATGTCGCCGGCACCTCCGTCGATGCCGCGGTAGACCCGGCCGTCGATCACGATGCCGGCGCCGATGCCCGTCGCGACCTTGACCAGCAGCAGCGCCGGACAGTCGGGATAGAACGCGACCTGCTCGCCCAGCGCCATCAGGTTGGCGTCGTTGTCGACGAAGACCGGGCAGCCCCACGTCGCGCGGAGCCGGTCGGCGATCGGGAAGCCGTCCCAGCCCGGCATGATCGGGGGCTCGGTGACCACGCCGGCGTCGTACTCGACGGGGCCGGGCACCCCGACGCCGATCCCCCGCACCCGCCCGCGGGACTCGCCCGCCCCGGCCAGCAGGCGGGCGAAGGCGGCGTCGACCCAGTCGAGCACGAACGAAGGGCCCTCGCCGATCTTGATGTGCTCGTGCTCCTCGCCCAACAGCGTGCCGCCCACGTCGAGCACCGCCGCCCGGGCGTGGTTGGCGCCCAGGTCGGCGACCAGCACCACGCCGTGGCCGGTGTCGAACTCCAGCAGCTCGGCGGGCCGGCCGCCGGTCGACTCCTCCACCCCGGAGCTGCGCAGGTAGCCGGCCGCGCGCAGCGCGTCGATCCGCGCGACCACCGTCGATCGCGACAGCCCCGTGTAGGACTGGAGCTCCGACCGGGTCCGTGCCCGGCCGGTGCGCACCAGCGCGAGGAGGTGACCGGCGGAGTTCTGGTTGCCGGCCGTGCCACCGCGGACGACGGCCGGCGAGCCGGGTGGGCCGCCCTGGGCCGGCGGCCTATCCCTTGTCGGCACCGGCGGTCAGCCCCTCCGTCAGCAGCCGCTCCGTCGCGAAGAAGATGATCACGATGGGCAGGGTAAGCACCACCGACCCTGCCATCAAAACCGTCTTGCTCACTTCGATGCCTCCGGCAAGCTGGGCGAGGCCGAGGGAGACCGTCCAGTTTTGACGGTTCTCGACCAGAAACAGGAGGGCGAACAGATACTCGTTCCATGCGATCATGAAGACGTAGAGTGCGTTCGCCATCACGGCCGGTGCCGCGAGCGGCAAGATTACCTTACGCAGGGTTTGTAACCGTGTGTAACCGTCAACAGCGGCGGCTTCTTCGAGACTCTCCGGGATCGTGCTCAGGTAGTTGCGCAGCATGTAGATCGACACGGGGATCGTCTGCGCGATGTAGACCACGATCAGCCCGGCCAGCGAGCCACGCAGGCCCAACCGCGTGAACACGGTGAACAGCGGGATGGCCAGCAGGATCGCCGGGAACAGGTACACCGCCAGGAACAGGAAGTGCACCTGCCGGCGGCCGACGAAGCGCAACCGGCTCACCGCGTACGAGCCGGGAATCGACACGAGCAGCGTCAGCACCGTGGCGGACGCCGCGACCAGCAGCGTGTTGAGGATCAGCCGCACGAACCCTTGGCCCCCGGTGGAGACGGAGCCGAGCACCTCGCGGTACGTGGAGACGGTCCACTCCGCCGGGCCGGCCCACAGGCTGCCCGGGTCCTGCAGCACCGCCTCGATCGGCCGGATCGAGAGCAGCACCATGTAGTAGAACGGGAACAGCGTGACCACGATCAGCACCGCGATCACGACCCAGCGCAGCACGCCGAACAGGCGGGTCTCGAAGGTCGCCCGGTCCATCACGACTCATCCTCCCGGGGCGCGAAGAACTTGAGATAGACCACGAGCAGCACGACCAGGGCGGCGGCGAGCACGAGGCCCTGGGCCGCGGCCGCGCCGATGTCGAGGCGCGAGGTGAGGAAGTCGTAGACCCGGACGCTGGCCACCTGCGTGCCGGCGCCACCGCCCGTGAGCAGCCAGACGTCGTCGAACTTGTTGAAGGTCATGATGAAGCGCAGCACCGACAGCAGGGCGATCACGGCGCCGAGCTGCGGGAGCAGGATGTGCCGGAAGAGCTGGGTCGGCGCGGCGCCGTCGACCACCGCCGCCTCTTCGAGGTCCTTCGGCACCGCCTGGAGCCGGGCCAGGATGAACAGGAACGCGAACGGGAAGTAGCGCCAGGCCTCGAACGCGATCACGGTGATCAGCGCGAGCGGGACGTCGACGCCCCAGAGGCTGTACTCGCGTTGGCTGAGGAAGGCGATCGGCCGGTCCCAGCCGAGGAAGCGCTGGCCCCAGTCGTTGGCGACGCCGAACTGCGGGCTGAGCATGATCTCCCAGACGAAGGTCACCGCGACCACCGGCGCCACGTACGGCAGCAGCACGCTGGCCCGCACCAGCGTGCGACCGGGGAACCGCTTGCGCAGCGCGAGCGCGGCGATCAGCCCGAACAGGATCGAGAACGCGGTGCCGCCGACCGTGTAGACCAGGGTGGTCCACAGCGAGCTCCAGAAGCCCGGCGAGGTGAACACGTACTCGAAGTTGCGCAGGGTGAAGTCGCCGAACAGGCCGGTGCGCCGGATGTTGATCAGCCGCAGCCGCTGGAACGCCAGCAGGATCGTCCACAGGATCGGGACGACGACCACGACCAGCACGACGACGAGCGTCGGCGACAGGTAGGCCAGGCCGGCGCGGTTCTCCCGCTGGCGGCGGGTGAGCGGCCGGGCCGGCCGGCGGCGCTGTTCGGGCGCCGCCGGCCGCTCTTCGCGGGTCGCGACCATCAGTCCAGCGACTTCTGGATCGCCCGCACGTCGTCCGCGGCGCGTTTCGCCGCGCCGGCGGCATCGACCTCGCCCCCGGTCAGGGCGTTGACCGCCTTGGGTACGGGCAGCTCGCCGAGGGTGGCACCGAGCAGCGCGCCCTGCTTCTGCGGCAGTGCCCAGCGCTTGAACGTGTCAGGGCTGGTGCGCAGCGCCTCCAGCACGTCGGCCGGGTAGCTGTCGGCGAGCGGCTTGCGGGTGTCGACACCGGCCGGCAGCGTGTTCCAGGCGGTCGCGAACTTCTCCGGATCGGCCGAGTCGCCCTTGCGCACCGGGAACTTGCCCTCGGGCGCGATGCCGAGCCAGCCGGGGTAGCCCTCGTTCATCATGTACGCGACGAACTTGCGGGCCTGGTCGGTGCTCGGGCCGTCCTTGGTGATCGCCCAGCTGGTGATCTCGCCGAACTGGGCCGGCTGCCCGTTCGGCCCGGCCACGGCGGTCACGATGCCGCTGTTCTTGGCCAGGTAGGCCGGGTCGGCCTTGCACTCGGGGCAGGTCGGCAGGGCGTCGTTGCGGAGCCCGGCCATCTCGTCGAGCAGGAACGACGACCAGACCACCATCGCGGCCTTGCCTGCGAAGTACGTGGCCCGGGTGGTGTCGACGTCCTGCGCGCCGGGCACCGACCAGTTCTTGATCAGGTCCTCGTACAGCTGGAACGTGGCCACGCACTGGGGCGTGTCGAGCGTGACGTTCTTGGCGTCGTCGACCAGCTCGCAGCCGTTGCCGAGGGCGAAGTTCTCGAACGTCTGCTCGGTGAAGGCGTCGTTGGGGACGGTGGCCATCGTGATGCCCGCGACCCCGCCGGTGTTCAGCTTCTGCGCGGCCGCGCGGATCTTGTCGAAGGTGTCCGGCGCCTGCAGCCCCGCCTTGTCGAACAGGTCCTTGCGGTAGAACAGCAGCTGAGCCCAGCCGTCGCTCGGCACCGCGAGCTGGTTGCCGTCCTGCGCGGTGAGCTCCAGGGCACGCGGTGAGAAGGTGCCGCGGCCGAGCTCGTCGACGACGGCCTTGGCGGCGTCGGTGTCGAGCAGGTCGTTGGTCGCCATCTGGGAGACCGCCGCCAGCGGCAGCGCGCCGACCACGTCGGGCAGCTCGCCGGAGCCGGCCGCCGAGGCGATCAGGGTGGTGAACTGGTTCTCGTCGGTCGCCACGATCTTGACCTGGATGCCGGTCGCGGCGGTGAACTGATCGGCGATCTTCTGGGTGGCCTGGACCCGGTCGGTCTGGTTCTCCAGGCTCCACACGGTGATCGAGCCGCTGGCGTCGTCGGGGTCGTCGCCCCCGCAGGCGCCCAGGCCAGTCACCAGGGTCGCCGCGCACAGGGCGGTGAGCAGCTTTCTCGCGTTCACGCGGTTCGCTCCTTCGTCCGATTTATCGATCTCGCTCCTTTGTCCACGATCTACGGACGAATAACACCAAGGTCTTATACGCGAAGGCAAGACATGTGTACGTAACGTTCGGGGGCCGCGAGTCCTTTGTCCACATTTGACACGGGTGGTGGCGATCCGGACTTATACTTGATTGCCAGACATAAGTGCGTAACATCTCGGCGGAACGACCCGTCGTTATGTCGCGCGCTTCTCTCTTCGAGCATGGGTGGAATGCCGTCGTGCCGCAGATAGTGCAGTTCACCTCTCCCCGCCACGTGGAGGTCGTCGACCAACCCCACGTGGAGCTGCGGCCGGGGCAGGTGCGGATCCGCACCAGCTACTCCGGGATCTCCGCCGGCACCGAGCTCACCGCCTACCGGGGCACCAACCCCTACCTCAACCGCGACTGGGACCCGGACCTGCGGCTGTTCGTCGACGGGTCCAGCGGGCTGAACTACCCGGTGGCGGGCCTCGGCTACTCCGAGGTCGGCGAAGTCGTCGAGGTGCTGTCCAACGAGCCCCATCCTCAAGATCCGCTCCCCGGCCAGCAGGTGTGGGGCATCTGGGGGCACCGCGGCGAGGCCGTGGTGCCGATCGAGAAGGTCCGCGGCTGCGTGGTGCCGCCGGGCCTCGACCCGGTCGCGGCCACCTTCGCGCGGGTCGGCGCGGTGGCGCTCAACGGCGTGCTGGCCGCCGACATCCACCTCTCGGAGGTGGTCGTGGTCTTCGGCCAGGGCGTGCTCGGACTGCTCGCCACCCGGCTGGCCCAGCTCTCCGGCGCCACCGTGGTCGCGGTCGACACGCTGCCGGCCCGGCTGGAGAAGGCCCGTGAATACGGGGCGGCGCACGTCGTCGACGCCGCCGCGACCGACGTGGGGATCGCCCTGCGCGGGCTGACCGACGGGCGCGGCGCCGACGTGGCGATCGAGATCAGCGGCCACTACCCGGCCCTGCACGACGCGATCCGCGCGGTCGCGGTCGACGGCCGGGTCGTGGCCTCCGGCTTCTACCAGGGCGACGGCGCCGGGCTGCGGCTCGGCGACGAGTTCCACCACAACCGGGTCCGGATCGTCTCCTCCCAGATCGGGGGCGTGCCGCCGGAGCTCGCCGGGCGCTGGAACCAGGCCCGCCTCAACCAGGCGTTCCTGAGCCTCGCGCAGCAGGGCGCGGTCGACCCCGTCGGCCTCGTCACGCACGTCATCGCGGTGGAAGAGGCGGCGGAGGCGTTCGCCATGCTCGACCACCGTCCGCAGGAAGCACTCCAGGTGGTGTTGAAGTTCTCATGATCAAGATCTCCTGCCAGGAGCAGCTGCTCCCCGGCGAGAGCCTCCAGGCGAAGTGGGACTTCGCCGCCCGCGCCGGCTACGACGGCATCGAGCTGCGGGCCAAGGGCGACTTCGCCTTCCGCGACCGGCTGCCCGAGCTGCGCCAGGCCGCCCGCGACGGCGTGCCCATGCCCTCGGTCTGCGTCGACATGCTGCACTTCATCGGCGCCTTCGACGCCGACCTGCGCCGCGACGCCGTCGCCCAGCTCCGCTCCCAGCTCTCCGTGCTCGCGGAGATCGGCGGCACGGTGGCCTGCACGCCCGCCTCGTACGGCATGTTCTCCCGGCGGCTGCCCCCGTTCGAGCCGCCCCGCTCCCCCGAGGCCGACCGGGCGGTGCTGCTCGCGGCCCTCACCGACCTCGGCCGGCACGCCGAGTCGGCCGGGGTGACGCTGGTGCTGGAGCCGCTGAACCGCTACGAGGACCATATGGTCAACCGGCTCGACGAGGCCGTCTCGCTGGTCGACGAGGTCGGGCTGCGCTCCGTGCGGGTGCTGGCCGACACGTACCACATGAACATCGAGGAGGACGAGCCCACCAGCGCGCTGGTCAAGGCCGCCGACCACCTCGGGCACGTCCAGGTCAGCGACTCGAACCGCTTTCAACCCGGCGCCGGGCACATCGACTGGGGTGCGCTGCTCGGCACGCTGGACGCGGTCGGCTACGACGGGCACCTGGCCGTCGAGTGCCGGCTGCGCGGCGAGCCGGCGGCGGCGGTCGCGGCGATCCCGGGCTTCCTGCGGAGGTGGTCGTGACCATCGCCCCCGAACGGCCGCTGGTCCGCACCGCGATATCGCCGTCCGCGTCGCTCGACCGGGCGGCGCGGCGCGTGCTGGCGGCCAACTGGCGGCGCGGCGCGACGGTGCCCGCCGGCGGCCTCTACCCGCACCAGTGGAGCTGGGACTCCGCCTTCATCGCGCTCGGGCTGCGGCACTTCTCGCCGGTGCGGGCGCAGCGCGAGCTCGAGTCGCTGTTCGGTGCGCAGTGGGCCGACGGCCGGGTGCCGCACATCGTCTTCGACCCGCTGGTGCCGGCCGACGCGTACTTCCCCGGTCCCGCGTTCTGGCGCTCCACCGACCGCTCCGGCACGCCGGGCGTGCCGACCTCCGGGATCGTCCAGCCGCCCGTGCACGCCCTGGCCGCGTGGGAGACGCACCGGGCCGCACCGGCCGTGTCCCGCTCCCGGCGGTTCCTGGAGCGGCTCTACCCCCGGCTGGTCGCCTGGCACGACTGGCTGCTGACCGCGCGCGACCTGCGCGGGCGCGGCCTGGTGTCCGTGGTGCACCCCTGGGAGTCCGGCATGGACAACAGCCCGGCCTGGGACCTCCCGCTGTCCCGGGTCGTGCCGCTGCCACCGACCGACCTGGCCCGGCGCGACCTCGCGCACGCCGCCGCCACGGAACGCCCGACGGACGAGGACTACGGGCGCTACATCCGGCTCGCCCGGGACTACCGCGACTCCCGTTACGAGGCGACGCCCGGTTTCGCCGTCGAGGACCCGCTGTGCAACGGGCTGCTGGCGGCCGGCGAGTACGCGCTGGCCTCGATCGCCACGGAGCTCGGGCAGGACCCGAG
Organism: Asanoa sp. NPDC049475; assembly: GCF_040676915.1. NCBI lineage: Bacteria > Bacillati > Actinomycetota > Actinomycetes > Micromonosporales > Micromonosporaceae > Asanoa > Asanoa sp. NPDC049475. The sequence continues at coordinate 142,779 of NZ_JBFAPY010000011.1, read as the reverse complement.
CCGCCACCTGGTGCGCGCCCAGGAGGTCACCGACGCGCTGATGACCGAGCTGTGGGACGGCGGCGCTGGTGTCTTCTTCGCGTACGACGTCCTCGGCGACGCGGTCCTGCGGTCGTACTCGATCGCGGGTCTGCTGCCGTTGGTGGTGCCGGACCTGCCGGTGGGGACCGACCTGGTCAAGACCGCGCTCGGCGACCGCTTCCGGCTGGCCGACGCGTGCCCGATACCGAGCTACGACCTCACCGCCGAGGATCACGAGCGGGGCCGCTACTGGCGCGGCCCCGGGTGGGTCAACACCAGCTGGCTCTTCTGGCACGGCCTGCGCCTGCACGGCGAGACCGCGCTCGCCGACGACCTGCGCGACCGCTTGCTGGCCCGGGTGCGGACGTGCGGTTTCCGGGAGTACGTCGACCCGCTCACCGGCGCCGGCCACGGCACGGACGACTTCAGCTGGACGGCGGCGCTGACCCTGGACCTCATCCGCACCGGGCCGCGTCGCTGAGTCGTTGACCCCGGTATGCGAACCCTGGTTTCCGGCGTCACCTGCCTGCTGACGGACGCCGGCGGCAACGTCACCGACACCGGCGGACTCTTCGTCGCCGACACCCGGCACCTGTCGCGCTGGGTGCTGACCGTGCACGGCCGCGCCCTGCGCGCCCTGGCCGAGTCGGCCGGCGAGGTGGTGCTGGCGCCGCCGACCGCCCGCAACGAGAACCCGCCGTTCGTGCTGCGCCGCGTCCAGCGGCTCGGGTCCGGGTCGCTGGTCGAGGAGCTGACGCTGACCAGCTTCGTGTCGTCGCCGCAGACGGTGCGGGTGGCGCTGTCCGCCGAGGCCGACTTCGCCGACCAGTTCGAGCTGCGCTCGTCGCGCCTGTTCGACAAGTCGGACGCCGTCCGCGACGTCTCGGTCGCCGAGGCCGAGCTGGTGTTCGGCTACGCCCGGCAGGGGTTCCGCCGCCGGACCAGGATCACCGCGTCGCCGCCGGCCCGGCTCTCCGCCGACGGTGCCCAGTGGACGGTCACGGTGCCGGCACACGGCACAGTGACGCTGCGCGCGGTGGTCAGCGCCGGTGACGCCGCGCCGCTTCCTGGTCCGCCACCCGCGCTGGTCGCGGCGGCCCCGACCGACGATCTCGCCCGGTGCGTCGCGCGCGGCCTGGCCGACCTCGACAGCCTCCGCGTGCCGGCCGCCGACCTGCCGCCGATCGCCGGCGTCGACCTGCCCACCGGGGCGGCGGTGCCGGCCGCGGGCGCGCCGTGGTTCCTCACCCTTTTCGGCCGCGACAGCCTGCTGACCTCGCTGTTCGCCCTGCCGTACCGGCCCGAGCTGGCCGAGGGGACGCTGCGGCTGCTGGCCGCGACCCAGGGCCGGGTGACCGACGCCGAGCGGGTCGAGGAGCCCGGCAAGATCCTGCACGAGCTGCGCCAGGGCGAGCTCGCCACGCTCGGCGAGGTCCCGTACGGCCGCTACTACGGCACGGTCGACGCGACGCCGCTGTTCCTCGTGCTGCTCGCCGAGCACCACACGGTCACCGGCGACACGGTCGTGGCCAAGGACCTGGAGCCGGCCGCCCGGGCCGCGGTCGCGTGGATGCTCGACGACGGCGGCATCCAGGCCACCGGCTACCTGAGATACCGGACCGACGGCCCCGGGCTGGTGCACCACTGCTGGAAGGACTCCGCGGACTCGATGGTCTTCGCCGACGGCCAGGTCGCCGCCGGGCCGATCGCCGTCAGTGAGGCACAGGGGTACGCGTACCGGGCGCTGCGCGGCACCGCCGAGCTCGCCCGGTCCGCGTGGGGCGACCCGACCTGGGCCGCGGAGCTCGACCGCCGTGCCGACCGCCTCCGGGCGATGTTCTCCGCCGACTTCCGGCTCCCGAACGCGTTCGTGGCGCTGGCCCTGGACGGCGCCGACCGCCAGGTCGACGCGCTGGCCTCCAACGCCGGCCACGTGCTGTGGTCCGGCATCCTCGACGACTCCTGGGCCACCCTGGTCGCCGAGCGGCTCGCCGAGGACGACTTCTTCTCCGGCTGGGGCATCCGCACGCTGGCCGAGGGCCAGCCGCCGTACCATCCGCTCTCGTACCACCGGGGCGGCGTCTGGCCACACGACACGGCGCTGACGGTCGCCGGGCTGGCCCGGGTCGGCCACACCGCCGCGGCCGCCCGGATCGCCGACGGCCTGGTCGCGGCGGCCGCGTCCGCGGGCGGGCGACTGCCCGAGGTGCTGACCGGCATGCCGCGCCGGGCCGGCCAGACGCCGGTCCCCTATCCGCACTCCTGCTCACCGCAGGCATGGGCCGCGGCGGCACCGCTGCTGCTGAAGACCGCGCTCAGCTGACGACTCCGGCGGCCACCCAGATCGTCAGCACGGCCAGGAACTCGCCACGCTCGCCGGCCGCGGCGAGCTCGGAGAACCAGGTGTCGCGCAGGTCGTCGGGGATCATCCTGGCCTCCGGCGGCACCGCCGGGTCAAACAGCGGCACCACCACGGCGGCCGAGGCGGGATCGGGGAAGTAGCAGGTCACCGGGGTGGCGGCCACGTCGGCGAGGCCGACCTGGACCAGGCGCCGGCGCAGCGTGCGGCCCATGTCGTCGTGATGGTTCGGGTCCACGCCGAGGAGCCGCTCGCGCAACGCGAGGGTCAGGTCGGTCCGGATGCCGTCGACGGCCAGCGACTCCCAGTCGGTGTCGACGAGGCAGACCCGCCCGCCGGGCCGGGTGACCCGCACCAGCTCGCGCACCGCGGCGTCCGGGTCGGCGAGGTGCTGGAGCACGCGCTCGGAGCGGACTCCGTCGAAGGTGTCGGCCTGGAACTCGAGGTGGGTGATGTCGCCCTGGACGAACCGGATCGGCAGGTCGGGCGGTGTCAAGGCCCGAGCGCCAGCCAGGGTCCGCTGGGACGCGTCCATCGCCACGACCTCGCCGTCCCGGCCGACCGCGACGGCCAGGTCCCGGGCGACCTCTCCGGCACCGGCGCCCGCGTCGAGCAGCCGCTGGCCCGGTGCGGGACGCAGCGCCTCCCACGCGGCCGCGCGTACCCGCTGGATCTCCGGGTGTCCGGCCATCGCCCGCAGCACGCCGAAGATCGCGTCGAAGACGGGCTCCGGCAAGGCGTCGATGTCCCGGAACGGCGCGGCGTCGTTCGTCATGGTGATTAACCTAGCTACGCCGAGCGCGAAACCGGGCCACCTCGCGGGCGGACCCGCCTAGAGTCAGCCGCGTGACCGATCCGCCGCTTCGCGAGGTGTTCGGCAAGCTGCTGCGCCGGGTCCGGCTGCGGCAGGGACGCACGCTGGCCGAGGTGGCGGCACGGGCACGGGTCTCGGCGCAATACCTCTCTGAGGTCGAGCGCGGCCGCAAGGAGCCGTCGTCCGAGGTCCTCGCGGCCGTCTGCACGGCGCTCGGCATCGACCTGCCCGACCTGCTGGCCGCGGCGGGCCGCGACCTCCTCGCCGCCCGGCCCGTGGCACCCGTCCTGCGGCTGGCCGACGCCCGCGTGGGCCGTCCCCCGTCGACGAGCCGCGCCGGCGAGGTCCGGCTGCTGGTCGCGGCCTAACCGACGCGGGCAAGTGGCGCGCCCTTGCGGCTCCGCACGACGTGGTCGGCCAGGCCGTACGCCACCGCCTCGTCCGCCGACAGCGTCAGGTTGCGGTCGATGTCGGCGCGGATCTTCCCGGTCTGGTGTCCGCTGACCTCGGCGAGGATCTCCTCCATCTCCGCGCGTACGCGACCCACCTCCTTGGCCTGGACGGCGAGGTCCGGCAGCGTGCCGCGGGCCTGGCTGGACGGCTGGTGCAGCGTCACCTTCGCGTGCTTGAGCACCGCGCGCTTGCCCGGCGTGCCGGCGGCGAGCAGCACGGCCGCGGCCGACGACGCCTGGCCGAGGCAGAACGTGGCGATGTTCGGGCGTACGAACCGCATGGTGTCGTAGATGGCGGTCAGCGCGCTGAACGAGCCGCCCGGCGAATTGATGTAGAGGCCGATCTCCATGTCGCTGTTGGCCGACTCCAGGTGCAGGAGCTGGGCCATCACGACGTTGGCGACGCCGTCGTCGATCTCGGTGCCGAGGAAGATGATCCGCTCGGCCAGCAGCCGGGAGTAGATGTCGAAGGCGCGTTCGCCGGTCGAGGTGCGCTCGATGACGGTCGGGATCGTGTACTGGCTCATGCTCACAGCCCCACCGGCTGGCGGGTGACCGCCGGGCGCACGTCGTCGACGCGGTCCACCACCCGGTCGACCATCCCGTAGGCGAGGGCCTCGTCGGCGCTGAACCACCGGTCCCGCCCGCTGTCCCGGTCGACGACCTCGACCGGCTGGCCGGTGTGCCGGGCGATGAGCTCGACGAGCGTGCGCCCGATCCGCTCGAGCTGGCCGGCGTAGATCTCGATGTCGGCCGCGGTGCCGCCGAAGCCGGCGCTCCCCTGGTGCATCAGCACCTGCGCGTTCGGCAGGGCGAACCGCTTGCCCGCGGTGCCCGCGCAGAGCAGGAACTGCGCCATGCTGCCGGCCAGCCCCATCGCGACGGTCCGCACGTCGTTGGGGATCACCCGCATCGTGTCGTAGATGGCCAGCCCGGCGCTGACCGAGCCGCCCGGCGAGTTGATGTAGAGGCTGATGTCCGACTGCGGGTCCTCGGCCGACAGCAGCAGCAACTGCGCGCACAACCGGTTGGCGATCGGGTCGTCCACCTCCGCTCCGAGAACGATGATCCGTTGGTGCAGCAGCCGGGTCGCCAACTGGTCGTCGAGCGACATCCCGCCCGTCAAGCTCTGCATGCGTGTCTCCTCACGTCGCGTGCTGTGAGCCCACCATGCGTTCGTCGAACGGCGGCCCACCAGGCCGCGCTGCTGGCAGCAGCGAGGTTCAGCGGTCCGCGAACGTCTTGACGTCCGGCGATGTGTGGAGTGCAATATGTTGCATGCCGCTGCTTGGGGTCACCCCCTGGCTCCTGCCGCAAGGAGAGTGACCGTGCCCCTCGACGACTTCGAGCGCTACCCACTGCTGTTCGGCCCGAGCCCGGTGCACCCGCTCGACCGCCTCACCGCGCACCTCGGCGGCCCCAGGATCTGGGCCAAGCGCGAAGACTGCAACAGCGGCCTGGCGTACGGCGGCAACAAGACCCGCAAGCTCGAATACCTGCTCGCCGACGCGCTGGCCACCGGCGCCGACACGCTCGTCAGCATCGGTGGCATCCAGTCCAACCACACCCGGCAGGTAGCGGCGGTGGCGGCTCGCGCCGGGCTGGCCGCCGTGCTGGTGCAGGAGAGCTGGGTCGACTGGCCGGACCCGGTCAACGACAAGGTCGGCAACATCCTGCTCTCGCGCATCCTCGGCGCCGACGTGCGCCTGGTCGACGAGGGCTTCGGCATCGGCTTCAAGGAGAGCTGGCAGCGGGCGCTCGACGACGTGCGGTCCGCCGGCGGTGTCCCCTACGCGATCCCGGCCGGCGCGTCCGACCACCGGCTGGGCGGCCTCGGGTTCGCCAACTGGGCCTACGAGGTGCAGCGCCAGGAGGCCGAGCTCGGCGTCTTCTTCGACACCGTCGTCGTCTGCAGCGTCACCGGCAGCACCCAGGCCGGGATGATCGCGGGTTTCGCCGGCCAGGACCGGCCACGGCGGGTGCTGGGAATCGACGCCTCCGCGAAGATCGACGAGACCCGCGCCCAGGTGGAGAAGATCGCCCGCAACACGGCCGAGCTGATCGGTCTCGGCCGGGACCTGCGCGCCGACGAGATCACGGTGCTGGAGGGCTGGGCCGGCGACCTCTACGGCATCCCGGTGGCGTCCACGGTGGACGCGATCCGGCTCACCGCGCGGCTCGAGGGCATGATCATCGACCCGGTCTACGAAGGCAAGTCGATGGCGGCCCTGATCGACCTGGTCCGCGAGGGCGAGATCCCGCGCGACTCCAACGTGCTCTACGCCCACCTCGGCGGCCAGCCGGCCCTCAACGCCTACAGCTCCGTGCTCTCCTGACCGTCGGATTGCCGAACGAAGGGTTGACCTGCCCGAACCCGGCGACGTAGCAAGACCACGTGGGGACGACGGGCATCCGGCTCATCGGGCCGTTCGCCGTGGCGCGCGGCGAGCGGGTGCTGCCCGATGCCGAGGTGGGCAGCCGCAAGGCCCGGACGCTGCTGGCGCTGCTGGCCGCCGAGCGCCGGATCGTCACCGTCGACCGGATCGTGGCCGTGCTGTGGCCCGGCCGGCCGCCGCAACGGCCCGCCGACAACGTCGCCACGCTGGTCAGCCGCGTGCGGGCCGCGCTCGGCCAGGCGCTGGTCGAGGGCGGTCGCGGCGGCTACCGGCTGGCCGACGAGGTCACGGTCGACCTGCACGAGGCGGCCCGCCTGGTGACCTCCGCGCAGGCTCAGCTGACCCGAGACCCCGCGGCCGCGCTGGAGGTGGCGGGCCACGCCGAAGCGGTGTTGGCCGCCGCACCGGCACTGATCGCCGAGCCGGCGGCCGACTGGGCCGCGGCCGTCCGCTCCGAGCAGGCCGGTCACCTGCGCCGCGCCCGGCAGACGGTCGCCGCGGCGGCCCTGGCGGCGGGGGTGCCCGCCCGCGCCCGCGACGCGGCCGACGCCGCCCTGCGGGTCGACCCCTTCGACGAGGACGCCGCGCGCGCCCTGATCCGTGCGCACGACGCGCTCGGGGAGCCGGCCCGCGCCCTCGCCGTCTACGAGCGACTCCGCGCGGTGCTCGCCGAGGATCTCGGCGTCGACCCCTCCCCCGCGACCCGCGACCTGCACGTGGCGGTGCTGCGCGGCACGTCCGTCGGCCCGGAGCGGGCGGGACGCAACAGGCTGGCCGGCCGCGAGCGCGAGACCGGCGAGCTGCTCGCCGCCTGGCAGGACGCCATCGGCGGCCGGCCGGGAGTGGTCCTGCTGACCGGTGAGCCCGGCATCGGCAAGACCCGGCTCGCGCAGGAGCTGGCCCGGCTGGCCCGGGCGACGCCCGGCACCGTGGTCACCGTCCGCTGTTACGCCGCCGAACGCTCACTGTTCCTGCAACCGGTGGTCGAGGCGGTCGGCGAGCTGGTCACGGCGACCCCGCCGGACGGGGTGCGTGCCGCCGCCACCGGCCGGGCCGGAGCGCTGGCCGCCCTGGTCCCCGCCGCGGCGGCCGTCCTGGGGGCCCCGCCGGCCGAGCGCGGCAGCCCCGAGGCGGAGCGCCGGGCCGCGTACGACGCGGTGACGACCTTCCTGCTCCGGCTCTCCCAGCCGCGTCCGGTGCTGCTCGTGGTCGACGACCTCCAGCACGCCGGCGCGGCCACGGTCGAGCTGCTGCACTACCTGGCCCGGCACGCCGGCACCGCCCGGCTGCTCGTCGTCGCGACCGTACGGGCGGCGGAGGGCCGGCAGGCGGTCGCCACCCTCGACGGCGTCGCCGCGACCGTGCCGCTCGGGCCGCTCGACGAGCCCGCCATCGCGGCGCTGGCCAAGGCGGCCGGGCAGCAGGCCCACGTGGCCGAGATCGCCCGCCGGACCCGCGGGCACACGCTGTTCGTGGTGGAGACCCTGCGAGCGCTCGCGGCCGGCGACACCGGCGTCCCGGAGTCGCTGCGGGCCAGCGTGCTGGCCCGGGTGCGGGCCGCCGGCGCCGGTGCCGAGGAGCTGCTGCGGGCCGCCGCCGTGCTGGGCCCGTCGTTCGCGCCGGCAGCGGTCGCGGGCCTGCTCGGCGTCGGGGCGGCGGAGGCGACGCTGCGCTGCGAGCGGCTGCTGGAGACGCGGCTGACCCGGGTGGCCGGCCGGGCGTACGAGTTCGCCAACGACCTCGTCCAGGAGGTGCTCTACGACTCGACGCCGCCGCCCACCCGGCTGGCCCACCACCTGCGCGCCGCGGACCTGCTGGCCGACAACCCGGAGGCCGTGGCCCGGCACGCGCAGGCGGCGGGCGACGACCGCCGCGCGGGCCGCGCCTGGCTGGCCGCCGGGCAGCGGGCCGCCAAGCGCTACGCCGCGGCCGACGCCGACGCGTTGCTCGACAACGCGGTCGCGGCTGCCGACCGGTGCGCCGACCTCGAGCTGCGGACGACCGCGCTGCTGCTGCGCGCCCGGGTACGCGAGACGATGTTCCGCTACGACGACGCGCTCGCCGACGCCGCCGTCGCGCTCGGGCTCAGCCGCGAGACCGGCGACCGCCGGGCCGAGATGGCCGCGCTGCGCGAGCTGGGCGGGCCGGCCTGGGCCGGGGTCGGGCGGCCGGTCGAGGACGGCATCGGGCACATGCGCGCCGCGCTCGCGCTCGCCGAGCAGCTGGGCGACCGGGGCGCCGAGGCGGAGCTGCTCGGCTGGCTGGCCGTGCTGAGCTGCAACCAGCTGCGGTTCGTCGAAGCGCTCGCCTACGGCCGGCGGGCACGGGAGGTGGCGCCCGGCGGCCCGGCGCTCGCGGCGGCCTTCGACGGGCTGAAGACGGCGTACGCCTATCTCGGCGAGGTGACCGAGCTGTCCGCCCTGCTGACCGAGCTCGAGCCGCTGGTGCGGGGCGACCTGTCGCTCCTGCAGTGGTGCCGGTTCGAGTCGGCCTTTCCGCACCTCGCGGCGGGCCGCTGGGGGGAGGCGGCCGCTCGGGTCGGCGAGGCGATGGCGATCAACGAGCGCAGCGGCTACCGGAGCTACGCGCCCTGGTACCTGGCCCACCTCGGCTGGATCGCCCGCCTGGACGGCCGCCGCGCCGACGCGCTGGCGCTGGGACACCGGGCATCCACGATGGAGTCGCACGCCTGGTTCGCGGCCGCGGTCGACGCGATGCACGGCACCACGCTGGTCGAGTTCGGCGACCGCGCGGCGGCCATCCCCGTGCTGGAGCGCGGCCTCGCCGTCACCGCGTCGCACCGCACGGCCGCCTATCGGCTGCGCTGCCTCGCGCCGCTGGCCGAGGCGACCGGCGCACCGGACCTGCTCGACGAGGCCGACGCCCTGCTCCGCTCGGTCGTCGCCCCACCGGACGCGGCCTGGCTCTACGGCGCCGACGCGTACACGTCGGTGGCTCGGGCCTGGCTGGCCCGCGACGAGCCCGAGCGCGCCGCCGCGGTGCTGGCGCCGCTGCTGGCCGCCGGCGAGCGGACCGGCTGGCGCGCACCACTGGCCGCCGCCCGGGCTCTTCAGAACAGCTCGGCCAGCAGGTCCGCCGCCCGCTCGGCACCGTCGGTCTCCACCGGCCGGTAGTCGACGCGCCGGCCGATCGATTGGGCGATCAACGCCGCCAGGTTCTCCGGGTCGGTCTGTCCATAGTCGACGTGCTGACCGGCCCGGTACGCGTCGAGCCGGTGCCGGACGTGCCGGTTCTGCTCGAAGTGGTTGCGCAGCGGGACGTAGAGGAACGGGCGGCGGTGCGCGGTGAGGGTCATCGTGGTGGTCAGGCCGCCGTGCGTGACGGCCAGGTCGCAGGCGGCCAGCAGCCGGTGCAGGCCATGGACGTAGCCGTGCACCTCCAGCCCCTCGCGCTTGGCGATCGGAGCCGGGTCCAGCCGTGGACCGGTCACGACGACGAGCCGCAGCCCCGGCACCGCCCGCCGGGCGGCCGGGAAGGCGTCGACCACCTTGCGCAGCAGGTCGCCACCCACGCCGGAGCCGCCGACGGTCGCGACGCACACCGGCTCGTCGGGCGCCCAGCCGAGGTCGGCCCGCAGCCGGGCGCGTCCGTCGTCGTCGACCGGCGGGAAGTCGGCGACGTAGCCGCTGAACGCGAAGTGCTCCAGCGTCCAGTCGCGGACGCTCGGCAGGCCCGGCCCGAGCGGGTCGTCGACCAGGTCGTCGGGGTTGCCCACGAACACGGCCCGGTCGCGCAGCCTCGGGAAGCGGGCGATCTGCTCGACCATCTCGGCGTTGTAGTCGCCGGTGAGATGCTCCTCGCCGGGGTTCATCGGCAGCCAGCCGACGAAGTCGGTCAGCCACGCGTACGCGGTGCGCTTGAGCTCGGGATTCTCGTGCAGGAAGTAGTCGAGCTCCCAGGCCTCGTCGCCGACCCAGAGGTCGTACGGCTCGTGCTCGGCCAGGTCGGCGAACACCATGAAGTTGGCGACCAGGATCTCGTCCATGCGCCGGATGGCCTGGAACGCGTGCAGGTCGTGCTCGCCGGCCTCGCTCTCGATGTGCGCGGACTCGGTGACCAGGTGCCGGGAGGCCGGATGCACGTGCTCGCCGCGCCGCTCCAGCACCTCCGTCACCGGATGCTGCGCGAGCCAGTCGACCTGCACGCCGGGCCGCTTGCGGCGCAGGGCGTCGACGATCGCGGCGTCCCGCTCGACGTGCCCGAGCCCGATGGGTGACGACAGGTAGAGCACCCGCCGTGGCCGGTTCAGCGGCCGTTGCCAGCGGATCTGCTTCGGCGGTGTCGCGGTCGCCTGCCGGACGAAGTCGCGGAGCAGCCGGTTGACCACCACCGGCTCGCGGGTGTGCGGCATGTGGTCGGCGCCGTCGAGCACCACGTCGTGCGCGCCTGACAACCGCGCCGCGCGCGCCATCTCGTCGGGGGTGCGGCAGTGGTCGTCGGAGCCCCGGATGACCAGCACCGGGCGGTCGATCCCGCGCAGCAGCGCCTCGGTCTCGTCGCGGTCGCGGACGCACCGCTGGCTGCGCTCCGCGGCGATCAGCGACTCCGGCGTGGTCTGCGTCGACCAGCCGACCGCGTCCTCGATCTGCTTGGTCGAGTGCGGCTCGCTGATCACCGTGGTGAAGAAGAACTCGGCGAAACCCCGCAGGTTCTGCTGCCAGAAGTGGCGGTTGAACATCTGCCAGCCGTCGTACGAGTCGCGCTGCCGCTCGAAGTGCGCGACCTGGCGGTGCGGGGGCTGCTCGTCGAGGAACGGGGCGACGGGCGCGATGGCCACGGCTCCGAGCACCCGGTCGGGCAGGCGGGCGGCGCCGACCAGCGACCACCAGCCGCCACGGCTCAGGCCGACCAGCACCACCCGGTCGGCCCCGACGGCGTCCAGCACCGCGAGCAGGTAGCCCAGGTGCGCGTCGTCGCTGTAGGCGGCCGGGTCGGTCGGCCGGTCCGAGCGGCCGTTGCCGGGCGGGTCGATCGTGATCACCCGGAACTCGCGCGACAGGTACGGCACCTGTGCCTTCCAGTGCCGCGAGTCGACGATCGACCAGGCCGGCAGCAGCACGACGGTCGGTGCGTCGGGGTCGCCCGGGTCGAACACCTCGTACCCGATCCGGACGCCGTCGCGTTTGACGTACCCCTCGATGTCTGGTTCCCGTGCCCGCATGTCGGCAAGCCTGCCGGGCGGCATTGCAATGCGGTTGCAAGCGCCCTGCAACGACGCTGCGGAACCTATGCCCGGACACGACCTTTCAGAGGGGGAAATGATCATGGCTTTGGACAACGACCGGTTGATGGAGTTCCTCGGCCGGTTCGTCGGTGACCTGGGCGCGACGATGGCGGCCGGCAACGTGGTGGTCGGCGAGCGGCTCGGGCTCTACCGCGCGCTCGCCGCGGCGCCCCGCACGCCGGCCGACCTGGCCGAGGCGACCGGCACCGACACGCGGTACGTCGACGAGTGGCTGCGCGGGCAGGCGGCCGGCGGCTACGTGCAGTACGACGCGGCCACCGGCTCCTACTCGCTGACCGAGGAGCAGGCGTTCGCGCTCACCGACCCGGAAGGCCCGGTGTTCGTGCCGGGTGCGTTCCAGCTCGCGCTGGGCGCGCTGCGGGCCGAGCCCCGGATCACGGCGGCGATCCGCAGCGGCGACGGCATGGGCTGGCACGAGCACGACGCCGAGGTGTTCGAAGGGTGCGAGCGGTTCTTCCGGCCCGGCTACCTGGCGAACCTGACCACGGCCTGGCTGCCGGCGCTGGACGGGGTCGAGGACAAGCTGCGCGCGGGTGCCAGCGTCGCCGACATCGGCTGCGGGCACGGCGCGTCGACCGTGCTGATGGCCAAGGCGTTCCCGGCGTCGCGGTTCTCGGGCTCGGACTACCACGACCAGTCGATCATGCAGGCGCACAAGCGGGCCGCGGACGCCGGTGTGGCCGAACGGGCGTCGTTCGAGGCGGCGACCGCGCAGACGTTCAGCGGCGGCCCGTACGACCTGGTGACGACGTTCGACGCGATCCACGACATGGGCGACCCGCTGGGCGCGGCCCGGCACGTCCGCGAGTCGCTGGCCACCGACGGCACCTGGATGATCGTCGAGCCGATCGCCGGCGACACGGTCGCCGACAACCTCAACCCGGTTGGGCGGGTCTACTACGGGTTCTCCACGTTCCTGTGCGTGCCGAACGCGCTCTCGCAGGACGGCGGCTACGCGCTGGGCGCCCAGGCCGGCGAGGCGGCCATCCGCCGGATCGCGACGGAGGCCGGCTTCACGCGCTTCCGCCGGGTCTCCGAGACCCCGTTCAACCTGGTGTACGAGGCCCGGCCCTAAGAAATTTCCGTCCGGGCGTCGATTCCGGCATCGTGGGGTTCGTCGGTGCGGTGAGGGGGCCGCGCCGCGGCCCCACGTCCGGAAGGCCATCCCATGGCGAAGTACATGCTGTTGATCTTTGGCGACCAGGCCCAGTGGGACGCGATGACGCCGGAGGAGTGGAAGACGCACGACGCCGCGCACGAGGCGTTCCGGGACGCCGCCGGTGCGGGCGTCAAAGGTGGCGCGCAACTGGAGTCGCCGCAGGTGGCCACGACGCTGCGGGCCGGCTCCGACGGCGGCCTGCTGCTGACCGACGGGCCGTTCCTGGAGACCAAGGAAGGGCTCGGCGGGTACTACCTGGTCGAGGCCGACGACCTCGACCAGGTCACCAAGCTGGCGGCTCTGCTGCCGGAGGTGCGGGCCTCGCACAGCGCGGTGGAGATCCGGCCAGTAGTCGACCACGGATGAGCGAGTCCGTCGACGCGGCGGTGGCACTGGCCCACCGCCGCGAGTGGGCACAGCTGCTGGCCGTGCTGGCGCGGACGACCGGGGACCTGGACCTCGCCGAGGAGTGCGTCCAGGAGGCGTTCGCCTCGGCGTTGGTGGTGTGGCCGACGTCCGGCGTTCCGGACCGGCCGGGTGCGTGGCTGACCCGGGTCGCCCGCAACCGCGCTCTTGACGAGCTGCGCCGGCGGGCGGCGTTCCGGCAGCGCCTGCCGTTGCTGGTCACCGACGGTTCCGTCTCCCCGCCGGACTCCGCGCTGGACGACGACCGGCTCCGGCTGGTCTTCACGTGCTGCCACCCGGCGCTGTCCCGGGAGGCGCAGGCGGCGTTGACGCTGCGGCTGGTCTGCGGACTGTCGACAGGCGAGGTGGCCCGAGCTTTTCTCGTGTCCGAGGCGACGATGGCGGCGCGGCTGACCCGGGCCAAGAAGAAGATCGCGACGGCCCGGATCCCGTACCGGACGCCGCCCCCGGAGTCGCTGGGCGAACGGCTCTCGGTGGTGCTGGAGGTGGTGCAGCTCATCTTCACCACCGGGCACACGGCGCCGGCGGGGCCGGGACTGGTGCGGCACGACCTGCTCGACCGGGCGTTGGACCTGGGTCGGCTGCTGCACCTGCTGATGCCGACGTCGGCCGAGGTCTCGGCCCAACTCGCGTTGATGCTGTTCACCTCTTCCCGGGCCACGGCCCGGGTGTCCGCCTCCGGGCGCCTGCTGTTGTTGTCCGAACAGGACCGTTCACTGTGGAATGCGACGCTGATCGAGCAGGGCGTCGCGTTGTTGGTCGAGGCGCTGCGCCGTGGTCCGCCGAGCCGTTACACACTCCAGGCGGCGATCGCGGCCACGCACGCTTCCGCTCCGTCGTGGGAGGCGACCGACTGGCAGGAGATCGTCGCGCTGTACGAGCGGCTGTTCGTGCTGTGGCCGTCTCCGGTGGTCGCGCTGAACCGAGCTGTGGCGGTCGGGATGCGGGACGGGCCGTCTGCCGGGTTGGACGCGCTGTCTCCGCTCTTGAGCGAGCCGGCGCTGGCGACGTATCCCTACCTGAGCGCGGCGCGGGCCGACTTCCTGCGGCGGCTCGGACGGATCCCGGAGGCGGCCTCGGCGTACGAGGAGGCCCTGGTCCTGACGTCCAACGACGTCGAGCGCCGGTTCCTTCTCGAACGCCTCGGGTCGCTCTGAGGGATCCGCACCGACGGTGCTGGTCGGGTCTCGGAGGCGGCCTCGGCGCACGAGGAGACCTTGGCCCTGACTGCCGACGAGGTGGAGCGCCGGTTCCTCCTCGAACGCTACGACCGTCGGTCGCCCAGACGTGGACGATTCGTCAAACAGCGGCGACGGACGATCAAGCATTGCGGGTCATTCGCGGCGACGCTTGCGCGGTGACTCTGACCTCTGATCTTCGTGAGCCCGCGGTCGGCGCCGCCGCACGTCCGGCGCGTTCGCCGTGGTTCGCGGTCGCGGCCGTCGGGCTCAGCATCTTCGCCCTCGTGACCAGTGAGTTCCTGCCGGCGAGCCTGCTGCCCAGGATCGCCGCCGACATGAACGTCACCGAAGGCGTGGCCGGTCAGGCGGTCACCGCAACGGCGATCATGGGAGCGATCACGGCGCCGACGATCGCGATCGTCGTACCCCGTCTGGACCGTCGCCGCCTCCTGGCCCTGCTGATCGTGCTGGCGGTCGTCTCGGACGTGCTGGTGGCGCTGGCCCCGTGGTACCCGCTGCTGCTCCTCGGCCGCCTCATCCTCGGCGTCGCGATTGCCGGCTTCTGGGCGATGGCGCTCGCGGTGGTAGGCCAACTCGTCAGCGACGACAGACTGGGCCGCGCGATGACGGTGGTCAACCTGGGCGTCTCGCTGGCGACGGTCACGGCGGTACCGGTCGGCACCTACCTCGGCGAGGCCTGGGGCTGGCGCCCGGTGTTCTGGCTGGCCGGGGGCATGGCGATCGTCGCGCTGCTCCTGCTGCTGGCCTGGCTCCCACCGGTAGCCGCCTCCGGCGCACCACCGCTGCGCGCCCTGGTCGACACGGCCCGCGGCCGCACGATGATCCTGGGCATGATCGCGATCCTCCTGGTCGCGGGCGGCCACTTCGCGGCGTTCACCTACATCCGGCCGGCGGCCGAGCGCGTGCCCGACATCACGCCGTCGTCCCTCGCGCTCCTACTGACGATCTTCGGCATCGCGGCCTTCGTCGGCACGATGCTCGCCGGCCCCCTGGCCGACCGCCGCCTCCGCCTCGGCGTCCTGGTGGCGCCCCTGTTGATCGGCGCGGCAGTAACGGTCTTCGCGGTGATGTCGGGTTCGTACGGCGCGGTCGCGGCCGCGGTGGGCGTCTGGGGACTCGCGTTCGGCGGCCTACCCACGCTGGTACTGACCTGGGTGGCCCGGGTAGAACCGACCCGCCTGGAACCGGCCGGCAGCCTGGCGACGGCGATGTTCCAGGTAGCGATCGCCCTCGGCGCGGCTGTCGGCGGCGTCCTGGTCGACGCGTTCGACGTCCAGGTGGCCCTGGTGGTGGCCGGAGTCGCCGCCATCGCCGGCGGCGCCCTGTTCACGAGCGCCCGCCGCTTCTGAGGTGAGATGGCGACCGCGATGCCGCGGGCGGCCAGCAGTCCGGCGTCCTGGCCGGTGGGGCAGGCTGGCCGTGCGCCGGCCCGTGTGTTGGTGGCGCCGTCCGGCGCACCGCGCCCTACCTGGGCACGACACCGCGGGTGCACGGGCACGCTGCGCGAGCCTCAGCACCCGCACGACCAGCATCGTCCACCGTTCGATGGCGATGTCCGAACGCGATGCCCGCACTGGTCGCGATCGGTCGACGGTCGCCTGTCAGACGGGCAGTCTCAGCGGTTCATCGCTGGTGTGCCGCCACTGTGTGGGTGGCACGCCGGCGTGCCGGCGGAAGGCGCGGCTGAAGGCGGCCTCGGAGCCGTACCCGAGCTGGACCGCGACCTCGGCGACGCTTCCCCGTTCGGCGAGCAGGCGTTTCGCGTGCTCCATCCGGATGCGGGCGAGGTAGCGGGCGGGCGAGTCCCCCACCGTGTCCCGGAACCGCTTGGCGAACGCCGACCGTGAGGCGAGCGCGACCCGCGCGAGCGTCTCGACCGTCCATGGCGAGCCCGGGTCGTCGTGGATGGCCTCCACGGCGCGCGCGATGTCGGTATCCCGCAGCGGCACCGCCAACAGCGGCAGGCTCCCGCACCCGGACTCCACCCAGTTCCGGATAGCGGCGGCCGCGACGATGTTGGCGAGTTGCGAGATCACCGACCGCGAGCCTGGCCGCTCGCCGCACGCCTCGCCGGCCATGCCCTCGATCAGCGCGGCGACCACCGGCTCGCGGGTCGTGAAGCAGCAAGCGACCAGCATGTCCGGCATCACGGCCGCCACCTGGGCGGCGACGGGTGAGGCGTACTCCAGGTCACCCGTGTGCACCACCGTCTCGCCTTGCGCGACGAGCACATGTTCGCCGCCGCGCGGCAGCAGCAGAAAGTCGCCTGTGCCGAGCCGCTTCCCCGTGACGCCCCGCACATCAAGCCCACCCTGGGCGACGAAGTGGAATCGCATCCCCGCACCACCGACGGAGCGCCGCTCGCCGGCTCGCAACGTCTCCTTGCGGTAGGCGCCCACCGACCAGCGGAGCCGTTCCAACACGTCGCTGAGGTCGTCGGTAGCCTGCGTCACAGTCACGACTCGATCCAGCACCTGACGCGGGGAACACATTCCCGGCCGTGTCGACCGCCACGATCAGGCGACGCTCCCCAGCACCGCCAGAGCCGCGCCACTGTCCCGCTGCTGCGCGGGGCGGGACCGATGCGACCTGCCCCGCCCGCTCCGTCGAACTCCCGGCGCACCGCCTGCACAGTCCCGTGGCGGCGTCGCGGTCCGCCTCACCCCTGAGGGCGATGACCGCATGCTCTGGTCCTGCTCGGCGACGGCACCCCGGCATCGCCGGAGCCGCTTGGTAGCCCACCGCTGGACGGCGGCGTGACCGAGGCACCCCCGGCACCGCCGGAGCCGCCTTCCTGGCCCGCCGTTGCGCGGAGGCGGGATCGAGACGCCGCCACCTCCCGACCCGCGCTCGCGATCCGGGCACCGCCCCGACAGCAAGACCGAGCCACCCCGGCACCGCGGGAGCCGCCTTTTCCTGGTCCCGCCGCCGCGCGGGCGACGGCGGGACACAAGGTGGCCGGGCGGCTAGACCGCCGGTTTGCTCGTGTAGATCGTGGGGTCGCCCTGGATGAGCCAGATCTCCGGTGTGTTGATCGGTAGGAAGGAGCGGTCACCGCCCGGCTCTCTGGTCGACGGGACCGAGTCGCCGCTGGGTAGGTGCATGATGAAGTTGACCGGCTGCGTGTCGCTGGCCAGCGGGATCGCGTAGTCGGCCCAGCCGTCGGTCACTCCCGAGCGTGGCCAGGGCTTGTCCCAGGCGATCTGGGCCAGCACCTCCGGCGCCACCGCGTCGCCCCACATGTGCAGCCCCCAGCCCGCCGCCGGGTCGCCGTAGTCGCCGGCCGGTCGGTAGTAGTGCACCGTCGCCGAGGTGGCCGGTGGGCCGGCAGCGCGGACCCGGCGTGGCTCGGACGTCGCACCCGGGCCGGCGAGGCCGCCGGGTAGGAGCACCGCCCGGTACTCGACCGGGGTGTTGGCCGCCAGATCGAGCGGCGTCAGGTCGTCGAACACCGTGTAGGCCGGCGAGGACGAGTCCGTGCCGACCCGCGTCCACGGGCCGTCGCCGACGCGACGCTCGATCGCGACCACGTTGGTTGCCCGCTCCGGGTCGACCACCGCGCGCACCTCGACCGTGCCGCGGACGCCACTGCCCTCGGAGGGCGCCTCGATCGTGACGAGCGGAGCCGGCACGACCCCGGACCGGACGCCCGACTCCCGGCTGTGTCCCTTGTTGTCGAGCACCACCGCGCGGTAGCGCACCGAGGTGCCGGCCCGCTGGTCGCTCACGTCGTCGAAGACCTGGTAGGGCGCGTTGTCGTCGGTGCCGACCGGCCGCCACGGTCCACCAGCGACCGACGCGTAGAAGGTGACCTCGTAGAACGAGGAACCCGCGACGTCGGCCGTCACCTGCAACCGGCCGCGGGAGCCGGGTGCCGGCGCCGGCGCGCCTAGCGACACCGACGGCGCCGAGCGCGAGCCAGGCACCTTGCCGGAAGCCTGGTAGACCACCGCCGACAGCGGCGGCACCGTCACGGACAGCCGACCGTCGTTGCCCGTGCGCACCGTCTTCGGCCCATCGCCGTAGACGTTCTTGAAGGTCGCCCGACCCGTCGCGTAGGTCGGGATCGCCGCCGACTGGGCCGTCTCGCTGTTGTTGAGCGCGACCACGTATTCGCGCTGGTCCCGCCGGTCGACCCGGGAGAAGGCGTAGATGCCAGGGCCGTCACTCGCATAGCGGTGCTGCTGGGCGCCGTCACGCAGGGCGGGGTGCCGCTTGGTCAGCGCGGCCAGGCCACCGATCGACGCGTACAACGGGTGGGTCGTGACGAAGTTGTCCTGGGCATGCGTCGCGTCGGTGCCGAGCAGGTCGTCGTCGAGGTAGTCGGGAACTCGGCTGGCGAACAGCGTCTGCCGCGCGTCCTGGTCGCCGCCGGGGCCGGTGAAGCCCTGCTCGTCGCCGTAGTAGATGACGGGGTTGCCGCGGGACAGGTACATGAGCTCGTGGGCGAGCCGGTCGCGGGCCACCCACTCGGCGTCGGTCGCGCCGGGGTTGTCGCCCCGGACGAATCCGCCGATCCGGCCCATGTCGTGGTTTCCGAGGAACGTCGGCAGTTGGTAGACGTTCGAGTCGGCGTCCGTGTACCAGTCGTCACCGGCGAAGAACGTCTGCAGCGCGCCGGCCGGCTGCCCGCGGGACGCGAAGTTGCGGGCCGCGTCCTGGAACGGGAAGTCGAGCACCGACTGCATCCGGTCGCGGGTGGTGAACTGCGAGGTGAAGCTCTTCGTGGTGTCGAAGACCTCGCCGAACATGAAGAACTCGGGCTTGCCCTGGCGGTGGGCGTAGTCGAGGATCTCCGGACCGAACTCCTGCCAGAACTCGTCGTTGACGTGCTTCATGGTGTCGATGCGGAAGCCGTCGACACCGAAGTCGCGGATCCAGGTCTTGTAGATGTCGATCATTCCGCGGACCACCCGCGGGTTCTCGGTGAACAGGTCGTCGAGGCCGAAGAAGTCGCCGTAGTAGGAGTTCTCGCCGACGAACGTCGTGTCGCCACGGTTGTGGTAGAGCGTGACGTCGTTGAGCCAGGCCGGCACCTTGAGGTTCTGCTCGGCGGGGTCGAGCACCGGCTTGTAGGGGAACGAGGTCGCCGGGTCGAGCGCCGGGAACGACGCCTTGCCGGCGAAGTCGCGGTCGTCGAAGGTCGCGCCGGACGCGGTCTTGTAGGGCGCCACGTCCTTGCTGACGTAGCCCTTGCGCGCGCCCTCCGCGTACCCGATGACGTCCGCGGTGTGGTTGGTGATGATGTCGAAGTAGACCTTCATGCCCTTGGCGTGCGCGGTGTCGATCAGGGCGCGCAGGTCGGCGTTCGTGCCGAGGTGCGGGTCGATCTGGGTGAAGTCGGTGATCCAGTAGCCGTGGTAGCCCGCCGACGGCCCGTCTTCGAGCTGGACCGCCTTGTTCTTGAAGCTGGGCGTGAGCCAGATGGAGGTCGTGCCGAGGCCCTTGATGTAGTCGATCTTCGAGCGCAGGCCCTTGAGGTCGCCGCCGTTGTAGAAGCCCTTGCGGGTCGGGTCGAAGCCGGACACCAGCGAGTCGGAGCCTAGGCCGCCCTGGTCGTTGGCGGTGTCGCCGTTGGCGAACCGGTCGGCCATGACGAAGTAGAAGTTCTCGTCGGTCACCGGCTCGCGTAGTGAATGGCGCGCGGGCAGGTCGTCGTCGCGGCCCCCGGCGACGGCTGGAGCGGCGGGCAGGGTGGCCACGAGCACCAGCGCGGCGATCAGGCCGACCACGCGCCGGATGGATCCAGGTATGGACATCTTCCCCCCTCGGACATCGACGGACGGGACGTTACCGAAGGGCTACGACATTGCAAGCGGGTGAACCAGACGGACAATTCAGGGGGTACGCGGGCGCAAACGTCCTCTTCAGACAGCCACCGGGGACCGATTGCACAGAAACGGTGGGGTCTCCTTCACAGGATCGTTATCTCGAGTCGGCGCCGTGATGCCACGGCAACTCCACCGCCCGCACCGGTCGACGCCCGGCCCCGAGCTCGCCGACGAGCCCGGCCAGCCCGTACGGGAAGACCGTCTCTGACGGAACCGCCAGCTCAGCGCTCGTCCACCAACGGTGCCCGACGTGGTACGCGGCCTCGTGATCGAGCATGGCTGAGGTGTCCGGCTCGAAGGCGTCGACCCGCAGCACGAAGAAGTCGTCCCGGAACACGCCCCGCGCCCAGCCGAGGTCTGCATATCCGGCGACGTACGCGACCGGCCGGCCGAGATCGTCAGGCGCGACCGCCAACCCGATCTCCTCGCGCACCTCCCGAGCGGCCGCCTCTGCGGACGACTCGCCGGGTTCGACGCCCCCACCGGGCGCGCACCATCCATATGCGCCGAATTCCGACACGTCGCGCTGGTCGAATGCGAACCTCAGGAGCAGGACGCGGGAGTCGCCGTCGAGCAGCAGAACCCGCGCGGACAGCCGCGCCAAATCGCCCTGATCGGTCACGGACGGGCAGCCTACCGACGGAGTCAGATCTTCTTCACCGCAATATCCCTGCACTCGCTGGACATCGCTTGACCTGCCCATGCGAACATATGTTCTATGCCCGAGGGGACCATTCTCCACGCCGACCTCGACGCCTTCTACGCGTCGGTGGAGCAGCGCGACCACCCACGGCTGCGGGGCCGTCCGGTGATCGTCGGCGGCGGCGTGGTCCTGGCGGCGAGCTATGAGGCAAAGGCCGCAGGGGTACGCACGGCAATGGGCGGCCGTGCGGCCCGGCAACTGTGCCCGGACGCGATCGTCGTCGAGCCGAGGATGTCCGCCTACACGCGGGCGAGCCGGGCGGTCTTCGAGGTGTTCCGGCAGACCACGCCGTCGGTCGAGGGCCTGTCGATCGACGAGGCGTTCCTTGATGTCAGCGGGTTGCGGCGGATCGCGGGGCCGCCGTCGGAGATCGCGGCCGACCTACGCAAGGCGGTGCGCGACCAGGTCGGGTTGCCCATCACGGTCGGGGTGGCGCGCACCAAGTTCCTGGCCAAGGTGGCGAGCGGGGTCGCCAAGCCCGACGGCCTGCTCGTGGTCCCCACCGAGAAGGAGCTCGATTTCCTGCATCCGCTGCCGGTCGAGCGATTGTGGGGTGTGGGGCCGGTGACCGCGGCGAAGCTACGCGACCGCCGGATCTTCACGGTCGGGCAGCTGGCGCGGTTGGGCGAGGCGGGCCTGGTGTCGTTGCTGGGCCGGGCGGCGGGCCGGCACCTCGACGCGCTGGCCCACAACCGCGACCCACGCGCGGTGCAGACCGGCAAGCGCCGCGGTTCGATGGGCGCCCAACGGGCGCTGGGCAGATCTCCGCGCACGCCAGCAGCACTCGACGCGATGCTGGCGGGGTTGGTCGACCGGGTGACCCGGCGGATGCGCGGCGCCGGCCGCACCGGCCGCACGGTGGTGCTGCGGTTGCGTTTCACGGATTTCACCCGAGCGACCCGCTCGCACACCCTCCCCCGCGCGACGTCGCACACCCAGACGATCCTGGACGCGACTCGGCGCCTGCTGGCAGCGGCGCTACCGATGATCGAGGAACGCGGCATAACGCTGATCGGCATCTCGGTCGGCAACCTCGACGACCGCTACATGCAGCTCCCGCTCCCCTTCGAGGAGAAGGACGGTGTCGCCCTCGACGCAGCCCTCGACGCGGTCCGCGACCGCTTCGGCTCAGCAGCCGTCACCCGCGGCGTCCTGGTCGGCCACAATCCGGGTCTGGAGATGCCGATGCTCCCGGACTGACCGCACGCGAATCGCGCGCCCAAGCGTTCCAGGATTCGGGTTGAAAGGGCTGCCGCCGAGACGGACGAGGCCCAAGCGCCGACAAGCGCGCTGGGTGGACAACGGCCTCACCTACGGCGGGCGAACCGGAGCTCGCGTCACCTCTCGTTGGTGCCCGGCTTCTCGCTGATGGACTCCTGGTAGACGTCCGCGTAGGTGCGGGTGTCTTTGATCAGGTCGTCGCAGAAGGCGGCCACGTCACTGCCGATGAGTTCCAGCACTCCCTTGGCCGACGCGGCGCCTTCTTCGAAGAAGTCGACGATCTCCGGGAGTAGGCGCCCGTCGGCGAGGTCGATCGGGCCGACCTTGAACAGGTACTTCTGCATTTCCTTGTAGACGATCTGATAGTCCGGCGGGAGCGCTTTGACCCGGGCCACGTGTGCCCGCCACTGCTTCTTGCCTTCGACGATGTCCTGGATGCCCACGTCAGCCTCCTAGCCGGCCCAGTTTCCTGGCCACGTTCCTGTTCAACTGCTCACGCCAGCGGTCGCGGTAGGTTCGGGCTCCCTGGCCCCCCGCCAACGCCGCGCAGAAGCCTGGGATGTCGTCGCCCAGTACGTCCTGGATGGACTGGCCGTCTGCCGCTGCCGACTCGAGCAGGCCCAGGGCGGCGTCGAGGATCGGCATCAGGTTGCGGCCGGTGAAGTCGCCGTACGGGAACAGATTTCCTTTGATCTGTTCCCATGCCGCTCGGTAGTCGGCCGGCAGTGCTTCCGCCCGGGCCTCGAACGCCTTCCATTCCCTGGTCAGATCGCTGCCTGTGATGGTTTCCCAGAAGGTCATCTCCGGCCCTCCTTGAGCTCGTCGATGCGTGATGAGACGTACTCCCATTTCGCCCAGAACGTCGACAGCTCCGCGCGGCCGGCTTCGTTGAGTGCGTAGAACTTGCGCGGCGGGCCCACCTCCGACGGCCGTTTCGTCACCTCGACGAGTCCGTTGCGCTCCAGCCGCAGCAGGATCGTGTAGACCGTGCCCTCGATGACGTCCGTGAAGCCGAGCTCGTTCAGCCGGCGCGTGATCGCGTACCCGTAGGTCTCCTCGCCGCTGATGATCTCGAGCACGCAACCCTCCAGCGTGCCTTTCAGCATCTCCGTCAGGTCTTCCACCGCGGCTCCTCAGTACCTCGTACCACCGAGTACCGCTATACCGTAGCACCGAGTACCGCTACACGGTAGTACTGAGTACCGACGAGCCAGGCGAGCCCCGCTCCGCGACGCCCTTCGTCATTGCGGCATGCGGACCGGCGGCTTCGCCGCCATCCGCTCGACTTGCGGACAGGCCACCCCGGTCAATCCGCTGGCAGCCTTCGACGCGGTCGTTCACGTCGGCGGGGTCACGCCACTTCCCGGAGTAGGGGCAACCACCACATGGCGGCAACCACTAACCCAAAATTGCCCCATTTGTGGCGAGCCCGAGGTGCAGCAGCGTAGCGTTCCGTAAGTGCTCGGTGACGAGTTGATGATCGCGCGGGGCCGGAGCAGCCGCAACGAGGGGCGCCCACCCAGCACCGAGCAGTCGCGCTTCGCGGACCTGGACGCGGAAAAACGGCGCGTGCCGGTCACCTCCCGCCGGCACGTGCAAGACGAGACCGCCGACGGCGAAACCCCGCCCGCCGGCGATGCCACCGGCGGCCGTGACCGACCTACCGGCAACGCCAACAACCCCACGGCTTCCGGCAACGCAAGGACCGCCGACCACGCCGCGCCCGCCGACCGGGCCGCGCCCGCCGCCAGCGCCACGCCCGCTGACAACGCCGGCGCCGCCAACAACCCCACCGCTTCCCGCAACGCCAGGACCGCCGCCAACGCCGACAACCCGACGGGATCCGACACCGCCGGGGTCGCCCGCAACGCCCCAAACAACCCCGGCGCCGCCAACGCCGCCGCGCGCTGCGGCACCGACCGCGCAGCGGACAGCACACCGCCTGCGGGCGCTGCCGCAAGCGTCGGTGACGTAGAGCAGCACCAGCATCGAAGTGGGGTCGACGGGGTCGATGTGGCGCCCGTGCCCAGAGCGATCCTCCGAGACGCCCTCACCAGCGGCGGCCTGGTCGTAGCCCCGGGCTGCTACGACGTCCTGGGGGCAAGAGTCCTGGAAGCAGCCGGCCTCGAGGCCGCCTACCTCACCCCGTTCGGCTTCCAAGCAGCCGACGCCCCCAGCCCGCACGCCCCCCACGACCCTTGGGAGCGCTACCTGGACCTGGCCAGAGAGCTCGTGGACGCCTCCGGCCTCGCGATCATCGTCGACGGCCAGACAGGCCTCGAGGGCAACCGCAGCGCCCAGGAACGGGCCGCGGACGCCTTCTCCGCAGGCGCGGCCGGGTTCGTGATCGAGGATCGTCAGGCCTTCGGCAAGGACCGGCCGCTGCGGACCATGGCCGAAGTAGGCCGCGAGATCGCTGACGTCCGGCACGAGGTCGGCCGCGAGACCACCGTGATCGTGCGGACGGACGCCGTGCGCGAGTCCGTCGACGACGCCCGGGCGCGCTGTGAGTCCTATCTGGACGCCGGGGCCGACCTGGTCTTCCCGCTGATGACCCGCTACCTCAGCTACCCGGACACGCCGGCCGACCGTGAGCGCCGGATGTCCGCGTACCAGTTCCTGACCGAGCGCGTACCCCCGAAAAGCCTGGTCGTGCACTCCCCCACCGGGCGCCATCTTCCCGTGGACGAGGCGCGCCGGCTCGGGTTCGGCCTCTACCTGATGTCGCAGCTGCTCATTGCGTCCGCGGTGACCGGCATGACCCACGAGCTCGCGGCCGCGTTGACCGACGAGCCCGGACCGTTGCCGCTGCTGACCCCCGTCGACCTGGCGACGCTCACCCGCGTCGACCAGTGGCTGGAGAACCGATGGTGAGACGAGGAGGCGTCCGTTGACCGAGGAGAAACGGTGGGCCCGGACCAACCTGTCCGGCTACATCCCGGTGATGTTCACCCCGTACACGGACTCGGGTGCGATCGACGAGGCGGCGGTGCGCAACGACGTCGAGTACACGCTGAGCCTCCCCGGCGTCGGCGGCCTCTACGTGGGCTCCGTCTGGCAGGAGTTCTGGCTGCTGACGGTGGCCGAGCGCAAGCGTCTGACCGAGATCGTGCTCGACGCCGTCGCGGGCCGGGTCCCGGTCGCGGTGTCGGCCACGCACACCGCGCCCGACGACGCGGCCGAGCTCGCGACGCACGCGGCCGAGTCCGGCGCCGGCATGATCATGCTCTGGCCGCCGTTCTTCGGACCACGCGGGCACGGCGGGGTGCTGGCCTTCTTCGACTACGTGCTCGGCCGGGTGCCCGCGCCGTTCGGGTTCTACAACACCAGCCTGTCCGAGATCGGGTACGAGATGGACCTGCCGCTGCTGCGCGAGCTGGCGCAACGGCCGCAGATCGCGCTGCTGCTCGACGGCGCGGTGCGGCTCGACGTCTTCCTGGAGACGCTGGAGGCGGTCGGCCGGGACGTCATGGTGACCAGCCCCGTCGAGGAGTACTTCCTGGTCGCCCGCATGCTCTATCCCGAGGTCGCGCCCGACGTCGTGATGGGGTCGAGCCGCGCGCTCTTCCTGCAGACGCCGCGCCAGCCGTACCTGCACGAGTTCTTCGTCGCCGTCGAGAAAGGACAGTGGCACGACGCGCAGAAGCGGCTCGGTTGGATCATGGCGGCGGGCGAGTTCGCGCACGGGTCCTTGTTGCGCGAGGGGAAGACCCCGTTGGGACTGATCAAGGCCATCAGGAGGGCGTACGGGCAGTCGGGTGGGACGCCGAGGGTGCCCATTCCCGCGCCGAGCGAGCTGGAGGTCGGCGACGCCGTCTCTAACCTGCGCGCGGCCGGCCTCGACCCGCTCTGAAAGCCGGCAAACCAGCCGCGGCCGGGGTAAGACTGGATGGATGGCTAGGGAAGAGGACTTCACCACCGAGGCGGCCGAGGGCCAGCGGGACCGGCGGTTCCACGGTGGCGCGCCGCAGCGGCTCGACGACGACGAGCTGGCGCGCCGCACCGCGGAGGAGCGGGTCGACGCCGGGACGTCCGACTACGACCCCGACGACGTGCCACCGGCCACCGACGAGCCCGTGCCCACCGACCTGAGCGACTCGGCGCTGGTCGAGGACATCGAGGGCGTCGCCGCGCGCCAGGAGGACGAGGACGAGACCCGCCCGCTCAGCGCGGACAACCCGTTCCCGCCCACCCGCTACGAGGAGACCTAGGCGGCCAGCGGAGACCTAGGCGGCCAGCGCCGCATACCGGCCGGCCGAGTCGACCAGCGTCTCGTGCGTGCCCGACTCCAGGATCCGGCCGTGGTCGACCACCACGATCTGGTCCGCGTCGCGGATCGTCGAGAGGCGGTGCGCGATCATCACCGTGGTGCGGCCGCGGGCGAGCTGGTCGAACGCGCGCTGCACGGCCCGTTCCGTCTCGGTGTCGAGCGCGCTGGTCGCCTCGTCGAGCACCAGGATCTTCGGATCGCGCAGCAGCGTACGCGCGATCGCGATGCGCTGTTTCTCCCCACCGGAGAACCGGTGCCCACGCGAGCCGACCATGGTGTCGTAGCCGTCCGGGAGCCCGGCGATCACGTCGTGGATCTGCGCGGCCCGCGCGGCCGTCTCCAACTCGGCATCGGTCGCCGACGGCTTCGCGTACCGCAGGTTCTCCCGGATCGTGGTGTGCAGCAGGTAGGTCTCCTGGCTGACCACACCGACGATCCCGGCCAGATCGGCCAGCCGCAGGTCACGCACGTCGACGCCGTCGATCGTCACGCGGCCGGAGGTCGGGTCGTACAACCGGGCGACCAGGCTCGCGAGGGTGCTCTTCCCGGAACCGGTCTCGCCGACCAGCGCCAGAGACGTCCCGGCCGGCACGTCGAGCGTCACGCCGGACACGGCGGGAACCGAGCTCCCGGGGTACGTGAAGCTGACGTCCTCCAGACGCAGGTGCCCCTCGACGCGGTCCAGCCGCACGGGCGTCGCCGGGTCGTCGACCTCGACCGGCAGGTCCAGGTACTCGAAGATCCGCGCGAACAGGGCCAGCGAGCTGGTCAGCGTGACGCCGACGTTGAGCAGGCCCATCAGCGGCCGGAACAGGCCGGACTGCAACGCGGTGAAGGCGACCAGCGTGCCGATGCTCAGGGCACCGGAGGTGAACGGCAGTCCGGCGCTCAGGTAGATCAGCGCCGGGATCGCGGCGAAGATGATGCTCATCGAGGCCATCCGCCAGCGGCCGGCGAGCTCCGAGCGCAGCTCCAGGTCGATCAGCCGGCGCGACGACGCGGTGAACCGGTCGACCAGCGCGGCACCGGTGGACAGCGTCTTCGACAGGTGCGCGCCGCTGACCGAGAGGCCCTCCTCGATGGTGACGTTGAGGTCGGCGAGCTCCCGCTGGCGCTGCTCGGTGATCGTGCGGCGCATCTGGGCCACCCGGCGGGTCAGGTAGATCGCCGGGGGCAGCACCACCAGGGAGACCAGGGACAGCTGCCAGGAGAGCGCGACCATCGCGGCCATGGTGGCGATGGTGGTGGTGAGGTTCGACGCGATCGAGGTGGCGGTCGTGGTGACCACGGCCTCCATGCCGCCGATGTCGTTGGTGATCCGGGACTGCACCTCACCGGTGCGCGTCCGTGTGAAGAAGCCGACCGACTGCCGGTGCAGGTGGCCGAAGACGCTGGTGCGCAGCGCGTGCATCACCCTCTGCCCGACGGAGGTCGAGATCCAGGTCTGGACGACCCCGAGGGCGGCGGTGGCGGCGGCGACGCCGATCATGCCGATCACCAGCCAGACCAGCAGCCGCAGGTTCTGTTGCGGCAATGCCTGGTCGATCACGGCGCGCAACAGGAACGGCGACGCCATCGCGATGATCGACGAGACGATGATGATCAAAGTGACAATGCCCAGGGGCCAGCGGTACGGCGTGAAGAGCCGCCCGATCCGGCGCAGCGACACCTGTCGCGCCTGGGTCTTTTCGGCCTCGCTGGGGCGTCGGCCACGTTCGTACGAAGGCAAGGTCCGGTTTTCCTCCCACGTGTGCATTGCTGAGGTTCCCTCAACATGAGGTTACAACCAGATCAGTTGGTACGGTATTCCGCGTGGACCAGGGGGAGAGCCTCTCCGAGGCGTTCTGGGGCGTGGCCCGGCGGTTGCGGCACCTCAATCGGGAGACGATGGCGCCCTGGGAGGTGACGCCGGCCCAGTGGCGGGCGATCAACGTCCTGGTCGACCACGGCCCGCTGCGCCTCGGCGACCTGGCCGAGAAGCTGCACATCGCGCCCCGCTCGACCACCGAGGTGGTCGACGACCTCGAGCGCCGCGGGCTGGTCGAGCGTCACCCCGACCCGGCCGACCGCCGGGCGACGCTGGTCGCCCTGACGCCCGACGGCACGTCCACCGCGACGGCGATCCGCACCGCGCGTACGGCCGAGTCCGAGCGCTTCTTCGGCTCCCTGTCGCCCGCCGACCGCGACCACCTGGGCCGCATCCTGCACGATCTCGCGCGGATATCCGACTGAGAACGGGGCGATGACGCGCGTCTGTCCACGATAGACTCGCGCGCATGGAAGCGCTCCCACGCCGCTTGGCGGCCCTGCTGTGCTGCGCTGTTCTGACGGTCGCGTCCGCTGGCGCCTGCGGCAGCAGCGGCGACGACGTTCCACCGACCCCACCGTCCACCGCCGACGAGGCGCCCGCACCCGCGGAGCGCTGCGGCGGCTCCGGCGACGTCGCCAAGGTCGTGCTGACCACCAGCGACGGCGTGGAGCTGGCCGCCGCCCGGTTCGGCACCGGCCCGCGCGGACTGGTCCTGGTGCACCAGCTCGGCAGCGACCTGTGCGGCTGGTTCCCGCAGGCCCAGCGCTGGGCGGGCGAGGGCTACCAGGTGCTCGCCTTCGACCAACGCTGCGACGGCCTCAGCGAGTGCGGCGGCCCGGAGCCAGCGACGGACGTGCCGGCCGCGGTGGCCGAGCTACGCCGCTCCGGCGCGAGCACCGTACAGCTGGTCGGCGCGTCGCGGGGCGCCGCGATCGCGCTGGTCGCCGCCGCGCATCCGGAGACCGACGTGGACGCGGTGGTGTCGCTCTCGGCGCACGACCCGACCTTCGTGGCCGCCGCCAGCACGCCGACCACGCCGGGCGACGCCGCCGAGGCGATCAAGGTGCCGCTGCTGTTCGCCTGCGCCGACGAGGACCCGTCAGCCTTCTGCGGCGACGGCGACCAGGGCTTCTTCGACGCGGTCGCGGCCACCGACAAGAAGCTGATCGAGCTGAAGGACAGCCGCCTGCACGGCTGGGACATGCTCGGCACGATCGAGTCCGACGTGGACACGTTCCTGGCGGCCCACGCGGGCTAGGGGTGTCTCGTGGATCAGGGTGGTGCCCTGGCGAGGTCCAGGCGGGGTGCCGGCCTGATCCACGAGACACCCCTAGGGGGTCCAGTAGAGCAGCGTGCGGTCGTGGGCGAAGCCGACCCGTTGATAGAACGGAACCGCACGGTCGCTGGAGTGCACCGTCACGTGCTCCAGGCCGAGCGTGCGGGCCTCGGCCAGCACCGCCGCCATGAGCAGCCCGCCGACACCGCCGTCGCGGAGCTCCGGGACCACGTACACCGCTTGGATGTCCCCACTCCACCGGCTTCGCCCGCGCGGAGTGGGGACCCGTTCGGCCACCATCAGCCAGGCCATCCCGACCGCCCGGTCGTCGTCCTCGGCCAGGAACGGAAGGTGCGACTCGCGATGCGAGGCGAGCCAGTCCGCCATGTGCGCCAGATAGTCGTCGCGGTCGGTCCCTCGGTAGTCGCCCTCTTCGGTCACCAGCCGCCACCGCAGGCCGGCCAGCGCCGCCGCGTCGGTGGCCGTTCCTCGTCTCACCCGCACCGGCCCGAACCTAGTCCGTGGCCGCCAGCACCCGGTGCAGGAGCGCGTTGAGCTGGGCCGCCTCGGCCGCGGTCAGGCCCAGCGCCGCCGGGCGGTTCATCCGGGCGATCACGGGCCAGGCACGGCCGAGCAGCTCGTGACCCGCAGGCGTGAGGCTGATCGACAGCGGCTGACCGCGCCGCGGCTCGGGATGGTCGACCAGCCCGTCGGCGACGAGACCACGCAACAGCGAGCCCATGCTCTGCGGCGTGACCCGCACCTGGCGGGCCAGCTCGGCCGACGACATCCCCGGGTTGCGGCTCAGCGTCGCCAGGATGCCGAACAGGTGCGGCTTGAGCCCGACCTCGGCCAGTTGAGCCGTGAAGACGCGGCTGAGCGCGTGGCTGGCTCGCACCACCGTCCACGGGACGACCGCGTCGTCGTCGAACTCCATGTTTCGTAGCGTATGGTCTCGGCTAACTATAAGGCTCCTTATACCCCTGACCCGGGAGCGGCTTGCGATGTGGACCGACCGGATCCTGCGGCACCGACGGCTCGTCATGCTCGGCTGGCTGGTGCTCGCGATCGTCGGCGGCGCCCTGGCGCCCAAGGCGATCGACCGGCTCAGCTACGAGTTCAGCTTTCCGGGCCAGCCCGCGTACGAGGCGAACCTGAAGATCCAGGACACCTTCGGCGGTGGCGGCGGCAACGTGGACCCGCTGGTCGTCACCGTCACGCTGCCCGAGGGCCGGAGCTTCACCGATCCGGGCGTACGCGACGAGTTGGCCACCGCGTTCGGTCGCCTCCAGCGCCCCGGTTGGCGGGTCGCGTCACCGCTCGACGTCGCCGACCCGGCGCCGTTCATCCGCGACCGCACGGCCTTCGCCCTGGTCTACCCGCCGTTCACACCGGGACCCGGCCCGTACGCGGCCGCCCTCCCCCAGCTCGAAGGCGCCCTCGCGGGCGTCACCGTCGGCGGCGCTCAGCCGCTGGTGACCGGCGTCGACCCGCTCAACGAGAGCGGCGGTGGCTCCGACCGCCCGATCATCGTCGAGATCGCGCTGGGCGCGGGCGGCGCCCTGGTCGTGCTGGCGCTGGCGTTCGGCTCGGTGCTGGCGCTCGTACCGCTGCTGATGGCCGCCGTCGCCATCACCACCACGTTCCTGCTGGTGCTGGCGCTGACGGCGGGCCTCGACGTGTCGTTCATCGTGCAGTACCTGGTCGGGCTGATCGGCCTCGGCGTCGCCATCGACTACGCGCTGCTGCTGATCATGCGCTGGCGCGAGGAACGCGCGGGAGGCGCCGACAACGAGCAGGCGGTACGCACGGCGATGGCCACCGCCGGCCGCGCGGTCGTCTTCAGCGGCGTGACCGTGGCGATCTCGCTGCTCGCGCTGATCGTGCTGCCGCTGCCCTTCCTGCGCAGCGTCGGCCTGGGCGGCCTGCTGATCCCGCTGGTCAGCGTGCTGGTCGCGATGACGCTGCTGCCCGCGCTGCTGGCCTCGGTCGGCCCTCGCCTGGAGTGGCCGCGACGGCGGCTACCGAAGACGGAGAGCCGGGCCTGGCTGTCGGTCGGCCGGTTCGTCGTGCGGCACCGCTGGGTCTCGGCCGCGTTGGCCACCGCCGCGCTGATCGTGCTGGCCCTGCCGGTCTTCGGCCTCCGGCTCGGCTCTCCGGAACTGGGCGCGATCGCGGGCGGCGACAGCCCGGCGGCGGTCGGCTACCGGAACCTCGTGGACGCGGGCGCGGTGGGCGCCCTGCGACCGGTCGAGCTGATCACGACGGACCCGGCGGCGGCCGACGGGCTGGCCGACGTCGAAGGTGTGTGGACGGTGGTCCATCCGACCGGCCCGGGCTGGACGGCCGGCGACGAGCGGCTGCTCCCGGTGCTGCTGACGGACGACCCGGCGACGCCGGCGGGCGCGGAGACCGTCGCCCGGGTCCGCGAGGCCGCACCGGGCGAGGTGGGCGGCACCGCGGCACAGGACGCGGACGCGGTAGAGGCGATCTACGGCGACAGCTGGTGGGTGCTGGCCCTGGTCGTGGTGATCACCTTCGCCCTGCTCGCGCGGGCGCTCCGCTCGATCTGGCTGCCGATCAAGGCCCTGCTCCTGAACGTGGTCTCGATCGCGGCGGCGTACGGCCTGACGGTCTGGATCTGGCAGGACGGCCACGGCAGCGAGGCCCTGTTCGGCACGGAGTCGAGCGGCTCGATCACGGTATGGGTCCCGATCGCGGCGTTCTCGTTCCTCTTCGGACTGTCGATGGACTACGAGGTCTTCATCCTGTCCAGAATCCGCGAGGGCCACGACGCGGGCCTGTCGACGGACGAGGCAACGATCCACGGCATCGGCTACACGGGCCGCCTGGTGACGTCGGCGGCGCTGATCCTGGTGCTGGCCTTCATCGCCCTGTCGACGGTGCCGGTAGTCGACGTGAAGATCTTCGCGACGACGCTGGCGCTGGGCATCGCCCTGGACGCCACCATCGTCCGAGGCGTCCTGACCCCAGCCCTCGTCGCCGCCTTCGGCCGCGTCAACTGGTGGTGGCCGAGCAGGAGCAAGAATTCATGACTCGGGTTCGCCGTGGTCCGGACCGTTCCTCCCGCGAGAGACCGCTCCGCTTCGCTGCGCTGCCAGCCCCGTCGCGGGACACTCTCAGACCGGGAGACTGATGGCCTGCCGGCGATCCAACCCAGGATCGACAGCGTCTTCGGCCGGCATCATCGGCCCAGTCGCAGGCTGATGGCCTCGATCGCCTGGCTGGCCTTCTCGCGATCCCACGGTTTGCAACGCCGGCTGCCGGCGATCCAGCGCAGGATCGGCAGCGTGTTCAGGTCGCCGTAGTCCGGGGCGGCGCCCAGCGCCGCCGCCCGGGCGGCACCGTAGGGATAGCCGAGCAGCGTCGGCAGCAGGCCGGTGATCGCCGCGCTGTGCCGGGCGAGCAGGCCGTCCAACGCCGCGGCGCGCACGTGATCCTCGCCTGCGCCGGCGGCGTCGACCAGGATGGCCTCGACGGTCGGGGTCCGCAACCGGCTCAACGCGCGGATCACCAGACTGTTGCGGCGCAACACCTGGCTCCCCGCCACGACGGCCTCGAAGCGGGCCGGCCATCGCTCGACCGCGCGGGCCAGGAGAAGACCGGTGTCTTCGGAAACCCGCATCGGGTGTGCGCCGGGCGCGCTGCTCGGTCCCTCGGCGTCGACGGCCAGGACCACGAGCAAGGCGGTGCAGGCATCGTCGTCCAGGCGCAGGAAACGCTCGAGTACGTCGGAAAACCTATGAGAACCGACGGCAGCGAACACGCCGGCAACCTTCGCCGCCACCTCAGGCCGAACCGGGCCGAGATCGTCCGCAGGATCGCTCGACGCGCTCACGAAACCAAGGTAAGCGAACGCCGCGACGGTCTCTCGCGGGAGGAACGGTCTGGACCATCGCGGACCCGAGTCATCAGCCCGTTCTTCGGTTGATCTTTGTGATCGCGCCGGCGGCTTTGGCTCGTTCCCAGGGTTTGCGGCGGGGGTTGGTGGCTATGCGGTGCAGGGCCGGCAGAGAGCGGGCGTCCCCGAAACGGTGTGCCGCGTCCAACGCCGCCTGTCGGGCCGCTTCGTGGCGGTCGCCGAGTAGCCGCGGCAGCAAGGCGGTCAACGCGCGGCTGCGCCGCTCGACCAGGCTTGCCACCGCCACGGCACGCAGGTAGCCGTTGCCTGCCTCCCGCACCTGCGCCGCTTCGAGCAGGATCGCCTCGGAGGTCGGGGTCCGCAGTGAGGCCAGCGCCCGGATCACGTTGGTGTCGCGGCGGAGCTTCGGGCTCGCGGAGACGACCGCTTCGAAGCGTTTCGGCCACTGGCGGGCCGCGGACCGCACGCTTTCCGACGCGTCTTCCACGACCTCGATCGGGTGGGCGCCCGGTGCGCCCGTCGGCGGCAGGGGCACGGCGCCTTCGGCCACCGCGAGCAGGTCCGCGCACGCGTCGTCGTCGAGCAGCAGGAAGTCTTTCAGCGCGGCTGGATAGCCCGGCCCGCCCATCGTCGCGAGCAGCCGGGCGACACCGTCCACAACCGACAGACTACGGCTCGTCCGGGGCGGTGGCCAGAGACGACAGCAGGCGCAGGCGTTCCGCGGACGGGGAGCCCGCCGCGGCTCCGTTGAAGATGATGCGTTGGCCCGGGTCGTCCGGCAGGCGCAGGCTCTCCTCGTTGAGCGTGAGCCGGCCGACCAGCGGGTGGTCCCACTCCCGCGTCGAGTGCAGGCACTCCGCCACCGGGTGGGTCGCCCAGATCCGGGCGAACTCGGCGCTGCGGATGCTCAGGTCGCCGACGAGCTCGGCCAGCAGCGGGTCGTCGGGGGCGTCGCTGGACGCGTTGCGCAAGTAGGCGACCGTGTTGTGGGCCTCGCGCTCCCATTCCACGATCAGGTCGCGCATCGCCGGCTCCAGGAACATCTGGCGCGCCATGTTCGGGCGCTCGTCGAACCCCAGGCCCAGCAGCGCGAAGCCCAGCCGGTTGCCGCCGAGCAGGTCCGAGCGCCGCCCGACGACGATCACCGCCTGGTCGACCGTGCTCTCGGCCAGCGCGAGCACAGACGGCCGCACCGTCTCCGGACCAGCGGGACGACGGGGCACCGCCGCCGGGCGGGCCAGGCGCACGAGATGCAGCCGCTCGGCCTCGTCCAGGCGCAGCGCGCCCGCCAGCGCGTCCAGCACCGAGTCGGACATCTGGTGGCTTTCGCCCTGCTCGATCCGGGTGTAGTAGTTCACACTCACGCCCGCGAGCTGGGCCACCTCCTCGCGGCGCAGGCCCGGCACCCGCCGCGCCGTGCCGTATGTCCGGATCCCCGTCGAAGCCGGCGTCAGGGCCGCCCGGCGCGAGCGCAGGAAGTCGCCGAGTTCGCTGCTCATGGACCTGATCATCCCCTCCGCGACGACGCCGGTGCCGTCCCCTGCCGTGGGTACCCAGCGCAGGGCGTGGTCGCCGTCGCTACCCCGATGCAACCTCGTCGCGTGAGCAAATATTCATTGGGTCTCGACACGTTCGGTGACGTCCTCTCCGACAACGACGGCAAACCGGTCAGCCACGCCGAAACCATCCGGGGGCTGGTCGAGCACGCCGTGCTCGCCGACCGGGTCGGCCTCGACTTCTTCGGCATCGGCGAGCACCACACGTTCGACATGCCGCTGTCCGCGCCCGACCTGGTGATGGCGGCGATCGCGGCCCGGACGAGGCGCATCCGGGTGGGCTCCGCCGTGACGGTGCTGAGCTCCGACGACCCGGTGCGGGTCTACCAGCGGTACGCGACGCTGCACGCGCTCTCCGACGGCCGGGCCGAGGTGATCCTCGGTCGCGGGTCGAGCATCGACTCGTTCCCGCTGTTCGGCTACGACCTGGCCGACTACGAGGAACTGTTCGAGGAGAAGGTCGACCTGTTCGCCCGCCTGCTCGAGGAGAAGCCGGTCACCTGGTCCGGCCGCCTGCGCGCGCCGCTGGTCGACGCCGACGTGGTGCCGCACACCGAGGGCGGGCCGATCCGGACCTGGATCGGCGTCGGCGGCAGCCCCAAGTCCGTGATCCGGACCGCGACGTACGGGATGTCGCTGATGTTGGCGATCATCGGCGGGCCGGTCGAGCGCTTCAAACCGTTCGCGGACCTGTTCCGGGAGGCGGAGCGCCGGCTGGAGAAGCCGGCCATGCCGATCGGCATCCACTCGCCAGGACACATCGCGGACACCGACGAGGAGGCGTACGAGCAGCTCCTCCCCCACTACCTCGACGTGCTCACCCGCATCGGGAAGCAGCGCGGCTGGCGGGCGCCGACGGCCGACCAGTTGCGGCACGAGATCGAGAACGGCGCCTGGCACGTCGGCTCCCCGGAGACGGTGGCGCGCAAGATCGCCGAGTCCCTCACGACGCTGGGCGCGGTGCGGTTCGACCTCAAGTACGGCCTGGCCGGCGTGCCGCACGACGCGGTGATGCGCAACATCGAGCTGTACGGCACGAAGGTCGCCCCGATGGTCCGCGACCTGCTGGGCGAGACCGAGAAATGACCAGACGCTGATCCACCCGTGGCTGGACTCGCCGACCACGCCGCTGGAGACGGGGCCGCCGGCCTGATCGGACGGGGCGGCGCCCGGGCCGGGCTTTCCGGCACAATCGGCGGCGTGACCGCCAACGAGTCGTCCTTCGACGAGACCGTCGTCGACGACCCGGGCGCGCGGGTCCTCTACTGGGTGCTGTTTCCCCTGCTCGGCGCCGGGCTCGGCTGGGTGGTCCACTGGGCCTCGGGCTGGGTCGCCGGGCTGCCGGTCGCCCCGCTCCGACCGGTCTTCCGGTGGATCGACGAGGCGCCCGACCCCCAGGCGACGCTGGCCGCGGTCGGCGTCGGCGCGGTGATCGGCCTGATCGTCACCTTCCTCGCGATCGCCGACATGCTGGTCGTCCGGGTCGGGCCGGGCGAGGTCACCCTGACCCGCGGTGGCGACAAGGCCAAGGAGCGCCGGGCGGCCCGCGGCGACGTCACCGCGGTGTTCTTCGACCGCGACGAGCTCGTCCTGCTCGGCCGCGAGGCCCGCGAGCTGGCCCGCGAGAAGACCGACCTCTCGAAGGCCGCCGTGGCGGACGCGTTCACCGGCAAGGGCTATCCGTGGCTGGCCGACGGCGACCCGCACCGCGCCGAGTTCCGGATCTACACCCGGCTCGACGACGACCTGCCCGGCGTGGCGCACGGCCTGCTCATGGACCGGGCCACCGCGTTGGAGAAGGGGAAGAACGACGAGGCGGCCATGCTCCGCGAGCAGTTGCTCACGCTGGGCATCGTCGTACGCGACGAGAAGAAGAAACAGCACTGGCGCAGGGACCGGCGGGAGTTGGCGTGACGCGGATAGCGATGTGGTCGGGGCCGCGCAACGTCTCGACGGCGCTTATGCGCAGCTTCGGCTCGCGCCCCGACTGCGTGGTCGTCGACGAGCCGCTCTACGCCTTCTACCTGGCGGCGACCGGCCTCGACCATCCCGGCCGCGCCGAGATCCTGGCCAGCCAACCGACCCACTGGTCCGAGGCGGTCGACGAGCTGCGCCGGCCGCTGCCGCCGGGTCGGTCGGTCCAGTTCGAGAAGCACATGGCCCACCACCTGCTGCGCGAGGCCGGTCGGATGTGGCTGGGCCAGGTGACCAACGCCTTCCTGATTCGCGACCCGGCGCACGTGGTCGCCTCGTACGCGAAGGTGCGCGGCACGCCGACCCTCGAAGACCTGGGCTACCCGCAGCAGGTGGAGATCTTCCGTGCGCATGGCGGTCCCGTGCTCGACTCCGCCTCGCTGCTCCGCGACCCGGCCGGCCAACTGCGCCAGCTCTGCGCGGAGCTGGGCATCGAGTTCGACGAGGCCATGCTGAGCTGGCCCGCGGGGCGGCACGAGGGCGACGGGGTGTGGGCGCCGCACTGGTACGCGGCGGTCGAGCGGTCGACGGGCTTCGCCCCGCACCGCGACGAGCCCGCCGAGGTGCCGGAGCACCTGGCGCATCTGGTGGAGGCGGCACAGCCGTTCTACGACGAGCTGGCCGCCCACCGTCTTTAGCCTATGGGCGTGCCGTTCGCGCGGGCGTGGGCCTGGTAGATCGCGGACAGCTTGGCGGTGACGGGGCCGACCTCACCGCTGCCGATCGTCCGGCCGTCGATCGTGGTCACGGCGGCGAGCTCGCCCATCGTGCCGGTGCAGAACACCTCGTCGGCGGTGTACATCTCGACCAGCGAGACGTCGCGGACGGTGACGGCGATGCCGGCCTTCGGGGCGAGGTCGAGCACGGTGTCGCGGGTGATGCCTTCAGGGCAGGCGACGGTACGCGGGGTGACCAGGGCGCCGTCGACCACGGCGAACAGGTGGGTGGCGTTGGTCTCCGCCACGAATCCGCGCGAGTCGAGCATCAGCGCGTCGTCGGCCCCGGCCACGTTGGCCTCGACCTTGGCCAGGATCGAGTTGAGCAGGTTCGCGTGGTGGATCTTCGGGTCCAGCACGTCGGCGCCGGGCCGGCGGACACTGGCGGTGACCAGGGTCAGGCCGGCCGTGTCGTACACCGGCGGCTTGTGCTCGGCCAGGACGATCAGGGTGCTGCCGACCGTGTTCAGCCGCGGGTCCATGCCGCTGGTGAGCTTGATGCCGCGGGTCAAGGTCAGCCGCACGTGTACGCCGTCGCGCATGTCGTTGGCCTTGAGTGTCTCAGCGACGGCGTGGGTGATGTCCGAGTTGGACGGAATGTCGGTGAAGTTCAGTGCTTTGGCCGAGCGCCTCAGGCGGGCCAGGTGCGCGTCGAGCGCGAAGATCCTGCCGTCATAGAGCCGCAGTCCTTCCCAGACCGCGTCGCCGCCCTGGACAACCGAGTCGAACGGCGACAATCCGGGCTCGTCGCGGTGGCGCAGCACACCATTGACCCAATAGCGGATGTCGGCGTTCCTCTGGTCGTACCTCTGCAGCATTCACCCAGCAGATCACGGCCATCCACACGACTAGCGCGCAGGGCGGTGCCGAGGGCAGAGTGTCTGGCGTGTCGTCGCCCTCCCCGCTCGCCGCCGCGCTCCGCCAGGCACAGGCGCTGCGCGACGCCGGCGACCTGAACACCGCCCGCGCGATCCTCGAGGACGCGATCGACGCGTCGCGCCCGCTGCTGGGCGAGGACCATCCGGAACTCCTCGGCGGCCAACACGCGCTGGCCACGCTGCACCGCGAGGCCGACGACCCGGCCGCCGCGCGCCGGGTGCTGGAGGAAGCCATCGCGGCGGGCGAGCTGCACCTGGGCGAGGCCCACCCGCTGATGCTGGCGCTGTCGTTCGACCTGGGCACGGTCGCCGAGGAGCTGGGCAACCGCCACGAGGCCCGCCGCAACTTCGGCCGCGTCGCCACCCACGGCCGCGCGGCGTTCGGTGAGGACCATCACATGGTCCGGACGGCGGTGGACTATCTGGCATCGAGCGGCGGCGAACTGCCTCCGCTGCCGCCTTTGCAGTCGGAGGTCGCGCCACCTCCGCCGCCGCCGCCAGGTGGCCGCCCACCGGCGTTTCCGCCCGGGGGCAACGGATGGCCGGTCGGCTCGGCTGCCGGTGGCTGGCCAGCGAGTCCACCTGGCCCAGCGGTGCCGCCGTCCCCGGGCTTCGCGGCCGGTCCACCCGCCCCAGCTTTTGGACCGATTCCTGGCGGTCAGGCGGTTCCGTCGAGCCCAACCGGTCCGCAGGTCGCACCTCCCGGCGGTTATTGGCCCGCAGGCCAGGCCGGGCCAGCTGGTCCGCCCAGCCCTGCGGTTGCCGCACCAGGCGGGGAATGGCCCACGGTTCAACCTCGTGCGGCCAACCTGGCCGGCCCAGCGGTCCCACCGCCCGTGGTCTCCTCGCACGATGGCGGTCGGCCGGGAGGTCCGTCCGCCACGTCGCCGGAGTCCGGCGGTGGGACGCGGCCTTCGTCGCCGTGGGCTACCGCGCCCGGCGAGGCGCCGTCGCGGTCGGGGCGCGAGGTCGCGCCCGGGGTGTTCGGCCCGCCGCAGGACGGTGTCGTCGCCGAGGCCAGCCGGGCTGCGATCGACGCCCCGACCCAGGCTCTGCCGACGCAGGGTGCGCGGCAGTCGGACGAAGTCCACACTGGCAGGTCAGGACCGGGTCACGAGCCCACGTCGAACATGGGCAATTCGGCGTCCGGAGCCCTACCCGCGCGGGACCCATCCGCGCCGGGCGCGTCAGGCGACCAGCGCAGCTCGACGCCGCCCGGCGCCGCGCTCGGCTGGGGTTCGCCGGCACCGAGCTCACCCCCGCCGGCCAGCACCGACACACGGGGTGGTCAGGCCGCAGGACCAGCAGGCAACAGGTGGTCGGGTTTCACCGCCGATCCGTCGGCGCGACCGGGCGGCGCCACGCCGGCATCGATGTCGCCCTCCCAACCGGGCACCGCCACGCCGATGCCGCCCGCGCAGCCGGGCAACTCGGGCGGCTGGCCGCCGCCACAACCCGGCCACGCCGCACCGGCTCAGCCCGGCAACCTCTCAGGGTGGCCCGCCACGCAACCTGGCAACGCTGCGCCCGCTCAACCGGGCAACGCTTCTGGGTGGGTTGGCAACGCGGGCTCGCAGCGAGGCAACGGCGCGGCCATTCCGTTGGGGTCGGGTGCGGGGGGAGGATGGGGTGCGGGCGGGGCGAGCGGACCCGCTGCGTGGGGGCAGGAGTTGGAGCCCGCGCGCGCGAGGATGCCTCAGGCGTTTGGGGAGCGGTCCGGGGCTGCTGCCACTCCTACCGCGGCGGTCGAGGTGGCGCCCGTATCCCTGCATGGTCCGATGGCTGCCGCCGCGGCTCGGGACCGGGCGCGGGGGCGCAGTGCGACGGTGGCCGCGTTCGTCGCCGCCGCGGCGGCTGTCGTGGCCGCATTGCTCGTGTTGACCGTCGTGTTGCGCAAGGAGACCGATCCGCCGCGGGTCGGGGCGGTGCCCGAGCTCAGCGCCGGCGCGCCCATCCCGACCGGGCCGGCGCTCGGGGGTGATCCGCCCACTGACCTGGCGGTACGCGAGGACGGCGACGCCCTCCTGCTCACCTGGACCGACCCCACCGCCGGGACGGTGCCGTTCATCGTCGCGGCTGGACGGTCCGGCACTCAGCTTCGCGCGATGGCGACGATCGAGCCCGGTGCGACCCGATATCTGGCGAATGGCCTCAGCACCGAGATCGACTACTGCTTCACGGTGGTGGCTGTCTATTCGACCGACAAGTACGCGACGTCCGGTCAGGTCTGCACCACCCGCACGGCCGAGTCTCCACGGTAATCCACAACACACCGACGGTACGCGCGACTGGAGCGACCAGCGGTGATCCGAGGATCGCTCACCGTTGTCCACAGGGCACACGCACACTGTCCACAGCCGACCACAACGGGTGCCCACCGCCATTGACAGCCCCATATGATGGCCCCTGGCTTCGGGGAGGAACGCCAGGCGGCCCAGCGTCGCCGACACACGGGTGGGGAGGGGCAGCCGGCTGTGGCCACCACAGACAACGGCACCATGACGGGCGCCGACGGCGCAGCGGAAGATCTCGGCAAGGCGCTCGACGCCGCGCTTGCCAAGCCGAAGCGGCGCATTCCGCGCGGCGGGCTGGTGACCGGCGGCGTGGTGATCGCGCTGGTGGCGGCGATGGGCTTCACCGTGCTCGGGCTCGGGGTGGCCGACAACGCGGTGGCCAACTACGACGCGAGCTCCTGGCTGTGGAGCCGGGCCAAGAGCGAAGTGGCACGGGTCAACGGGCTCACGGGCCGGGTCGACACCCGGGTCCCGGTCGCGCAGTCCGTCAACCACCCGATGCAGGTGACGCAGACCGACCGCTTCCTGATCCTCCGCGACCTCGCGACCGGCCAGGTCAGCTCGCTCGACCTGGCAACCCTGCAGGTGATGGCGACGACCCGCACGACCTCCGGGCTCGGAGTCAGCGTCGCGATGCGTGACGACGCGGCCTTCGTGGTCGACGCGCCGCAGGGCGTGGTCCGCCAGCTCGACCCGCGCTCGCTGGTGCCGATCGGCGAGCCGGTCCGCTACCCACCGGGCATCTCGGGCGGCACCTTCGACGGCGCCGGGCGGCTCTGGGTCGCCGTGCCCAGCGAGGGCACGGTGTCCGCGATCACCCCGGCACCGCTGCCGAGCGCGCCGGCCGATCCACTCCCGACCGGCGCCGCGCTGGTCGGCGTGTCCAACCCCGGATCCGGCGGTTCCGGCGGCGGGGTCGGCCCCGCGCAGGTCAAGACCGTGACGGTGGCCGACCCGAGCCACGACCTCGCGGTCAGCACCTTGGACGACGGCGTGGCGGTGCTCGACCGCACCACCGGCGCGTTGACCACCGTGCGCGGCGACCGTGAGCACCAGGTCGTTCTCCAGCTGCCCGGCATCGGGGCGGTGCCGCCGCGCACCAACGGCTCGCGGGTGCCGGTGACCGTGGCCGACGGGCGGCAGGTCGTGGTGGTCGGCGAGGGCGGCCCGGTCGTCCAGTTCAAGGTGCCGGGCGACGGCGCCGAGCTGCGGCCGGCGGTGGCCTGGGCCGGGCGTTACTACTGCGCCGACGAGCGGTCGGGTGCTGTCTACGTCTTCGACGAGCGTGGCCAGCTCGTCGACACCATCGAGATCAAGGGCGCCAACGGGCCGCTCGAGCTCGAGGTCCGCGAGAACTACCTGTTCATCAACGCGCCGAACTCCTCCACGGCCCGGGTCGTCGACGACAAGCACCACGTGCGGGTGGTCGACAAGTACGCCGACGACGTGCTGGGCGGCGACCCGCCCAAGGACCCGCCGAAGCCGCCGCCGGTGAAGGAAGACGTCGTCACCAAGCCGAGCGCACCGCGGTCGGTCTCGGCGACGGCCGGTGACAAGCTGGCCCGGGTGAGCTGGCGGGCGGCCTCCGACAACGGCTCGACCATCACGAAGTACGTGGTCGAGGGCGGCCCGCAGCCGGTCGAGGTGGGCGCGCGGCAGCGCTCCATCGAGATCAAGGGTCTGACCAACGGCGAGACCTACCGGTTCTCCGTGCGCGCGGTCAACGGCAAGGGTGCCGGTCCCGCGAAGCGCAGCAACCCGGTGATGCCGACCGCCGAGGTGCCCGACGCGCCGGCCAGCGTCACCGCCGAGGCCCGGCCCGACGGCACGGTGCGGGTGAGCTGGCCCGCGGCCAACGGCCAGGGCAACCGCATCGCGAAGTACGCGGTGACCGCGACGACGGCCGGGGCCACCGCACCGGCCGGCGAGAGCACGAAGACCGAGCTGATCGTGGCCAAGGGCGAGCTCGACTACGGCACGCAGTACGCGTTCACCGTCGTCGCCGTCAGCGACAAGGGCGCCGCCTCGACGCCGTCGCCGGCCAGTGACACCGTCGTGCCGTTCACGGTGCCCGACATGCCGCTCAACGTCGACGCCGTCGCGCCCAACGAGCCCGGCACGATCACCGTGAGCTGGGGTGCGCCGCCGGACAACGGCCGGCCCATCACCGAATACGTGGTGACGGTCAACGGCCAGACGCTGCGCACGACCGGGACGACGCAGAAGGTCTCCGGCCTGCCGGAGGGCCGGGCGGCCACGGCCACGGTGCTGGCGGTCAACGAGGCCGGTGAAGGTCCTTCCGACACCGCGACCGCGACCACGATCGCGAAGCCGACGGTGACGCTCGGCGCGGCCCGGGTCTCGTCGACGACGATCACCGTGCCCATGACGGTCAACGACAACGGCAGCGCGGCGCAGTGCCAGGTCACCATCTCGTACGGCGGTCGTTCGGTGGCCAGTGGCTGGCGCGCCTGCGGCGAGATCGTGGTCAACGCGTGGCGGGCGGGCACGACCTACTCCTACGTGGCCTCGGCCCGCAACAACGCCGGCCAGGTCGACCAACCCGCCCGCAACGCGGCCACCACCGCGGTCAACGGGGTCGTCACCTGCAACGACAGCGGCGGCACGTACTGCGACGACGGCATCGGCGTCTACACCGGCACCCGACAGGTCGCCAGCGAGGCGGTCGGTGACACGACCAACGGCACCCGCTACGGGGCGTGGTGCAAGAAGGCCGGCACCAACATCAAGGCCGTGCAGTACAACGGCAACAAGGCCAGCACGTGGTGGGTGCAGATCACGTTCAAGGGCAACGCCCGCTACATCCCGTTCGCCTGGCTCAACCTCGACAACGGCGACAACATCAACGGCCTGCCGACGTGCGTGTGAGGACCCGGTGACCCACCCACAGCAGGAGCCGTTGCCGGCCGGGCACATCTCGGGCTTCGCCGGCCTGGCCGCCCGGCTCGCCGACGCGGTCGGCGCGGTCGTGCTCGGCAAGGAAGAGGTCGTGCGGCTCACGCTGACCGCCTTGTTCGCGCAGGGCCACGTGCTGCTCGAAGACGTGCCCGGCGTCGGCAAGACCACGCTGGCCCGGGCGCTGGCCGCGACCGTGCACGGCCAGTGGAGGCGCATCCAGTTCACGCCCGACCTGCTGCCGTCCGACGTCTCCGGCGTCACGATCTTCAACCAGGCGACCCGCGGCTTCGAGTTCCATCCCGGCCCGGTCTTCGCCAACATCGTCATCGCCGACGAGATCAACCGGGCGTCGCCGAAGACCCAGTCCGCGCTGCTCGAGGTGATGGAAGAGCGCACGGTCACGGTCGACGGCGTGCGGCACACCGTGCCCCGCCCGTTCCTGGTGGTCGCGACGCAGAACCCGGTCGAGATGGACGGCACGTACCGGTTGCCCGAGGCTCAGCTCGACCGCTTCCTGATGAAGCTGTCGGTCGGATACCCCGACGAGGCCGTCGAGATCGAGGTGCTCCGCGGCGC
Source organism: Asanoa sp. NPDC049475 (assembly GCF_040676915.1). Taxonomy (NCBI): domain Bacteria; kingdom Bacillati; phylum Actinomycetota; class Actinomycetes; order Micromonosporales; family Micromonosporaceae; genus Asanoa; species Asanoa sp. NPDC049475. The sequence goes on along the minus strand of NZ_JBFAPY010000011.1, from coordinate 98,777 downwards.
CAACCTGCGCTCCCCCGACGCGCTGGAGGCGGTCACCGACACGGCGACCGTCGGCGAGATGGTGCGGATGGCGCAGCAGGTGCACGTGGCCGACCCGCTCTACGCCTATGCGGTCCGACTGGCCGCCGCGACACGCGCGCACCCGCAGGTCCGGGTCGGGGTCAGCCCGCGTGGAGTGATCGCATTGACCCGGGCGGCGTGCGCTTATGCCCTGATCAACGGCCGGGGGTACGTGCTGCCCGAAGACCTCAAGGCCCTGCTCGGCCCGGTCTTCGCCCACCGCATCCTGCTCACGCCCGACGCACAGCTCCGCGGCACGACGGCTGACGAGGTCCTGGCCGACGCCGTGCGAACCGTCCCGGTTCCGCTGCCGGGCGGGGGTGGGGGTAGCGGCGGCACGACCCCGCCGGCGGCGGCCAACGGGCGCGCGTCGGCGCGGGTGGCACCGGCGGCTCCCGCAGCGCCGGCGGCCAACGGCTACGGCACGCCGGCCCAGCCCAACGGCGCCGCTCAGGCGACGACCCCGCCGACTGGAGCCGGCCACTACCCGGCAGAGTCTCACTTGACCGCGCACCCTTCCGTCGCCGCACACGCGACCACCCCGCCCACCGGGAGCGCGGCGCAGGTGCGTGGCAGGGCTTTCGGGTTCGGCGGGCTGCGGCCGCTGCCCGGAAGCTGAGTCGTGCGGCCGACTGCCCGGGGTGTCGGGCTGGCCGTTGCCGGCGTCGCGCTGGTCGGCGTCGGGTGGCGGTTCGGATACGCCGAGCTCGCCGCGCTCGGTGGTGCCGCGTTGGTCGCGATCGCGTTCGCCGTCGCGCACGCCATGTGGCGGCCCAGGCTCGCCGTGGCTCGCGAGGTCGAGCCCGACCGCGTCGCGCGCGGCGAACCCGCCGGCGTGAAGCTCACCGTGCGCAACAGCGCGCGCCTACGCGCCGCGAACCTGCTCGCCCACGACCGTTGCGGGTCGGCCATGGTGCCGGTGCCGTTGCTACGGCTGCGACCGGGCAAAGACACCACGGTGGACTATCCGGTGCCCACGACCCGGCGCGGCGTCGTGCTGGTCGGGCCGTTGCGGGTCTCCCGTCGCGACCCGCTCGGGCTCGTCACGGCGGCCCGCTCCCACGGCGGCACCGGGACCGTCTGGGTTCATCCCCGAATCCACCCCCTCACCGCCGTGCCGGCCGGTGCGATGCGCAGCCTCGACGGGCGGGTCGACAGCGTCCCGCACGGGACGATCACCTTCGACTCGTTGCGGGAGTACGTCGTCGGCGACGAGCTTCGCCGCGTCCACTGGCGCACCAGCGCCCGGATCGGCGAGCTGATGGTCCGCGAGCAGCTGGACACCAGCCTCCCCCGGCTCGTCGTCCTGCTGGACAACCGGGCCGCCGCGCACCCGGACCGCACGGGTGGTGAGGCGCCGACCTTCGAGGCGGCCTGCGAGGCGGCCGCGTCCGTCGTCACCGCCGCCGCACGCGAGGACGTCGACGTCACGTTGCTGCTCGTCGCCGGCGACACCACCCCGGCCACCCGTCCGCTCGACCGGCTCGCCGAGGCCGCCCTGACCGCGGGGGACCTCCAGGCGGCCACCGACCAGCTCCGCCAGCAGCGGGCCGGCGACACGATCATCTTCCTGACCGGCACCGGGGCGCGCGCGGACCTCGGACTGGTCGGCGCGCTGCGCGGCCCGTACGCGGCCATCGTCGCCGCCGTCTTCGGCCAGGGCTCCACGCCCTCCGCGGTCGAGGGCATGGTCGTGCTCGACGCCGCCGACGGGGAGGCGTTCGCCGCCGCGTGGGACGGGGTGCGGGGATGGTGAGGTTCGCGCGGGCCGCCGTACCCCCGCTGGCCCTGATCGTCATGATCGCCGCCGCCGCGTCGGCCCTGGGTCGGGTCTACGCGGGCACGGTCCTGATGCCACTCGTCGCCGCCGCCGGCGCGGGCGCGGTGCTGATCTCCGTCGCGGCCCGCCGCGCGCCGTCGTGGCTGGTCGCGCCGATCTCGGTGATCGGCATGGCGGGCTACACGCTGGGCGCGCTCTGGTGGGCCGCCGACCGCGCCGGCCTGCCCGGCCCGCTGGGCGACCTCGCGGTCGAAGCCGCCCGCAACGGCATACCCAGGCTGCTCACCGCGATGATCCCGGTGGAGCCGACGCCCGACACCGTGATCGTGCCGGTCGTCGCCGGGTGGCTGGCCGGGCTCGCCGGCGCCGAGCTCGGCGTGCGCTGGGGACGACTGCTCATCGGGTACGCCCCACCCGTCCTGCTGTTCGCCGGTGCCCTCTACGTCGTGGGTCCCAACGCCGCACCGGCCGTCGTACCCGTGCTGATGGTCGTCGTCGCCGGCGCCCTCGGACTCGCCGTGACCGGCCGACCGCCCGAGCCGGACACGACCCTGCCGGGCCGGGCGCGAGTGGCGTTGCGGGTGCGGGCCGCCGTGGCCGCCCTCGCCGCGATCGCCCTGGTCGCCGTGACCGCGCCACTGGTGACCCGCCGGGTCGAGGCGACACCGGTGGACCCGAGGCAGTACGTGCAGCCGCCGCAGGTGGACAGCCTCGACGAGAACCCGTTGATCCGCATCTCGGGGTGGGCGCTGAACCCCGACCAGAAGCTGTTCGACCTGACCAGCGACCGCAGCGCGCCGACCCGGATCCGGCTGGCGGTGCTCTCCGACTACGACGGGATCACCTGGCGGGTCGGCGCGGTCTACCGAGGTGCCGGTCGCGTGCTGCCTGCCCCGGCGACGCTTCCGGACAACGCGGTGGCGCCCGTGACCCAACGGATCGAGATCGGCGACCTGTCCGGTCGGCTGCTGCCCGCCGTGCCGACACCGTCGCGTGTGGATGGTGTGCGGGTGGCGTACGACCCCTCGACCGGCACCATGATCGAGCCGGACGGGTTGCGGCCCGGCCTGGCGTACACCGTGTCGTCGCTCGCCGAAGAGCCCGACCTCAACCTGCTGACCGCGGCCGAGGTGCCGTTCGGCGACGGGATCGCGCGGATGCTGGCCCTCGGCGCCGGCGCGCCCGATCCCGTTCGCGAGCTGTCCGAGAAGATCGCGTCGGACGCCGGCGGCGGCGCCTACGAACGGGCGCTGGGCATCGAGGACTACCTTGCCACCCACTACAAGGAGATCGCCGACGCTCCTAGCGGCCACGCGTACCCCAACCTGGCGTTCTTCCTGTTCGGACCGGCCAACGGCGGCGGGCAGCAGGGCACGTCGGAACAGTTCGCCGCCTCGTACGCCGTGCTCGCCCGGATGATGGGCCTGCCCACCCGAATCGTCGTCGGCTTCCGCAGCGCCACCGGCAACGGCCCGGTCCGCGGCGCGGACGCCCAGGCGTGGCCCGAGGTCTACTTCACCGACGTGGGCTGGGTGCCGTTCGACCCGATGCCCAAGCCCGACACGGTGCCGGAGCCGCCGGAGCGGGAGCCTCCGAAGCCCGAGCCGCCGACCCCGCCGCCGTCCGAGGCGCCGCTGCCCACCCTGGACCCGACGGTCTCGCCGACCGCAGCCCCGATCGTGGCGGTAGCGCCCGGTGGTTCCGGCGTGGCACCCGTCTACGCGATCGGCGGTGGGGGCCTGCTGCTGCTCGTGGTCGGGGCGTTGTGCGCGCTGATCGTGATGCGCCGCGGGCTCAGCCGGCAGCGGCTGGAGACCGGCACCCCGACCGACCGGGTGGCCGGAGCGTGGCTGGAGGTCCACGACGCCCTCCGACTCGCGGGCACACCGGCCGCGACGCACCTGTCGGCCACAGAACTCGCGACCCACGCGGCGGCGGCCCTGTCCGCCGGCCACGGAACCCGCCCACGCCCGCCGGCGCCGGCCACGGCAAGCGGCGACCAGGCGGCTCCCGTGTCAGCGAGTCCTGGAGCCAGCCCGCGACTGGCCGCACCGGCGGCGGCCGGCGGTGACGCGTGGGCGGTCGGTGGATCCGGGATTGGGAGCGCCCGGGTGCCGGAGCTGGACACCCTCGTCGACCTGGTCAATCGCGACGCATTCGCCCCCGACCACACCGCCGACGCGGACGCGGCGGCAGCGGGTGCGGCGGCCCGCGCCTACACGGCCCGCCTCCGCGCGGTCCAGTCCCGCTGGCGGAGGCTCGTCTGGCCGATCCACCCCGGTCCCCTGCGCTGGCGCCGAAAGGACCACAGGGACCCGCGCTGACCCGTCGGCCGCAACCGTCCGCTCCGGTCATGATCACGCACCGCATCGGGGGCGGGGTTGGGCGGCGGGCCGCTCGCGCGGCGGGTAGCTTGGCCAACGAGGACCGCACGACCCGCAAGGAGAACGCCATGCCCGCGCCGGCGAACGGTTTCGATCCGAAACGCACCGCCCTGCTCGTGATGGACTTCCAGAGCGGCATCGTCGGGCGGCTCGACGATCCGGACGCGCTGATCGGCCGGGTACGCGACGCGATCGCCGACGTACGTGCCTACGAGGGCGTCATCGGGTACGTGCGGGTCGCGTTCACCGACGACGACTACGCCACCGTGCCGGCCACCAACGTCACCTTCGCCGCGGCCGCGGAGAACCGGGCGATGGGCGACGACGACCCCAGCACCGCGATCGTCGACGCGCTCGCGCCGCAACAGGGCGACATCGTGGTCCGCAAGGTACGCATCGGCGCGATGTCGACCACCGACCTCGACCATCGACTGCGCGCCCGCGGCGTCAACACCGTGGTCCTCGCGGGCGTCAGCACGAGCGGCGTGGTGCTCTCCACGGTGATCGACGCGGCAGACCGCGACTACCGCGTCTACGTCCTCTCCGACGGCGTCGCCGACTTCGACAACGACATGCACGAATTGCTGCTCGACAAGGTCTTCGGCCGCCGCGCGACCGTCATCGACAGCGCCGAGCTCCACAACATGCTGGCGAAGGCTTAGCGCGGGAGCCCAGCACCGGTCGCCCGGACGGCGACCACCGCGGCACGCCTAGGCCGCGACAACCGCCAACGCCGCCCGCACAGGCCAAGTACCGCACCACCCGACCACTAGTCCGGACCGCAAGCACCGCAGCAGCCGACAACACGACCGCAACCGCCCCAGCCGGCCATGGTGACAGCGCGCTTTCCCCGCCCACCAGCGGCGACGCCGGCTCCGCCGATGCGCGCCGTGAAGACACGTTGGGGCGGTCGCGTTCGGCCCTCGTTCGGCCCTCGGGCAGCCAGACGATGCCGGCCCGGCGCTACGACAGGCTCTAAGGGTTCCTAACTCAATGAGGTGAATGGTCTCGGTCGGCCGTGATGGTGGCCGTGGTTGTGGGTCTTGCTGGTATGCGTCGTGGTGAACAGCCTCCGTGGATCGTGTCGGATGAGTTGTGGCGGCGGGTCGAGCCGCTGCTGCCGGTCAAGCCGCGCCGGTTCCGTAGCCCGGGGCGTCGCCGGTTCTCTGATCGGCTGGCGTTGCAGGGCATCTTGTTCGTGCTGCATACCGGGATCCAGTGGGAGTTCTTGCCGCAACAGTTGGGCTACGGATCAGGGATGACCTGCTGGCGCCGGTTGGCGGAGTGGAACGAGGCAGGCGTGTGGCGTCGGCTGCACGAGCTGTTGCTGGCTGAGTTGCACCAGGGCGGACGGCTGGACTGGTCGCGGGCGGTCATCGACTCCTCGCACGTGCGGGCGGCCCGTCGTGGCCCAAAAGCGGTCCGAGCCCGGTCGACCGCGCCCGGCCGGGCTCCAAGCACAACCTGCTGACCGACGGCGCGGGCATCCCCTTGGCGGTCCTGCTGTGCGGCGGCAACCGTAACGATGTCACCCAGCTGCTTCCCCTGATCGACGCGATCCCGGCAGTGCCCGGCCGGCGCGGCCGGCCACGGCAACGACCTGATCAGCTGTTCGCCGACCGCGGTTACGACCACGACAAGTACCGCAGACTCGTCCGTGACAAAGGCATCCGGCCGCGGATCGCCCGCCGCGGCGACGCTCACGGCACCGGTCTGGGCGCGATCCGGTGGGTCGTGGAACGGACCATCGCCTGGTACCACGGGATGAAACGGCTCCGGATCCGATGGGAACGCCGCGACGACATCCACGAAGCGTTCCTCGGCCTCGCCACCTGCATCATCACCTTCAGACACGTACGACAACTCTGTTAGGACCTCTAAGCGGGCACAGGGTTGCGGAGTCCTGGATGGCCCGCCGGCAGCGTCCGCCGCACCACCCACCAGCTCACCGCCACACAAGCCGCCACCAGAGGCCAGGTCAGCGCGACCCGGACAGCGGTCAAGGCCAGCACCCGATCCGCCGCCCACAGCGGCAGGAACACCGCCACGCGCACCACGTACTGCATGACCCAGACGACGCTCCCCCAGCCGTACGCGCGGACCAGAGCCGGATCGCGGCGCCACCGCGTCTTCTGGCCGAGGGCGACACCGACGACCACGCCGAGCAGTGGCCAGCGGATCGCGATGCTGACCAGCCAGGCCAGGGCGCTGGCCGCGTTCGTCAGCAGCTGGAGCAGGAAGAAGTCGGCGGCCCGGCCCGTGCGCAGGACGATCAGCGCGGCCAGGCACACGCCGAACAAGCTGATGACCACCGCCATCGGGCGGTCGCCGCGGGACAGTCGCCACGCGGCCACCACGGCGCCGACGACGAGCGCCGCGACCACGCCGCCCAAAATTGAGCCGGCTGTCGCAGCCCAGCCGACGCCGAACGCGAGCGGTGGCAGCGACGCCTCGATCGCGCCTCGGCGGCCGCCGAGCAGGTCGTGCAGCGACTCCTCGGCCATCGAACCCTCCCCGGAACTCGCGGTTAGGCTACCCTAAGAGATCGGTTTCGATAAGAATCAGGACGCGACCCGAGCGCCCACAACCGGTAGGTTCTTCAGACGTGAGCCACCGTTGGGGAATGACGGTCCCGTTCGCCGGGATCCCGTTGGCCGACCACGGTCGGCTTTACGCCTTGCTGCACGACGCCGGCTTCACGGACCTGTGGACGTCCGAAGTCGCCGGCACCGACGCCTTCACCCCGTTGACCATCGGCGCGATCACCACGCCCAGGATGCGTCTCGGCACCGCGGTCGCACCCGTCTTCACGCGCGGCCCCGGTCTGCTCGCGATGACCGCCGCGTCGCTGGCCGAGACGGCACCGGGCCGCTTCGTGCTCGGCATCGGCGCCTCCTCGCCCGTGGTCGTCGGCGACTGGAACGCGGTGCCGTTCACCGAGCCGTTCAAGCGCAGCCGCGACATGCTCCGCTTCCTGCGGGCCGCGCTGGCCGGCGAGACGGTCGACCAGGAGTTCGACACGTTCGCGGTGCGCCGGTTCCGCCTCGAACGCCCGCCCGCGACGCCACCGCCGATCCTGCTCGCGGCCCTGCGCCCGGCGATGCTGCGGCTGGCCGCGGCCGAGGCCGACGGCACCATCCTCAACTGGCTCGCGGCGACCGACGTGCCCAAGGTGGTCAAGACCCTCGGCGAGACGCCGGCCGGCTTCGAGATCGCCGCGCGGATCTTCCTGTGCCCGACCGACGACGCCGACCACGCCCGCGCCGTCGGCCGCCGGATGATCACGAGCTATCTGACCGTTCCCGCGTACGCGGAGTTCCATCGCTGGCTCGGCAACAGCGACCTGCTCGACCCGGTCTGGTCGGCGTGGCAGGCCGGCGACCGCCGCGGCGCGCTCGCCGCCGTGCCCGACGAGCTCGTCGACGCCCTGGTCATCCACGGCACACCGCACCAGTGCAAAGAGCAGATCATGCGGTACGTCGAGGCCGGCGTCACCACGCCCGTCATGGCCCCGCTGCCGACCCCCGAGCTGACCGCGGGCGGCCTCGAAGCGCTGCACACGCTGATCGGCGAGCTGTCAGCACCGTCCAGTGTGGAGAGAGGCTGATCCGATGGAGCTGGCTGGCAAGGTCGTCGTGATCACGGGCGCGGCCGGCGGCATCGGTGCGGCGCTGGCCCGCCGGTTCGCCGACGAGGGCGTAGCCGGAATAGTGCTGGCCGACCTCGACGCGGACGCTGCGGAGGCCCTGGCGACCTCGATCAACCGCGGCCTCACCCGCGCGGTGGGTTGCGACGTGACCGACCCTGCCCAGGTCGCCGCGCTGGTCGAGGTCGCACACGAGGCGTTCGGCCCGGTCGACCTGTTCTGCTCCAACGCCGGCGTCACCACGGGTACGGGCCTCGACACCACCGACGAGTCCTGGAACCGCGCGTGGTCGATCAACGTGCACGCGCACGTGGTCGCGGCCCGCGCCGTGCTGCCGTCGATGCTGGACCGGGGCGCCGGCTACCTGCTCCAGACCTGCTCCGCGGCGGGCCTGCTGACGGCGGTCGGCGACGCCCCGTACGCGGTGACCAAACACGCGGCGGTCGCCTTCGCCGAGTGGTTGTCGATGACCTACGGCGACCGTGGCATCGGGGTCAGCGCCCTGTGCCCGCAGGGCGTCCGCACGCCGATGCTCGAGACCGGCCTGGCCCAGGGCCACGCCGGCGCCCAGGTGACGGCGGCCTCGGGCGAGGTGCTGACCCCGGAACAGGTGGCGGACGCGGTCGTCGAGGGCCTCGCGGCGGAACGCTTCCTGATCCTGCCGCACCCGGAGGTAGCGACCTACCAGCAGCGCAAGGCCGAGAACCCGGACCGCTGGCTGGCCTCGATGCGCAAGCTCATCAGCCGCGTCGGCTCGACCGCCTGACCGGCCGCCCCCGCGGTTCGGAACGCTCCTCTCCGGCCGAGCCTGGACCCGCCGGCTCCTCGTCCGCACGCGGCAAGGCCGCCGCCGACCCACCGATCCCATTCGCCGCAGGCTCCGCAGAGCCTGCCGTCGCCCGCCCGGACGCGCCATTCGCCGCCGACTCCGCGGAGACCGACGCCGCCCGACCGGACGTGGCATTCATCGCGGGCTCGACAGGAAGGTTCGTCCGCCGCGGGCTCGTGGGCGTTGCCGGACGGGCGTTGCCGGTCGCGGACGGGACCGCCGCGGTGGTGGGGTCTTCGTGGATGTAGACGCCGCCGCGGAACAGCGAGACCACCGCGCCCGCCGCGGCCAAGGCCGCCGCCAACACGAAGACCACGATCAGGCCGTCGTGGAACGGGCCGCTGAGCAGGCCCGGCAGGAAGGTGCGGCCCGTCAGGTGCGACAGCGTGTCCGGTGGGATCTGGCCCGTCACGCCGGCCTGGTCCAGGAGGGTGCCGATGGGGTTCGTGCCGAGGAAGGCCGCGAACATCAACGACACCGGCGGCACGGCTACGACCGACGACACGGCGTCCGGGGGCAGCCCCTGGGCGCCCAGTCCGTCGTGCAACGCACCGGGCAGGGACGACGACAGGCCCGCGATCAACAGCGAGAAGAACACACCGATCGAGAGCACCATGCCGGCGTTCTGGAACGTCGCCCGGATGCCCGACGCCACGCCGCGCTCCCCCGGCGGCACCGCGTTCATCACCGCCGTGGTGTTCGGGGCCGAGAACAGGCCCGAGCCGACGCCGTTGAGGAACAGGAGCACCGCGAAGGTGACGTAGCTGAAGTCGACCGGGATCAGCAGCAGCCCGACGAACGTCGCCGCCATCACCACCAGGCCGCCCGTCGCCAGGAGTTTCGCGCCGTAGCGGTCCGACAGGTAGCCGCTCACCGGGCCGGCCACGATGAAGCCAACCGTCAGCGGAACGAGATAGATGCCGGCCCACAGTGGGGTGTCCTCGAAGGCGTACCCGTGCAACGGGAGCCAGATTCCCTGTAGCCAGATGATCAGCATGAACTGCAGGCCGCCGCGGGCGACCGCGTTCAGCAGCGCCGCCGCGTTGCCGGCCCAGAACGCCTGGATCTTGAACAGGCGCAGGTGGAACATCGGCTGGGCGACCCGCGTCTCGATGACGCAGAACGCGACCAGCAGCACCGCGCCTGAGATCAGGCCGCCGTAGACCAAGGGGTTGGCCCAGCCCTCGACATGGCCGCCGTACGGCTGGATGCCGTAGGTCAGCGCCGCCAGCAGCACCGTGAGGCCCACCGCGAGGGTGGCGTTGCCCCACCAGTCGATGCGTACGCCCGCTCGGCGCGTCACCGTCTCCCGCAGGTTCCGGTAGGCCCAGACCGCGCCGACGACCCCGACCAGCGCGCTGACCGCGAAGATCGACCGCCAGTGCCAGGCGGACAGCAGCCCGCCGAGGACGAGCCCGACGAAGCTGCCCGCCAGGCCGGCGACCTGGTTGACGCCGAGCGCCGTGCCTCGCTGCCGGGCCGGGAACGTGTCGGTGATGATCGCCGCCGAGTTCGCCATCAGCATGGCGCCGCCGACGCCCTGCACGATCCGCCAGCCGATCAGCCAGAGGGCCGCCGTGCGCCCGGATCCGGGGGTGAGCAGGCAGGCCACGGAAGCAAGAGCGAACACCGTGAAGCCCGCGTTGTAGATCCGTACGCGTCCGAAGATGTCGCCCAGCCGTCCCAGCGACACCACCAGCACGGCCGTCACCAGCAGGTAGCCCATCAGCATCCAGAGCAGATAGCTGACGTTGCCGGGAGCCAGCGGGTCGAGGTGGATGCCGCGGAAGATGGCCGGCAGCGAGATGATCAGGATGGACGCGTTGACCGTGGCCATCAGCATGCCGAGCGTGGTGTTCGACAGCACCGACCACTTGTGCGGGATCCGGCCACCGGGCCGGGCCTGAATTGCCATGGCCGCCTCGTTTCATTAGCTGTACTAAGCATATTGCCGAGACCGCCCGACCGCCGCGTGAACTGGGTCGCAAACCGCGAAGGCCCGGCGATCAGATCGGGACCAACCCGCACGAGTACGACCAGCCAGGTGGCCCCTCGCCAGCAGGCCAATGGCGACCTGGCCTTACCACAGCCCCTCGCATGTTGCAATCGGCAGTTGTCGCTATCTGTGCCATATTCACGTGAGTCTTGTCACGGGCAGTGTCGATCCCTACGCTCAGTGTGACGAAGCGCCCCTCGGAACCTCCGGAGGCGCCCACGGTCACCACCGCTGGGGAGGACCTATGACCGAGGAGACGAACTCCAGCCACCAGGCCGACGCGAAGCTGCTGCAAGCCAGCCTGGAAGTCGTCGCCGACCGGGCCGACGCGCTCATCGCGTCGTTCTACGACCGGCTCTTCACCGAATACCCCGCCGTCCGGCCGATGTTCCCCGCGAGCATGGACGCGCAGCACGACAAGCTCCTGGGTGCGATCGTCGCCCTCGTGACCAACTACGAGGACCCGGAGGCGCTCCGCCCGACGCTGCTGGCACTCGGCGCCAAGCACGACGGCTGGGGCGTACAGCCCGAGCACTACACCGCCGTAGCCGGCTGCCTGCTCGCCACCCTGCGCGAGTTCGCCGGCGACGCCTTCACCCCGGAAGTAGAAGGCGCCTGGGTACGTGCCTACACCTTCGCGGCCGGCACCATGATGCAGGGCGCCGCGGTAACCGCAGCCGAGACCCAAGCGGCCTGACCGCACCGCACACAACGAAAGCCCGGGCCAGGCCCGGGCTTTCGTGCGTCGGAGCGGAGAAACCCCGAATCAGCGACCACCGCCGTGACCGCAACCACCGCCGTGGGGTTCCCGGGGCTCGGCCCCGGGGCCGGCATGCGAAGCGCCCCTGTCCGCGCACTCGGCGGACAGGGGCGCTTCAAAGCTAAGGAGAGGCCGCCACGGGGGAAGCGGCCTCTCCGCGCAGAACGATACTCCGTCCTAGGCGCTATGGGTAGCGGGGTGGATCAACCATTCGGGAATAGATGACCGTAGTCCGCGTACGCCATCGCGACGTCGGCCTGTGCCCAGAACCGGTGGTACGTGAACGTCGGTGCCGCACCACCATCCAGGTAGGACTGGACCTTAGGCCAGTCCGGGTCGCGCTTGTAGAACGACCGGATGTCGACGAAACTCTTGCCCGGCGTGATCAGGTCGCCGTTGGGCATGTCACCGCTCCAGCCCGGCGGCAGGTACAGGCCCTGGCCGGTGCTGGAGTCGTAGACGTCGTCGAACCGCCGGTAGTCCTCGCGGGTCTCGGGCGTCCCGACACCCTTCGCGTCGCTGTTCGCGTACAAGGCGTCGATCAGTCCCTTGGCCCCGGTCTTGGCGGCCGTGTTGCCGGACTTGGCGGCGTAGTACATCAGCGTCCGCGCGTACGCGGCGGCGACGCCCACATCGCGACCCTTCTTGGTGACGGTCACGTGCAGGTTCGTGTTGGCGGCGGGCGACGACGGGTTCCAGGTCGTCGGCGCACCGCTCCACGTCATGTCGGACGGGATCTCGAACGCCCCGCCGGTGCCGATCGTGGTGTTCGCCAGCGCCCACGGCACCCACTTGTCGAGCAGCGCCTTGGCCTTCGCGTTGCCGGTCGCGTAGTACAGCTCGGCGATCCGGTGCATCGACCAGACCTGCATGCCGAACCACTGGTTCGAGGGCGGGTCGTGGTAGACGGGGTCGACGTCGTAGAACATGCCGTAGAACGTCGGCGTGCCCGACGGCGGCTGCGCGTACGAGCCGTCCCAGCTGTTCGTCGCACCGCCGGCGATGCCGCCCTCGGCCGACTGGAGCCACTGGTAGAACTCGAGCTGGCGGTCGAAGCTCTTCTGCCAGTCCGAGACCGCCGACGGTGAGCGCGGCTTGAGCTCGTTGACGTTGGTCAACGCCCACGCCGCCATCGGGTTCTGGTAGCCGAAGTGGTTGTGGCTGGAGCCGATCCGCCACGACCAGCCGGCGTTCGGGTCGGTCGCGCCGCCCCAGGCGTAGTACCAGGACATCAGGTAGTGCGCCGAGTCCTTGCCGGAGCCGGCCGCGCACGTGGTGGCACCGACGCAGTTGCCGATCTTCTTGAAGTACTTGTCGAACATCGCGTACCGCAGGTAGTCGCCCATCTTGGCCGCCTTGGCCACGGTGGCCGATACGTCCGCGGCCCGGCCCTGGGCGGTCGCCCAGGTCAGCCCCCAGTAGGCGGCCTCGATGGCCCGCGCGTCGGCGTCCGGCGCGTTGGTGTACTTCCACTGCTTCGCCGGCGAGTTCGGGTCCTTGATGGAGATATCCAGGAAGCCGGCCGGGCCACCGAAGTTGAACGTCTCGCAGGACGGCTGCGGCACGGTCTCCCAGACGGACTCCTGCGGACCCCGCTGGAACGTGTTGATGTACGCGGGCCGCGTGGTCCCGTCGCCGCAACGGCCGAAGCCGTAGGTGTTGTCGACGTCGAGCAGCCAGTGCATGCCGTAGATGTCACCGGTGCCGTAGGTGGACTGGAGCTCCGACCGCAGCGGGTCCTGCCCGACGGGCACGTTGGGTTGCAACGCCGACGGGTACTGGCTCGGCAGGTTGTATTCGGCCGCGTACTGCGGTGTGCCGTTGACCCCTGCTGTGATCTGGTCGTTGTGCGACGGGATGATGTAGCGCTCCATCACCGTCCACGCGTTGTTGAACGGCGCCCAGTTCTGGGTCGCCCGGCCGTACTGCGCCTCGAGCCAGATCCAGAAGCTGAACGCCTCCGAGGTGGTCTCGTGGCCGTGGTCCGGCGCCTCGACGATCAAGGTCTCGATCGAGTGGTACGGGACGCCCTCCTGGCTGAAGTACCCGGAGTTCTTGATCTTCCCGTACTGCTCGAGGAACTTCTCGACGTACTCGTTGTCGCCGGTGGAGCCGTCGTTGTCGATCTCGGTGACGGCGATCGCGACCGGCGCGTAGCCGGTGGCGGACGCCGTGATCGTCGCGGAGCCGCCGACGGTGTCGGAGTCCTCGGCCGCCGAGATGGTCACGGGCACGCCCGTGCTCCAGTTCGAGCTGGTCAGCGTGACACTGGTCGGCGAGACCGAGACGTCGGTGTCGCCGCTGCGCGCCAGCGCGACCGTGACCGAGGACGACGGCGCCGCACTCAGCGTGAGCCGAGTGGACGAGGTCGAGCCCTCGGTGACCGAGACCGACGTCGGGTTCGCCCGCAGCACCGGTCCGGAGGCCTGGCTGACGGTGAAGCTCGCCTCGTCGGTCGCGGTCAGGTTCGCGTTGTCGTACGCCTTGGCCTGCACCGTGTACGAGCCGGCGGGCAGGTCCTCCAGCGTGTACCCGTACGGCGTGGTGGTGTCGGTGTTGACCAGCAGCCCGTTGCGGTAGAACTCGACCTTGCTGACGGTCCCGTCCGGGTCGCTCGCGGTCGCGGAGAGCGCGACGTCGGCGGGCGCCTCGAAGGGGCCGGAGGGCACGGTGAGGTCGACCGTCGGCGGCTGCTGCACGGGCGTGCCGCCGCAGGTCGTGCCGTTGACGGTGAACGCGGTCGGCTTCGGGTTGCTGCCGCTCCAACTGCCGTTGAAGCCGATGCCCGTCGAGCCACCGGTCGGCAGATTGCCGTTCCACGGCATGCTGGTAGCGGTGACCTGGTTGCCGGTCTGGCTCCAGGTGGCCGACCAGCCCTGGGTCACCCGTTGGCTGCCGGGGAAGGCGAAACCGAGGGTCCAGCTGGTGATCGGGTCGCCGAGGTTGCGGATGGTGAGGTTGGCGGTGAAGCCGCCGGGCCATTCGTTGGTCGCGTAGACCACGTCGCAGGCGACGGCGGCCTGGGCCGGGCCGGCTGGCACGGCGACCGCGGCGGCGACCAGGGTGCCGGCGGCCAGCATGGCCACGGCGCGTCTGAGCCTGAGTCTCATGGAAGCGTTGTCTCCTCGCGGAAGCAGGGATGAGCGGCGCGTCCTGCCCGGGACGCGTGCGCGAAGGTCGGCTCCCAACCCGCGATTGGATCGACAGTCTTACATGGGAGCGCTCCCGCAGGCAAGCGTGGCGAACCGCGTACGGTTCGTGGCGCACGTGGTGTGATGGGTCGATGGACCGCGTCCTGGGCGGGGTGCTCGGCATCTTCGCCGTCGCGGCGATCCTGATCTGGCTGGGTCCCGCCCCGGCCATCACGTCGTGGTCGGCGCAGGCGGTGCTGGAGGCCATGTTCACGCTTCTGGCGTGGCGCCTGTGGCGCCGACCCGGGCAGGACTCGCTCTGCCGGCGGTTCTGGGGCGCGGCCGCGATCGCCGGTGTGCTGAAGACGGCCGGCGCCGTCGTCCGTGCGATCGACTTCGCCATCGAGCCGGCGAACGCCAGCAGCCACCGCACCGTGCCGACCCTGCTGGTCGCGGCGGGCTCACTCGTGCTGTTGGGTTTCCTGCTGACCCGACCACCCGACCTGGTCGGACGGGAGCGGTTCCGGCTCTGGCTCGACGCCGCGATCGTCATGGTCGCGGCAGCCGTCTTCGTCTGGAGCATCACGCTGACCGGCAGCGAGCAGGCCAAGGACACCAGCCAGCTCGCCTGGTCGCTGACCGGCTCGGTCATCATGATCGTCTCCGCGTTCGCGGTGGTGCGCCTGCTGATGACCAAGGAGGCGCCGTTCAACCGGATGACCGGGGTCGTCCTCGCGATCGCGATCGCGCTCTTCGGTGTGGAGCACGCGCTCAACCCGCAGCTCGCGGCGGCCGACTCACGGGGGAGCTACATCCTGCGGCTGTTGCCGGCGTTGATCCTCGCGATCTCACCCAACGTCGAACGGCTGCGCGGCACGCTGACGCGCTCCGCCGGCCCGCCGAAGCGGACGAGGGTGACCACACGGCTCCCGTTCATCGCTGTCGGCCTCGTCCAGCTCATGCTGATCATCCAGTTGCCCATCCAGGGGCTGACCATCAAGAGCTGGGGCACCGTGGTCGGCTCGGTGGTGCTCACCGCGGTGGTCGCCGCGCGGCAGAGCGTGGTGCTGATGGAGAACGAGCGACTGGTGAGCCGCCTCGACGAGAGCATCGAGGCGCTCGGCCGGCAGGAGGAGAAGCTGCGCCACGCCGCCAACCACGACCACCTGACGGGCCTGGCCAACCGGGCGTTCTTCGACCACCACGCCCAGCGGCTCGGCAACTCCGACGTCGGCCGGGGGCGGGCGGTGCTGCTGCTCGACCTCAACGAGTTCAAGATGGTCAACGACACCCTTGGTCACCATGCCGGTGACGACCTGCTCAAGCTCACCGCGACCCGCCTGCGGCGCAGTGTGCGGCCAGGCGACACGGTCGCCCGGCTGGGCGGCGACGAGTTCAGCGTGCTGCTGGCCGACGCCTCCGCCGAGGACGCGGTGGCGGCCGCGCACCGCATCCTCGGCGCCCTCGCCAAGCCGGTGCGGGTCGACGGCCGCACGCTGCGCCCGTCCGCCAGCGTCGGCATCGCCGCCAGTGACACCAAGCCGTTCGAGTCGCTCCTGCGCGACGCGGACGAGGCCATGTACGAGGCCAAGCGACGCCACTCGGGTTTCCACGTGCACCCGGACTCCACGGGCTGACCGTGGACCGGATCCTCGGTGCGGCACTCGCCCTCTTCGCGGTCGCCGCGGTCCTCATCGGCTGGGGTCCCGCCCCGGGCGTCACCTCGTGGGCGGCCCAGGCCGTCCTCGACGCGGCCTTCACGACGTTGTCCTGGCAGCTGGCCCAGCGCCGGGGCCAGGGTGCCCGGAGACGCCGGTTCTGGGAGGCCGCGGCCGTGGCGGGCCTCATCCTGGCCGCGGGCGCGGTGCTGCGGGCCGTCGAGGCGGTGACCGACCCGGCGTCCGCGACGGCGATCCGGACCGTGCCAGGCATCCTGCTCACCATCGGCACGGGAGTGCTGCTGGCGACCATGCTCGCCCGACCGTGGCGGGTCTCGCGCCGCGAGCGGTCGCGGCTGTGGCTCGACATGGTGACCGTGATGGTCGGCGCGGCGGTCGCGATCTGGGCCGTCACCGTGAGCAGCCGGAGCTACGACGGCGACCAGGGCGAGAAGGTCTGGGCGGTCGTCGGCGCGGCGACGCTGTTGGTGGCGGCCTTGGCGCTGATTCGGCTGGTGAGCAGCGAGTCGACGCCGGTCCGCAGACGCGCCGGCGTGACGCTCGGGCTGGCGGTGGCGCTGTTCGGCGTCGACCGGGTGCTCAACGCGGACATCGCGGCCGCGCCGGACCTCCGGGCGATCCTGGTGGCCCGGATGGTGCCGGCGTTGCTGTTGCTCGCCTCCGCCCGGTTCGAACAGCTGCGGCGGCCACCCGCGGCCGTGCCGCCCCGGGCGCGTCGATCCGGCGCCCGACTGCCGATCGTCGCGGTGAGCGTGACCCAGATCGTGCTCGTCGTCGAGCTCGCGACTCGCGGCCTGACCAGCCAGACCTGGGGTGCGCTGGCCGGCTCGGTGGTCGTCACCGCGCTGGTCCTGGCCCGCCAGCACGTGGTGCTGGTGGACAACGAGCGACTGGTCCGGCGCCTGGACGAGACCGTCGCGACGTTGGCCCGCGAGGAGGACGCGCTGCGCTACGCCGCCGGCCACGACCACCTCACCGGCCTGGCCAACCGAAGCTCGTTCGACGAGCGGGCGCGGGAGCTCGACGCGCGGGTCGGCGAGGACCGGGCGGTGCTGCTGCTCGACCTCGACGACTTCAAGACCGTCAACGACACCCTGGGCCACCGGGCGGGCGACGACCTGCTCCGGGTCACGGCCGGCCGGCTGGCGGCCTGCCTCGGCCCCACCGACACGGCGGCGCGGATGGGCGGGGACGAGTTCAGCGTCCTGTTGACCGACGCCACCGTCGAGGACGCGGTCGCGGCCGCCCACCGCGTCCTGGGCACCCTGCGTGAGCCGGTCCGGATCGAGGGTCGGACGGTGCGGCCGTCGGCCAGCGTCGGCATCGCCGCGAGCAGCACCAAGTCGTACGAGGCTCTGCTGCGCGACGCGGACGAGGCGATGTACGAGGCGAAGCGCCGGAATTCCGGGTTCCATCTGCACCCGGACGACACGCGATAAATCGAAACTTCCGATCATGTCCAGGGGGTTTCCCGCGCGCTTCGGGGGAGCTACAGTCTGACCAACGTCGATGGGAGCGCTTCCATTGATGAACGTCAGAGTAGGCCGGCGACGGGCCAGCCCGGACTCCGTCGCCGGTCTCCGCTCCCTCTTCGAGAGGAGGTGGAACCACCGCCACTCGCGTGGCCCGGCTCCCGCGCGACACGCACGATGTGGTGCCAACCGACGTGCGTGTATGTAACTGAGGTTGGGGGTGGGGTTGCCCTCCCCGCCCCCAACGCTAGCCCTCGATTGTTACGGGCATGAATCGGTCGACAGGACAGGCGGCGACGCCCAACCGGTCGACCGTCTGCTTTGTCCGGCTTTTTCAGCGTCCGGGGTTCCGGGACCGGGCTTTTCGTTGTACGATCTTGGGAGCGCTCCCAGATCCCACCCCTCGAGGAGACCTGCGACATGACCGTGCTGACCCGGCGGCGCCTGCTGCGCCGCGCCGCTCTCTCGGCCACCGCGGCCACCGCCGCCCGCGTGTCCGTGCGCCCGGCCGGCGGAGTCGCCGTCGCCGCGACGTCGCTGCTCGCCGCCGCCTGCGACCCAGACTCACCGGACGCCGATCCGAACCCCGAACGCCGGCTGGGGCTGCGCTTCCCCGACGACTTCCGCTGGGGTGCCGCGACCTCGGCGTACCAGATCGAAGGTGCCGCGAAAGAAGACGGTCGCGGCGCGTCCATCTGGGACACGTTCAGCCACACGCCCGGCCGGACCCGCAACGGCGACACCGGCGACGTCGCCGCCGACCACTACCACCGCTGGGCGAACGACCTCGACCTGATGAAGGACCTGGGGCTACGCAGCTACCGGTTCAGCATCTCGTGGCCGCGGGTGCAGGCCGATGGCACCGGCAAGGCCAACCAGCGAGGGCTCGACTTCTACCGCCGGCTGGTCGACGGCCTGCACGAGCGCGGCATCGAGCCGATGGCGACGCTGTTCCACTGGGACCTGCCGCAGGCGTTGCAGGACGCAGGCGGCTGGGAGAACCGGGACGTCGCGTACCGGTTCGCCGACTACGCCGCCGCCGTGTTCGAGGCGCTCGGCACCGCCGTGCCGGCCTGGCTGACCATCAACGAGCCCAAGACGGTCGTGCAGAACGGCTACCTCGGCGGCCACCACGCTCCCGGGCTGCGCGACCCGGAGGCGGCCTACCTGGTCGCGCACCATCTCCAACTCGCGCACGGGCTCGCGGTGCGGGCGTTGCGTGCCACCTCCGACGCGCGGATCGGGCCAGCGCTCAACCTGCACCCGTGCTATCCCGCCGACGACCGGCCCGAGACCGAGACGGCGACCCGGCTCTACGACGGCTACGAGAACCGGCTCTACCTCGACTCGATCCTGCGTGGCGCCTACCCGCAGGACGTGCTCGACGACCTCGGACCGGACAGCCGCATGGTGCGCGGGATCCGCGACGGCGACCTCGAGATCATCTCGTCGCCGGTCGACCTGCTGGCCGTGCAGTACTACACGCCCTACTACGTCACCGGCGCCGGCGGGACGGAGAAGCGCTGGCCGACCTCCGAGGCGTTCTGGCAGCAGATCTTCCCGGAGGGGATGTTCGACCTGCTGACCCGGATCACCCGCGACTACGGCCCGCTCCCGCTCACCATCACCGAGAACGGCCTGCCGTGCCCGGACGAGCTCAACGCGGACGGCAGCGTCGACGATTCCGGCCGGATCGAGTTCCTGCGCGACCACTTCGCCGCGGCACACCGCGCGATCGAGGCCGGCGTGCCGCTGGAGAGTTACCACGTGTGGTCGCTGATGGACAACTTCGAATGGGCCGAGGGGTACGAGCAGCGCTGGGGACTGGTCTACGTGGACTACCCGACGCAGCGCCGCGTCCTGAAGCGCAGTGCCCACTGGTACCGCGGAGTCATCAAGGACAACACGGTCTAACTACCTGGGTAGTGCCTGCTGGAGCTCCTCGCGCAGCGCCGGCGTGAGCATCTCGCCGGCCTGCTTGGCCAGCCGGGCCATCTCGTAGCCGACCACGCCGATGTCGGCGTCCGAGCCTGCCAGCGTCGCCAGGATCGAGCCGTCGCGGATGTGCATGACCAGGAAGTAGCCGCGGCCCATCTCGACGACCGTCTGCTTGACGTAGTCGTTGTCGAACATCTGGGCGGCGCCGCTGGTGATGCTCATGACGCCGGAGGTGACCGCGGCCAGCTTGTCGGCGTGCTCGCGCGGCAGGTGGTCGGAGACGGCGATCAGCAGGCCGTCCGAGGACACCACGATCGCGTGCGCGACGCCCGGGACCCGCTGGGCGAAACCGCTGACCAGCCAGCTCAGGTCGCGTGCCTCCCGGCTGAGCGTCGTCATCGTTGCTCCTGTTCTCCGCGCCAGGCCGGCGCGCTCGTCAGATCGTTCGGGTCCTCGGACTCGGCGCGGCGCACCCCGCCGTAGAACTGGTTGAGCAGGCTGCCCACCGCGTCCGGGTCGGCCTCGGTGCGAGGTGCCGGGACCGAGGCGGCGCCGTTGCCGCCCGGAAGCTGGGCCATCGGCACCCGCAGGGGCAGGCCGGTGCGGCCCACTCCCCCGGTCGTCGGCACCGCGGGCGGGGCCGGGGTCCGCGCGGCGGCCTCGGCTGCTCGCGGGATGGCCGGGGAACCGGTGCGGGCGAACCAGGACACGCCCGCGTCGGCGCCGGCCGACCGCCGGCTCGCCTGCGCCGGCACCGGGGCGGGAGCCGGCGCCGGGGCGGGAGCGGGCGCCGGGGCGGGCACCACCGGCGCGGCCGGGGCCGGCACCTCGTGCGCGGGGACGGGGGGTGCGGCGACGGTCGGCACGGCCGGGTGGCCGTTGGTCGCCGGAGCGGTCTCGATCGGCAGCGGGATCGGCCCCCCGGGCACCGTCGGCACTCCGCGGCCCGGCGTCGAGAGGGTGAGCGCCGGCGCCGGGCCGCCGGCCGCCGGACCGCCGGCCGACGGCGCCGGCTGGAGCGACGGAGCCGCGCCCGAGACGGCGGCCACCGCGGCCAGCATCGGGCGTGCCGGCCGGTACGGCAGCTCGGCCTGGTCGTGCACGAGGAGGTCGGCCGGCAGCCGTACGACGGCGACCACGCCGCCGCTCCGGCCGGGGCGCAGCTCGACCCGGATGCCGTGCCGGGCGGCCAGGTGGCTGACCACGAACAGACCCATCCGCTCGGACGCCGCCACGTCGGCGGTCGGCGGCGCGGCCAGGGTGTCGTTGGCCTCCTGCAACGCGGCCGGGGACATGCCCAGGCCGTCGTCGACGATCTCGACCACCGTGCCGACCCGCGAGCCGCCGTGCGCGTACACGTGGACGGTCGTCGTCGGCGGCGAGAACACGGTGGCGTTCTCCAGCAGCTCGGCGAGCAGGTGCACCACGTCGCCGACGGCGTGCCCGACCACGTGCACCGGGTCGATCCCCTCGTGCCGGACCCGCGGGTACGACTCGATGCCGGCCACCGCGGCCAGCACCACGGCCGGCAGCGCGACCGGGTCGCTCCACCGGCGCGTCGACTCGATGCCGGCCAGCACGAGCAGGCTGTCGTCGTTGCGGCGCATGCGGGCGGCCAGGTGGTCCAGCTTGAACAGGTTCTCCAGCTGCTCCGGATCGCTCTCCTCGCGCTCCAGCTCGTCGAGCAGCTCCAGCTGGCGCTCGACCAGCACCTGGCTGCGCCGGGCCAGGTTGACGAACATCGCGTTGACGGTGCGCCGCATCGTCGCCTGCTCGACGCCGACCGCGATCGCGCTGCGGTGCACGGCCATGAACGCCTCGGCCATCTCACCGATCTCGTCGCGTGACTCGATCGGGTTGGGCCAGACGTCGATCTGCGGTACCGAGCCACTGATGTTGCGCAGGCGGTGCAGCGCGTCGGGCAGCTGCACCTGGGCGATCTGCAGGGCGTGGGTCCGCAGGGTACGCAGCGAGCGGCCGATCGAGCGGCCGACGATGATCGAGGCGAGCACCGCGATCACCAGCACGAGCAGGATGCCGCCGGCGACCAGGACGCTGTCGCGCAGCTGTGCGGTGCTGGCCGCCTCGGCCGCCGCGGCGGCGTCGGCGTTGACCCGCTCCTCCACGGTCCGCAACTGCGCGGCGCGGTTCTGGCTCGCCGCCCACCACTGCTCGGCCGGGAGCACCCGCGGCGCTCGGGCGGTGCCGATGGTCTGCTCCTCGAGCCGGGTCGCCTCGACGAACTCCGGCTGGGCCGAGGTGTCGTCGTACATCGTGACCTGGCCGGGCAGGGCGGTCAGCCGGAAGTCGGCGAGCGCGGCGAGCTGCTGGGTGCGCAGGTCGGAGAGGGCGACCAGGTCGTCCGGGCCGTAACCGCCGGCCATCGAGGCGGCGAAGATCCGGGCACGGGCGCGCGAACCGAGCTCCTTGACCCGGGCGATCTGCACCGAGCGGAGCACGGCCTGCGACAGCTCCGCGTGCCGCGCACCCGGCGATGGCTCGGCGAGCAGGGCCACCAGGGCGTCGAGCAGCCGGGTGTACGTGTCGAACACGGTCTGCGGAGTGGCGCTGCCGCCCGCCGCGGTGCGCAGCGTCGGTAGCTGGTCGATCAGCTCGATCGTGCGGCCGTAGGCGACCTGCCAGGAGACGTCGCCGCCGAGGGCCGGGTCCGCCGCCGCGCGGAAGTTCGTCGCCGCCTCGTCGACCGCGGTCTCGTACGGGCGCAGCACGTTGCTCAGCCGGCCGGGGTCCGGTCGACCGCCCGCGTCGAGGGGCGCGGCCAGCTCACCTGCGGTGCGGTCCCGCTCCTGCTGCACGGCGTCCATCAGCGCGGCGATCTCGTCGGCGACGCCGGCCTCGGAGGAGAACTGGCCGAGCGTGTTGGCCTGGGTGAACAGGGTGCGCGCCTGGAAGCCCGCGAGCAGCAGGAACGCCACCGACGGGACGATCAGGACGGCCATCAGCTTGGTGCGGATGCGCCAGTCGCGCAGGCGGTAGCGCGAGTACGGGCGATGAGACGCTAGCCTCGTCTCGGCGCTCTGCCGGCGATGGTGCGGCACGGCGCCTGTCGGCTGCCCGGTCGCTCCTGCCACCAGTGTCCTCCTCGTCGCCCCGGCGCCGGCCACACCGGGAAACCCGTTCATCCAACCAGGCGGCGCGGCGCCGCGCACGGGGACAACCGCCCAGTGTGGTCACCATGAACGCGTGGTGGAGGGGCCAGCCGCCCGTCCGGCGGCGCACACTCGTCCGTCCGGCTGGATCATCCTCGCAGAGAGATCACCAATGGGTCGAGTCACCCGGTGGGTTGGTCCGCCCGACCGAGCGCGACCAGGGCCGCTCCGGTGCAACCCACCTCCGGATCGTCGACGTGCGCCACCTCGCGCGGTGCCAGGGCCAGCTCGAACGCCCGGCGCCACCAGGGTGAGGCGGCGATCGCGCCGCCGCCGAGGGTGACGGCCACGCGATGGTCGACGGTGGACTCCAGCACCTCGAGGTCGGCGAGCACCATCGTGCAGACACCGGCCATGAGCCCGGCGAACATCTCGGTGGCGGTCGTCCCGAAGCCGATGTGTCGCAGCTCGCCGGAGCCGGCCGGCGCGGTGCCCGGCGGTCGGTCGCCGCCCAGCCGCGGGTCCGCTACGGCGCCCGAGAACGGTGCGATCCCCGCGAGGGTCTCCTCCAACGCGGCCCCCTCGGGGAGGCGCAGCTCGCGCCGCGCCCAGGCGAACAGGTTGCCGCCCGCCGAATACGCGGCGCCCGTCACCACCCGCTGGTCGTCGACCCGGTAGCGCCACAGCCGGTGCGGCAGCGGCGGCTGGGTCGCGCCGCGCGGCGCCTGCTGGACCAGCCGCACCGCGGCCGAGGTGCCGACGGTGACGGCGGCCCGGGTCTCGTCGACGCAGCCGGAGCCGATGTTGGACGCGGCACCGTCGCCGACGGCCGGCGACCAGCGTGCTCCGGCCAATGCGGGCCAGCGGCGGGCGTAGTCGGGTCGCAGCCGGCCGTGCCAGCCGAGCGGCGCGAGCGTCGGGACCTGCCCGGTGCCGACGCCGGCGATCTCCAGTGCCTCCGGGTCCCAGTCCATGGCCGCCAGGTCGAGCATCCCGGTGCCGGATGCCTGGGACACCGACATCGGGGCCTCGCCGAGCAACTCGGTGAGGATGTATTCCACGAGCCCGGTGTAGCGGGCCGGCGCCAGCCCGAGGTCGCGCAGCCAGGGCAGCTTGACGGTCCAGTAGAACCGGTGCCACCACGCGCCGGTGCGCTGGTGGAAGGCCTCCGGGTCGAGCGGTCCGGTGGCGCCCTCGGGCGGGGCCGGGCGGGTGTCGAGCCAGGTGACCACGGGGCCGAGGGGGCGGCCGGCGCCGTCGAGCGGGAGCACCGAGTGCCACTGCGCGGACGCCGCGACCAGCCCGATGTCGTCGAGGTGCCCGGCCTTGGCCAACTCGTCGAGGCAGGCGCAGAGGGCCGCGAGGTATTCGTCGGCGTCCAGGGTCGCGGTGCCGCTGTCGTCGGCGGCGATCGACAGGTCGAACCCGCGCCGGGCCAGCGCGCCGGGCCGGGCGCGCACCTTGTCGTCGAAGACCATCGCGCGCACCGACGAGGTGCCCAGGTCCAGGGCGAGAACGTTCATCGCCAGCCACCGTACCCCGCGGGTTCTCTTCCGAATCCCGCGCGCAGCCGGTACGTTGACGTCCGTGCACGCGCGATTGAGCATGTGGTGGCCCGCCGACCCGGCGGCCCACTTCCGCGCGTAACCATCCGACGCGGCCGCCCTCGAGGCGGCCCGCTTGCCGGTTTCCCGCTCGACGGCACCCGCCCGAGCTCAGAGGAAGCCGCCATGCAGATCGATCAGCAACGCCCGTTCGCCCTGGTCCGCCGGGAAGGCGCCGACCACGTCGACGTGTACGCCGGACCGGTCCGGACGCTCACGACGCTCGCCGAGCTCCCGATCCCGTCCCTCGCCGTCGTCCCCTACCGCCAGGTCGCCGAGCGCGGCTTCGACGCCGTCGACGACGACGTACCCCTGGAATGCCTGTCGATCGAGACCCACGACCGGGTGCCGCTCGCGGACGCGCTCGCGGCCCTGCCCGACGCGCCGGTCCGGACCGTCGGGCCGACCGGCTTCGACGTCAGCGACGAGGACTACGCGGCGACGGTGTCGCGGGTGCTGGCCGACGAGATCGGCCGGGGCGAGGGCGCCAACTTCGTCATCCACCGCGCCTTCACGGCCCGGGTCGAGGGCTCGCCGGTGGCGGCGGCGCTGGCCGCGTACCGCCGGCTGCTGCTCGACGAGCGCGGCGCGTACTGGACGTTCCTCGTGCACACCGGCGCCCGGGTGATCGTCGGCGCCTCGCCGGAACGGCACGTCTCGGTCGAGGACGGCCTGGTCATGATGAACCCGATCTCCGGTACGCACCGGCACGGCTCCGGGGTCGACCTGCTCGATTTCCTCGCCGACCCGAAGGAGATCGACGAGCTCTACATGGTGCTCGACGAGGAGCTGAAGATGATGGCCACGGTCGCCGAGACCGGTGGCCAGGTGGTCGGGCCCTCGCTCAAGGAGATGGCCCACCTCACGCACACCGAGTACCTGCTGGCCGGCCGATGCACCCGGGACGTGCGCGACGTGCTGCGCGAGACGATGTTCGCGCCGACGGTGACCGGCAGTCCGATCGAGAACGCCTGCCGGGTGATCGCCCGGCACGAGCAGCGCGGCCGGCGCTACTACGCCGGCGTGCTCGCGCTGCTCGGGCACGACGCCGACGGGCGCCAGACGCTGGACGCGCCGATCCTGATCCGCTCGGCGGAGATCACCGCCGGGGGCGAGCTGCGGGTGCCGGTCGGCGCCACGCTGGTCCGGCACTCGACCACCGCCGGCGAGGTGGCCGAGACCCACGCCAAGGCGGCGGGGATCCTCGCGGCGCTCGGTCTCGTCCCGGCCCGATCGCGAACAGGCGTGCCGGCGTCGCGGGCGGCCGATCCGCGGGTGCAGGAGCTGCTGACCGCCCGCAACACGCACCTGGCGCGGTTCTGGCTCGACGAGCGCCCGGACCCGCGAGCCCTGGTGGTCCCGGCCCTGGCCGGGCGGCGGGTGGTGGTGGTCGACGCCGAGGACACGTTCACCGGCATGCTCGCGCACCAGCTCCGCGCCCTCGGAGTCGACGTCTCCGTGGTGCCGTGGACCGCTCCGGCCTGGGGCGACGCCGACCTGGTGATCGCCGGTCCCGGCCCTGGCGACCCGACCGACCCGGAGTCGCCGAAGATGGCCGCGATGCGCTCCGTGGTGACCGCGCGGCTGGTCGACGGGCGCCCGCTGCTCGGCGTCTGCCTCGGTCACCAGATCCTGTCGTCCCTGCTCGGGCTGGGGATGCACCGGCGCCGAGCGCCGTACCAGGGCGTCCAGCAGGTGGTCGACCTGTTCGGCACGCCGCGCCGGGTCGGCTTCTACTCGACCTTCACGCCGATCGCGCCCGCGGGCGAGCTGTCGTCGCCCTACGGCCCGGTCGAGCTGGCCCGGGCCGCCGACGGCACCGTGCCCGCGCTGCGCGGGCCGACCTTCGCGGGCGTGCAGTTCCACCCCGAGTCGGTGTTGAGCGAGGACGGCCTGACGGCGTTGACCGACCTGCTGCTGCACGTGCTCGCCCCGGTCCCGTCGGCATAGTCGGGGAGTTCCGGGGTACGGCATCCCGCGAGCCGGTGGGTCGGGCGGGTCCGAGAGCCCCCGCTCGGTCCGCCGGCGTCGCACTGTCCACCGGTCGACGGACACTGTGGTTCCGTCCGCCGGTCGTCCCGCGCGGGTCCCTCGGTCGCGAACCATCGAAGGCATGACAGACGACGCGGTACGCGTGCGAGGGCTGCGGAGGTCCTATCGCGACACGGTGGCGGTGGACGGGCTCGACCTGACCATCGCGCACGGCGAGGTGCGGGCGCTGCTCGGGCCGAACGGCGCAGGCAAGACCAGCACGGTGGAGATCCTGGAGGGGCACCGGCCGCGCGACGGCGGCGAGGTCCTCGTGCTCGGCGTCGACCCGGCGCGGGCCGACGTGGCGTGGCGGCGCGAGATCGGGATCGTGCTCCAGTCGACGGCCGACGGTGCCGAGCTCACGGTGGCCGAGATGATCCGGCACGTCGCCCGCTACTTCCCGAGGCCACGCGGGCTCGACGAGACGCTCACGCTGGTCGGGCTCACGGACAAGCGGGACAGCCGGATCCGCAAGCTCTCCGGCGGCCAGCGGCGGCGGCTCGACGTGGCGCTCGGCATCGTCGGGCGGCCCCGGCTGCTCTTCCTCGACGAGCCCACCACCGGGTTCGACCCGGTCGCCCGGCGGCGGTTCTGGGAGACGGTGCGCGGCCTCGACACGACCGTGCTGCTCACGACCCACTACCTCGAAGAGGCCGAGGCGCTGGCCGACCGGGTCACGGTGATCGCCGACGGTCGGGTCGTCGCCGAGGGCACGCCGGACACGCTCGGCAGGCGGGACCTCGCCACGGTCGTATGGCGCGACGGCCGCGAGCAGACCGCCGACCCCGCGGCCGTGGTGGCCCGGCTCAGCGCCGCGTACGGCGGTCAGGTGCCGGGCCTGTCGATCACCCGACCGTCTCTCGAAGACGTCTACCTCGACCTGATCGGAGGCTCCCGATGACAACGCTTGGCCTCGGCTCCGCACGGGCGGGTGTCGAGCTTCGACAGTTCTGGCGGGAACGCGACGCCGTCGTGTTCACGTTCGCATTGCCGGTCGTGCTGCTCACCCTGCTCGGCTCGCTGTTCAGCGGGGTCTACCCGGGCAGCCCGGTGACCTCCGCGCAGTACCTGGTGCCGTCGATGATCGCAGCCGGCGTCGCGTCGACGACCTTCGTCAACCTCGGCGTCGGGATCGCGACCGACCGGGACGACGGCACCCTCAAGCGGCTGCGCGGGCTGCCGACGCCGCCACTGGCGTACCTGATCGGCAAGATCCTGCTCGTCGCCGTCGTGACGGCCGCCGAGGTGCTGCTGCTGTCGCTGGTCGGCGTGCTGCTGTTCGACCTGCCGCTGCCGGCGAGCCCTTCGCGCTGGTTGACGTTCGGCTGGGTCTTCGCCCTCGGCGTGGTGGCGTGCAGCCTGCTCGGTGTCGCGGCCAGCGCGCTGGCCCGGTCCGCGCGCAGTGCGGCGGCGGTGATGAACCTGCCGTACGTCGTGCTCGCGTTCCTCTCGGGCATCTACTACACGCCGGTCGGCGCGCTGCCGGACTGGGTGATCCGGATCGGCTCGGTGTTCCCGCTCAAGTGGATGGCGCAGGGGTTCCGGTCGGCGTTCCTGCCCGACAGCATCCTTCCGCAGGAGGTCGTGCGGTCATGGGAGCATGGGCGCACCGCTCTCGTGCTCACCGCCTGGTGCATCGGAGGACTGGTGCTATGCCTGACGACGTTTCGCTGGCGCGGCCGGCAGTCGAGCTGACCTCGGCGTGGGCGACCCGGTTCCACTGGTTCGACGCGTACTTCGCGGTGGTCGGGGTCGGTGTCTCGGTCTTCGTGCTGCAGACCGCCGACTCCCCCGCCCGCGGCTGGGGTGCGGTCGCGCTGCTCGGCGGGATCGCGGTGCTCTACGTGCTGGTCGGCCGCCCGTTCATGCGCGACGAGGCGATCGGCTGGAGCGGGGTGGTCTACCTCGCCGGCACGTTCGTCCTCTACGCGACGGCCGTCTCGCTGGTCAACACCACGTCGTTCGCGCTGTTCGCAATCTGTCCACAGTGCTTCATGACCCTGCCGGCCAAGGCGGGCGTGGTCGCCGTGACCGCCTTCACCGGCGTACACGTGGTGGTGCTCTGGTTCTCCGAACGGGATCTGGGCCTGATCCTCGAGGTCCTGCCGTCGGCCGTGATGATCGTCGTGCTGACCTCCATCTACGGGATCTGGTCGCAGCGGATCCTCGTGCAGAGCGACGAACGAGCCGCGCTGGTGCGCGAGCTCGCCGCGTCGCGGGCGGAGGTGAGTCGGCTGGGCATGCTGGCCGAGCGGCAGCGGCTGGCGGGCGACATCCACGACACGATCGCGCAGGGACTCTCCAGCGTGGTGATGCTGATCCAGGCGGCACGCGCCGAACCTGACCCCGCACGGGCCGACGGACACCTCGCGCTGGCGCTCGACACGGCCCGCGACAACCTGCACGAGGCCCGGGCGTTGGTGGGGGCGCTGACGCCGGCCCTGCTCGACGGCCGCTCGCTCCTGGACGCGATCCGCCGGCTGGCGCCGGCGGTCGCGGTACGCGGCGACGTCCGTCCATTGTCGACGGGGGTGGACGTGGTGCTGCTGCGGGCCGCGCAGGAGGCCTTGACCAACGCGGCCAAGCACGCCGACGGTCCCGCGGCCGTGTCGCTGGACTACGGTGCGGCGTCGGTGACCCTGACGGTGTGCGACCCGGGCCCCGGCTTCGATCCTTCGGCCGCGTCGGCCGGCTACGGGTTGTCCGGCATGCGCGCGCGGGTGGCTCAGGTGGGTGGTTCGTTGACCGTCGACTCCGCTCCGGGCGGGGCGACCTCGGTGCGGGTGGAGGTGCCGGCGTGATCACGGTGCTGCTGGTCGACGACCATCCCGTCGTGCGGGCCGGCGTGCGCGGCCTGCTCTCCGGCGAGCCGGACATCACGGTGGTCGGCGAGGCCGCGTCCGGCACGGAGGCGGTGGCGGCTGCGCGGGCACTGCGGCCGTCGGTGGTGCTGATGGACCTGCGGCTGCCCGGCCTCGACGGGGTCGGCGCCACCGCCCAGGTGCTGGCCGCGCTGCCCGCGACGCGGGTGGTCGTGCTCACCACGTACGAGACGGACGCCGACATCCTCCGCGCCGTCGAGGCCGGTGCGGCCGGCTATCTGCTCAAGGACGCCTCCCGCACGGACCTGGTCTCGGCGGTGCGGTCGGCGGCCTGCGGCGAGACGGTGCTGAGCCCGTCGGTGGCCACCCGCCTGCTGCACCGGGTGCGCCATCCGCGCGCCGAGAGCCTGTCGGCCCGCGAGGCCGAAGTGCTCCGGCTGGTCGCGCGCGGCCTGTCCAACGGTGAGATCGCGCGGGCGCTGCACATCAGCGAGGCGACGGTGAAGACCCACCTGCTGCGTGCGTTCGCCAAGCTGGGCGTCAACGACCGCACGGCCGCCGTGACCACCGCGATGGCCGCCGGGTTGCTCTGACGGAACCGGCGCGGTCGCGGGCACGTCGCACTAGGTGTGAAGCCACGACTGCTCCCGCTCCTGTTGACCGGCCTCTTCATCACTCCGCTGGCCGGCTGCGCCGATCCGTCCCACGAGCCCGTCGAGCCCGAGCCGGAGGACGGCTCGGCCTACCCGGGCCGTTACCGTGTGAGCGGGACCGTGCTGGAGAACGCCGAGCACGGCCCGCAGCTATGCCGCGGTATGCGGGAGTCCCTGCCGCCGCAGTGCGAAGGGCTCGACATCGTCGCCTGGTCCTGGGACGGCCTCGAACACGAAGACCGTGCCGGGACCCGCTGGGGCGCCTTCGAGCTCGTGGCCACGTTCGACGGCAAGCGCCTCACGCTCGTCGAGCCGCCACAGCCGCCGACCGTCCAGCGGCCGGGTCCAGAACCGGCCTTCACGACACCCTGTCCCCCACCACCCGGCGGCTGGCGGGTGGTCGACGAGGCGAAGGCCACGGTCGCCGCGTACAAGGAGGCGGCCCGATTGGCCGACGCGGAGCCCGACGCCGCCGGCGTCTGGATCGACCAGAACGGTGGCACCAACGACCCGCGCAAGCTGGTGCTGAACGCGCGCTTCACCGGCGACCTGGCCGCGCATGAGGCCCGTCTGCGCGCGGTGTGGGGCGGAGCCCTGTGCGTGTCACAGGCGGCCCGGTCGACCGCCGAGCTCAACCGCATCGCGGCCGAGCTATCGGGCCAGCCGGGAGTCCTCAGCGCCGGCGCGGACCTCCTCACCAACCAGGTCCTCGTTGAGGTCTACCTCGCCACCGACGCCCGCCGGCGAGAGCTGGACGCCCGCTACGGGGTCGGGATGGTCCGGCTGGCCGGTCTCCTGGAGCCGGCTTAGCACGCGGTCCCAGGTGCCGTCCTCCGACCAGCGGCGGTGCCGCTTCCATGCGGTCTGCCACGCGCCGAAGCGGGGTGGCAGCTCGCGCCACGCGATGCCGGTGTGGTCGCGGTAGATGATCGCCTCCACCACCTGCCGTTGTGGTGCCGGTGGGCGCCCGACCGCGGACCGGGCCGCCGGCAGCAACGGGCGGATCCGCGCCCACTGGTCGTCGGTGAGCAGCAGGCCGGTGCTGGTCTTCGCCGGTCGTTCGGGTGCACGGCCGGCGCCGAGCAGGGCCACGGCGGCGGCGATCCCGGTCTCCGCCACGTCGCGCACGTCGCCGCCCTCCTCCAGGACCGTCGCGGTCAGCTCGCGCAGGCCGCCCAGGATGACCAGGGCCAGCTCCCGGGAGACCGGCGCGATGCCCGCCCGGCGGAACGGCTCGTTGCCGGTGAGCCGCTGCACCAGGTCGGCGAGCGCGTTCATCGTGTCCCGCCGCACCCGGCCGGCCACGGGGCCGAGCGACGGGAACTCGCGGATCCAGCACAGCGAGAGCTCCGGGCTGGCCGTGACGTGCGCGATGTAGGCCAGCACGGCCTGCCGGGTCTGCGCCGGCCACGGCGCCGCGGGGTCGACGGCGGTGACGATGCGGCGCATCAGCGCGCCGTTGGCCGCCTCCATGAGGGCGAGCAGGCTCTCGTCCTTCGTCGCGTACACCTGGTAGAACGTGCTCCGCGAGGCGCGCGCGTGCCGCACGATGTCGGCGATCGTCGTCTCCCGGTAGCCGCGCTCCTCGATCGCCCGGTGGAGCCCCTTGAGCAACCGCTCCCGGACCGGGTCGTCGGTCATCGCCGCGACCGGCGCAGGCTCGCCACGATGTCGTAGTAGCGGGTCGGTGCCAGCCGGGCCAGCGCGTCGACCAGGTAGGCGTCGGGGCCGACCAGGATCCGCGCCTGGCCCCGGTCGACTCCCTTGTGGATGATCGCGGCGGCCCGCTCGGGCGTCGTCCGGGCGATCGCGTCGAACTCGGCCGCGATCTGCTCGTGCGTGCGCCCCCGCCCCTCGGGGTCCGAGCGGAACCGGGCGTTGCGCGCGATGTTGGTCTTCACCCCACCCGGGTGTACGGTCGCCGCCCGCACCCCGGTGCCGCGCAGCTCCTGGCGGAGCGCCTCGGTGAACCCGCGCACGGCGAACTTCGCCGCGCAGTAGGCGCTCTGGTACGGGACGCCGATCAGCCCGTACACGCTGGAGGTGTTGACGATCGTGCCGGAGTCCTGGGCGACGAGCGCCGGCAGGAACGCGCGGACGCCGTTGACCACCCCGCGGAAGTTGATGTCGTGGAGCCAGTCGTCGTCGGCCGGCACGGCGCCGAGCACCGACGAGCCGATCGCGACGCCCGCGTTGTTGAACACCGCACCGAGCGGTGCCGGCGCCCAGTCGGTCACCGTCGCGGCGAACGCGGTCACCGCCGCCGCGTCGCGCACGTCGAGCACGTGCCGCAGCACCGGCCCGGTCAGGTCGGCCGAAGCCTCCTTGAGCCCGGGCTCGTCCACGTCGGCCATCGCCACCGGGCAGCCGGCCGCGGACAGCCGCCGGGCCAGCGCCCGGCCGATTCCCGACGCGGCGCCGGTGACGACGACCGTGCGACCCGCGAGCGCCTCAGGCCGGGACATCGGCGGGCCTGTCCTGCGCGTGCCCGGCGATCAGCTCGGCCAGCCGGGGCCAGGCGCCGGCCGGGCAGTCGTGGCCGAGGCCTTCGATGACGACGAGACGCGAGCCGGGGATCGTCTCGTGGGTCACCCGGCCGCCGCTCGGGTGCACCATCCGGTCGCGGTCGCCGTGCACGACGAGCGTCGGCACCCGGACCTCGCGCAGCTCGTGGGTCCGGTCGCCGGAGGCGTAGATGGCGGCGAGCTGGCGGCCCACGCCGGCCGACGACCGGTCCCGGTCCCAGGCCTCGCCCGCCCGCGCGCCCACGGCGTCCTCGTCGAAGGGAAAGCCGTGCGAGCCGATGTGGCGGAAGATCCGCACCGCGCGGGCGACGGCCTCCGCACGGGTTCGCGGTGGCCGGCTCGCCAGCAGCGCCCACGTCGACCACGCCGGACGGCCCACCTTGGGCGCGCCGGTCGTGGACATGATCGAGGTCAGCGTGCGGACCCTGGACGGGAAGTGCACCGCCACGGTCTGCGCGATCATCCCGCCCATCGAGACGCCGACCAGGTGGGCGCTGGGCAGGTCGAGCGCGTCGAGCAGCCCGGCGGTGTCGCGGGCCAGGTCACCGAGGTGGTACGCGTGTGCCGGGATGCGGCCGCGGACGATCGCCGGCAGGGACGGCGGCCTGTAGTCGGCGTGGGTCGAGCGGCCCACGTCCCGGTTGTCGAACGCGATCACGCGGTAGCCGCGCTCGGCCAGCAGGTCGCGGAAGCCCGTCGGCCACGAGAGCAGCTGCATGCCCAGACCGGCCACCAGCACCAGCGGTGGGCCGTCGGGATCGCCGGTCTCGGTGTAGCACAGGGTGATCCCGCGCCCGACGTCCGCGAAACGTTCCTCGGTCACGCGCCGACCTCCATCCGGGCTTCCTGTGCCTTCGGCCTTGCCTTGTCGCGCTGGTGCAGGACCACCCGGCCACCCCGGTGCGGCGCGTAGGCGACGCCGCGGGAGTGCCACCGCTCGTCCGGCGCGTACGTCGTGCGCAGCTCGAAGTCACGCAGCAGCGTGCGCAGGACCACGGTCATCTCCAGGTTGGCGAAGGCGGCGCCGACGCAGCGCCGGGTGCCGCCGCCGAACGGGATCCAGGCGTACGTGGCCGGCTTGACGCCGACGAAACGGCCGGGGTCGAACCGCTCCGGGTCGGGGAACGCCTCCGGGTCGTTCTGCACGAGGTCGATCCCGGCGAGCACGCTCCACCCTTTCGGCACCTCGAACCCCTCGACGACCAGGCCGTCGGCGCGGACCTTGCGGGCGGTGTTGAGCACCACCGGCCGGGTGCGCTGGAGCTCCAGGATCGTGGCGGCGAGCAGGTCCGTGCCGCCTTGGTCGAGGTCGTCGACGAGCGCGTGCAATGCGGCCGGGTGGCGGGTGAGCCGTTCCATCGCCCAGGCCAGTGTGGTCGCGGTCGTCTCGTGTCCGGCGGCGAGCAGGGTCAGCAGCTCGTCGCGGACGTGCGCGTCGGACATCGGCGCGCCGTCCTCGTAGCGGCTCTGCAGCATCATCGAGAGGATGTCGTCGCCCGGCTCTTCCCGGGCGCGTTCGATGAGCCGCTGGACGATCCCGTCGTACGCGGCGCGGTATTCCCGCAGTCGCCGCCACGGGTTCCACGGGCCGATCGAGCGTTCCTTGAACGGGACGACGGCCATCCGCGACCCGTACGTGACGAAGCGCGGAAGCTTCTCGCGGAGCTCCTCGAGCTCCTTGCCGCCGGCGCCGAAGACGGCCCGCAGGATCACGTTGAGGGTGATCCGCATGAACGGCGTGAGCGTGGCGAACTCCCGGCCCAGCGGCCAGGTGTCGGCCTCCTTGCGGAACTCCTCCTCGATCAGGCCGGCGTACGCCTGCATCCGCTTGCCGTGGAACGGCGGCACGAGCAGCTTGCGGCGGAGCCGGTGCGGCTCGCCGTCGAGCCCGAAGATGGAGCCGCTGCCGAGCATCCGGCTGAGGTTGGGCTGCGGGGTGCCGGCGATCTCGGGGCTGGCGGTGAAGAGCTGCTTGAGCCGTGTCGGGTCGCTGATCACCAGCGTCTTCCCGAACGGCGGCACGTCGAGGACGAACGTGGGGCCGTAGCGGTCGCGCACCGACATCAGGAATCGGCGGCGGAGAAGCACCATCCCGAGCGCCTGCCCCACCTTGGGAATCCGAACCACGGGTGGGTCCATACGTCCTCCTCTGGGGAGTACCGCCGCGTACCCGACACGAGCACGGTAGCCCCGCCGCGCGGCGGGACACAAGGGTTGATCTATGTCTCCAATGTGCCGGAATTTAGAGACAGCGGCGCGTAGAACGATTGGACCGCGGGCTGGCCCGTGTAGTTGGGTCCGGCCCGGTCGTCGGCGCCGCGGTAGTGATACGGGAACGTTGTTCGGCGGCCACCGACGAGGCTGATCCGGTGCCGCCGGGCGTCGTATGCGAAGCCGTTGCGGCGAAGCTCTCCGGTGAGGGCGCGGCCGAGCGGCTCGCCGTCTTCGCCCCGGATGCTCGTGAGGTCGAGGTCCGCGACCAGCTCGCCGGCGTCGGTCAGCCGCGCGAGGAGCCGGTCAAGGGGGTTGAAGCCGAGGTCACGGGTGTAGCTGTTCGGGCCGGCGAGCTGGCGCTCCCGGTTCATCGCGATGTTGGCCACGACCGCTGATGCGGAGAGCGCTTCGTCGTCCAGGAGGCCGGCCATCCGACGAGCCTAGAGCGCGTCCTACGGCGGTTTCACACCTGGCCGCGTACGACGATGTCGCGGATGTCGCCCCTGACGGTCGTGATCGTCTCGACGCGGTCGCCGGCGAAGTCGAGCAGCTCTACGGCCGCGATCCGCAGGTCCTGCCCGTAGCGGCGGGTGACGATGACCCCGCCATCCACACTGGACTGGACTTGCCGCAGCGCACGCTCGTCCCGTGTCGGGACGGGCAGGTTGTGGTGGCGCGGGCGCAGGTTAGGCCGGCTCAGGTCGAACGTCAACAGGTCACCCGCCGCATGCTCGAGGCCCTCGGTCCGGAACGCCAGCGTGTGGCCGTCCGGCATCAGCTCGCCGCCGACGAAGAAGCTCTTGGTGACGCCCTTGTTCAGGTCCACGGTCTGGCGGCCGAGGTCGTCACCAGTCAGGGGATTCACCCTCGACAGCGAGACCTCGTCGATGTTGTCGAAGTCCGAGCACAGCAACAGGAACGCGCTGTCCCGCAACCCGCAGACGACAGTCGTGCCGTAGTCACCGGCCGCCACCTTCGCGGCCTGGCGGCCGGTGGCCAGCTCGATCACCATGACCGACTGCGGCGCGCCGTGGTTCGTGACGCCCGAGCGCACCGCCAACCATCTGCCGTCCGAGGACCAGGCGGCGACGTTCGTGTCGTCGTCGGAGCCCAGGTCGACGACCCGGTCGCCGCCCAGGTCGCGCAGCACCACCCGGCCGTCGCGGACCAGGGCGACCCACCGGCCGTCCGGCGAGATGGCGCGCACACCCTCGCCCGCGTCGTAGTGGCCGCCGTCGTCGGCCACCAGGACCGTCGACCCGTCGGCGCGGGTGTAGGCCAGCACGGCCAGGCCGAGCCGGCTGTCGGGCAGCGCGCTCGTCGACTCCGCCACGTCCAGCTTCTCGGGCAGCCAGCTCACGACGGTGGAGTTCGCCGGTCGGCTGTGCGGCAGGACGGCGGCCACGCCGGCGGTGGCGAGCACGACGGCCGCGACCGGGGCGAGCCAGGCGATCCGGCGCTGCCGGCGTGCGGTCCGCAGCGCCTGGTCGGTCACGTCGTAGGGCCTCGCCTCCGCCGCGACGTCGACCAGCAGGTCCCTCATGCCGGTCATCGCGGCACCTCCTGGGGCTCCTGGATGAGGTCGGCCAGTTCGGGTGCGAGCTCCCGCAGCCGGCGCAGCGCGTGGTGGGTCTGGCTCTTCACGGTGCCGAGCGAACAACCGAGCGTCTCGGCGATCTCCGCCTCGGGCAGGTCGTCGTAGAACCGCAACACGATCACCGCGCGCTGCTTGGCAGTGAGCTTGGCCAGCGCCTGCCGCATCAGCAGCCGCCGCACCGCGTCGTCGGCCTCGTCGCGGGCGGACGGCCGATCCGGCTGCTGGGCGGTCGGCAGCTCGCGGCGCCGGGACAACCGCCGCGAGGAGATGAACTCGTGGTAGAGCGCCTTGCGCACGTACGCCTCGGGCTCGCCGACCCGCGAGACCCGATCCCAGTGCCGGGCGATCTTGACCAAGGTGGCCTGCACCAGATCCTGCGCCGCGTGATGATCGCCCGCCAGGAGGTAAGCGACCCCCGACAGCTTGGCGAGCCGGGCCGTCACGAAGTCCCGGAAGCCAGCCTCGTCCCGCATCCCATCCCCGCTCGCCGGAAACGCACGTCACGACCTACACGAGACCCGGCCGGTGAAAGGTTGGCAGTGGTGCTCAGCTTTATCGACGTGGCTGCCGCGCGGGCCGGGCCATGGGACTGCGCGGCAAGGGCGGCAGGCGGTCCTGACGGCGGCGGACCAGGCTGTTCAGGTAAAGCAGGGCCAGGCCCAGCACGCCCATGTCGTCGAGGTAGATCGGGTCGGGCAGCAGGTCGACGGGAAAGAACGTGAAGACCAGAGCGCCGTAGAAGGCGACCTTGCCGCCGAAGCCGAGCTCACCGAGCTGACCGCGAACCCGGAACACCCGCACGAGCAGGACGATCGTGCCGACCAGGGCACCCACGAGCACGATGCCAGCGACGACGATGACGGCTATCCACGCCTCGCGGGACATAAGAACACGCTACCAACGCGCCGGGTTTGTCGCATTCTGACTTTGCCCGATCTGGAAGAGACCGATGATGCTAACGCTGCTGGATGTCGATGTCCGCGTCCGGTCCACCACAGCATCCGACGTGCGCTTCGGCGTTCAGCTCCGCGCGAATCCACCATCTACCGTCAAGCATTGCGTTCGTCGTGTCCCGACTCGATGAGGCGAGCGAGATTCGTCAGGGCCATCCGGGTCCCGAGCTCGTTGTCCGCCGGCGGGATGCTGTCCGGCAGGCCCTCGTGGACCATCAGCACGTCGGTGCCGCCCTCCGCGTCTGTCAGCGTCGTGGTCATCGTCATCGTGCCCGCGAGGCCGGGTGAGTCCGTCTCGAACTCGAAGACCTCGACCACCTGCTCGTCCGGCACCAGCCGGGAGAAGTGGCCGTGGTACGTGTCCGTGTGTGTCGACGTCTTGCCGCTGCTGTCCGGGTCCGTATAGGTGAGCGACACCCGGAACCGGCCGCCCTCGCGCGCCTCGAAGAGGTGCACCTCGCTGGTCATGCCCTCCGGCACCCGCCACCGCGCGACCGCGTCCGGGTCCAGCAGTGCTCGGTAGACCGCCGTCCGAGGAGCGGCGATGTGGTGCAGAACCCTCGTGGTGTACATGGCTGTCCACGGTAAACCGGATTCGTGGTTGGGGCGTCCAACCACCATGAGACGACTCTTCGTACCCACTCTGATCCTGCTGGCTGCCTTTGGCGTCAGTGCGTGTGAGCCCGCCGGGGCCGGGACCAGCATCGGGTCGCCGCGGCCCGCTGAGGCTTCCAAGCCTGTGGCTCTGCCGCAGCCGTCCGTGACCAAGAAACCCGCGGCCACGCCGCTGCGGCCCTATCGCGTCACCTATGGCTGGGCCGTGCCCTCTCGGCCCGCTCGGGTTCCGCATACCGTTGTCATGCGCGATCCGCCGGCCACGCCGTTCCCGTTCCTGGTTCGCATCCAGGTCGGCGATCATCCGAACGACAATCCCGCGTACACCCGGATCACGTTCGCGTTCGACGGGCCCTGGCCTACCTACGAGATCGCCTATCAGCGGGAGTTGACCCAGGACGGCAGTGGCAACCACGTGCCCCTGCCCGGCAACAGCGTCCTGCGGATCACCTTCACCGACGCGCAGGCGCACGACGACCACGGGCGTCAGACCGAACGGCCCGGGTTCAAGCTCGGCTACCCCACGCTCAAGGGGTACGGGTTCGGCGGCGACTTCGAAGGGCAGGTCACCTACGGTCTCGGCATCCAGGTCAAGCCGAACAGCGACCAGGCCCTGCCGATCCGGGTCGGTGAGCTCGTTCGCGCCGACGGCACCTACGTCGTGGCCGTCGACGTGCGGCGGGCTTGAGTCTCCACCTGGTCGAGGGCTCAGACTCGGCGCCGTGTTGGCCGACATCGAGTATGCGATACGGGCGAGCTGGGCCGCGGACACCTGCTCGCCCGACGACCTGGCCCGCGCCGGGTGGCATCCCGGCAACCCGGCGTGGGGGCATTGCGACGTGACCGCGCTCGTGCTCAACGACCTGTTCGGCGGCGACATCGTGCTCGGCGACGTGCACCTCGACGGCGAGCGGCACGGCTACCACTGGTGGAACCGGCTGCCGGGCGGGCTCGAGCTCGACCTGACGTTCGAGCAGTTTCAGGACGGGCAGACCGTGTCCGCGCCGCGCATCATCAGACGGCCGCCGGGGAGGCCGGAGCGCCGGGCCGCCGCGTACGACCTGTTCCGGCAACGAGTCATGATGAAGGGATGGCGGACGTCGTCGTTCTCGGTGCCGGGATCATCGGGCTGACCTCGGCCCTCGCGCTGCAGGACGCGGGCGCCGAGGTCGAGGTCATCACGACCGACCAGCCGAAATACACCGTCTCGGCCATCGCTGCCGCCGTCTGGTACCCGACCAGGATCGACGCCGACCCTCGCGTCCTGGGCTGGGGCAACCGCACCTTCGAGGTCTTCAGCCACGAGGCCGGAACCGGAGCTCCCGGCGTCTCCATGCGGCCGACCAGGATGATCACCCGCCGCGGCGAGCAGGGCCGGCCCTGGTGGGCGGCCGCCGTCCCGGACTTCACGGAACACCCGGGGGAATGGCGCTTCACCGTGCCGGCCGTCGAGATGCTGCCCTACCTGGCCCACCTGCTCGACCGCTTCCGGGCCAACGGCGGCACGCTGACCATCCAACACGTGGACCGCCTCGACGACCTGAAGGCCCCAAGAATCGTCAACGCCACGGGTCTGGGCGCCGCGTCCCTGACGGACGACCAGAGCCTCTACCCGATCCGCGGCCAGGTCGTCGTCGTCGACAACCCGGGGCTCACCACCTCGATCCGCGACGAGGACCACCCGCTCGGCCCCGTCTACATCCATCCCCGCAGCACGGACGTCGTGCTCGGCGGCACCTTCGAGGTCGGCGACACCGACCTCGCCATCAGACGGGCCACCGCCGAAGCGATCGTCGAGCGCACCACCCTGGTCGAGCCGCGACTGGCCGAAGCCGGCATCCGGCAACACCTCGTGGGCCTGCGGCCGGCCCGCCACGGCGGTCCGCGCGTCGAGGCCGAGGGCAGGGTCATCCACGCGTACGGCCACAGCGGCGCCGGCATGACCCTCTGCTGGGGTACCGCCGAAGAGGTCGTGCGACTGCTCAAGCCCCCCGCACGATAGCCACCGCGACCCGCGCCAACTCGTCCATGTCGGGCTCGAACCCGGCGGCGATGTCCGGATGCAGGCCGGCCTTCGTCTCGTCGAGCAGCCGCCGGCAGACGATGTCGAACGACTCGCCCCGGTACGACGACCGCACCCGCTCGGTCGCCGCCGTCAGGGCTGACGTCAGCTGCTCCTCGAGCGGGCCGCGAAGCTTGTGCTGCACGGGATCGTGAGGGTCCGGTTCGAGCGTGACATGAGGTTCCGCGGCCATGCCCTGCGGATTCCCGCGGCGACGAAAGATCAAACCCCGAGCGCGGCCACCCGCACCAGGTAGGACGGCTCGTCGGCCGGCTCCTCGCGATAGCTGATCGCCCGGATCTGCCGCTCGTCCGCGTAGAGCGTGACGTCGGCGAGCACCCCCAGGTGCGTACCGGTGAGCCGTCCCCGTTTGTCGCTCAACACGTCGGCGACCCCGGCCAGGAACCGCGGCGCGGAGCCCACGTGCGAGGCGGACCCGCGCACGACGACCTCCAGCGACACCTCGGCACGAGACGGGGTCCAGCCGCTCTGCTGCGCCGCGGCCAGCGCCGCCAGCAGCAACGCGCGGACGCGCTCGGCCTGGCGATGGCCGGCGGAGAGGATCGACAGGGTCTCGGTCTTCTGCGGTGGCAGGCCGCGCACCTCGAAGGACAGGGCTGACGTGGTCTCCTGCACGGCACTACCTCCGCGGGTCGGGCGGGGGCGACGCGTTACGTATGGCGACCGTACCGTGTCCTGCCGTCAACCACGAGGTGTACGGCCGTCCACGTTTGCTTTCCCCGCGACCGGGGCATGGTCCGAGATCGGCGAACCGCAATGACGCGGGAACGGAGGTCGGATATGGCGGAACGATCTCGGGAAAGCAGAAGGCGACGGCGGGGGGTGGCCGCGCTCGCGGCGGTCGCACTCCTGGGACCCACGGCGGCGGCCTGTGGCGGGGGCGATGACGGCGGCGTGCCGGAGATCAACGTCTACTACGCGCCGGAGGAGAACTTCCAGCAGGTCGTCGACGACTGCAACCAGCAGGCGCAGGGCCGCTATCGGCTGGCCTACCAGGTGCTGCCGCGCGGCGCCGACGAGCAGCGGGTGCAGATGGTGCGCCGGCTCGCCGCCGAGGACGACGGCATGGACGTGCTCGGCCTGGACGTGACCTGGACGGCGGAGTTCGCGAGCGCGAAGTGGATCCGCGAGTGGACCGGGCAGCAGAAGAGCGAGGCGTCCCAGGGCACCCTGCAGCAGCCGCTGGAGTCGGCGTCCTACGAGGGCAAGCTCTACGCCGCGCCGAAGAACACCAACACGCAGCTGCTCTGGTACCGCAGCGACCTCGTGCCGAACCCGCCGAAGACCTGGGACGAGATGATCAAGATGTCCCAGGACCTCAAGAGCCAGGGCAAGCCGTACGAGATCGACACCATGGGCGCGCAGTACGAGGGCCTCGTGGTGCTCTACAACAACATGGTCGCGAGCGGCGGGGGCAAGATGCTCAGCGACGACGGCGGGAAGGTCGAGTTCGACCAGGGTGCCGTCGACGCGCTCGGCACGCTCCAGAAGTTCGCGTCGGCCGGCGTCACCAACCCGTCGTTCACCAACACGCAGGAGGACGGCGCGCGGCTCCAGTTCCAGAGCGGCAGCGGCGCCTTCCAGCTCAACTATCCGTTCGTGTGGCCGGCCCTGCAGGAGGGCGCGCCGGACCTCAAGGACAAGGTCAAGTGGGCGCGGTACCCCGGCATCGACGCCGGCACTCCGAGCAAGGTGACGATCGGCGGCTACAACCTGGCCGTCTCCTCGTACTCGAAGCATCCGGCCGAGGCGTACGAAGCCGCGCTGTGCCTGCGCTCGCCGGAGCACCAGCTGTTCTCGGCGGTCAACGACGGCGTGCCGCCGACGATCGAGTCGGTCTACGACGACCCGAAGATGGACGAGGCGTACCCGTTCAAGGCCGACATCCTCGCCCAGGTCAAGGACGGCGCGAACCGCCCGATCACCCCGGCCTACCAGAACCTGTCCACGGTGCTCTCCGCGACGCTGTCGCCGCCGGCCGACATCCAGCCGGAACAGGACGCCAAGGAGCTGCGCGGCTCGATCCAGGACGCGCTCGAGTCGAAGGGTGTCCTGCCATGACGGCCGAAACCGCGACCAAGCCCACCACGCATCGGGCACGCGCGGAGAAGAAGGCCAAGACCCAGCTGTCAGAGGGCAGGAAGCAGGAGCGGAAGCTCGGCTGGCTGCTCTGCGCGCCGGCGGCGATCGTGATGCTCGCGGTCACCGCGTACCCGATCATCTATTCGGTCTGGCTCTCGTTCCAGCGCTTCGACCTCAAGTTCCCGGACCAGCGCGAGTTCATCGGGCTCGGCAACTACATCACCGTGCTGAGCAACCAGTACTGGTGGACGGCGTTCGGCGTCACCATGCTGATCACGGTCGTCACCGTGGCGGTCGAGCTCGTGCTGGGCATGGCACTGGCCTGGGTGATGTTCAAGACGCTGGTCGGGCGGGGGATCGTCCGCACGGCGGCGCTGATCCCGTACGGCATCGTGACGGTGGTCGCGGCGTTCTCCTGGAAGTACGCGTGGACGCCGGACACCGGCTATCTCGCGAAGCTGTTCGCCGACGGTGCGCCGCTGACCGAGCGGGCCAGCTCGCTGGCGATCATCGTGCTGGCCGAGATCTGGAAGACGACGCCGTTCATGGCGCTGCTGCTGATGGCCGGTCTCGCGCTGGTGCCCGACGACCTGCTCAAGGCCGCCTCGATGGACGGTGCCACGGGCTGGCAGCGGTTCACCAAGGTGATGCTGCCGGTGATGAAGCCGGCGATCCTGGTCGCGCTGCTGTTCCGTACCCTCGACGCCTTCCGGGTCTTCGACAACATCTACGTGTTGACCGCCGGGGCCAACAACACCTCGTCGGTCTCGATGCTGGCCTACAACAACCTGATCCGCGGGCTGAACCTCGGCATCGGGTCGACCATGTCGGTGCTGATCTTCATCGCGGTAGCGATCATCGCGTTCATCTTCGTGAAGCTCTTCGGCACCGCCGCACCCGGCAGCGAAGAGGAGGGTCGGCGCTGATGGCCGTCATGGACCAGTCGGCCGCCGCCAAGTGGCGGTGGAGCCTCATCGACCTTGTGGTGATCGTGTTCGCGCTGATCCCCGTCCTGTGGATCACCTCGTTGTCCTTCAAGACACCGGCGACGATCACCGACGGCAACTTCATCCCTCGGGAGTGGACGCTCGAGAACTACCGCAACATCTTCAGCACCGACCAGTTCGTACGCGCGTTGATCAACTCGATCGGCATCGGGCTGATCTCGACGCTGGTGGCGGTGGTGCTCGGCACGATGGCCGCGTACGCGATCGCGCGGCTCGACTTCCCCGGCAAGAAGCTGCTGATCGGCATCTCGCTGCTGATCGCGATGTTCCCGCAGGTCTCGCTGGTGTCGCCGCTGTTCGAGATCGAGCGGTCGATCGGCCTGTTCGACACGTGGCCCGGCCTGATCCTGCCCTACATCACGTTCGGCCTGCCGCTGGCCATCTACACCCTGTCCGCGTTCTTCCGGCAGATCCCGTGGGACCTCGAGAAGGCGGCCAA
This sequence comes from Asanoa sp. NPDC049475, assembly GCF_040676915.1. Lineage (NCBI taxonomy): Bacteria > Bacillati > Actinomycetota > Actinomycetes > Micromonosporales > Micromonosporaceae > Asanoa > Asanoa sp. NPDC049475. The sequence continues at coordinate 55,367 of NZ_JBFAPY010000011.1, read as the reverse complement.
GATGGACGGCGCGACCCAGGGCGAGGCGTTCCGCCGGGTGATCGCGCCGCTGGCCGCGCCGGGCGTGTTCACCACCGCGATCCTGGTGTTCATCTTCTGCTGGAACGACTTCCTGTTCGCCATCTCGCTGACCTCGACCGAGCGCTCGCGTACGGTCCCGGCGGCGCTGTCGTTCTTCCAGGGCGCCTCGCAGTTCGAGGACCCGACCGGCGCCATCTCCGCGGCGGCCGTGATCATCACCGTCCCGATCATCCTGTTCGTGCTGTTCTTCCAGCGGCGCATCGTCTCCGGCCTGACGTCCGGCGCTGTGAAGGGTTAGGGGAATCCACGTGGCAGACATCGTTCTCGACAAGGTGACCAAGGCGTTCCCCGACGGCACGCTCGCGGTGCAGGAGCTCAACCTGGAGATCGCCGACGGGGAGTTCGTGATCCTGGTCGGCCCCTCGGGCTGCGGCAAGTCGACGACGCTCAACATGATCGCGGGGCTGGAGGACATCACCTCCGGCGAGCTCCGGATCGACGGGCAGCGGGTCAACGACAAGGCACCGCGGGACCGGGACATCGCGATGGTGTTCCAGTCGTACGCGCTCTATCCGAACATGACCGTCCGGGAGAACATGGCGTTCCCGTTGAAGCTGGCCAAGCTGTCTCGCGAAGAGATCGACCGCAAGGTCGACGAGGCCGCGAAGGTGCTGGAGCTGACCGCGCTGCTCGACCGTAAGCCGGCGAACCTGTCCGGCGGCCAGCGGCAGCGGGTGGCGATGGGACGGGCGATCGTCCGCTCACCCAAGGCGTTCCTGATGGACGAGCCGCTGTCCAACCTGGACGCCAAGCTGCGGGTCCAGATGCGCACGGTGGTGTCCCGCCTCCAGAAACGGCTCGGGACCACGACGGTGTACGTGACCCACGACCAGACCGAGGCGATGACCCTCGGCGACCGGGTCGTGATCATGCGGGCCGGCGCGGTGCAGCAGGTGGGTGAGCCGCAGCAGCTCTACGACCACCCGAACAACCTGTTCGTCGCGGGCTTCATCGGCTCGCCGTCGATGAACTTCTTCCCGGCGTCGGTGTCGTCGGGCCGCCTCTCGACGCCGCTGGGCGACTTTCCGCTCGGAGAGCGGATGCGGGGCCAGGTCTCGGAGGGCTCGGAGAACCTGATCGTGGGCATCCGCCCGGAGCATTTCGAGGACGCGTCGCTGATCGAGGACTCGATCCGTGCCCGGGGCGCCGAGTTCGACGCCACCGCGGACCTGGTGGAGTCGATGGGCTCCGACAAGTACGTCTATTTCACGATCGAGGGCGAGAAGGCGTCGGCGGCGGAGCTCGAAGAGCTGGCCGCGGACGTCGGCAGCGGCGACCTGCCGTCGGGCGGCTCGAACCTGGTGTGCCGCTTCTCGGCGGAGTCGCGGGTCAAGGAGGGCGACACGGCCAAGGTCTGGGTCAACCTGGAGAAGATCCACCTCTTCGACCCGTCCGACGGCCGCAACATCACCCTCCACGAGGGCCGCGCGTCGGGCGTCTCCGCGTAGTCGGTCGCGTGGCCCCGGTCGGTGCCTTCGGCCGGGGCCACGCCATACATCTGACCGAATGGATGATCAAGAACGGGCACGCCGGCCGTACCTTCAGTCGTGCCCAAGATCCGTTCGGCTGTCGCCGCCCTCCTGCTCGCCGCTGGTCTGGCGGGATGTTCCGCCTCGGAGGCGCCTTCGCCGTCGCCGTCGCCTTCGGCCACCCCGGATCCTGGGGCCGCCGTCCGGGCGAAGATCGACGCGGTGCTCGCCGAGCAGAGCGTGGCGTTGAACGAGGGCGACCAGGCCGGGTTCCTGGCACCGGCGGCCGGCAACGCCGAGGTAGAGGCGATGCTCAAGAAGCGCTTCGCCAACCTGCGCGCGTTGAAGGTCGCCGACGTCAAGCAGGCGGTGAACCTCGGCCCGGACCCGTCCGGCGACCCGGGCCGCTGGAACGCCCAGATCCGCTTCGACTACTGCGTGGGCGGGAGCGGCTGCGGCGTCGAGGGTCCGGTGATGAGCAGCGCGTGGCAGGAGACGTCCGGGGGCGTCAAGCTGGTCGACCTCGACGCGACCAGCTACGGGCCGCTGCCGTGGGAGGTCGACGACCTGGCCGTGCGGACCGGGAAGCGGGTCGTCGTCGCCACCACCAAGGCGCACGCCGCGGAGCTGCCGCTGGCGCTGTCGAAGGCCGAGGACGCGGCCAAGGTCGCCGACAGGTTCGCCGTCCCGGGCAGCAAGCCGTTCCGGTACGTCGTCTACCTGGCGCCCGGGTCGCACTGGAAGACCTGGTACAGCAACCCGTCCCCGTCGTCCTACGGATACGGGTTGCCGGAGCGGGCCGAGGGCACCGATCTCGTCACCCGGCTCGACGAGGTGCCGGTGGAACGGTCCGGTTTCCTGCTCCGCCACGAGATGACCCGGCTGGCCGCGATGAGCCACGCCCCGCGCCCCAACACGACCAACACCACCTGGTGGCTGAGCGAGGGACTGAACGAGCTGGCCGGCGCCAACGGCGCGAGCTATCCGACCCGCGACGACACCCGCGACCACCTGCGCGCGACGCCGTCGTACAAGGGCAGCCTGTCGACCGTCAACATGAGCGGACAGCTGACGGACAAGCAGATCAACGCCGTGTACGGCCTCGCCTACTACGCCACCACGTGCATCGACGAGAAGTACGGCCGCAAGAAGCTCCTGGCTCTGGTCGACGCCGTGCTCCGCAACGGCGAGGACACCGCCGCGGCGGGCGAACGGGTCCTCGGCGCCAGGTGGACGACGGTCGAGTCGACCTGCCTGACCTACACCCGCCGCGCCGTCGGCCTCTAGCCGCTCTCCCGCCCTCGCCTCGTTGACGCGGAGCGATCCGGGCTGAACGGGTCGTCCGCCGGCAGCCAGGCGTCGGGGTCGAGTGGGCCGACGTCGCGGGTCAGCGCCTCGATCACCGCCCGGACGGCGGCGCGGTCGTCGTCGCGCCGGGAGACCAGAGCCCACGTCCAGCACGGTGTCGGCCGGACCACGGGACGCCGCACCAGGTCGGGCGGCAACTGGGTGGTGTGGCCCTTGGGCGAGTTGACCACCGGCCCGTCGAGGCGCCGCACCTGGTCGAAGAAGGCCGGGCCGGTGACGCCGCCGTCGTCGATGTGGACCAGCCGCGCCCCGGTCGTCTGGGCGAACTCCTCGGCGTATCGGTTCCAGGACGACCACGTGGCGGTGTCGGCGTCGACCAGGGCCGCGGTGTCCGCCGCCCGCACGGGTGCCGGGTCCGTGCCGGTCGAGACCGCGTAGAGCAGGTCCGCGCCGACCAGTCGGGCGTCGAGGCCGTGTGCGGCCAGGTCCGCCGCCGGCACCCAGCAGATCGCGAGGTCGATGCTGCCGTCGGCGACCCGGCCCGCCTGGACGTGTGACGGCAGGACCCAGGCGTCCACGTGCACCTGCGCCACCCCGGAGACGCGGGCGGCCAGGTCCGGCGGCCGCCAGTTGACGTAGCCGAGCCGCAGCGAGGAAGACCCGCCGGCCGCGAACCGGCGCAGTTCGTCGGCCTGGTCGAGCAGCGCCCGGGTGCGGGGCAGCAGCGACTCCCCGGCGGCGGTCAGCGCGACCGAGCGGCGGTCACGGTCGAAGAGGCGTACGCCCAGGTCGCGTTCGAGGGCCTTGATCTGCTGGGAGAGCGACGGGCCGGCGATCCGGAGCCGGGCGGCGGCCCGGCCGAAGTTCAGCTCGTCGGCGACCGCGACGAAATAGCGCAACTGGCGCAACTCCACCCTTACCAGGCTAGCGCGCTGATAGGCGCAGCCTCCCAGCAGCGAGCGAGGCGGTCGTGCCAGGAGCAGCCATCCGAGCCAGGATGTTCACCATGACCGAGACCGAGATCCTCCGCAGCGTCCTCGACCGGTGGAAGTCGGGCGTCGACGCGCACGAGCCGCAGCGCGTCGCCGCCGTGTTCACCGACGACGCGATCTTCCAGGGCCTGCACCCGTACAGCGTCGGGCCGGACGGGGTCGCCGCCTACTACGCCTCGCAGCCGATCGGGCTGACCGCCGCGTACGAGATCCGGGAGACCCGCCGCCTGGCCGACGACGCCGTCCTCGGTTACCTGAGCGTCGACTTCTCCTTCACCGACCGGCCGACGCTGTCTGTCTCGCTCTGCGTCATCGCGCGCCGGGTCGGCGACGACTGGCTGATCGGCCACTACCAGGTGTCGAAGCTCAGCTAGCGTCCGGCCGCTCCGGCCCTTCGCGGCGCGCCCGGACCGAGCCCGCGTGGGCCTTCTTGCTCGGGTCGCGGCGCACCGCGACCAGGCTGGCCACCGTGGTCACGATCAGGACCACCGCGATGACGACCAGCGACAGGTTGGTCGAGATCTCCGGCACGCTCTCGTCGATGTCCACGTGCGCCCAGTGCAGGGCCAGCTTCACCCCGATGAAGGCGAGGATGATCGCGAGCCCGGTCGACAGGTAGACCAGCCGGTCCAGCAGGCCCTTCACGAGGAAGAACAGGGCGCGCAGGCCGAGCAGGGCGAAGGCGTTGGCGGTGAAGACGATGTACGTCTCCTCGGTCACGCCGAACACCGCCGGGATCGAGTCGAGGGCGAACAGCAGGTCGGTGCTGCCGATCGCGATCAGCACGACGAACAGCGGTGTGGCCACCCGCCGGCCGTCGTCCTTGCTGAACAGCTTGCCGCCACGGTAGTCGTCGGTCACCGGGACCAGCCGGCGAGTCGCCCGTACCAGCGCGTTGTCGCCCACGTCCGGGTCCTCGTCGCGGTGCCGGTAAAGCTGGACCGCCGTGTAGATCAGCAGCAGCCCGAACACCAGGAACATGAACGAGAACAGGTTCAGCAGGGTCGCGCCGAGCACGATGAAGACGACGCGGAAAGCCAGCGCCAGCACGATGCCAAAGGTGAGCACCCGCTGCTGGTGCGCGGCCGGCACCGCGAACGTGGACATGATGATCACGAACACGAACAGGTTGTCGACCGAAAGGCTCTTCTCGACCAGGTAGCCGGCGAAGTACTGGGTGCCGAACTCCCACCCCGAGATCGACGCGAAGATCACACCGAACACGACCGCGACCGCGATGTAGAAGACCGACCAGGCGACGGCTTCCTTGAAGTGGACCGCGTGCGGCTTGAGCGTTCCGATGATCAGGTCAAGGGCGAGCAACCCCAGGATGACCAGGATCGTGAGCGTCCACCCCAGGGCGGTGACGTGCAGCATTGACCGTCCTTCCGTAGCCGTGACCTGCCGTGATCAACGTTGAGCTTGCCCTACCGTGTCCACCCGGTCCCGGAGGCGGACCCGGGTGATCGCCCTTCCGGTCACCTCGACGACCTCAGCGATGTGCCCCGGGAGGTCCACCGTCTCGCCCGGCGCGGTCGGGATGTGGCCGAGGCGCGAGAGCAACAGCCCGGCGATCGTCGTGTAATCGCGCTGCTCCTCGTCGCCCAGGTCGACGCCGATGTCGGGCAGGTCGTGAATCGGGTACGTGCCGACGAGCAGCAGGTCGCCGTCCTTGGTGCGCACCACGTTCTGCACGTCCCGGTCGGTCTCGTCGTAGATCTCGCCGACGATCTCCTCGACCAGGTCCTCCATGGTGACGATGCCGTCGACCGCACCCCGCTCGTCGACCACCACGGCGAACTGCTGGCGCTGCTGCCGGAGCTGGCGGATCGCGTCGGTCACCTTCAGCGTCTCGGGCAGGAACACCGCCGGGTGTGCGTTGGCGGCGACGGCGCCGTCACTGTCGACCAGGTCGCGGATGTGCACCACCCCGAGCACGTCGTCGAGCCCGGTCGGCCCGACCACCGGCGCCCGCGACTGCCCGGCCTTGACGATCTCGCGCAGCGCCTCGGGCGCCGCGGTGTCGGCGGCCAGCGTGAACACCTGCCCGCGCGGGGTGAGCACCTCGCGCAGCACCCGGTCGGCGACCTCGAACGCGCCGCTGATGATCATCCGCTGGTCGGCCGGGATCGTCTCGTGCGCGGCGACCATGTCGCGCAGTTCCTCGGTGCTGACCTCCTCGCGGCCCGCTTCGGGGTCGCCGCCGGTCAGCCGGACCACCAGGTCGCTGGTCTTGCCGAGCAGCCACACCAGCGGCCGCGAGACCGTCGAGAGCACGTCGAGCGGCCGGGCCACCATCAGCGCCCACCCCTCGGCCCGCTGCATGGCGATCCGCTTCGGCGCGAGCTCACCGAACACGAGCGTGAAGAACGTGAGCACGATGGTCACGATCACGATCGCCACGGGCTCGGCCGCGTCGTTCAGGAACCCGAGCGGCCCGATCAGCGGCTGCGCCAGGGAGACGGCAGCGGCCGCCGAGGCGAGGAAGCCGGCCAGCGTGATCCCGATCTGGATGGTCGCGAGGAACCGGTTGGGGTCGTCGGCCAGCCGGGCCAACACCCGCCCGCCGCGCGAGCTGCGCTCGAGCCGCCGGATCTGGCTCTCCCGCAACGACACGAGCGCCATCTCGCTGCCGGCGAAGACCGCGTTCACCAACACCAGCACGAGTACGAGCGCGATCTGCACCCCATAGCCCCCCACGGGCGTCCCCTCCGAAGATCGTCGACTAGATGAACAGAGTCCCATGCCCAGCTGAGAGAGCGACAAAACCGACGCGACGCTAGGCTCTGCGCGTGTTCACGCTCGTAGAGAAGCTCGCGGACATCCTCGCGAACTACGGCATGCGCTTCCTCGACCACCGGCGTACGGTCCGCGACTCCGAGGTGGCACGCCGCCTGCTCGACGTGGTGATGCTCCTGCAGGACCTGTGCCTGCGCGGCGACCAGGTGCTGGCGCACGCACGGCAGTTCGCCGACGGCGTCGCGGACCGCACGATCGACGAGGAGCTCGGGCGGCTGCTCGACGAACAGGTCACCACGATGGCCGACCTGCGCGCCGCGATCGTCGCCTCGCGCGCCCTGCTCACCAGCGTCGACGCGGAGCTGTACCTGACGCTGTCGCCGTTCCTGGACGAGAAGTCGGGCCTGCTGACGCGGTGGTCCCAGCAGCGGAAGGTGAGCACGTACTCGACGACGACCCTGTTCTTCCTGTCCCCGGCGGCGATCGAAGCGGCCGACGACGTCAGGACGCTGGCGCTCGTCCTGCGGGAGACCCGGTCGGTCGAGGTGCGCGACATCCGGGAGATCGACGCGGGCCAGGCGGAGCGGCTGCGGCACGACGTCGAGGTCGCGGCGGCCGCGCTCGCCCGGGCGCGGGAGCTGTGCGCGCGGATGGTGTCGTCGGTGGAGCAGGCCGTCGGCGCCGACGCGATGGCGGCCCTGCGGCGGTCACTCGCCCGCCGCGCCTAGGCTCGGATCGCGGGGGTAGACCCCGACCCGGGCCATGGCGTACGCGCCGATGCCCGTGGCGTGCAGCGAGACCCGCCGCATGCCGAGCAGGGCCGCGACCTGTTCGATGTTGAACATCAGGCGCTGGAAGACACCGCCGCCCGTACCCTCGGGAACCCGGACCTCGTCGATCGCCAGGTCACCGTCGGAGTACGTGAACCGGGCCTGCAGGAACGCGCGCCCGACGTGGAGGTCGATGCTCCCGCCGCCCTCCGGATAGAGGCACACGTCGGCATGGGCGTCCGCGAAGCCGCGGGTCAGGGTCGCGTGGAAAGCATCCGGTGTGACGGGCACCCACCGCCGCCACGCGGCGACGAACTGGTCGTCGAGCCCGACGACGGTGAGGCCGGGAGCCAGGCGCTCGAAGTCTGCCAATTCGACGGGTCGTTCCTCGCGCACCTCGGTCGCTGCCGGCGGAGTCTCCTGGACCGCCTCGGCCGCCAGGCCGTCCCACCACGGATCTTCGCGCCAAGGAGGGAGGATCACCCGGTCTTCGACGGCACGCCAGCCCCGCTCCCAACAGCCGACCGCCGCCGCCGGCCGCAGGCCGAACCGGGCCGCGCCCGCGATGAGACAGCGCAGGAGCAGGAACGTCCCTGCCGCGTCGCCTCGATGAGGCCGGCGGCCGTGCACCTCGGCGTCGCGGAGCATCTCCGTGTACGCGACGAGGTGCGGCATCTCGCGGACGACGTACCGCATCGTGGTGTCGAGGACCGCCTGTGGGTCTTCGGGCCGGAACACGACGTCGGTGCCGGTGACGATGAGCGGCCGGTCGCCGACCGCGAACTCGAGGGCCGGCGCACCGTCGGGCGCCCAGATGCGACTGACCCGCCGCACCTGCGAGGCGACGAGGTGGACACTGTCGCCGATGGCCGGCACGAAAACGATGACCCGCCCGCCGAGCACGGTCGCCCGAACCTCAGGCACAAAACCCAGCGCGGCGACGATCTCGTCGGGATCCACACCGATCAGCGTACGTCCGGGCGGCTAGTCGGGGCAGACGGCCAGGACCACGCCGAAGTCCTCGCCCGGTGGCACCTCGAAGATCACCGCGCCGGTCTCCGGATCGATCACGGCGCTGTGTGCGATCGACTCGTTGCCCTCGACCGGGCCGTTGCCGAGGAGCACGGTGCACTCCGGGACCGGCTTCGACCCGTGTGGGGCCGGAATCTCGCCGGGCAGGACCACCAGCGCCGCCAGCACACCGAGCGCGGCGGCCGTACGAGCCGGATGCCTCGCGGAGCGCCGCGTGGTCTCTTCCCGATCCAGGTCGATCAAGGCCATCCGGCCACTGTAGGCGGTTACCGTTGCCGGCATGGCACCCGCCGTCTCCGTCAAGGGCGTGCTCCGCCTGCCACCGGGATTCCTGTTGCTACGCAACGACCGTGCGCAGTGGGAACTTCCGGGCGGCCGGCCCGAGGCGGGCGAAAGCCTGCCGGTGGCCCTGATCCGCGAGATCCACGAGGAGACCGGGCTGCGGGTGATGGTCACCGCGCCTGGCTGTACGACGTGCTCGGCAGCACCATCCGCGTCGAGACGTACGCCTGCCGGGTGGTCGGCGACGCAAACCCGCTGCGCCTGAGCATGGAATACGTCGCGGCCGCTGCTTCGCCCTGGACGATTTCCCGCTACCGGGCGGGATACGCGACGAGCGTCTGACGAGCCGCGGCGTTGCCCTGAGTCTGAAACCGTCGCTTTCTCCGAATCCGGCGACGTCGGTCTAGGAACGATGATCTGGGTCGCGTCTGGCAACACCGAGTTTGCTGTACACCCGTTGAAGGTGGTTTTCGACCGTGCGGGTCGACAGAAAGAGCTCGGCAGCGATCGTCCGGGTGGAGGCGCCGGACGCGGCCATCCGGGCGATCCGCCGCGTCCGGTCGTCAAGTGCCGGCCGGGACACACCGAGGGCCGGCGTACTCAGCATGTCGCAATAGCTAAGCAGGTCAGCTGCCAAGCGCTTGGCTGCGGTGGCCTCCTGTGCGGTCCGCGTCTCGCCGAGCCGGATTGCGGCAACGGTGGCTGCTTCGGCCGCATACACCCAAAGACCCTTCGCCTTGAACCGATCGGCCGCGACGAGGAGATCGGGGCCGGATCGGTCCGTGGCCGCCTTCGCGTGAAGCGACATGATTCCAGGCAGGTCGCCGTCGAGGGTCGCCGCCAACTCGTCGAGCCGCTCGGTAACCGTCTGCTTGGGATCATGCTCGTCAGGCCAGCCGATCGGCTCGGCCGCGCAGCCAAGCCGCACGAGATCGTGCAGCGCTGTCACCTCGTGGCCCGCGAGACCGTCGACCCGAAGTTGCCAAACCAGGTTGCGCAGCACGTCGGCCGCGCCCGGAACATCATCGGCAGCGGAGAGCACGGCCGCCCGCGCCTGTTCGCGCCACGGATAGAAGATCGACATGTTCGACGCGCGCGCCGCATCAGAATCGGCCATCGCGGCCCGGGCCTCGTCGACCTCCCCACGAACGGCATGGGCATGGGCCCGCTCGGCGTGAGCAAGCCCGGCGTAGATCCGGCTGGTCGCCAGGAAAGCGCAGGCCTGCACGCTGGTACGCAGGGCCTCGCCAGTCTGGCCACGCAAGCGGGCCGCCTGGGCTCGCAGGATCGACAGGAACCCGGATCCCAGCCGGAAATCGCCGGTTTCCGTGAGGTCGGCGAGCTCGTCGAGGACGATCGCGTCGATACCGGCCAGATCGCCGGCGATCGCCAGGCGGGTACCTTGCGCCAGTTCGAGTGCGAACTGGATGTATGGCATGTCGGTGCGCCACAGCGGGGCGTCGGCAACGACGACGGCCACCGTACGCTCGCTGGCACGCAGCTCTCCTTGAACAGCCTGGAGATGGGCGATCACACACAGTGCGAGACCCCGCGCCGCGACCGGGCTGGCCGGGCGGTCCAGGACTGCGCGTGACAGGCGTAGCGCGTCGCCGGTCTCGAGATTGTGCAAGCGCTTGATGGCCTCGGCGGAGCCGACTCTGGCCTCGTCCGCGGGATCGCTGAGTGCTTAAGTCTCTATGGTCATGTAGATCGGCATGCCGTAGCCGTCCACGTTGAGGGCGCGGTGTTGGCGCAACCCAGGCGTTCCGACAAGATCGGATATTCTCACGCTAGCCGTGCCACCGTCGCCTCGCCCGGATCGTCAGAGCACGAGCATCGCCTTGAGGGTGTCTTCGACCTTGTTGTCGTCCAGGCGCCTCGGGACCAGGCGGGCGCGGTCCGCTTCGTCCCGGCCGAAGGCGTAGAGGTCTCCCCCGCGCCGCGCCAGCACCAGGTCGTCCGTGTCGCCCGCCGTCTCCGCCGAACCCTCCGACGTGTAGTGCACGACCGTGACCAGCGCCGACCGCTCGCTGGCCGCCACCACCTCCGCGGCCTCCCCGCCCTTCTCGTAGTCCCCGCGCGGCAGCCACTCGACCAGCTGGTCCAGCGCGTCGTCCGCCGGGAACAGGCCCAGGTCGTGCACCCCGAGCGCGTCGATGCGGACCAGCAGCGACACCGGCTCCGGCTGTGGCAGCAGCAGCATCCGCCAGGGCTCACCCGGTGACGTGCCCGACACGCGGGCGTCCAGGACCGTGCGGGCGCGCTGTTGGAAGGCCACCGCGATGCCCAGGTCGCCGCGCACCTGCAACTGCTCGTCGCCGTCGCTCGCCACCAGGAGCTCGCGGGCCGCCAGCGAACGCACCGCTTCCGCCAGCACCTCGTCCGAAGGACGGGCCTCCAGGAAGTCGACCACCGCGTCCACCGCGGTCAGTTCCGCCGACGTGTACGCGCCCAGCAGCACCGGGCCGGTGTCGACCAGGTCGACCACCGAGGAGACCAGGTCACCAGGAACTTGCGCTGTGGTCACGACAGCCCCATCTCCGCGAGCAGCGACTCTGGTCCGCGCTTCCCGCTGTCTCGGCCGCGGATCGCGGCCGCCGTTCCGGACGTGGTCTCCGAGACCCACACGTTGGAGTTTCCGAACAGTCCCCGGCCGGCGCCGTTGGCCATCGAGCGGCCGAGCTCGTCCACCGGGTCGTCGCGTTCGGGTGGTGGGAAGAGCCGGGCCAGGTCGGCCGACGCCGACGTGACGTCGTCACCTTCCTCGAGGCGGCTCAGCGCGCTGCTCAGCGACGTCGCCACCGCCGGCGGTACGCTCTGCGGCATCGCGACGTCCGGTGACAGGTACATCGGGCGGCGCTCGGTCTTGCGGCTCAAACCCCACGGGCCGACGTTCGAACGCGTGATCTTGTAGGTGAAGTAGTCCACCAGGTGGCGCAGGTCGTCCAGGCTCGGCAGCTTCTTCTTGCCGAACGCGGCCGGTGTCTTCTCGAGCTGGACCCACGTGCCCTGGGCCGTGCGGCCGTGCAGCTTCTCGCGTACCACCGAACCTCGCATGCCGATGTCCGGCCACTTCTTCTTGTCGATCTGCTTGTGGTGGCTGGAGATCCGCTCGCGGGCGCCCTTGGAGTGCCGCCAGTCCTCGTACAGCTCCGGGTTGTCGACCAGCACGTGGCCACCGCACAGCACGTCGTGGAGCTGCGGGACCTGCATCCCGTGCTTCTCGAGGTCGACCAGGACGGTGGCCTCTTCGGGGCTGAGCCGCCGGGCCGCCGCCGTGAGGCCGCGCCGGTACTCGTTCGTGCGGGACGTGAGCTCGATCAGCAGGCGTACGCGGGTGCGCACCTGTTCGGTCTCGGCACCGGTCAACGTGCCACCGGAATGTTCCACAGTGGACATGACGCATCCTCCCCCCGGGGCGCCCGCCTCTGGTCACCGTAACCCGGGAGCGGGACCACGGACCCGGCCTCGATGTTTTGTCCGGTTTATCCCCGTTCAAGACCCAACGCGAAGCGCACCGCTGATCCCAGGTCGTCCGCACTCCCCCGCGCCCAGGCCGCGGCGAACCCGGCCTCGCCGAGCTCACCGCGCACCGCCTCCGCGCGCTCGACGTCGCCGGTGGTGATCGCCGTGACCGCGAGGCTGTAGAGGTCGACCACGGCGCCCAGCCGGTCGTGCGACCGCTCCGCGATCTCCAGGCCTTCTTCGAAGATCCTCGCGGCGACGTCGGTGTCGCCCTCGCTGAGCGAGATGTTGCCCATCCGGCTGTAGTACAGCGAGTGCACCCACTCCTTGCCGAACCGCTCGCCCAGCAGGCGCGTCTCCTCCAGCAACTCCCGCGCGCGGGCACTGAGGCCCCGCCGCATCGCGATCGAGCCGAGGATCCCGCTGACCGCGGGCACGTTGCCGTCGTCGCCCTGCGCCAGCAGCATCGCCCGCGACCGGGTCAGGTCGGCCTCCGACCGATCCAGGTCGCCGCTGACGAACGCCATCGCGCCGGTGCCGACCAACAGCAGCGCGGTCGCGTGGTCCGACAGGTCACTGGCTTCGTCGACCACCTGGTCCAGGTAGCGGACGCCCTCCTCGACGTGCCCGTGCAACCACCAGAACCCCCAGAGCAGCCAGGAGAGATGGATCGCCTGCTGGTAGTCCCGGTCGTCGATGAACCAGTTCATCGAGGCGTTGAGGTTGTCGTGCTCGGTCTCCAGCCGCTCCAGGGCCGACGGCTCGGACCCCAGCAACGGCTCGATCCGTTCGGCCAGGGCCAGGAAGTACGCGGCGTTCACGGCGTGCGCCGCTGAGCGTGCCGACGCCCTTGCGCAGCCGGGCCAACAGGGCCGGCGGTGGCAGCACCCGGACCTTCGCGGCGGCGAGCTCGATGGCCAGCGGCAGCCCGTCCAACCGGCGACAGATCTCGATCACCGCCTTGGTGTTCTCCGGCGTCAGGGCGAAGTCGCGTTTCGTCGCGCGCGCCCGGTCGACGAAGAGTCGGACGGCACCCGTACGCGCGTCGCTGTAGTCGCTGTCCGGGTCCGGCAGTGGCAGCGGCGGCACCTCGACCGTGTACTCGCCGGTCAGCCGGAGCGCCGCCCGGCTGGTGGCGAGCGCGGTGACGCCGGGTGCGGCGGAGAGCAGCCGGCTGATCACCGGGGCGGACTCGGCGACCTGCTCGAAGTTGTCGATCACCAGGAGCAGGGTCCGACTCCGCAGGTACGCCTCGACGTCCTCGATCGGCGGCCGGCCGGCCGTGGTGTGCAGACCCAGCTCCTGGGCCAGGGCCGCGCCGACCAGGTCGGGCGTGGTCACGATGGACAGTTCGACGAACCGGACCCCGTCCGGGTACGCCCCGGCGAGCATCCCGGCCAGTTCCGTGGCGAGCCGGGTCTTGCCGACGCCACCCGGCCCGGTCAGCGTCACCAGCCGCACGTCCGGGTCGGTGAGCAGCTTGCGTAGCTGAGCGATCTCCGCTTCGCGGCCGAGGATCGGGCTCGACGGGGCCGGCACGGTCGCCACCTGCAGGTCCGGCTCGGGCTCCGGCGTGGCGAACCGCTCGCTGAGCAGCAGGGCGATGTCGTCGCGGATCATGTGCCGCAGCTCGCCCGCCGTGCCGAAGACCCGGTAGGAGACCCGCGCGTCCCACCGGATCCGCTCCAGCATCGCCGCCAGCCGCGGATCCCGGTCCGGGGCGGGCTGCTTGACGTAGACGAGCTTCGGCAGCCGGGCGGCGAGCTCGTACTCGTCCTCATCGGGCGTTCTGATGGGATTTGCCCCCGTCACCCTGCCAAATCTAGTCCGTCCGGAGGTACGCGCGGCCCCGAGGCGACAAGCGGTAGCCGACCAGCAGGCTCTCGGTCAGGCCGAGGGCCTTGAGCTTCCGCACATCGATCTTGAACGACGGGGTGTCCCGCCCGACCGACGCGGCGAGGTCCGGCGCCCGTACGCCTGGGTGGTCCCGGATCAGGCGCAGGGTCGTGGCCGTCCACGGGCCGCGCGGGCTGGCCTTGTCGAGCCGGGCCAGGCGGGCGTCGATGGTCGCGCGGGCGGTGGCGTCGAGGTCGGCGTCGGCGGCCAGCACACTGCGCGGGTCGGGCGTGTCGAGGCGGCGGAAACGCAGGAGGTAGAGCCGGCCCTCGCTGTCGGGCACGTCGGCCAGCAGCGCGCCGATCGTCGGGAAACCGGCCGCGCGGGCGTCGGCGGCGCGCAGCTTGGACGGGCTCACCGGCTCGACGGCGAGCATCTCCACCATGCCCTGGCCCGTGCGGTAGTGACCGCCCACCACCACCTGCGGCCGGCGCCAGCGCCGCAGGGCCGCGGTGATCGTGCCGTCGGCGATCCCGTCACGGAGGCGTTGTTCGAAGCGCATAGGTCATGTCCTAGTCGGCGACCATCTCGGGTGGACGGAAGCCGAGCTTGATGGTCGGCACCAGGTCCGCGTTCCAGTCGATCAAGGGGCAGGTCCAGCTGATCACGTAGGCCCGCGGACCGACGTTGTAGAGGATCCGGAGCGCCCGCTGGGGCGCACCGCCGGCCGGGGTGAAGGTGTACTCCCACTCGGCGCCGCCGTCGAAAAGCTCGCTGCGGGTCACCGTGGCGTCGGCGTAGCCGACCAGGCTGCCGGTCAGTTGCGCGTCCCGGGCGGCCCTCGTCCAGTAGGCGACCGGGTCGGCCGCCGGCGCGACCACCTCGACGCTCATCATCCGTTCCATGCGGGAGTCGTAGAGGCAGGTGGTGTTCACGGACTCGGTGTAGACGCGCCAGCCGATCGGCGCGGGCAGCCGGTAGCCGGCCGGCGAGGTGTACCAGGTGAAGGTCGACAGCAGACCGAAGCGCTCGCCCCGGGGCTGCGACGTGGTGAGGCGGACGGTGTCCGTAACCGCGTTCTCCGGGTCCTGGCACGAGAACCGGCCACCACCCAGGCCGGCCAGAGCCCGGTCGGCCGTGGCCGTCACCGTCGGGCCGGCCACCCCCGGCTCACGGTCGGAGCGGTTGAACGCCCAGGCCGTGCCGGCCAGCAGCAGGACCGCCGCGGCGCCGACCCCCACGACGGTCGCCTGTCTCCGGCCGAGCCCGCCGAGCCGTTCCGTCGGCCCCCTACCGAACAGGGTCACCGCCCGCGGCCGCCCATCGGGATCGAGCGCGACCGTCGGCGCGGAGGACGGGTCGACCTGCTGGGTCGCGGCGCCCTCGGGTCGGCGTGGGCGAGGAAGCCGGCGCGGCCGCGGTTTGACGGTGGGGTCGATGACCCGGCGCAGCAGGCGGTCGACGTCGTCGGCGCTCAGCCGTTGCCGCGGGTCCTTGCGGAGCAGCCCGGTCAGCACCGGGCGCAGCGGCCCGGCCAGCTTGGCCGGGTCCGGCGGGCTGGTCGCGAGCGCGGTCAGGGTGGCCAGCGTGGTGCGCCGATAGAACGGAGAGCGCCCCTCGACGGCGGCGTAGAGGGTCGCGCCGAGCGACCACATGTCGGCCTCGGCAGTCGAGGTGCCGTCGCTGGCCCGCTCGGGCGCCACGTATTGCGGTGAGCCCATCACCATGCCGGCCCGGGTGACCGAGCTGTCGCCGTCGAAGGTGGCCAGCCCGAAGTCGGTCAGCACCACCCGGCCGTCGTCACTGATCAGCACGTTGTGCGGCTTGACGTCGCGGTGGAGCACGCCGCGGGAGTGCGCGGCGCAGAGCGCGTCGAGGATCTTGAGGCCGATCTCGGCGGCCCGCTCCGGCGCGAGGGGTCCTTCGCTCTCGATCACCTCGTGCAGCGAGCGGGATCGCACGTATTCCATCACGATCCAGGGGCTTCCCTGGGCGTACACGACATCGTAGATCTGGACGACGTTGGGGTGGCTGAGGCGGGCCGCGGTGCGCGCCTCACGCAGCGTGCGCTGGCCGAGCTCCGCCCGCTCGGCCGCGCTCATCCACTCGGGAGGTTGGACCTCTTTGACCGCGACGTCCCGGTGCAGCATCTCGTCGCGGGCCAGCCAGACGCGACCCATCCCCCCGCTGCCCACGGATTCGAGCAGCCGGTAACGCTCCGCGATCAGTGTCCGCTGCAACCGTCCGATCCCTGTTCGTCCGCGCTTCAACCATAGTGATCGGAGGCGGGTTGATGAAGCCCCGGTCGATGGAGTGATTGTCCCGCGGATGGGACCGTGTCGCTACGCGAGCAGGTTACCCGCCGGTACGACCAACTTCGGTTGACCGTACGCCAGACGGGCTGCCGCCTCCCGCGTCAGGAACTCCTGCGACTCGGCCATCGCCGTGCCGTACGCGTCCGCGGTGCGCTCCGCGATCGTCGACCAGCCGTAGCGCTTCGCCACCATGGTGCGGGCCTTCTTGGCCACCTTGCGGGCGAACCGCGAGTCGCCGAGCAGTGAGTCGACGGCGCCGGCGAGCGCGTCCGGGTCGCTGTGCGGGAACGTGACCCCGGTGACGCCCGACTCGACGATCTCGGCGAGGCCGCCGGTGGCCGCCACGGCCAGCGGGGCGCCGGCGGCCGCCGCCTCCAGGGCGACCATGCCGAACGGCTCGTAGAGGCTCGGCACCACGGTGGTGTCGGTCGCGGCGAGCAGCGCCGGCAGCGTGGCCTCGCTCTGGAAACCGACGAAGCTGACCTTGTCGGGGATGCCCAGCCGGTGCGTCTCGGACTCGAGCTCCCCGCGAAACGGGCCGTCGCCGGCGATCACCACGCGCAGCCCGGGGTGGTCCGCGGCCAGCCGCGGCACCGCCCGGATGATGTGCTGGACGCCCTTCTCGTAGACGAGGCGACCGGCGAACCCGACCAGGGGGCCGTCACCGGCGAACTGCTTGCGGGCGGTGGCGACCGCGCGCGGCCCGGCGCGCCAGACCCGGTCGTTGACCCCGTTCGGGATCACCTCGACCCGCTCGGGCGGCAGTTCCAGGAGGCGGGAGACCTCCCACTTCATGTACGACGAGCAGACCAGGATCTTGCACGCCTCGCGGGCCAGCCACCATTCGACGCTGTGGATGCACCGGTTCATCTCGTCCGGCAGCCAGCCCTGGTGCCGGCCGGCCTCGGTGGCGTGGATGGTGGCTACCAGCGGCAGGTCGAGGTGCTCCTTGAGGGTCACGGCGGTGTGCGTGACCAGCCAGTCGTGGGCATGGATGACGTCGTACTCGCCGCTCTCGGCCGCCCGCAGGGCCGCCCGGGTCAGCGTGTGGTTGAACGCCATCGTCCAGGCCAGCAGCGACGGCGTGGCCAGCGGGAAGTTCGGCGGGTCCTCGGGCGCACGGACGATCCGTACCCCCTCCTGGTATTCCTCCAGGGGCGCGCCGGCCGCGTGGCGGGTGACCACGGTGACCTCGTGGCCCGCCCGGGCGAGCGACGTGGCCAGGGAGTGCACGTGCCGGCCGAGACCACCCACCACCACCGGCGGGTACTCCCACGACAGCATCAGGACACGCCTGATGCCCGAACCGGTGACCGGCTCGTCGTCGAGAACGTCGGCGGTGCGCTTCATAACCCGGCCCCCTCGCGGTAAACCCTGGACATATGGCAATAGGCACCCGAGCGGGTGCCAGCGTGCCAACTGGGTCTTTTGGGAGCCTAGGGCAATCAGCAGCAAAGACCCCTCAATGCCGCGAAATATGTCGTTTACCGGCGCGCCATGCGGCAGGATGCGGTCCGGCACGATCCGGCCGGCAATGACCACAAAGGAAACACGCCCGCCGCAGAATGGTCGATGACCAAGGACGCAAGGGAAGATCGTTGACATGGAGGTGACCCCCGAGGTGCTGGCCGAGCAGGCGCGGCTCGCGGAGGCCGACAGCGGCGCACGGCCGTGGCGCTCGTGGGGTCCGTACCTTTCCGAGCGCGCCTGGGGCACGGTGCGCGAGGACTACAGCGAGCACGGCACCGCCTGGGACTACTTCCCGCACGACCACGCCCGGTCCCGCACCTACCGGTGGAACGAGGACGGGATGGCCGGGATCTGCGACGACCGGCAGACCTTCTGCTTCGCCCTCGGCCTGTGGAACGGCGTCGACCCGATCCTCAAGGAGCGGATGTTCGGCCTGGGCGGTGACGGCGGCAACCACGGCGAGGACGTCAAGGAGTACTGGTGGTACGAGGACTCCACGCCCACGCACTCGTCGATGCGCTGGCGCTACCACTACCCCCAGGCGGCGTTCCCCTATGACCGGCTGGTGGCGGTCAACGCGTTGCGGCGGCGCGACGAACCCGAGTACGAGCTGGTGGACACGGGGGTGTTCGCCGACGACCGGTTCTGGGCGGTGACGGTCGACTACGCCAAGGCCTCCCCGACGGACATGTGCGTGCGGGTGACCGTGGCCAACCGGGGTCCCGAGGCGGCGACGCTGCACGTGTTGCCAACGCTGTGGTTCCGCAACACGTGGTCGTGGGGACTGCCGGGGCGCGAGCCGGTGCCGGTGCTGGCCGCCGACGGAGCCAACCGGCTCGTGGGACACCACTGGGTGCTCGGCGAGCTCGTGCTGGAAGGCGACGGGGAGCCTTCGCCGCTGCTGTGCGACAACGAGTCCAACGCCCAGCGGCTCTGGGGGTTGGACGGCGGTTCCGCGTACCCCAAGGACGGCATCAACGACCACGTGACCCAGGGCGCGGCGACGGTCAACCCGGCGGGGACCGGCACGAAGGGCTCGCTGCACTACGTGCTGGAGGTGCCGGCGCGCTCGTCGGCCACGATCAAGCTGCGGCTGTGCTCGACCGCGGTGCCCGGCGCCACCGCCGCCGCGTCGCCCGTGCTCGACCTCGGTGCCGACCACGACGCGGTGTTCGCGGCGCGGCGGGCCGAGGCCGACGAGTTCTACGCCGCGCTGACCCCTGACGGCGCCTCGGCCGACGAGGGGGCGGTGCTCCGGGCCGCCATCGCCGGACTGCTGTGGGGCAAGCAGTTCTATCACTTCGACGTGCGGCAGTGGCTCGACGGCGACCCGGGATCGCCGGCACCGCCGGCCGGGCGCCGGCACGGTCGCAACAGCGCCTGGCGCCACATGACCAACTTCGACGTGATCTCCATGCCGGACCCGTGGGAGTACCCGTGGTTCGCGGCCTGGGACCTGGCGTTCCACTGTGTCACCCTGGCCCGGGTCGACCCCGCCTTCGCCAAGCAGCAGCTGCTCCTGCTGCTCCGCGAGTGGTACATGCATCCCAACGGCCAGATCCCCGCGTACGAGTGGGCGTTCGGCGACGTGAACCCGCCGGTGCACGCCTGGGCGGCACTGCGCGTGTTCGAGATCGACGGTGGGCGCGACGTCGACTTCCTTGCCCGGGCGATGCACAAGCTGCTGCTCAACTTCACCTGGTGGGTCAACCGCAAGGACGTCACGGGCAACAACGTGTTCGAGGGCGGCTTCCTGGGGCTCGACAACGTCGGCCCGTTCGACCGCTCGGCCGCGCTGCCGGTCGCCGGGGTGCTCGAACAGTCCGACGGCACGGGCTGGATGGCCATGTACGCGCTGAACCTGCTCGACATGGCGCTGACCCTGGCGGTGCGTTCGCCGGCGTACGAGGACATCGCCACGAAGTTCTTCGAGCACTTCGCCTACATCGCGTCGGCGGCGTACGAGCAGGGGCTGTGGGATCCCGACGACGCGTTCTTCTACGACGTGCTCCGGCTGCCGGACGGCTCGCGGGTGCCGCTGAAGGTGCGCTCGGTGGTCGGGCTGCTGCCGCTGGCCGCGACCGCGTCGATGTCGGCCATGATGGTCAACCGGCTGCCCGAGCTGTCGCTGCGGCTGCGCTGGTTCCTGCACAACCGGCCGGAGTACGGCCTGGTCGTCGGCACCCGTCGCCGGTCAGGAGACGGTCGGCAGCAGCGGCTGCTGGCGATGGTCGCGCCGGACCAGCTGGTGCGGATGCTGGCCCGGATGTTCGACGAGTCGGAGTTCCTCTCGCCGTACGGGCTGCGCACGTTGTCCCGGCAGCACCTGGACAAGCCGTTCACGGTCTCGTTGGGCGGGCAGGAGTTCACGGTCGGCTACGAGCCCGCCGAGTCGACCAGCGGGCTGTTCGGCGGCAACTCCAACTGGCGCGGGCCGATCTGGCTGCCGACGAACTTCCTGCTGATCGGGGCGCTGCGGGAGTTCGCGGCCTTCTTCGGCGACGACCTGCTGGTCGAGTACCCGACGGGCTCCGGGTCCCGCCTGCCGCTGGCCGCCATCGCCGACGACCTGTCGCGGCGGGTGATCGGCCTGTTCACCCGGGACCGCAACGGGCGGCGGGCGATCTACGGCGCTTGCGAGCTGTTCCAGACCCACCCGGACTGGCGGGACCTGATCTCGTTCCCGGAGTACTTCCACGGCGACAACGGGGCGGGGCTGGGCGCCTGGCACCAGACCGGCTGGACGGCGTTGGTGGCTGACCTGATCCTGACCGTACGCCGCCCGTAAGGGGCATGATGAGGAGATGGAGGCTTCCGTCGCGTTGCGTCCGGTCGACGGCGTGCACGTCACGACGTTGATCGACAACTACACGGACGTGCTCCTGCCCGACGAGGGCCCGATCAAGCGGTGGGGTGCGGTCGGCACCGGCGGCCGCGCGGCGCCCGTGCCGGACTCGATCTCGGTCGCGGGCCAGACGGTCGACGGGCTGCGCGCGGAGCACGGCTTCTCGGCGCTGGTGGAGCTGCGGGTGGACGGGGCGGTCCGGCGGATCCTGTTCGACGCCGGTGTCACGCCCGACGGGCTGATCGGCAACCTGGACCGGCTGGAGCTGCGGCCGGACTCGTTCGAGGCGATCGTGTTCAGCCACGGGCACTTCGACCATGTGATGGGGCTCGACGGTCTGGTCCGCCGGCTCGGCACGTCGCACATGCCGGTCTATCTGCACCCCGACTTCTGGCGGCAGCGGCGGCTCGTCTCCGGCCCTGGCCGCGCGTTCGAGCTGCCGGTGCCGTCGCGGTCGGCGATCGAGGGCGTGGGTTTCGAGATCATCGAAGGGCGCCAACGGTCGTACCTGCTGGACGGGATGTTGCTGGTCACCGGCGAGGTCGACCGGACGATGCCGTTCGAGCAGGGCCTTCCCAACCACGAGGCGTACGTCGGCGGCTCCTGGCAGCCCGACCCGCTGATCCACGACGACCAGGCGCTGGTGCTGCACGTGGCGGGCAAGGGCCTCGTCATCCTGACCGGCTGCGGGCACGCCGGAGTGGTCAACATCGTCCGCTACGCCCGGCGGCTGACCGGCGTCGACCAGGTGTACGCGGTGCTGGGCGGGTTCCACCTCCGCGCCGGCCCGGTGGTCGCGGAGACGGTCGCGGCGCTGGCCGAGCTGTCGCCGGGGCTGCTGGTGCCGTCGCACTGCACGTCGTGGACGGCGCAGCAGGCGCTGGCGGCGGCGATGCCGTCCGCGACCCGGCCGAACACGGTCGGCACGCGGTACGAGCTCTAGCGTTCTTCCTCGTCGCGGTCGCGGTCGCCTTCGATGGCGCTGACGATCGCACCGGTGATGTCGCCCGCCGGGACCGCGATCTCCTCGCCCTCCGAGACCTCGTCGTCGGAGAGGTTGGGCTCCGGCCCGGTGGCGCCGCCCGCGAACCCGAACTCGTTGGGCTCGTTGGGCTCTTCAGGCGTGTCTTCTCGATCTTTGGGGTCACCCATGCCTCCTCCCTACCCCACCCGGGGCGGTTGGATGCGCGGTTTCGAGATCAATCGGCCCGGTCCAGCCCGTAGAGCGTCAGCGCGTCGGGGTTGTCGAGGTGGTTGCCGTCGGCGACCGCGTCACAGGCGATGTCGACGATCTCGTCCTTGTGCGCCAGGAGATAGGGACGAGCCCCGACGTCGGACTTGGCCAGCGTGGCCACGCCGGCCCAATGCCGGCGCCCGAGCAGCATCGGATAGCTGCGCAACCCGTCATAGGTGGCGCAGACCAGCGCACCCGGGTGCGGCAGCAGGGCGACCCGCCGGGCCGCCTCGACGGTCACCCCCGGCATGTCGACGGTGAGCACGAGCGTGGCGTCCGCCTCGTCGCCTTCGAGGGCCTCGAGCCCTTTTCGGAGACTGGACCCGAGCCCGGTCCCCCACGCCTTGTCGACCACGACGGTGGCGCCGGTGAGCTCGGCCGCGCCGCGCACCTGGTTGGCCGCGGCGCCCAGCACCACGACCAACGGCGAGCAGCCGACCTCGCGGGCGATCTCACACACCGAGTCGACCAGAAGCGCGTCACCCTGCTTGAGCAACGCCTCCGGGCCTCCGATGCGCCGACCGCCACCGGCAGCAACCACAATCCCCGCGATCCGTCCCACGCCAGCCTCCGCACGGCGACCGAATCGATACGTTCAGCAGTCTCACCACGCACAGGCGTCACACGCACCCCACGAGTCGCCTATCCGACCGCGCGGCCGGCGGTGCGTGCGGCGGCGACCACCTCACCGGCCGGCCAGGGGCGCTCCGCGTCTGAGGGGCGCGGGCGTCACGCCAGGCGGGTCAGGAGGTCCTTGAGTGGGAGGTCCGCGGCGCTCGCGAGGACGAGATCGGCCGCCGCGAGCGCGGTGGCCGGGACGAACGGGTTGGGGATGCCGACGGTGCGCATCCCGGCCGCGCGCGCCGCGGCCAGCCCGTGGGGTGTGTCCTCCACGGCCGCGGCCTCGTGCGCCGGCACGCCGAGGCGGCGCAGGGCCAGGTGGTAGACCGCCGGGTCCGGTTTGTGGTCGGCCACCTCGTCGCCGGTGGCGATGGTGTCGAAGTGGTCGAACACTCCGGCGCGGGTCAGGTGCTCACGCACCCACGACCGCGGTGAGCTGCTGGCCACCGCGAGAGCAACACCCGCGTCACGCGCGGCGGACAGCCACTCGGCCACGCCCGGCCGCAGCGGCAGCGAGCCGTTCAACCGTGCCCGGTGTGCCTCGTAGGCTCGGTGGCCGACCCCCCGGTCGAAGGTCGGACCGACGAGCGCGGCCAGCCGGTCGAGGCGGTGCGCGGTGACGTCGCCGCCGTGGCCCGGCCAGAAGCCGTCGTCGAGGTCCAGGGTCAGCCCGTGCTGCGCCCAGGCCGCCCGCCAGCCCTCGACCATCGTGGTCTCGGTGTCCATGAGCAGGCCGTCGAAGTCGAAGACCAGCGCGTTGACGGTCACGACAGGTCGAAGTCGCGCAGCAGTGGGGCCAGGGTGGCCGGGTCAGCCACGTGGCCGGAGCGTGGCACGAGCGTGCGCCGCGCACGCGGCAGCGCCGCGACCATCGCGTCGGCGGCCGTGGCGAAGAACGGTGCCGGCTGCGCGCCGGTGGCGACGAGCACCGGCTGGTCGACGGTCGCCAGCGACCGCGGGACGCGCCCGTCGCCCAGGCAGGCCGCGTCGTAGGCGAGCATCGGCGCCAGCGCGACCAGCGACGGCCAGACCGGTGCCGCACGGGCGCCGGCGATCTCGGCCTCGCCGGCGCCGGCGAGCCGCATGAACGCCGCTATCGCGTCGTCGTGTCGGTCGGCGGTCAACAACGCCGCGATCTCTTCTACATAGGACAGCCAGGCGGCGCGCAGTGGTTCGTCGACCAGGTAGGGCACCTCGTAGACGGCGACCCGGGCCGCCGGCAGGCCGGCCGCGACGGCGGACAGGGTGAGGGCGCCGCCGGACGACGCCCCGAACAGGTGCGCCGGGCCGTCGAACAGGGCGAGCAGCGCGGCCAGGTCGTCGTGCTCCCGCTCCACCGCATACGGTGCGGTGTCGCCGCTCGCCCCGCGCCCGCGCCTGGCGTAGTTGACGACCGTGAACCACGGCGCCAGCGCCTCGGCCAACGGCGCGTTCTCGGCGCCGTCGTCAAGCCCGCCACCGACCAGCACTACGGGCGAGCCCGCGCCGGTCGCGGTGAAGGCAATGGCGGTGCCGTCGGTCGACGTGACGAACTGCGTCATTTGGCATCCGCGTAGCACTCGACCGCGACCGCTTCCATCGGGAAGCGGACCTCTGTCTCGCCGAACAGGGTCGCCGTCGCGCGGGCACCTGCCTCGTGCACCGCCGAGACCACCGACTCCGCCTGGTCGGCCGGGCAGTGCACCAGCACCTCGTCGTGCTGGAAGAGGACCAGTTCGGCCGGGGTGCCGGCCAGCGCCGTGCGCAGCGTCGCCAGCAGGGCCAGCGCCCACTCCGCCGCCGTGGCCTGGATGACGAAGTTGCGCGTGAAGCGGCCTCGCGCGCGTGAGCGGCCCGCGTCGGGTGCGTCGCCCGTCTCGTAGCCCGACTCCGCGAGCGACACCGAGACCGACGACGGCGGGCACGTGCGGCCCAGCCACGACCGCACCAGGCCGCCGCCCTCGCCCGTGCGCGCCGCGCTCTCGACGTAGTCGAACGCCGTCGGGTAGTGCGTGCGCAGCGCCGCCAACGCGGGAATGGCGGCGCCGCCGGTCTGGCCGTACATCGCGCCCAGCAGGGCGACCTTGGCCTTCGCCCGGTCGCCGTCGAAGGCGTCGTTGGCCAGCGCCGCGTAGAGATCCCCCGCGCGGCCGGCGGCGGCCAGGCGGGCGTCGCCCGAGACCGCGGCCAGGACCCGGGGCTCGAGCTGGGCGGCGTCGGCCACCACCAGGCGCCAGCCCGGGTCGGCGATGACCGCGCGCCGGACCACCTTCGGGATCTGCAGCGCTCCCCCACCACGGCTGGCCCAGCGGCCGGAGACCACCCCGCCCGGCACGTATTCGGCGCGGAAGCGGCCCTCGTGGACCCACGCGTCGCGCCACGCCCAGCCGTGGGCCGTCCAGATGCGGAACAGCTCCTTGTAGGCCAGGACCGGGCGGACCGCCGGGTGGTCGACCCGCGACAGGGTCCAGGAACGGGTGTTGGGGATGTCGACCCCGGCCCGGTGGAACGCCTTGAGCAGCTCGCCCGGCGACTCCGGATGGAGCGAGCGCACGCCGAAGGCCTCGGCGATCTCCGCGGTCAGGGCGACCAGCCGCGCCGGCGGCCCGCCGACCGGGGACGGCGCGCCGAGCAGCTCGCGGAGCAGCGCGTCGTGCACGTCGGCCCGCCATGGCAGCCCGGCGGCGCCCATCTCGGCCGCGACCAGGGCACCCGCCGACTCGGCCGCGACCAGCAACCGGAACCGCCCCGGCGGCGACGGCACGAGAGCCATCCGGGCACGCTGGTCAGCGTAGACAGCCACCAGGTCGTCCAGAGACACAGGAGAAGCAGCCGAAGGCGGCGCGAACAGCTCGCCCTGGCCCCCACCGGGCGGCGAGGCCGCGACCGGCAACGGATCGGGCGGCACGGGCGTGCCGCGCAGCCGGGCCAGCGCGGCGGCGACCGAGCGCGGCGCGCCCCACGAGCCGGCCGAGCCCAGCAGCAGCGCCTCGGTGAGCTCGAGGTCGTGGCAGCGCGAAACCCGCACGCCGGCGGCCAGCAGACCCGGATAGACGGCGAGAGTCGACGGCCAGACCCAACGAGGTCGAGCCGACGACTCCCACGAGGCCACCGCGGTGGCCAGCGACGGTGCGGTCACAGCAGGACCGGCTGGGCGGCCCCCGTCGTCGAGCGGCAGGAGCCGACCCGACCCGCCCTCCCCCGGAACCGCCGCGACCAGCACGAAGCCATCTAACCCCAGAGGTACGACAACTACTTCGTGATGCTGCCCGTCAGACCCGCCTGGACCTGGCGCTGGAAGATGATGTAGACCGCGAGCACCGGGAGCATCGCCATCGTGAGGCCGGCGAACATGCCCGACCAGTCGGAGCGGTAGCCCTGGTTGACCGACAGGTCGATCAGCGCCTGGGCGATCGGTGCCTTCTTGTCCTCGCCGCTCTGAGGCTGCATCAGCAGGACCGGCAGGTACCACTGGTTCCACTGGCCGATGACGTTGAAGATGCCGATGCTGATCAGGCCCGGCTTGGCCATCGGCAGCATCACCTTGAAGAACAGCGTGGTGTGCGAGCAGCCGTCGACCAGGCCCGCCTCGGCCACCGTCGAGGGCAGCGTGCGGAAGAACGAGTGCATGAAGAAGACGGTGAACGACAGCGACCAGGCGACGTACACCAGGATCAGCATCACGTACTGGTTGTGCCCGAGGAACGGCAGGATGTTGCCCATGTTGTCGATGCCCTTGTAGAGCGGCACCGCGGCCATGTAGACGGGCAGCGTCAGACCGGCCAGGAACAGGTAGTAGATGAGCCGGTTGCCGGGGAACTCGTAGCGGGCCAGCACGTACGCGGCCATCGATCCGAGCAGCATCGTGAGGAAGACGCCGCCGCCCACGATGATGATCGTGTCGAGGAAGACGTCGTTGAAGTGGCCGTTGGTCCAGGCCCGGGAGAAGTTGCCCCAGTGCAGGCCGTCCGGGATCAGCGACAGCGGGTTCTTGATGATCTCCGCGTCGGTCTTGAACGACGACATGACGACCCACAACAGCGGCAGCACCACCATGGCGCCCCACACGAGCAGGAACAGGTGGGAGAAGCCGCTGACCGCGGCGTCGCCGACCGAGGTGCCCTTGGGACCGGACCGACCGCGACCGGACGGCGAAGGCTGCACCCCGACCGTCCCCGTCGACGGAGGTGTGGTGATCGTGCTCATCCCAACACTCCTAGTACTCGATCCGCTCGCGGCGGGTGACGCGCAGCTGCACGGCGGCAAGCAGCAGGGTGAAGATGCCGAGGGCCACCGCGATCGCGCAGGCGTACCCGAACTGGCCCTTGTTGAAGGCCGTGAAGTTGATCACCGAGGCGAACACCTCACTCGCGTGGTCCGGCCCGCCCTGGCTCGGCGTCATGACGTAGACCAGCGCGTACATGTCGAGCGCGATGAAGCCCAGGTAGACCCAGGCCACCGACACCGAGTCGCGCAGCAGCGGCAGCGTGATCCGGAAGAACGTCTTGACCCGGCTGGCGCCGTCGAGCGTCGCGGCCTCGAAGATGTCCTTCGGGATGGACTGCATGGCGGCGGAGAACAGCACCATGTAGAAACCGGTGCCACCCCAGACGGCGATGAGCAACAACCACCAAAGCACGGTGGGTACGCCGAGGAAGGGCGTGGGGTCGGCGACGAACTGCAGCGGCTTCTCGGGGTCGACCAGGCCGATCTTCATCAGCAACCCGTTGAGCAGGCCCTGCTCGTCGCCGCGGTAGATGGCCTGCCACATGATGGCGACCAGGACCAGCGAGAGCACCTGCGGGAAGAAGAAGACGACCTTGTAGACGTGGGAGCCCCAGACGCCGCGGACCCCGGCCCTGCTCCCGCGTCCGCCCACATTGAGCAGGAACGCGAAGAGCAGGGCCAGCGCGATCGTGAAGACCGGCACGGTTACCAGGAAGAACACGCTGTGCCAGAAGGCTTTCCGGATCAGCTCGTCCTTGACCAGCCGGACGTAGTTGTCCAGCCCGACGAACTCCTGTGTGTCGGAGTAGCCGCCCCAGTTCGTCAGCGAGTATCCGATGTCCTGCGCATAGGGCCACAGCACGTAGAACACGTACAGAAGCACCGGCAGGAACAGGAAGCTCGTGACGAAGCGGGCTTTACCGTGCCGCATCTCGACTATCCGTTCTAGGCGTCGCGGGTGAACTTCTTGATGGAGCTGTCCTTGGCCACCTTGTCGGTGGCCTGCTGGAGCACATCGGCGAACTTAGCAGCGGTCATGCGGCCGGCCATGAGCTCACCGATCGCGTTCTGCTCCGCCTTGTCGATGTCGGCGTACCAGTCGGGGTGCTTGAAGGAGACCAGGTCGCCCGAGGCCTTCTTCATGACCTCGCCGGCCGAGACCAGCGCGGTCGAGTTGGTGACCTTGTCGCCCGAGCCGATCCGCGAGGAGAGCGAGCTCGTCAGCTCGGCGAACTTGCCGGCACCCTCGACGGAGAACATGGCGCGGAGGAACTCCATGCCAGCCGCCGCGTTGGCCGCCTTCTTCGGGACGATCCAGTTCTCGCCGGAGCCGGCGTACACCGCGCCCTTGGCCTTGTCGTTCGCCGTGACGCCCCAGAAGTTGGCGAGCTTCATCTGGAAACCCGACGGGATCGTCTGGCGCATCTCGTTCTCGAGCCAGGTGCCGCATGGCAGGAGAGCGGCCTTGCCGTCGAGGAACGCCTGCTGGGACTCGGTGTGGCTCAGCGTGGCCGAGCCGGCGAGCGTGTAGCCGTCCTTGACCAGCTTCTCGGTCGCCTCGAGCGCGGCCATGACCTCGGGGGTCTTCCAGCAGCCGGGCTTGAGGTTGTCGATGTCGACGACCGCGGACTTGCCACCGGACTGCCAGATCCAGCTCATGATGGCCCAGCGCATGTAGTACGGGTACTTGCCGGCGAACGCGAACGGCGCGATGCCAGCAGCCTTGATCTTCGGCGCGAGCGTGAAGAACTCGTCGAAGGTCGTCGGCGCCGTCCAGCTGTTCTTGTCGAAGAGCGCCTGGTTGTACCACATGCCGAACACGGTGTACGCGTAGTTGAGCACGAACACCTTGCCGTCGAACGTGCCGTCGGAGACGGTGCCCGGCAGCAGGGTGTCGCGCACCTTGGTGTTCGGGTCGTCCCAGCTCGGCGCGTCCAGCAGCGGCGTGAGCTCGGTCAGCGCACCCTCGTTAACCAGGGTGTCGAGCGCCATGATGTCGGCGCCGGCGTTGTTGATCAGGTCAGCGGGGGTGGTGCTGAACTTCGGCTGCTGCTCGGTCTTGATCTTCTGGGTCGAGCTCAGGTTGACGGTGACGCCCGCGTGCTTCTTGTTGAACACGGTCACGTCGAACTTGGCGTACGCGTCGCCGAGGCCGCCGTTGAAGACGACGACGTCGACCTTGCCGGAGTCGGCGACACCCAGCGGGTTGTCGTCGGTCTTGGCCCCGGTCTCGGCCTTGTCATCCCCCGTGGAGCTGCCGGCGCATGCGGAGAGCAGGCCGACGGCGGGGGTGGCGAGCAGACCGGCGGCCGCCGTACCGCGCAACAGCGAGCGGCGACTGAGGTCCGACGTGCTGTCGGGGAGTTGCGACATCTTGTCTCCTCGATTCAATCGATCGGGGTCATGCGGTACGCCGGAGACGCCCGGCATACCGCGATTCGAGGGCGTGGTTGTGCGCGTCCCCACCGGGGACGTTGGCGGAGAGGTAGATAGGGGGAACCTCTCCGAGTTGGTGGAACCGTCGCACGACCTCGGCGGTCAACAGCTGCGCCAACAGCGCGGCGGTGACCGACGAGACCGCACAGACCGTGCCGCCGTCGTGCGTCGGCAGCAGTGCGTCGCCGTACGGCGCGCCGTTGTCCAGCACGACGTCAGCGAGGTCGGACAACCGCCGACCCGACGGGTGGCGCGGTGCCACCCGGGTTGTGTGCGCCACCGAGGTGACCGCGATCAGCTGGTGACCGCGTTCCTTCACGAGGGACGCCAGTTCGACGACCGAACCGTTGATCCCGGACTGCGAGGCCACCACGAACACGTCCTGCGGCTGCGGCCGGGCCAGTTCGTAGATCTGGTGGGCGATGCCGGGGTCGCGCTCGAGCTTGGGATCGCCGAGCACGTCGCGGTGCGCGTCACCGTGCAGCACCAGGTCGTGGATGTCGAGCCGGTTGGTGGGCACCAGGCCGCCGGCCCGGCCGACCAGGTCGGCGGCGAACGCGGCGGAGTGCCCGGCGCCGAACGCCTGGAGCACTCCCCCGTCGCGCAGGCTCTCGGCGATCAGGTCCGCGGCACGCGCCAGGTCGTCGGTCTGGGCGTCGAGAACACCGTCGAGCAGCGGGCGTACGGCGTCGGCGTAGCCCCTCGCGGAGATCATCACAGCGCCGCCCCCTTGGCCGTCTTGTGTCCGTCGACCGCCTGCGCGGTGCGCTGGAACGAGGCGTGTGCCCGGTCGTGGGTGCGCTGCGCGACCGCGATGTAGAGCAGGTCGAGCACGACGAGCTGCGGATGCCGCGCGGAGAGCGCGTCCGGCCGGAACGTGGTGGCCTGCGCCGCGGTCAGCAGCACGATGTCGGCGAGCTCCGCCAGCGGCGACCGCGGGAAGCTGGTCAGCGCGACCGTGGTGGCGCCGCGGCTGCCCGCCTCGGCGAGCATCTCGATCGTCTCCCGGGTGGCGCCGCTGTGGCTGACGCCGAGGGCCACGTCGCCGGGGCGCAGCAGCGCGGCGCTGGCCAGCCCGTTGTGCACGTCGGTCCAGGCCCATGCCGCGACGCCGATGCGGTGGAGGCTGAACTGCATCTCCTCGCCGACCAGCGCGCTGCCGCTGGCGCCGAAGATGTCGACCCGGGTGGCGGCGGCGATCGCGTCGGCGGCCCGCTCCACCTCGGCCAGGTCGAGCAGCGCGGCGGTGTCGTGCATGGCCCGCGTGTCGGCGGCCATGATCTGGCCGAGCACCCGGTCGAGCGGGTCGGTCGGCTGGATCTCGCGTCCGATGTCGAACGTCCAGCCGGCCGAGCGGGCGCGGCCGGTCTCGGCGGCGATGCCCAGCCGGAGGTCGGCGTAGCCGTCGAAGCCCAGCGCCCGGCAGAACCGGGTGATCGTGGCGGGCGAGGTGCCGCTGCGCTCGGCCAGCTCGACGATCGTCGCCCGGGCCGCGGCGGCCGGGTCGGCGAGCACCTGCTCGGCCACCCGCTGCAACGCTCCGGTGAACTCGGGAAGGCCCGCACGCACCCGGAGCAGGACCCCGTCGGCGGGCGAGGCATCGACGACCGCGGTGGCGGTCGAGTCGGCCTCGCGCTCGATCATGGGTCCGCCTTTCAAAAAAGAGTGTTAACTGTTAGTGGTAAAAGTTCTTACTGAAGCCCCCCTTGTGTCAAGACTTTGGGTGAAGTTTTCAAACTGTTACGCGCCGATACGCACGCGAAACCCCGCCGGGCATGCTGCACCGGCGGGGTTCTCGAAGCGGTAACGATCAGGCGGCGCTTGTCTCCTCAATGGCGTTGACCAGGATGTTCAGGGCCTCGCGGGCCTCGTCCTCGGTCAGCGTCAGCGCGGGGCCCATCCGGATCACGTTGTTGTAGAGACCGCCCTTGCCGACGAGCAGGCCGCCCTTGCGGCACGCCTCGAAGACCCGCACGGTGGCGGGCACGTCGGGCACGGTCGTGCCCGGCTGGACGAACTCGATGGCCAACATGAGGCCCCGGCCGCGGATCTCGCCGACCATCGGGTTGTCGCCGACCTGAGCCCGCAGGCCCTCCCGGAGGATCGCGCCGACGCGGGCCGCGTTGCCCTGGAGGTCGTGGTCGAGCACGTAGTCGACGACCGCGTTGCCGGCCGCGGTCGAGATCGGGTTGCCGCCGAAGGTCGAGAACGAGATCGCCGGCACGTTGTTGACCACGTCGGCCCGACCGACCACGCCGGCCAGCGCGAAGCCGTTGCCGATGCCCTTGGCAAAGGTGAGCAGGTCGGGCACGACGCCGTGGGCCTGGTAGCCCCAGAAATGTTCGCCCGTGCGACCCCAGCCGGTCTGCACCTCGTCGGAGATGAGCAGGATGCCGGTCTCGTCCAGCACCTTCTTGAGCGCGCCGAACAGCCCGTCGGGGCCGGCGACGAAACCGCCCACGCCCTGCACCGGCTCGGCGATCAGCGCCGCCACGTCGCCCGAGGTCTGGGTGGCGAGCACCTCGCGCAGGTCGTCGACGGCGGCGTCGACCTGCTCGTCGCTGCCCAGGCGGGACAGCAGGCCACGCAGCCGGTCACCGGAGTGCAGCCAGCTGACCTGGAGCGGGTTGAGCGAGCTCGACGACCAGCCGCGATGGCCGGTGATGCCCATGGCCGCGTACGACCGGCCGTGGTAGCTGTTGCGCACCGCCAGGATCTGGTTGGACCGGCGATGGTTGGTGGCCATCAGCAGGGCCGCCTCGTTGGCCTCGGTGCCGGAGTTCGTGAAGAACACCCGGGCGTCCGGAATGCCCGACAGGCGGGCGATCTTCTCGGCCAGCTCGACCTGCGCGCGGATCAGGTAGAGCGTCGAGGTGTGCGCCACCCCGGTGCGCAACTGCCGCTCCACGGCCTCGGTGATCTCGGGGATGTCGTAGCCGACCATCGTGGTCAGCACGCCGCCGAAGAAGTCGAGGTAGGTGCGGCCGTCGGAGCAGGTCACCCGCCGCCCGGAACCGGAGACGATCTCCAGCGGCTCGGCGTAGTAGAGCGGCATCCAGCTCGGCAGCACGGCCTTGTGCCGCGCCAGCAGGTCGTCGGTGCTCGTCATCCTCACGGTCTAGCACACCGCAGACCCCGGTGGGCTTTCTACGCCGGTGCGGAATCCCTGATCGCCTCGGCGTACACCTCGCTGCGGTGCTCGTAGTTGCGGAACCGGCCGTAGCTGGGCGCGCCCGGTGACATCAGGACGACGCCGCCGGGCGGGGTCAGCGCCCGTGCCCGACGCACGGCCGCGACGAGGTCGTCGACCACTTCCGCGTGGACGTGCTCGAGGCCCTTGAGCGCGTCGACGATGCGCGGGCCGCTGTCGGGGACCGCCAGCACGGTGATCGCGTCGAGGGCCTCCAGGTGGTCCCGGAGCACGGTGTAGTCCACGCCGCGGTCGTTGCCACCGACGATCAAGGTCAAGGGCTTGCCGACGTACGCGTCGATGGCGTGTGTGGTCGCATGGGGGCTGGTGGCGAGCGTGTCGTCGACGAAGGTGATGCCGGACGGGTCGCTGATCTCGGTCAGCCGGTGCGGCAACGGCTGGAAGCTCGCGGCGGCCGCCCGCAGGTCGGCTTTGCTGGCGACGCAGTCGATGCCGAGCGCGGTCAGCACGGCCAGCGCGACGCAGAGGTTGCCGGCGTTGTGGCGGCCGGGCAGGTTGAGCGCGGCCCGCTCGAACAATCTCGTGCCGTCGGGCGCCACGACGTCGTCACCGTCGATGTGGAAGCCGGCGGGGTCGTTGGCCGGGACCGCTCCGGGCAGGTCCCGCACGCGGGGCGCCAGGCGCGGGTCGGCCGCGTTGTAGATGATCGCTTTCGGTCCGTGGGCCACGAGGTTGAGCTTGTCGCGGTAGTACTCCTCCTCGCCGCCGTGCGCGTCGAGATGCTCCGGGAACAGCGCGGTCACCGCCGCGACGGCGGGCGAGACGGCCAGGTCGCTGCACTGGTAGCTGGACAGCTCCAACACGTACCGGTCGGCGTCACCGGGCAGGTCGAGCACCGGCACGCCGATGTTGCCGCCGTAGAGGTTGGGTCGGCCGAGCGCCGTGAGCAGGTGGCTGACCAGGCTCGAGGTGGTGCTCTTGCCCTTGCTGCCGGTGACCCCGACGGTGCGGTCGGCGTGGTCGGCCATCCACAGCGCGGTACCCTGGGTGACCGTGACGCCGGCTTCGCGGAGTTTGACCATCCACGGGTGGGTCTGCGGGATCCCGGGCGAGCGGACGACCACGTCCGCCTCCGCGAGCGCCTCGTAACGGTCGGTGAGCGGCGCCGCGGCGGCGAGCTCGCCCTCCCAGGGCAGGCTGAGGAAGTTGCCGCTGTCGTCGACGGCGCGCAGACTCGCGGGATGGTGGGCGGCGATCGCGACCACCGCGGCCCGGCCCTCGCGCCCGGTGCCCCACACGGCGACCCGGCGTCCCTGAAGGTCGGCCAACCTCATCGGAGTGCTCCCTCGTGGTGTCGAGCGGCCCGGTAGCGGGCGCCGAACTAGTATGGCCTGTGCCCAACGACCAGCTCGGCCAGATGGCGGTGTTCCGCTTCCCGTCCGCGTCGTTCGACCCTTCCACCGGGGTGGCGACCTTCTCCTACGAGCTCGACGGGCCGGCCGGTGCGGTGACCTTCACCGAGACCGTCACCCTTCCGGTGCCCTCGTCGCCGCCCTCCGAGGCGCGGCTCGCCGCGGTCCGGCAGGTGCTCTCGCTGCTCCACCTGGTCGCCGGGGTCAGCTACTACAAGGCCGCCGCGCCGCCGCGGATCGAGCTGCCGGCGCCCGTGTCCGACGCGGTGGTCGAATACGTCACCGCGGTCTACACCAAGGGGCTCGCCGAGTACGCGTACCGCAACGACCTGCCGCACGTGCTGTCGCTGGTGCCGGTCGTGGTCGGCACGGCCGCGCCGCTGGCGCCGGCGCCGGAGCTGACCGAGGGCCGGCCGCTGTCGGCGGTCGGCGGCGGCAAGGACTCGATCGTCTCACTGGAGACCCTGCGGCTCGGTGGGCTCGACCCCGTGCCGTTCTCGGTCAACCCCAACCGGATCATCGAAGCGGTCAACGCGGCCTCGGGCGTGCCCGCGCTGGCCGCCCGCCGGCGCCTCGACCCGCTGCTGCTGGAGCTCAACGGGGCCGGGGCGCTCAACGGGCACATCCCGGTCACCGCGATCAACTCGCTGATCGCCGTCGCCACGGCCGTGCTGCACGGGCTCGGGCCGGTGGTGATGTCCAACGAGCGCTCGGCGTCCGACCCGAACCTGATCTGGAACGGTCACGAGGTCAACCACCAGTGGTCGAAGGGCGTCGAAGCTGAGGGGTTGCTGCGGGCCGCGCTGGCCGCGCACGCCGGGCTCGTCGACCCCTACTTCTCGCTGCTCCGGACGCTGTCCGAGCTCCACATCGCCAAGCTGTTCGCGGGCTTCACGGGCTACGACGACGTGGTGACGAGCTGCAACCAGGCGTTCAAGCTGCGCGACGCGACCGCCCGCTGGTGCGGCCACTGCCCGAAGTGCCGGTTCGTCTTCCTGGCCATGGCGCCGTTCATGGAGCCTGCGCGGCTGGCCAACATCTTCGGATTGGACCTGTTCGCCGACCCGGCGCAGATCCCTGGCTACCTGGAGATCCTGGGCATCGACGGGCACAAGCCGTTCGAGTGCGTCGGCGAGGTCGAGGAGTCGCTGGTCGCCCTCGGGCTGCTGTCCCGCCAGCCGGCCTGGTCGGGGTCGCCGGTGGTGACCGCGCTGGTCGCGGCCGTCCCGTCCGAGGCCTGGGCGGCGGCGTCGGACTCCGAGGTCTTCACGCCGGGCGGCCCGCACTTCGTCCCGGAGACGTACGCGAAGCTGCTCCCCTAGTCCTCGTCCTCGCGGCCGAGCTCCCAGAAGGCGACGGCCGCGGCGGCGGCGACGTTGAGGGAGTCGACGCCCTTGCGCATGGGGATGGCGACCCGCATGTCGCTGGCCCGCTGGGCGCTCTCGGTGATGCCCGGACCTTCGGCGCCGAGCAGCAGGGCCGCCCTGCGCCGTTGGGCCTCGGTGAGCTTCTGGATCGGGACGGCGTCGTCGGCCGGGGTCATGGCCAGCACCGTGAACCCGGCCTCGCGCACCTTCTCGAGGCCGCTCAGCCAGGGAGCCAGGGTCGCGTACGGGATCGCGAAGACCTCGCCCATGCTGACTCGGACGCTGCGCCGGTAGAGCGGGTCGGCGCACGTCGGCGAGAGCAGCACGGCGTCGATGCCCAGTGCCGCCGCGCCCCGGAAGATGGCACCGACGTTCGTGTGGTTGTTGACGTCTTCCAGGATGGCGAGCCGCCGCGCGTCCGCCAGCACGGTGTCCAGGTCCGGCAGCGGGCGGCGGTGGAAGCTGGCCAGCACGCCCCGGTGCACGTGGAAGCCGGTCGCCTGCTCCAGGACGGCCTGGCCGGCGGCGTACACCGGTGCGGTGTCGATCAGGTCGCCGAGCTGGTCGACCCGCTTCTCGTCGACCAGGTAGCTGCGGGGGCGGTAGCCGGCGCGCAGCGCGCGCCGCAGCACGAGCTCACCCTCGGCGATGAAGAGGCCGTGCGGGGGCTCCCAGCGGGTACGCAGCTCGACGTCGGTCAGCGCGCGGTAGTCGGCGAGCCGCTCGTCGCCAGGTTCGGTGATCACGGTGACCGGCACGCGGGACATTCTCCGCCCCGGCAGCCGGCGGCCGTCAGCCGGGCAGCCGCTCGGCCAGTTGGCGTGGGGCCGTGGTCGCGTTCGCCGCCGGACGCAGGCCGTCGAGCACGTAGCCGAGGTGGCGGAGCCAGGCGTCCGGGGCGCTGGCCGCCGTCCGCTCGACCAGGCCCGCGTTGGCCATCAGGATCAGCACCACGTCGGCGTGGTCGACCTCGGCGCGGATGGCACCGGCCGCCCGGGCGCGGTCGAACAGCGCGGTCAGGCAGTCGAACGCGATGTCCCGCAGGTCGTCCAGCTCGTCCACATCGGACATGCGCGCGGTGAGCAGCTCGGCGAGCGCCCGGTCGCGGGCCTGCAGCTCGCACAGGTAGCGCAGGTGACCGGCGAAGGCCAGCCACGGGTCCGGGTCTTCGAGGGCCTCGCGGGCGGTGGCGACGACCTCGCGCAGCGGCTCGAGGAAGACGGCGCCGACGAGGTCGCGGCGGCGCGGGAAGCGTCTGTAGAGGGTGGCGTTGCCGACCCGCGCACGCCGCGCGATGTCGTCCAGCGGCGCGTCGAGGCCGCGCGTGGCGAACACCGCGCGAGCGGCGTCGAGGAGTTGGCGGCGATTGCGCTCAGCGTCGGCCCGCAGGCTCCCGGGAGACATGGTCGATACCTTACGACGGTAACCGGGGGTTGATCTCTGGTCGTGCTAGCGTCGCAGAAGGAGCTAAGCAGGGACAATCCCCCAGTTAGGTGAGGTGGTCTCGCGATGGCACGAGCACTGGCGGTCGCCGGCCGCGACCAGTCCCCCGCGGTTGTCGAGGTCACGGTGCCGAACCCGGGACCCGGACAGATCAGGGTGGCGGTGGAGGCGGCCTCGGTCAACGGAATCGACGTGGCCACCGGGGCCGGGGCCTTCTGGGAGTCCGAGCCGCACCGCTTCCCGGTCGTGCTGGGCCGCGACTTCGCCGGCACCGTCGAACGGGTCGGCCCCGGCGTCGCCACCATCCGCCCTCGTGACCGCGTGGCCGGGGTGATCACGGGTACGTCGATGGCCCGTGGCGCGCTCGCCGACACGATCGTCTTCGACGCCCGCAGCGTGACGCCGCTCCCGCCGGGCATCAGCGAGGAGCAGGCGGCCGCCGCCGGACTGGCCGCGGTCACGGCCAAGGCCCTCGTGGACACGCTCAAGCTGACCGAGGACGACACGGTGCTCGTCACCGGGGCGACGGGCGGGGTGGGCGCGTACGCCGTGCAACTCGCCCGGGCGGTCGGCGCCACCGTCTACGCCACCGCGCGTCCCGGCGAGCCGACCGAGTTCGTGCGGGGGCTCGGCGCGAACGAGACCGTCGACTACACGGACGGCTTCGCCGCCCCACCCGGACTCACGGCGATCGTGCACGCCGCCGGTGACGCGACCACCCTCGCCGCGCTGCTGCCGGCGGGCGGCCGGATGTCGTCGGCCCTCGGCGCGGACACCGACTCGGTCGGCCGCAAGGACATCACGGTCACCCCGGTGATGCCCACCGCGACGCCGGAGACCGTGGGCACGATCCTGGACTCGATCGCCGCCGGGACGCTGCGGGTGCCGATCACGCACACGTACACGATGGCCGAAGCGGCCCAGGCGCTCGCCGACTTCGGCAGCCACAAGCTGGGCAAGCTCGTGGTGGACACGCGCCGCTAGTGGCTACCGTCGCGATCGTCGGTGCGGGGCCGGGGCTGGGCCTGTCCCTGGCCCGGGTCTTCGGCGAGCAGGGTTTCGAGGTCGCCCTGATCGCCCGCACGGCGTCCACATTGGATGACCTGGTGGCTTCGCTGACGGACGAGGGGATCGCGGCGGCGGGCTACACGGCCGACGTCATGGACCGGCCGAGCCTGGTGCGCGCGTTCCGGGACATCGCCCGCAACCACGAGCCGGTCGAGGTCCTGGAGTTCTCCCCCGCGCCGCACGGCCCGGAGGCGGGGCTGGTGTTGGCGGGGCCGCTGGACGTGAGCGTGGCCAACGTGCAGCCGCACCTGGACTTCTACGTGCACGGAGCGATCACGGCCACGGGCCAGGTGCTGCCGGACATGCTCGAACGCGGCAGCGGCACGCTCCTCTACACGACCGGGTCGGGGTCGGTGCGGCCGGCGCCCGCGATGGGCAACGTGGCCCTGGCCTGCGCGGCGCTGCGCAACTGGGTGCTGAACCTGCACGACGCGCTGGCGGGCAAGGGCGTGTACGCGGCTCATGTTCCGCTGTCGCGCGAGGCGGAGGAGGCCGATCCGGACCGCGTGGCGCCGCACTACTGGGACATCCACACGAGCGGCGAAGGCGGGGAGCACCCACTGTCGAGCGCGGTCCTGCGCGCGAAGCGGCTCTAGCGCCGTTTCCCGGACGCGAAGGCGGGCACAGCCGGCGCCGGGTGGGCGGCGGGCGGCTGTGCCCGGGTCTCCTTCGGTCGTCAGTCCTTGCCGTCGCGCTTGAATCCCCAGCGCTTGCCGCGGTCCCCCTCCGGCTTGGGCGGCGGCGCCGCCGGGGTCTCCGTGGTGGCGCCCACGCGCAGGCGGCGCTTGCCCGGCCGACGCGGTGCCTTCTCGTCCTTGGTCGGGCCGGTCGTCCCTTGTGACCTGCCGGCGTCCGCGCCCGGCCGGGCCGAGCGCGTCGGCTGGTCGGTCGCCTCGCGCCCGTCGGGTCGCCGGTCCCACTGGGACTGCTGGCTGCCCTGCCTGGACCACTCCGACGGCTTCGTCGGGTCGGACTGCCTGCCCTGCTCGGGCTGCGCCGGCTGGCCGCGTCCCGCGTCGGGTTGCCTGCCGTGGTCCGACCGCTTGGCCGCCTCGGCCTGCCTGCCCTGGTCCGACCGCTTGGCCGCCTCGGCCTGCTTGGCATCTGCCGCCTGTTTGGCCGCCTCCGCCCGCTTGGCCGCCCGCCCACGCCGCTTCGGCGGTTTCGGTGCCTTCGCCTTCTTCTCCTTGCGGGCGCTGCGGGGCCGGATCTCGGCTAGCTCCAGCGGCGGCCCGGCCCGCTCCACGAGCTCGGCCTCGCGGCCGGCGCGGACGGCGCGCAGCGTGCTGTTGGACTTCCAGGCGATGCCCAGGCCGCCCGCGATCATCAGCAGCGCGCCGGCCGTGTGGAACGGCGACATCCACAGGCCCGCGATGCCGACCATCGGACCGGCGAGCATGAGCATCAGCCCGTCGCCCCGGGTGAACATGCGGGACCGGAAGACCGCCCAGCCCATCGCCATCCACCCGGCGCTGTACAGGGCGCCGCAGGACAGGGTCAGCGTTTTCGCGCTGAGGCCCCAGATGGGGGTGGCCGGCGCGACCGCGGCGAACATCAGCATCGAGATGCCGCCGAGGAGGCCGAGCATGAGGCCCAGCAGGGCCGTGCCGCGGACGCGTACCGCCGCCAGCAGACCGACCAGGCAGATCATCGCGAGCATGCCCAGCCAGACGCTGGTCACCCAGGCGATCAGGCGGAACGGCTCGGCACCGTTGAGATAGTGCGCCGGACCGCCACGGACCATCGCGCCGATCGACGCGGCTCCGGCGACGACGCCGGCGAGCGGCAGGCTCCAGCTCATCCGCCGCGCGGCCGCGCGTACCAGGGCCGCCCAGCGGGCGTTGGTGATCGGGCCGTCCGGTGCGGCCGGCTCGATCTCCGGAAGCAGCTTGATGCCGACGTCCAGCAGGCTGGTCACGTCGATCTTCTTCTTCCTCTTGCCCTTGCCGTTCCTGCCCGCGGAGTCGGTGTCCTCGTCCGCGGGGTCGGGCCGGCTGGTCCAGATCCGCTGGGTCTGAAGCGGGCTGCCGAGCGGCGGCAGCACGGCCGTGTCCTCGACGCCCGCCCAGTCCCCCTCGTAGGTCGGGGTGCCGGCCGGAGCGGTGGGCCGCAGCGAGGAGCGCTCGCCCTCGCGCAGCTTCACGCTGACGCGGTCCCCGTCGTCCTCGTCGGACTCCGCGTGGTCGTTGGCGCCGTCCGGACCCTTCCAGGGCGCGATGTCGGTGATCGGGGAATCCGGCGACGCGCTCTCCCGCGACTCCCACGCGCCCCAGGCGCTACCGCCGCTCACGGACTCCAGGGCGGTCGGGCGGTCGGTGACGTCCGGCGTGCCACCGAGACCGGGTCCGCTGCTGCCCCAAGCGTCGCCCTGCCGGGCACCGTCCGATCCGGC
The DNA here is from genome assembly GCF_040676915.1 of Asanoa sp. NPDC049475. Classification (NCBI taxonomy): domain Bacteria; kingdom Bacillati; phylum Actinomycetota; class Actinomycetes; order Micromonosporales; family Micromonosporaceae; genus Asanoa; species Asanoa sp. NPDC049475. The sequence goes on along the minus strand of NZ_JBFAPY010000011.1, from coordinate 15,433 downwards.
CGGTTGCCACCGGCGTGGCGCCTCGTCGGCACCCTCCGGCGAAACGGAGTCGCGGCCGCGGGCGGTGGGCTCCACGCGGGACCGCCCGGTCGCCACGCCCGGCGACGGGTCGCGGTCGGCCGTACGCGAGGGGCGTTCGTCAGCTGTGGACCGGTTCTTCGCGCCGGCCGCGTGGGAGACGGGCCGCGGCGCTTCGGCACCTCGGCCGAACTGCCACCAGCGGCGCCCACCGCGGGCGGGCATGGTGGGACGGACGACCGTCCGGTCGGCGTCGGCGCGGGCACGCGTGGCCACCGGCTCGACCACGACCGAGCCGGCCGGGTCGTCCGGCCGGTCGCCGGGCTCGCCAGGTTTGACCGCGACCGGCTCCGCCGGTGTCTCCGCGGGTTCGCCCGGCTTGCGCGGCGGCGCGGAACGGTCCCGGTTGGACCCCGCGCCGGCGGAGTGCTTCGCCACGTGACCCATCGCCGTCACCTCGATTCTCAGGGGAACGGACCACGGTCCTCCGGCGACGGAACGCGCATGGCGCCCGTGACCCTAGGGTGACCGTGCGTTACCTACGGGAATCCTGACAGCTTCCGAAGCCCTCTCGCGTTGGATCGGCGAAACAGTGAGGAACTTTCAGTGGACAGCAGGAAGGGCCCCTTCCGTAGCAGAAAGGGCCCTTCCAGATGGTGCTAGCCGCGTTCGCGGGCGCGTTCCTCGCCGAGCACCGTGGACGGTGGCACAGGGTTGCCGGCCGTGATCCCCGGCGTCTGCGGCGGGAGACCGGGCGAGCTGGAGACCTGCTCCTCCGCCTGGCGCACCTCGTGGTTGACCTCGGCCGCCGCTTCCGCGGCGGCCCGCGCCGCCTCGTCGGCCTCGCGCTCGACGGCGCTGGAGTCGACACCCTGCGTCGGCTGGTCGCCGACCATGTTGGCCAGGCCGCCCAGCGCGCCGCCCATGCCCTCGAGGGCCTTGGTGAGCTCGGTCGGCACGATCCAGACCTTGTTGGCGGAGCCGTTGGCGATCTGCGGCAGCGCCTGGAGGTATTGGTAGGCCAGCACCTTCTGGCTCGGGTTGGCCGTGTGGATCGCGTCGAACACCGTGCGGATCGCCTTGGCCTGGCCCTCCGCCTGGAGGATCCGGGACTGCCGGTCACCGTCGGCGCGCAGCACCGCGGCCTGCTTCTCACCCTCGGCGGTCAGGATCGCCGCCTGCTTGTGGCCCTCGGCGTTGAGGATCGCGGCTCGCCGGTCACGCTCGGCGCGCATCTGCTTCTCCATGGAGTCGCGGATGCTCGGCGGCGGCTCGATGGCCTTGATCTCGACCCGGGTGACCTTGATGCCCCAGCGCCCGGTGGTCTCGTCGAGCACCCCGGACAGGTGGCGGTTGATCTCCTCGCGGCTGGTCAGCGCCTTCTCCAGGTCGAGCGAGCCGATGACGTTTCGCAGGGTCGTCACCGTGAGCTGCTCGATCGCCTGCAGGAAGTTGGCGATCTCGTAGGTCGCCCGGACCGGGTCGACGACCCGGAAGTAGAGCACCGTGTCGATCGAGACGACCAGGTTGTCGGACGTGATCACCGGCTGGGGCGGGAAGCTGACGACCTGCTCCCGCATGTCGACCTTGGTGCGCACCGCGTCGATGAACGGCACCAGGAGGTTGAGGCCCGGCGACAGGGTCCGCTTGTATTTGCCGAGCCGCTCCATGACGTCCATCCGCTGCTGCGGAACGATCCGCACCGAGCGCACGATCGTGATGACCGCGACGAGCACGATCGCCGCTACCACGACCGCAATGGCAATTTCCATCCCTAGTTCACCTTTTCTCCGGGTTTATCCGTATCTGACACGTCATCCCGCCAGACCATGGCGGTCGCGCCCTTGACCTCGATCACGCGTACGCGTTCGCCAGGGGCGAACACCTGGTGGGCGTCGTACGCGCGGGCCCGCCACGTCTCTCCGTCGATCTTGACGACGCCCTGGTCCGCGTCGACCTGCTCGAGCACGAGCGCGCTCGAACCCTCGAAGGCCTCCAGCCCGATCGGCTCGGAGTTGGACTCGAGCGCGGAGAGCCGGTGCCGTTGGATGATCGGGCGCACCGCGAAGACGGTCAGGCCCGAAACAGCGGCGAAAACAATCGCCTGCACGATCGCGGGTGCGCCCAGGGCGGCGGCGGCTCCCGCCGCGAGCGCACCCACCGAGATCATCAACAGGAACAGGGTCGCGGTGAACATCTCAGCCACCGCGAGTACCACTCCCAGAACGACCCAGAGAACGACATCCACACATCGATCGTGTCACGGCGGCGCACCCATTGCGACTGCGCAACGGTCGCACGACGGTAACGTCGGGTCGGGGGAACCAGTTGACCCTCCGGAAACGCCCGCGCCCCAGCCCGAGGAGCCCACTCGAGATGACGTCGTTGCTTCCGGAGACCGCTCGCTCGGTCGATGCCGCGGTCGCCCGCGCCCAGGCGACCGGCCAGGTTCCGTCGATCTCCCTCGGGGTGGTCCGCGACGGCGAGCTCGTGCACGTCGCGACCGCCGGTGGCCCCGCCTCACCGCAGGACGCCCGGCCGGGTCCGGACACCCGCTACCGGATCGGCTCGATCTCCAAGACGATGACCGCGACGCTGGTGCTCCAGCTCCGCGACGAGGGCCGGCTGGCCCTCGACGACCTGCTCTACCGGCACCTGCCGGGCACGCCGGTGGGCGGGGTGACGCTGCGCCAGCTGCTGGGGCACGCCGCGGGTCTGCAGCGCGAGCCCGAGGGCAAGTGGTGGGAACGGCACGAGGGCGACGACATCGACGCGCTGCTCGCGGGCCTCACGCCGGACAAGGTCGCCTTCCCGCCACATCGGACCTATCACTACTCCAACCTGGCGTACGGGCTGCTCGGCGCCGTCCTGCGCCGGGTGACCGGTGAGGAGTGGACGACGCTGCTCACCAAGCGGCTGTTCGACCCGCTGGGCATGCGCGCCACCACGTACGAGCCGGTGGAGCCGTTCGCGCGCGGCTACGTCGTACACCCCTGGTCGTCGACGCTCCGCGAGGAACCGCGGACCGACACCGGCGCGATGGCGCCCGCCGGTCAGCTCTGGTCCACCGTGGCCGACCTGGCCCACTGGGCGGCCTTCCTGGCGGATCCGCGCCCCGAGGTGCTCGCCGCCGACACTCTGGCCGAGATGTGCGCGCCTGTGATCATCTCCGACCTGGAGGCGTGGACCTCCGGGCACGGTCTGGGTCTGGAGCTCTACCGCGTCGGTGAGCGGGTGTACGTGGGGCACGGCGGCTCGATGCCCGGCTACGTCGCCTGCCTGGCGGTGCACCGCCGGTCGCGCACGGGCGTGGTGGGGTTCGCCAACGCGTACAGCTTCCGCCAGGGCTCGATCGGCGCGCTGGGCCGGGAGGTGCTGACGGACGTGCTGGACCGGGAACCGGAGCTGCCGACCCCGTGGCGCCCCGCCGGTGCGCCCCCGCCGCCGCTGGCCCCCCTGACGGGCCGTTGGTGGTGGATGGGCATCGAGTACGACCTGGCGTGGGATGACGCCGGCGGCGAGCTCGTGCTGTCCCAGCTGCGGGTAGGCGCGCCGAAGGCGACCCGGTTCGCGGCGGAGGGCACTGATCGCTGGCGCGGCCGGGGCGGACCCAACGACGGCGAGGTGATGACGGTGCGCCGGGACGAACATGGGGTGCCGGTGGCCTTGGAGATCGCCACGTTCATCTACACGCGACACCCCGACCGGTTGGGGCCCTAGTCTTCCGCGGTGACGAAGTCGATCAGGCGTTCCATCGAGTTGATGAGCGGCGTCTCGACGTCCTTGTAGGACCGGACAGTGCCGAGGATGCGGCGCCACATGTCGGCGGGCTCGGCCACACCGAGGGCCGCGCAGATGCCCTCCTTCCACGGGCGTCCCGGTGGCACCACGGGCCAGGCGCGGATGCCGACGGCGGCGGGTTTGACCGCCTGCCAGATGTCGACGTACGGGTGGCCCGTGACCAGCACGTACTTTGACGTCACTTTCGCGACGATGCGGCTCTCCTTCGAGCCGGGCACGAGGTGGTCGACCAGCACGCCGAGCCGGCTGCCCGGGCCGGGACCGAATGTGGCGACCTCGTGCTCCAGCTCGTCGATGCCGTCGAGCGGTTCGACGACGACCCCCTCGATCCGGAGGTCGTCTCCCCAGATCCGCTCGACCAGCGCGGCATCGTGGATGCCCTCGACCCAGATCCGGCTGGCCCGGGCGACGCGGGCGGTGACGCCCTGGACGGCGACGGAGCCGCTGGCGGTACGGGTCCTTCGGGGCTGTGCCGGCGCCACGGTCGGCCTTCTCAGGGTCACCCGCTGCCCGTCCAGCAGGAACGCGGCCGGCAGCAGCGGGAAGTTGCGGCGCTTGCCGAACCGGTCCTCCAGCACGACGGCGCCCATCTCGAAGCCGACCACGGCGCCGCAGAAGCCGGAGTCGGCGTCCTCGACGACCAGGTCAGGCTCGGCGTCCACCTCGGGCGTCACCTTGCGGCGGCGCCAGTTGCCCGCGAGCACGTCCTCCCCATACATGAATCCGGACGTTAGCCGCCCACGTGTCGCCGTTCCCGCCCGACGCGCCGTCTCGACCGGTTCCCACCGCTCTGTCCAGCTCGGGCGGGTGTGGTGTTCCTCGCGGGTGCCGCAGGTCGCGCGATCGAGACAGCGGCGCGGTCAGCACGTACCCTTTCCTGCATGTCCACCGCAGCGGGTGCCACCACCCTCGCGACGCGCCGGTCGAGCCGGCTCGTCACCTGGGTGCGGTCGTGGCGCGCCGGCCTGGTGCCCTATGACGAGGTAGCCGACGAGGTCGCCCGCGGCGAGGAGCACCTCGTCGCCGACGCACCCGGCGCCTGGACCGATGTCTCCCTGCGCGAGGGCCTGACGGCGTTCTCCAAACTGACCCCCGACCAGATCCGACTGGTGCTGCCGGCGCCCGGCGACCCCCGCGGCCTGCCCGGCCCCGGCGCCGGCGAGTTCACAGGTGCCGCCCTGGTCGCGGGCGAAGCCGTGATCGCGGGCGACCTGGGGCTGATCCCCGAGGTGCGCACGCACACCTCCGGCTCGGGCGTCACCTTCGAGACCGTGCTGTGGCGTTGCTTCCCGCTGCCGGCCGGCACACCGGCTCCGGTGCCGGTCTCGGTGGCCGAGGCGGAGAGCGAGCTCAACCAGCTGCTCGCCGAGGCGACCAACACGCTGGCCCGGCTCGACATCGCACAGTGGCGCCCGGAACTGGCCGGCGCCCTGGCGGCGATCCGCAAGCCGGACAGCGCCAACGAGCTCCCGCCCGGGTTCGACCCCCGCTCGCGGCGGCTGTTCGCCCGCGCGAGCGTGCTCGACCGGGTGCTGGCACTGGCCGACGAGGTGGCCCCGGGCGGCGCGGTCAACGGCTTCGAGGTCCAGGCTCGCGACGCGGCCCTGCGCCCCTTGGCCGCCGCCTGCCGAGGGGCGCTCGTGTCCGCCTGCAACGCCCCGCTCATCTAACTAGCGGACGCCGCGGACGCGCTGGACCAGTGCGCTGAGCCGGCGGTACGTGCGTCCCTGCGCGCCCAGGTCGCCGTCTCCCTCCTTCGTCAGTGGGGTCTCCACGCCCTGGGTGCCCTGCACGAACAGCCCTTGCGGCGAGATCACGTGGAAGAAGGCGTCGCGCGGCCGCTCGTCGTCGAACCGCAGGAACCAGAGGCCCGGTTGCGCGGGCAGGCGCCGTTTCAGTTTCGCGACCTCCTCCTCGTCGTATCCTCTGCCGACGAACTCGACCGTCAGGCGCTCGGCAGCCTGCCGCGGCAAAGACCCGGCGACGACGTCGGTGGGTTGGAGCACGACGCCGATCCGCGGCAACCTTTCGTCAGCGACCTCGAACGGCCGAGTGGCCACGTCGACCACCCGGGCCACCACCACGGCGGTCGACGCCCGCGTCCCCTCGTCGAGGTCGCGGTAGTGGACCGTCCGGGTGGCACTGTCCACGTTGAACATCTGATAGAACGCCACGTCACCGGACCGCCGCAGATCGAGCCCGCCGCCCGTCGGCACCGCAGCGACGGTTGGCGCGATCGACCCGCCGGCCTCGGTCTTCCCGGTAGCGCCGCCGGACCCGACACATTCGTCGGGCGCGCCCGGCCCGCCAGGGCTACCGCTCTCGCCGCCGCCCGCACCCCCGGGGGACCCGCCTGGCTTGGGCTCGGATCTCGTTGTGGGTTCGGCCGGGCTCGTGCACTCGCCGGAGCCGGTGGCGGCGGCCGAGCCGGGCGGCCGCGCACCTTCGTCTCCCGCGCCGCAGGCGGCTGCGAAGCTCATCACCAGCAGTGCACACATGCCTCCCGCTGCCAGCCGACCCGAACCCTTCAGTGCCATCCCCATCATGGTTGGACCCGATGGCCAAGCCCGGGGTTCCCTCCCCTACTGGGTGGCGATGGTGATGCAGCCATGTAGCTCCGTCAGCGCCTCCGCCGGACCCGTGACCCTCACCTCGTCGCCGGGCTCGCGGTGCCACACCCAGCGCAGCAGGGCCGCCGGCGGACCGCTGATCGTCACGTCGGCGTCCGTCGCGTCGCCGTCTTCGACGGTGAACGTGCCCGGGGCCGTGCGGACGCGCCAGGCCGCCCCGTCGGTGCGGAACGCGAAGACCCACCCCGGCGACGGATCAAGGGCCTCCTTGAAGGCGTCGCTCCACTCCGCCACCGAGTAGGCCACGAAGACCTTCAGCAGCTCGTCGACGCCGTCGATGGCCAGGTCGTCGGGGATCGCGGCGACCGCCTGGCCCGCCCCCAGCTCCGCGTCGATCCGGTGGACGACCGTCTCCTGGGCCATCCGGCGGATCCAGAAGCCGACGGTCTGGTCCGGCGCGTACCAGGAGCCGGCCCGGTCCGTCGGCGCGTGCCACGTCAGCTCGTGGCGTAGCGCGCCATAGGTGCGGTCGAGCAGCGTCAGCGGGTCTTCGCTCGCCAGCTCGGCCGGCGGCCACGGCTCGGGCTCGGCGCCGTCGCGGATGGCCAGGGTCTTGTGGAGATAGACCTCGCCGACGTGCCGGGTCAGGTCGGCGACTGTCCACCCGGGACAGGTCGGGACCGCTCCGGCCGGATCGACCTGAGCGACCGTGCGCAGACGGTCGAAATCGGCGGCCAGGCATTCGAGGTAGCGGGAGCTCTCCATGACCCGTAGTGCATCACAGGGGTACGACATTAATCGCTGGCGATAAAGGAGCCCCGAAACTAGCGTCGGACCATGATCTACCAGCGGCCGCTGGCCTACCTGCTGGCACTGGAGGGCATCGCCCTGCTGCGCGCCAACGCGGGCGACTACGACGCCGAGTTCGGTGCCGCCAGGATCGACGAGATCCGCCAGCTGCTCGACGACCCGGCGCTCGACACCGAGCCGGTGGCGGCCGGGCACACCGACACCGTCACCGGGTACGGCATCTGGTCGCGCACCTACGACCAACCGGGCAACGGGCTCTTCGACCTGGAACGGCCCGTCCTCCGCGAGATCGTCGACCCGCTGCCGCTCGGCGTCGCCCTGGACGCGGCCTGTGGCACGGGCCGGCTCACCGAATACCTGGCGGAGCGCGGCCATCAGGTGATCGGCGTGGACAGCTCGCCCCACATGCTGGCCCACGCCCGCAACCGGCTGCCCGACGACGACCTCCGCGAGGGCGACCTCACCGCGCTGCCACTCGGAGACAACGAGGTCGACCTGGTGGTGTGCGCACTGGCGCTGACCCACCTGCGCGACCTCGGTCCCGTGCTCAAGGAGTTCGCGCGGGTGCTGCGTCCCGACGGCCACCTGGTGATCTCCGATTGCCACCACGAGCTGGTGGCGCTCGGCTCCATGCCGCACGTCCGGCTCGCGGGCGGCGAACCCGCGTTCCTGCCGGCCTACCGCCACCGGGCCAGTGACTACCTCGACGCCGCGCTCGCGGCGGGCTTCACCGTGCGCCGTTGCGCCGAGCCCAGGATGCGGGTGGCCGAGCCGACCGCACCCAGCCTCGACCGCGAGACAGGGCCGTGGGACGAGTGGCCGTGGTCGCTGTTCGCACTCGTCCCCGAGGCGCACCGGGCCGTCTACGACGGCACGCCGGCCCTGGTCATCTGGCACTTCGAACTGACCGGCTAGATCGTGACGACGACCTTGCCCGCGGGGTGGCCCTGGGCCAGGTAGCGGATCGCGTCCGCGGCCTCCGCCAGCGGATAGACCCGGTCGATGACCGGCTTCACCGTGCCGTCCTCGATCAGGCGCGTCAGGTCGTCCAGATGCTCGGCCTTCTCCCCCGCCATCACACCCCGCACCCGCTGCGCCGCGACCATCGACACGAACGGCGCCCGCAGCGAACGCGTGTAGCCGCCCAGCAGCCCGCCCGCGTCGTGCCCACCTCCGGCCAGCACCACCACACCGCGCGGCACCACCGCCCGCCGCAGCAACGACAGCGGCCGGCAGCCGGCGGTGTCGAGGACGACGTCATACACGGCGCCGTCGCGGTCAACCTCCTCCGCCGTGTAGTCGATGACGTCCTGCGCGCCCAACGAACGCACCAGGTCGCCCTTGCCGGGACCACACACTCCGGTCACCACAGCGTGCGAAGCCTTGGCGATCTGCACCGCGTACGCGCCGATGCCGCCCGCGGCCCCGATCACCATCACCCGCTGCCCGGGCCGCACCTGGGCGACGTCACGGACGCCCAGCAGCGCGGTGACGGCCGAGATCGGCACCGCCGCGGCCTCGGTGAACGACAGGCGAGCCGGCTTACGCGCGAGGGATCGGACCGGGACCGCCGCGTACTCGGCGAAACTGCCGGACCCCGTCGTCCCGTACACCTCGTCACCCACCGAGAACGCCGTCACACCGGGACCGACCGCGGCCACCACGCCGGCCAGCGCCCGACCACGGACGGCGACCTTCGGCCGCCGAAGACCGAAAGCCGCCCGCGCTGCGTACGGCTGACCGGTCATGTTGATCCACACACCGGGGTCGACCCCGGCGGCCCGCACCTGGACCAGGACGGAACCCGGGCCGGCCACCGGCGCCGCCACCGAGCGGAGCGAGAGGACGTCGGCCGACCCGTACACGGACTGCACCAGAGCTTTCATGATGGCTCCTCGGGGTACTGGAAGACGTCGTCGAGCGGCACCTTGAACGCGCGGGCGATGCGGAACGCCATCTCCAGCGAGGGCGAGTACCGGCCCTGCTCGATGGCGATGAGGGTCTGGCGGGTCACGCCGATCCGGTCGGCCAGGTCGGCCTGGGTCATCTCGTCGTGCTCGAACCGCAGGGCGCGGATGCGGTTGGTCACCTGGGTCGGCTTCACCACTGGGGCACGCCGGTCCGGTAGACGACGACCTTGGCGACGCCGCCGACCACGGCGGAGAGCACGAACCCCAGGTAGATCACGTTGGCGATCCAGAACGGCGCCCAGTCGGCCATCGCCATCAGCATCGCCGCGACCGCGCCGATCACCACGAACGGCTGGCCGACGTGGCCGCCGAGGCGGCCGATCTCGCGGTCGCGGTCGTCCTTGAGCAGCGACGCCCGCGGGTTGAAGATGCCGAACACGATCTCGGCGACGATCGCCGTGACGATGCCCGCGCCGATGGTCCACAGCAGCGGGGCCGCGTAGGCCACCTCCGCCAGCGGCAGACCGTCGGCGCGGCCGAGCACCACGACCAGGTAGACGCCGTAGCCGACGACGGCCACGACGAGTCCGATCCAGGCCCGTCTCTGTTCGAGGGTCATCGACCCGCTCCTTCGCGTGTACAGAATATTTGACATCACGAAGGTAGCGAATCCTTTACTCCATGTCTAGAAAGTTTTACATCATTGTCAGATGGTGAACCCGCCGTCGACGTTGACTGTGGCACCGGTGATGTAGCGCCCACCCGAGCCCGCGAGGAACGCCACCGCGGCGGCGATGTCGGCCGGCTCGGCGTAGTGGCCGAGCGCGGTCAGCCCGTTGATGGCCGAGGCGTTCGGCCCGTCGGCCGGATTGAGCTCCGTGTCCGTCGGGCCGGGGTTGACCAGGTTCACGGTGATCGCACGCGGGCCGAGCTCGCGGCCGAGCGCCTTGGTCAGTCCGATCAGGGCGGTCTTGCTCATCGCGTACAAGGAGAACCCTGGGAAGACCGCCCGCTCGGCCATGTTGCTGCCGATGTTGATGATCCGCCCGCCGGCCACCATGTGCCGGACAGCGGCCTGCGTCGCCAGGAACGGCGCCCGGACGTTGACCGCGACCGTCTGCTCGAACTCCGCCGTGCCGAGCTCGCCGAACGGACCCAGCAGGAACGCGCCCGCGTTGTTGACCAGGATGTCCAGACGGCCGAACGAGGCCGCGACCTGGTCGACGGCGGCAACCAGGGCCGTCGCGTCGGCGCTGTCGACGCGGATCGCGGTCGCCCGGCCGCCCGACGCCACGATCCGCTCGACTATGTCGTCGGCCCGCTGTTGGTCCTGCTGGAACGTCAGTGCCACCGCCGCGCCCTCGCGCGCCAGCCGCAGCGCCACCGCCGCGCCGATCCCACGTCCGCCGCCGGTGACCAGGGCGACCTTGCCGTCAAGTGTGTTGTCCATGCGAAGAAGCTTGATCGACTGGCGGTCCCACGTCTGGCGCCGATCGGACCTCGCGTTCCCGGGTGATCTGCTTCTCAATCAGCCCGAAACGGTCGTACGCCGGACAGCCGGGGTGTGGGCTTTGAAGATGCGGACCACGACACTTGGCCGGTCCGGGCTGGCGGTCTCGCGCATCGCGTTCGGCACGTGGCAGCTCGGCGGCGACTGGGGCAGCTTCGACGAGTCGGGGGTGATCACCGCCATCCGACGGGCCTACGAGCTGGGCATCAACCTCTTCGACAGCGCACAGGGGTACGGCTACGGCACCGCGGAAGAGGTGCTCGGCCGCGCGCTGCGGTCGGAGCTGCGGTCCGACCGGGAGTCGATCGTGCTGGCCACCAAGGGCGGCATCGACCCGGCCGGCACGCGGACCCGCGACGCGCGCCCCGCCCACCTGCGGGCCGGTGTCGAGTCGAGCCTGCGCGCGCTCGGCGTCGACTACATCGACCTCTACCAGGTGCACTGGCCGGACCCGGCGACGCCGGCCGAGCAGACCGCGGGCGCGCTCCAGGAGCTGGTCGACGAGGGCAAGATCCGCCACGTCGGTGTGTCCAACTACGACGTCGCCGAGCTCACCGCGTTCGAGGCCGTGCGGCCGGTGGAGACGCTGCAGTCGCCGCTGCACCTGTTCCAGCGGGAGATCCAGGACGAGATCCTGCCGTACGCCCGGCGCCTCGACATCGGCGTCCTCGCCTACAGCCCGCTGGGCAGCGGCCTCCTCACCGGTGCCCTGAACGCCTCGACCCGGTTCGACGAGGACGACTGGCGCGCCAAGTCGAGCGCGTTCTCCGGCAACGCCTTCATCAAGAACCTGGAGATCGTCGACCACCTGGCCATGTTCGCGGCCCGCCGCTCGATGACCGTCGCCCAGCTGGCCGTGGCATGGGTGCTGGCCCAGGAGGGCGTACACGTGGCGATCGTGGGTGCCCGGCACGCGCGCAACGTCGAGGCGGCCGCCGAAGCGGCCGACCTCACGCTCGACGCCGAGGACCTGGCCGAGATCGACAAGATCACACAGGGTGCGACTCCCGCACTGGGCAATACGCCCGAGGGTCCGCGCTAGGCCGACAACGCGCGAACCTCCGACCGTCCGACCGTGGGCGATCAGTTCATCGTTCGGCGGCCCGGCGGGCGCGGGCCGCCGCCAGTGCCCGTTCCATGTCGTCATCCGCGTCGGCGTCGGCGATGCCCTCCTCGAAGTACTCCCGGGACGTCCCGTGCAGCAGCAGCACGATCACGGCGGCCGAGGCCAGCATCAGGACGAGCTCGATCATCTGCTGGGTCAGCGGGTACCAGTCGGGCACGATGCCCCACCGCAGCGCCCCGCCGGACAGGTCGCTGGCGACGAAGAGGATCTGGCCCATCAGCGACGCGGACAGGACAGCGATCGTCGCCCACCTGGCGCCGCTGAGCGGACCCCGCAGCGCGAGGAGCACCGGCACGAGCACCACGGCGAGCAGGACGCCCGCGAGGATGCTGTAGCCGAGCACGTCCCGGGTCTCGTACACCGCGGTCTCGACCTCGCCGACGACCGCGGCGAACTGCCGCTCGGCCTCGTCGACGTGCGGCGTGACGAGCACCGCGACCAGCGCCCGGATGACCGAGACCACCCCGATGGCGACGAGCGTCCACGACGCGAGCCGGACCAGGCGCGGCCGGGGCGCGACCGCCACGGTGCGGCAGTTGGGGCACAGGACGCGCCCACCCGAGTCGGTCCAGCGGTGCCAGCCCAGCCGGCAGAGGAGTGCCATGACCGGAGATTCTCGCTGACCGGCGCGCTCGGCGGCGTCCCCCGTTCAGGCCGTCGCCACGACCAGCCTCGGCGCGCGGATCCGGTGGTCGCTCGCGTAGCGCTCCGCCAACTCCCGCTCCGCCACCCGGTTGCCCTCCGCGAGCCCGACCAGCAGGGCCGCCAGGTCGTCCACCACGTCGAGGCCGTCGACCAGGTCGGGACCCATCGGACCCCACTCGCCGGTGAGCCGCACCTCGGCCCCGTTGACGTGGGCGACGTCGCGCAGCACGGCGTCGCGGAGGGCCGCTCCGCCGCCGAAGCGAGCCGCGTTCGACCTGCCGGCGCGGTAGGCGAGCCAGGCGTCGCCGGGGAAGACGAAGCCCGTGGCGCCTGCCACGCGCGGGTCCGTCGTCCGCCAGCGCTCACCGTCGTGATAGGACACCACGACGTGGGCCGCGTCGTCGAGGTAGGGCGCGAATCCGACCCGGGACCGGGCCGGCAGGCTGCGGTGCCGCAGCGCCGCGAGCATGAGCAGCGCCGCCGACCGGCAGGTGCCGCCGACCGGACGCCCCCGCGGCACCCGCAGGCCCTGCGCCGGAAAGCACGCCTGGTCGGCGTCGAGCAGGTCGACGACCCGGGCATGGTCGGCCCCGGGCGTGCCGGCGCCGCCGACGACGTTGCGTACCACCATCCCGAGCGCCTCGACGTCGGCGGGCAGGTTGTCCAACAGCGCCGCATGGTGGGCGGGGTCGGTCGCGTAGGTCTGCGTCACCCGTCGATCATGCCCGGGCGCCGAAGCGCTCGGCCACCTCCGCGCGGGTCGGCATCGCCACCGCGCCACCCGGCCGCTCGCAGACCAGCCCGGCCACCTGGAGCGCGTACGTCGTCAGCCGGGACCAACCGTCGACAGTGGTCGGCGAGCCGTCGGTCAGCAACCCGGAGATCAGGGCCGCCATCACCGAGTCGCCGGCGCCGGTCGCGTCGACCGCCTCGACCACCGGGGCCGGCAGGTCGACGCGCTCGTCGCCGTGCGCGACCAGCGCACCGGCCGCGCCACGGGTGACCACGACCGCGCCGGCGCCCAGGGAGAGCAGGTCGCCGGCCACCGACGACAGCGAGAGCCCCGGATAGAGCACGGCGGCGTCGGCGTGGCTCAGCTTGACCAGGTCGGCGGACGCGCAGAACTCGTCGACGACCCCACGGAAGGCGTCCACGTCGGCCGGCGTCGGCAGCAGCGTCGGCCGCACGTTGGGGTCGAAGACCCGCAGGCCGCCGGCCGTCGACCAGGCCGACCGGGCGACGCTCAGGAACTCCGGGTGCAGCAGCACGATCGAGCCGCAGTAGACGACCGCCGAGCCGGCCAGCAGGTCACGCGGCACCTCGGCCAGCAGCGAGTACGAGGGCGGCGAGCCGTAGAACCGGAACTCCGGGTCGGCGCCGTCGAAGGTGACCACCGCGAGCGTGGTCGGCACCGGCACGCGTACCACCGCCCGGTCCCCGACCCCGGCGGAGGTCAGGAAGTCCAGAATCCGTGTGCCCAGGGCGTCGTCACCCAGCGAGCCCGCGAACGACACCTCGCCGCCGAGGCGGGCCACCCCGACCGACACGTTGAACGGCGCGCCGCCGATCGCCTGCCGGAAGACCCGCTCGCCGGCGCACTCGCCGTCGAGCAGGTCGATCAACGCCTCACCGAGCACCACCGCGTATGCCATGGGGTGCATCTTCGCAAGCCCGCCCTTGCCCGCGCGCGCCCCGTCGTGGTCCGATATCCACGCCGGGCAATACACGCGGATGGCGCCGCCCACCGACAGGGGCACAGGTGGGTCAGCGCGCGCCGCGGCATGCTCGCGAGCCCGCGCTCCCCGAGTCGACTCCGGCGCGCCATCGCGCCGACTCCCCGAGGAGCAATCCCGTGAGACTCATCCGCAGGGCCGCGGTGTTCGGTGCCGCCGCCATGCTCGCCGCCGGCCTCGTGTCGGTGGTCAGCCAACTGCCCGCCCAAGGACACGGCACGCCGATGTCGCCGGGCAGCCGCACGTTCCTGTGCTGGAAGGACGGCCTGTCGCAGCAGGGCGACATCCAGCCGCACAACCCGGCCTGCGCCGCGGCCGTCCAGCAGGGCGGGACGAACCCGCTCTACAACTGGTTCAGCGTGCTGCGCTCGGACGCCGCGGGCCGGACCGTCGGGTTCATCCCCGACGGGCAGCTCTGCAGCGGTGGCAACACCACGTTCTCCGCGTACAACCAGGCTCGCAACGACTGGCCGTTGACCCACCTGACGGCCGGATCCCGATTCGACTTCAAGTACAGCAACTGGGCACACCACCCGGGCACGTTCTACTTCTACGTGACCAAGGACAGCTGGAGCCCGACCCGGGCACTGGCCTGGAACGACCTGGAGTCGACGCCGTTCCTCACGGTGACCAACCCGCCGCAGAACGGTGGGCCGGGCACCAACGAGGGCCACTACTACTTCAGCGGCAACCTGCCGTCGAACAAGAGCGGCCGGCACCTGATCTACTCGCGCTGGGTGCGCTCCGACAGCAACGAGAACTTCTTCGGCTGCTCCGACGTCGTCTTCGACGGCGGCAATGGCCAGGTCACGGGCGTCGGCCCGGGCAGTGAGAACCCCGGCGACCCGGGCGGGCCGACCCCGACCACCGGCCCGACCACGGGTCCGACGACTGGGCCGACCACGCCAGCTCCGAGCGGCGAGTGTATGGCGGTCTACAAGATCATCGGTTCGTGGACCGGCGGCTTCCAGGCCGAGGTCGAGATCATGAATCACAGCAACCGGACGTACGGCGGTTGGACCGCGTCGTGGGCCTGGCCGTCCGGGCAGACGCTCGCACAGGTCTGGAACGGCACGTCGAGCGTCTCGGGGACGAACGTGACCATCCGGAACGTGAGCTACAACGGCTCGATCGCGCCGGAAGGCAAGACGACGTTCGGCTTCCTCGGCACGCACTCCGGCACCAACACGCTGCCGACGGTGACCTGCGTCGGTTCGTGACGTGTGGTGGAGGGGTCGCCCACGGCGGCAGCCAGGTGTCGCTGAGGCGGGCGATCACGCCGTCGAACGGAAGGTTGATGGTGCCGCCGC
>NZ_JBFAPY010000010.1:0-292001 GCF_040676915.1 Asanoa sp. NPDC049475 | reverse complement strand
TTTTGTGGGGGGGGGGGGTGGGTGGGGGTGTTGTTGTGTTGGGGGGGGGGGGGGGGGGGGGGGGGGGGGTTTTTTTTTTTTTTTTTTTTGGGGGGGGGGGGGGGGGGGGGGGGGGGGGGCCCCCCCCCCCCCCCACTTCGCTCCACGCAAGCCCTCCACTCGGCCCCGAATGGCCCCGAAACCGCGTAACGGGCGTGGCTAACGAGGCGATTGAGCAAATCGTTACGCCTCGAATAGAGCTTGTCGTTATTTGGACAAGCAGTGGGCCGGCTTGGCCCTCCACTCCGCCCCACCCCTCTCGACCTGCGGTTTTGCGCGCGGTACGGCCGGATGTGAAGGCGGATTCTGGTTGCGGGTGGAGGGAAGTGGAGTAGAGTGGGGATCAATGGCGGGGCCGGGAGGGTCCGCCGGCCTCGGGTGGACCGCGAATCCGCCCGCCGCGCGAGGGGGTGGGCCGAATGTTTCTCGGCACGCATACCCCACGCCTGGACGAAAAGGGCCGGTTGATCCTGCCGGCGAAGTTCCGGGACGAGTTGGCGGGAGGTGTCGTGATCACCAAAGGGCAGGAGCGCTGTCTCTACGTTTTCCCGACGCCCGAGTTCCAGCGGATCGCGGGGCAGTTGCGCGAGCAGCCGATGACCCACAAGGCCGCACGGGCCTACAGCCGGGTCTTCTTCGCCAGCGCACATGACGAGGTGCCCGACAAACAAGGTCGGGTCACCATCCCGGCGCACCTGCGGGAATACGCGGGTCTGTCCCGAGAGCTGGTCGTGATCGGCGCCAGCACCCGGGTCGAGATCTGGGACAAGCAGGCCTGGGACACCTACCTCGCGGAGAGCGAAGACGACTTCGCCGACATCGAGGAGGGGGTGCTGCCCGGCGGACTGTAGGGCGACGTCGCACCGGGTTCCGCGAAAACCCGGTTCCGCCGCCGTTCGCCCGCCGTACCGCGAGATCTCCACCCGTCCCGTCCCTGGCGTCCCTTCCCCGGTGCCAGGCATGGGGGCGGATGGGGATCTGGCGGTACGGCGAGCGATACAGCCGTCTGGCACGACGGAAGACGGCGGGTCACTGGGGGGACAACCGATGCAGGAGCCACGCGGCACGCACGTGCCGGTGCTGCTCGAGCGGACGCTCGAGCTACTCGCTCCGGCGCTCGGCCGTCCAGCCCGGAAAGGCCCGCGCGTCCACGTCGACGCCACCCTCGGTCTCGGCGGTCACGCCGAGGCCGTCCTCGCCGCGCACCCCGACGTCCTGCTGATCGGGCTCGACCGCGACACCGAGGCGCTGGCGGCGTCCCGACAGCGGCTGGCTCCGTTCGACGACCGCGTCCGGCTGGTGCACGCCGTCTACGACGAGCTGCCCGAGGTGCTCGACAGCCTCGGCATCGCGGCGGTCGACGGGGTGCTGATGGACCTCGGCGTCTCCTCGCTGCAACTCGACGTGCCTGACCGGGGATTCGCGTACGCCCAGGACGCGCCGCTGGACATGCGGATGGACCAGACCCGGGGCGTCACGGCCGAGACCGTCGTCAACACCTACAGCCCAGGGGACCTGATCCGGGTGCTGCGGGTGTACGGCGAGGAGAAGTTCGCCAACCGGATCGTGGACGCGATCGTGCGCGAGCGGACCAGGACACCCATCACGTCGTCGGCGCGGCTGGCCGAGCTCGTCCGCGACGCGATACCGCAGGCCGGCAAGCGGACGGGCGGGCACCCGGCCAAGCGCACGTTCCAGGCTCTGCGGATCGAGGTCAACGGCGAGCTCGAGACGCTGGAGCGTGCGGTGCCGGCGGCGCTGGACGCGCTCGACCTGGGCGGCCGGATCGTCGTGCTGTCCTACCACTCGCTCGAGGACCGGATCACCAAGCGGGCCATGGCGCCCCGCACCCGGTCGTCCGGGCCGGTGGACCTGCCGGTCGAGCTGCCCGGCGCCGGGCCGACGCTGCGCCTGCTCACCCGCGGCGCCGAACTGCCCGACGACCACGAGGTGACGACCAACCCGCGGGCCGCGTCGGTGCGGCTGCGGGCGGCGGAACGGATCGATCCCGACGCGGTCACACCAGACCGGCCACGCCGGGTCAAGGCATTGCACCAGCCCGCCGCGCGAACGGCGGGTCGGTCCGGGGGCGGCGACCGCCGCGCTCCGGCCGCGGAGTCCCACGAGGACGACGAGAACCAGGGGGAGGGAACATGACAGATCAGAAGCGCGCACCGCGGTCGGGGGGCCGGACCACGGAGCGCCAGGTCGGGCGGGGCATCCGCGCCCACCGGACGGACCCGCGCGCCGCGCGGCAGTTCCCGACGGAGGGCACTGCCGCCCTGCGTCCGAAGGAGCGCGCGACCGCTCCCGCGGCGGGGGTGCCGCGGCTGAAGGTCGCGCCGCCGCCGCCTGTGACGGGTCCGCGCGTGCCGTTCGTCGCGCTGATCCTGCTGCTGGTGGTCGGTGGCGTGCTCGGCATCCTCGTGGTCAACACGAAGATCGCCGAGAACGCCTTCCGCGTGGAGAAGCTCAAGGAGACCGGCAGCGCGCTGGACCTCCAGGAGCAGGAGCTGCGGCGCGAGATCGCCCAGGCGCAGGCGCCGGGCAACCTCACCGCGCAGGCGAGGAAGCTGGGCATGGTCGGCGGCGGCGACCCGGCCTACATCCGGCTCCAGGACGGCAAGATCATCGGTATTCCGAAGCCGGGCGCGGGCGCGCCGTCCGTGACCAGCGACCAGGGGCGGTGAGCGTGCCGCCGCGGACGCCGGACCCTCGGCGCGACCCGTCCGCGGCGCGCCGCAACCCGCCCCGCGCGGGTCGCCCGACCGATGACGACGGACCCGCCCCGGCCCGCAGTGGCCGGGGCGGGATCTTCGAGGCGCAGGCCTACACGCCGCGCGGGCGGACCGTGCGGGAGCAGGCGCGCACGCGCGCACCCCGGGCCACCCCCGAGCAGCCGGAGAAGCAGGAGAAGCCGGAGCAGCCGACGCTGCGGGTGGTCGACGGCGGCCGGGCCGACGAGCCACGCGCCCCGCGCAAGGCGGCGGCGCCGGCGGCACGGTCCGGCACGGCCGCGGGGACGCGATCGGGCTCAGGGACCCGGTCCGGCGGTGCCGCCGCCACCCGGTCCGGCACGGGCGCCGGGACCCGGTCGGGCGGTGCCGCGGGCACCCGGTCCGGCACGGGCGCCGGGACCCGGTCGGGCGGCGCCGCGGGCGCGCGGTCCGGCGCACGCGGGGCCGGCTCCGCGGGCAGGACCGCCGCGACGAAGGCGTCGCGCGGCGACGGCACCACGACGCCACGTCCCAGGACCGGCGGCGCCAAGGGTGGCGCGACGCCGCCCCGGCCGCCGCTGCGGCGCAAGCCCCGCACCCGGCCGAAGCTGGCCGACCCGAACCGCCGGCTCCGGCTCGGCGCGTTCCTCGCGCTGGCCATGTTCGCCTGCATCGGCATCCGGCTGGTGACGCTCCAGGTCCTGCCGACGCCCGCGTACGCCGACGGCGGCATCCAGGACCGGCTGCGCTCGGTCACCCTGTTCGCCTCCCGCGGCGGCATCTACGACCGCTCCGGCGTGCCGCTGACCCACAGCGTCGAGGCGCGCCACGTCTACGCGGACCCGGAGATGATCGAGAACGTCCCGGACGCGGCGGCCAAGCTGTCGCCGCTGCTCGGCGTGTCCCGCTCCGAGCTCGGCAAGCGGATGGCCAAGCGCAAGCTGGCCGGCGGCATCCCGTCGACCTTCTCCTGGCTCGCCCGGGGCGTGCCGATCGAGAAGGCCCAGCAGGTGATGGCGCTCAACATCGCCGGCATCGGCATCGGCCGCGACGAGCGCCGGGAGATCCCGGGACCCGACCTGGCGGCCAACCTGATCGGCATCACCGGCGAGGACATGACGGGGCTGGAGGGGCTGGAGGCGAAGTACGACGAGGTGCTGCGCGGCACCAACGGGAAGCACCGCTTCGAGGCCGGCAACGGCGACCTCGACATCCCGATCTCCGGTGGCTACGACGAGGTGGTGCCGGCCAAGCCGGGCGGCTCGCTGACGCTGACCATCGACCGCGACCTCCAGTACGAGTTCCAGCGCTCGCTGAGCGAGAACGTGCTGGCCCGCAAGGGCACCGTCGGCGCGGCCATCGCGATCGACATCAAGACCGGCGAGGTGCTCGCCCAGGCCAGCCAGCCGACCTACAACGCGGCCGACTGGGAGAAGTACCCGGCGACGGACCGGGAGGACGCGGCGACCTCGTTCGTCGTCGACCCGGGCTCGGTGCACAAGGCGATCATCTTCGGCGCCGGCCTAGAGGAAGGGGTGATCACCCCGAGGACGGTCTGGCGGATCCCGAACACGATCACCAAGGCCGGAGAGCCGTACTCGGACGTCCACGGGGCCGGCAACAGGAAGATGTCGATGGCCGGCGCGCTCGCGTACTCATCGAACGTCACGACCATCAAGATCGCGGACAAGCTCGGACCGCAGCGGGTGTACGACTACCAGCTCAAGTTCGGCCTCGGCAAGGCGACCGGCGAGGGCATGCCGGGCGAGGCGCCCGGGCACGTGCTGCCGCCGGACGAGTGGAACGGCACCTCGCCGGGCTCGATCCCGATCGGCCACAGCGTCGACGTGACGCCGCTCCAGATGGCCGCCGTCTACGCGGCGATCGCCAACGACGGCAAGTGGATCCAGCCGCACCTGATCAAGGACACGGTCACCGGGGACGGCCGGCACGTCGCCCCGCCCGCGCCGGAGACCCGCCAGGTGATCAGCCCACAGCACGCGGCGGAGCTCCGCCACCTGATGGAGGCGGTCACGACGATCCCGGACGCGACCGGCGTCTCGGGCCGGATCAAGGGCTACCGGGTGGCCGGCAAGACAGGCACGGGCAAGCGCGTGGTCGACGGTGAGTACGCGCCCGGCGACGTGGCGTCGTTCATCGGCATGGCGCCGGCGGAGGCACCCCGCTACGTGGTCGCGGTCTTCGCGTACACCCCGGGCGGCGGTGGCGGCGACGTCGCGGGACCGGCGTTCCGCGAGATGATGCAGTACACGCTGCAGCACTACCGCGTCCCGCCGAGCACCAAGGCCGCCCCCAAGTACACGGCCTTTCCGTAGATCAGCGTGGGTATGCGGAAGCCGGGCACGGACCGGGTAGGGTCTGACGCCGTGCCCGGCAATCCGCGCCCCCGTGCCGTCGCTCCCGTCCGGCTCGCCGATCTGGCGGCCCTGGTGGGAGCGGACATCGACACCGCGCCCGACGTCGAAGTGACCGGCATCACCCATGCCAGCGGCGAGGTGCGCCCCGGCGACCTCTACGCGGCGCTGCCCGGTGCCCGCCGGCACGGCGCCGAGTTCGTGCCCGCGGTCGCCGAGGCCGGCGCGGTCGCGGTGCTGACCGACGCGGCCGGCGCCCCGGCGGCCGCCGCCGCCGGCCTGCCGGCGATCGTGGTCGACGATCCCCGCGAGGCGCTCGGCGCGGTCGCGGCCGCCGTCTACGGCGACCCGACGGCCGACCTGGTGGTCATCGGCCTCACCGGCACCGCGGGCAAGACCTCGACCGCCTACCTGGTCGAGTCCGGGCTGCGCGCGGCCGGCCACGTGACCGGCCTGATCGGCACCGTGGAGACCCGCCTCGGCGACCTGGTCGTCGACAGCGTGCGGACCACGCCGGAGGCCACCGACCTGCACGCGCTGCTGGCCGTCGCCCGCGAGCGCGGGGTGACCGCGGTGGTCATGGAGGTGTCCAGCCACGCGCTGGCGATGGGCCGCGTCGGCGGGGTGCGCTTCGCGGTCGGCGGCTACACCAACTTCGGCCAGGACCACCTCGACTTCCACGCCGACCGCGACGACTACTTCGCCGCGAAGGCCAAGCTGTTCGACGGGCGCTGCCGGGTCGAGATCCTCAACCTCGACGAGCCGGCCCTGGCGCCGCTGCGCAAGCCGGCCACGGTCACGTACTCGGCCGCCGGCGACCGGGCGGCCACCTGGTGGGCCGACGGGGTCGTCGACGCCGGCTACGGGCAGGCCTTCGTCGCCCACGGCCCGGGCGGTGCGGCGGTCGATGCCGGCGTCGCGCTGCCCGGCCTGCACAACGTGGCCAACGCCCTCCTGGCGATCTCCTCGCTCGTGGCCGTCGGGGTCGATCCCGCGACCGCGGCGACCGGCGTCGCGGCCTGCCGGGGCGTGCCCGGCCGGCTCGAGGTCGTCAACGCGCCCGGTCCGGTGCTCGGCGTCGTCGACTACGCGCACAAGCCCGACGCGATCGTCGCCGCGCTGCGCGCGCTGCGTGCCCGGGCCACGAGCCGTGGCGGCCGGCTGATCTGCGTGATCGGCGCCGGCGGTGACCGCGACCGGGGCAAGCGCCCGCTGATGGGCGCGGCCGCGGCCGAGGGCGCCGACCTGGTGCTGGTCACCGACGACAACCCGCGCACCGAGGAGCCCGCCGCGATCCGCGCGGAGGTGTTGGCCGGCGCGCGAGCGACGGTGGAGGGGCTTGTCGGGGCGTTCCGCAGCGGTTCTGCCTCGGTCGAGGAGATCACCGGCGGGCGGCGCGCGGCCATCGACGAGGCGGTCCGGCGGGCCGGCGAGGACGACGTGATCGCGGTGCTCGGCAAAGGGCACGAACGAGGGCAGGAGGTGGCCGGCGTGACGCACCCGTTCGACGACCGGGTCGAGCTCGCGGCGGCACTGCGCGCCCGGTTCGGCCACCTGGTGGGTCAGCGATGATCGCGATGCGCCTCGACGAGGTCGCGGCGGCGGCCGGTGGCCGGCTGGTCGGCGCCGACCCGGCGGCCGTGGTGACCGGTCCGGTCGAGTACGACTCGCGCAAGCCCACCGCCGGTGGCCTGTTCGTCGCCTTCCCGGGCGAGAAGGTCGACGGCCACGACTTCGCCGCGGCCGCCGTGGCCGATGGCGCGGTCGCGGTGCTCGGCACGCGGCAGGTCGAGGGCGTGCCGATGGTGCTCGTCGACGACCCGCTGGTGGCGCTGGCCGGGCTGGCCCGGGCGTCGCTGTCCCGGCTGCCGGACCTGTGCGTCATCGGCCTGACCGGCTCGTCCGGCAAGACCACCACGAAGGACCTGGTCGCCCAGCTGGCCGCCAAGCTCGGCCCGACGGTCGCGCCGGCCGGCTCGCTCAACAACGAGCTGGGCTTCCCGCACACCGTGCTCAAGGCCGACGAGCAGACCCGCTACCTGGTGCTGGAGATGGGCGCCCGGGGTGCCGGGCACATCAGCTACCTGGCCGGCATCGCCACGCCGCGGGTCGGCGTGGTGCTCAACGTCGGCACCTCGCACATCGGCGAGTTCGGCTCGGTCGACAACATCGCCGCGGCCAAGGGCGAGCTGGCGGAGGCCGTACCCGTGGACGGGGTGGCGATCCTCAACGCCGACGACGAGCGGGTCCGCAAGATGGCCGTGCGCACCCGGGGCCGGGTGGTCCTGGTCGGCGAGTCGCCGGACGCGGACGTGCGCGCCGACGACGTGACCATGGACGCGAGCGGGATGGCGTCGTACACGCTGCGGGTGGCCAGGGGGAGCGTGCCCGTGCGGCTGCGCGTGCCCGGCCGGCACCAGGTCGGCAACAGCCTCGCCGCCGCCGCCGTGGCCCGCGAGCTGGGCATGCCGCTGCGGGAGCTGGGCGAGGCACTGGGCGAGCTGACGCTGCGCTCCGCCCGCCGGATGGACGTGTTCGAGCGGCCCGACGGGTCGACCGTCATCGACGACTCCTACAACGCGAACCCGGCGTCGATGGCCGCCGCCCTGCGGGCGCTGGCGACCATCGGCGAGGGACGGCGTACGGTCGCGGTGCTCGGCTATATGGCCGAGTTGGGGGAGTTCGAACGCTCCGGTCATGAAGAGGTCGGGCGGCTCGCCGCGGAGCTGGGCGTCGACCGGCTGGTCGTCGTCGGCGAGGCGGCCGGGCCGATCCACGACGGCGCGACGGCCCATCCGGGCTGGGAAGGTAGGTCCGAGGTGGTGGACGACCAGGCGGCGGCGATCGAGGCGCTGCGGGCCGATCTGCGGCCGGGCGACGTGGTCCTGGTGAAGGGCTCCCGGTACCGGACCTGGGACGTGGTGGACTCTCTCCGCGAGAACGGCAGTACGGCGTGAGGGCGGTCATCGTCGCGATGGCGGTGGCGTTCCTCGTCTCGCTGTTCGGCACCCCGCTCGCGATCAAGGTGTTCACCCGGCTCAAGGCCGGACAGCCGATCCGGGCCGACGGCCCGCAGATGCACATGGGCAAGAAGGGCACGCCGACGATGGGCGGCGTGGTCTTCATCGTGGCCACGGTGATCGCCTACGTGGCCGGCCACATCGCGCTGACCACCCTGCCGTCGCAGCAGATCTTCCAGGTCGGCCCGACGATCACCGCGCTGGTGCTGCTCGGCCTGCTGGTGTTCTGCGGCGCGGTCGGCTTCATCGACGACTTCCTCAAGGTCCGCCGGCGGCACAGCGGCGGCCTCAACAAGCGGGGCAAGCTGGCCGGCCAGCTCCTCGTCGGCGCCACCTTCGGCATCATCGCGCTCTACTTCCCGAGCACGATGCTGGACACCACGGGCAGCCGCACGAACAGTGAGACCGTCGGCAGCACCGCGATCTCGTTCATCCGCGAGGTGAGCTGGCTCGACATCGGCAAGGTCGGCTCGGTCATCCTGTTCGTCTTCGTCGTGCTCGCCGCGACCAACGGCGTCAACCTGACCGACGGCCTGGACGGCCTTGCCACCGGCGCCACGACGATGGTCCTCGGCGCGTACGCGTTGATCGCGTTCTGGCAGTACCGGCACTGGTGCGCGGACCCGAGCTACGTGAAGGCCGGTGCCGACACCTACTGCTACGCCGTACGAGATCCGCTGGAGATCGCTCTGATCGCGGGGGCCGGTGCCGGGGCGTGTGTCGGCTTCCTCTGGTGGAACACCTCGCCGGCCCGGATCTTCATGGGTGACACCGGAGCGCTCGGCCTGGGCGGCCTGATCGCCGGCATGGCGATGTCGACCCGCACGATCATGCTGCTGCCGATCATCGGCGGGCTCTACGTGATCATCACGATGTCGGTGGTCATCCAGATCATCTCGTTCCGTACCACCGGTAAACGGGTGTTCCGAATGTCTCCGCTGCAGCACCACTTCGAGTTGGCGGGGTGGAGCGAGGTCAACATCGTGGTCCGCTTCTGGATCATCGCGGGCATCGGCGTCGCGATGGCCCTGGGCCTCTTCTACAGCGACTTCCTGGCCTCCATGACCGGCTAAGACCGACACGCCGAGAATTTCTCCGCTGTCCGGGCGGGCCGAGCGCCCATGATGAGCCGGTGGGGGAGGAAGCGAAACCGGCTACGGTCGCCGCGCAAGCGCGCCGCTCGCTGTTCGACGGTGGGGTGTCGGCGCTGCGCGGGCTGCTGGGGCGTCCGCTGGCGTCCTACTACCTGCTGATCTCCAGCGCCGGGCTGCTGCTGGTCATCGGCCTGACCATGGTCTTCTCGGCGACCGGCCCGCGGGACATCGCCGACGACGGCAACGCGTTCGCCGCGTTGGCCAAGCAGGCACTGTTCGCCGCCGTCGGGCTGGCCGCGTTCTGGGTCTGCCAGCGGCTGCCGGCCCGCACCTTCCGGGCGCTGGCCCGGCCGATCCTGGGCGTCGCGATCGCGCTGCTGCTGTTCCTCAACGGGCTCAACGCGCTCGCCGCCGTCCGGGAAGAGAAGGTGGTCCATCTCGGCCCGATCCAGAGCGACGAGCTCTGGCTGCACATCGGCTCGTTCCAGCTCCAGCCCTCGGAGTTCGTCAAGATCGGCCTTATCCTCTGGGCCGCCGACGTGATCAGTCGCAAAGGCCCGGCACTGACCTACTGGCGGGAGCTGGCGATGCCGCTGCTCCCGGTCCTCGCGCTGCTCTTCATCCTGGTCGGCTACAAGGATCTCGGCACGATGCTCATCCTGATGGCCATCGTGGTCGGCCTGCTCTGGGCCGCCGGCGTGCGGATGCAGGTCTTCGCCATCCTGTTCGTGGCCGGCCTGGCCGGCATCGGTGTGCTGATCGCGGCCGCGTACTACCGGTTCGCCCGGCTGCTGACCTTTTTCAACCCGCCGACGGACTGCGACCTGAAGGACTGCTACCAGGGCATCCAGGGCCGGTACGCGATCGACAACGGCGGCTGGTTCGGCGTGGGCCTGGGCCAGGGCCAGCTCAAGTGGGGCTGGCTGCCGGCCGCCGACAACGACTTCATCTTCGCCGTGATCGCCGAGGAACTCGGCGTGATCGGATGCATCGTGGTGCTGACGCTGTTCGGGGTCCTGGCCTACACCGGCCTGCGGATCGCCCGGCGGATCGACGACCCGTTCCGCCGCCTGGTCGCCGCGGCGCTGACCACCTGGCTGGTCGCCCAGGCCCTGATCAACATCGGTGGCGTCGTCGGGCTCATCCCGATCACCGGCCTGCCGTTGCCGTTCATCTCCGACGGCGGAAGCGCCCTGGTCGTGACCATGGCCGCGGTCGGCATGCTGGCCTCCTTCGCCCGCGCCGAACCCGACGCCGCCCGAGCCCTGCATGCCCGCCCGTCGGCCCGGTGGGTCCGACTACTCTGGGCCCCGCTGCCTCCGTTGCCCTCGGCTCCGAAGGCCAGCCGTCCGTCGGCGTCCGCCGGTGGGCGCGCCGCGCGCGAGCGTGCCGGCGTGGGTGGCGAGAGGAGACGGTGATGGGTCCGCTGCGGTCGGTCGTGCTGGCTGGTGGAGGGACGGGTGGGCACATCTATCCGTTGCTCGCCTTCGCCGACTGTCTGCGCCGCCATGATCCATCGGTCCGGATCACCTGCCTCGGCACGCCGAAGGGCCTCGAGAACGAGCTGATCCCGCCGCAGGGGTACGACCTGCGGCAGATCCCGGCGTTCCAGCTGCCCCGGTCGGTCAACATGGCCCTCCTGCGTACGCCGGACCGGATGGTGACCTCGACCCGCGCGGCCGGCAAGATCCTCGACGAGGTCCAGGCCGACGTGGTGGTCGGCTTCGGCGGCTACGTCTCGGTGCCCGGCTACCTGGCGGCCTGGCGCCGCGAGGTGCCGATCGTGGTCCACGAGGTCAACGTGCCGCCGGGCGTGGCCAACCGGATGGGCATGCGGTTCACCAAGTACGTGGCGGTCGGCTTCCCGCACCAGCCGCAGCAGGCCGAGTCGCTGCGCGACGCCCGGGTCGTCGGCGTGCCGCTGCGCTCCTCGATCGCCCACCTCGACCGCCGCGCCGCGTCCGCCGCCGCCCGTGCGCGCTTCGGGCTGCGCCCCGACCTGCCGGTGCTGTTCGTCTCGGGCGGCTCACAGGGCGCCCGCTCGATCAACCTGGCCGTCGCCGGTGCGGCCAAGGAGCTGTCGCGGGCCGGCGTCCAGGTGCTGCACGTGATCGGCGCCCGCAACGAGCCGGTCTCGATCCCCAACGACCTGCCGGTGCCCTACGTGACCATTCCCTACCTGAGCCAGATGGAGCTCGGGTACGCGGCCGCGGACCTGATGCTGAGCCGGGGCGGCGCGATGACCGTGGCCGAGGTGGCGGCGATCGGCCTGCCGACCATCTACGTCCCGTACCCGTACAGCAACCAGGAGCAGAGCCGCAACGCCCAGCCCGTGGTCGACGCCGGCGGCGGCCTGCTCGTCGACGACGGCGAGATGACGCCGGCGTGGGTCGAGCGCACCGTGATCCCGCTGCTGCGCGACCCGCACCGGCTGGCGGCGATGGGCTACGCCGCCGCGGGCTACGGCCGGCGCGACGGTGACGAAGCGCTGCTCGACTTCGTTTACGAAGCGGCCACCCAGGCCCGATAGGACACTGACGAGAGCGAGGCACGGTGGCAGGGCTCAACATCGCGGACTTCACCCCGGCCGGCACGGTGGCGGCCGAGGATCTCGGCACGGTGCACCTGATCGGCGTGGGCGGTGTCGGCATGAGCGGGCTGGCCCGCCTGCTGCTGACCCGGGGCATCCCGACGTCCGGCAGTGAGCTGCGGGAGTGGCCGGCGCTGGCCGGGTTGCGCGCGCTCGGCGGCACGATCCACATGCGGCACGTCCCGGAGAACCTGGACGGCGTCGACACCGTGGTCTACTCGACCGCCATCCCGCAGGACCACCTCGAGCTCGAGGAGGCCCGCCGGCGCGGACTGCGGATCATGCACCGGTCCGAGGCGCTGGCCGCCGCGATGACCGGCCGGCGCACCGTCGCCGTGGCCGGCACGCACGGCAAGACCACGACGACCTCGATGATCACGCTGATCCTCCAGCACGCCGGGCTCGACCCGTCGTTCGTGATCGGCGGCGAGATCTCCGAGGTCGGCTCCAACGCCCACCACGGCACCGGCGACCTGTTCGTCGCCGAGGCCGACGAGAGCGACCGGTCGTTCCTGCTCTACCGGCCGTACGTGTCGATCATCACGAACATCGACGCCGACCACCTCAACACCTACGGCGACCTGGCCGGGCTCGAGGCGGCCTTCCTGGAGTACGCGCTGCTGACCGACCCGGCCGGCTTCGTGGTGACCTGTGCCGACAACGACGGCACCCGGCGGCTCGCCGAAACCCTGCGTGCGCGCGGGCGGCGGGTGCTCACCTACGGCGTGGCTGAGGACGCCGACCTTCGGCTGACCGACATCTCGTCGTCGGTGCTCGGGGTCCGCTACCAGGCCACGCTGCTCGGCGAGGAGGTCGGCGAGATCCGGCTGCCCGTGCCGGGCGGGCACTTCGGCCTCAACAGCGCGGCGGCCGTCCTGGCCGCGGTCGAGCTCGGCGTCTCGCTGCCGGTCACCGTGGAGGCCCTCGCGGCGTTCCCGGGCGTACGCCGCCGGTTCGAGCGCAAGGGCGTCGCCAACGGCGTCGTCGTCTACGACGAGTACGCGTACCACCCGGTGTCGGTCACGGCCGCGCTGGAGACGCTGCGCGAGGTCGCGTCCGGCGGCCGCCTGGTGGTGGTCTTCCAGCCGTACCGGGTCTACCGCACCCGCGACATGGAGGCGGAGCTCGCCGCGGCCCTCGCGATCGCCGACGAGGCGATCGTGCTGGAGGTCTTCGGCCCGGGCGAGACCCGCGGGCCGGGTGAGGGCGGCGTCGCGCTGACCGCGGCGATCGACCTGCCGGCCGCCCACAAGGTCTTCGTGCCCGACTGGGACGCGGTGCCGGCCGAGGTCGTCCGCCGAGCCCGCCCCGGCGACCTGGTGGTGACGATGGGTGCCCCGCCGAGCTCGCTGCTCGGTGACGAGCTGCTCGCCGCCCTGTCGGCGGCCGACCCGGCCGTGGGTGGCGCGGCGGCGGGTTCGGTGTCGCCGGTCGCCGGCTGATGACCGTCCGGCCCGGCGGCGGCGCCCCCGAGCGGCGCCGCTGGACCCTGGTGCGGGCGGGCAGCGACGCGATGCCGTCGTCGGTGCGCCGGTTCATGCGACGGGCGCGTCGCCGGCGGATGCGGGCGGCGCTGCCGTGGGCGGTGGGCCTGGGCTCCGTGTCCGTGCTCGCCCTGCTGGCCTGGCTGGTGCTGGGCTCCAGCCTGCTCGGCGTGCGCACGGTGGCGGTCGACGGCACGTCCCTGCTCAGCCCGGACGAGGTGCGGGCCGCCGCGGCGGTGCCGGCCGGTGCCCCGCTGGCCCGGGTCGACCTGGAGGCGGTCGCGGCCCGGGTGGGCACGCTGCCGGCCGTGGAGAAGGCCACCGTCACGCGGCAGTGGCCCGACGGGCTGACGGTCGTCGTCGTCGAGCGCACACCCGAGGCCGTCGTGCCGCAGGGCAAGCGGTTCCTCGTGGTCGACCGGTTCGGCGTCGTGTTCCAGGACCTCAACCGCCGCCCGGCCCACCTGCCGCTCGTGCGGATCGCGGACCCCCGGGGCAACGTCGACGGCACCCGGGGCGCGGTCGAGGTGATCGCCGCGCTGTCGCCGTCCCTGCGCCGCCAACTGCTCGAGGTGGGGGTGGCCGGGCCGGCCCAGATCACCCTCAAGCTGTCCGGCGGCCGCACGGTGGTCTGGGGCGACGCGAGCCGCAACACGGAGAAGGCCACGGTGACCGCGGGGCTCCTGCAGCGGGACGGAAGGACGTTCGACGTCAGCGATCCCGGGGTCGTCACGATCCGCTGAAGAAATACCGCGTGGCGACACGCCGTACCTGGTCCTTGGATCACGGTCGTGTCCCGCTTACGTTGCCCCAGAGGCCGAGCAGTTGACATAACTCTAAGCCTCTAGTAGAGGGTGAGGGTTTCCTCCCTTGCCCTTCGCGTAGCGGCGGCATGCCGCGTCCGGCCGCACACGGGAAGGGAAGGCACCCCCGATGACACCTCCGCACAACTACCTGGCGGTCATCAAGGTCGTCGGCATCGGTGGCGGTGGCGTCAACGCCGTCAACCGAATGATCGAAGTCGGCCTCAAGGGCGTCGAGTTCATCGCCATCAACACCGACGCGCAGGCGCTGTTGATGAGCGACGCCGACGTGAAGCTCGACGTCGGCCGTGAGCTGACCCGGGGCCTCGGCGCCGGCGCCAACCCCGACGTCGGCAAGAGCGCCGCCGAGGACCACCGCGACGAGATCGAAGAGGTGCTCAAGGGCGCCGACATGGTCTTCGTGACGTGCGGCGAGGGCGGCGGCACGGGCACCGGCGGCGCGCCGGTGGTCGCGAACATCGCCCGCAAGCTCGGCGCGCTCACCATCGGCGTGGTCACCCGGCCGTTCTCGTTCGAGGGCAAGCGCCGCCAGGTGCAGGCCGAGGCCGGGATAGACGAGCTGCGCAACCAGTGCGACACGCTGATCGTGATTCCGAACGACCGGCTGCTGGCCCTCGGCGACCGCGGCATCAGCATGATGGACGCGTTCCGCCAGGCCGACCAGGTGCTGCTCTCCGGTGTCCAGGGCATCACCGACCTGATCACCACGCCAGGCCTGATCAACCTCGACTTCGCCGACGTCAAGAGCGTCATGAGCGGCGCCGGCAGCGCCCTGATGGGCATCGGCAGCGCCCGCGGCGACAACCGCGCCGTGGAGGCCGCCGAGGCCGCCATCTCCAGCCCGCTGCTGGAGCAGAGCATGGACGGCGCGCGCGGCGTGCTGCTCTCCATCGCCGGCGGCTCCGACCTCGGTCTCTTCGAGATCAACGACGCGGCGCAGCTGGTCACCGACGCGGCCCACCCGGACGCCAACATCATCTTCGGTGCGGTCATCGACGACGCGCTCGGCGACGAGGTGCGGGTCACCGTCATCGCGGCGGGCTTCGACGGCGGCACGCCCGCCTACAAGCCGGCCGAGGTGCGCAAGACCGCGCAGCCGCAGCCGGTCTCGCCCGCGGCGCCGGTCGAGGTCGCGCCGCCGCCGGTCGCTCCGGCCCAGCCGGCCCGCCGCGTGCTCTTCGACGACGTGGACGTGCCTGACTTCCTCAAGAACGGCTCCTAGGTCCTGACGTGCGCCGGAGGCGCCCCGAGGGGCGGGGCACGGTTCGTAATAGCCTCACTCGGTGAGTGCTGACGAGAGCCGGCGCGCCGAGCTGGCGGCCAATCTGGCCCGGGTACGGGCCCGGATCGACGCCGCCCGCTCGGCCGCCGGGCGCACCGACGAGGTCACCCTGGTCGCGGTCACCAAGACGTACCCGGCCAGCGACGTCGGTCTCCTGGCCGACCTGGGCGTCACCGACGTCGGCGAGAACAAGGACCAGGAGGCGGCGCCCAAGGCGGCCGAGATCGGCGGCCGGGTGCGGTGGCACTTCGTGGGCCAGCTCCAACGCAACAAGGCCAGGTCCGTGACGTCGTACGCGGATGTCGTGCAGTCGGTCGACAGCGTCCGGCTGGCGGCGGCGCTCGACCGGGCCGCCGACGGGCACGGCCGGGTCGTCGAGGTCCTGCTCCAGGTGAGCCTCGACGGCGACCCGGCCCGGGGTGGCGCACTGCCCGGCTCGGCCGACCCGGACCGCGGTCTCGGCCCGGCGGCGGAGGCGGTGGCGGGCGCTTCGGCACTCCGGTTGGCCGGCCTGATGGCGGTCGCGCCGCTGGGTGCGCCGCCGGACCAGGCGTTCGCGCGGCTGGCCGAGATCGCCGCCGCGTTCCATGTCGATCATCCGACAGCCACGGTCCTGTCGGCGGGAATGTCCGATGACCTGGAAAACGCCGTTTCATACGGCGCGACACATGTGCGTATCGGTAGCGCGTTGCTCGGTAAGCGTCACTACCTGGGGTAGCCTGACGGCGGACACCAAACTACATCGGTGTTGTTTTCCATGCAGACCTTCGCAGCGCCGGGGGGCGCGCCGTCAACCGGGAGGGTGACGGCACCGGAAGGTCGGCCTGGTGCCGATGCATAGACGGAGTCCACGCGCGTGACAGTGGCTCGGGCAGGGGGGCTCGTGCCACACGGCGGACGGAGGGGCGCGGCACATGGGAGCTTTGCGAAAGGCGGGCGTCTGGCTCGGGTTGGTCGAAGAGGAAGACGACGACCGGGTCTACGACGACGGCTATGACGGCCGGTCCGGCGGCAGCCGGTCCGGTGATGCGGGCTACCGCGAATCGCGTTACCGGTCCAGCCGGTACAGCGACGACTTCGGCGAGGACGAGGACGAGGCTGACGACGCGCCGGCGGTGCCGCGCGCCCGCTCGACCCGCCACACCGACCGCCCGAGCCGCCTGGAGGCCGCCGAGGCCGAGCTCGCCGAGGCGCGTGAGGCCCGTGAGTCCCGCGCCGAGCGTGCGCTGGAGCGGTCCAGCGTGCGATCGATCACGCGTTCGCCGGCTCCGGAGAGCCCGTCGCAGGTGAGTTACCCCACCCGCGACAACCTCGCGCTGGCGCCACAGGTCCAGTTGCGCGAGCGCGCGGTGGTCGCCGACGACGAACAGCGGTACCAGATCACGACCCTGCACCCGACCACTTATCGCGAGGCCCGCACCATCGGTGAGCATTTCCGGGACGGTGTTCCGGTGATCATCAACCTCACCGAAATGGATGAGTCGGACGCCCGCCGTCTGGTGGATTTTGCGGCAGGGTTGGCCTTTGGTTTGCGGGGTACGATCGAGCGCGTCACCAACCGGGTGTTCCTGCTTTCACCGGCCAACGTCCAAGTCACGGCAGAGGACAAGGCGAAGATCGCTGAAGGCGGTTTCTTCACCCTGCCGTAGCCCTGAGCAGGGCAGAGTCGGCCAGACGGAGGGTTCGGCGAGTCGTGGTTTCGATTCTGTTCCAGGTGCTCTACCTGCTGATCTACTTCTTCCTGATCACTCTGCTCGCACGATTCGTATTGAGCGCCGTGCTTCAATACGGCCGTCGTTGGCAACCGAGGCGCGGTGCGGCCGCCGGACTCGAAGTGGTGTGGAGCGTCACCGATCCGCCCCTCAAGGCGTTGAGGCGTGTGATCCCACCACTGCGGATCGGTAACCTCAGCATCGACCTCGCTTCGCTTGTGCTCTTGGTTATCCTGTTCGTGCTGATGAGATTCGTGGTGCAGCCCTGGATCTGACACACGGTCTGACCAGGAGCAACGCGGCCGCAACTGACCCGAGGAGTTTCGATGCCGCTTACCCCGGCCGACGTGCACAACGTCGCCTTCAAGAAACCCCCGATCGGCAAACGGGGGTACGACGAGGAGGAGGTCGACGCTTTCCTCGACGAGGTCGAGCGCGAACTCGCCCGGCTGATCGAGGAGAACAACGAGCTGCGCGCCCAGGTCGAGCGCGGCGGACCCCGAGGCGGCGCGCCAGCCGGCCCGGGTGCCGACCCTCGTCTGGCAGCTGAGCTCAACGACCTCAAGGCCCAGCTCGACCGGATCCAGCGTGACAAGGCCGCCGCTGAGCAGGCCGCCCGTGCCATGCAGGGCGAGCTTGAGCAGATGCGCGCCCAGGGCGCCCCGGTCGTGGGCGGCGACGGCGAGCAGCAGGCCCTCCGGGTCCTGATGATGGCCCAGCGCACGGCCGACGACCACGTGTCCGACGCCCGCCGCGAGGCCGACAAGCTGCTCTCCGACGCGCGCACCAAGGCCGAAGAGGTCACCCGCGAGGCGCGGGCCAAGGCCGACGCGCTCGAGCGTGACGCGCGGCAGCGGCACCAGGAGGCCATGGGCGGTCTCGACGCCAAGCGCACCGCACTGCAGAAGCACATCGAAGAGCTCAAGCAGTTCGAACGGGAGTACCGCACCCGGCTCAAGGCCTACCTGGAGAGCCAGCTTCGTGACCTCGACGGTCGCGGGCAGGGGCTCGAGGCCGAGATGACCCGGACCGACGGCAATCGGTCCGTGACATCCGGTGCACCGGGTCTGGCCGCCGCTGGTCTCGCGGGCTCCTACGGCGGCGCGGGACGCTCCGGCTCCCTCGAAGCCGGCCGCTAAAGAGCTCCTCGAACCGACGACGGTTCCGTAAGCCCAACCGGGGGCGGGCATGCGTCCCCCGGACGGTGCCGTGTCTCCGGCGTACCCGGGTCCCCCCGGGGGCGCGCCGGACCCACGACATCTATACAGAAAGCGGCGGGGGTGAGCCGTGATCGTTGCAAGTTTGGTGCTCATCCTCGGTGCTGTCACGCTGCTCGTGCTCGGACTCGCAGGTGGTTCGAGCGTGTTGCTGGTCCTGTCGATCGCGGCGAGCCTTCTCGCCGCCGTCGCGCTCGTCGTCGGTGCCCGCCAGGCGGCCGCGGCACGGGCTCAGGCCAGCTACAGCAACGACGAGCGTTTCCGGCGTGCCGGCGACGAGGATGACTCGAGAGTGTTCCACCACCGCTCGACGGTCCGGGGCAACGAGCCCGGCCGCCGGCGGGCGACCGCATGGGGGGCAGACGAGACGTCTGTCGCGGTCGCTGATCCCGTCGCTCCACCGAGCGTGCCCAACCAGGGCACCTACCGGTCGGGCGAGGGCACGGAGTACGGCCGCCGCAGGGCGGCGGCCGCGACCGTCGACGAGCCGGGGGGCCTTGTCGACGACCGCACGGGTCACTACGACCAGGGCTTCGCCGATCTGCGTGCCGAGGGTCCCCCGCAGGGTCAGGGCTGGCCGAGCCAGCAGCCGGTCCCACCGCGGCAGACCTACGCCGCACCGGATCCGGACGACGACGACGATGACGACGAAGATCCACCGGACGAGCCGGCGGCCCAGTTCGTCTCGGCCGCCGACGCTGCCCGGGTCGCGCGGATGTCCGCGCCCGTCCTGGTCTGTGACGGGCGTCCGCGCTATCACATCGTCGGGTGCGTGCACCTGCTCGGCCGCGAGAGCGAGCCACTGCCGGTGAGCGAGGCCGTGGAGCTCGGGTTCACGCCGTGCAGCCTCTGCGAGCCCGACAGCGCACTGCTCGCGGGAGCGCGCCGGGTCTAACTGTTTACAAGAAGGGCACCCGTCTCACGGGTGCCCTTCTTGGCACAATGAGGCATGGTCAGCAGGTCCGTCGTGGTAGCCGTCCGGGTGAAACCGGGGGCTTCGCGTGCCCGCATCGGGGGACACCACGACGGCCCGCACGGTCCGGCGCTGGTCGTCGCCGTCACCGCCCGCGCCGTCGACGGCCAGGCCACCGAGGCGGCCCGTCGCGCGGTGGCCGACGCGTTCGGCCTGCGGGCCGGTGCGGTGTCGCTGCGCGCCGGCGCGGCCAGCCGCGACAAGCTCTTCACGGTGGAGCTGCCGGCCGGTGCGGCCGGCGACGCCGCTCTCGACCGGTTCTCCGTGCTGCGCGCCGGCCCGGGTCGGTGAGCGAGCAGCTGAACCTCGCCCTGCTCCTGGGGGCGGGGGTGCTGCTCGTAGCGGTCGCCGCCGTGCGCCTGTCCACCAAGCTCGGCCTGCCCAGCCTCCTGGTCTACCTGGCGCTCGGCCTGCTCATCGGCGAGTCCGGGCTGGGCATCCAGTTCGAGAACGCGGAGCTGACCCGGATCCTCGGGTTCGCCGCCCTGATCATCATCATCGCGGAGGGCGGGCTGACCGCGCGGTGGTCGACCCTGCGCCCGGTGCTCGGCGTCTCGCTGACCCTGGCCACGGTCGGCGTCGCGGTGAGCATCGCGGTGGTCGGGGTGGCCGTACACCTGCTGCTCGGTCTGGACTGGCGGCTCGCGCTGCTCTACGGCGCGGTCGTCGCGTCGACGGACGCCGCCGCGGTGTTCGCCACCCTGCGCAAGATGCGCCTGCCGGCCCGGCTGGTCGCCACCGTCGAGGCCGAGTCAGGCATCAACGACGCGCCGGTCGTGCTGGTGGTCGTGCTGCTGGCCACCGTCGGGCCGTTCGCCCACCCGTGGTGGTGGGAGATCCTGGTGATCTTCTACGAGCTCGTGGTCGGCGGCGCGATCGGCCTGGTGGTCGGCGTCGGCGGGGTCTGGGTGCTGCGGCGGGCGGCGCTGCCGTCGTCCGGCCTCTACCCGATCGCGGTGGTCGGGCTGACGGCGCTGGCGTACGCGGCCGGCGCCGTCGGCCACGCGTCCGGGTTCCTGGCCGTCTACACGGCCGGCGTGGTGCTCGGCAACGCGCGGCTCCCGCACCGGCAGACGATCCTCGGCTTCGCCGACGGCCTGGCCTGGGTGGCCCAGATCGGTCTGTTCGTGCTGCTCGGCCTGCTCGCCTCGCCCAGCCGGCTGGACGACGTGCTGGTGCCGGCGCTGGTGGTCGGCGTGGCGCTGGTGTTCCTGGCCCGGCCGCTGTCGGTGCTGGTCTCGGCCCTCCCGTTCGGGGTGCCGCTGCGCGCCCAGGCGTTCCTGGCCTGGGCCGGCCTGCGTGGTGCGGTGCCCGTCGTGCTGGCGACCATCCCACTCTCGGCGGGCTCGCCCGGCGCGGCCCGGCTCTTCGACGTGGTGTTCGTCCTCGTCCTGATCTTCACGGTGCTCCAGGCGACGACCATCGGGCCGGTGGCCCGGGCGCTGAAGGTCACCGCCCCGGCCGAGGCGGCGGAGCTGCGGGTGGAGACCGCGCCGCTGGAGCGGATGGGCGCCGATCTGCTTCAGCTCGAGGTGCCGCCCGGTTCGATGCTGGCCGGCGTGCACCTCGACGAGCTGCGGCTGCCGGTCGGCGCGGCGGTGACCCTGGTGCTGCGCGACGGCCAGGGGTTCGTGCCCGGCCCCGACACCCGGTTGAAGGTCGGCGACAGCTTGTTGATCGTGGCCACCGCCGCGGTGCGCGACGTGGCCGAGCGCCGCCTCCGCGCCGTCAGCCGCCGGGGGCGTTTGGCTAGGTGGTTTGCCGAGTACGGGGAGGAAAGAGGCTAACCATCGGTTAAGGTTCCTTTTGTCCTGATTGCCGGCTAATCAGCGGCCGAACTGGTTGAAACGGTGCGGCATGTTGTCGGACGTCTTCACGTTCCGTATTCTTGCCAACCTCCGGAGTGCGCGGCGGCCCGCCGCGCGCCCGTTTTGCACGTGGGGGAACGTGATGGCCGACCGCGCGAGCATCGTCCGGAAAGCACCGGCCTCGGCCGGCGCGCCGGGCACGCGCGCCGCCGGGCCGAACCCCGACCGCCGGCCCCGGCGCACCGAAGCGGGCCGTGCCACATCCGGTGCGAGTCCCGTGCGCAAGACCGCAACCACGTCACGCCGCACGGCGGAGCCGGCGCCATCGAGGTCCACTCGGGCGGCTGCCTCCCCGGAGGCCGCGAGCAAGGTTGTCGCGACCGCGCGGATCGAGCCGGGCGCGGGTTCTGCTGATCGACCCCGGGCCGGGCGTAAGGCCGTGGTCGCCGCGCAGGCCGGGTCGCCGCGGAAGGCGGCCAAGAAGGCCGGCCCGGCGAAGACGACGCCCGCGGCGAAGGCCGGTCCGCCCGCGGAGGCCAACGGCCGGAAGGCGGTCTCGAAGAGGACCCCGGCCGGGGTGACGCCGGCTGGTGAGGCCGGGGCCAAGGCGACGCCGACGGCTGGGGCCGCGGCTAAGACGGCCGCCAGTAAGAAGGCGTCCGGCGCCGGCGCGCCGGCAAAGAGCTCCGCAAAGGCCGCGCCTGCGAAGGCGGCCGGGCCTGGTAAGGCCGCGCCCGCGAGGGCCGCGGCGCCCGCGAAGGCTACTGCGGGTGCCAAGGCTGCGCCGGCCAAGGCTGCCGGGCCGGCCAAGGCCGCGCCCGAGAGGGCCGCGGCGCCCGTAAAGGCTGCCGCGCCTACGAAGGCTGCTGCGGGTGCCAAGGCTGCGCCGGCCAAGGCCGCACCCGCGAAGGCCGCCGCGAAGGGCGCGACCGCGAAGCGGACGTCTGCGGGCGGGGCCGAGCGGGGAGCAGCCAAGAAGGCCGCGCCGACCCGGCGGGTGGCGGCCAAGAAGGCCGCGCCCAGTCCGCGGGCGACAGCCAAGAAGGCCGCGACGACGAACGCGGCGGCGAAGAAGGCCGCGCCGGCAGAACGTGCCGCGGCGAAGAAGGCCGCGCCGACCCAGCGGGCCGCGGCGAAGAAGGCCGCGCCGACCCAGCGGGCCGCGGCGAAGAAGGCCGCGCCGACCCAGCGGGCCGCGGCGAAGAAGGCAGGGACTACCGAAGCCGCCGCGAAGAAGGCCGCCGCTGCCGGAACGACCGCCAAGAAGGCTGCGACTGCCGAGGCGACGAAGAAGACGGCGTCGGCGAAGGCAACCAAGAAGGCGCCGGCTAAGAAGGCGGCGGCGAAGGCGCCAGCGCGGCAGGCCGGCTCGTCGGCCGCCGCAGGCACCCCGTCCGCCGACGGCGGGGCCGGAAAGGCCGCGCCGGCCAAGAAGGCGGCGCGGGCCGGTGGTCCCGTGAGCGGGACGGCGGCTACGCGCGCCGACTCGGCTGCCACCGGCACGCGGAAGAGCACCAGGCGCGCGGCGTCCGATTCCGGGCCGGCCGCGCGTGCGAAGGCGGGGTCACGGACCCGCGCCACCAGGTCGGAGGTGGGCGCGAAGAGCGCGCCAACCGGAGCCGACACCTCGATTCAGACCGGGTCTGCCGACCGGGTCGCGTCACGGAGGAAGCGTTCCCCCTCCGCGACGACAGCACAAACCGCCGCGGGGGCCGCGGCTGAGGGAGAAGCCATGGTGAAGCCAGCCGACACGAAAACCGCCGCCAGCCGCAAAGCGCCCAAGGGCACCCGGTCCGCCGCGGAGACGGAGAAGATCCGTGCGGCGCTCTCGGCTCGGCGGGAAGAGCTGACCGTCGAGCACAGCCAGACGTTGACCGAGATCACCGTCTTGCAGCGCGACCGGTTCACGGACTCGGCGGGCGACGACCAGGCCGACACCGGCACCAAGACCTTCGAGCGCGAGCAGGAGATCACCCTCGCCAACAGCATCCTCGACCGGATCAGCCAGGTGGAGCGCGCGCTGGAGCGGCTCGACGAGGGCGGGTACGGCTGGTGCGAGCGCTGTGGCAACCCCATCCCGGTCGAGCGGCTGGCCGCGTTCCCCTCCGCGACCCTCTGCGTCACCTGCAAGCAGTTGGAGGAGCGCCGGTAAGGCCGGCGTCCGCTCCTTCGCGTAGAGTTGCCCGGCCGGGCCGTGTTCACCCGCGGCTCGACCGGGCAACACTTGGTTTCGCAGCAACCCGGCGTTTCGCAGCAAACCCGGCGCACCAGGAGCCCGGCGCACCCAGCCGACGAGGAAGCAGGCCGAGCTGAACGCCGCCGAAGAGGGACAGATGACCGCGACCACGCCCGCGGAGGAGACCCCGGCGCCGCCCAAGCGCGCCCGGGCGGCGGCCGTCTGGACGCTCGTCGGTGTCGCGGGCCTGATCATCCTGATCGACCAGCTCACCAAGCACTTCGCCCTCGAAGAGCTCAGCGGTCGC
This sequence comes from Asanoa sp. NPDC049475, assembly GCF_040676915.1. Classification (NCBI taxonomy): domain Bacteria; kingdom Bacillati; phylum Actinomycetota; class Actinomycetes; order Micromonosporales; family Micromonosporaceae; genus Asanoa; species Asanoa sp. NPDC049475. The sequence goes on along the minus strand of NZ_JBFAPY010000010.1, from coordinate 268,383 downwards.
GGCCCCGTGCGGATCCTCGGCGGCCTGGTCTACCTGAGCCTCATCCGCAACAGCGGCGCCGCGTTCAGCATGGGCAGCGGGCACACCTGGGTCTTCCCGCTGGTCACGATCGCGGTGCTGAGCTGGATCACCTGGATGGCCCTCAAGCTCCGCTCGCTGCCCTGGGCGATAGCCCTGGGCCTGGTGGCCGGCGGCGCGTTGGGTAACTTCACCGACCGGCTGTTCCGCGCGCCCGGCCCGTTCCTCGGCCACGTGGTCGACATGATCAGCCTCTTCGCACCGTACGGCGAGAAGTTCGCGGTCTTCAACATCGCCGACAGCTCGCTGACCTGTGGCGTCGTGCTGGCGATCATCCTCGAGTTCAGCGGGCGGCAGCGCGACGGCTCCCGGATACCGCTCCGCAAGCAGGTCAAGGCGAAGGCCGACAACGACGCGGGGTCGGGCGACAAGTGACCTCCCGCGCGCTGCCCGTGCCGGACGGGCTCGACGGCATGCGGCTCGACCAGGCGATCTCCCGGCTCTTCGGGCTGTCCCGCACCGCCGCCGCCGCCATCGTCGAGGCCGGTGACGCCGTCGTCGACGGCACGCCGCGCCCCAAGTCCGACAAGGTCGCCGCGGGCGCCTGGCTCGAGGTGACGCTCCCGGAGCCGCAGTCCGCGCTGACCGAGGTCGTGCCGCAGGCGGTGCCGGGCCTGAAGGTGGTCTACGCCGACGACGACATCGTGGTGGTCGACAAGCCCGTCGGCGTCGCCGCCCACCCGAGCCCCGGCTGGACCGGCCCCACCGTGGTCGGTGGCCTGGCCGCGATCGGCCACCGGATCTCCACCAGCGGCGCCGCCGAGCGGCAGGGCGTCGTGCACCGGCTCGACGTCGGCACCAGCGGGCTGATGGTGGTGGCCAAGAGCGAGCGCGCGTACACCGGGCTCAAGCGGGCCTTCAAGGTGCGCGAGGTCGAGAAGCGCTACAGCGCCGTCGTGCAGGGGCACCTCGACCCGTTGCGCGGGACCATCGACGCGCCGATCGACCGGCACCCGCACCACGACTACCGGTGGGCGGTCGTCTCGGGCGGCAAGCCGAGCATCACCCACTACGACACGCTGGAAGCGTTCCCGGCCGCCAGCCTGATCGACGTGCGCCTGGAGACCGGCCGTACGCACCAGATCCGCGTGCACTTCTCGGCGCTGCGGCATCCGTGCGTCGGGGACCTGACCTACGGCGCCGACCCGACACTGTCGGCGCGGCTCGGGCTGACCAGGCAGTGGCTGCACGCCCGCGCGCTCTCGTTCGTGCACCCGGGCACGGGCGACGAGGTGTTCTTCGAGAGCGGCTACCCTGACGACCTGCGGCACGCGCTGGACGTCCTGCGCGACTGACAGCCGAACCTGGGGGAGGGGATCGTGCGCGTCGACGACCTGCTCCGCCGGATCGACGACGCGGTCGTCCCACCGCTCGGCCGGTTGCTCGACCGTCTTCGCCGGCCCACCGGCCACACCGGCCTGTTGACCGTCGTCTCGCTGGTCTCGGTCACCGCGGTGCTGGCGACCGCGGTCTGGGTCGCGGAGCGGCCACGCGAGGAAGTCCCGACCGGCGAGGTGGTGCGCGTCGGCGTCCCTGACGGTGTCTCGGTGCCCAGCTATCTGGCCGAGTCGCGCCGCGAGCTGGACGAGCTTTCCGCGCGTGCGTCCGGAAAAGGCGACCCGTACGCATTGGTGATGTTTACCGCGTACCTGGCGCCCGACCGGTTGCCCACAGTGCTCAACGGCGCGCCGGTGTCCGAAGTGTTCGCCCGGGTGCCGTTGCCCGGCATGCAGACGCAGATCGCCCGGATGCCCGTACACCGGGTGCCTGATGACGTCGTCGCTGGAATGCTGCTGTTCGCCGAGCGCAAGGAGCGCGAGGCGCACGACTACCAGGACCGCGCCGCCGAGGTCACGGGCACACCCGACGAAGGTCGACTGCGCCCCGTGTACGAGACGGCGGCCCGGGTGGCGATCGCCGAGGCGACGGCCTACCGCACGCACTGCTCCTGCGTGTACGCCGCCGTCCTGCGCGCGGCGCCGCCGGACCTGAAGCGGCTCGCCGAACGACCCGGCGTGCGCGCTGTCGACCCGGCCCCCGAAGTGCGTACTCTGGACCGGGCGGTGTTCCTGCCGCCCCTGCCGGAACCGAACCCGGCGCCCCGCCCGACACCCGCGCAGCCGACCGTCGCCCCACCGGAACCAACCGCGCTACCAGGGCCGACACCGTCGGCCGAGCCAGCCGGCCCCATACCGGAACCACCGACCGCCGCGCCGACCGAGGCGGTGGACAGCGGTTCACCGGAGCCGGGGTAATCGTGGACTGGCCCACATCCGGTGACCGGCCCGGCACGTTGGACCAGTCTGACGGTGCGCCATGTGCACAGTGGGGATATGCGTGCTGGTGCGGGCCGCATAGGGTTGCTTCGTAGCCGGATCTGTCGAGCGGGCGTACGCGTCGGGAGGGCGAGGCGTGGAGGGCACCGAAACCGGGTGGGGTCGACCGGCTGAGCCGGCCCCACGGTGGCGGGCGCTGCTCGACCGTGCGCTGCTCGGCGGGCGCACCGGAGAGAACCACGAGGTCCGCGAGGCCAGGGTGGCCGCGCCGCGGGCTCCGGTGGAGCGCCAGGAGCCGCCGGTCGTGCCGGTCAACGGCTTCCAGGGCCGGGCTGTCGCGCCGGTGTCCTATCCGCCGGAGCGTCGCTACCCGCCGGCCCAGGAGGGCTACCAGCAGGGCGGCTACCTGCCGTCGCAGCAGGGCTACCCGCCCGCGCGGGAGAGCTACGCGCCGCCGCAGGAGACCTACCAGCCGGTCCAGGAGAGCTATCCGCCAGTGCCGGAGGCTCGTCCGCCGATGCAGGACAGCTACGAGACGACCGCCTACCAGTCGGGCAGCTACTACGGCGGGTCGGGCACCGACTACTCGTACGGCGCCAGCGACTACGCGGCCGACCGCTACACCGGCGACCAGTTCGACGGCGGCGACTACGCGGAGAAATACACGGGCGGCGGATACGAGGGGTACGCCCGCACCGAGCCCCGCTTGGCCGAGCCCCCGGCCCCGGCCCCGGCCCCGATCAGCCAGCCTGACCCAGGCGGGCTCGAGTGGCGCGCCCCCGCGACCAGCGAGTCCGAGGTCGACCGGGCGGTCGGGGTGCTGCGCCGCGACTTCGGCAGCTCCCGGGTGGTGGCGTTCGCCAACCCCAAGGGCGGCGTGCACAAGACCACCGCGACGGTCCTGGCCGCCGCGACCGTCGGCAGCGTCCGCGGGCAGGGTGTGCTCGCCTGGGACGACAACGAGCTTCGCGGCACGCTCGGCCTGCGCGCCGGCAGCGCCCGGCACGCCCGCACGATCCGCCACCTGATCACCAACCTGGCCGAGGTCGAGGCGCAGCACGGCTACGGCCTGACCGAGGCGCTCGACGAGTTCCTGCGGCACGCGTCCGACGGCACCTACGACGTGCTGGCCGGCGAGGAGAGCCCGCGGTTCGCGCAGCGGCTCGACCAATACACGGTGCGGCGCGTGCTGGAGCTGCTCCGGCGCACCCATGACGTCATCTGCGTCGACACGGGCAACAACGTCGAGAGCGCCAACTGGCAGACGGTCCTGCAGGCGGCCGACCAGCTCGTGATCACCACGGTGCCCCGGGAAGACGCGGCGTTCACGGCGGACTGGATGCTCGACCTGCTCTACGACGTCGGCATGGGCGACCTCGCGACCAACGCGGTGACCCTGCTGTCCTGCCCGACGCCGGGCAAGTCGCCGATGCTCGACGACCTCGCGGCGCACTTCGCCACGCGCACGCGCGCGGTAGCGGTCGTCCCCTACGACCCGGCGCTGGAGACGGGCTCGTCGATCGAATACCAACTGCTCCAGCCGGCAACCCGCGACGCGTGGCTCAAGGCCGCCAGCGTGATGCTGGAGCCCTTCGCCCGCTGACCGTCGGGTGGGTGGGGCTGTCCTCCGGGCGTTGCGACCCGCGTACGGCTCGGCGGTCCGTGACGAGGCCCGGCTGGTCGGGACGATCGACGCCCTGGCCCACGCCACGGTGAGGAGCCGGCGCCTGCCGCTCTCGCTGGAGGCGTCGGTCCTCGGTGACCTGCGGGGGATCGCCGAGAGCGGGAGCCACCCGTCGGGCCGGTACGGCCCGGGCGAGGCGGTCGCGAGAGCCACACCGCACCCCGAGGTCGACGCGATCCTGCGCGAGGTCGAGTGGAAGGTGCGTCGGCTGGCCGCCCCGATCGTCGACTTCGCCGGCCCCGGTCATCTGCTGCTCGCGACGGTGCGGCTGCGCGACTGCTCGGCCGCCCGCTACCTCGTCGCCAACAACGTGCGGCGGGCGGAGATGATCGCCGACCTGGCCATGATCGAGTCTGTCCTAGGATGCCCCGACGCGTGTGTCCCGCGGACCTGGCAAACGGAGCGCAGCGGAGTGATCTCCGCGGGAGCAACGGTCGGGACCGCTGCGGACCGGGGAAATCCAGCTCTTGATCTTCACCAGAATTTGATCTTCAACTCACCCGAGCCGGCTAGATGCCGACTGTCGCACCTGACGACTAGGCTCGTCGCGGCGCTTGAGTGAAGGGGGTCCCAGGTGTCCGACTCGTTCGTTCATCTGCACGTGCACACCGAGTATTCGATGCTCGACGGTGCCGCCCGGCTCAAGGAGCTGTTCGCCGAGGCCAACCGCCTTGGTATGCCCGCGTTGGCGATGACCGACCACGGCAACATGTACGGCGCCTACGACTTCTTCAAGCAGGCCACCGGGGCCGGGATCAAGCCGATCATCGGTGTCGAGTCCTACCTCACGCCCAACACGGCCCGGCGTGACCGGGTGCGGGTCCGATGGGCCGACGGTGGCGAGAACGACGTCTCCGGTGGTGGCGCCTACACCCACATGACCATGCTCGCCGCCGACGCCGAGGGGTTGCGCAACCTCTTCCGGCTGCAGTCGCGGTCGTCGCTGGAGGGCTACTACTTCAAGCCGCGGGCCGACCGTGAGCTGCTGCACGAGCACGGCAAGGGGATCATCGCGACCACCGGGTGTCCCTCGGGCGAGGTGCAGACCTGGCTGCGGATCGGCGACTTCGAGAAGGCCTGCGCGTCCGCCGCCGAGTTCCAGGACATCTTCGGCAAGGACAACTTCTACCTCGAGCTGATGGACCACGGGCTCGACATCGAGACCCGTGTCCGGCAGGACCTGATCCGCCTGGGCAAGCGCCTCGGGCTCAAGCCGGTGGCCACCAACGACCTGCACTACACCTACGAGAAGGACGCCGACTCGCACGAGGTCCTGCTCTGCGTGCAGTCCGGGTCCACGATGGCCGACCCCAAGCGCTTCAAGTTCGACGCGCGCGACTTCTATCTCAAGTCCGCCGCCGAGATGAAGGCGCTGTGGGACGCCGAGGTGCCTGGTGCGTGCGCCAACACGCTGGAGATCGCCGAGAAGATCGGCGACTACTCTTCGGTGTTCGCGCACCGCAAGCTGATGCCGTCGTTCCCGGTGCCCGACGGCTACACCGAGGAGTCCTGGCTGCGGGCCGAGGTGCACCGCGGCCTGCGCGAGCGGTTCCCCAACGGGGTGCCGGACGACCGGCTCAAGCAGGCCGACTACGAGCTCGACGTCATCTGCAAGATGGGCTTCCCCGGCTACTTCCTGGTCACGGCCGACCTCTGCGAATACGCCCGCAAGGAGAAGATCCGGGTCGGCCCGGGTCGTGGCTCGGCGGCCGGTGCGCTGATCGCGTACGCGCTGAAGATCACCGAGCTCGACCCGATGGACCACGGCCTGCTGTTCGAGCGGTTCCTCAACCCCGACCGCATCTCGATGCCCGACATCGACATGGACTTCGACGAGCGCCGGCGTGGCGACATGATCCGCTACGCGACCGAGCGCTGGGGCGAGGAGCGGGTCGCCCAGATCGTCACCTACGGCAAGATCAAGGCCAAGGCGGCGATCAAGGACGCGGCCCGGGTACTCGGTTACCCGTTCGCGGTCGGCGACAAGATCACCAAGGCCATGCCGCCGCCGGTGATGGGCAAGGACATCCCGCTCGCGGGCATCTTCGACCCGTCGCACAACCGCTACGCCGAGGCCGCCGAGTTCCGCACGCTCTACGAGACCGACCCCGACACCAAGAAGGTCGTCGACACCGCCAAGGGCATCGAGGGCCTGATCCGCCAGCCCGGAGTGCACGCTGCGGGCGTGATCCTGTCCGGCGAGCCGCTGATGGACGTGCTGCCGATCTGGCGGCGCGACAACGACGGCGCCATCATCACGCAGTGGGACATGGGCGCCTGCGAGTCCATCGGCCTGCTCAAGATGGACTTCCTCGGCCTGCGCAACCTCACGATCATGGACGACTGCCTCGACGGCATCGCCGACAACCGTGGTGAGACGGTCGTCCTGGAAAAGCTGCCGCTGGCCGACAAGCCGACCTACGAGCTGCTGGCCCGCGGCGACACGCTCGGCGTCTTCCAGCTCGACGGCGGCCCGATGCGCTCGCTGCTGCGCTCGATGATCCCCGACAACTTCGAGGACATCTCCGCGGTGCTCGCGCTCTACCGGCCGGGTCCGATGGGCGCCAACGCCCACAACGAATACGCCGACCGCAAGAACGGCCGCAAGCCGGTGGTCCCGATCCACCCCGAGCTGGCCGACGCGCTGGAAGACATCCTGGGCGACACCTACGGGCTGATCGTCTACCAGGAGCAGGTCATGGCGATCGCGCAGCAGCTCGCCGGCTACACGCTCGGCGCCGCCGACCTGCTCCGCCGCGCGATGGGCAAGAAGAAGAAGGAGATCCTCGACAAGGAGTACGTGCCGTTCTCGCAGGGCATGCGCGACAACGGCTACTCCGACGCGGCGATCAAGACCCTGTGGGACATCCTGGTCCCGTTCTCCGACTACGCCTTCAACAAGGCACACACGGCCGGGTACGGGCTGGTCTCCTTCTGGACGGCCTACCTCAAGGCCAACTACCCGGCCGAGTACATGGCGGCGCTGCTCACCTCGGTCGGTGACGACAAGGACAAGGCCGCCATCTACCTCGCCGAGTGCCGCCGCATGGGCATCAAGGTGCTGCCGCCCGACGTCAACGAGTCGGTGGCCCGGTTCGGCGCCGTCGGCAGCGACATCCGCTTCGGCATGGCGGCGGTCCGCAACGTCGGCGTCAACGTCGTCGAGGCGATCGTGCGGGCGCGCAAGCAGCACGGCGCCTACACCGACTTCTACGACTTCCTCCGCAAGGTCGACGCGGTGGCCTGCAACAAGCGCACCATCGAGTCCCTGATCAAGGCGGGCGCGTTCGACTCGCTCGGCCACACCCGCAAGGGCCTGCTCGCGATCCACGCCGACGCCATCGACGCGTTCATGGGTGTCAAGAAGAACGAGGCGGTCGGGCAGTACGACTTGTTCGGCGCCGCCTTCGGCGACACGGCGGAGACCTCGATGATCGTGTCGCCCCCGATCCCCGAGGGCGAGTGGGACAAGCCCGACAAGCTCTCGTTCGAACGCGAGATGCTCGGCCTGTACGTCTCGGACCACCCACTGTCCGGCCTCGACCGCGCGCTGTCCTCGGCCGCCGACACCTCGATCGCGTCGCTGGGCGAGGAAGGCGCCATCGCCGACGGCGCCGTGATCACGCTGGCGGGCATCCTGACGGGCGTGCAGCGCCGCATCACGAAACAGGGCCGGCCGTGGGCGTCGGCGTCGATCGAAGACATGACGAGCGGCGTCGAGGTGCTGTTCTTCCCGAACACCTACGAGCTGGTGGGTCAGTACATCGCCGAGGACGCGATCGTCGTGGTCAAGGGCCGGGTGGACCGCCGCGACGACCAGGCCCGCATCATGGCGATGGACATGTCGATCCCGGACATCTCGACCGCGGGCGCCGACGGCAACCAGCCGGTCGTGATGAACATCGCGACGAACCGGGTCACACCGCCGTTGGTGGAGCGGTTGCGGGAGATCCTCAACACGCATCCGGGTCCGTCGGAGGTGCACGTCCGCCTGGTCAACGGCTCGAAGGCCACGGTCCTGCGGCTGAGTCCGCTGCGGGTCGCTCCCACGACGGCGCTGATGGCCGACCTGAAGGCCCTCCTGGGACCGTCGGCGGTCGAACTGGCCCGCTGACCTCGGCCGCGGTGGCAACCGACGGCCTCGCGAGGCGCGCTGCTGGCCGGATCACCGCGCGGAGGCCGCGGTCCAACGGTTCGGCCGCGCTCAGGTCGCGGTGACGCGGTCGCGGGTCCTGTCGCCGGACGCATTCGTGGCTGAGTGAGGTCCGGGGCGCGGTGACGTGGCTGCGATGCGCGGGTCGGCCGTTGGCAGCCTCCGCGAGGCGACCGTGGGCACCGGTCTCGATTCGCTGGCGCGGCGGGGATGGGGCTTGTGGGGGTGGAGTGGCGTACCCCGGCGAGTCTTGATCGTTTGTGGCGGGGTGCGGTAGGCGATGGGCGATTCGCCTGAGAGGATCGGTCGGTGACCGCCGCCAGCCCCGAACCGACCGACGGGTCCGGCGCCAGCCCCGCTTCCGGGGACGGCACCTGGACGACGGCGGACTCCCGGCCCGCCGACCCGCTCGCTTCCCCGTCGCCCGATCCCGCCGGCGGTGGGTCCGCGGCGTTCGGCTCGTTCGCACAGCTCGACCCGCCGGACGGCGGGCGCACGTCGGGTCCGGGACCGTGGTCCACGCCGCCTGCCGGGTGGCAGCCGCCCGCCTTCGATCCGGCCGAGCCGACAGGCGGCGGCCCGGGCGTCGCGGGGCCGGGCACCTATCCGGCCGCCGCCGGGCCATGGGAGCCACCCGCCCCGCGGATGCCGCTTCGGCAGCGGCTCGGGGCCTTCGGGCTGACCGTCGCCGTCGTCGCCGTGATCGGTGCGCCGCTCGGGTTACTCTGGGCCCTGGTCGCTCCCGGGGTGCCGATCATCAAGACCGAGGACGGCGCCGTGTTCGCGACGCCGAGTCCTGAGGAGTTCATCGCCTCCGACGGGTGGTTCACGATCCTGCTGTTCTCGCTCGGGGTCGTGGCGGCGCTGGTGACCTGGATCGGGTTCAAGCGCCACCGCGGGCCGTGGACCCTGGCCGCGCTGGTCGTCGGGACCATCGGGGCCAGCATCCTCGCCTGGCAGGTGGGGCGGCGGATCGGGATCGGCGACTACCAGGACAAGGTGTTGGCCGCCAAGCCCGGCGACCTGATCACCCGGCCGCCCGACCTCCGGGCCGGCGGGTTCACCAAGCTCTGGGACGTCGTCCCGTTCGTGCACGGCGACCTGCTGATCGCGACCTTCGGCGCGGTGATCATCTACACGCTGCTCGCCGGCTGGTCGCGGACCCCGACGCTGCGACCGGAGCCCGCGCTGCCGCAGCCGGCGGTGCCGACGAACCCGTACTACTCGCTCGCCGGACCCGGCGAAGCCACCGCCACGCCAGCCTGGCCAGGCCAGCCGGCCACCGAACCAGCTCCCGGCGGTCCCGGCGGACCGGGCGGCTCGGACGTGCCGAGCGGGCCAGGCCATCCGGCCGCACCGGGCTCCGACTGGCCGGGCCAGCCCCTTGCCGGGACTGGCGGACCGGAGGCGGGCGGACCCGCCGGGTCCGGCTGGCCTGGCGGGCCGGTCCAGCCAGGCGATCCCACCGCGCCGCCGCGCTGACGTCGTGCGGCGATGGGCGTCGCCCTGGAGCCGCGTACCCGCGACTGGGTGCGGGCCGCCCTTCCACCACGACACGAGATCCACACCGTCACACCCCTGCGCGGCGGCTGGACCTCCCGGATGTGCCGGCTCGGCATCGAAGGCCCTGACGCGGCGTACCCCCTCGTCCTGCGCTCCTTCCTGGAGCCCTTCTTCGTCCGCCACGCCCCGGGTTTGCTCGCGCGCGAGGCCGGCATCCTGCGCCTCCTCGCCGACACGCCCGTCCCGGCCGCCCGTCTGCACGCCGTCGACCCGGACGGTGCGAGCGCCGCACACCCCTCCCTGCTGATGTCGCTGCTGCCGGGCCGTCCGGACCTCGCCGCCGACCGGTCCGCCGCGCTCGCCCGCCAACTGGTCGAGATCCACGCCGTCGCGAACCGGCCGCGCACCTACCAGCCCTGGGCCGACCCGGACCGGGTCAACGTCCCCGACACCGCCCTCTGGCGCCACGCCGTCGAGCTCATCCGGCGCGAGCCGCCGCCGTGGGAGGGACGGTTCCTGCACCGCGACTTCCACCCCGGCAACGTGCTCTTCGACGGAGAGGGCGACCTGGTCACCGGCGTCGTCGACTGGGTCGAGACCTCCTGGGGTCCGGCGGACCTCGACGTCGCCCACTGCGCCACCGCGACCGCCCTCCTGCACGGGCCCGAGCAGGGGATCGCGTTCGCCGGCCACTACCAGGCGGCCGGCGGCGTCCTCGGCGACGAGCACCGCTACTGGCGGCTCCTGGACGCCCTCGGCTTCGCCCCCGACGCCGAGAAGGTCGCTGGCCCCTGGCGTGATCTCGGTCGCACGGACCTGACCTCAGACATCCTGACCAAGCGCCTGACCGAGTACGTCGCAGCCGTGATCGGCTAGTTCGGGCTACCCGGCACGGCGAGGTCCCGCAGCGGCACCGGCACCGCCCGCACCTGTCGCAGCAGCGCCGCCTCCCGGCTCAGCAACCGCAACTCGGCCCGCAGCCGTCCGGCCGTGTCGGGGGTCGCCAGCAGGCGCTGCCGGTCTTCCAAGGTCAGCGCCGCCGTCGCCGCGACCAGGTGGGAGAGCACCGTCGGGTCCTCCGGCAGCTGCTCCGTCAGCTCGCGCTCGTCGGCGCGGATCAGCGTGAGGTACTGCCGGAACACCGCCAGCACCCGCGGCGCCAGCAGGTCGGCGAGCTCCTCCTGGCCCTCCGGCTCGGGCAGCCATTCGACCTCGGCCATCAGATACGGCTCGGTGGTCCTGTCGATCGACACCACCCGGAACCGGCGCCGGCCCACGGTGACGATGTCGTAGCGGCCGTCCGGCAGCTCCGTCACCTGGCGCAGCTCGGCCGTGCAGCCGACCTCGTGCAGGGCCACGTCGCCGGGCTCGGACGGCGCCGCAGGCGGTGGGGGCAGCGGCGTCGTGGGCACCGGACCCAGCCGGGGCGGCTGGGATTCCGGTGGGTCTGGCGCGGGCGTGGTGGGCAGCGTCTCCCAGCCTTGCTGGATCGCCACCACCCCGAACTCGCGTGGATCACCGTCCGGCCGGCTCAGCAGATGCTTCACGAGGTCGCGGTAACGCTCCTCGAAGATGTGCAACGGCAGCACCAGGCCGGGAAAAAGCACCGTCCCGAGTGGGAAAACGGGCAGCCGCGACGTCACCGCCCGAGCCTAGCGCCTGACCGGGCACCGGGGACCGAACAGCGCGAACGGCGCCGGAATCCCGATTGCTGGAACGCCTAGACTTTGTGGGGTGTTGAACCGGATCGACCTGCGCGGCGTCGACATCGACCCGCGCGGTCTGCTGCCCCGTGCCCGGCTCGACGTGTCGCAGGCCGTCGAGACCATCCGCCCCCTCGTCGAGGCGGTCCGTGAGCATGGGTTCAGCGCGGTCCGCGAGGCGACCGCGCGGTTCGACGGCGTCGAGCTCGACGAGCTCCGCGTCCCACCCGAGACGATCAAGGCGGCCGAGCAGAGCCTCGACCCCGACGTCCGGGCCGCCCTGCTGGAGGCGATCAGCCGTGCCCGCCGGGTCCACGAGGATCAGCGCCGGCAGGACACCACCACCCAGGTCGTCCCCGGTGGCACGGTCACCGAGCGCTGGGTCCCGGTCGAGCGGGTCGGGCTCTACGTGCCCGGCGGCCTCGCCATGTATCCCTCGACCGTCGTGATGAACGTGGTGCCGGCCCAGGTCGCCGGCGTCGACGCGCTGGTCGTGGCGAGCCCGCCGCAGAAGGAGAACGGCGGCCTGCCGGACCAGCGGGTGCTGGCCGCCTGTGCGCTGCTCGGCGTCGACGAGGTCTACGCGATCGGCGGGGCGCAGGCGATCGCGGTGCTCGGCCACGGCAGCACCACCAACGCCGCCGGCACGGGCTACTGCCGGCCGGTCGACATCATCACCGGCCCCGGCAACGTCTGGGTCACCGCCGCCAAGCGGATCATGCGGTCCGGCGGCACCGTCGGCATCGACGCCGAGGCCGGCCCCACCGAGATCGCCATCCTGGCCGACGACACCGCCGACCCGGGCCACGTCGCCGCCGACCTGATCAGCCAGGCCGAGCACGACCCCCTGGCCGCGAGCGTGCTGGTCACCCCGTCGCCGGCGCTGGCCGACGCCGTCGACGCGGAGCTGCGCGGACGGGTCGACAGCACCAAGCACACCGGGCGGATCACCGCCGCCCTCACCGGTGAGCAGTCCGGCACCGTCCTCGTCGACGACCTCGACCAGGGGCTGCGCGTCGTCGACGCGTACGCCGCCGAGCACCTGGAGATCCAGACCAGGGACGCCCGGACGATCGCGATGCGGGTACGCAACGCGGGCGCGATCTTCGTCGGCCCGTACGCGCCGGTCTCGCTGGGCGACTACTGCGCCGGCTCCAACCACGTGCTGCCCACCGGCGGCTGTGCCCGGCACTCCAGCGGCCTGTCCGTGCAGTCGTTCCTGCGCGGCATCCACGTCATCGAGTACGACGAGGCCGCCCTGCGCGACGCGGCCCCGCACGTGGTGACCCTGGCCACCGTGGAGGACCTGCCGGCGCACGGCGAGGCGGTCACGGCGAGGTTCCCGTCATGACCGAGCCTTGGCGAGGGCATCATCGGCAGAGCCCGCCCGGGCAGGGCGGGTCACCACGGAGTGGGGACCCGGCATGACGCACCTCGACGACCTCCCGCTGCGCGACGACCTGCGGGGGCTGACCGCCTACGGCGCGCCCCAGCTCGACGTGCCGGTGCGGCTGAACACCAACGAGAACTCGTACTCCGTGCCCGATGACGTGGTCGAGGCGATCGGCAAGGCGCTGCAGGACGAGTTGCGCGACCTCAACCGCTACCCCGACCGGGACGCGGTGGCGTTGCGGGCCGACCTCGCCGCCTACCTCGGCCACGGGCTGACCGTCGCCAACGTCTGGGCGGCCAACGGGTCCAACGAGGTCCAGCAGCAGCTGCTGCAGGCGTTCGGCGGCCCGGGCCGCACGGCGCTCGGGTTCACCCCGGCGTACTCGATGCACCCGCTGCTCGCGGTCGGCACCGGCACGGCGTGGGTCGACGGCCACCGCGGCGCGGACTTCACCCTGACGGCCGCCGACGTGGTCGCGCAGGTGCGGGAGCACACGCCGGACCTGGTCTTCCTGTGCTCGCCCAACAACCCGACCGGCACGGCGCTGCCACCGGACGTGGTGACCGCGGTGCTCGACGTGGCGCCCGGCATGGTGGTGGTCGACGAGGCGTACGCCGAGTTCGCCCGCCCCGGCACCCCCAGCGCGCTGACCGTGCTGCCCGGCCACCCGCGGCTCGTGGTGACCCGCACGATGAGCAAGGCGTTCGGCTTCGCCGGTGGCCGGCTGGGCTACCTCGCGGCCGACCCGGCCGTGGTCGACGCCGTGCAGCTCGTCCGCCTGCCTTATCACCTCAGCGCCCTCACCCAGGCCGCCGCCCGCGCCGCCGTCGCCCACCGCGACGGCCTGCTCGCCACCGTCGAGGCGATCAAGGAGCAGCGCGACCGCATCGTCGCGACGCTGCGGGAGCGCGGGCTGACCGTGGCCGACAGCGACGCCAACTTCGTGCTGTTCGAGGTCGGCGGCGACCAGCGGGCCGCCTGGCGGGCGCTGCTCGACCACGGCGTGCTCGTCCGCGACGTCGGCCTGCCCGGCTGGCTGCGGGTCACCGCCGGCACCCCCGCCGAGACCGACGCCTTCCTCACCGCCATGGAGTCCCTGTGAGCACCCGCCGCGCCCGCGTGGAGCGCACCACCAACGAGACCAAGGTCAGCGTCGAGATCGACCTCGACGGCACCGGCCGGGCCGAGATCTCCACCGGCGTCGGCTTCTACGACCACATGCTCAACCAGATCGCCCGCCACGGCGGGTTCGACCTGACCGTGCAGACGGTCGGCGACCTCGAGATCGACGCGCACCACACGATGGAGGACACGGCGATCGCGCTGGGCACGGCGTTCGCGGAGGCGTTGGGCGACAAGGCCGGCATCGCGCGGTACGGCAGCGCCACCGTCCCGATGGACGAGGTGCTGGTGCGGGCCGCCGTCGACCTGTCCGGCCGCGCCTACGTGGTGCACGACGAGCCGCCGCTGGCGCCGTACATCGGGCCGGTCTACCCGACCAGCATGACCCGGCACATCTTCGAGTCGTTCGGCCTGGCCGCGAAGGTCACGCTGCACGTCGACGTGCTCCGGGCCGCCCGCCCCGGCGGCAACCCCGACGCCCACCACGTGGTCGAGGCGCAGTTCAAGGCGGTCTCGCGGGCGCTACGGGAAGCCGTCGCGATCGACCCCCGCAACGGGGGCGTCGTGCCGTCGACGAAGGGTGCCCTGTGAGCATCGCGTTGCTGGCGTTGGCCGGGATCCTGAGTGGCGGCGCGTACTCCATGCACAAGCAGGGTGCCGCCCGCGGCATCGTGGTCTTCATCGGGCTGCTCGCCGCCCTCGCGTTGGTCGGCGGCATCCTCTGGCTGGTGCCGTCATGAAGGTCGTCGTCCTCGACTACGGCTCAGGCAACCTGCGCTCGGCCCAGCGCGCGCTGGAGCGGGTGGGCGCGGAGGTCACCGTGACGCCGGACCTGGCCGCCGCCGCCGAGGCGGACGGCCTGGTGGTGCCGGGCGTCGGCGCGTACGCCGCGTGCATGGCCGGCATCGACGCCCTGCCCGGCGACGCCGGCAAGGTCATCGCCGAGCGGGTCGCCGCCGACCGCCCGGTGCTCGGCATCTGTGTCGGCATGCAGATCCTGTTCGAGGCGGGCGAGGAGCACGGCGTGGTGACCAAGGGGCTGGGCCTGCTGCCCGGCGCGGTCACCCGGCTGGGCGCGCGGCGCGTGCCGCACATGGGCTGGAACACCGTCGCGCCGCCCGCCGACTCCGTGCTGTTCGCCGGCCTGCCAACCGACACCCGGTTCTACTTCGTCCACTCGTACGCGGCCCACGACCCGCTGCCCGGAGTCACGACCTGCACCCACGAGGCGCCGTTCGTCGCCGCGGTGGAGCGTGGCGCGCTGTCGGCGACCCAGTTCCACCCGGAGAAGTCCGGCGACGCGGGCGCCACCCTGCTCGGCAACTGGCTGGCCACCCTTGGCTAAGGAACGCGCCCTGCGCCGGGCCGCCCGCGAGGCGGAGGCCGCCAAGCTGCGCGCCCGCCGCGCCCGGGTCGTCGCCCGCCGGCAGCGCCGCCGCGCGCTGGTCGCCCGCCTGACGCCCAAGCGCCGCCGCACCGGCCGCCTGCTCGCCCGCCGCACCCGGGGCCAGCGCGCCGGCATCGCGGTGGTCACCCTGGTGCTGCTGGCCCTCGTCTGGTTCCTGGTCGACGACGTGGCCCTGCGCCTGGTGCTGACCCTGCTCGGCCTGCTCTGCCTGCCCGCCCTGGTCGTCGTCGCCCTGGGCCGCCGCACCTCCTGACAACCTTTCGAGGAGACCAACCGTGACGCTCACCCTGCTGCCCGCCGTCGACGTCGCCGACGGCCAGGCCGTCCGCCTCGTGCAGGGCGCCGCCGGCACCGAGACCGGCTACGGCGACCCGCTGGAGGCGGCGCTGGCCTGGCAGCACGACGGGGCCGAGTGGGTGCATCTGGTCGACCTCGACGCCGCGTTCGGCCGCGGCTCCAACGCCGCGCTGCTCGCGGACGTGGTCGGTCGCCTCGACGTCAAGGTCGAGCTGTCGGGCGGCATCCGCGACGACGCCTCGCTGCGTGCCGCGCTGGCCACCGGGGCGGCCCGGGTCAACATCGGCACGGCCGCGCTGGAGGACCCGGTGTGGTGCGACCGGGTGGTCGGCGAGTACGGGGACCGCGTGGCGATAGGGCTCGACGTCCGTGGTCGCACCCTGTCGGCCCGCGGCTGGACCCGCGACGGCGGCGACCTCTTCGAGGTGCTGGAGCGGCTCGACAAGGCCGGCGCGGCCCGATACGTGGTCACCGACATCACCAAGGACGGCATGATGCGCGGGCCGAACCTCGACCTGCTGCGCGACGTGTGCGCCCGTACCCCCGCGCCCGTGATCGCCTCCGGCGGCGTCTCGAAGCTGGACGACCTGCGCGCCCTTGCCACCCTCGAAGAGGTCGGCGTCGAGGGCGTGATCGCCGGCAAGGCGCTGTACGCGGGCGCGTTCACCGTGCGCGAGGCCCTGGAGGTGCTGGCGTCGTGAGCGTCGCGGTCCGGGTGATCCCCTGCCTCGACGTCGACGCGGGGCGGGTGGTCAAGGGCGTCAACTTCGTCGACCTGCGCGACGCCGGCGACCCGGTGGAGCTCGCCGCGGCCTACGACGCGGCCGGCGCCGACGAGCTGACCTTCCTCGACGTGACCGCGTCGTCCGACGACCGGGGGACGATGCTCGACGTGGTACGGCGTACCGCCGAGTCGGTCTTCATCCCGTTGACCGTAGGCGGCGGGGTCCGCTCGGTGTCCGATGTGGACACGCTGCTGCGGGCCGGCGCCGACAAGGTCGGCGTCAACACCGCCGCCATCGCCCGCCCGGAGTTGGTGAGCGAGATCGCGGAGCGGTTCGGCAACCAGGTGCTGGTGCTCTCGCTCGACGTGCGCCGCTCGCCGTTCGGCGGGTTCCAGGTGACCACCCACGGCGGGCGCAAGGAGACCGGCCTCGACGCCGTCGAGTGGGCCAGGCGGGTCGCCGACCTCGGCGCTGGGGAGATCCTGCTCAACTCGATGGACGCCGACGGCACCAAGGCCGGCTTCGACCTGGAGCTCATCCGGGCCGTACGGGAGGCCGTCGACATCCCGGTGATCGCCAGCGGCGGAGCGGGGACGACCGCCCACTTCCCGCCGGCCGTCGAGGCGGGCGCGGACGCGGTGCTGGCGGCCAGCGTGTTCCACTTCGGAGAGCTGCGGATCGGCGACGTGAAGACCGCGCTGCGCGAGGCCGGCAACCCCGTGCGCTGAAACGGGGTCGCAAGATCAACCCCGCGCGTGGTGGGATGCCTGTCATGCGCGTGCGGGAGAACCTGGTGCCACCGGCGGGCATTCCACGTGCGTACGCCCTCGTCAGCCTGATCTTCGGGGTCGGCATCGGCACGTTCAGCACCGGCAGCGCGGTGTTCTTCACCCGCGTGGTCGGCCTGCGTCCGCACGAGATCGGCATCGGCCTGTCCGCGGCGGCGGGCGCGGTGCTGGTGTGCTCGGTGCCGCTCAGCGCGCTGGCCGACCGCTGGGGTCCGCGCCGGGCCTGGTTCCTGGGCGTCGCCGGCAGCGCGGCGGGCTTCCTGCTCTGGCCGTTCGCCCGCGGGTTCGTCAGCTTCCTCGCGATGATCGTCCTGTTCGAACTGGTCAGCGGCGTCGCGCAGGCCGGCCGCAACGTCTACCTCGTCGAGGCGGTCGACCCCGCGACCCGGGTGCGGACCCAGGCGTTCGCCCGCTCCTGGCTCAACGTCGGCTGGTCCGTCGGCGCCGGCCTCGCGGCGCTGGCGCTCGCGGTCGACACGCGCGCGGCGTACCTGGCGCTGCCGTTGACCATGGCCGTCGTCCAACTGACCAGCCTGTCGCTGATCGCCCGGCTGCCCGCCGGCCCCGCCGCCCGTTCCCGGCGGCGGCCGGCCGGCCAACGCAACGTCTTCGCCGACCGGCAGTTCCTCGCGGTGACCGTGCTCTGCGCGGTGCTGCTCGCCTACGGGACGGTCGAGCTCGAGGTCATGCCGCTGTGGCTCTTGACGCACACCGACGCGCCGAAGTGGTGGATCGGCGTGCTGACCCTGGTCAACACGCTGATGGCGACGACGCTGCAGGTGTGGATGACCCGCGGTGCGCACACGGTCGACGGCGCCGCCCGGGCGCTGCGGCTCGCCGGCCTGGCCGCCGCGCTCGGCTGCCCGGTCTTCTACCTGGCCGGCGCCACCTCGGGCGCGTCGACCATGGTGGTCTTCGTGGTCGGCGCGGTGCTGTTCACACTCTCGGAGATGTGGCAGTCGGCAGGCTCGTGGACGCTCTCCGCCGACCTGCCGCCACCGGAACGCCGCGGCGAGTACTTCGGTGCCTTCCGGATGGGCAACTCGGCCGTCAACATGGTCGCGCCCGCGTCGCTGATCGCTCTGGCCGTGACCACCGGGGGCTGGGGCTGGCTGGTCGTCGGCGGCCTGTTCCTGGCCGCGGGCCTGTCCGCCGTGCCGCTGGTCCGGTGGGCGGCGCGCGACCGGATGCCGGCGCCGGCTCCGGCGCTCGTCTGACGCCGCACAGAACCGGACCGGCCGATCCTGCGTCACCCGTCCGAGCAGGTGGTCGGGCGGGACACGGTGCAGCGGGCGCTCGCGGTGCGCACGCGACGGGAGCGGGCGGTGGTCGTCCTGCGCTTCTACGAGGACCTCAGCGAAACGGAGATCGCGCGCACCCTCGACATCGCCCCTGGCACGGTCAAGAGCGCCTGTGGCGACCCGGCCGACTGCCGGTGGCCCGACGTTAGTCGGTCGGTTCGATCCGCCCCGCGTACTCGAGGATCGCGGCGGCGTGGTCCGCGTCGTCGAGGGTCCAGTCGCTGTCGTCAGGGATCGGACGCCTGAGCAGTTGGGTGTAGACCGTGTCGACCGCGCCTACACCGGACCGGCGGTTGCGCCAGAGCGTGCCGCCGGCCGACGTGACGCGGAACCAGCCGTCGACCACCGTGATCAGGCCGGCGCCGGTCAGGCGCCGGACCGCTTCCTCGACCTCACGCCGGCCGGGTAGCAGTTGCCGCAGGTGGTCGGCCATCGAGAGCACGTCGGCGAGCCGCACGCCCTCGGGTCGTCGAGTGGTTGCCGAGCGCATGTGCCGCCCGGCCCCGTTGGCCATCACCACCGCGACGAAGATCCAAGCGTCGGATCGCCGCCAGCCGTCTTGCCCCATGGAGCAATGATGCCAACGTCAACGACCCATGAACATTGGTGTGATCTTTCGTTTACCTGAAACCTTCACCAGGTTCGATGCATCATGCAGTCGGTTCGGCGATCGGCTGACCGCCGATCCGCGGTGGTTTCGGGCGCACCGTGAACAGCGGGATGAAGACGTGGTTCAACGGTCCGATCAGGAGGGCGTACGCCACCGTTCCGATGCCGACAGTGCCGCCGAGCAGCACACCCGCGCCGAGCACGGCCACCTCGATGACCGTACGCGTGAGCCGGATCGACCGGCCCGGCTTGCGTCCGACCCACCCGGTCATCAGCCCGTCCCGCGGCCCCGGCCCGAGCCGCGCACCGATGTAGAGGCCGCCCGCGACCCCGTTGAGCACGATGCCCAGGACGAGGAAGGTGATCCGCACCGCCAGCGCGTCCGGGGTGGGCAGCAGGGCCAGCGTCGCGTCGACCGCGAGGCCGATGATGACGATGTTGCTGACGGTGCCGATGCCCGGTTTCTGCCGCAGCGGGATCCAGAGCAGCAGGACCGCCGCGCCGACGATGATCACGATGGTGCCGAACGAGAGCCCGGTCTTCTCGGCGAGGCCCTGGTGGAAGACGTCCCAGGGGTCCAGTCCCAGGGTGGCCTCGATCTGGAGGGCCATGCTCGCCCCGTACAGCACGAGACCCAGAAAAAGCTGGGTCAGCCGGCGGGGAAGCCGGTCTCGCAGGGCCATGGGGTGGTTGCTCTCGGACGCCATGCATGCAACTCTGAAGGCCAATTGGTTCGGTGCTGAAGAGCCAATTCGCGAGGAGTGGATATGACAAGCCTGGTCCGGGGTAGCCAACTCGCCCGCCTGCTCGGCCACTGGCACGCCCTGCCGGGCCGCCGGCGAAACCCCGACTACGCCGCCCTGGCCGGCGCGGTGCGGGGCCTGCTCGCCGACGGACGGCTGCCGCTGGGCATTCGCCTGCCGGCCGAGCGCGAGCTGGCCGAGGCGCTCAAGGTCAGCCGGACGACGGTGACGGCCGCGTACCGGGAGCTGCGCGACAGCGGCCACCTGACCAGCCGCCGCGGCGCGGGCAGCTGGACCACCCTGCCCGGCGGCCACCGGGTCGCCAGCACCGGCCTGTGGACCCCGCTCAACGACCTCGGCATGATCGACCTGGGCTGTGCCGCGCTGGCCGCGCCGCCTGAGCTGATCCCCGCCGCCCGCGCGGCCGCCGACGAGCTGCCGCGCTATCTGGGCGACGCCGGCTACCACCCGACCGGTCTCGTGGAGCTGCGCGAGGCGGTGGCCCGTGGTTTCACCGACCGCGGCCTGCCGACGAGCCCGGACCAGATCATGGTGACCAGCGGCACGCAGCAGGCGCTCGACCTGGTGCTGCGGCTGACGGTCCAGGCTGGCAACGGCGTACTCATGGAGTCGCCGACCTATCCCAACGCGTTGGCGGCGCTGTCCGCGCGCCGCGCCCGGATCACGACGCACGGCCTGGACCCGTCGGCCGGCTGGGACGGCGAGCTCCTGCTCGGAGCGCTGCGGCAGAGCACCCCGCGGCTGGCGTACGTGATCCCGGAGTTCCACAACCCGACCGGCCACCTGATGCCGGCGGACCTGCGCGAGCGGATGGTCGCCGCGGCCCACTCGACCGGCACGGACCTGGTCGTCGACGAGTCGTTCGTGGACCTGCCACTGGACGGCGTGGAGATGCCACCGCCGGTAGCCATGTTCGACCGCCACTCCCGCGTGATCACCATCGGCGGCATGAGCAAGCCCTACTGGGGCGGCCTACGCATCGGCTGGGTCCGCGCCTCGGCCCCAACAGTCCAACGCCTGGCGGCGTTGCGGGTCGGCGTCGACATGTCGAGCCCGGTGCTGGACCAACTCGTGGCGGCGCAGTTGCTGGACCGCGCCGACACGATCGTCCCGGCCCGGCGGGTGCAGCTCGCGACCCAACGCGACGCACTGCTGGAGGCGCTGGCCGAGCACCTGCCGGAGTGGCGGGTCCATCCGCCGCACGGCGGGGTGACCCTGTGGGCGGAGCTGGACGGCCCGATCTCGAGCGCGCTGGCGCGGGCGTCGGAGGAGGTGGGGGTGCGGTTGGCTCCGGGTCCACGGTTCGGCCTGGACGGGACGCTGGAGCGTTTCCTGCGGCTGCCGTACACCCTGCCGGCGGGCGACCTGATCGACGCGGTCAAGCGGATCGCCACGGTCCGCTACGACCTGGACCACGCCCCCCAACCCGGCTGGCGCAAGCCGGTGGTCATCGCTTAGTCAAGAGCGATCCGATCGAGCTCCGGTGCCGGGTCCGCTGGGCCACCGCCCGCGAATCCGCTGGGCCAGGTAGGCGGGTGGGGCAACGCCCTCGGCCTCGCCCTCGACATGGCCGCTGACGGCTACGGCTGAAGGTCTCGCGAGGGGTACGCCCTCGGCTTCGGGGTGACCGTCGGGTGGGGCTTCGGGCTGGGCGTCGGCTTAGGCTTCGGGTTGAGCTTCGGGCTGGGCCCGGCGTTGGGTTCGGGCTGGGGCTTCGGGCCGTTGGGTTCGGGCTGGGGCTTCGGGCCGTTGGGTTCGGGCTGGGGCTTCGGGCCGTTGGGTTCGGGCTGGGGCTTCGGGCTGGGCCCAGCCCCGGCGTAGCCAGCCGGCAAGGCGTTCCCGGCCGACGGAGGCGAAACCGCGACGGCGCTTTCGACCCCCCCCGTAGCTCCCGCCGGCGACGGATCCGCGGCCAGCTCCGCACTGGCCCGCCCAGAACCAAGCGGTTGCTGCCGCAGTAGGTCTTGAGCTCGATGACGTGCCGTGCGGGATCGGTTGCCGGGCGAGGCGTGCGGGGTGTGGCTGGCAAGTCGATGATCGTGTGCACTGCATCTGGGCTTGGATTCGACCAAATCATGATCGTGTGTGGCAGATCTGGGCGACACGCCGCGCCGTCACCAGGCCTGTTGCACACGATCATGGGTGCAGCGGCTCCTGACCCCGATCCGATGCACACGATCATGGCGCCAGTGGCGGCGATTCCTTGCGGGCCGGCAATGTCCGACCCACGGCTCAACGGCGCTGCCCGACCCGTAACGGTCGTCGATCCCCTGCGGGCATTGCGGCACCGCTGTGTGACCTGCGGTGACCGAGGCTGGCGGGGCCTTACCGAGGCGCAACCCGACCGACTGCTCGGCTCGCCCGGGTTGTGCGGCATCGGCCGGGGCTGGTCGCGGTCAAGGGGTTCGCCGCTTTACCGTGCGGGGGTGGTTGCCGTTGACGGCTGGGCTGGGTTGCGGTGGTTCGGCGGTTCGCGGCTTGCTAGCGGCCGGCGTCCCACGCCGTCGCCGGCGTGCGGGCCATAAGTGCCCGAGTTGGGTGGTTGCCGTGGGCGGCTGGGGTTGTCGGGTGTGCGGCATCGGCTGGGCTGGTCGCGGTGGTTGCTGCCGCGAAGCGGGATGTGCGGCACCGAGAGAGGGCGGTCGTCGCGGGCAGTTCGGCCCGCCGGGCGTGGTGCCAAACCCGACGGGCCGTCTGCTGGTCTCAGATCTCGGCGACGGTGCCTTCGTACATCTTGTTGATCTCGTCTGCGAAGTTCGCTTCCACGCCGCGGCGCTTGACCTTCAGGGACGGGGTGATCTCGCCGTCTTCGATCGTCAGGTCGCGGGGGAGGATCGTGAACTTCTTGATCGTCTCCCAGCGGTTGAGCTTCGCGTTCAGCTCCGCGACGTGGCCTTCGACCATCGCGTGGGCCTGCGATGACGTGACGATCTCCGCGTACGGCTTGCCCGCGAGCTCTCCGCCTGCCGCCCACCCCGCGATCGCGTCCGGATCCAGGGTGATCAGCATCGTGCAGAAGTTGCGGGCCTGGCCGATCACGATCGCCTGCGAGGTGTACGGGCAGATCGCCTTGAAGAGGCCCTCGATGTGGGACGGGGCGATGTACTTACCGCCCGAGGTCTTCACCAGGTCCTTCTTGCGGTCGGTGATCTTCAGGAAGCGGTCTTCGCTGATCTCGCCGATGTCGCCCGTGCGGAAGAAACCGTCCTCGGTGAACGCGGCCGCGGTCTCCTCGGGGAGGTTGTGGTAGCCGCGCATCACCGGCGTGCCGCGGAGCAGCACCTCGCCGTCCGAGTCGATTTTGCACTCCAGGTCGCCGAGCGGCTGGCCCACCGTGCCGATGCGGAGGCCGCCCGGCCGGTTGACGAAGTTGCCCGCGCTCGTCTCCGTCAGGCCGTAGCCCTCCGAGATGGGCAGGCCCGCCGCCGCGAAGAACTCCGAGATGTCGACGCTCAGCGGGGCCGCGCCGGAGACCAGCGTGCGGATGTTGCCGCCCAGTCGGGCCTGGAGCTTGCTGAAGACCAGCTTGGTGGCGATCGCGTACTGCGCCTTGAGGGCCGCCGGCACCGGCTGGTCCGCCTGCTCCAGCTTGACCTTGCGCTTGCCCGTGGCGACCGCCCACCCGAAGATCTTGGCCTTTGCGCCGCCCTCGGACGTGGCGTTGGTGATCGCGCGGTTGTAGACCTTCTCGAAGATCCGGGGCGCGCCGCACATCAGGGTCGGCTTGACCACGGCGAGGTTGTCGACCAGCTGGTCGATCCGGCCGTCGACGTAGGTCGGCAGGCCGACGTGGATGATGCCGCACAGCAGCGTCTTGCCGAACGAGTGCGACAGCGGCAGCCACAGGTATTGCAGGTCGTCGGCCCGCAGGATGCCCAGGTCGGCCTGCGCGACCGCCTCCCAGCACCAGCCGGCGTGCAGCAGCTCGACGCCCTTGGGACGGCCGGTGGTGCCCGACGTGTAGATCAGGGTGGCCAGGTGGTCGGGGGCGATCTCGGCGACCAGCCGGTCGATCAGCTCCGGGTCGCCGGCCAGCACGGCGGCGCCCTGCTTCTCCAGGTCGGCCAGGGTGAGCTGGGGCGGGTTGGCGGCCGGGTCGGCCTCGCCGTCGATCAGCACGACGTGGGTGACCTGCGGCAGCTCGGCGCCGGACAGCTTGCCGGCCTGCATCGCGTTCTCCGCGATGACGACCTTGGAGCCGGAGTCCGAGATGATGAACGTCGCGTCTTCCGGCTCGGTGGTCGGGTAGACCGTGGTGGTCGCGCCGCCCGCGCACATGATGCCGAGGTCGGCGATGACCCATTCGATGCGGGTGTTGGCCAGGATGGCCACGCGCTCCTCGGCGCCCACGCCGAGGCCGTGCAGGCCGGCCGCCAGAGCCCGGGCGCGCTCGCCCACCTGCTGCCACGTGATCCACTGCGGACCCGAGGTGCCGGGGAAGCCGAACGCCCGCGCGTCGGGCGAAGCGGCGACACGCTTGAGGAACATGTCGGGGATCGACCGGTAAGGGACATCGAGCGACATATCCGGAAACCACCTTTAGTCGGCCATGTGATTGCGGTCACTCTCACGATTGCTACCGAAGAGTATGGCTAACCGGTACGTCGATGCCAGTCCCTTGGCGTACGTGTCGATCATGGCCTGACCAGGGTCTTTATCCTGGACTCAGGGCTGGTAGCGCTGCGCGCCCAGCGACCAGTCGTACGTGCCCCGCAACCAGCGGCGGCGGGACAGCAGCATCCGGGTCAACCGGCCGTCGGCGTCGGCCAGCACCTCGGCCTCCAACGCGCCGTACGCGGCCAGTCCCGCGTTGTACCGCGCCGCCGCCTCGGTCAGGGCCGCCCGCTCCGGCCAGGTCAGCTCGTACGCGATGACGGTGGCCAGGTTGTGCCCGTCGCGCAGGCGTTCCTTCCCGTACGAGAAGACGTCGTTGCACCAACAGACCAGGTCGGCGGCCAGCAGGTCGAGCCGGACCACCCGCGGGTCGACCCGGTCGACGGTGGCCGCCAGACCGTCCGTGGCCAGGTCGGTGAGCGCGAAGCTGGGCAGCACGGCACCGGTGTGCCGGCGCATCTGCACGTACTCGGCGAACCGTGGCACCCGGTGCAGCTGCCGGTTGGTGGCCTCCCACAGGAGGGCGAACAGGTACTCGCGGAAGGCCGCGGCGAACTTGAGCAGCCCGCCCGGCCGGTCCAGCGCTCGGACCCGGCGGCACAGGTCGTGCAGCGCGGCCGCGGTCGGCCCGGCCGGCTGGTAGCCCGCGTGCGCCGTCGTGCCGAACCGGTCGACCACCTCGAGCAGCGGCGCCAGGGCGGGCGCGAGCCGGGCCGGGTTGGCGCCGAGCTCGTCCTCGTCGCACCGGTCGTCGAACGCGAACAGCCAGGTGATCAGGTCGGACAGCAGCCGGACCGCCGACAGGGGCACCTCGGGGCAGGCCCGCGCGGCCAGCTCCGCGGCGTTGGCCCGGGCCAGCCGCTCCCGGCCCGCCGGCGAGGGCACCAGCCCGAACGCGTCCGCCCAGTCGGCCGAGTGCGCGGCGACCTCGGCGACCGCTTCGTGGACTATCCCGTCGTACGGCGGCGGGTTCAGAGCCGTCACGGCGAACGTCCGCATCCCACCCCCAGCCCGTACCCGATGATGTCTGGCGACCCGCAAGAGAGGGAACGGGTGGTTCGGTCGATGCCTCAGATCTTCAGCGGGGAAGTCCGCAGCCGATCGGCCAGGGCGGGCGGCCCGTCGATCTGAACGCGGGTGGCCCGTTGCCGGCCGGACAGGAAGTAGGCCAGCTCGCCGGGCGCGCCGATCAGCCGGAGCGGCTCGCCGCCGGCGCCGGTGGAGATCTCGCCGAACCCGGGCGCCTGCACGAGCAGCGCCGCGGGGAACTTGCGCAGCCGCAGCCGGGCGATCAGCGACGCGCTCTTCCAGAGGGCGGCCTGGTCCTCCTTGGGCAGGTCGCGTGGCTGCCAGCCGGCCTGGGCGCGGCGGACGTCCTCGTGGTGCACGAAGAACTCCAGGCCGTTGGTCATCCCCTCGACCAGCGGGTTGCTGACCGGGCTCCAGAGTGGCGGGTTTCGGACCAATTCCACCAGGTCGGTGTACGGGCGCGCGGCGAACGAGCGCAGCAGGTTGCGGGCGTGCGAGCGTAGCGGCGGGATGAACATGCCGAGGCTGGAGTCGGGCCGGCGCTCCCGAATGACCAGGTGAGCGGCCAGGTCGCGGGCGACCCAACCGGTGCACATGGTCGGCGCTTCGGGGCCGACCGTGCTGAAAAGGTCGGCAAGTTTCCGACGTTCGGACCGTACGAACCGCGACATGGCGAGAATCGTAGCCAGGGTGTGCCAGGACACACCTCGCTGTGACGGCGGACACATGGAATACCCGCTCGCCCGGAGGGCTTGGGTCCGGTAAGGATTACGGTGGAATTTCGCGGCTTACCCCCAGCGGGCAGCCGGGCGGTCAGACAGAGGGGCAAAACATAGTGGCGAGCGTGACCAGTCGGGACGTGCTCGCCCGGGGCTTCCGCGTGTTGGGCCGGGCCATCCGCGACGAACCGCGCATCTTCGCGTTCGCGGTCGGCGGCAGTGTGCTCTTCGGCGGCCTGGTCGTGGGCAGCGCGTACGTGATCGGGCACATCGTCGGGAAGATCATCGTGCCGGCCATCGAGGACGGTGCGGTCAACAACGCGCTGCTCTGGCTGGGCGCGATGGCGGTGCTGGCGATCAGCGTGCTCCGGGTGGTCGGCATCTTCGGGCGCCGGCTCGGTGCCGGTTACATGCAGTTCCGCCTCCAGGCGCGCTACCGGCGGCTGGTCACCGGACGCTACCTCGACCTCCCGCTCTCGTGGCACCACCGGCACGCGACCGGCACGTTGCTGTCCAACGCGAACTCCGACGTCGAGGCCGCCTGGTTCCCGATCGCGCCCCTGCCGTTCGCCGTCGGCACGCTGGTGATGCTGGTCGGCGCCGTCGGGTCGCTGTTCCTGACCGACTGGGTGCTGGCCCTGGTCGGCCTGGCCACCTTCGCCGGCCTCTTCCTGATCAACGTCTTCTACTCGCGCCGGATGGCGCCGCGCCAGGCCCGCGCCCAGCTCATGCGCGGCGAGGTCAGCGCGATCGCGCACGAGAGCTTCGACGGCGCGTTGGTGGTCAAGACGATGGGCCGCGAGGGTCAGGAGACCGACCGCTTCGCCGGCCAGGCCCGTGAGCTGCGCGACGCGCTGATCTCGGTCGGCCGGCTGCGCGGCCTGTTCGACCCGCTGATGGAGACGCTGCCCAGCCTCGGCACGCTGGCCGTGCTGATCGTCGGCACGTTCCGGCTGCGCGCCGGCGACATCTCGGTGACCGACCTGGTCAGCATCGCGTTCCTGTTCACCGTGCTGGCCTTCCCGGTGCGCGCGATCGGCTGGGTGCTGGCCGAGCTACCGCGGAGCGTGGCTGGGTGGGACCGGCTCCAGCACGTGCTGACGGCCACGGGCGAGATGCGCTACGGCACGATAAGTCCCGAAAAATCGGACAGCCCCGCGCGGCTCGCGTTCGACGGCGTGGACTACGCCTACCCAGTCGGTGCCGAGACCGACGACATGGCCGCCGCGGCGGCGGGCGACGAACACGGCCCGACCGTCCTGCACGACATCAGCCTGGTCGTCCCCGAGGGCCGCACGGTCGCCCTGGTCGGCCCGACCGGCTCCGGCAAGTCGACCATCGCCTCGCTCGCGGTGCGGCTGGTCGACCCGGCCACCGGCACGATCACCATCGACGGCCACGCGCTGCCGGACCTCACCGCCGCCGCCCTCGCCGACAACGCCGCCCTCGTCGCACAGATCCCGTTCATCTTCGACGACTCGGTGCGCGCCAACGTCGCGCTCGACCGACCAGGCATCGACGACGACGCGATCTGGGCGGCCCTGCGCCTCGCCCAGGCCGACGAGTTCATCGCGCGCCTGCCCGAGGGCCTCGACACCATGGTCGGCGAGCGGGGCACCTCGCTGTCCGGCGGCCAGCGTCAGCGCCTCACGCTCGCCCGCGCCCTGGCCGGCCGACCCCGGCTGCTGGTGCTCGACGACGCCACCAGCGCGGTCGACCCGAGGGTCGAGGCCGCGATCCTGGCCGCCCTGCGCGGCGGCGAGCAGCCCACCTCGATCATGGTGGTCGCCTACCGGCGGGCCACGATCGCGCTGGCCGACGAGGTGGTCTACATCGAGCACGGGCGGGTGGTCGCCGCCGGCACCCACTCGGAGCTGCTCGCCAGCACGCCGGGGTACGCCGACCTGGTCACCGCCTACGAGCGGGCCGAGGCCGAACGGGAGCGCGAGCACGCGTACGAGGACGAAGGGGCGGTGACCGCGTGACCACGACCGTCGCCGCGCCCGCGAAAGCGAAGACCGCCACCGACGCCGTCGCTGAGGAGCGCACCGAGTCCACCTGGACCACCATCCGGCGCGGCCTGTCGCTGTCGCCGGAGCTGCGTACCGGCCTGGCCGGCACCCTGTTCTTCGCGGTCATCTCGATGATCGGCCGGGCCGCCGTGCCGGTCGCCATCCAGCAGGCGATCGACAAGGGCATCGCCGGTCCGGGTGGGCTCGACGTCGGTTTCGTCGGCAGCGTCGTGGCGATCACGGCCGGCGTGCTGGCGGTGACGACGCTGTGCGGCTACCTGATGATGCGGCGGCTGTTCACGGTCAGCGAGACGGCGCTGGCCAACGTGCGGGTGCGCACCTTCCGCCACATCCACGACCTGTCGATGCTGCACCAGCAGTCCGAGCGGCGCGGCTCGCTCGTCTCGCGGGTGACCAGCGACATCGACCAGATCACCCAGTTCCTCCAGTGGGGCGGCGTGATCCTGATCATCAGCGCCGGCCAGCTCCTGGTCACCGCCGGCGTGATGGCCTTCTACTCGTGGCAGCTCACGCTCGTCGTGCTGGTCGCGTTCGCGCCCGCGGTGTTCGTGATCCGGGCGTTCCAGAAGCGGCTGGCCGGCGCGTACGGGCTGGTCCGCCAGCGGATGGGCGCCCTGCTCGCGGCGGTGTCGGAGAGCGTCGTCGGCGCGCCGGTGATCCGGGCGTACGGCGTCTCCGACCGCACCCGGACCCGACTCAACACCGCGATCGAGGGGCACAAGACGTCCCAGATGCGCGCCCTGCGGACGAGCGTGATCGGCTTCTCCAGCGGCGAGATCGCGGCCGGCCTGGCCACCGCCGCGGTCGTCGTGGTCGGCGTCCAGCTCGGCATCGGCGGCACGCTGACGATCGGCCAGCTGACCGCGTACCTCTTCCTGGTCACGCTCTTCATCCAGCCCGTGCAGATCGCGACCGAGGTGCTCAACGAGGCGCAGAACGCGGTTGCCGGCTGGCGGCGCGTGCTCGACGTGCTCGACGTGCGGCCCGACGTGGCCGACCCCGGCGAGCAGGGTGTCGACCTTCCGCCCGGTCCGATCGACGTGCGTTTCCAGGACGTGTCCTTCACGTACGGCGGCCCGATCGTGCTCGACGACGTCGACCTGGACATCCCCGCGAAGACGCGGGTGGCCGTGGTCGGCGAGACGGGCAGCGGCAAGACCACGTTCGCCAAGCTGCTGACGCGGCTGATGGACCCGACCACCGGCACGGTGCGGCTCTCCGGAGTGCCGCTCGACCAGCTCCGCTTCGACTCGCTGCGCTCCCGCGTGGTGATGGTGCCGCAGGACGGCTTCCTGTTCGACGCGACCGTGGCCGAGAACGTGCGGTTCGCCCGCCCGGACCTGACCGACGCCGACCTGGCGCTGGCGTTCACCGAGCTCGGCCTGACCGACTGGGTCGAGAGCCTGCCGAACGGCCTGGCGACCCGGGTCGGCGAGCGCGGCGAGGCGCTCAGCGTCGGCGAGCGGCAGCTGGTCGCGCTTGCTCGCGCCTATGTCGCCGACCCTGACCTGCTCGTGCTCGACGAGGCCACCAGCGCGGTAGACCCCGCCACCGAGGTGCGGCTGCAGCGCACCCTCGACGCGGTGACCCGCGGCCGCACCACGGTCGCGATCGCACACCGGCTGTCGACCGCGCAGGCCGCCGACGAGGTGATCGTGGTCGACAAGGGCCGCATCGTGCAGCGCGGCCCGCACGACCAGCTGGTCCAGGACCCGGGCTCGGTCTACGCCAAGCTCTACGCCAGCTGGCTCGAGCAGACGCGCTAGGCCTTCTCGAACACCGAGAGCTGGAAGGTCAGCAGGCGGTCCCGGGGCTCGTCCGGGTCGGGCAGGTCGCGCAGGCCCTGCACGATCGGCATCACGGTCGAGACCCAGACCGCGCCGTCGACGTTCCACAGGTACGACCACGCGCGGGTCTCGATCGTCTCGGCGATCTGGTTGGGCGACGTGGCGGCCGCGCCGACGGTCACCTCGCGGCTCTCGCGCGTGCGCAGCCCGGCCGAGGTCGCGGCGGCCCGTACGGCCTCGGGGTGGTCCACCCGGTCGCGGCCGGGCAGCCCCGCCAGCAGCGGCGCGAAGGCGTCGTGGCGGTCCCGGTCGCTGCCCGCCGACAGGGCCAGCACCCGCCCGCCGGGCCGGACGACCCGCGCGGCCTCCGTGAACGCCGCCTCGACGTCGACGATCACGTGCAGCGCGCCGGCGAAGAAGGCGTTGTCGACGGACGCGTCACGCACCGGCAGCCCCCGCGCGTCGCCCACCGCCACCCGCGCGCCGAGCCGGGTGTGCGCGTGCGTGAGCATGGCGGGGGAGAGGTCGACACCGACCGCGGGCACGCCGTGCACCTGGGCCAGCGCGGCGGCGACCAGCCCGGTGCCGACGCCGATCTCCAGCACGCGACCCGGCAGCAGGTGCGGTGCGAGCGCGGCGGCGAACTGCCGACCGCGCTGCTCGCCGCCCCGGGTCTGGTCGTAGGAGTCGGCGACACGGTCGAACGGCAGGGACTCGGCCATGCGCGCCAGGCTAGCCCGGGGGCGTTTCGCGCCGGCGGGCTGGCCCGCACGCCGCGCTAGCCCGGCCCCTCGGACGACGGCGGGCTGGCCCAGACGCCGGGGAGCTCGCCGAAGACGTAGCGCTGGATCGTCGGGCCGATGGCCGCGACCAGCACCTCGGGCGGCGCGGAGGCAAGCGGTTCCACCTTGATCACGTAGCGGGCCATGGCCAGCCCGGCAAGCTGGCTGGCGACCAGGCTGACCCGCATCGGCGCCTCGTCGTGGGGCATCGGCACGACGCTGCGGACCCGGCGCAGCACCTGGCTGACGACGAACTCCCGAAACAGCCGGGCGGTCCACTCGCTGCTCACCGCCGAGCGCAGCATGGCCACGCCGGCCTTGCCCGCCGGCGAGTCCCAGATCGACAGGAAGAACCGCACCAGCCGCTCGCCGACGGCGTCGGGGTCGCCGGCGAGCGCCTCCGGGATGACGACGCTCGGGTCGATCGGCGAGTTCATCGCCGCCAGGAACAGCTTGTCCTTGGTGCCGAAATAGTGGTGCACCAGGGCCGGGTCGACGCCGGCGCCGGTGGCGATGTGGCGGATCGAGGCGCCGTCGTAGCCCTTCTCCGCGAACGCGGTGCGGGCGGTCGCGAGGATCGCGTCACGGGTGTCGGGGTTGCCGGGCCGGCGGCCGGTCCGTCGTACCATCACTAGCCCTTCGGTGCTTCGGGTCGGGCGTCGCTGGCGGGCGGCGCCCGACCCCATTGTGGTCAGGCCGTGCGGCGACGCAGCGTGGCGGCGCCGAGGGCGAGCGCGAGGATGATCGCGCCGACCACGATGCCAAGATCTCGCCACATCGTGCCGGTCGGGTCGGCGTGGGCGCCGACCTCCGTGAGCGCCTCCACCGAATAGGACAGTGGCAGCACGTCGCTGACCACCTGCAACCAGCCGGCCATCGCGTCCCGCGCGACGAACAGGCCGCAGAGCAGGATCTGCGGGATCGCCACCACCGGCATGAACTGCACCGCCTGGAACTCGGTGCGGGCGAACGCGCTGCACAGCAGGCCGAGCGCGACGCCGAGCACCGCGTTGGCCACCGCGATCACGATGACCAGCCAGAGGCTGCCCGCGGTGTCGAGGTCGAACAGCCAGTAGGCCAGCCCCGCCGCGACCGTCGCCTGTGCCGTGGCCACGAGACCGAACGCGATGCCGTAGCCGAACAGCAGGTCGAGCTTGCCGACCGGGGTGGTGAACAGGCGCTCGAGGGTGCCGCTCGTGCGCTCGCGCAGCATCGCGATGCTGGTGATCAGGAACATGATGATGAACGGGAAGATGCCGAGCATGACCAGTGCGACCCGGTCGAACATCAGCCCGCCGTCGAACATGAAATAGAGCAGGGTCAACAGCAGCAGGGGTACGACGATGACGAGCGCGACCGTGCGGCGGTCGTGCCGGAGCTGCCGGACGATCCGGCCGATCGTGCTGGCAAGGATGTGTGGGGACATCACGCGGCCGCCTTCTCCTGTTGACGGATGATGCGCAGGAACGCCTCGTCGAGGTCGTCGGTGCCGGCCGTCGCCTTGATCGCCGCCGGGGTGCCGTCGCCGATCAGGTAGCCGTCGCGGATCAGCAGCAGCCGGTCACAGCGGTTGGCCTCGTCCATCACGTGGCTGGAGACCAGGATCGTGGCGCCGTCGGCGGCCAGGGCGCGGAACTGCGCCCACAGCTCGTCGCGGAGCACCGGGTCCTGACCGACCGTGGGCTCGTCGAGGACGAGGACCTCCGGCCGGCCGACGATCGCGCAGGCCAGCGAGGCCCGGCTGCGCTGCCCACCGGACAGGTTGCCGACGAGCTGGTGCGCGGCGCCGGAGAGCCCGACCCCGTCGACGGCGGCCTCGGCGTCGGCCGCGCCGAGCCCGTAGAGGGAGGCGAAGTAGCGGGCGTTCTCCCGGACCGTGAGGTCGTCGTAGACGCTCGGCGCCTGCGTCAGGTAGCCGATCTTGCGCCGAAGCGGCGGGGAGCCGGCCGGCTCGCCGAGGACGGTGACCCGCCCCGAGGCGACGAGCTGCACGCCGACGACGGCGCGCATCAGGGTGGTCTTGCCGCTGCCGCTGGGCCCGAGCAGCCCGGTGATGCTGCCGCGCGGGATGGAGCAGCTGAACCCGTGCAGCACCTCGCGCTTTCCGCGGTTGATCACGAGGTCGGCGACCTCGATCGCGGTCTCCATCGTTCCTCCGTCTCTGAAATTCAACGACTGTTGAACTCAACGGTAGATGAAATAGATGGGTGTACGCAAGCGAACGCCCCGGCCCCCCATCGTTCGGGGGACCGGGGCGCTTGTCTGTGCTGTTTAGAGCGCGAGCACCCGGTCGAGGAAGTCGCGGTACCGGCGCATCGCCACCCGCATCGCCTCGGTGTCCGGCGCGTCGTTGTCCCGCCGGGGGTCGAGCTCGACCTGCTCGGCGAGCAGCGTCTCGGCGAGCTGCTGCACGGCCCGGGCGACCAGGCCCTGCGCGTGCTCCAGGGCCTCGGTCGGCTCGTCGACGAATTGCGCCTTGACCTCGTGCCACTCGGACCGCAGCGCGTCGGCCGCCTCGGCGCTCCACACCGCGATCCGGGTCTCCGGCACGTCCCCGGGCCGCATCGGCGGCCCACTGACCGGCCGCACCTCCGCGGCCGGCGACCCGAGATCGGTCAACGTCGGCGCGGCGACCACCGGCTCGACCTCGACCGCCTCTTCGGCCGGCTCGTCGTCTTCGGCCGCCTCGTCGACGGGCTGAGGCGCCTCGGCAGTCTCCGCGAGCCCTTCGTCGTCGACGGCGACCTCTTCCGCCGGCGCCACGACGGCCGCGGTCTCGACAAGCTCCTCGCCGGCGTCAGCCTCGGTCTCGGCAACCGCCTCGGGCTCCGCGTCCGCGGCGTCGCCCTCGGGCGCGGTCTCCGCCTCGGCGGCGGCTTCCGGCTCGGTCTGCGTCGCGTCGGTGTCGGCCTCCGCCTCGACGACAGCCTCGGGCTCGCCCTCTTCGGCGCCCTCGTCAGTCGCGGCCTCGGCTTCGATCTCGGTCACGGCTTCGGGCTCCGCGTCGGCGGAGTCCTCGTCGTCGGCTTCGCCCTCGGCGACGGCCTCGGGCTCGGAGCCAGCCGCAGCCTCGTCGTCGGCGACCGCTTCGGTCTCGGCGCCGTCCTCACTGACCGCCTCGGGCTCGGCGTCCGCGGAGTCGTCGTCGGCCTTGGTCGCCTCTTCGTCCCCTGCCTCGGCGACGGCTTCCGGAGCGGCGTCCGCGACGGCCTTTTCCTCGGCTTCGGTGACCGCTTCGGGCTCGGCGTCCGCACTGTCCTCGTCGTCGCCCTGGGCCGCCGCCTCAACATCGTCTTCGGCGATGGCCTCGGGCTCGGCACCCTCGTCGGGCGCTGTTTCGTCGCCGGTCTCGGTGACGGCCTCAGAATCCGCGTCTGCCGTGTCCTCGTCCGTGCTCTCGACCTCCGGCTCGGCCACGATTTCGGCGGCCGCGTCGGCCTCCGCCGCGGCTTCACCGTCGGCCTCCGCGTCCGCTTCCGGCTCAGGCGCGATCTCGGCAACTGCCTCGGCGTCCGCCGGGGATTCGTCTTCGGCTTCCGCATCTGCGTCGGCTTCCGGTTCTGCCGCGGTCTCGGTGATGGCCTCGGCCTCGGCCGGGGCGTCCGCGTCCGCGTCGGGCTCGGCGGCGGTCTCGGTGATGGCGTCCGTATCGGCCGGGGCGTCGTCTCCCGCGTCCGTGTCGGCGTCGGGCTCGGCGGCGGTCTCGGTGACGGCCTCCGTCTCAGCCGGCGCTTCGTCGTCGGCTTCCGCGTCCGTGTCGGCGTCGGGCTCGGCGGCGACCTCGGTGACCGCCTCCACCTCGACCGGCGCTTCGTCGTCGGCTTCCGGCTCGGCCGCGGCCTCGGTGACGGACTCCGCGTCGGCGAGGGCTTCCGCGTCCGCGTCTGCATCGGCTTCCGGGCCGGTGAGAGCCTCAGGATCCGCGTCTTCGGTGTCCTCGTCCGCGGTCTCGACCTCCGGCTCGGCTGCGACCTCGATGACCGCGTCGGCCTCCGCTGGGGCTTCACCGTCGGCCGCCGCGTCGGCTTCCGGCTCAGCCGCGGTCTCGGCAAGTGCCTCCGCGTCGGCCGGGGCGTCGTCTTCGGCTTCCGCGTCTGCGTCGACTTCCGGTTCTACCGCGGTCTCGGTGATGGCCTCCGCGTCGGCTGGGGCGTCGTCTTCGGCTTCCGCGTGCGCGTCGGCGTCGGGCTCGGCGGCGATCTCGGTGACGGCCTCCGCATCGGCCGACGCTTCGTCGTCAGCTTCCGCGTCCGCGTCGGTGTCGGCCTCGGCCGCGGTGATTGCCTCCGCCTCGGCGGGGGCGTCGTCTTCGCCTTCGGCGTCTGCGTTCGCGTCGGCGTCGGGCTCGGCGGCGATCTCCGTGACTGCCTCGGCGTCCGCCGGGGATTCGCCTTCGGCGTCCGCGTCGGTGTCGGCTTCCGGCTCGGCCGTGACCTCGGTGGCTGCCTCGGCGTCCGCCGGCGCTTCGTCCTCGGTGTCGGCCGTGGCCGCTTCCGGCTCGGCAGCGACCTCGGTTACGGCCTCAGCCTCCGCGGGCGCCTCAGCCTCGGCCCCGAAGGCCGGCGTCCCGGCCTCCACGCCGCTCACCGTGTCGGTTTCGGTGTCCACAGTGGCCAGAGCGGTCGGTTCCCCACCCTCGGTCGGCGCGTCGCCGTTGGACGCGGCCTCTTCGGCCAGCAGCGCCTGCCATTCGCGCTCGAACTCCGGGTCTTCCGCGGCCGCGGCGGCTGCGGTCTCGGCCGCCTCTTCCGCGTTCTCGGCGACGACCGGCTCGGCCTCGGCGACCTCCGCGGCGGCCGCGTCGGCCTCTGCCACCGCCGAGGCGTCCGCCTCGTCGAGGGCAGCGTCGGGTTCGGACTCCGTGGAGGCGGGAGCGGTCGCCCACGGAGAAGCGGGAGACTCGAGGAACTGGCTCGTCATCGGGGGAAGGGGCTGGGTGGCCGGTTCACCCGGACGGATGACAGGCGTCTCGATCGTCGTCTCGGTCAGGGCCGTCGAGACCGGCTCGGTGGCCTCCGCCGCCTGGGCCGCAGCGAGTGCGTCGAGAGCCGACACCGGGCCGTCGTCGCCGGGCGGGCGCTGGCCGGGCAGGGAGATGGTGGGCTCGCCCTGGTCGGGCTGGGGTGTGGGCTGGGGCTGCATGTCGGGTGATTCCTTCCGTCCGCTCCGTCAACGGCGAACCCGGCCGGGCGATGCCAGGATGGGGGCGCGCCGGACAGGTGGGGGAGACGGGACGCGACTGCCGGAACGGAACGCGTCGGACCCGTGCGCCGACCGAAGCCGGAGACGGGTCGAGACGCGCGGAAAGGGCAGGGGAGCGCCCCGCCGGTGAGATGGAGAAACCCGGGCGGCGCACGCTCAAACTACCGTGACGTGAGCCGGAGCACAGCCCCTGATTTGGCCTGAGCCGCTCCCGCAGGGATATCTCCGCCCCAGGATCTGGTCCCGCCGCCGGTACGGAACAATTGGTCGGGTGGCCTCCCCAGAATCGGGTCTCGACCCGGCGATCGCCGCCCGCCTGAAGCGCACCGACGACGGGCTCGTGCCCGCTGTCGTCCGCCGGCACGACGACGGCGAGGTGCTCATGCTCGCCTGGATGAACGACGAGGCGCTGCATCGCACGCTGACCACCGGCAGGGCCACCTACTGGTCGCGCAGCCGCCAGGAGCTCTGGGTGAAGGGCGAGACCTCCGGCCACCACCAGTACGTGAAGTCCGCCGCCCTCGACTGCGACGGCGACACGATCCTGCTGACCGTCGAGCAGGTCGGCCCGGCCTGCCACACGGGCACGCCCACGTGCTTCTCGGACGAGTTGACGGTGGGCGCATGACCACCGGAGCCGTGAACCCGACGCTCGACGAGTTCGCCGAACAGGCGCGCACCGGGCGGGTCGTGCCGGTCACCCGCCGGCTGCTGGCCGACGGCGAGACCCCGATCGGCGTCTACCGCAAGCTGGCCGGCGGCCCGGGCACCTTCCTGCTCGAGTCGGCGGAACCAGGCGCCGGCACCGCCTGGTCGCGCTACTCGTTCGTCGGCGTGCGCAGCGCCGCCACGCTGGTCGAGCGCGGAGGCCGCGCCGCATGGCTCGGCACACCCCCGGAGGGCGTGCCGGCCGAGGGCGACCCCGTCGACGTGCTGCGCGCGACCGTCACCGCCCTGACCGGCCGCCGCCACGACCCCGACGGGCCGCCGCTGACCGGTGGCATGGTCGGCTACCTGGCGTACGACCTGGTCCGCCGCTTCGAACGCCTGCCCGAGCTGGCCGACGACGAGCTCGGCGTGCCCGAGCTCGGCATGATGCTGGCGACCGACCTGGTGGTGCTCGACCACTACGCGGGCTCCGCGATCCTGGTCGCGAACGCGATCCTGCCGCCGGACGCGACGGCGGAGCAGACCGCCGCCGCCTACCACCACGCCGTCGGCCGGCTGGACGCGATGACGACCTCGCTGTCCCGACCGACCCCGCCGATGATCTCGACGATCGACCTGCCGCCGGTCCAGCCGAGGCTGGAGAGCCGGACGCCGGACGGCGGCTACCCCAAGGCGGTCGAGCTGGCCAAGGAGGCGATCCGGGCCGGCGAGTGCTTCCAGATCGTCGTCTCGCAGCGGTTCGAGCGCCGGACCACCGCGGACCCGCTCGACGTCTACCGGGTGCTGCGGACCACGAACCCCAGCCCGTACATGTATCTGCTGCGGTTCGACGAGTTCGACATCGTGGGCTCGTCGCCGGAGGCGCACCTCAAGGTCACCGACGGCCGGGCGCTGCTGCACCCGATCGCCGGCACCCGCCCGCGCGGCCGCGACCAGCGGCACGACAACGAGCTCGCGACGGAGCTCCTGGCCGATCCCAAGGAGCGGGCCGAGCACGTGATGCTGGTCGACCTGGGCCGCAACGACCTGGGCCGGGTGTGCGTGCCGGGCACGGTCGAGGTGCCGGAGTTCGCGACCATCGAGCGCTACAGCCACGTCATGCACATCGTCTCGACGGTGGTCGGTCAGCTGCACCCCGACCGCACGGCGTTCGACGCGCTGGCCGCCACCTTCCCGGCCGGCACGCTGTCCGGGGCGCCCAAG
Source organism: Asanoa sp. NPDC049475 (assembly GCF_040676915.1). Classification (NCBI taxonomy): domain Bacteria; kingdom Bacillati; phylum Actinomycetota; class Actinomycetes; order Micromonosporales; family Micromonosporaceae; genus Asanoa; species Asanoa sp. NPDC049475. The sequence goes on along the minus strand of NZ_JBFAPY010000010.1, from coordinate 230,541 downwards.
GTACGGGCGATGGAGATCATCGAGGAGCTGGAGCCGACCCGTCGGGGCGTGTACGGCGGCACCGTCGGCTACCTCGGCTTCAGCGGCGACCTCGACATGGCGATCGCCATCCGCACGGCGCTGATGCGCGACGGCGCGGCCTACGTGCAGGCGGGCGCCGGCATCGTCGCCGACTCCGACCCAGCGGCGGAGGAGCGGGAGACGCAGAACAAAGCCGCCGCGGTGCTCGCCGCGATCAGCGCGGCGGAGACGTTGAGAGCAGCGCGATGACCGGCAAACGGGGACTCACCCTCACCGTCCTCCTCTGCGTCGTAGGCGCGGGCCTGGCCTTCATCGGCGCCGGACGCACCTGGGAGAGCGGCTACACCCACGGGATCGCGGCGCCGTCGAGCTTTGACCAGACCGGCAGCGACCTCGTCCCGGGCCTCGCCGCGTTGGCGCTGGTCGGGCTCGCCGGCGCCGGCGCCCTGCTGGCCACCCGGGGCTGGGGGCGCCGCGCCGTCGGCGTACTCGTGCTGCTGGTCGGGGTGGGTCTGACGGCCCTGTCGCTCGGACGGGCGTTCGACGCCAGCAGCGCATGGCCGGCCCTGACCGCTGGCGGTGGTCTGCTGGTGGTGCTGGCCGGGCTCGCGGCCGTGATTGCCGGCCATCGCTGGCCGGGCATGAGCGCGCGCTACGAGCGGACGCCGAAGTCGGTGGGGGGCACCACCGACACCTGGAACGCCCTGGACCGCGGTGAAGACCCGACGGAGCCGACCGGGCCGACCGGGCCGGCCGAGCCGGCCGAGCCGACCGTCAGGTGAGCGAGCGGGTCTTGGCCTTCGCCACGCGCGGCATGGTGACGATCATCGCCACGTGACGCCGCACCTCGTCGCGCTGGTCGGCGCGGGCCCGGTCGGCGCAGATGGCTTCCCAGGCGTTGCCGCGGGCTGTGCGGACGCGGTCTCCGGCGACCGCCCGCGACGCGCTGTCGATGACTCCGTATGCCGCCGACAGGACGGCCCGCGGAAGGTCCGCTATCCCGCCCTGCTGCCGTGCCAGTGTGTTGTCCATACCCCGCCCCGATGAACAAGTCCCCTGTGGTCGGTGCCGACGTGGCCACCGTCGACCAGTTTGCCCGACGACATCCTCCCCGAGGGCTGTTTCGCCAGAGTGTCCGACCCGTGGCGGATGCGGTTCCCGTCACCCCCTTAGTAATGGGCGGCACACGCTCTGTGGGACGGGTGGGGCATTATGCCCGACCACGCGGGGTGAGACGGCCCATACCCCGGACGCTGTCCGCCGTCCGGCTGGCCATAGCATCGGGCGCATGACACCCGGAAAGGGGAGTCCGTTGGTGAATGCTGATCAACCGCAGGGTGACGACGGCGCCAACCCGGCGGCGCCGGTGAGTGTCCTCGACGAGATCATCGCGGGCGTGCGCGAAGACGTCGAAAGTCGGCAGCAGCAGGTGCCACTGGAAGAGGTCAAGCGGCTCGCCGCCGCCGCGCCGCCGCCCCGCGACGCCCATGCGGCGCTGCGCCGGCCCGGTGTCGCGGTGATCGCGGAGGTCAAGCGCGCCTCGCCGTCCCGTGGCCAGCTCGCCGACATCCCCGACCCAGCCGACCTGGCCAGTGAGTACGCGGGCGGCGGTGCCAGGTGCATCAGCGTCCTCACCGAGGGCCGATGGTTCGGAGGCTCTCTGGACGACCTCGCCGCGGTGCGCGCCGCGGTCGACATCCCGGTGCTGCGCAAGGACTTCGTGGTCTCCAGTTACCAGGTGCACGAGGCGCGGGCGCACGGTGCCGACATGGTGCTGCTGATCGTGGCCGCGCTCGAGCAGAACGTGCTGACCGGCCTGCTGGAGCGCATCGAGTCGCTCGGCATGACCGCCCTGGTCGAGGTGCACGACGAGGAAGAGGCCGACCGGGCCATGGAGGCCGGCGCGCGGGTGATCGGCGTCAACGCCCGCAACCTGCGTACCCTCGAGGTGGACCGATCGGTGTTCGAGCGGATCGCGCCCGGCCTGCCCAACAACGTGGTCAAGATCGCGGAGTCGGGCGTACGAGGGCCGCACGACCTGATCCGCTACGCCTCCGCCGGTGCCGACGCGGTGCTGGTCGGCGAAGGGCTGGTGACCCAGAAGAGCCCGCGGGACGCCGTCGCCGAGCTGGTCAACGCCGGCAACCACCCCGCTACCCCGAGGCCTGTGAGATGACCGATCTACTGCTGCCCGACGCCACCGGGCACTTCGGCCCCTTCGGGGGTCGGTTCATCCCGGAGGCGCTGGTCGCCGCGCTCGACGAGCTCGACGCCGCCTACCGGGCCGCCCAGGCCGACCCGGCGTTCGTCGCCGAGTTCGAGGCGATGCTCCGGGACTACGCGGGTGCTCCGTCGATGCTCTACGAGGCCCGGCGGCTGAGCGCCCAGGCCGGCGCGCGGATCCTGCTCAAGCGCGAGGACCTGCTGCACACCGGCGCGCACAAGGTGCGCAACGTGCTTGGCCAGGCGCTGCTCACCAAGCGGATGGGCAAGCGCCGGGTGATCGCCGAGACCGGGGCCGGCCAGCACGGCGTGGCGGCGGCGACCGCGGCCGCCTACCTGGACCTCGAGTGCGTGGTCTACATGGGTGAGCTCGACACCGAGCGCCAGGCGCTCAACGTGGCCCGCATGCGGATGCTCGGTGCCACGGTCATCCCGGTGACCAACGGCTCGCGGACGCTGAAGGACGCGCTCAACGAGGCCCTGCGGGACTGGGTCGCCTCGGTCGACGAGACCCACTACCTCCTGGGTACGGCGGCCGGCCCGCACCCCTTCCCGGAACTGGTCCGCGACTTCGTGGGCGGCATCGGCCGCGAGGCCCGCGCGCAGTCGCTCGAGCGGCTCGGCGGGCTGCCGGACGCCGTGGCCGCCTGCGTCGGCGGTGGGTCCAACGCCATCGGCATCTTCCACGCGTTCGTGCCCGACGAGGGCGTCCGGCTGTACGGCTTCGAGGCGGGCGGCGACGGCGTGTCGACCGGCCGGACGGCAGCGTCGATCACGGCCGGCTCGAAGGGCGTGCTGCACGGCGCCCGGACGTACGTGCTCCAGGACGCCGACGGCCAGACGCTGGAGTCGCACTCGATCTCGGCCGGCCTGGACTATCCGGCCGTCGGGCCCGAGCACGCCTGGCTCCACGACACCGGCCGCGCCGTCTACGAACCGGTGGACGATTCGGAGGCCATGGCGGCCTTCCAGCTGCTCTGCCGCACCGAGGGGATCATCCCGGCGATCGAGAGCGCGCACGCGCTGGCCGGTGCCCTGCGGATCATCCCCGCGCTGCGCGCGGAGCTCGGCCGGGAGCCGGTCATCGTGGTCAACCTGTCCGGCCGGGGCGACAAGGACGCGCACACCGCCGGCGAATACTTCGGGATCCTCTGATGACTATCGCTGTGGCGTTCGAGAAGGCCCGTGCCGAGGGCCGGGCGTTGCTGATCGGCTGCATGCCGGCCGGGTTCCCGACCGTCGACGGCAGCATCGCGGCGATGAAGGCCATGGTCGAGGCCGGCGTCGACGTCATCGAGCTGGAGATTCCCTACAGCGACCCGGTGATGGACGGCCCGGTGATCCAGAAGGCCAGTGACATCGCGCTGGCCAACGGGGTCCGGGTGGCCGACGCGATCAAGATCGTCGAGGCGGTCGCGGCCACGGGTGCCCCGGTGGTCACGATGACCTACTGGAACCCCATCGAGCAGTACGGCGTCGACCGGTTCGCCCGCGACTACGCGGCGGCCGGCGGCACCGGGCTGATCACGCCCGACCTGATCCCGGACGAGGCCCACGACTGGCTGGCGGCGTCCGACGCGCACGCGCTGGACCGCACGTTCCTCGTCTCGCCGTCGTCGACGGACGCCCGGCTCGCGATGACCCTGGCGCATTGCCGGGGCTTCGTCTACGCCACCGCGCTGATGGGCGTCACCGGCGCCCGCGAGCAGACCTCGACGGCCGCGCCGACCCTGGTCGCGCGGATCCGCGCGGTCGACCCTGACCTGCCGGTCGGGGTGGGTCTCGGCGTACGCGACGGCGCACAGGCCGCCGAGGTCGGCTCGTTCGCCGACGGGGTGATCGTCGGCAGCGCGTTGATCCGGTGCGTGCTGGACGCACCCGACGAGGAGTCGGGCTTGACGGCCCTGCGTGCCTTGTCGGCGGAGTTGGCCGCCGGCGTGCGGGCGGTTGATCGCTGAGCCGCCGGCGTGCGGGCGGTTGATCGCTGAGCCGCCGGCGTGCGGGCGGTTGATCGCTGAGCCGCCGGCGTGCGGGCGGTGCGGCGCCAGTTAGCCGGCGAGACCGACGACGACGTCCTGACTGCGGACGTCGGCGGTTTCGGCGGCGTCCGGATAGTCGGGCTCCGCGTCGCGGTCGACCCGGCTGAGCACGCCGGAGCGGCCGGCCAGCGCGTCGGCGATCGCCATGCGCGTGGTCGGCGTCATCGGCCCGGGCAGGTCGCCGGGGTCGTGGTAGCTGAGGCGACAGATCCGCCCGGGCGCGTTGTTCAGAGCCTCGCCGCGCGCGCGGCAGCGGAACACGTGCACCACGAGGTCGGGCAGACCCTGGCCGCACAGTTCGTAGAGACCGACCAGATCGACGATCTCCACATCCATGCCGGTCTCTTCGCGGATGTCGCGCACCGCGGCATGGATCGGGCTCTCGTTCTCACGGACCTTCCCGCCGGGCAGCCCCCACCGGCGGTGTCCCTGGCTCTGCTGACAGAGCAGCACGCGGCCGGCGTCGTCGGTGACGATCGCTCCGACCGCGGATGTGAGGGAGTTCATACCCCATCAAGCTACGCCGCTCGCGGGTTAACGTCAGCCATCGTGCGGTCGTCGAGCGGGATGCGTGCGGTGTCCGGATAGATCCGGGACGAACCCGGGGTGCCATCAGCACCATGCGCGACGGTACCGTGTTGTCCCGTGACCCTCGCCGCGATTCCGAGCCCCACTCACGCCGTGTGGCAGATCGGCCCGGTTCCGATCCGGGCATACGCCCTGTGCATCATCCTGGGCATCATCCTGGCCGCCGTCGTGACGGAATACCGGCTCCGGCAGCGCGGGGCGCACAAGTGGGCGATCCTCGACATCGCGGTCTGGGCCGTGCCGTTCGGCATCATCGGCGCCCGGATCTACCACGTGATCACCTCGCCCGGCGCCTACTTCGGTGAGGGCGGTGACCCGCTAGAGGCGTTCATGGTCTGGAAGGGCGGCCTGGGCATCTGGGGCGCGGTGGCCGGCGGTGCCGTCGGTGCGCTGTTCGCCGCCCGGCAGCTGGGCATGCCGCTGACCGTCGTCGCCGACGCGCTCGCACCCGGGCTGCCGCTGGCGCAGGCCGTCGGCCGGCTCGGCAACTGGTTCAACAACGAGCTCTACGGCCGGCAGACCACGCTGCCGTGGGGCCTGCAGGTGCACGAGATGGACTCGGCCGGCCAGCCGACCCTGGTCGACGGCGAGCCGGTGCTGCGGCCCGGCCTCTACCAGCCGACCTTCCTCTACGAGCTGATCTGGAACGTGCTGGTCGCCGGCGTCGTGCTCTGGCTGGACCGCAAGTTCAAGTTCGGCAGGGGCCGGGCCTTCGCCGTGTACGTGATGGGCTACACGCTGGGCCGGTTCTTCGTCGAGATGCTCCGCGACGACACGGCCACGCACATCCTCGGCGTCCGGATCAACGTCTTCGTCGCCGCGATCGTCTTCATCGGCGCGCTCGTCTACTTCCTGCGCGTCAGCGGCCCCCGCGAATACCTCGTCCCGGTCGGCGTCGACGCGCCGGTCCCGGCGCCGCGCGAAGGCGACATCTCCACCGTCGACGTCTCCGCGAAGCCGGCCGAGGCCGCCATCCCCAGCTCCTACCGGGTCGTCACCGAGGAGCAGTTCAAGGCGTACCAGGAGACCGGCGTCGTCCCCGACACGGACGAATCCGTCACCACCCCGGAGGAGGCTGGCGCTTCGACGGACGACGAGTCCGACGCCGTCTCCACCGGCGTCGCGGATGATGATGGCCACGACAGCGACACCACGGCCGCCGGCGCGGGCGGCCGCGCCGACGACCGCTGATCCGACCGACCACCCGGAGAGGCGGTACCGATGCGTACGGCCGTTGTGGTGGGCGCCGGGATCGGCGGCCTGGCGGCGGCCGGCGCGCTGGCCCGCGCGGGCTGGCAGGTCACCCTGTTGGAGCGCGCCGACCGGGTCCGGCCCGGCCGCACGGCGCTCGTGCTGTGGCCGAACGGCATCCGCGCACTGCGTGCCCTCGGCCTCGGTGACGGCCTCGACGCGATCGGCACGCCGCTCGGCGAGACCGGTGTCCGCCGCCCCGACGGCCACTGGCTGGTGCAGCCGCGCCCGGTCGCCGCACACCGCGGGCCGGTCGTCGTGCACCGGGAGGACCTGCACGACGCGCTGATCGCCGGGCTGGGTGACCGCGTCGACATCCGCACCGGCATCCGCGTCGACGACGTGCGCACCAGCGGCACCGAGCGTCCCGCGGTGAGCGCCGGCCGGCAGACGTTCGCCGCCGACCTGGTGGTCGCGGCCGACGGCACCGACAGTGCCGTCCGTGCCCGGCTCGCGCCGGAGTCGGCCGTGGTCAGCTCGGGCTGCACCGCCTGGCGCGCGGTCATCCCGTGGTACCGCGCGCCGCAGGATCTCGCGGGCCGGGTCGGTGGCGAGACGCTCGGCGCCGGCTACCGGTTCGTCGCCGCGTCGCTCGGCGAGCGCGGCTCGTCCGGCGCGTCCACCCGGGGCGGCGTCTACTGGGTCGCCACGGCGGCCGGCGCGCCCCGGCCGGAGCCGCCGGCCACCCAGCTCGCGCTGCTCCGCCGGTGGTACGCCGGCTGGCCCGCACCCATCGCCGACCTGCTCGCCGCGACCGAGCCCGAAGACCTCGTGCAGCAGGAGGTCCGCGAGCTGCGGCCGCTGCCGAGGGCGTACGCGTTCTCGTCGGGGCCGGGTGGAGTCGTGCTGCTCGGCGACGCCGCGCACGCCATGCCGCACCACCTCGGCCAGGGCGCCTGCCTCGCGTTCGAGGACGCCGCCACGCTGGCCGCCGCCGTCCGGGACGCGTCGACCGGCCTGCCGCTGCGCCGCGCCATCGAGGGCTACGACCGGGAGCGCCGGCCGCGCGCCGCGACGATGGTCCGCCAGACCCGGCGCATGTCCGCCGTCCTGCAGACCCGTGGCCGGCTCGCCCTGCGCGCCCGCGACGCGGCGCTCGGCCAGATCACGCCGCGGCTGCTCGGCAGCGCCGCGAGCACCGCCGCACAGTGGCGACCCCCCGCGTGACCGAGTGGTAAGCGGCCGAGCAACCCGATCGAGGGGGCCGAACGTGCCATGACCATCGGGCGGACGGGCGGGCAGACTACCGGCTACCGAACAGGGGGTCTTGCGTGGGCGACGACGGGTCGACGGCAGGCGGCGGGCAACGCCCGGTGCGCGCCGAGGCCTGCCTGCTCGGCCCTGTGCGGCTGCTCGCCGACGGTGTCCCGGTGCCACTGGAGCCGCCCGCCCGCGACCTGCTCGGCGTGCTCGCGCTCCGTCCAGGTGAGACGGTGCCCGACGACCAGATCGGCACGGCACTGTGGACGGTGCCCCGGCAGCGGGGTGCCGGCGCCGGCGACCGGCTCGCCGAGGCGACCGAGGCGCTCGCCGCGGCCCTGACCGGCGCGGGCTGCCCCCAGGCGCTCGGCCGGATGCCGGACGGGCTGGTGCTGCGGCTCCCCGGCCGGGCCGTCGACGCGAGCCGGTTCGCCCACCTGCTGCGCCGCGCCCGCGAGCTGATGACCGACGGCGACCTGGCCGGCGCGTCCGCCCGGTTCGCCACCGGGCTGCGGCTCTGGCAGGTCGACTTCGACGGCGACCCGCTGGCCGGCAGCACCGTCAACCCGCTGGGCTGGGTCCAGGCCGAGCGCACCCGGCTGGTGCAGATGCGGGCCGCCGCGACCGAGGACCGCTGGGAGTGCCTGCTGCGCCGGGTCGCCGCGGCGCTGACCGCCGCGGGCGCACCGGCCGCCGACCCCGACGCGGTCGCCGCCGGCACCGCCGCGCTGGCCGCCGCCGGGGAGGCGGTCGCCGAGCTCGAGCGCGCGGTGGGCCGCCACCCGCTGCGGGAGCGCCTCTGGGAGCTGCTCCTCACGGCTACGGCGTTCGCCGCCGGCCGGGGCGCGGCGGCCCAGGTCTACGACCGGGCGGTGCTGGCCATCGCCGACAACCTCGGCGCCACGCCCGGCCGGCGACTCGGCGAGATCGCCTCTCTGGTCCGCTCGGGCGGCCTGGCCACGTGGTGGGAGCAGCCGGAGCCATGCCCCCATCCGCCGCCGGCGACCACGCCGGCGCGGACCGGACTGCCCGTGCCCCTGACCCCGCTGATCGGCCGCGACGCGCTGGCGTCCCGGGTCGCCGGGCAGCTCACCGACCACCGGCTCGTGACGCTGACCGGGCCGGGCGGCAGCGGCAAGACCCGGCTCGCCGTCGCGGTGGCCGCCGGCCGCACCCCGGTCTGGTTCGTCGACCTGAGCGTCGTCGACGACCCGGCGGCCGTGGCCGTGGCCGTCGCCGGCGCGCTCGGCGTCCGTGACGAGCCGGGGCGTGCGATCGCCGACACCCTGGCCGACGCCCTCGGGACGGGCGAAGGCCTGCTGGTGCTCGACAACTGCGAGCACGTCCTCGGCGGCGCCGCCGAGCTCGTCACCGTGCTGCTCGAACGCTGCCCGGTGGGCGTCCTGACCACGAGCCGGGTCGCTCTCCGGCTGCCCGCCGAGGTGACCGTGCCGGTGCCACCGCTGCCCGGCCCGGCGCCGGACGGCGAGCACACGATCGCCGGGCTGGCCGCCCATCCCGCCAGCCGGCTGTTCCTGGAGCGCGCGCGGGCGCGGGCCGGCCGTCCGGTGCCGGAGTCCGACGCCGGCGCCGTGGCCCAGCTCTGCGCCGAGCTCGACGGGCTGCCGTTGGCCATCGAGCTGGCCGCCGCGCGTACCCCCGTGTTGTCGGTGCCGGAGATCGTGGCCCGGCTGCGGGCGGACCACAGCGTGCTGCGCAGCCCGGACCCGACCGCGCCGGCCCGGCACCGCACCGTCGCGGCCGCAGTCGAGTCCAGTGTGGACCAGCTCGACCCCGCCGCCCGGCGGCTGTTCGACCGCCTCGCGGTGTTCGCCGGCGGGTTCGACGTCGAGGCGGCCACCGCCGTCGCCGGCCCGACGGCGCCTGACGGCCTGGCCGCCCTGGTCGAGGCCTCGTTGGTCGAACGGCAGCGGCCCGGCGGCGACGCCCGCTACCGGATGCTGGTGCCGATCCACCGGCACGCCCTGGCCCGGCTGCGCGGGGCGGGCGACGAGAACGACGCCCGACAGACGCACGCCCAGCACTTCCTCGCGCTGGCGGAGCGGGCCGACGGCGGGCTGCGCGGCTCGGCGCAGGGCTGGTGGCTGGGTCGGCTCCGCCGCGAGGCGGCCAACCTGCGCGCCGCGATGAGCTGGCTGGCCGGGCCGGGCGCCGCCGCCGACCCGCACGGCGACCTGCGGCTGGCCGGCGCACTGGCCAACTACTGCCGGCTGGAGGGCTACTACCGCGACGGCCGCAGGTGGCTGGTGGACGCGCTCGCCCGGCACCCGGACGCACCCGCCGTGCTGCGCGCCCGCGCCCTGGCCGGTGCGGCGATGCTGGCCATGCTGCTCTGCGACTATCCGGCCGCGGCCGGCGACGCGGCGGCGGCCCGCAGCGCCTGTCGGGCCTCCGGCGACCCGCTGGGTGAGGCCCGGGTCGAGCTCACGCTGGGCTCCGTGGCGCGGGAGCGAGCGGAATACAAGGCATCCGCGGTGCATCTCGACGCGGCCGCCCGGTTGTACGACGTGCACGGCGACACCTGGGGCATCGCCCAGTCGGCCCTGCTGCGCGGCTTCACCGCCTGGCTGGCCACCGACCTCGACCGTGCGGAGGCGAAGCTGCGCCTGGCCCTGGACGGCTTCGAGCGGCTCGGCGACCCCGAGGCGGCGGCCACCGCGCTGATGAACCTCGGCGCGGTCGCCCTCTACCGGGGCGACGGCGACCGCGCGGCCTCGCTGCTCGACACCGCCCTCGACCGGTTCACCGCGCTGGGCTTCCCCGAGGGCCTCGGCTGGGCGCACAACCTGCGCGGCCTGGTCGAGCTGCGGGCCGGCCGGACCAGCCTGGCGGTGTCCCACCTGATCCGCAGCCTGGCGACCCACCGCCAGGTCGGCGACCGGTGGCGCACCGCCAGCGTGCTGGAGGCACTGGCCGAGGCGGCCCGCGTCGTCGGCGCCGCCGAGCGTGGCGCGGCGCTGCTCGGCGCCGCGGCGACGATCCGCACGGAGCTCGGCACGCCGGTGCCGGCCTGCGAGCTGTACGACCTGGCCGCGACCGCCGCCGGCCTGCGCACGCTGCTCGGTGTGGAGGCCTACGCGCAAGCCCACGGCGAGGGACAGACCGCGAGCCTGGACACCCTGGTCACGTCGCCGGTGGAGGCGTCCGTGCCGGCCCTGCCCAGCGCGGCTACGGCCGATCCCAGCTGAGCGCGGCAGTTTTGTCGAGGTCGCGCCTACGGCGCGGCGACTGGGGCGGGCTCGGCGATGCAGGCCGTCGCGATGCGGCGGAAGCCGACGCTCAGGTAGACCCGGGCCACGTCGTCGCTGCTGGCTGACAGGAAGACCAGGTCGGCGCCGGAGTCGACGGCATGCCGGGCCAGCGCCAGGGTAAGCGCCGCACCGAGGCCGCGGCGGCGGTACGCGGGCAGGGTCGCCACGCCGGCGATCTCCACCACGTCGCCCGCGCGCATGCCGATGCCGCTGGCGACCTGGCCGGCGTCGGCGACCTCGGCGACGGCGGTGAACCGGCGGCCCTCCCGGATCGCCTGGCGCTCGCCCTCGACCGAGCCCGGGTCGGCCTCCACCCGGGCGGCGTCGCGCTCGGCCGGGCCACCCGCGCCCTTGTCGGTGCCCGGTGTGCCGAAGCCCACGTGGGCGACCGCGCGGGACAGCTCCAGGTCGGCCTGGAAGGCGTCCGACGCAGGGTCCAGCAGCCGCACCCCGGCCGCCGGCAGCGTGGGCAGCGCGGCCGGGTCGAGCACCATCAGCGGCGCCTCCAGCACGGCCAGCCCGGCCGAGCGCGCCACCGCGAGCAGGTCGGGGGTGGTCTCGTGGACCCACTCGAACGCCTCGGGAAGGCCCAGGTCACGCTGCCGCTCGCGGGCGGCCATGACGTCGGCCGCCGACGGGGGCTCGCCGCCGTCGAGGCGCGGACGGGCGTAGAACGGCCAGCCCGCACCCTCGCGAACGAACAGGACGAGGCCGCCGAAATCCTCTGCTCGTGCCGAGAACCGGGGCAAGGCATCGTAGAAGGTCTCGAGGCGGCGCAGGAGGGCAGGATCGGGGGTGGTCATCGCGCGAGAGTACACATCTCAAAGTCTGGGCGTGTGATCAATACGTCCTGGCGGATGAGGGCCGGCATTCACGTAAACTCAGAAGACCCAGCAGGGCCGACGTCGTCCCGAACCCGAAACACGCGTGACTGAGACGACCGTGGAGGCCCCGTGGCATTTCCGCATCCCCAGGGTTTGTACGACCCGGAGAACGAGCGTGACTCCTGTGGCGTCGCGTTCGTAGCCGACCTCGCCGGCCGCCGCTCCCACGACGTCGTGGCGAAGGGGCTCTCGGCGCTCGTCCGGCTCGACCACCGGGGCGCGCGGGGCGCGGAGCCCAACACCGGTGACGGCGCCGGCATCATGATCCAGGTGCCCGACGAGTTCCTGCGGGCAGAGGTCGACTTCACGCTTCCGCCGGCGGGCTTCTACGCCACCGGCCTCGTGTTCCTCCCCACCGAGGACGCCGAGGCCGCCCAGGCGGTCACGGTGATCGAGAAGTACGCCATCGTCGAGGGCGCCGAGGTGCTCGGGTGGCGCGACGTGCCCGTCGAGCCGGAGGGCCTCGGCACGACCGCGGAGCTCGTACGGCCGCGGATCCGGCAGGTGTTCCTGGCCGCGCACCGGCTGCACGACGGCCCCGACGGTCCGGCCGGGACCCCGGTCAGCGACCTCGACCTCGACCGGGTCGCCTTCTGCGTGCGCAAGCAGGCCGAACGGGAGACCGCCGAGCGGGGCATACCGGCCTACTTCCCGAGCCTGTCCGCCCGCACCATGGTCTACAAGGGCATGCTCACGCCCGACCAGCTGCCGGCCTTCTTCCCGGACCTCACCAACCGTCGGGTACGCAGCGCGATCGCCCTGGTCCACTCGCGGTTCTCGACGAACACGTTCCCGTCGTGGCCGCTGGCCCACCCGTACCGTTTCATCGCCCACAACGGCGAGATCAACACCATCCGTGGCAACAAGAACTGGATGAACGCGCGCGAGGCGCTGCTGTCCTCGCCGAAGATCCCCGGCAACATCCGTCGGCTCTTCCCGGTGTGCACGCCGGCCGCCTCCGACTCGGCCAACTTCGACGAGGTGCTCGAGCTCCTGCACCTGGCCGGCCGCGAGCTGCCGCACGCCGTGCTGATGATGATCCCGGAGGCGTGGGAGAACGACACCGCGATGGACCCGGCCCGCCGGGCGTTCTACCGCTTCCACGCGAGCCTGCTCGAGCCCTGGGACGGCCCCGCCAGCGTCGCGTTCACCGACGGCACGCTGGTCGGCGCCGTGCTCGACCGCAACGGGCTGCGGCCGGGCCGCTGGTGGCGCACGGAGGACGGGCTGGTCGTGCTCGGCAGCGAGGCCGGTGTGCTCGACCTCGACCCGACCACGGTGGTCGCCAAGGGCCGGCTCCAGCCGGGCCGGATGTTCCTGGTCGACACCGCCGAGGGCCGGATCGTCGAGGACGACGAGATCAAGGCCGAGTTGGCCGCCGCGCACCCGTACGACGACTGGCTGCACGCCGGCCTGATCGACCTCGAGGACCTGCCCGCCCGCGAGCACATCGTGTTCACGCACGACTCGGTGCAGCGCCGGCAGCAGACCTTCGGCTACACCGAGGAAGAGCTCAAGATCCTGGTCGGGCCGATGGCGCGCAGCGGCGCCGAGCCGCTGGGCTCGATGGGCACCGACACCCCGATCGCGCCGTTGTCGACGCGGCCGCGGCTGCTCTACGACTACTTCCACCAGCTCTTCGCCCAGGTCACCAACCCGCCGCTCGACGCGATCCGCGAGGAGCTGGTCACCAGCCTCTCGTCGACCATCGGTCCCGAGGGCAACCTGCTCGACCCGAACGCGGCCAGCTGCCGGCAGATCGTGCTGCCCCGGCCGGTGCTCGACAACGACGAGCTCGCCAAGCTGCTGTCCATCGACGACGACGGCGACCTGCCGGGCTTCAAGGCGGTCCGGGTCTCCGGGCTCTACCCGCTGCGCAACGGCGCGGCCGGCATCAAGGCCCGGCTGACCGAGATCTGCCGGCACGTCTCCGAGGCGATCGAAGACGGCGTGCGGATCCTGGTGCTCTCCGACCGGGACTCGACGGCCGACCTCGCGCCGATCCCGTCGCTGCTGCTCACCGCCGCCGTGCACCAGCACCTGGTGCGCGAGCAGACCCGCACCCAGGTCGCCCTCGTGGTCGAGTCGGGCGACTGTCGCGAGGTGCACCACGCGGCACTGCTCATCGGGTACGGCGCCGCGGCGGTCAACCCTTATCTGGCCTTCGAGTCCGCCGAGGACCTGATCGCGACCGGTGCGCTGACCGGCGTGGCCCCGGCCGACGCGATCCGCAACTACGTCAAGGCGCTCAGCAAGGGCGTCCTGAAGATCATGTCCAAGATGGGCATCAGCACCGTCTCGTCGTACTGCGGTGCCCAGGTCTTCGAAGCGGTCGGCCTGGACGCCCGGGTGGTGCAGCGCTACTTCGCCGGCACGCCGGCCAAGATCGGCGGTGCGCGGCTGGCCGACATCCACACGGAGGTCGCGGCCCGGCACGCCCGCGCCTACCCGGCCAACGAGGCCGAGCGCAGCCACCGCAAGCTCGACGTGGGCGGCGAATACCAGTGGCGCCGCGAGGGCGAGCTGCACCTGTTCAACCCCGAGACGGTGTTCCTACTCCAGCACGCCACCCGCAGCCGGCGCGAGGACATCTTCGCCCGCTACACGTCCACCGTGGACAAGCTGGCTGCCGAGGCCGGTTCGCTGCGCGGGCTGTTCCAGCTGCGCGTCGGTGACCGGCCGGCCGTGCCGATCGAGGAGGTCGAGCCGGTCAGCGCCATCGTCCGGCGGTTCGCCACCGGTGCGATGTCCTACGGGTCGATCTCCGCCGAGGCGCACGAGACCCTCGCGGTCGCGATGAACCGGCTGGGCGGCAAGTCCAACACCGGTGAGGGCGGCGAGGACGTCGAGCGGCTCTACGACCCGGAGCGCCGGTCGGCCGTCAAGCAGGTGGCCAGCGGGCGGTTCGGCGTCACCGCCGAATACCTCGTCAACGCCGACGACATCCAGATCAAGATGGCGCAGGGCGCCAAGCCCGGCGAGGGCGGCCAGCTGCCCGGCAACAAGGTGTGGCCGTGGATCGCGAAGACCCGGCACGCCACGCCGGGCGTCGGGCTGATCTCGCCGCCGCCGCACCACGACATCTACTCGATCGAGGACCTGGCGCAGCTCGTACACGACCTCAAGATGGTCAATCCCGCCGCCCGGGTGCACGTCAAGCTGGTCTCCGAGGTCGGTGTCGGCACGGTCGCCGCCGGTGTCGCCAAGCTCAAGGCCGACGTCATCCTGATCTCCGGCCATGACGGGGGTACGGGCGCCAGCCCGCTCAACTCGCTCAAGCACGCCGGCACCCCGTGGGAGCTGGGGCTGGCCGAGACCCAGCAGACGTTGCTGCTCAACGGGTTGCGAGACCGGGTCACCGTGCAGGTCGACGGCCAGCTCAAGACCGGCCGCGACGTGATCGTCGCCGCGCTGCTCGGCGCCGAGGAGTTCGGCTTCGCCACCGCGCCGCTGATCGTCTCGGGCTGCGTGATGATGCGGGTCTGCCACCTCGACACGTGCCCGGTCGGCATCGCCACCCAGAACCCGAAGCTGCGGGAGAAGTTCACCGGCAAGCCGGAGTTCGTCGAGACGTTCTTCGAGTTCCTCGCCGAGGAGGTCCGCGGCTACCTGGCCGAGCTGGGCTTCCGCAGCATCGACGAGGCGATCGGCCACGCCGAGCTGCTCGACCTGGCGCCGGCGATCGACCACTGGAAGGCCAACGGGCTCGACCTGACGCCCGTGCTGCACGTGCCCGACCTGCCGTCCGACGCGGCCCGCCGCAAGATCCAGGAGCAGGACCACGGCCTGGCCAAGGCGCTCGACAACGAGCTGCTGAAGCTGGCCGAGCCGGCGCTCCGCGACGGCACGCCGGTGCGCGCCACCGTCGCGGCCCGCAACGACCAGCGCAGCGTCGGCGCGATGCTGGGCGGCGCGGTCGCCCGGAGGTACGGCGGCGAGGGCCTGCCCGAGGACACCATCGAGCTCGACCTCGTCGGCACCGGTGGCCAGTCGTTCGGCGCGTTCCTGCCGCGCGGCGTGACCATCCGGCTGCACGGCGACGCCAACGACTACGTCGCCAAGGGACTGTCCGGCGGCCGGGTCGTGGTGCGCCCGCACCTCGACGCGCCGTTCGTGGCGGAGCACCAGATCATCGCCGGCAACACCATCCTCTACGGCGCGACCGGCGGCGAGCTGTTCCTGCGCGGGCGGGTCGGCGAGCGGTTCGCCGTGCGCAACTCCGGCGCCACCACGGTGGTGGAGGGCGTCGGGGACCACGGTTGCGAATACATGACCGGCGGCACCGTCGTGGTGCTCGGCCCGACCGGCCGCAACTTCGCCGCGGGCATGTCCGGTGGCACCGCCTACCTGTGGCGCGCCGACCCCGCGCGGGTCAACCCCGAGCTGGTCGACCTGACCCCGCTCACCGACGACGAGCAGGTCACCGTGCAGGCGCTGGTGCAGCGCCACTTCGCGGAGACCGACTCGGCCGTCGCCGCTGACCTGCTCAAGCGCTGGCCGGAAGCGGCTCGCGAGTTCACCGCCGTCGTGCCGCGCGACTACAAGCGCGTCATGGCGGCCATCAGGGCCGCCGAGGCTGCCGGCCATGACGTCGACGAGGCGGTCATGGAGGTCGCACGTGCCTGATCCACAGGGTTTCCTGCACCACGAACGCCGGCTGCCGGAGCGGCGGCCGGTGCCGGTGCGCATCCAGGACTGGCGCGAGGTCTACCCGTCCGCCGACGACGGGCTGATCCGCGAGCAGGCCAGCCGCTGCATGGACTGCGGCGTCCCGTTCTGCCACCAGGGCTGCCCGCTCGGCAACCGGATCCCGGACTGGAACGACCTGGTCCGCACCGGTCAGTGGGCCTCCGCCGCGGAGTCGCTGCACGCCACCAACAACTTCCCGGAGTTCACCGGGCGGCTCTGCCCGGCGCCCTGCGAGGCCGCCTGCGTGCTGAGCATCGCCGGCGGCGCGCCCGTGACCATCAAGCAGGTCGAGGTGGAGATCGCCAACCGCGCGTTCGACCTCGGCCTGGTGATGCCGCAGCCGGCCGGGCACGCGTCCGGCAAGCGGGTCGCGGTGGTCGGCTCCGGCCCCGCGGGCCTGGCCGCGGCGCAGCAGCTCGCCCGGGCCGGGCACGCCGTCACCGTGTTCGAGCGGGACGACCGGATCGGCGGGCTGATGCGCTTCGGCATCCCCGACTTCAAGCTGGAGAAGTCCCACATCGACCGGCGCCTCGCGCAGCTAGAGGCCGAGGGCGTCGCCTTCGAGACCGGGGTCAACGTCGGTGTCGACGTGACCGCCGACCAGCTCCGGGCCGAGTACGACGCGGTCCTGCTCGCCTGCGGCGCCCTGCTGGGCCGCGACACCCCGGCGACTCCGGGGCGCGGGCTGCGTGGCGTACACCTGGCCATGGAGCACCTCGTGCCGGCCAACCGGGTCGCCGCCGGGCTGCAGTCGTCGACGCCGCTGGACGCGGCCGGCAAGCACGTCGTGATCATCGGTGGCGGCGACACCGCGGCCGACTGCCTCGGCGTCGCGCACCGGCAGGGCGCGGCGGCGGTCTACCAGCTCGACCTCTACCCGGAGCCGCCCGCGGTCCGCGACGAGGCCCGTGACCCGTGGCCCACCTGGCCGTGGATCCTGCGCAACTACCCGGCCCACGAGGAGGGTGGCAACCGCGACTTCGCCGTCGGCGTGCAGGAGTTCGTCCACGACGGCACCGGTGCGGTGCGGGCCGTGCGGATCGCCGAGGTCGAGGTGACCAAGGTCGACGGTCACCGGCGGATCCACGTGAAGCCGGGGTCCGAGCGCGAGCTGCCGGCCGACCTGGTGCTGCTGGCGATCGGCTTCGACGGCACCGAGCCGCAGCCGCTGCTGGACCAGCTCGGAGTGTCGCGCAACGCGCGCGGCGCGGTCGACGCCCGTTCCGACTGGCAGACCGGCACCGACGGCGTGTTCGTGGCCGGCGACATGCACCGCGGCGCGTCGCTGATCGTGTGGGCGATCGCCGAGGGCCGGGCGGCGGCCGCCGCGATCCACTCGTACCTGGGCGGGGAGGGCGAGCTGCCCACCCCCGTCGATCCGGCTGCCGTCCCGCTGGCGGCCTGAGCGCATTAACGGTGATCAACGGACAGGTGTTGCCAAGGGGCCTTTCCTATGCGAAATCCGTTAACAAGGGGCCCTTGCTTCGGGTTCCGCGCGGGCGCGAGTAGGCTCGCTCACGGCCCACTGGCGGGTGACAAGGCCGGTGGGCGGCAACTGTTCGGATTCCCGACAGAAGCCGGTTACGAGGACGATCCGGGAAAGAGACTAGCCTCATGGGCGTGACACGCCGCGCGAAGATTGTCTGCACTTTGGGCCCAGCCACCTCCTCGCCGGAGCGGATCCGTGGCCTCGTGGACGCCGGGATGGACGTGGCACGGCTCAACTTCAGCCACGGTGACCACGCGGACCACGAAGCGGTCTACAAGCTGGTCCGCGAGGCCGCTGACGCCGCCGGCCGGGCGGTCGCGATCCTGGCCGACCTGCAGGGCCCCAAGATCCGGCTCGGCCGGTTCGCGGACGGCCCGCACGAGTGGCGCACCGGCGACTCCGTGGTCATCACCAGCGACGACGTCGCCGGCACCGTCGACCGGGTCTCCTGCACGTACAAGAAGCTGCCGCAGGAGGTCAAGCCCGGCGACCGGCTGCTGATCGACGACGGCAAGGTCGCGGTCGAGGTCACCGAGGTCACCGGCAACGACATCCGCGTCCTGGTCATCGAGGGCGGCCCGGTCTCCAACAACAAGGGCGTCTCGCTGCCCAACGTCGCGGTGAGCGTGCCGGCGCTGTCCGAGAAGGACACCGAAGACCTGCGCTTCGCGCTGCGCCTCGGCGTCGACCTGGTGGCGCTGTCGTTCGTCCGCTCACCCGACGACGCCAAGCTGGTCCACCAGATCATGGACGAGGTCGGCGTGCGCCGCCCGGTGCTGGCCAAGGTGGAGAAGCCCGAGGCCGTCGAGCGGCTCGAAGAGATCGTCGACGCGTTCGACGGCATCATGGTCGCCCGCGGCGACCTGGGCGTGGAGCTTCCGCTCGACCAGGTGCCGCTGTGGCAGAAGCGCGCCGTGCAGATGTGCCGCGAAGACGCCAAGCCGGTCATCGTCGCCACCCAGATGCTCGACTCGATGATCGAGAACGCGCGCCCGACCCGCGCCGAGGCCTCCGACGTGGCCAACGCGGTGCTCGACGGCGCCGACGCCCTGATGCTCTCCGGTGAGACCAGCGTCGGTAAATACCCGGTGCTGACGGTCAGCACGATGGCGAAGATCATCTCGACGACCGAGGGCGGCGGCCTGCCGATCCCGCGGCTCCAGCACGACCCGCGCACGCACGGCGGCGCGCTCACCATCGCCGCCTCCAACGTCGCGCGCGCCGTCGGCGCCAAGGCGCTGGTCGCGTTCTCGCAGACCGGCGACACGGTCCGCCGGCTCGCCCGCCTGCACTGCGAGCTTCCGCTGCTGGCCTTCACCCCGGTCTCCGAGGTGCGTGCCCAGCTCGCGCTGAGCTGGGGTGTGGAGACCTTCCACATGCCGTTCGTGCAGCACACCGACGACATGTTCCGCCAGGTCGACCAGGCGCTGCTCGGCCTCGGCCGCGCGGAGCCCGGCGACTACGTGGTCGTCGTCGCGGGCAGCCCGCCCGGCACGCCGGGCTCGACCAACACGTTGCGGGTGCACCTGATCGGCTCGCTGGTCGACCCGGCCAGCGTGCCGCGCCAGACCCCGTGACCGCAGCCATGCCCGAGGGTGGGCAGTCGGCGGTCGACTATCTCGTCGAGATGCTCGACCTCGAGCGGCGTGACGAGAGCACGTTCGTCGGCACCACCCCGGTGGTCGGCCTGCAGCGCGTCTACGGCGGGCACGTGGCCGCCCAGGCGTTGGTGGCGGCCGGCCGCACGGTGGATCCGTCGCGCACGGTGCACTCGCTGCACGGCTACTTCGTGCGGCCCGGGGAGTCCGGCGCGCCGATCGAGTACCACGTCGAGAACATCCGCGACGGCCGGTCCTTCTCGGTGCGCCGCTCGGTGGCCGTACAGAACGAGAAGACCATCTTCTTCATGTCGGCGTCCTTCCACCGGCAGGAGGAGGGCCTCGACCACCAGGCACCGCTGCCGCCCGACGTGCCCGGCCCCGACGAGGTGCCGACGATGCGCGAGCGGCTGTCGGCCTACCCGGAGCGGCTCGGCATCTGGAAGTCCGTCCCGTGGTCGCTCGACGTGCGCTATGTCGGCGAGCCCGGCTGGGTGCCGCCCGGCGACCGGCGCGCGGACCCGCACCAGCGCGTGTGGATGCGCATCGACGGCAAGCTGCCGGACGACCCGCTGCTGCACGCCTGCGCGCTGACCTATGCCTCCGACATGACCCTGCTCGACTCGGTGCTGTCGGTGCACGGCGAGGTCTGGGGACCGGGCGGGGTGATCGGGGCGAGCCTCGACCACGCGCTCTGGTTCCACCGCCCGTTCCGGGCCGACGAGTGGTTCCTCTACGACTGCTGGAGCCCGACCGCCTCGGGCGGCCGCGGCCTGGCCACGGGCCGGATGTTCGCGGCCGACGGAGCCAACATCGCCACCGCGGTCCAGGAGGGCCTCCTCCGCCGCGTGGGTGCATGATCCTTTCGCGTCTACGTACCCGATAGGCTTAGTGGCATGCGACTGTCCGCACGGGTCGACTACGCACTACGCGCGATGGCTGAACTGGCCGCGGCCGCCGACCAGCACAGCGACGGCCCGGTGCCGATGACCGCCGAGCAGGTGGCCAAGGCACAGGACATCCCGCCGAAGTTCCTGGAGAGCATCCTGCTCCAGACGCGGCGGGCGGGCCTGGTCCACGCCCAGCGCGGCCCGGAGGGTGGCTACTGGCTGGCCCGCCCGGCCCGCGAGATCACCCTGGGGCAGGTGATAAGGGCGATCGACGGCCCGCTGGCCAACGTCCGCGGGCAGCGTCCGGAAGATCTGGGTTATCAGGGCGCCGCGGCGGCCCTGCAGGACGTGTGGATCGCGCTGCGCGCGAGCGAGCGCGAGATCCTCGACCTGGTCTCGATCCACGACGTGGCTACCGGCAAGCTCCCGGACCGCGTCCGCGACCTGACCGCGGACCCGGCCGCCTGGGCGTAAGGCCGCGTCGTCCACCACGGTGAGCCTCGTCCGCGGCCTGAGCGCGGATCAGGCCGCCTGGTCTTGGAGCCGCGGTGTAAGGCCCACGACGGTCCGGAGGTCGCATCTCGGACCGCCGCGGGTACGCACATCGAACCATCTTCGGCAGCGCTCCGATCCGGAACGGCCGCCTGCGCCTGATCGCCCGCTCTGCGCCGGACGTCCCCGGAGTCCGTTTGCTCTGCACCCGAATACACACCACCCCAGCTCGGAGGTGGTGCGTATGTGGGTGCAGAGCAAAGCATCCAAAGACTGTCGTCTTTCCGCGCATCCCCGAGCGCGGGGTGGCCGGTCGCGCGCCGGTGCTCGTGGGCGCGCCTGAGGTATCCGCCGCGCGGCCCCCAGTAGCGTGCACGCGTGGAACGCGCTGAACTGATCTCGCTTCTCGCCGACGAGGCGCCGGCCCAGCGGGCCTGCCGGGCTGCTCTGGAGGGCGGAGCGATCTTTCATGTCCAGCCGGGCGACGGGATCCCGGCCAACGAGCTCGCCCCCAGCTATCGCGTGCGTGAGGCGCACATCAGGAAGGTCGGCATCCCGTCGGTCGGGTTCGCCGAGGCCGTCGAGACGCTGGCCGCGCTCGAGGAGCGGCCGGTGCTGGTCGGCAGCGTCGCGCAGGAGGCCTCACCGCGAAGCTTCGTGGTCTTCCTCGCCGCCGACGCTACCGCGGTGCTCGCCTGCATCGGTGTCGGCTGAGCTAGTCAGCCAGGATCTCGGTGGCCGCCGCGGCCAGCACCGACCACGCCTCGTCCACATGGGACTCCGCCGTCTGGGGCGCGCCGACCGCGAGCCGCAGGACGTAGGCGCCGTTGACGCGCGTGTGGGTCAGATAGAAGCGGCCCGTGGCGTTGACCCGGGTCAGCAGCGCCTCCGACGCCGCGTCGCCCGCCTTCAGGCGGAAGCAGACCAGCGAGAACGGGTGCGGCGCCGCGATCTCGAAGCGGTCGTCGGCGGCCACGTGGGCCGCGAAGCGTTGGGCCAGGGCCACCCCCGACCGGATGTGCGCGCGGAGCCCCTCGGCGCCGTACCAGCGCAGCACGAACCACAGCTTCAGCGACCGGAAGCGGCGGCCGAGCGGTACGCCCCAGTCGCGGTAGTCGATCACCGCGCCGGACTCCGTCGCCACGTTGCGCAGGTATTCCGGCATGACAGTCAGGGCGGACACCAGCGCCTCGCGGTCGGCTACCCAGAAGGCGTCGCAGTCGAAGCCCGTCAGCAGCCACTTGTGCGGGTCGAAGCAGTAGGAGTCCGCGTGTTCCAGGCCCGCGTGGCTCCAACGCAGCTCAGGGCAGACCGCGGCCGCGCCGGCATAGGCCGCGTCGACGTGCAGCCACACCCCGAACTCCTGGCAGATCCGCCCGATCTCCGCGAGCGGGTCGACCGCCGTCGTCGAGGTGGTGCCGATCGTGGCCACGACGACGGCCGGCCGGGCACCGGCCGCGACGTCAGCGGCCAGAGCTGCCCGTAGCGCCGACGGGCGCATCGCCAGCGTCGAGGGGTCGACCTCGACCTGCCGCACCCCCGCGTCACCGATGCCGGCGATCCGGGCCGCCTTCTCGATCGACGAGTGGCCCTGGGTCGAGGTGTAGACCGTGTAGCGGGTGTCGCCGATGCCCGAGACGCGCCACGTCCCACTGCCGGCCCGGTGCAGGCCGGCCAGCGTGGCCACCAGCGCGGCCGAGGAGGCCGAGTCCTGGATGACGCCGCCGCCGGTCGAGGTGGACCGGAACCGCTGCGGCAGGTCCAGCAGCTCCGCCAGCCAGTCGAGCATGACGGTCTCGACCTCGGTCGCGGCCGGCCCGGTGGCCCACAGCATCCCCTGCACCCCGAGCCCGGCACCGACCAGGTCGCCGAGCACGCTCGGGCCCGAGGTGTTGGCCGGGAAGTACGCGAAGAAGCCCGGGTGCTGCCAGTGCGTCATGCCGGGCAGCACGACCTCGTCGAGGTCGGCCCGCAGGCCGGCGAAGCCGTCACCCTCGTCCGGCGGACCCGCCGGAAGGCGCGCGGCGACCGCACCGGGTGCGTCCGTCGGGCGCACCGGGAGCGAGCCGACCGACTCCCAGTAGTCGGCCACCCAGTCGACCAGATCGTGCCCGTGCCGGCGGAACTCGTCGGCGGTCATGTGCCCTGCCATGCCCTGAGTCGATCAACCACCACCCTCCGAGCGCAACACGCTCCCGAAGAACGCCGCTATGTCGCTCGCCACCAGGTCGGGCTCCTCGACGGCGGCGAAGTGCCCTCCCCGCGGGAACACCGTGCGCCGCCGCACGTCGTAGAGCCGCTCCGCCCACGACGCCGGCGGCACCCCCTCGGGCACGAACTCGTTGGCGAACACCGCCGTCGCGGTCGGCACGCGGACCCGGTCCGCGGGGCCAGGTGAGACGCCCTGCCAGCGGTTGTCGTAGTAGTCGCGGATCGACGTGGTGATCGACCCCGTCGCCCAGTAGACGGTCAGCAACGTGCACAGGAAGTCACGGCCGAAGCGGCCGTCGACGTCGCCGCCCGTGTCGCCCCAGGCCCGCCACTTCTCCACGATCCAGGCGGCCAGCCCGGCGGGGGAGTCGGTCAGCCCGTAGCCCAGCGTCTGCGGCCGGCTGCTCTGGATGGCCGTGTAGCCGCGCTCGGTGCTATCCCAGGCCGCCAGATGGTCGACGTAGGCCCGCTCCTCGGGCGTCAGCGGCGCCGAACCCGGCCCGAGGTAGGGCGAGACCTCCGGCGTGGTCAGATGGAGGCCGGTGACCCGCTCCGGGGCCGTCAGCGCCATCCAGGTGGCCACCCCGGCACCGAAGTCGCCGCCGCCCGTCCCGTAGCGGGGATAGCCCAGCGCGCTCATCAGCCCGTGCCACAACCCCGCCACGTAACGCGTGGTGACGCCGGTGTGCGCGGGACGCGGGGTGAAGCCGTAGCCCGGTAGGGAGGGCACCACCACGTCGAACGCCGGGCCATCGATGCCGTGTGCCGCCGGGTCGGTCAGCCGGGAGACCAGCGGCAGGAGCTCGACCCAGGCGCTCGGCCACCCGTGCGTCAGCACCAGCGGCACCCCGCCGCCACCGACCGCCCGAGCGTGCACGAAATGGACCGGAACCCCGTCGACCACCTCGACGAACTGGGGGTAGGTGTTGAGCCCGCGCTCCGCCGCCCGCCAGTCGAACCCGTCGGCCCAGAACGCGACCAGCTCGCGGAGATAGGCGAGATCGGTGCCCTGCTCCCACGCCGCCCCGGGCGCGGGCGACGGCCACCGGGTGGCCCGGAGACGGGCGCGCAGGTCGTCGAGCACAGCCGCGGGGACCTCGACGAGAAAAGGCCGACTCATGTCCGGGACGCTACGTCCGGGGTGTGACAATGCCACCCGTGAAGGTCACCATCGTTACCGGCGGATCGCGCGGCATCGGTGCCGCCACCTGCCGCCGCCTCGTCGCCTCCGGCCACGCTGTCGCGGTCGGCTACCGCAACGACGCCACCGCGGCGAAGACCGTCGTCGACGAGCTCACCGCGAAGGGCGGCACCGCACAGGCGTACGCCGTCGAGACGGCCGACTCGGCCCAGGTCGCGACGCTGTTCGCGCGGGTAGCCGAGGACCTCGGCCCGGTCACCGGCCTGGTCAACAACGCCGGGGTCGGCAGCCGGATCGGCCCCTTCGTCGACCTCGCCGACGACGACCTGCGCCGGGTCATCGAGGTCAACGTGGTCGGCGCGATCTTCTGCGCGCGCGAGGCCGCCCGGCGGATGACCGGGGGCGGCGCGATCGTCAACATCTCCTCGGCCGCCGCGACGCTGGGGGCGCCGTTCGAGTACCCCCATTACGCGGCCAGCAAGGCCGCGATCGACGCGCTGACGGTAGGACTGTCAAAAGAGCTCGGGCCTTCCGGAATTCGTGTCAACACGGTCCAGCCCGGCATTATCTACACGGATTTTCACGGCACACAAAGCGGCGAGGCCGGCCGCCCGGACCGGCTCGGGCCGAGCTCTCCGCTGGGTCGCTCGGGCCAGCCCGACGAGGTCGCCGCGGCCATCGCGTGGCTGCTCAGCGACGACGCGTCCTATGTCACCGGTGCCACGATCAGGGTCGCCGGTGGACGGTAGTTACTAAAACGTTATATGCAAATACGTCGCGCAAGACTTGTTTTTGCGTTGATCCACAAGAGTTAATCGTCTGGCAGCGATCATCCAACCTGGGCACTCGGTCTTCGGCGAGCCGAGAACCCGGGCCATTACCGCTTGCGGAGGAGTGCCTTCGTGTCCGTCCATCGCCGTGTCCAGACCAGACTCAAGACAAGACTCAAGACCAGCGTCAGACCCCTCATCACCCTCGCGTCCAGCCTCGCCCTCGTGCTCGGCGTGCTCGTGGCCGGCCCCACGCCCGCCGGCGCCGCGCCGGCAGCGCCGGGCGACCCGTACAACGTCCTCGTCTTCTCCAAGACCGCCGGCTTCCGGCACGACTCGATCCCGGCGGGCATCGCCGCGATCCAGCAGCTAAGCGAGGACCACGGCTTCTCGGTGACCGCCACCGAGGACGCGGCCGCGTTCACCGACGCCAACCTGGCCAACTTCGCCACCGTCGTCTGGCTCTCGACCACCGGTGACGTGCTCAACACCGACCAGCAGGCGGCCTTCGAGCGCTACGTCAAGGCCGGCGGCGGCTACGTGGGTGTGCACGCGGCGTCCGACACCGAGTACGACTGGGCCTGGTACGGCCAGCTCGTCGGCGCGTACTTCTCGGCGCACCCGAGCAACCAGAACGCCACGATCAAGGTCGAGGACCCGGCGCACCCGTCGACCGCGGGCCTGCCGGCTGAGTGGAACCGCTTCGACGAGTGGTACAACTTCCGCACCAACCCGCGCGCCAACGTGCACGTGCTGGCCAGCCTCGACGAGACCAGCTACTCGCCGGGCTCCGGCGCGATGGGTGCCGACCACCCGACCGCGTGGTGCCAGGACTTCGACGGCGGCCGCTCCTGGTACACGGGCAGCGGGCACACCCAGGAGTCGTACGCCGAGCCGAACTTCCTCAACCACCTGCTCGGCGGCATCGAGACCACCGCGGGCGTCGTCGACGCCGACTGCTCGGCCAGCAAGACGAGCAGCTTCGAGAAGGTGACGCTCGACAGCAACACGCAGAACCCGATGGAGCTCGACGTGGCGCCCGACGGCCGGGTGTTCTACGCGGAGCGCGACGGGCGGCTGCAGGTCATCTCGCCGACCACCGGCCTGACCACGACGGCGGCCACGCTGGACGTGTTCACCGGCAACGAGGACGGCCTGATCGGCGTACGCCTGGACCCGGACTTCGCCACCAACAACTGGATCTACCTGTACTACGCGCCCGACGGCGGAGCACCGCGCAACTACCTGTCGCGGTTCACCGTCAGCGGCAACACCGTCGACCTCGCCACCGAAAAGGTGATCCTGCAGGTCGACACCCAGCGCAACACGTGCTGCCACGCGGGCGGCAGCATGGTCTTCGACAGCGCCGGCAACATCTACCTGGCGACCGGAGACAACACCAACCCGTTCGAGTCCAACTCGTTCA
This sequence comes from Asanoa sp. NPDC049475, assembly GCF_040676915.1. Lineage (NCBI taxonomy): Bacteria > Bacillati > Actinomycetota > Actinomycetes > Micromonosporales > Micromonosporaceae > Asanoa > Asanoa sp. NPDC049475. Next base: position 204,357 of record NZ_JBFAPY010000010.1, on the reverse strand, counting down.
ACCCGATCGACGAGCGCCCGGGCCGGCAGGACTTCGACGCCCAGCGGTCGAGCGGCAACACCAACGACCTGCGCGGCAAGATCCTGAGGGTCCACCCCGAGGACGACGGCACGTACACGATCCCCTCGGGCAACCTGTTCGCACCGGGCACCGCGCTGACCCGTCCCGAGATCTTCGCGATGGGCTTCCGCAACCCGTTCCGGATCGGCATCGACCCGAAGACCGACACGCTGGTCGTCGGTGACTACGGTCCGGACGCCGGCGCCGCCGACCCCAACCGGGGTCCGGAGGGCACGGTCGAGTGGAACATCGTGGAGCGGCCCGGCTTCTACGGCTGGCCCTACTGCCACGGCAACAACTACGCCTACAACGACTACACGTTCCCGAGCGGACCGAGCGGGCCGAAGTTCGACTGCGCCGCGATCGTCAACAACTCGCCGAACAACACCGGCCTGCAAAACCTGCCGCCGGCGATCCCGGCCACCATCGACTACGACTACAGCGGCAACCCGCTGTTCCCGGAGATCGGTGGTGGTGGCGCCCCGATGGGCGGCCCGGTCTACCGCTACGACGCGGCCAGCACGTCGGACCGCAAGTGGCCCGCCTACTACGACGGCAAGGCCATCTTCGGTGAGTGGAACCAGAACAAGATGTACACGTTCCAGCTCGCCGCGGACGCGCACAGCGTGGTCGACATCAACCAGCTGCTGACCGGGATGAGCTTCCTGCGCCCGATGGACTTCGAATTCGGGAAGGACGGCGCCCTCTACCTCATCGAGTGGGGCAGCGGGTTCGGCGGCAACAACGACAACTCCGGGATCTACCGGATCGACTACGTGGCGGGCGACCGTGCCCCGATCGCGGTCGCCTCGGGCACGCCGACGAGTGGTCCGTCGCCATTGAGCGTCCAGTTCTCCAGCGCCGGGTCGCGTGACCCGGACGGCGAGGAGATCACCTACGCCTGGACGTTCGGCGACGGCGGCACCTCGACCGACGCCAACCCGAGTCACACGTACGCTGCCGCGGGCAACTACACCGCCCAGCTCACCGTGACCGACCCGGGCGGGCGCACCGCGGTGGCCAACGTGCCGATCACGGTGGGCAACACCGAGCCGACAGTGTCGATCTCGTTCCCGCCGGACGGTGGCTTCTTCAACTGGGGCGACCAGGTCGAGTACACGGTCACCGTGACCGACCCCGAGGACGGCGACATCGACTGTTCCCGGGTCAAGCTCCAGTACTACCTGGGCCACGACGAGCACGCCCACCCGCTGCAGAGCCAGCAGGGCTGCACGGGCAGCATCCAGACGTCGCTCGCCTCCGGCCACGGCGCTGACGCCAACGTGTTCGGCGTGTTCGAGGCGACCTACACCGACGACGGCGGTGCCGGCGGGTCCAACCCGCTGACCGGTCGCGACATCGAGCAGCTCCAGCCCAAGCGCAAGCAGGCGGAGTACTTCTCGGCGACCGGCCGCTCGCCCGACGGCGTCGGCGGCGGCGACCCGGGTGTGCAGCGGGAGACGACCGGCGACACGCAGGGCGGCTTCCAGAACATCGGCTTCATCGAGGACGGTGACTACTGGACGTTCGACCCGGCCAACCTGACCGGCATCACCAGCCTGCGCTTCCGGGCTGCCTCGGCGGTCAACGGCGGCCGGATCGAGGTGCGGTCCGGTGCGGTCGACGGTGCCGTGCTCGGCACGGTCGACGTGCCCGGCACGGGCGGATGGCAGTCCTACGTGGACGTCACGCTGCCGCTCGACAACCCGCCGACCACCAGCGGGCCGCTGTTCTTCATCGCCCGCAACCCGGCCGGCACCACCGGCCAGGGCTCGGTGTTCAACGTCAACTGGGTCGACTTCCTCGGCCGCGGCGTGACCGACAACGCGCCGCCGGTGGTCACCGCGTCCGGCAACCCGACGACCGGCACCACGCCGTTGGTCGTCGAGTTCAGCGGCACGGCGACCGACGAGGAAGGCGACGCGATCACGTACGCGTGGGACTTCGGTGACGGGTCCAGCGCCACGACGGCCAACGCGTCGCACACCTACACCACACCCGGCACGTTCACGGCGACCCTGACCGCGACCGACGCCCGGGGTGCGGCGGCGTACGCCACCGTGCCGATCCGGGTCGAGGCGCCGAACACGTCCTGCTTCGGGGCGCGCTCGGACAACTTCGACGGCACGGCGCTCGACCGTGAACGGTGGAGCACGATCATCCGGGAGAACCAGACGTACTCGGTCGCGAACGGCGCTCTGCGCCTGCCGACCCAGGCGGCTGACCTCTACGGCTCCCGTGCCGACGCCGGCAACCTCGTGCTCCAGCCGACACCGGCCGGTGCCTGGGAGGCCACCACCAAGGTGACCGTCCCGTTGACCGGCAACTACCAGCAGGCCGGCCTGATCCTCTACGGCGACGACGCCAACTGGGCCAAGCTCGACCTGCTGTTCGCCGACTACAAGCGGGTGGAGTTCATCCGCCAGACGGCCGGCACGCCACGCAACGAGGCGGCCGACAGCGTGCGGGCGGACACCGACACCGCGTTCCTGCGGCTCACGTCCGACGGCACGAACCTCACCGCGGCGTTCTCGACCGACGGTGTGACGTTCACGCCGGCCGGTCGTTCGGCCGCGCTGGCGGGGATCAACAACCCGAAGATCGGCCTGTACGCGGTCAACGGCGGCCAGTCGTCGCCGGTGGTCAACGCCGAGTTCGACTGGTTCCAGATCACGCCGGACGAGGCCAGTGGCGAGGTCGACCCGTCGGACGAGTTCGACGGCTCGGCGCTCGACAAGTGCCGGTGGGACGCGGTCGTCCGCGAGGACGCCACGGCCTACCAGGTCGGCGGCGGCTCGTTGACGATCGACGTGCCGAACGGCGACATCTACACCGGCAACAACACCGGACCGACCAACTTCATCCTGCAGAACGCTCCGGCGGGCGACTGGACGATCGAGACCAAGGTCGACGGCAGCCAGCTCAACGAGCAGTACCAGCAGGGTGGCCTGATGGTGTACCTCGATGACGACAACTACCTCAAGTTGGACTTCATCGCGGACAACACGGCGGGTCAGCCGGTCTCCCGGCGGATCGAGTTCCGCAGCGAGATCGCCAGCGTGGTGCAGAACCCGCAGCCGCAGGTCACCAACCTGACCAACGCGGTGTGGCACCTGCGGCTGGCCAAGGTGGGCGACACCTACACGGCGTCGTACTCCGCGGACGGCACCAGCTGGACCACGTTCCCGGAGACGCTGACCAACGCCGCGGTCGCGACCGACACCAAGGTCGGTCTGTTCAGCCTCGGCGCGGCACAGCAGGCGTCGAAGCCGATCTCGTTCGACTACTTCCGCCTGTCGACGGGCCCTGAGGAGCCCGACGACACCACGGCGCCGGTGACCACGTCCGTGGTCTCGGGCACCGCCGTCAACGGCTGGTACACCGGCCCGGCGACGGTCACGCTGACGGCGGCGGACGAGGCCGGCGGCAGCGGGGTGGCGAGCACCGAGTACCAGGTCGACGGTGCGACCACCTGGACGCCGTACACGGCGGCGGTTGTCGTGTCGGGTGACGGGTCGCACGAGGTGCGGTTCCGGTCGACCGACGAGGCCGGCAACGTCGAGGCGACCAAGTCGGTCGCGGTGAAGATCGACGCCACGGCGCCGGTCACCGCGGCGACGTTCGCTCCGGCGACCGACGACGGTTGGCACAACGGTGCCGTCCCGGTCACGCTGACCTCGACCGACGCGGGGTCGGGGGTGGCCAAGGTCGAGTACTCGCTCGACGGCGGCGCCTGGACCCCGTACACGGTGCCGGTCGACGTCTCCGGCAACGGCGAGCACGAGCTGCTCTACCGCGCGACCGACACGGCCGGCAACGTGGAGACGCTCAAGTCGGCGATCATCAAGATCGACGGTACGAAGCCGACGGTGATCATCGGCGGGCTGGCCGACGGCCAGCTCTACGGCGACAGCCAGGACGTCCGCGTGACGTACGAGGCGGTCGACCCCACCTCCGGCCTCAAGAGCGTCGTCGGCACCCTCGACGGCGCGGCGTACCCGGCCAACAAGCTGCAGGCCATGTTCGAGCTTCCGCTCGGCCTGCACGAGCTGACCGTGACCGCGACCGACAAGGCCGGCAACGTCACCGCCACTTCCGTGCGGTTCTACGTGACCACGTCGTTCCGCGACATGCAGTTCCTGCTGGACCGCTTCAAGGCGACCGGTTGGCTGACGCAACAGGCACACAAGCAGCTCGGAGCCAAGCTCCAGGCGGCGCGTGACGCCGAGGCGAAGGGCAACGACACCAAGGCGATCAAGCACCTGCGCGAGCTCGTCACCCTGGCCTCGAACACCACCCTGGTGCCGAACGCCGAGGTACGGGACGTCATGATCCGAGACGCCAACGCGATGATCGTCCGCCTCGGCGGCGAAGCCAGCGCGGCGGCGAAGACGGCCAACGAAGGCAAGCCGCTGAAGGGCACGGGCCGCGTGCCCGGCGACCCGGCGCGGCAGGTCTCCGGCGGACCGCTGAAGTAAGGGAGCTCCCGGGATGAGCGTCATTCGGTTCGTGGCGGCGGTGTTCGCCGCGGCACTGCTGGCGCTCGTCCCGGGCCTTCCGGCCTACGCACACGACGGACCCGTCACGCTCGACGTAGCCGGAGACGGCGCCGGGGGCGTGACGGTCCGGGCTGTCTACACGAAGGACAAACACCCGGTCGAGCAGGCTGTCGGGTTGGTTCTGACCGCGACGGGCGAGGGTGGGCGGTCCGTGGGGCCGATCCAGCTGCGGCCGTCCGCCGAGGGTCAGGGATTCTATTCCAGCGGACCGGTGCTCACGCCGGGGGAGTGGTCGGTCTCGGTGACGGCCCCGGACCCGCACCCGGGCACGGCAAAGGTCAAGGTCCAGGCGAAGACCGCGCAGCAGATGCCCCCGGTGGCCACGGAGCCGGAGTCCACGACGTTCACCGACCGCTTCAGCTGGCTGTGGTGGCTCGGCGGCGCGGTCCTGGTCATCGCCGTGCTCGGCGCCATCGTCCAGAAACGGGCTGCCCACCCAGCTGACCGATCCCGCTAGCCCAGCGGACGTCGGACTGTGCCCGCAGCCCTGACCGCGCGGGGGTTCTCCGCCAGATGGACGCCACCGACGGCCGGTGACGCGGGCGGAGGACCTCGTTTCACTCAGCCCAGTTGCCCAGGCTGAGCGGGCCGGTCATCGCGCCTCCGTCGACCGGCAGGACGATGCCCGTGATCCAAGCTGCGTCGTCCGACGCCAGGAAGGCGACCGCTGCCGCGACGTCTTCCGGCTCGCCCACGCGACCGGCCGGGTAGCGCCCCGCCAGCCGGTCGAGGACCTCCAATCCCTCGGGGCCGCTCATCGTCCACGCCCGCGTCCGGACTGTGCCTGGCGCGACCAGGTTGAAGCGGATCCCGCGCGACGACGAGCCCTGCCGGGCCAGCTCACGCCGCGAGTACAACACCGCCAGGTTCTGGTTGAGGCTCACCAGACCCGCCTTCGCCGTCGAGTAGACCACCTCGCCGAAGGCCGCCAGGCCGTTCACCGAGCCGATGCTGACCACGTTGCCGCCGACGGGCGAGGCCAGCAGGTGCGGCAGGGCCGCCTGGATGCAGCTGACCGCGCCGTGCAGGGTCGGGCCGGACTCGATCTTCCACGCCGCCTCGTCGATCTCGAGGAACGGTGTCGCGGCGGAGACGCCGACGTTGTTGACGAGGACGTCCAACCGGCCGTGCCGGTCGACCACCGCCGCGACCATGGCGTCCACCAAAGCGCGGTCCGTGACGTCACAGACCAAGGGCAGCCCGCCCACGTCGGCGGCGGTCGCCTCGACCGCGGAGGCGTCGACATCGGCCAGGGCCACCGCTGCTCCCTCGGCCGCGAGCCGGGCCGCGATGGCCCGGCCGATCCCCCGGGCCGCCCCGGTCACCAACGCCACGCGCCCGTCGAACCGCCGCATGACCACGATCATCGAGGGTGATCGGGACCGGCGCCAGTCACGGCAGCCGGCCGACTCCGGCCCACACGCACGACAGCCGCGGGTCGTCCGCGAAGTCGGTCGGGTCGTCGGGGGCCGGACGCCACGCCGCGGCGCACGAAGGCCCGGTTGGCCTTGGCCATCGCGGGCGCCGACGGCATCATCGCGACCACCTTCGCGGCGGCCTCGCGGTCGGCGGGGAAGTTGTGCACCCCGTCAACCAGGCGTACACCTATCCGGCGAACCCGGGGCAGGGTGCGACCGTCTACGTGCTCGACACCGGCCTCAACGCGAGCCACGTCGACTTCACCGGGCGGGTCAGGCAGGGCACCGACATGGTCGACAACGACAGCAACCCCGCGGACTGCCACGGCCACGGTACGCACGTCGCCGGCACCGCCGTCGGCACCAGCTACGGCGTGGCCAAGAAGGCGAGCGTGGTGGCCGTACGCGTGCTGAACTGCCAGGGCAGCGGCACCAACGACGACCTGATCGCCGGCATCAACTGGGTGCGCACCAACGCGCAGAAGCCGGCGGTCGTCAACTACAGCATCGGCTGCCAGAGCCGGTGCAGCAGCCAGGCGATGGACAGCGCGGTGTCGAGCCTGATCTCGTCCGGCGTGCAGTTCGTCCAGGCGGCGGGCAACTCGTCCGACGACGCCTGCTACTACAGCCCGCAAGCGGTAGCGGCGGCGGTCACTGTCGGCAACACCAACAGCTCCGACGCGCGCAACGGCAGCAGCAACTACGGCTCGTGCCTGGACATCTTCGCGCCGGGCACGAGCATCGTGTCGGCGTCGTACTCCAGCAACACCGGCAGCGCCACGATGACCGGCACCTCGATGGCCTCGCCCCACACGGCCGGGGCGGCGGCGGTCTATCTGAGACTCAACCCGTCGGCGACGCCGGCTCAGGTGCGGGACGCGCTCGTCAACAACGCCAGCACCGGCAAGGTGACGAGCCCGGGCAGCGGGTCGCCGAACCGCCTGCTCTACACGGGCTTCATGAACGGCGGGACCAACCCGAACAACCCGTCGGTCACGAACCCGGGCAACCAGAGTACGGCCGTCGGCGCGTCCGTGAACCTCCAGCTGCAGGCGTCCGGCGGGACGGTCGAGCCGCTTTCGAACTCGTACTCGATGAACGCCGTGTCTCCCTGCGCGAGCATCCGGTCGAAAATGATCTCCGCGGCCAGCAGCCCGGTGCCGGGATCGGACCGCACCCGCCCGACCCGGCAGTTCCGCCGTGGATGCACGCTGACGGGTGCGTGCGGGTCGTCGGTGTGGAAGATCCCGACGGTACGGGACACGCGGTCGACGTTGGCCCGGAGCACCTGCCGGCAGACGAGACCGCGCTCCTGCCGGTCAGCCCCGACCAGATAGAGGTCGTGCATGCTGACCCGGCTGAGCTCGTGGTACATCCACCGATCGAGCTCACTCATAATCTTGGCGACGCTGGCGCCGTTGGCGAACAGCCGGTCGATGTCGATGGTGCCCGGGGGTTGGTTGAGCCAACGGCCGCGCGGGCGGCGGGGGCCGAGCTGCGCGATGAGCGACTCGGCGGGCAGGTTCAGGATCTCCTCCATGAGCCGCACGGCGCGCATGGACTCCGGCCGCTTGGGCCTGCTGCGCCCGCGACGCCAGTAGCTGAGGGTCGCGAGGGAAACGCTGACCCCGGCGGCGGAGAGGCGGGCCTGGATCTCCTCGGGCCGGATGCCGCGGTCCTCGATGGCCAGGTGAAGGGCGGCGGAGAACGGCCCGGTACGCAGCGCGTGCGCGAGGTCGCGACCGAGAGTCCCGGATCGGGCCTTTTCCATGGCTGAGTATCACCACGTCTCGGCCCGTACGCCAGCGTATCGTGCCCTGAATGATCTTCGACCGAGGACAGACGATCATCCGCCGGAACTTGCTCCCCGACGGCCGGATCGGCTCGGTGCTGTGCGGCCGGGTCGTGAGCGACGACGAGCGCGGGCTGGCGATGTGGGTGGAAGCGGGCTCGCAGACACTGCGGCGGGTCGACGCCGCGGGCCGACCGACGCGGCACCTGTCGCTGCTGACGTCGCTGCGGATCACGACGACGCTGAGCCTGAGCACCTGGGAGCCGTTCCGAACCCTGATGCTGATGCCGCGGGGTGTGGCGCACTCGATCTGGTGGAGCTGGCTGCCGGGGGAGGGATTCAACGCCTGGTACGTCAACCTGGAACGCCCGGTCATCCGCTGGGCGGGCGGTGTCGACGTCTACGACCAGGAGCTGGATCTGCTCGTATATCCGGACGGCCACTGGTCCTGGAAGGACGAGGAGGCGTTCGCGGCCTACACGGGCCATCCGGCGTTCTGGGACGAGGCGGAGGCCGCGGCCGTCCGAGCCGAAGGCGAGCGCCTGCTGTCCCTGGCCCGCACGGGAGCGGCTCCCTTCGACGGCCAGTGGCTGGACTTCCAACCGGACCCGACCTGGCAACCGACCCGGATGCCGCACTGGTACGACGTGCCCGCGACCGCGACCTGCTGGGACCTCGAGTATTTCCAGCCCTGACCGGCTGTGGCACGGAGTAGGCCGACGCCCGGGCGTGAACGTCGGCGTTGGCGCTCGACGGCACAGGCTCACCGTCGTCGACGTCCTCAGGTTGAGAGGGTGCGGCTCAGGCCGCGGAACTCCGCCACCAGGCGCTCGCCGCAGCGGACGGTGACGTCGTAGATGCCGGACCTGCCCGCGCGGTGTCGCTCGGTGGCGGTCGCGGTCAGGCGTTCGCCCTCGCGGGCGGCCGAGACGAACACGATCTCGGCCGACGCCGCGACGGTGACCGCGCCCGGGTAGTTGCACGCGCCGGCGAAGGCCGAATCGGCCAGCAGGAACACGAAACCACCGTGGGCGATCCCGTGGCCGTTGACCATCTGGCCGGTCACCGTCATCTCCAGCACGGCATGGCCGGGATCGAGCTCCACGACCGACATCCCGAGCGACCGCGAAGCCTTGTCCCGGCCAAACATCGCAGCGGCACCGTCCATGCCCGCACCCTATGCGCATTCCGGCATCAAGGACAGGCCGGATAACGTTGTCGCCCAAGCGGCGGAGGAGCCGCAGGAACGCCGGTGGCGGCGTTCGTCGGCCCGCCAGGCCGCCTCGGGAGCTCGTCCGTCCGGCCGGCCTGGCGCCCGGTGATGGCCGTTCGTCGCGTTTCCGGTGATCAACGCGGTTGCCGGCGACGGGCCGGACAAGACTGCGGCCAACGCCGAGGCCACCTGCGATGACGTCACCACCCCGGGTGGACCATCCCCGACAGCGGCCCACCGCTGGCGGCGACACAGGCACGAAAGGCCGCCGCCCGCTCGCGACCAGTGAAGATTCGCTCGTCGTCACCGATATAAGCGATCCGCCGGTGACCGTGCACCGAGAGCTGCCCATACAGGACAACAGCTTCCCGAAGGTGTTCACCCAGGCGGCCCGGGTCGGCTACCCCGCGCAGAGCCTGATCGACAAGTTGAAGGCCCAGATCACCGCCAAGTCGGACCCGAACCTGCGGATCCGGGACCCGTGGCACGGGTTGGAGAAGTCCGGCGCCACCGAGGCGGTCAACAACCTGCTGCTCCAGAGCGACGACGGCGTCGTCCGGGTCTTCCCGGTCTGGCCGACGGCGAAGAACGCCAGCTTCGTCAACCTCCGCGAGAAGGACGCGTTCCTGCTCTCCAGCGCCCTGTCCGGCGGCTGGGTGTCCTATGTCGACGTCACCAGCGAGGCGGGCCGCCAGCTCCGCCTGCGCAACCCGTGGCCCGGCAGCCCGGTCACGGTGACCAGGGTCGGCGGCGGCACGGTCACGCCGTCGATCAGCGGCGACGTCATCTCGTTCGCACGCAGGCGGGAGCGACCTACACGGTCACCTCGCCGTAGGGCGTGTCTCGGGGATCACCACCGGTCCGGCTCCGTGCCGGGCCGGCGGTCCTGCGGCGACTCCTCGACGGCGGCGGCCACGTTGCGCCGCAGCTCGAGGGGGATCAGCTCGAGCAGCTGGTCCGGCCGCAGCGGCAGGTCGAGCAGGCTGAGCCGCACGCGGCTGCGGTTGGCGTAGTCCCGCGGGGACAGGCGGACGACCTGCGCCAGGTCGGGTCGCAGCGCGACCTCCAGGGCGTCGCCCTCGGCCAGCGGCAGCGCACCCGTGCCGTCGGGGTCGACGGTGAGCGTGCCCTGGGCGTGGAACGAGACGCGGTCGTCGCCGCCCAGCACCACCGGCCGGCTGATGCCCGACATCGGCGCGACCGGGGTCACCACCATCGCGTGCGACGACGGCGACAGCACCGGCCCGCCGGCGGAGTAGTTGTAAGCCGTGGAGCCGGTGGGCGTCGCGAGGATGACCGCGTCGGCGCGGTAGTAGCCGTAGTGCACCTCGTTGACCGTCAGGTCGACGTCCGTCGTCCGCCCCGCGCCGGTGCGGCCGAGGACGACGTCGTTGAACGCGCACCGGTGCGCCTCGCCGACCCGGAGCTCCAGGCCGGCGTGCTGCTCGATCGTGTAGTCGCCGGCACCCAGGCGGCGAAGGGCGTCCGGCAGGCCCGCCGGCGTGACCTCGACGAGGAAGCCGAGGTTGCCGTGGTTGACGCCGAGGATCGGCACCGGGCGGTCGACCATCAGGCGCATGGCGCCGAGCATCGTGCCGTCGCCTCCGAGCGCCACGATGCCGTCGACCCGGTCGTGAAACTCCTCGTCGGGGACGATCTCGACGCCGTCCGGGACGCGCGCGCGGTCGGACTCGCGTGCGGCGACCCGGACCTCGTCGTCGCGGGCGGAGCTGACGATCAGGCGGAGTGACTGCTCGATCGGCTTCGTCGGGTGGAGCACCAGACCGACGGTGATCACCTATCTACTTTATTGCCGGAAGTAGTCCCGCAGGTGGCTGATCAGGCCATCCCGGACCCGGAAGATCTGCACCAGCGACATCGTGGTGTCCGACATCAGGGTCGTGTCGATCTCGGCGACGAAGACGTCCGGGTCGGCGGTGGTGTGCAGCGTGAACGACGTGCGGATCGGGTCCACCGGGTCGTCCTCGGCAGCCGGCATGCGCGCGTACGCCGCCGCCATGCCGGCCCGGATGGCCGCGCGCCCGACCAGCCGGCGCGGGAACGGGTCGCCGGGACCGGCGAGCGGCGCCTCGTAGACGCCGTCCTCGGTGAACAGCGCGGCGAGCGCGTCAGGATCCCGGCTCAGCGCGCCCGCGTACACGTACCGCTGGAAGATCTCCTCTTGGGTGCTCACATCCGGAGATGGTCCCAGTCGAGAAGGCCCGCGCCAAGGTCACGGACGGTGGCCAGCAGGCCGAGGCGGGCGCGGCGCAGCTCAGGCTCCTCGGCCATCACGTACACCTCGTCGAAGAAGGTGTTGACCGGCTCGGTGACCCGACCGGCGGCCGCGAGGAAGTCGGCCAGGTCCGGACCCGGCACCTCGATGCCGCGGACCACCTCGCCCAGCCGGAGCTCGGCCGGCTCCACCAGGACGGACGCGTCGTACTCGGCGGGCGTGCCGGCCGGCACGATCCGCCGCGCCCGCTGGATCGCCTCGACCAGCGCGCGGAACCGCTCGTCCTTGTCGAGCTCGTCGAGCTGGTGCAGCAGCCGGTCGGCCAGGGCCGGGCGGTCCGCGTGCGGCAGGACGGCGCGTACGCGGTCGACCGGGTGGCCCTCCTCGACCAGCACCTGCTCCAGGCGGCGCGTCAGGAACTCGGCCGTGTCGGCCAGGACCTGGTCGGAGACGTCGACCGGCTGCAGCGCGGCCGCCGAGGCCAGGCCGTCGGTCAGGCTCGTCGGCACCAGGCCGGTGCGGTGCACGGCGAGCAGGCCCAGCACCGCCCGGCGCACGGCGAACGGGTCGCTGCTGCCGGTGGGGAGGCCGACGGTGGCGGCGAGGCCCGCGACCAGGTCGAGCCGGTCAGCCAGGGACAGCACGGCGCCGGGTGCGTGCGCGGGCACGGCGTCGCCGGTGTTGCGGGGAAGCTCGCTCTCGAAGACCGCCTCGGCGACCGCGGCGGGCTCGCCCGCGTGGGTGGCGTAGTCCCGCGCCATCACGCCGGCCAGGCTGGTCATCTCGGTGACGAGCTGCGCGCCGAGGTCGAACTTCACCAGCTCCGCGGCGCGGCCCAGGGTGTCGCGGTCGTGACCGCCCAACCCGATGTCGGACGCGAGGGTACGGGCCAGCGTGCTGATCCGGGTCGCCCGGTCGGCCATCGAGCCGAGCTTGTCGGTGAACGTCAGCCGCTCCAGCCGGTCGCGCATGGCGTCGAGCGGGGTGTCGCGGTCGGCGCGGTAGAAGAAGGCGGCGTCCTCGTAGCGGGCGCGCAGCACGGCCTCGTTGCCGGCCCGCACGAGGTCCTCGTCGATGGCGCCGTTGGCCACCGCGACGAAGCAGGGCAGCAGGTCGCCGTCGGCGTCGCGGACCGGCAGGTAGCGCTGGTGCTTGCGCATGACCGTGGCCAGGACCGCCTCCGGCAGGCGCAGGTAGCTCTCGTCGAACCGGCCCAGCAGCGCGTTCGGCTGCTCGACCAGGTAGCTGATCTGGTCGATCAGCGCCCGCTCGCCCTCCACGTCGACCTGCCCGCCGACCGCGGCGGCCAGCCGCTGTGCGGAGGCGACGATCTCGGCCCGGCGCTCGTCGGGGTCGGCCACGATGCCGTGCGCGCGGAGCGTGTCGAGGTGGATCTCGGCGCTGTTCACGGCGACGACCGGTGCCTCGGCGGTGCGGTGCACCCGGGTCTCGCGTCCCGAGGCCAGCGACGAGACCGCGAACGGCACGACCTCGTCGCCGCGCAGCGCGAGCAGCCAGCGGATCGGGCGGGTGAACGACAGCGAGGGGTCGTTCCAGCGCATGTTCTTGGCCGAGCGCAACGCGGTGACCACCTTGGCCAGCACGTCGCCCAGCACCTCGGCGGCGGGGCGGCCGTTCTCGTGCTTCACGACCGTCACGTGCGGCACGCCGTTGACGTCCTGCTGCTCCAGGTCGGCGAGCTCGACGCCCTGGCCCCGGGCGAAGCCGCGCACCGCCTGGGTGGGCTCGCCGGCGGCATCGTAGGCGGCGGAGACCCGCGGCCCCTTCACCGTGCGGACGTGGTCCTGCTCGCGGTCGGCGACGGCCTCGACCAGCGCGATGATCCGGCGCGGTGTGGCGAGCACCCGGACGTCGCCGTGCGCCATGCGGGTGGCGGCCAGCCGCTCGGTCAGCTCGCGGCGCACCTGCTCGCGGACCGCCCGGGCCTCGGCCGGCGGCATCTCCTCGGTGCCGATCTCGAAGACCAGCTGCCGGGTTCCCGCGCTTTCCCGCCCGGCGGGCGCGGTGGCCGGCTCGAGCGTGGGCGCGACGCCGAGCGGGTGGCCGAGCTCCTCGCGGCGGGCCATCCAGAGCTTGGCGACCTCGCCGGCCAGCCGGCGCATCCGGCCGAACTCGGCGGCCCGGTCCGAGGTGGAGACGGCGCCGCGCGAGTCGAGCACGTTGAACGCGTGCGAGCTCTTCAGCACGTACGTGTGCGCGGGCACCGGGAGCCCGGCGTCGAGCATCCGCTGCGCCTCGCCGGCGTAGAGCTCCAGCAGCTCGCGGTTGGCCGCGACGTCGGCGTCGTCGAGGTAGTAGCGGGACATCTCGTACTCGCCCTGGCCGAACACCTCGCCGTAGCTGACGCCGGGCGCGTACTCGATGTCCTTGAAGTGGCGGACGCCCTGGAGCGCCATGATGATGCGCTCCATGCCGTAGGTGATCTCCACCGACGGCGGGTCCAGGTTGATGCCGCCGGCCTGCTGGAAGTAGGTGAACTGGGTGATCTCCAGCCCGTCGAGCCAGACTTCCCAGCCCAGGCCCCAGGATCCGACGGCCGGCGCCGCCCAGTTGTCCTCGACGAACCGCACGTCGTGCGCGGCCACGTCGATGCCCAGGGCGGCCAGGCTGCCCAGGTAGAGCTCCTGCGCGTTGCCCGGGTCGGGCTTGAGGATCACCTGGAGCTGGGTGTGGGTCTGCAGCCGGTTGGGGTTCTCGCCGTAGCGCGAGTCGTCCGGGCGCACCGACGGCTCGACGTAGACGACCCGCCATGGCTCCGGGCCGAGCACCCGCAGGAACGTCGCGGGGTTGAGCGTGCCGGCGCCGACCTCGGTGTTCATCGGCTGGACCGTGAGGCAACCCTGCTCCACCCAGTAGGCGGTGAGTCGGGCCAGGGCGTCCTGCATGGTGAGCATCGATGACTCCTTGATGGTGATTTGTCCCGAGTCTACGCAGCGCTGCGTCTGCCCCTTACGGGGCGGGCGACCACCGGGACGCCTGGGGCGGGTGGTGCCCCCGGTCGGATTCGAACCGACACTGTCGGAGGTTTGAGCTCCGTGCCTCTGCCATTGGGCTACGGGGACCGCGGGTCCGAAGGCACCGCGAGGATGAAGCGCACTCAGCCTACCTACTACGCTAAGGAGCGCGACACCGGACAGGCCGGTCGCGGATTGCACACCTGGGGAGAGGCTTCGTGGGCGAGTCGTCGGAGACTGCCGAACGTCGGCGCGTGCTGATCGCCGAGGACGAGGCCCTGATCCGGCTCGATCTGTCGGAGATGCTCACGGAAGAGGGCTACGACGTCGTCGGCGAGGCCGCCGACGGTGAGACCGCGGTGCGGCTGGCCGAGGAGCTCAAGCCCGACCTGGTCATCCTCGACATCAAGATGCCGATCATGGATGGACTCGCCGCGGCCGAGCGGATCGCCGCCGGCCGGATCGCACCTGTCGTCATCCTGACCGCGTTCAGCCAGCGCGACCTGGTCGAGCGCGCCCGCGCCGCGGGGGCGATGGCCTACCTGGTCAAGCCGTTCCAGAAGAGCGACCTGGTGCCGGCGATCGAGATCGCGCTGTCGCGCTACGCCGAGATGGCCTCGCTCGAGTCGGAGGTCGCGGGCCTCGCGGACCGGCTCGAGACGCGCAAGAGCGTCGAGCGGGCCAAGGGCGCGCTGATGACCACCTACGGGATGACCGAGCCGCAGGCGTTCAAGTGGATCCAGCGCACCGCGATGGACCACCGGATGACCATGCGGGAGGTCGCCGACCGGATCGTCGCCGAGGGCGCCGGAGGCACTGCGCCCGAGACTCCGACCGACGCGGATTAGCCCGGCGCATGCGCACACCGACCAGGTTCGCGCTCGCGTTGCTTCTTCTTGCCCTGGCCGCCTGTGACTCCGGGCCGCCGGATCCGCCTCCGGTGCCGCCTCCCGTGCATCCACAGTGGAAGTCGGTCGAGCTGCCGTTGCCGCCAGGCCCGGCCGGCCGGGTGCTGGCGCGCGACGCGATCCGGTGCGGACAGCGGTGGTACGTCGGCGGCGGCGTCGGCACGCCGGCGGGTGACACGCGGCCCGCGCTCTGGTCGACCGCCGACGCGGCCGCCGCGAGCGGCTGGGCGCCGGTGCCCGTCGACACGGTGGACGACTACTACGCGATCCGCAGCGTCCTCTACGCGCTCGGCTGCCAGGACGGTCGGGTCGCCGCGATCGGTGCGAAGAGCGGCGGGGCGCACGGCAACCCCCGCGTGCGCACCTTCTACTCCCGCGCCGACGGCACGCTCGTCGCGGTGCCGTCCCGGGACTTCGAGCTCTACGGCGGTGCAAAGCAGGTCAGTGTCAACCGGATCGCGGCCGGGCCGGGCGGCTGGCTGATCGCCGGCAACCGGGCCGGCGGCGCGACGGTGTGGACCTCGCCGGACGCCACCGCGTTCACCATCCACGAAGACCTGCCGACGCTGGCCAACTCGCCGTCGCTCTACACCTTCGCGTCCGACCTCACCCGGTTGCCGGCCGGCTGGCTGGTGGTGGGCGGCGGGCGGTCGGCCGACCGAATTGACCGCGATCCCTATGTTTGGACCTCGGCGGATGCGAATGTCTGGAACCGCGTCCCACTACCTGGAACGGCGGACGACGAGACGGCGCAACGGTTGGCGCGTACCCCCGATGGCCTTGTTGCTCTAGGTGTCGCCGGCACGGCGTACGCGGCGTGGCACGGTGACGCCTCCGGTACGGCCGAATCCTGGTCCGGCGCGACGCGGTTCGGTGCAACGGGAACCGGTGCGGTGGCTTCTATCGACGGCGTTGCCGTGCTGTCAACCGTTTCCCGACTGGTGGTTTCGACCGTCGGGGCCGACGGCCATCGGTTGTGGACAGCTGATCTTGCCGGTAAGGGCTGGCAGAGCGTGGCCACCCCTGTCCAGGTCGGACCGGGCGGAAACACCGCTGTAACAGTCGGAGGAGCGGGCGACACGATGGTGTTGCTGACCGACGACGGCACAGCGGGTGGCCTGTGGGCCAGCCAATTTCCAAGAGGGTGACCTCGGCGGACGACCGTCGACTGTGACACCCACAGGGCCAATTCCGACACCCTAAGTAACGGTTGCGTCAACGCGCCTAGTGAGGCCTTACGTTGGTCGCTGTAGTGGGATAACGTCCCGGCCCAGACCGGGTGAACGGTCCGGTTCGTCGTTGCAACCTCCCGGCCCGCGACGACGGGCTGATGGACGGAGAGAGGGCTTCAGCCTTGAGGCAGATTTTCGTACGCGCTATCGGCGGGGTCGCGCTTGCGGCACTCGTCATGGGCGGCGCGGCCGCATGTAAGCAGGATGATGGCGGTTCCGGCGGCGACACGGCCGGCGCCAAGGTGTGCGACCTCAAGATCGGCTTCTTCGGCGCGCTCTCGGGCGCTGACGCCGGTCTGGTGACACCGGGCAAGCAGGCCGCCGACATGGCCATCAAGCAGTACAACGCCGAGCACAGCGACTGCAAGGTCTCCCTGCAGGAGTACGACTCGCAGGGCAAGCCGGAGCTGGCCGGCGGTCTCGCCACCAGCGCCGTCAACGACGCCAAGGTCGTCGCGATGGTCGGCCCCGCGTTCTCCGGCGAGTCGGAGACCGCGAACCCGACGTTCCAGCAGGCGGGTCTGCCCGTCATCAGCCAGTCGGCCACCCGGCCGAGCCTGTCCGAGCAGGGCTGGAAGATCTTCCACCGCGGCGTCGGCAACGACTTCTCGCAGGGTCCGGCGGCGGCCGCCTACATCAAGGGCCTCAACCCGGCCAAGGTCTTCGTCGTCGACGACCAGTCGGCCTACGGCGCGGGTCTCGCGGACGAGGTCAAGAAGGCCCTCGGCCCGCTGGTGAGCGCCTCCGACAAGGCGACCGACAACCAGCAGGACTTCAGCGCGATCGTCACCAAGGTGACCTCGAGCGGTGCCACGGCCCTCTTCTACGGTGGTTACACCGAGGAGGCCAGCCCGTTCCTCAAGCAGCTCCGCCAGGCCAACTGGAAGGGCACCTTCGTCGGCGGCGACGGCATCTACGACGCCAACATGCTGTCCGTGACCGGCAACGCCGACGTGGAGGGTGCGGTCGCGACCTGCCCCTGCGCCCCGGCGACCGCCGCCAAGGGCACCTTCGTCGAGGACTTCCAGAAGGAGTACAACGCCGCCCCCGGTGTGTACGCCGACGTTGCCTACGACCTCACCAAGATCTTCCTCGAGGCCATCGGCGAGGGTAAGTCCACCCGTGCCGACATCCAGGCGTTCCTGACCAGCTACAACAAGGCCGGCTCGGCCACCGGTGTCACCTACAAGTGGACCGACAAGGGCGAGCTCGACCCGTCCCAGGTCCGCGTCTGGGCCTACGTGGCCAAGAACGGCCAGTGGGCGCCCGACAAGGAGATCCCGAAGGCCTGATCGATCGGTTGAGCCGGCCCTCCGGGGCCGGCTTCTTCCATCAGGCACAACGGTCGCGTCAAACCCATGCCGGTGCGGCCGGGCGCACAACGAGCCCGGCCGCACCGGCCTTGACTGAGGGATCTCCCGGGAGAACCTGTTGCAATTCAACGATCTGATAAATGGTTTCCCGGTGCTGACGGTCACCGGGCTTACCCAGGGCGCGATCTACGCACTGATCGCCCTCGGATACACGCTCGTCTACGGCGTCCTGCGCCTGATCAACTTCGCCCACTCGGACGTCTTCATGATCGGCACCTTCGGTGCCATCTGGACCTGGTCGGCGTTCGGCTTCGACGCCAACTCTCCCCGGCCGTCCCTCGGTGAGGCCCTCGGCTTGATCGCCTTGGCGATCGTGGTCGCCGCACTCCTGTGTGGATTGTTCGCGATGCTCGTCGAGATAACCGCGTATCGACCTCTGCGAGCGCGCAACGCGCCACCCCTGGCCTTCCTGATCACCGCCATCGGTGCGTCGTTCGTGCTGTCCGAGGGCATGGGCGCGTTCACCAACCGCCGCCAGTTCGGCGTGCCGGCGATGCTGCCGACCGACCCGGTCGTCAGCCTCGGCGGGTGGTCGCTCACCCCGTTGCAGATCTCGACGCTCGCCGTCGCGGTCATCGCGATGGTCGCGCTGGACTGGTTCGTGCAGCGCACCCGGTTCGGCCGGGGCATCCGGGCGGTGGCGCAGGACTCGAACACCGCCGCGCTGATGGGTGTCAACAAGAACCGCGTCATCCTGCTGGTCTTCCTGATCGGCGGCCTGATGGCCGGCGTCGCCGCGGTCATGTCCGACATGAAGGCGGCCAGCACCCGCTTCAACGTCGGCTTCCTCATCGGCCTCAAGGCTTTCGCGGCCGCTGTCCTCGGCGGCATCGGCAACCTGCGTGGCGCCGCCCTCGGCGGCATCCTCCTCGGCCTGGTGGAGAACTACGGCTCGGCGGTGTTCGGCACGAACTTCCGTGACTTCATCGGCTTCCTCGTGCTGATCCTGCTTCTGATGTTCCGCCCGACCGGCCTGTTGGGCGAGTCGCTCGGGAGGGCACGCGCATGACCGACGTCCGTACCCGATGGCGGAACTTCCGCCACGGCGTGAGCCAGCGCTGGGACCGGCTGCCGAAGGCCAGCCGGATCGGCATCGTCCTGGTCTTCGTGGTGTTCCTTTACGCCCTGCCCAACAAGGGCTTCTACGAATACCTCGGCCTGCCGCTGGGTGAGTACATCCCGCTCTACACCACGCGCAACGACATGGCGACGGTGCTGTTCCAGTGCGGCTACTACATCCTGCTGGCGCTGGGCCTCAACATCGTGGTCGGCTACGCCGGCCTGCTCGACCTCGGCTTCTTCGGCTTCTTCGCCGTCGGCGCCTACACGGTCGCGACGCTCACGTCGCCGCAGAGCAAGATCTTCACGGAGTACAACTGGCTGGAGAGCCCGTGGCCCTGGTTGGCCGCGCTCCCGTTGGCGATCGCGCTGTCGTTCGCGGCGGGGGTGATCCTGGGCTTCCCTGTTCTGAGACTCCGCGGTGACTATCTCGCGATCGTGACACTCGGCTTCGCCGAGATGATCCGGATCGTCGCCCAGCAGAACGACTGGATCTTCAACGGTGACCGGGGCATCCCGAACATCGGCCGCCCGCCCGGCAGCAACGCAAACGGGTCGCCGATCTTCCAGTTCGACGCCAAGCCGTACTACTGGCTGATCCTGACCGTGATCATCGGAATGGTCTTCCTGATCCGGAACCTCGTGCGCAGCCGGGTCGGTCGGGCCTGGATCGCGATCCGCGAGGACGAGGACGCGGCCGAGCTCATGGGCGTGCCGACGTACAAGTTCAAGATCTGGGCGTTCGCGATGGGCGCCGGCATCGGCGGGTTCTCGGGTGCGCTGTGGGCGGGTCAGATCGGCTTCGTCAACGCGTCGACGTTCAAGCTGGAGCAGTCGATCCTGGTGCTCGCGGCGGTGCTGCTCGGCGGCGCCGGCAACATCTTCGGCGCGATCCTGGGTGGCTTCCTGGTCATCTACGTGCCCGAGTGGCTGCGGTCGGTCGGCGACGTGTTCGGCCTGCCGGAGCAGGTGCGGATCGGCGGCGAGCCGTACGACATCAGCGCGACCAACCTGCGTTACCTGTTCTTCGGCATCATCCTCATCGTGGTCATGATCTTCCGACCACAGGGGTTGTGGCCCAACCGGCGGCGTGCCGCCGAGCTCAAGGATCGTGAGAAGGAGGCGATGGTCGGTGCCTGAGACGCCTCCCGAGCCGCAGGACGCTCCCGAGCGCGACGTCACCAGCGAGCGCGACGCGGCGCCCGACGCCCGCACGACGGTCGGGGTGCCGGCCGAGCCGCCGACGGGTGACTCGACGGATGACTCGCCGGCAGGCGGGTCGACGCCGGCTGTGCCGGCGACGCCGGTCCCCGCCGGGCGTGAGGCCCTGCTCGAGGTCGACAACGTGACGCTCCGCTTCGGCGGGGTCGTCGCTCTCGACAAGGTCAACTTCACGCTGTACAAGGGCGAGATCCTCGGTCTGATCGGCCCCAACGGTGCCGGCAAGACCACCTGCTTCAACGCCATGACCGGCGTCTACACCCCGACCTCGGGCGAGATCCGGTTCCAGGGCCAGAAGCTGAGCGGCCGCGCCCGCTACAAGATCACGAAGATGGGCATCGCCCGGACGTTCCAGAACATCCGGCTGTTCCCTGAGATGACCGCGTTGGAAAACGTGATGGTCGGTGCCGACGCGCACCACAAGACCAGCGTGCCCAGCGCACTGCTGCGCCTGCCGCGGTACTGGCAGGAGGAGCGCAGCGGCCGGGAGCGGTCCCGCGAGCTGCTCGACTTCGTCGGCATCAGCCGGCACGAGGAAGCGGCCCGCAACCTCTCCTACGGCGAACAGCGCCGGCTCGAGATCGCCCGCGCGCTGGCGACGAACCCGACGATGCTCTGCCTCGACGAGCCGGCGGCCGGCTTCAACCCGGCCGAGAAGGACTCGCTTCTCCAGCTGATCCGCGACATCCGCGACACCGGCGTGACCGTGCTGCTCATCGAGCACGACATGCGCCTGGTCATGGGCGTCACCGACCGGATCGTGGTGCTCGAGTTCGGAAAGAAGATCGCCGAGGGTTCGCCGGCCGAGGTCCGCGAAAATCCGAAGGTGATCGCGGCTTACCTGGGGGTGCCCGCAGATGCTGCTTGAGATCGACAACATCACGCTGCTGTACGGGCGGATCCAGGCGCTGCACGGCATCTCCGTCAACGTCGAGCAGGGCGAGATCGTGGCCCTGATCGGCGCGAACGGCGCGGGCAAGACCACGACGATGCGGGCGATCTCCGGGTTGCGCGCGATCGCCAGCGGCCGCATCCGCTTCGACGGCGTAGACATCACCAAGATGCGCGCCGACCTGCGGGTCATCCAGGGCATCTGCCAGTCGCCGGAAGGTCGGGGAGTCTTCCCCGGCATGTCGGTGAAGGACAACCTGGAGATGGGCGCCTACACCCGCAAGGACAGTGCCAACATCGCCAAGGACCTGGAACACGTCCTGGACCTGTTCCCGCGCCTACGCGAACGCTTCAAGCAGCCGGGCGGCACGCTGTCCGGAGGCGAGCAGCAAATGCTGGCGGTCGGGCGGGCCTTGATGAGCCGCCCGAAGCTGCTGCTGCTGGACGAGCCGTCAATGGGCCTGGCCCCGATGCTCATCCAACAGATCTTCGAAATCATCACGGAGATCAACGAGCGCGACGGCACGACCATCCTCCTGGTCGAGCAGAACGCTCAGCAGGCACTGTCCCGCGCCCACCGGGCGTACGTGCTGGAAACCGGAAAGATCGTCAAGGAAGGCACGGGCCGCGAGCTCCTGAACGACCCCGCGGTCAAGGACGCCTACCTCGGCGTGGCCTGACAGAACGACCGGTGGAGGCCCGGTCCCGCTACGGCGGGACCGGGCCTCACCCGTTTCTGGCCAGGTGTTCGCGGCAGACGCGCGCATGCTGCTGCGGGCCGCCGCCGGGCGCTCGCGTCAAGCGTTCCCGTTCCGTCTGTATCCCGCCCGTATGGGCGTCACCGCATGAGGCGCTGGGACGCGTCACGCGGTCGGCGCCGCGTCTTACGACCGCGGCTTGGCCGCCGCGGGCCAGGCGTGCTTCGCGACCCGACCCCGCAGAGGCCAATAGGCGTAGCCTCCATTGGCTCGGCGTGGTGGCGCTTCGCGGTCACGACCGCGTGCGACTGCGGCTTGGCCGGGGTTGGCCGCGTGCGGCCGGCGTTGGCCGCGTGCGACTGCGGCTGGCCGGCGTAGACCGCGTGCCGCCGCGGGTTGGCAGGCGTTGGCCGCGTGCGACTGCGGGTTGGCAGGCGTTGGCCGCGTGCGGCCGGCGTTCGCCGCGCACGACCGCGGCTTGGCGCCGCAGGCCGGGCTTGGTCGTGCTTCGCATCCCGGGCCGGCAGATGAATTGTGCGTCGTTTCCGTGGCCTGGCGTGGTGGCGCTTCGCGGCCACCGACAGCCTGCGACTACGCCTGGCGCCGCTCGCAGCGCGCGCCCGTGGGTTCGCCGCCGCCGGCGACCAGGTGCGACCGTGCTTCGCGACAAACCCGGCGGAAGGGATCGTGCGTTATCCCGCCGAGGCGGGCGCGGTGACACCTCGCGCCCACCGAGCGAGCACGATCGCGGCGCGCGATCGCGCGTCCCGTGCCCACCGAGCAAGTGGAACCGCCCCGACCGATGGTTGACCCGCAGCAGCGGATCGGGGCTAGGAGTCGGCCCGGGCAGTCCGGCGTCTATGCGCCCACGTACGCCGCGAGGTGTTCGCCGGTCAACGTCGACCGCTGGGCCACCAGATCAGCCGGCGTGCCCTCGAAGACGACGAGGCCGCCGTCGTGGCCCGCTCCCGGACCCAGGTCGATGAGCCAGTCGGCATGGGCCATGACCGCCTGGTGGTGTTCGATGACGATGACCGACTTGCCGGCGTCGACCAGGCGGTCAAGGAGCCCCAGCAACTGCTCGACGTCGGCCAGGTGCAGGCCCGTGGTCGGCTCGTCGAGGATGTAGACGCCGCCCTTTTCGCCCATGTGCGTGGCTAGTTTCAGGCGTTGGCGTTCGCCGCCCGAGAGGGTGGTCAGGGGCTGGCCCAGGCGTAGGTAGCCCAGGCCCACGTCGGCCAGGCGGTCCAGGATCTTGTGTGCCGCCGGGGTGTTCGCCTCGCCCTTCGAGAAGAACTCTTCCGCCTCCGTCACCGACATCGCCAGGACTTCGCTGATGTCGCGGCCGCCCAGGCGGTATTCGAGGACCGACGCCTGGAAGCGCTTGCCCTCGCACTCCTCGCACGTCGACTCGACCGTGGCCATGACGCCGAGGTCGGTGTAGATCACGCCCGCGCCGTTGCAAGTCGGGCACGCGCCCTCCGAGTTGGCGCTGAACAGGGCCGGCTTGACCCCGTTGGCCTTGGCGAAGGCCTTGCGGATCGGCTCCAGCAGCCCCGTGTAGGTAGCCGGGTTGCTGCGCCGCGAACCCCGGATGCCGGTCTGGTCGATCGTCACCACGCCCTCGCCGCCCGACACCGAGCCGTGGATCAGCGAGCTCTTGCCCGATCCCGCCACCCCCGTCACGACGACCAGCACCCCCAGCGGGATGTCGACCGAGACGTCGCGCAGGTTGTGGGTGTTGGCACCGCGGACCGGCAGCTTGCCGGACGGCTTGCGCACCGAAGGCTTCAAGGACGCTCGGTCGTCCAGATGGCGGCCCGTCAACGTGTCCGAGGCGCGCAACCCTTCCAGCGAGCCCTCGAAGACCACCTCGCCGCCGAAGCTGCCCGCGCCCGGCCCGAGGTCGACCACGTGGTCGGCGATCGCGATCGTCTCAGGCTTGTGCTCGACGACCAGCACCGTGTTGCCCTTGTCGCGTAGTCGCAGCAGCAGGTCGTTCATCCGCGCGATGTCGTGCGGGTGCAGCCCGATGGTGGGCTCGTCGAAGACGTAGGTGACGTCGGTCAGCGCCGACCCCAGGTGGCGGATCATCTTGGTGCGCTGCGCCTCGCCACCGGACAGGGTGCCGGCCGGCCGGTCGAGCGAGAGGTAGCCCAGGCCGATCTCCGCGAACGAGTCCAGCAGGTGCTGCAGGCCGGCCACGAGCGGCGCCACAGACGGCTCGTCCAGCGAACGGATCCAGTCGGCCAGGTCGCTGATCTGCATCGAGCAGACGTCGGCGATGTTCTTGCCCTTGATCTTCGAGGACCGGGCCTCGGGGGCCAGCCGGGTGCCGTCGCAGTCGGGGCACGTCTGGAAGGTGACCGCCCGCTCCACGAACGCGCGTAGGTGCGGCTGGAGGGCGTCGACGTCCTTCGACAGAATCGACTTCTGGACCTTGGGGATCAACCCCTCGTACGTCAGGTTGATCCCCTCGACCTTGATCTTGGTCGGCTCCTTATGCAGCAGGTCGTGCAGCTCGCGCTTGTTGTACTTGGCGATCGGCTT
Organism: Asanoa sp. NPDC049475; assembly: GCF_040676915.1. NCBI lineage: Bacteria > Bacillati > Actinomycetota > Actinomycetes > Micromonosporales > Micromonosporaceae > Asanoa > Asanoa sp. NPDC049475. The sequence continues at coordinate 180,172 of NZ_JBFAPY010000010.1, read as the reverse complement.
GTCCGGGTCGAAGAAGCCCGAGCCCCGGAAGATCCGCCCGTACCAGCCCTCCATGCTGTATCCCGGCACCGTCAACGCGCCCTCGTTGAGCGACAGGCTGGCGTCGTAGAGCGCGGTCAGGTCGAAGTCGGTGACCGACCCCATGCCTTCGCACCGCGGGCACATGCCACCGAGCCGGTTGAAGGTCGCCTTCTCCGCCTTGGTCTTGCCGCCACGCTCGACGGTGATCGCACCGCTGGCCCGCACGGACGGCACGTTGAACGAATAGGCATTAGGCGAGCCGATGTGCGGCTGCCCGAGCCGGCTGAACAGGATGCGCAACATCGCGTTGGCGTCGGTGGCGGTGCCGACCGTGGAGCGGGGGTTGGCGCCCATCCGCTCCTGGTCGACGATGATCGCGGTGGTCAGGCCGTCGAGCAGGTCGACCTCGGGCCGCGACAGGTTGGGCATGAACCCCTGCACGAACGCGCTGTAGGTCTCGTTGATCATCCGCTGCGACTCGGCCGCGATCGTGCCGAACACGAGCGAGCTCTTGCCAGAGCCCGAGACCCCGGTGAACACCGTGAGCCGGCGCTTGGGGATCTCGATGGTCACGTCCTTGAGGTTGTTCTCGCGCGCACCCTGCACGCGGATCAGGTCGTGGCTGTCGGCGACGTGCGACCGGGTCTGCGACCTCGAGGCCGTGCTCATCGTGTCTCCATCCTCAGGTGGCGGGGGTGGGGCAGGTAGTCAAGGTACCCGTGGGGTGCGACAAAACCCGAGCGGTCAGCTGTCCTGCACGAGGCCGAGCACGTTGCCGTCGGGGTCGGAGAACGTGGCCACCAGCCGGCCACCGCCGACGTCCCGCGCGGCCTCGTTCACGGTCGCCCCGGCGGCGGTCACCTCGGCCAGCTTCGCCTCGATGTCGTCAACATGCCAGTAGGCAACAGGACCGGCGGTCGTGCGCCCGGGCACCAGCCCGATGTGCTGACCGTCGACGTCGTACCCGACGTAGTACGGCGCGTCCGCCTGCGGCTCGATCCCGAGCAGGGCTGTATATACCTCCTTGGCCTTGGCGAGGTCGGAAACGGGGTGCAGCACGGTCTTGATACTCATCGTCACTCCTGACGTCGTCGTTCGGTTCGGCTCCGACGCTAGCGGCGACCCCCTGACCAGGGCTTCTCGAATCCTGACCGGTATGACGCCGCAAGCGCGAAAGAGTGAGGCCCAACCGCTGAAGACCGAGAGCGAGATCAAGATCAGATCTTCTTCCCGGGTCCGCGGTGGTCCGGACCGTTGCTCCCGCCGGAGACCGCTCGCTTCGCTTCGCTGCCAGGTCCGCGGCACACCCCCGAGAACCGGACCGCGGATCTGGACCGCCCTGGCGTACCGTGTGATGGATCTTGGTCGTTCCTGGCACGGAGGAGGTGACGGCATGGCGGACGGTCCGCCCGATGGTCTGCCGCGGTATCGCGTGCTCACCGGGCCTGACGACGAGAGCTTCTGCCGGCGTGTCAGTGCGGCGCTCGACCTGGGGTTTCAGCTTCACGGCGGGCCGAGTGTGACCTTCAACGGCGTACACGTCGTCGTGGCCCAAGCCCTGGTCTGGCCGGACGCCTGACCGACCTCCGCGCGCAGAGTTCGGTGATCCGGACAACCGGGACGAAACTGCTCGGGTCCGGTCGGCATCTTGTCGGACCCTCCGACTAGCATCGCTCGGGTGAGCGACCAGCCCCGGATCCTGCTGCTTGATGGCCACTCGTTGGCCTACCGTGCGTTTCACGCCCTGCCGGTGGAGAACTTCTCCACCGCGACCGGGCAGTCGACGAACGCGGTGTTCGGGTTCACGTCGATGCTGATCAACATGCTGCGCGACGAGAAGCCGACGCACATCATCGTGTCGTTCGACGTGTCGCGGCAGTCGTTCCGCACCGAGCGCTACTCCGAATACAAGGCCGGGCGGTCCGAGACGCCCAAGCCGTTCCAGGGGCAGGTCAGCCTGGTCAAAGAGGTGCTCGCGGCGCTGCGGATCCCGGTGGTGGAGAAGCCGGGCTACGAGGCCGACGACGTGATCGGCACGCTGACCACGCAGGCGCGCGCGGCGGGCATGGAGGTGATCATCTCGACCGGCGACCGCGACGCGTTCCAGTTGGTCGACGAGCATGTCACCGTTCTGTACCCCGTGCGCGGCGTGTCCGAGGTGTGGCGGATGAACCCCGAGGCAGTCGAGGCCAAATACTTCGTGCCGCCGGCGCGCTACCGCGACAAGGCGGCCCTCGTCGGGGAGACCAGCGACAACCTGCCGGGCGTGCCCGGCGTGGGTGACAAGACCGCCGCCAAGTGGATCAAGGAATATGGCGGCATCGACGGTGTGATCGCCAACGCCGACAAGATCAAGGGCAAGGCGGGCGAGAACCTGCGGGCCAACCTGTCCAACGTCATAAGGAACTACGAGCTCAACGCGCTGGTCTGCGACCTCGAGCTGCCGATGGGTCCCGAAGACGCGCGCTGGCACGGCTGGGACCGCGAGGCCGTCCACGAGATCTTCGACGCCCTCGAGTTCCGGGTGCTGCGCGAGCGCCTCTACCAATACCTCGACGCGGTCGAGCCCGAGGCCGAGGCCGGCTTCGACCTGTTCGGCGAGATCCTCGCGGCCGGCGGCGTCGCCCCCTGGGTGGCCGAGCACGTGCGACCCGGCGTGCCGACCGGCGTGGCCGTCGCGGGGCGGTTCGGCCGGGGCACCGGCGAGCTGACCGGCATCGCGCTGGCCACCGCCGACGGGCCGGCCGCCTGGTTCGACCCCACCCAGCTCGAGCCCGCCGACGAGCAGGCGGTGGCCGACTGGCTGGCCTCCGCCGAGCACCCCAAGGTGCTGCACGACAGCAAGCCGGCCCGGCTCGCGTTCGCCGCCCGCGGTTGGGACCTGCGTGGGCTCACCCGCGACACGGCGATCGCCGCCTATCTGGCCCGGCCCGACCAGCGCACCTACGACCTGGCCGACCTGGCGCTGCGCTACCTGCACCGCGAGCTACGCGTCGACACGCCCGAGACCGGCCAGCTCACGATCGACGGCCTGGGTGACGAGGGCGTGGCCGAGCAGAACCTCATGCTCCACGCCCGTGCCACCCTCGACCTGGCCGACGCGATCGACGCCGAGCTGTCGCGCGACGGTGAGCTCTCGATCCGCCTGATGGCCGACGTCGAGCTGCCGCTCTCCGAGGTGCTGGCCCGCATGGAGCAGGTCGGCATCGCGGCCGACACGCATTACCTCTCCGACATAGAGGCGCACTTCGCGGCCGAGGTGAAGGCGTCGGCCCAGGCGGCCTACTCGGTGCACGGCCGCGAGTTCAACCTGGGCTCGCCCAAGCAGCTCCAGGAGATCCTGTTCACCGAGCGCAACCTGCCCAAGACCCGGCGGATCAAGTCGGGCTACACGACCGACGCCGACGCGTTGCAGGGGCTGTTCGCGCAGACCGGCGACCCGCTGCTGGAGCACCTGCTGCGGCACCGCGACGTGGCCAAGCTCAAGTCCACGGTGGACGGGCTGCTCAAGTCGGTGTCCGATGACGGCCGCATCCACACCACCTATTTCCAGACGGTCGCGGCCACGGGCCGGCTCTCGTCGACCGACCCCAACCTGCAGAACATCCCGATCCGCACCGAGGAGGGCCGGCGGATCCGGCGGGCCTTCATCGTGGGCGAGGGCTACGAGACGCTGCTGACGGCCGACTACAGCCAGATCGAAATGCGCATCATGGCCGACATGTCCAAGGACCAGGCCCTGATCGACGCCTTCAACTCCGGCGCCGACTTCCACGCCGCGACCGCGTCCTCGGTCTTCGCCATGCCACTCGAAGACGTCACGGCCGACCACCGCCGCAAGATCAAGGCGATGAACTACGGCCTGGCGTACGGCCTGAGCGTCTACGGCCTATCGCAGCAGCTAGGCATCCCGACGGAAGAGGCCCGCGGCCTCATGGACGAATACTTCGACCGCTTCGGAGGCGTCCGCGACTACCTGCGGGCGATCGTCGACCGGGCCCGGCAGGACGGCTACACGGAGACCATCCTCGGCCGCCGCCGCTACCTACCGGACCTGGTCAGCGACAACCGCCAACGCCGCGAGATGGCGGAGCGGATGGCGCTCAACGCCCCCATCCAAGGCTCAGCCGCCGACATCATCAAGGTCGCGATGCTCCGCGTCGACGCGGCGATCAAGGAAGCCGGGTCGCGGTCGCGGATGCTGCTGCAGGTCCACGACGAGCTCGTCTTCGAGGTCGCGGAGGGGGAGCGGGAGCAGCTCGAGGCACTGGTCCGCGAGGCGATGGGCGGGGCATATCCGCTCGCGGTGCCGCTCGAGGTGTCGGTCGGCCTGGGCCGCGACTGGAACAGCGCCGACCACTAGGAACAGCGCCGAGGTGCCATAGGCAACCGCCGCCGCGTGGTCGTGCCAGCGACGACGTGTGGTGGCGCCGCAGGCAAGGGGCGGCCAAGCCGCGGGCAGCGACGGCGCGCACGTCGTCGGGGTCTCGCGACCATCGGTGCGCAGCGGCTCCCCGTCGTGTGCTGATCGCGGTCCATGTCCGCCAGAAGAGTGCGCCGCCACGCTGGGTGCGTCGCACGGATCCATAGGAGTTAGCGGGGCGGTGAACGTGCTTCGGCTGATCGGCTACTGGGACGGACGTATGCGAAGGACGAGGACTGGCCGGACGTTCGCGGCTTCGTCGACCCCTCGCTCGACGCGGGGGAGCGGGAGGCGTTGGTGGCTTACCCGCGCTCCGGCACCTGCTTCGTCGCGGCCGCCGGGTTCTCGACGTGTCGCTTCTGCGCCGCCCGCAACGGCAGCGTCGAACTGACCGACGGCGAGCATTTCATCTGGCCCGACGGGCTGGCGCACTACGTGGAGACGCACCAGGTCAGCCTGCCGCCCGACGTGCGCGCCGTCGCTGCCCGCGGCCTGGCCGCCCCGTTCGACAGTGCCGCCCTCGCCGCCCTGGAGAGCGACTTTCTCGACAGCGACGAAGCAGCCGTCGACATCGACTGGTGGCTGAGCCAGAGCGTCACGACTTGAGGGGGTCGTGGCCCCAGTTCATCAGGGAGTGGCGCCACGTCGTGTCACTGACGTCGCCCTTGGGGCGTTGGGCTGAGTGGCGCTTCACGTAGCCCACCACCTTGCGCATGTGGGCTCGGTCTTCGTCCGTGAGGTCCGACTTCTTCGTGCGCAGCAGCGTCACGATCCGCCGACCCGACTCGTGGCCCGTCGACTCTCCGCCACCCGATGGTTTCTGGCCTACCGCGCGTGAGTCGTCCGTCGCCAGCCAGCGCTCCAGTTCCCCCGCTGTCATGTTGACCGCCGCGCCGAAGTCCGTCACCTCGTCACTCACGGCGCAGCGCCTCCTCCGTGTGCACCGCGTCCCGGCCCGTCTTGTCGCTGCGGACCCGGTACTGCGGCTCGTCGGCCGACGCGTCCACGGTGCGGCCCGCCGCGGATCGACGCGACGTGATCCGCTCCTCGACCGTCCCGTGTACTCGCTGGCCGTGGCTCTGCCAGCTCACCTTGTCGCCCTTGTGGAGTCCCATGCCGCGCGTATACCCGGCAGAAAACGGACAAAACCTCATGCATGCGGGCGCGAAGACGGGGTCGGCAGCTCGGCCTCCTCTTCCGCCGCGCGGCGGCGGCCGGCCGCGTGCATCCCGTACGCGAAGTAGAGCACGAAGCCAACGGCCATCCAGATGACGAACCTGATCCACGTGTCGACCGGCAGGTTGATCATCAGCCAGAGGCACGCCACGACGGCGAGGATCGGGACGACCGGGACCCATGGCGTACGGAACGCCCGCGGTAGCTCCGGTCGGGTCCGGCGCAGGATGATCACACCGAGCGCCACCACCACGAACGCGAACAGGGTGCCGATCGACGTGAGCTCCGACAGCTTCGCCAGCGGCACGAAGCCCGCCATCAGCATCACCACGACGCCCGTGCCGATGGTGATCAGCCACGGCGTGCCGAACCGCGGGTGGACCCGGGCCAGGGCCGGCGGCAGCAGGTTGTCGCGCGACATGGCGAACAGCACCCGCGCCTGGCCGAGCAGCAGCACCAGGATCACGGTGGTGATGCCGCAGATCGCCCCCAGGGAGATCACCTTGGCCGCCCACTCGACGCCGACGTCAGAGAAGGCCTTCGCCAACGGCGCCCCCGTGTCCAATGACGAGTATTTGGCCATTCCGGTCACCACGAACGCGACCGCCATGTACAGCACTGCGCAGATGCCGAGTGACCACAGGATGCCGCGCGGCATGTCGCGCTGCGGGTGGCGGGTCTCCTCGGCGGTGGTCGCGACCACGTCGAAGCCGATGTAGGCGAAGAACACGATCGACGCCGCCGCCACGATGCCGAAGAAGCCGAACTGCTGCGGCACGATCCCGAGCAGCGCCTGCAGCAACGGCTCCTCGCCGCCGGATGCGCCCGAACTGGGCTGCGCCGGCGGCACGAACGGCGTCAGGTTGGCCGACGAGACGTAGAAGAGCCCGAGACCGATCACGAACAGCACCACCGCGACCTTGATCGCGACCAGCACGCCGGTGACCCGTCCGGACAGCTTCGTGCCCACCACACCGACGACGGTCAGCAGCGCCACGATCGCCATCGCACCCCAGTCGGGCGTGGCGGCGTCACCGGCGAGCCACGGGGGCAGGTCGAAGAGCGTCTGCAGGTACGCGCTCCAGCCCCGCGCCACCACGGCCGCGCCGAGGCCCAGCTCCAGGACGAGGTCCCAGCCGATGATCCAGGCGACGAGCTCGCCGAGGGTCGCATAGCCGAAGGTGTACGCGCTGCCCGCCACCGGCACCGTCGAGGCGAACTCGGCGTAGCACAACGCCGCCAGCGCGCAGACGATCGCCGCGAGCAGGAACGAGATGACGATCGCCGGGCCGGCGTTGCGGGCCGCCTGTTGGCCGGTGAGCACGAAGATTCCCGTACCCACGATGACCCCGACCCCGAAGACGGTGAGGTCGAGCGCGCTGAGCTCGCGCTTGAGCTTGTGGCCCGGCTCGTCGGTCTCCGCGATGGACCGCTCGATGCTCTTGGTGCGCAGGACGGAGATGGACATGGATGCGATTCTCATCCCAAAGGCCGACAACCGCAGCGTGAGCAGCGACCTACGGGCGCGACGCCACGAAGATCGCTGTGCCGGGGAAGAGCCGGCCACGCAACGGGCTCCACTGCCCCCAGATCGCCTCGTGCCCCTCGGGCCATTCCGGCTCGATCAGGTCCTCGAGGACGAAGCCGGCGGCGACGAGCTCGCGGATGCGGTCGCCGAGGGTACGGTGCTGCTCGACGTAGGTCGGCACCCCGGCCGCCGTGGTCTCGACGTAGGGCCGCCGGTCGAAGTAGGAGTGGACCGCCACGAGCCCGCCCTCGCCCGGGTCGTCCAGGAAGATCCACCGCATCGGGTGCGTCACGGCGAACACCCACCGCCCACTCGGACGTACCACCCGAAACACCTCGCGCATCAGTGCCGCGGAGTCGGCCACGAACGGCACCGCGCCGAAGGCCGTGAAGGCGATATCGAACGATTCGTCGCCGAACGGCAGCGCCAGCGCGTCGGCCTGGACCAGGGGCATGCGTACACCTGATGCTGTGTTCCCGGTCACAGCGTGCCGCAGCATGCCGGCGGACAAATCGGTCGCGACGACCGTGGCACCCTGGGCGGCCAGCCAGCGCGAGGCGGCCGCGGCACCCGCGCCGACCTCGATGATCCGCCGGCCGGCGACCGGGCCGAGCAGGTGCGCGTCCGACTCCCGCAACCCCTCGGGGCACCAGCGGAACTCGACCTCGCCCAGGAAGGCGCCGTGCTCGGCCTGGTAGGCGTCGGCATCCTTGTCCCACCAGCCACGACTGGCTCGCCGGGCCTCCGCGTCGGTCACCGCGTGCCGGCCCACTCCCGGATCGTCGTCAGACACGGTGACCACCCCATCACGCGGTACGTTGACGGCGCGGCTTGGGGAGGGCTTGCACGCTGTGGTAATGCGCACGGTAAGCTAGTCGATGCGCACGCGGATTGTGTGCCTCGGCAGGGAGCAGGCGTCCGCGGTCCACGGACACCATCAATGATCATGGGCGATCGTTGCGGTGTGCCTACGACCATTTCGCGGGCGCACACAGGTCATTAGCTACCCGCACCGCAGCTGTGACACACCATCCGACCGGAGCAACCGCCCACATGACGAGCAGCATCGAGGCCACCTCGAGCGCCAACAAGGTCACCATCGACGATCTCGGTTCCGAGGAGGCTTTCCTCGCCGCGATCGACGAGACCATCAAGTACTTCAACGACGGCGACATTGTCGAAGGCACCGTCGTCAAGGTCGATCGGGACGAGGTCCTGCTCGACATCGGCTACAAGACCGAGGGTGTGATCCCCTCTCGTGAGTTGTCGATCAAGCACGACGTCGACCCCGCCGAGGTGGTGTCGGTCGGTGACCACATCGAGGCCCTCGTCCTCCAGAAGGAGGACAAGGAAGGTCGTCTGATCCTCTCGAAGAAGCGCGCGCAGTACGAGCGGGCGTGGGGCACCATCGAGAAGATCAAGGAAGAGGACGGGGTCGTTCGCGGCTCGGTCATCGAGGTGGTCAAGGGTGGTCTGATCCTCGACATCGGTCTGCGGGGCTTCCTGCCCGCGTCCCTCGTCGAGATGCGGCGGGTCCGGGACCTGCAGCCGTACGTGGGCCGCGAGCTCGAGGCGAAGATCATAGAGCTCGACAAGAACCGCAACAACGTGGTTCTGTCGCGCCGCGCCTGGCTCGAGCAGACCCAGTCCGAGGTGCGCACCGAGTTCCTCAACAAGCTCCAGAAGGGCCAGGTCCGCAAGGGCGTGGTCTCGTCGATCGTCAACTTCGGCGCGTTCGTCGACCTGGGCGGCGTCGACGGTCTGGTGCACGTCTCCGAGCTCTCCTGGAAGCACATCGACCACCCGTCCGAGGTTGTCGAGGTCGGCCAGGAGGTCGAGGTCGAGGTTCTCGACGTCGACCTCGACCGGGAGCGGGTCTCGCTGTCGCTGAAGGCGACGCAGGAGGACCCGTGGCGTCAGTTCGCTCGCACGCACGCGATCCAGCAGATCGTGCCCGGTAAGGTCACCAAGCTGGTGCCGTTCGGTGCGTTCGTCCGGGTCGACGACGGCATCGAGGGTCTGGTGCACATCTCCGAGCTGGCCGAGCGCCACGTGGAGATCCCGGAGCAGGTCGTCCAGGTCGGCTCCGACGTCATGGTCAAGGTCATCGACATCGACCTCGAGCGCCGGCGGATCTCGCTGTCGCTCAAGCAGGCCAACGAGGGCTTCGTCGAGGGCGAGGAGCACTTCGACCCGACCCTCTACGGCATGGCCGCGACCTACGACAACGAGGGCAACTACATCTACCCCGAGGGCTTCGACCCGGAGACGGGTGAGTGGCTCGAGGGCTACGACAAGCAGCGCGAGACCTGGGAGACGCAGTACGCCGAGGCTCGTCAGCGGTGGGAGGCGCACACCAAGCAGGTGCAGTCGTCCCGCGCCGCCGACGCCGAGGCCGCCGCGGCCCCGCCGGCTCCGGCCGGTCAGGGTGGCGGAGCGTCGTCCTCCTCGTCCTCTTCCTCGCCGGCTCGCGCCGCCGAGGAGCCCGCTGGCACGCTCGCGACCGACGAGGCGCTCGCCGCGCTTCGCGAGAAGCTGGCCGGTAAGTAGGTAACACCGCAACATCAAGAGCAGCGGCCCCGCACCGTACGGTGCGGGGCCGCTTGCTTGTTAGCCTGGCGGGCGTGTTGCAGGTGGGGTTGACCGGTGGGATCGGTGCCGGGAAGAGTGCGGCGGCGGCGCGGTTCGCCGCGGCCGGGGCATTGGTGATCGACTCTGATCGGCTGGCCCGCGAGGTGGTCGAGCCGGGCACCCCTGGGCTCGCCGAGGTGGTCGCGACGTTCGGGCCGGACGTGCTCTCCGCAGACGGCTCGCTCGACCGGGCGGCGCTCGGCCGGGTCGTGTTCGGCGATCCCACCGCCCGCAAGCGGCTCGAAGGCATCCTGCACCCGCTGATCCGGGCGCGCAGTGCCGAGCTGGCCGCCGCGGCGCCACCCGACACGATCATCGTCAACGACGTGCCGCTGCTGGTCGAGGGCGGGCTCGGCTCCGCGTACCACCTGGTCGTGGTCGTCGACGCCGCGCCGGAGGTGCGGATCGAGCGGCTGGTCCGCGACCGGGGGATGACGGCGGACGACGCCGCGGCCCGGATCGCGGCGCAGATCGACGACGCCACCCGGCGCGCGGCCGCCGACGTGGTGCTCGACAACAGCGGCGCCCCGGAGGCGCTGGCTGCCGCGGTCGACGCACTGTGGACAGACCGGTTGGTCGAGTTCGAGGCGAACGTGCGCGCCGGCCGCTGGGCCGACAAGGACCCGCTGGCGACGGTGGTCGACTACGACCCGACGTGGCCGGAGCAGTACGACCGGCTGGCGGCCCGGATCCTGCGGCGCGCCGGCCTGTCGCACCGGATCGACCACATCGGCTCGACCGCCGTGCCCGGGCTGCCCGCCAAGGACGTCGTCGACATCATGTTGACCGTCGACTCGCTGGACGAGGCCGACGCCCTCGCCGAACCGCTGACGCAGGCGGGCTTTCCGCGTAAGCCCGGCGTCTACCAGGACCGGCCGAAGCCGCCGCACCCCGGGCCGTGGGAGAAGCGGATGCACGCCAACGCCGACCCCGGACGCCGGGTCAACCTGCACGTCCGGGTGGCGGGCTCGCCGGGCTGGCGGACGGCGCTGCTGCTGCGCGACCACCTGAGGGCCGACGCCGCCGACCGCGAGGCGTACGCCGCGATCAAGCTGGCCAACGCGGGCCGGACGATCGACGACTACCTGGACGCCAAGGAGCCGTTCTTCGACGAGCTCTACGTCCGCGCCGGCGCGTGGGCGGCGCGGACGGACTGGCGTCCTTAACCGAGCTGGCCGGTCGGCAGGTTCGGCACCGTACCGTCGACGAAGTCGATCTGGCCGAACGTGCCGGCCCGCGTGCGCGCCTCCAACCGCTGGATCGCGCCGGTCTTGTCGAGCCAGTAGCGCATCCGGGCCTGGCCCCGGCCGATGTCGCCCTGCTCGGCCGGCTTGGCGATCTCGAACACCGTCACCTTGACACCGCCGACGGTGTCCTTGCGCAGGTACGACGCGTGCTCCTCGAAGAAGCTCGCACTGTCCTGGGTCGGTGCGGCCACCGCGAGCGCCTCGCCGAGCAGCAGGTCGATGTCGAGACCGCCGCGGGCGTCGGCCCGCTGCGCCCAGGCCTGGAACGTCCAGCCGCTGTCCGGCGCCGGCACGGGCGGCTCGTCGATCGCCTTTCCGGACTTCGTCTGGTACGCCACCCCGGCCGGGTCGGCCCGCATGAACGCCACGTCGGTGGGCTTGCGGACGTCGTGCACGGCGACGTACGCCACCGTGGTGTTCCAGTCGAGCCACCCGGTGCCGCGCAGCTGCGCGACCGGCAGGGTGGGCACGTCGACGGTGAACTTCGCGCCGTTGCGGGCCTGGTTGCGCTGGCGCATCTTGGCCAGCAGGGCGGCCTCGGTCTTGTTGGGCGCGCGCGGCGTGATCGCGCGGCCGCCGAACGCGGCGACGGCGTTGACCTCGGTGCGGTTCGTGCGGTCGAGGTCGACCCGCGCCGAGATGTTGCCCGGCAGGAGCGCCTCGAAGCGGCGCAGCTTGGCGGTCGGGTCGAGCCAGTAGCGCATGGCGCCGCCGAGCTCGTCAAGGGCGGTCGGTGGGGCGGTGCGCGAAGGGCTGGGGCTCGCGGTCGGCGTGGGTTTCGTGGCCGTCGCTGTCGCTGTCGCCGTTGCTTTTGCCTTGGCCGACGGGGTGGCGGTGGTCGTGGGGAGCGGCTGCGGTGGGACCGCGGGGCCGAGCAGCACGTCGACCGTCGTACCCCCGATGCGGTCCTGGCCCATCCATCGCGCGTCGCTCCTGGCCAGCAGGTCGGCGTGGTCGGCCTTCGGGCTGGCGACGACGAACACCAGCGAGAGGAAGGTGTCCAGCGAGGTGGCGGACTTGCCGGAGGGGGACCAGCTGCGCAGCTGCCAGCCGTCGGCCGGTGGATCCGCCGGCGGCTCGGCGACCGGTGGCGCCGGCTTCGTGGCGTCGCTCGGTCGTGGGGCCTCGGCCTCCGCGGCCGCTTCGGCCGGCGTCGCGGGCCTGGTCGCCACCACGCCGGGTACGGCCTGGAGCAGCCCACGCTGGTCGCCCGCGCCGGGACCGCCGACCCGCAGGTAGGCCAGCGCGCGCTTCCAGTCGACCCAACCGGCGACCCGGACCTGGGCGTCGCCCTCGCCCCAGACCGCGTTGACGCCGGAGCGCTCGTCGCGGAAGTTGGTGACCCGCATCTCGGACAGGCGTTGCGCCTCGGCCGCGGACAGCGGCCGGGACTGGGTGGCCGCCTTGTCCGGCCCCCAGGAGACCAGGCCGCCGATCAGACCGGCGAGCGATCCGAGGGAGATGCAGACGAGGGCGACCAACGCGATGATGCGCCGGCGTTCCGCGGGACGACGAGAAAGGGTCACGCGTGGTTGAACGGGGCATGCGTGGCTGAGGTGACGTGGGTACGCGTAAAGGGCGCTCGCGGCGGCCGGTCTGCGCATCGCGCGACCGCGTCGGGTGCGCACGCCGACGATGTGCCGGGGCTGCAACCACAGCGCCGGGGACGACCGGCCGGTGTGGAGGCCCGATCATGCTCCCGGTCGGCCGCCGCGAGCGGCCTACGCTGAAACGGTAGCGCGGTGACCTATCCCACACAATGACAATATCGAAGCCGATCACGCACGCAACGTCCCGTCCGGGGAAGATGTCGTACCCCCGACGTAGTTTTAGAGGCATGACCCTGGACATCCCCCGCACCGACCGGCGGTTCGAGGTCGTCAGCGAGTTCAAGCCCGCGGGCGACCAGCCGGCGGCCATCGACGAGCTTGAGCGGCGCGTGCGCGCGGGTGACCGGCATTCGGTGCTTCTCGGCGCCACCGGCACCGGCAAGAGCGCGACCACCGCGTGGCTGATCGAGCGACTACAGCGGCCCGCGCTGGTGCTCGCGCCCAACAAGACACTCTGTGCACAGCTGGCCAAGGAGTTCCGCGAGCTGCTGCCCAACAACGCGGTCGAATACTTCGTCTCCTATTACGACTACTACCAGCCCGAGGCCTACATCCCGCAGACCGACACCTACATCGAGAAGGACTCGTCGATCAACGAGGAGGTCGAGCGGCTCCGCCACTCGGCCACGATGTCGCTGCTCACCCGGCGCGACGTGGTGGTGGTCGCCACCGTGTCGGCGATCTACGGCCTGGGCACGCCGTCCGAATACCTCGACCAGGCGGTGCGGCTCAAGCGCGGCGCCGAGATCGACCGTGACAAGGTGCTGCGGCAGCTGGTCGACATCCAATACACGCGCAACGACATGTCGTTCACCCGCGGCACGTTCCGGGTGCGCGGCGACACGCTCGAGATCATCCCGGCTTACGAGGAGCTGGCCGTCCGGGTCGAGCTGTGGGGCGACGAGATCGAGAAGCTCTACTACCTGCACCCGCTGACCGGTGACGTGATCCGCGAGGTCGACGACCTGTTCATCTTCCCGGCGTCGCACTACGCGGCCGGCGCCGAGCGGATGGAGCGGGCGATCGGGCGCATCGAGGTCGAGCTGGCCGACCGCCTCGCCGAGCTCGAGGGTCAGAACAAGCTGCTCGAGGCACAGCGACTACGCATGCGCACGACCTACGACGTCGAGATGATGCGCCAGGTCGGCTTCTGCAACGGCATCGAGAACTACTCGATGCACATCGACGGGCGCAACTACGGTGACCCGCCGTTCTGCCTGCTCGACTACTTCCCGGACGACTTCGTCACGGTGATTGACGAGTCGCACGTGACGGTCCCGCAGATCGGCGCGATGTACGAGGGCGACGCGTCCCGCAAGCGCCTGCTGGTCGAGCACGGCTTCCGGCTGCCCAGCGCGGCCGACAACCGGCCGCTGCGGTTCGACGAGGTGCTCGAGCGCGTCGGCCAGATGGTGTTCCTCTCGGCGACGCCCGGGCCGTGGGAGCTGCGCGAGGCCGGCGGCGAGTTCGTCGAGCAGGTCATCCGGCCGACCGGCCTGATCGACCCCGAGGTGGTGGTCAAGCCGACCAAGGGCCAGATCGACGACCTGATGCACGAGATTCGGCTGCGCACCGAACGCGACGAGCGGGTGCTGGTCACGACCTTGACCAAGAAGATGGCCGAGGACCTGACCGACTACCTGCTGGAGCACGGCATCCGGGTGCGTTACCTGCACTCCGAGGTCGACACGCTGCGCCGGGTCGAGCTGCTGCGCGAGCTGCGCAAGGGCGACTACGACGTGCTGGTCGGCATCAACCTGCTGCGCGAGGGTCTCGACCTGCCCGAGGTGTCGCTGGTGTCGATCCTCGACGCCGACAAGGAGGGCTTCCTGCGCAGCGGCCGCTCGCTGGTGCAGACCATCGGCCGCGCCGCGCGAAACGTGTCCGGCCAGGTCCACATGTACGCCGACAAGATGACCCCGTCGATGGCCGAGGCGATCGACGAGACCAACCGCCGGCGGGCCAAGCAGGTGGCGCACAACGAGGCCAACGGCATCTCGCCCGAGCCGCTCCGCAAGAAGATCCACGACATCCTCGACGACATCTACCGCGAGGCCGAAGACACCGAAGGGGCCCTCGGCGGCCACGGCCCCGGCGGCGCGATCGTCGGCGGCGGCGGGCGGCAGATGTCCCGAGGCAAAGGCCCCGTGCCGGAGACCCGGTCCAAGGGCAAGCCGGCGGCCGCGCGACCGTCCCGCGAGGGCATGGCGCGGCACGACCTGGCCCAGCTCATCCAGCAGCTCAACGACCAGATGCTGGCCGCGGCGCGCGAGCTCCAGTTCGAGCTGGCGGCCCGGATCCGCGACGAGGTGCACGAGCTCAAGAAGGAGCTACGCGGCATGGACGTGGCCGGAGTCAAATGATCGGCTACACCGTCGGAGCGCCCGCGGGGGCGCTCCGACGGGCCGTCGGCCCCTACGTCGGCTATGCCGAGCGGGCCGCGGATCCGCTCGCCCGCCGCGAGATCGCGGTCTCCCGCTGCGTCCTGGTGCTCGGCTGGGGCGCACCGCTGGACGTCCGCGATCCGCGCGGCCCGTCCGGCGGGGCGACCGGCGTCGCCTCGTTCGCGGCGGGCCTGTCCGACAGCTACGTCGACACGGTCACGGCGCCGGGCACCGCTTCGGGGGTGCAGGTGATGCTCGACCCGCTGGTCGCGGCCCGCATCCTGGGTCGCCCGTTCGGCGAGGTCGCCAACCGGGTGGTCGGGGTCGACTCACTCGACGGCGGGGCGCTGCGCGACTTCCGCGCGCTACCGGCGCGGCTGGGAGCCGCGGCCGGCTGGGACGAGCGGTTCGCACTGCTCGATCGAACCTTCGGCGCCCGGCTGGCCGACACTCCGGAGCCGGACCGCCGGCTGGCCGGCGCCTGGCGCCGGCTGCGGCTCAGCGGCGGCGCGATTCCGGTCGACCAACTGGCCGCCCTGACGGGCTGGAGCCGCCGCCATCTGGCCGCGGTCTTCCGGCGAGAGCTCGGCCTGCCCCCCAAGGTGCTGGCGCGGCTGGTTCGCTTCGAACGCGCTTACGGGCTCGCGGGGCGGGCGGCCGAGGAGGGGTGGGCTTCGGTCGCGGCGGAGGCCGGCTATTACGACCAGGCGCACCTGATCCGCGACTTCCGCACGTTCACGGGCTCGACCCCGACCCGACTGGCCGGCCCGTCGCCCGACAGCCCGGCCCTCCTGACCGCCGTCGACGCTTGAGGGCTCGTCGCCGCTGAGGCCGGTGGGCGCGGAGATCGTGCGCCGTCCCGGCCGGGAGCACCGCCTCACACGGTGCTCAGGCGTACCGGTCGAAGCCGCCCTCCGAGTCGATCACCTGGCCGGTGACCCAGGATGCCTCGGGTGAACAGAGCCACCCAACCACCCGCGCGGCGTCGTCCGGGGTGCCCCAGCGCCCACCGGGGAAGAGCTGCGCCGCCGCCGATTGGTCCTCAGGGGAGGCCCAGCCCGTATCGGTCGGTCCCGGGTTCAGGCAGTTGATGGTGATGCCGCTCCGCATCAGCGTGGTGGCGAGCTGCTTGGTCAGGTTCTCCACGGCGGCCTTGCTGACCGCGTACGGGATCTCTCTCGTCATCGGCCCCAGTCGTTGGCCGCTGGAGAACAGCACGACGCGGCCGGGACCGGTGTCGTGCGCCGCCGCGTACGCCTCGATCAGCAGCATCGTCGCCCGCACGTTGACGATCAGGTGCCGGTCGACCTCGCCCGCGTCGAGCTGGCCGAACGTGTTGTCCGTCGAGTAGGCGTGCACCACGACGAGCGTGTCCACGCGGCCGAACCGCTCGACCGTCGCCTTGACCAGCGCGGCCGGGGCGGCGGGGTCGGTCAGGTCGGCGGGGGAGTAGTGGTGCGGGCCGCCGGGCAGCTCGGCCAGGAGAGCCGGGATGCCGTCGGGGTCGCCGCCGTGGGGCTGGTCGTCGTCGTAGGACGGCAGCCCGCTCAACAGCAGCTGATGCCCGTCGCCGGCCAGCCGCCGGGCGACCGCCGCCCCGATCCCGGCCCGTCGGCTGACCCCGGTCACGAGCGCCACGCGATCCGTCATCGGGCGACTAAAGCACATGTCGATCTCCGACCGCGCGTCTAATATGACGCGATGCCCGACCTCCAACGGCTCGCCGCGGGTCATGCCGCCGCCCTGCTCCGGTTCGAGCTGGAGAACCGGGCGTACTTCGCGCGATTCATCTCCGACCGCGGAGACGCGTACTTCGCCGACTTCGCCGCCCGCCACGCGGCCATGCTGGCGGACCAGGCCGCCGGCCTGGACCACTTCCACCTGCTGATCGACGATGACGGCGAAACGGTCCTGGGCCGTTTCAACCTGGTCGACGTCACCGACGGCAGCGCCGAGCTCGGCTACCGTGTCGCCGAACAGACGTCCGGCCGCGGCGTCGCGACGGAAACGGTCGGCCGGGTGTGCGAGATGGCCCGGGACGACTACGGCCTGCGTCAACTGGTCGCATCGGCGGCGCTGGACAACATCGGCTCCCTGACGGTCCTGCGCCGCAACGGCTTCACCCCGGTCGGCGAGATCGACCTGCCCGGCCGCCCGGGCCTCCGCCACGTCCGCGATCTGGTCCAGACGGGTCGGTCCTGACTACCGCGGGTGGGTGTGGCGGGGGTGTTCGGTGGTCCGGTTCTGACCGTAGATCAACATCTGTTTGGCCTGGCCGTGAGGTCGGTGACTGGCTCGGACGGCCGTGACGGGTTGGTTGCTCGGGCTGCGGCGGGGTGGGTCGTGGCCCGGGTGGTTCTTGGTGGCGCGGGCTGTGATCGGGTGTGGCTGGTCTGGTCTCGGAGGGGGCTGGGCCGTGATCGGGTGTGGCTGGTCTGGTCCTCGGGCGGCGTGTCGCCCAGATCTGGCGCACACGATCAACGTTTCGGCCCTGGATCTTCCAGATGGCTCACACACGATCACGGGCCAGCGCTGACGGCCCACGGCCCACGGCCCTACGGGCCAGGGCCCACACCACACCGGCCACGGCAGGCCTTCAACGCGGGGCCGTTAGGACGTACGCGTCGAGACCTCCGTCGGCACGTCCGTGAAGTGTTCGACGACCGGGGGAGTGGCGAAGTACGGCCCGATCAGGGCGCGCCATTCGGTGAAGCGGTCCGAGGCCCGGAAGTTCTCCAGGTGCGCCTCGACGCTGTCCCATTCGACCAGCAGCACGAACCGCGACGGTGACTCCACGCCCCGGGTCATGCGGATGGAGCGGAAGCCGGGCGTACCCCGGACGATCGGGTGGGCCTTCCGGTAGGCGGCGGCGAACGCCTCCTCCTCGCCCGGTCGGATGTCGATCAGCGCAACCTCGAGGATCATGGCTGGCAGCCTCCCACGAGCCGGTGGCGACACCCGAAACATCCTAGGACGGCGTACGCGCAGTGTGATGTCGCACCAGATCACAGGCGAGTCGCGATGGTCGATGTGTCAAAACCGGGTCCGATGGGGGAGAATGGCGCTCGAGGAGGGGAGTATTCCCCCGCAGGCGTTGTCGTCAACACGGCAGTCACCCAGCGTGAGCTGGGCGACCACCCGGCATCGTCGGTCGCAGAGCCAACCCAGGCCCGGCGATGGAAGAGACCTCCCGACAGTCACGACCCAGCACTTCGTCATTCGGCGATGTGGTGTGCCTGCCGGAGGTCTATTTGAACGCGCCGTCCTTACACGTGACCCCGCTCGTCTGGGCCATCACCCTCGTGGTGATGGTCGCGGTCTTGCTGGCCGACCTTTTGATCATCGGTCGACGGCCACACGAACCGAGCATCAAAGAGTCGACGATCTGGGTTTCGATCTACGTCGGCCTGGCCCTGTTGTTCGGGCTGGGGCTGTGGTTCACCTCGGGCGCCACCTTCGCCGGTGAGTTCTATGCCGGCTGGCTGACCGAATACAGCCTGAGTGTCGACAACCTCTTCGTATTCGTGATCATCATGTCGCGGTTCGCCGTGCCCAGACATCTGCAACAGGAAGTGCTGCTGGTCGGCATCATCCTGGCGCTGGTGATGCGCGGTGGCTTCATCGCGGCGGGGTCGGCGCTGATCAGCCAGTTCTCGTGGGTCTTCTACATCTTCGGCGCGTTCCTGGTCTACACGGCGATCAACTTCGCGCGTCAGGGCGAGCCCGAAGAAGAGGACTTCAAGGAGAACATCGTCATCCGATGGGTACGGCGTGCGGTCCCGTTCTCCCGCGACTTCGACGGCGCCCGGATCACCACGCGGGACAGCATGGGCAAGCGCCTGTTCACGCCGATGCTGGTCGTGATGATCGCGATCGGCACCACGGACCTGATCTTCGCGCTGGACTCCATCCCCGCGATCTTCGGCGTGACCAAGGAGCCCTACCTGGTCTTCACCGCCAACGTCTTCGCGCTGATGGGCCTGCGCCAGCTGTACTTCCTGCTCGGCGGCCTCCTCGACCGGCTCGTCTACCTCAACATCGGCCTGGCCTTCGTGCTCGGCTTCATCGGCGTGAAGCTGGTCCTCGAAGCTCTGGCGGACAACAACCTGCCGTTCATCAACGGCGGCGAGCACATCAGCTGGGCACCGCACATCCCGATCTGGCTGTCGCTGACAGTCATCCTGGGCACGCTGCTGATAGCGACGATCGCCAGCCTGGCGAAATCAGCGAGCGACAAACGCAAAGGGCGCGAGCTGACCAGCATCGGCAGCTAATGCGTAGCGACGACCCCCGGCGGCCTTCAGGCTGCCGGGGGTCGTCGCATGTCCGCCGTGGCCGCGTCCGGGCGTGGCCGCCCCCGGGCGGCTGCGCAAGTGGGTCGATCATCGGAAAGACGAAAACGCCGCTCCCGGTGTTGGCCGGGGCGGCGCTCTCAGGTGTCGGTGTGCAGGTCGCCTCTCGGCGAGTGGCGCGACGCGGCTCCAGCCGAACGGTATTCCGCGAAGGCAATTTAGGTGAGGCCCGGGGACACTGAACACACCGACACTGATCACAACCACGGACCCGGTCCACCCATTCCCGCGCCGGGAAGAGAGCTCAGCCGGCCACCCGGTGCGCCGCCACCAGGGTTGCCTCGCGGGCCTCCGGGAGCGGCTCCTCGACCACCCGCCGCTGGGTGTAGCAGGCGTGCAGCATCCGCCGCGACCCCGTCACGATGCCCACGTGGTGGATGCGGCGGCCGGGGCGCGCGAAGAAATAGAGATCACCCGGACGCTCCGAGCCCAGCGGAACCGAGCGCGTCGCCTCCGCCTGGTCGGCCGCGTCGCGGGGGAGCACCACCCCGCACCGGCGCCACGCCAGATGGACCAGACCCGAACAGTCGATGCCGTACGCCGACAGCCCGCCCCAGACGTAGGGCACGCCTTGGAACCGGGAGGCTACGTCCAGCGCGACCACCGGCTGACCGGCCAGGGACACGTCCGCGGCCGACACCCACATCAGCCCGTCGCCGGCACCGACCGGCCACCAGCCGTCGACGAGCTCGCCCAGGGGCAACAGCCGGGTGCCGATCATGACGTTGGCCAGTACGACCGGGCCGCCCGGTGTGGCGCGCAGGTCGGTCGAGGTCGCGTCGACGACAAGGGTGGTGTCGTCGACCGCAGGGGTGTCGCCGGCCGCGACGAGCTGCGACGCCGGGATCCATCCCGGATAGCCGCGCCGGTCGCGGGCGCCCGGCTGCTGCAGCGCGACCACCCGGACCCAGCCGTCGTCGCGTACCTCGTCGACGCGTACCCGCTCGCCCAGCAGGAGCTGGCTGAGCACGCCGTCGCCGATCTGCTGCTCCGCCGACATCGACGCCACCCAGGAGGGGATGTCGGCGGTGCGCCCGAGCGCGCGGCTGTCAATCGGACGAAGCGCGTCTGGTGTGGACCACAGTGTCGCGACGGCGACTCGTACCATCGCGTCGCTGCCTGCCCGCACCTCGCGCTGCCTGTCCGTTCGCACTCGCCCGCCCCCCGTCCGCACCGCCGACGGGGTCCCCACCCCTGTCAGCCAGGCTACGAAACTCTTCGCCGCCGCTCAATCGCCTGCTGCAACTCTCCTTCATTCTGCCCACATGGCCGACCCCGATAGCCCGACCGGGCAGTGGTTCCAGCTCATGAGACGAAAACGCGTTTCGATGACAACCGGGACGGGCGCCTAGAGATTCAGGGTCAGTCCGAGCCCGGGCGCGTCCGGCAGGATCACCGCTCCGGGCTCGTAGGTCAGGCCGCCCTCGACCGGCGAGCTGGCCAGCCACCAGGCGGCGTCGAGGTCGGCGACCGCGGTCGTGCCGTAGGCCGCCACCAGGCTCGCGGCGGCGCCTACCCCGACCGGGCTCTCCATCATCGTGCCGACGATCGTGCCCATGTCGTGCGCCTCGGCCAGCGCGAGCAGCGTGCGCGCCGGGCCGAGCCCGCCGCACTTGGCCAGCTTCACGTTGACCATGTCGGCCGCCCGGTTGCGGATCACGGTGACCAGGTCGCGGATCCCGTACACCGACTCGTCGGCGAGGACCGGCACGTCGACCCGGTCAGTGACCCAGCGCAGGCCCTCGAGGTCGCGGTGGTGCACCGGCTGCTCGACCAGCTCCAGGTCGGCACCGAGATCCTGGGCGGCCCGGATGATCCGGACGGCCTCCTTGGCGCCCCATCCCTGGTTGGCGTCGAGCCGGATGCGCGCCCCCGCGCCCGCCGCCGCCCGCACGTCACGGATCCGGGCGAGGTCCGTCGCCGGGTCGGCGCCGACCTTGACCTTGAGCACCGTGAAACCCTCGGTGACCCGAGCGCGCGCCGCGTCCGCGACGCCGATCTCGTCCGCCGCGGTCAGCGTCACGTCGGTCGGCACCCGCCGGGCCGTGCCTCCGAGCAACCGCGCCAGGGGTACGCCGAGCCGGCGCGCGGCCAGGTCGTGCAGCGCGACGTCGACCGCCGCCTTGGCCGCCTCGTTGCCGGCGACGGCTCCGGCGGTCGACCGGGTGAGCGAGACCAGGTCGTCGGGGTCCCGGCCGAGCAGCAGTGGCCGCAGGATCGACGTGACGCACGCCTCCGAGCCGGCCAGCGACGCCCCGGTTACCTGCCAGACCTGCGGCGCCTCGCCGAAGCCGGACCGGCCGTCCTGGTCGACGATCTCGACGACCAGCGTCTCCACCGACGTCGCCCGGCGCAGTGCCGTGACGAACGGCGTGTGCAGGGGGGCGCGTACCCGGTGGGTTCTGACATCCTCGATCGTCATGTGCGGCACCCTATCCGGAGGGGCTGAGAGCGACGGAGGGATCGTCCATGGCGGTGGAATGGTCGTTGTCGGGTGCGCCGAACGCCCGTGACCTCGGTGGTTACGTGGGGGCGGACGGGCGCCTGGTGCGGTTCGGCGCCCTGATCCGGGCCAGCGGGCTGGGCCGGCTCGTCGACGACGACCTGCCGACGCTGAGCAAGCTGGAGCTGTCGTGCGTGGTCGACCTGCGCAGCGCCCACGAGATCGAGGTCGCGCCGCCGGACCGGCTGGCCGGTGAGCCGCGGGTCGTGCACATCCCGATCCACGACCCTGGGCACCCGGTCTTCACGTACGTCTCGGCGGTGATGCTCGGCCACGACCTCTCCGCGTACGAGGCCCTGGCCCGCGAGGGCACCGTCGGCGCGATGGAGGCGATCTACCGCTGGTTCGTCGCCGACCCGGCCGCGATCGAGGCGTTCACCCGCGCCGTGCGGACCGTCGCCGACGCCGACAACCTGCCCCTGCTGTTCCACTGCAGCGCGGGCAAGGACCGCACGGGCTGGCTGTCGGTGATCCTCCTGACGGCCCTGGGCGTCGACGCCGCGGCGATCCGGGCGGACTACCTGCGCACCAACGACCTGGCCGACAGCGTCAACGAGTCGATCATGGGGGCCATGCTGGTCCGCCGCCCGAGCCTCGACCTCGACGCGATCCGGCCGGTCCTGGAGGCGCGCGAGAACTACCTGGACGCGGCGTACGACGAGGTCGCCCGCCGGCACGGCGACATGGACACGTACCTGCGCGACGCCCTCGGCATCGACGACGCGGTCAAGGCCGCCCTGCGCGAACGGTTGCTGGAACAGCCCTAGCGCGCCCGCCACGCGGCGGCCGAGACCGAGGCGACCAGTGAGCAGGCGGCCTCGTCCGGCAGCGTCGTCGTGGTGCAGACGACCACCGTGTACGGGGGAGCGTCCCCCGGGAAGACCACGCCGGCGCCGTGCCGTACGCCGGTGATCCAGCCGTTCTTGTGGGCCACCCGGGTGCCGTCCGGGAGGCCGGCGACCAGGTCGTCGCGGTGCTCGTTGGCCTCCAACAGGGCCAACACCTGGCGCCGCGATCCCGGTGGGACCAGGTCGCCGGCCACCACGGCGGCGAAGAGCGCCGCCAGGTCGCGGGCGGTGACCAGGTTGTCGATGCCGGCGAGCCGGGCCGCCGTGTCCTCGATGCCGCGGCCGGTGACGCTGTGGGTGGCGCCGGCCAGGCGCCACACCTCGTTGACCGCGGGCAGGCCGACGGCGCCGAGGCAGAGGTTCGTGGCCAGGTTGCCGGATCGGACGATCATCTGGCGGGCCAGGTCGCGCAGGGTGCTGGTGCCGTCGAGCAGTGCCCAGGTCGCGGTGTCGCTGTCCTCGGCCGGGTCGTTGGCGAAGGGCTCCGCGCCGGGCAGCGCCGACCGGTGTCTGTTGTGGACGGCCACCGGCGCGTCGAGGTCGAGCCCGGCGCGGTGCAGGGCGACCAGCACGCCCACCTTCATGGTGCTCGCGGCGTAGTGCGGCGCGTCGGCCGACCGCGTGTAGACCGGTGCGCCACCGAGCGGCCCGATCCACGCCGAAGCCGTGCCCGGTGCGGCGGCCAGCGCGTCGTCGACATCGTCCCAGCTCTTCATCGGGTCAGACGATAGTGTGCGCCCTCCGCGAACATCGGCCCACCCGTCCCCGCCGCCGGGTTAGCGTGCCGGCATGACCGCCCCTCCCGCGTACGACGCCTATGCCGACTGGTACGAGGACTACACCAGGGTCGCCTCGTCCTATATGGAGCGGATCCGCGCGCACCTGGCCGACCTGCTCGGCCCCGGCTCGGGGCGCTGCCTCGACCTGTGCTGCGGCGGGGGAGCGCAGGCCGGCACGATCCGCGGGCTCGGCTGGACGCCGGTCGGCGTCGACCTCTCCCAGGGCCAGCTCCGCTGGGCGCAGGGGCGGCTCCCGGTGGCGGCCGCCGACGCGGCCCGGCTGCCCATGCGCGACGGGAGCGTGCCGGCGGTCGCCTGCGTGCTGGCGCACACGGACCTGCCCGACTACGCGGCCGTGCTGCGGGAGGCCGCCCGGGTGTTGGCGCCCGGCGGCCGGCTGGTGCACGCCGGTGTGCATCCCTGCTTCGTGGGTGCGTTCGCCGACCGCTCCGACGCCGACCTGATCACGATCAACACCCGCTACGCCGAGACGGAGCGCACCTTCGACGCCTGGGCGCCGCACGGCGTGCGGGCCAGGGTCGGCGCCTGGCACGTGCCGCTGGCCGACCTGCTCAACGCCGTCACCGGTGCCGGGCTGCGGCTCGACCGGGTGGCCGAGTCGAGCCCGAACGGGATCGCGGACACCTTCGCCTTCCGCGCCATCAAGACCTAGAAGTCGAGGCACTCGCAGTTGGTCATCAGCGAGCGGACGTTGTCGACGTAGCGCGGGTTCGGGATCACCAGGCCCTCGGGGGTGTCGACCGCGTACGGTCCGTAGTTGTAGGCCGCGATGACCACGTTGAGCATGCACAGGTCCGTGTGGCTGGCACAGTCGGCGGGGTCGACCGTGTAGTCGTCCTCGAAGTAGACCTCGCCGAAGTATTTGATCAACCAGGCCAGGTAGTTGGCGCCGAGCTGGGCGTTGTCGCGGTAGGCGTTGAGGTCGTAGCTCTTGTCGAACCGCTGGTTGACGAAGGCCGCCGTGTCCGGCATGACCTGCATCAGCCCGATGCCGCCGTCGCAGGCGATGATGTTGGACTGCCAGCCGCTCTCCTGCCAGGCGGTGGCCTTGACGAGGTCGAGCGACACCCGCAGGTCAGGCGCGCTGTTCGGCCAGTACGCGATGGCGGCGGCGTCGGTCAGCGCGATCTTGACGTCGGCCTGGCTCTGCCGGGCGCCCTCGTAGCGGGGCCGGGTGCAACCCGGCTGGTTCGGCGGCGGCTTCGGCGGGAGCTTCTCGGTCGTCGGACGGCGGGGCGGGCTCGGCTTGTTGACGGTGGCCCTGGGGCGCGGCGACGGCGGTGTCTTCGTCGGCACGGCAGCCGCGGCACCGAGGCCCGCGACGGACTTCTGCTCGGCGGTCTCGGGGGAGCCATCCGAGGTGTCAGCATCAAGGTCGGTCGTCGTCGACGCGTGCTCGACAGCACCGTCGGACTTCTGCGCCGAGCCGCCACCGCTACCGTCACCGCTTTGACCACCGCAACCGGTGGCCAACAGAGCCAGAGCCAACGCACAAACCGCGACCGAAAGACGACGTGACCGTCGCATCGCACCTCCCCGTGACCAGGGGGACGCTATCAGCCGTAGCCGCTCCTTACCGCCCCGGCTGCGCGGCCTGTGGGGCGGGGGACAGCCCGCCACCGTCCGTTTCGGAAGCTGTCGACGCGTACTCCGCCGGCTCCTCGGTCGTCCCGTCGTCGCGGCTGGCGAAGGCCACCATGAAGAAGAGGGTCCACATCACACCGAGCAGCACCGACGTGGCGGTCTCGCTGGCCACGCTCCACCCGAGATAGAGGCGGGCGCCGCTGAGGCTCACGATCGCGGCGGCCGCCACCGTCCAGAGGGCGACCCGCAGCGGCCAGTGCCGGCGCCGGGACAGCAGCCAGGCCAGCGTGCAGAAGCCGGCGGTGATCACCGCGTTCTGGCTCGGGAACAGGCCCGACACCGAGGAGCTGGCCGGGGTCAGATCGCCGGCCCGGGTCAGGTCCGAGATCACCGCGAGCAGCACCAGCGGCACGAACGCGCCGGCCGTGGTGACCACGGTGACCAGGTCGCCGCGCAGGGACCGGTGCCGCCAGGCGAGCAGGGCCGCGACCACGGCGACCGCCAGGATCAGCAGGGAGCCGCGCAGGATGCCGAGGGTCTCGCGGGCGGCGTCGACGACCGGGTCGGTGCGGCGCAGCGCGAACCAGCCGGCGATGTTGTCGTCGATGACGCTCAGGCCGCTCTGGTCGACCGCCCACTTCATCACGAACGCGAGCCCGAAGCCGATGCCGAAGAGCAGGGCGACCCCGGCGACCAGGTTGGCCAGCAGTGCCCAGCCCCGGCCCAGTCGCATCGTGAGCAGGAAGAACAGCACACCGAAGCGCTGGTTGACCCAGCGCAGGGGAGGCAGCGCGCCGGCCCGCGTGACCAGCGCCCGCCACGGGTCGGGGTTGCGGCCGAGCCACCGGCCGGCCAGGACGATCACGACGATCGTCAGGAGCAGGACCAGCACCGCGCCGGTGGCCTTGCCCAGGTATTCGGAGACCGTCTCGTAGGACTCCCCGGCCACGTAGCCGACCAGCACCGAGGCACTGACGAAGAGCACGACCCCGGGCACGTTCCAGGCCACGAACCGGCGGTACGGCATGTCGGCGGCACCGGCGAGCCGAGGCACCAGCGTGCGGCCGAACGCCACGAACCGGGCGCCCAGGATGCCCCGCCCGCCGAGGCGGTGCAGCATGCCCTCGGCCTTGGCCCAGCGCTGCGCGCCGACCCGCTCGCCCCAGCGCCCCTCGCGCAGCCGGGTGCCGTAGCGGCGGCCGGCCCGGAAGGCCAGCGAGTCACCCAGCAGCCCCGCCAGCACCATCAGCCCCAGCGTCACCGGCAGGTCAAGGGTCCCCGTGAAAGACAGGAACCCGACGAGCAGCAGCGTCGCCTCGGCCGGAAAGACCAGCCCCAGCAACACCGCGGTCTCGCCCGCGATCAATGTGAAGGCGATCACGTAGATGACGGCTGGCGGCAGATCTGCCAGCCGTGTCAGTAGATCGACCATTGCGTCCCCCGGCCCACCGGTCCAGCATGCCAGCGCGGGATGTCGGAAAATAGCGGATAACCAGAGATCCGGGCCACCTCCGGGATACCCCGACGGGGTCGTTCATCGGCATCCGGGAGGATGGAGGCATGCCGACCCGTTCCGATCTCCGCAACGTCGCCATCGTGGCCCACGTCGACCACGGCAAGACAACTCTTGTCGACGCGATGCTGCGCCAGGGCGGCCAGTTCCATGCCCGCAACGAGCTCACCACCGACCGCATGATGGACTCGATGGATCTTGAGCGCGAGAAGGGCATCACCATTCTCGCCAAGAACACCGCCATCACGTACGCGCCGGCCGACGGCGACCCGGTGGTCATCAACATCATCGACACCCCCGGCCACGCCGACTTCGGCGGCGAGGTCGAGCGCGGCCTGACGATGGTCGACGGCGTCGTCCTGCTGGTGGACGCCAGCGAGGGCCCGCTGCCGCAGACCCGCTTCGTGCTGCGCAAGGCGCTCAAGGCCCGCCTGCCGATCATTCTGGTGATCAACAAGGTCGACCGGCCGGACGCCCGCATCAAGGAGGTCGTCGACGACACGTACGAGCTGTTCCTCGACCTCGACGCCGACGACACCCAGATCGACTTCCCGATCGTGTACGCCTGCGCCCGCGACGGCATCGCCTCGCTCGGCCAGCCCGTGGACGGCACGGTGCCGACCGACAGCGACTCGCTGGAGCCGCTCTTCCAGACCCTGCTCGACACCATCCCGGCGCCGTCGTACGAGGAGGGCGCGCCGCTCCAGGCGCACGTGACCAACCTCGACGCGTCGCCGTTCCTCGGCCGGCTGGCCCTCTGCCGGGTCCGCGAGGGCACGATCCGCAAGGGTCAGACGGTCACCTGGTGCAAGATCGACGGCACCACCGAGCGGGTACGCATCTCCGAGCTGCTGATGACCGAGGGCCTGGAGCGCAAGCCGGCCGAGTCCGCCGGCCCCGGCGACATCATGGCTGTCGCGGGCATCCCGGAGATCATGATCGGCGAGACCCTGGCCGACCCCGAGGACCCGCGCCCGCTGCCGCTGATCACAGTCGACGAGCCGGCGATCTCCATGACCATCGGCACCAACACCTCGCCGCTGGTCGGCCGGGTCAAGGGCGCCAAGGTCACGGCCCGGATGGTCAAGGACCGCCTCGACCGCGAGCTGATCGGCAACGTCTCGCTGCGGGTGCTCCCGACCGACCGCCCCGACGCGTGGGAGGTCCAGGGCCGCGGTGAGCTCGCCCTGGCGATCCTGGTCGAGCAGATGCGGCGCGAGCAGTACGAGCTGACCGTCGGCAAGCCGCAGGTGGTCACCCGGGAGATCGACGGGAAGACCTGCGAGCCGGTCGAGCGCCTGACCATCGACGCCCCCGAGGAATACCTCGGCGCGATCACCCAGCTCCTGGCGACCCGCAAGGGCCGGATGGAGCAGCTGGTCAACCACGGCACGGGCTGGATCCGGATGGAGTGGCTGGTCCCGGCGCGCGGCCTGATCGGCTTCCGCACCGAGTTCCTGACCGACACCCGGGGCACGGGCATCCTGCACCACGTGTTCGAGAGCTACGAGCCGTGGTTCGGCGAGCTGCGTACCCGGGGCAACGGCTCCCTGGTGGCCGACCGCTCCGGTGCGGTGACCGGATTCGCGATGCTCAACCTCCAGGAGCGCGGCACGCTGTTCTGCGAGCCGGGCACCGAGGTGTACGAGGGCATGATCGTCGGCGAGAACTCCCGCTCCGACGACATGGACGTCAACATCACCAAGGAGAAGAAGCTCACCAACATGCGGGCGTCCACCTCGGACGAGACCGAGAAGGTCATCCCGCCGCGGAAGCTCTCCCTGGAGCAGGCCCTCGAGTTCTGCCGCGAGGACGAGTGCGTCGAGGTCACCCCGACCGCCGTGCGCATCCGCAAGGTCGTCCTGGACCAGACGGCCCGCGGCCGGGCCGCCGCCCGCCGCAAGCACGCCGGCTGATCTTTTCACGCCTGAAGAGGCCGCACGGTCGAACATCGACCGTGCGGCCTCTTCACAGTGGAGGATGATCGCTCCATCATGGCTCCGGGAGCCGAGTAAGGGGCGAGATGGCGGATCTGTCGTACGACGTCATTGTGGTCGGAGCGCGTTGTGCGGGCTCGCCGTTGGCGATCCTGCTGGCCCGGCAGGGGCACCGGGTGCTGCTGGTGGACCGCGCGACCTTCCCCAGTGACACCGTGTCCACCCACGTCATCCACCCGCCGGGCGTCGCCGCGCTCCGTCGGTTCGGGCTGCTCGACCAGGTCGTGGCGACCGGCTGCCCGCCCGTCGGCCGCTACTCGTTCGACTTCGGGCCGATCGTGGTGGCCGGGGCGCCGGGCGATGCCGGGTTGCCCTACGCGTACGCCCCGCGGCGCCAGCTGCTCGACAAGATCCTGGTCGATGCCGCCGTGGCCGCCGGCGTCGAGGTGCGCGAAGGGTTCACCGTCGACGAGGTGCTGGTCGACGACGGCCGGGTCACCGGGATCCGGGGCCACGACCACGGTGGAGCGTCCGTTGTGGAGCGTGCCCGCGTCGTGGTCGGCGCCGACGGCCGCAACTCGGTGGTGGCCAGGACCGTGGAGCCGCCGGTCTACGAGGACCGGCCCGCGCTGACGGTCGGCTACTACTCCTACTGGAGCAACCTGCCGACCGACACCTTCGAGGCGTACAGCCGGCCGGGCCGTGGCTTCGCGGTGTGCCCCACCAACGACGACCTGACCCTGGTCATCGGCGGCTGGCCGCACGCGGAGCTCGCCGACCACCGCAACGACGTCGAGGCCGAGCTCATGGCGACCTTCGAGCTGTCGCCCGGGTTCGCCGAGCGGATCCGGGACGCCAAGCGCGAGGAGCGGATCGTCGGCACCTCGGTGCCGAACTACTTCCGGCTGCCGTACGGCCCCGGTTGGGCGTTGGTCGGCGACGCCGGCTACAGCCGCGACTTCATCACCGCGCAGGGCATCACCGACGCCTTCCTCGACGCCGAGCGGCTCGCCGAGGCGCTGGAGGCGGCCCTGGCCGGCACGGAGGCCTACGACTCGGCGCTGGCCGGCTACCACGCCGCCCGCGACACCCGCGCGATGCCCGTCTACCAGCTGACCCTGCAGATCGCCGCCCTGCAGCCGCCGGACGAGCAGATGGTCCAGCTGATGTCGGCGATCGCCGGCAAGCAGGACGCGATGGACGCGTTCGCCCGACTCAACTCCGGCGTCACGTCGCCCGTGGAGTTCTTCGCGCCGGAGCACCTGGGCCGGCTGATGAGCTAGCGCCCCCGGCGGACGGTGGTTCCGAGGCGAAGGGCGCGGGGGATCTCGGCGATCTCGTCGACGTGGAGCACCAGACGGGCCAGGTCCTCGGTGGCCTCGGCCGAGTCCAGCTCCACCGTGTACGTGATGCCGGTCGACGCCCAGCTGTCCGGCTCGAAGCCGCCCCGCGCGGTGACCAGCACGCCGTCGAGCGTGAGACCGCGCTGCGCGGCCTCGCGGTAGAGGTCGTTGAGGACACAGCCCGCCGCGGCCAGGTGGAGCAGGTGGGCGCCGGTGAAGTCGGCCTCGACCGTGACACCCTCCGGCGTCCAGCGGTGCGGGAAGCCGACCACCGCCCCGTCGGATGACCGCAACGAGCCCGCACCGACGGCGACCGCGAACTGTTCCACGCCGTACAGGCTACGCGCCACGGTCGGACGCGAGCGCGAGCACGTCGTCGAGCGCGAGACCAGCTCCCCGGGCGGTCAGCCGGCGGTACGGCTCGTCGCCGAGCCGGTTCCGCAGGCGCTCGGCGGTCTCCGCGTGGGCCTCCTGGTCGATCCCCCAGACGTCGCTGCCGAGCGTGCCGCGTACGCCGGGAAAAGACCGCGCGTGGGGGCCGGCTCCCGTGTGAGGATGCTCGGCATGTCTTCGCGTGCGCTGAGTTTCGGGTCGGTGGCCGAGGCGTACGAACGGTTCCGCCCCGGCTATCCCGCGCAGGTCCTCGACCTCGTCCTGGCACACGCGGGCCGGCCGATCGCGACCGCCATCGAGATCGGCGCCGGCACCGGCAAGGCGACCCGGCTATTCGCGGGTCACGGGATCGCCGTCACCGCGACCGACCCCGACGAGGCCATGCTGGCCGAGCTTCGCCGCCAGGTGACCGTCACGACTGTGCGTGCCACGTTCGAGGAGCTGCCGCTCGGGCAGACCTACGACCTGTTCTACGCCGCGGCCGCGCTCCACTGGACGAGTCCGGCCGGGCGGTGGGAGAAGGTGGCCGCGCTGCTGAAGCCCGGCGGGGTCTTCGGCTCGTTCGGCGGGCCGTTCCTGCTGGCCGATCCGGCCGTCGCGGAAGCCGTGCGGGTGGCGCGGGCGCCGTTCCTGGAGTCCGACGAGATCCCGTCGCCCGACGGGACGCCACCCGAGCACGAGATGCAGTGGCCGGGCACCGAGCTGCTGGCGTCAGCGCTCTTCACCGACGTCCGGCAGTCCGTCGTGGAGCGTCGGCTGACCATCAGCGCGGACGACTACGTCGGCTATCTGTCGACCGTCTCGGCCTATCTGGAGCTGCCGGCCCCGGCACGCGAGCAGGTCTTCGAGGAGATCCTGCGGGTGCTGCCCGCCACCGTGGAGCTCACCGCCGACATCTGGGTCCATCTCGCGCGCCGCACGTCGCATAGCATGGCGCGATGACCGATGGGGTGGCGGCACAGCTGAACTCGGACCGGCCGCATCCGGCGCGCGTCTACGACTATCTGCTGGGCGGCAAGGACAACTTCGAAGCCGACCGGGCCGCCGCCGCGCAGGGTCTGCGGGCCAACCCCCACAGCCGGATCCCACCTCGGGAGAACCGCGCCTTCCTGCGCCGGGTGGTGCGCCACCTCGCCGCCGAGGCGGGCATCCGCCAGTTCCTCGACATCGGCACCGGCATCCCGACCTCGCCCAACGTGCACGAGGTCGCCCAGGGCGTGACGCCGGACGCCCGCGTCGTCTACGTCGACAACGACCCGATGGTGCTCGTGCACGCCCGCGCCCTGCTGGCCAGCAGCCCGCAGGGCCGCACCGAATACCTCGACGCGGACCTGCGTGACGTCGACGCCCTGCTCGCCTCGCCGGCGCTGCGCTCGACCATCGACCTGGACCAGCCCGTCGGCCTGCTGCTCATCGCGATCATGCACTTCGTCGGTGACGACGACGACCCGCACGGCATCGTCCGGCGTCTCCTCGACGCGTTGCCCTCCGGCAGCTACCTGGCGCTGTCGCACCTCACCGGCGACTTCGACGCGGCGGCCTGGGAGGGCGTCGCGGCGGTCTACCGGCGCAACGGCGTGACCATGCAGGTGCGCTCCAAGCCCGACATCGAGCGGTTCTTCACCGGCCTAGACCTGGTCGAGCCGGGGGTGCGGGTGCTGCCGGCCTGGCGGCCCGACGCCGACGCGGGCGAGCCGCCGACCGACACCCAGGTGTCCGTCTACGGCGGGCTCGCCCGCAAGCCGTAGCACTCAGTACTCACCCACCAGGCTTTCCATCACCCACAGCGAGCCGCCGTTCGGCGACGCGCCGCCGCCCTCGACCGTGCTCTTCGGCTTGGCGTTGTAGGCCAGGGTGAAGAACCGCCCTGCGGAGACCTCCACACTGGACGGGTTGGCCTGGTCACCGGACCCTGAGTTGTAGATCGGCACCTTGGTCAACCCGCTCGTGGGCCACGGCGCGAGCGGGGTGTCGATCAGGATGCCCTGCGTCGGGCGCAGCGCCACGGCCTTGTCGCCGAAGGTGAACAGCACCTTCTTCTGGCTGGTCACCAGCAGGTGGTGGGAGCTGGCCCAGACCGGGATCTCCTGCACGTCGTAGTAGCTCGCGGTGCCGGTGAACGTGGACGGGTCCCACTTCAGCACCTTGGCGGGCGCGCCGTTGGACACCGACCCCTTGTTGAGCTCGTGCCGCACCACCGCGACCACCGTGCCGTCGATCTGCACGAAGCTGGGCTCGGTGTACGTGTGGGTGAAGCCGTCGGCCGCCGCGGTGTTCGCCGCTAGCTGGAACGCGTCGCCGACCAGCAGGCGCGGCGCGGTCACCGGTCGCCACGTGGCCCGTACGAACCAGGCTCCGGTGTTGTTGTAGACGGGGACGAGCACCTGGTCGCCCAGGTTCGGGATCGCCAGGACGCCGCCGTGCTGGGCCAGCGCGCTGCCGGGGATCCCCGGCACGGTGAGCTTCTCCGGGTCGTCGAATCTGGTCCAGCCCGGCTTCCAGACCGACGAGTAGACCCCGTCGCCCGGCACGAAGAACGTCATCACGATCGCGCCGTCGGTCATCTTGCCGAGCTTGGGGTCGCGCACGTCCTTGCCGGACATGAGGGAGGGGTGCGCGAGCGCCGGCACCGGCGTGGTCCAGGAGGTGCCGGTGCCGTACGAGAGCTGGACGGTGCCCGGGTCACCGGCGTGCGACTTCGCCCGGTGCCAGACCGCCATCAGTCGGCCGTCGTCGAGCTTGAGGATGTCGGGGAAACGGGCCTCGTAGTCGCCGGGCTCCTGGTAGAGCTTCATGAGCTGCGTGACGGCCGCGGCCGGAGCCGGGTTGGCCACCACCAGGGCCATGACGGCCACGAGCGCGGCGAGCAGTGTGGTCCTACGCATCGACAGATGTTCGTATGGAATATCGTTCCATGTCAACGCCTGCTAGTTCAGGCCGGGGGAGCGGCGGCCGCCTCGTGCGTGGCCGCCGCCGGCACGGCCTGGGGCACGACCCGGTGCGCGGTCGCCAGCACCGAGGCCACCACGAGGCTGGCCGTGCCGGCGATGCCCAGCGCGCCGCCTCCGTACGCGACCAGCAACCGGGTCCGGCTCAGGTCGTCGACCGGCGTCGTGCGCACGTGGTCGGTCAGCGCCAGCGCACCGGCCGCGCCGGCCAGCAGGAGCAGCCCACCGAGGCCGAGGACGATCAGCGCCACCCGGTTGCCCGGCCCGTAGACCACGTCTCCGTGGCCGCGTTGGGCGATCACGATGAACAGGCCGGCCACGCACGCCCAGACGCCGACCACCAGCAACGCCGCCACCACGTCGCTGGGCCGGTGCCAGCCGGCCGACAGTGTCGCGACCCCGACGGCGGCGGCCGCGACGGCCCCGACCACGGCGCCGACCCCGCGCAGCCGGGCCGGCAGCACCAGCAGGAGGCTGACCGCCACGGCCGCGGCGATCGTCGTGTGGCCGCTCGGCAGGCTGTTGCCGGCCGCCGCCCGTTCCATGTCGACGCCGAGCTCCGGGCGCACGAGGAGGCGCTTGAGCACCTGGGTCGTCACGTTGGCGCCGAGGATGAGCAGGATCGCGCCGACGGCCAGCGCGAGCCGCCGCCGGATCAGCGCGATGAAGCCGATGGAGGCGGTGGCGGCGAGCAGCGACACGACCGACACGGTGTTGAGGATCGTGTCGACCGCGCCGCCGATCCTGGCCTGCCCGATCCAGTTGGCGCCCAGCGCGACGCTGTCCAGCAGCTGCCCGTGCTCGGACAGAACGAAGAAGCGGACCACCGCCACCAGGGCGGCGACCTCGGCGGCCGCCAGCACGAGGAACCAGAGGCCAAGTCCGATCGGCCACCTACGCATGGGCAGCAACCTAGCCCACGCGAAGATCAGGGCGATCGCGACCCGGCGGTACGGGCGTGGGCGCCCACCGGCCGAGCCGGCAACCCGTCGAGGATCTCGTCGAGTCGCTTCACCATCGGATCGTCGGCGTCCGCGACGTAGTCGTCCGGCGTCGTCTCGTCGCGGCCCCGCGGGACGCGCAGCAGCCGCAGCAGCAGCGTCAGCACGGTGACGACGAGCAGGTTCACGCCGAGGGCGACGACTCCTACGTAGACGGTCGACCCCGTGTCGCCGACCGGCATGCTGGACCCGCCGAAGTGCGCCTTGACGACGACCCCGCCGGCGCCGACCTGCTGGATGTCCCAGAGCAGGACCAGTCCGGCGGCCAGGCCCGTGATTATGCCGGCGACCAGGGCACGCCAGTCGAACCAGCCCGTCGCGAGCCCGACGAACACCGCCGGGATCGTCTGCAGGATGATCACCCCGCCGATGAGCTGCAGGTCGACCGCGTACGACGGCTGGAGCAGCAGGATGACGCCGAGCGCGCCGAACTTGACGACGAGCGACGCCCAGCGGCTCACCCGGGCCTCCTCGGCCGTGGTCGCGCCCGGCCGCAGATAGGTGCGGTAGATCGAGCGGGTGAAGGCGTTCGCGGCCGAGATCGACATGACCGCCGCCGGGATGAGCGCGGCCACGCCGAGGGCCGCGTACGCGATGCCGGCTGACCAGTCCGGGAAGAGCTTCTGGAACATCTGCGGCATGACGGTGTTGAGGTCGCCGTCCAGCGGCCGGATGCCCTCGGTCAGCGCGAAGAAGCCGAGCAGCGCCATCAGCCCGAGGACCAGGCAGTAGATCGGCGAGGCGGCGATGTTGCGGCGTACCGTCGCGCGGTCCTTGGCCGCGAGCATCCCCGTCACGGCATGGGGGTACGCGAAGACCGACAGCACCGAGCCGGCCACCAGCGTCACGAAGCCGAGCTGGCCGGTGTCGCTCAGGATCAGACCGTCGTTCGGCGACGGGGTGGTGGCGAACCAGCCGCCCGCCCGCCGGAAGATCTCGCCCCAGCCGCTGGACATGGTCACGACCAGCAGCGCGGAGAGCACGACCCAGGCCAGCAGGATGTCCTTTGCGATCGACAGCAGCGCCGGTGCGCGCAGCCCGGACCGGAAGGTGCTGAGCGAGACCATCACGACCGCGATGAGCAACGGCCACTCGCCCGTCACGCCGACCGTCCTGAACACGGCCTTCAACGCCAGGAGCTGGACGGCCACGTACGGCATGGTCGCGACGATCCCGGTCAGCGCGACGAGCGCGCCCAGGCTGGGCGAGCCGAATCGGGCGCGGGCGAACTCGCCCGGGGTCAGCAGGCCGTGCCGGTGCGCCACGGACCAGATCCGGGCGGTGAAGACGAAGGCCAGCGGCGTCGTGATGATCGCGAACGGGACGGCGAAGAAGCCGACGGCGCCCACGCCGTACGTCAGCGCCGGAACAGCGACGAAGGTGTAGGCGGAGTACATGGTGCCGCCCAGCAGGAACCAGCTCACCCAGTTGCCGAACGCGCGGCCGCCGACGCCCCACTCCTCCAGGCTGTGGATGTCGTCGGGCCGGCGCCACCGGGCCGCCGCGAAGCCGAGCAGCAGCATCGCCCCGAGCAGCGAGAGGAAGACCGTCACTGCCATCCGTGCCGCCGCTCGCGCGTCGCCAGGTGCACGAGGGTGATGAGGACGATCGCGAGGACCGCGCACATCAGCTGGTACCAGTAGAAGAACGGCAGTCCCCACAGCGTCGGTTCGATCCGGTTGTACAACGGCGTCAGCAACGGGGCCACCGTCGGCGGAACCAACAGCAGGTACCAGATCCGGGATGCGCGAGCGCGCCGCGCCATCGGCTCCTCCTCGATGTCGACCGACGGGACGCGCTCGATCACAAACGGTGCGCAGTGAGAAAGCAAAGACGAAATTCCACTGTCCCCATAGGCGCATCACATGGATCTATGCGGATGCGCTCATCCGGTCGACGAGGAGGCGGGCGGTCGGTGCCAGCGCGCCCTTGCGGAACAGCAGGCCATAGGTGACGTCGATCGGCGGGTCGAGGCGCCGGACCACGGCACCGCAGGCCGCTGCTTCCTGGGCGTAGCGGTCCGACACGAAGGCCACGCCGGCGCCGGCGAGCACGAGCGGCACGATCGCCTCGCGGTGGGCGCTGCGCACGGCGGGGCGCATGACCACCCGGTGCGCGGCCAGCGCCGCGCGGATCGTCGCCCGGGCGGCGGTGAACTCCTTGAGGGTGTCGACGAGCGCCATGCCGGCGAGAGCGGCCAGGGGCAGCGGGTCAGGCGGGCTCGCGCCGGTCGGCGGCAGGACGAGGCGGACGCCGCGCGTGCCGAGCACGTGGCCGTGCAGGTCCGGGTGGCGCACCGGCAGGTAGGTCAGGGCGACGTCGCAGTGCCCGTCGACGAGCAGGCGGACGATGTCGTCCTCGTCGCGGGCCGCGAACAGCCGGGCCGTCAGATCCGGGCTCGACTGCCGGAGGTCGGCCAGCACCTCGGTCAGGTCGACGGCCAGGACGTCGTGCACGGCCAGGTTGAGCACGCCGAGCGCCGGCACGTCCGCATCGTGTACGGCCGCGCGGGCGGCGGCGACGTCGTCGAGCACCCGCCGGGCGGGTGCGAGCAGCGCCTCGCCCTCGGCGGTGAGCGTGAGCCCGCGGTGCCGCCGATCGAACAGCGTCACTCCCAGCTCGCGCTCCAGCGCGCGGATCGACTGCGACAGCGACGGTTGGGCGATGTGCAGCGCCGCCGCCGCGCCACTCACGCTGCCGTGCTCGACGACGGCCACGAAATGTCCGAGGCGCCGGATGTCCACACTCACCCGCGCACGTGCCGGAGGAAGGCCTCGGCGATGGCGGTGAGCGGGGCGGGCCGGTGCACGAGGCCGTACGCCAGGTGCAGCGGTGGGTCGACGACGCGCACGACGGCGCCGCGGGCGGCGATGGCGGCCGCGGCGGCGTCGGGCAGGAACGCAGCGCCCACGCCGGCGAGGACCAGGGCCGCGGACAGGTCCCGTTGGCCGTTCTCCACCACGACGCGCGGCCGGACACCCCGCGTGTGCAGGGCCGTCTTGATCAATCGCCGCTGGCTGGCGCCGGGCGGCACGCCGATGAGTGGTCCGTCGTCGAGGACGCTGAGCGGCACCCGCCGGTCGGGCAGCCGCGTGCCGGGCGGGAAGGCCAGCACGAACCCGTGCCGGCCGAGCTCCACGGTCCGGAGCTCGTCGACCGGCCCCGACAGGTAGGCCAGGCCGAGCTCGCTGGCGCCGTTGCGGACCCGCGCCAGCACCGGGTCCTCGTCACCCGCCGACCGGTCCGGCACCCGGTCGACGTGCACGAGAACGTCCGGATGCGCGGCGACGAAGGAGCCGACGAGCTCCGCGCCGGGATGGGTGGCGAGCGGCGCACCGGCGACGAGCTGGAGCACGGGCTGCTTGTGCCCGCCGACCGAGGCGCCCAGCCGCGCCATGTCGTGCATGAGCTGCCGGGCCGGGCCGACGAACCGGCCTCCCGCGCCGGACGGCACGGCGCCCTGCGAGCCCCGGCGGAACAACGCCACACCGAGCTCACGTTCCAGGGCCTTGACCGACTGCGACACGGTCGGCTGCGCGAGCCCGAGCGCGGCGGCGGCGCGACCGAACCCGCCGTGCTCGACCACGGCCAGGAAGTAACGGACCTGACGCGGATCCATGGCGACCAGTGTTACGCCCATGTGTCGCGCACGAAAGGGCCGACCGGCCGCCGCCCCACCGTCGCCCGGCGGTTCGGTCACCGTCCGCGGGGGGCCCGAGCCCGCTACGCCGGTGCGTGGTCCAGATCGACGATGTCGCGGCCGAGGGGCCAGAAGGCGACCGGCACCAGCTTGAAGTTGGCGATTCCGAACGGGATTCCGATGATCGTGACGCACTGCGCGACGCCGGCGACGATGTGGGTGAGGGCCAGCCACCAGCCGGCGACGACGACCCACACGATGTTCGCGAGCCCGGTCGCCACGCCGGCCTCGGGCTTGCTGACGACCGTGCGCCCGAACGGCCACAACGAGTAGCCCGCGAGCCGCAGCGCCGCGACGCCGAACGGGATAGTGATGATCAGTGCGAAGCAGATGAGCGCGGCCAGACCGTACGCGAGGGCGAGCAGAAACCCACTGCCGAAGATGAACCAAAGGACATTGAGGATCAACCGCATACCCCCAGCATGACCGACGCCCGCCACGTGGGGTGGTCGCGGCGGATCGGTGTACGTCATGATCGGCTCCATGTCGGAGCATGAGCTCGCCGGGGTGTGGCGTCGGATCATCCGGGGTGAGGGCAAGTCCTGGGGCGTCTGGGGGCATCACCACGACGTTGACAAGCGCGGATGACCTACAGCGAGCTCCGTGCCGACCACGACGCGATCTGGGACCGGTTCTACGCCGACTTCGAGTTTCGGCCCAGCATGGAACGGTTTCCCGCCATCACGGAACCGGCGCCGTCGGTCACCTGGTCGCTCGCCGGTCTTGACGACGATCCCGGCTACCTGCGGCTCGACCGGTTCACCGACACCGTGCACGCGGCGTTGTCGGCGCTGGCCGGCGACGGATCGGTGCTGTTCCTCGACTGGCAGCACACCGGCTACCGGATCTGGCCGGGTCGCGCCGGGATCGACGTCGACCGGCCCGGATGGCCGCTGTCGCCGTATCCGGACGGTGACTACTTCATCTACCTGGCCGAGGACTTCCGCTTCGGCACGTTCGGCCATCCGTGGGAGGCATCGTTCTGCGTCTTCGGCGCCGATCTGCTGTCGCTGGTCGAAGCGGACCTGAACGAGCTTCTGGGCAAGCCGATCCGTCGCCGATCGGACTAGTCGGTCGGGTACGCGCATTCGCGTATCGCTAAGGCCATCACCGCTCCGCACAGTTATCCGCACCGATCCCGCGGTGGGGTCGGCGTGCGAGGGGGGATGGTGCGTGAGACGCATGCGTAAGAGGGTGCGGTCGCTGCTGGCGGTCGCGCTCGCGGCGGTCGTGGGGGCGGCCGTCCTGGTGGCGACCCCGGCGGCCGCCAGCTTCGGCTCCACCGTGACCGTCACGGCCAACGAGATGCATACGACCGAGTGCCTCGACCGGATCTGGCTCGTCATCTGTGACACGCCAGAGCTGTTCGGGGTCGCGGTGATCACACAGGACAACGGGCAGCAGTTCCGGTGCGAGATGGCGTTGCCCGCTGCCGGTGGGGCGGACATCACCACGCCCAACACGATCTGCACCACCCCGCAGACGATCACCGGGGAGTTTCGGGTCAACTTCGAGCTCTGGGAAGACGACTCCATGGAGGGTGGCAGTCGCGAGCAGGCCGACCTCAATCCCGGCACCGCCAAGGACTGGGCTACGACGAGCATCCTCGGCGGGCGCGACAGCACCTCGACCTGGATCACCAGCGCCGGCCCGTCGCGGGCCGTCTTCAGCGTCGGCGTGACCGCCCGGCCGACCACCATCACGCTCAACTCGCCGCCGACCGGGAGTGTGCCGCCTGACTTCGACCCCAGGCTCGGCGAGACGCTGACGATCAGCGGCTACCTGTCGGTGCCGTCGGCGCTGCGGTTCGTCATCACCTCGCTGGCGACGGGTTCCAGCTTCGTCCTCTACGAGGCGCCGTTCTACGGCGGCATCTTCAACATCACCTGGGACGGGCGGATGCCGGACGGGACCTACGCACCCGTCGGCGCGTACGACGTCACGGTCGTCGATCCGGTCGACGCGGGCACCGCCCGGATCGGTCATGCCCGGGTGATCCAACGGGCCGGGCTCAGCTTCACCAACATGGCCAGCCAGCCGGTGTCGGGGTGGCAGTACCGCAGCGGCCCGATCACGGTCAGCGCCGTCGCGTCCGTCACCGGCACGTTCCGCATGGTCGTGTTCCGGGCCGGCGTGGAGGTCTTCCGCACCGGCGACCAGCGCAGGGCCGCCGGCCCGATCTCGTTCCTGTGGAACGGCCGGCACGCCGACGGCACCTGGGCGCAGCCCGGCTCGTACGTCTTCACCCTCCAGGGCAACGCCGACGACGGGCGGCCGTTCCCGGCGACCTCGCTCACCACGAGCGCGGTCAACCCACCCCCGGGCTTCGAGGTGTACGCGCTGGCCGAGCCGGGCGTACCCGCCGTCAACCCGCAGGCCGTCCCCGGCACCTCCATCCGCGCCAAGGTGGTCGCGGGCGACCACAACCCGCGGCCGGCGGCCCGGATCACCGTCGAGATGAGCCCGGCCGGCTGGATCACGCGGCCCGTCGCGCTGGCCCCGCGGGTCGTGAAGACCTGCGTCCAGGCCACCGAGTGCCAGGCGGTCATCCCGTCGGACATCCTCGCCGGCGATGCCGTGGCCTACCGGATCACGGCGAGCGAGGCCGAGGGCGTGCCGGACATGGCGACCGCGTCGGCCGACTGGCGGATCACCGACCTGAACCCGCCCGAGCCGTCACAGGGCCCCGAGGTGACCCTGTTGCCGTTGTGGCGGGCCAGCGTGCCGGCGGCGGTCAACAAGGACGGGAAGCTCACCAACAGACCCCTGAACCAGACCCTCGACGTGGCGTACGCGCCGGGCACGGGCTACGACACCTCGACGCTCGCGGGCGCGCGGCAGTTCGGCAACGCCGTCGACGACAACGCGTGGCAGTTGCTCGGCGTACGCGGACGGATCTTCCCGAGCTCGGTCGCCACGCACTGGTCGCAGGTGGGCATCTGGGTGCAGAACATCCCGGTCGAAGTGAAGGTCGACCCGGACACGCTTTGCGCACGCGGACCGTTCAGCCCCGTGAGCTTCGCCGAGGCGAACGGGATCCTGCACACGGTCAACTGCCGCGACAACGCCACCGGCAACATCTTCACGGCGGACTCGCCGACCGTGGGGTGGCACGAGTTCCACCACGACGCGTACCACGAGGGCGACGAGTACTGCTGCGACGGCGGCTACTCGTTCGGCGCGGGCATCAACACCTACAGCTCCCAGGCCGACTGCCAGCGGGACGGCTCCGACGCGAGCACCTGCAACGAGATCAGCGACTCGACCGGACGGACCGGCTGGTGGCGCAGCGACGCACCGCTGTCCGACGTGATGATCAGCAACACCGTCGAACGCGCCGATGACCTGCGAGCGGCCGAGGCGGCCTTCGCGAAGTGTGGGAGGGCACAATGCTGAGCCGACGTACCCGACTGCTCGCCGTGCTGGTGCTGGCCCTGCCGGTGCTCGCGGTCGGCGCCATCGCGGCACAGGGCGCGCCACCGCGACTCGCCCCGGTCCAACCGGCGCCGTCGGTCGACTTCACCGACCCGAGCAAGGGCGCGCACCTGCGACTCGGGTTGCGCCTCTCGGAGGCCACGGTCGCGCTGATGATGCTGGAGATCGGCCCGGGCTTCACCTCGTCGCTGCGCGGCTCGACCGGGCCGTTCACACTGCGGCTGCGGGACAGCGCCGGTGCCGTGCTGGACACGCTCACGATGGACGACCCGCTCGCCGTGCGCACG
The DNA here is from genome assembly GCF_040676915.1 of Asanoa sp. NPDC049475. NCBI lineage: Bacteria > Bacillati > Actinomycetota > Actinomycetes > Micromonosporales > Micromonosporaceae > Asanoa > Asanoa sp. NPDC049475. Next base: position 138,508 of record NZ_JBFAPY010000010.1, on the reverse strand, counting down.
TACACCTCGAAGCAGTACGCGCACGGGACGCTGCGGCTCGAGGAGGCGGACGTCATCGTGGACCTGCCCTACATCGACACCACCGCGACCGTCGACGTGGTCCTCGGGCGCAAGCGGGTCGGGTCGATCGAGGTCGGCTCGCTGATCCAGGCGTGCATGGGCAAGCGGTTGCCCTGCGCGTTCAGCTAGCCGCGCCGGCCGGGCACCTCCAGGATGCCGAGCTCGACCGCCCTCATCACGGTGGCGACCGGCCCGGAGGTGCCCAGCTTGCGGTGCACGTTCTCCAGGTGCTTACGTACCGTGCCGGCCGCCAGCCCCAACCGGCGCGCCGTGGCCGGCACGGTCAGCCCGTCGGCGATCGCCCGCACGACCTCCACCTCGCGACCGGTCAGCGGCCAGGGACCCGGTGAGAGAGCCGGCGGCGGTCTCCGGCGGTGCAGGGCGATCAACGCCGGCTGGATGCGCCCCAACAGGTCCATCTCGCGGGCGTCGAAGACCCGGTCGCGGTTGAACTGGTACCAGGTCAGCAACGGCGGCGAACCCACCACGAGCGCGACGGTGTGCGCCCCGATGCCCTGTGGGGCGTGGATCTCGCGGTAGAGCGCGTGCTGCCGCCACTGCCGCTCGGGCAGCACGTCCGTGACCTGCAAGGGCGGTCCAGGGTACGGACGAGACGCGCGCACGGTGGCGGCGAACAGCGGGTGGGCTGTGAGCTGGTCGTGCATCCGCTGGACCAGCGCCCGCTCGACCGGCCGGTCGGCGGCGAGGTCGGGCAGCCGCAGCGTGGCCAGGTCGAGCTCGGCGTACGTGGCGAGGTCGGTCCCGAGGCGACGCCCGATCGCGGTGATGGCGGCGTCGGCGAGCGGACGGCCGCGCAACGCACTGACCTCGGTCGCGACGGCGCGTACCCACGCCTGGTCGTTGTGAAGGGTCACGGCCGGACGATAAGAACTGCGGCCCGCGCGGCGCGTCACCGATTGGACAGCGGTCGGCTTTGCGTCAGCGCGGACCGCAATTGGGTTGCGGCCTGGCCGACCCGTCCGGTAGACCTTTGCCCCGGACGGCCCCGCGCGGGGCCATTGAAGACGAAGGGAGGAACGAGCAGATGAACGCCACCATCGTGCCCGGGCCTTCGTTCGCGTCGCACTCGCGCTGACGCGACACAGGACGGGCACACCAGCAAGCAAGGAATGTGCCCATGACATCGCTGACTCTCCGCCCGATCACCGGGCCGGACGAGCTGCCCCTGTTCTGCCAACTTCGCTATCAGCTCGACAAAGAGCTCGACCGTGACCTCGCCGAAGGGCGCCGCCGGCCCGAATGGCTGTGGGTCGCCGTGCGCGGTGACCGCGTCGTCGCCCGGGTCGGCTGGTGGACGTTCCGCGCCGGGGAGGACCCGTACGCGCTGGACTTCTTCGACTTCGACGATTCGCCCGACAGTGTCGAGGTCGCCCTGGAGCTGTTCGCGGCCGCCACCGCCGCCGTGTTCGGCCCTGGTGCGAGCCTGCCGCAGTACATCCGGTTCACACCGCCGGACTGGCATGACGACCCGGCCGCCAACCAGGTAGTCACCGGCCGGATCGCCGCCCTCGAACGCACCGGCGCCCGCATGCTCGTCGAGCGGCTCCGCCTGGAATGGCGCCCCGATGCCGGCGTCCCCGAAGGAGACGGGCGGCTGTCGTTCCGTCCCGTCGCGGGCCGGGACGAGCTCGTCGGGTTGATGACCGCCGTGCTCGACGGGACGCTCGACGCGCACAGCCAGGCCGAGCTGACCCGGGTGAGCCCTGCCGAGCAGGCCAACGCGCAGTACGACGAGGAGCTGCTCGGCTATCCGTCGCCGCGCGAGTGGTGGCGGGTCGGCGTGCTCGGTGACGGGGCGCCGGTCGGGTTCGTGATCCCGGCCCGCAACTCCTACAACCCGATCATCGCTTACATCGGGGTCGTGCCGGCGCACCGCGGCAAGGGCTACATCGACGAGCTGCTGGCCGAGGGCACCCGGGTGCTGGCGGCGCAGGACGTGCCCCGGATCCGGGCGGCGACCGACGTCGGCAACGTCCCGATGGCGAAGGCGTTCGCCCGGGCGGGTTACCGGGTCTTCGAACGCCAGGTGGACATGACCTGGCAGTGATGCGCTAGATCGGCAGCCGCGAACGCGTCGGAGCCGGGTCTTCGCCATGTGGGCTATGCCCGCGGCGCGTACATGATTACCGCCACGCCGGCCAGGCAGAGGATCGCGCCGGCCACGTCGTAGCGGTCCGGCCGGAACTTGTCCACGACGATGCCCCACGCGAGCGAGCCGGCCACGAAGACACCGCCGTACGCGGCCAGCACGCGGCCGAAGTGCGCGTCGGGCTGGAAGGTGGCCACGAAGCCGTAGAGGCCGAGCGCGACGACGCCGGCACCGACCCAGAGCAGCCCCCGGTGCTCGCGTACGCCCTGCCACACCAGCCAGGCGCCACCGATCTCGGCGAGGGCCGCGGCGACGTACAGGGCGATGGACCGGGCAACCGTCACTCGATCTTGCCGATCGGCTCCCGCTTCTCGGCCTGGAACACGTCCTCGGTGCGGCCGCGCGCCCAGTAGCCGGAGATGGAGATCGCCTCGCGCGGCACCTCGCGGGTGCGCAGGACCGCGCGGATCGCCTTGACGGACTCGCGCTCGCCGTGGACGAAGACCTGGACGGTGCTCGGGTCCGGCCACGGCCCGCCGTCGACGGCGCGCGCGAGGAACGCCGTGTCGTCGAAGTCGGGATTGACCAGCCAGTTCAGGGCCACGCCGGTCGGGCACTTCAGGTCGAGGATGTCGTCCGGGGCGGCGACCTCGAGCCAGGCGGCGCCCTGGGCGTCGGCGGGCAGGGCCTCCAGGGCCGCGCTGATCGCGGGCAGGGCGGAGAGGTCGCCGGCGAACACGTGCCAGGCGGTCGCCGGATTCGGAGCGTACCCACCGCCCGGGCCGGACAGGACGAGCTCGTCGCCCGGTGACGCCTTCATCGCCCACACCGCCGCGATGCCGGTGTCACCGTGCGTCACGAAGTCGATCGCCAACCGGCGGGCGGCCCGGTCGATCCAACGGACCGTGTACGTACGCGTCACCGGCCGCTGCTCGGGGTCGGTGAACTGCAGCTTCACGTACGCGTCGGTGTGCCCGTCGCCGCCGAACTCGGCCAGAGAGTCGCCGGAGAGGACCACCCGCACGAGGTGGGGGCCGACCTGCTCGGTCGAATCCACAGCCAGCACGTGCCGTGCTCGTCCTTGCCGCGTAGGCGTCGTCATGCCGTACCTTCCGTCGGGTCGTTAGGCCACCCTAACCCCTGGTCGCGCGGGTGCGGCGCACGGCGACGTAGCGGCGCATCTTCTCGGCGGTGCCGCAGTCCTCCATGCTGCACCAGCGGCGGCTGCGGTTCTTGCTCTCGTCGACGAACAGGAATCGACAGCCGCCGCAGCCCTTGACCCGGTCGCGCGGGCCGGCGGTGAGCAGGTCGACCGCCGCGTGCACCACCGGCCACAGTGGCCGGTCGAGGCTGCTGTCGTCGCGCCAGGTCCACGTGAAGTCGCGGTCGAGTCGCGCGCGGGCGATCGCCTCGGCCTCGTCGTCGCGGAGGCGGGTCAGCGCTTCGGTGCTCGGGGTGCTCCCGGTGGCCAGCGACCGGAAGAGGTCGTCCAGGTAGTCGCGGGTCCGCACCGCGCGGTCGAGGGCGGCCTGCTCGACGGCCTGGTCGTGGTGGGCCGTCCGCGCGGCCTCGGCCTCGGCTTCCGACAGGATGCCCGCGTACGCGGCCCAGGCGACCAGCTCCGAGTAGCTCGTGAGCACGTCGTCGTCCGGCGGGCCGGTGGGCGGCCCGCTGCGCGTGTTGACGAAGTCCAGGGCGATGGTGCCGCCCACCAGACGCATCCGCTCGACTGTTTCCATCAAAACAGACTTTACCAGTAGCGCCGCGTCGAACGTGCCCGTTAGTCTGTTTCCGCCAAAACTTCTTTAGGAGGTAACTCATGGGGCACAGGCGCGCGGTGGGAGCCCTGATCGGCCTGGCGGGCGGCACGTTCCTCTACACCACCGCCGAGGCTCTGCCGATCGGGCTGCTGTTGCCGATGGCCGCGGACCTCGGTGTCCCACCGACGCGGGTGGGCGCGCTCGTCACCGCGTACGGCGCGGTGGTCGTCGTCGCCTCGATCCCGTTGACCGCACTGGCCAGGCGGATTCCACGGCGGCGCCTGCTGTCCGCGCTGCTGGCCGGTTTCGTGGTCAGCACCCTGACGACGGTGTTCGCGAGCAGCTTCGCGCTGGTCATCACGGCGCGCATCGCCACGGCCGCGACCCACGCGCTGTTCTGGGCCGTCGTGGTGCCGGCCGCGGCCGAGCTGTTCCGGCCAAGCCTGCGCGGGCGGGTGGTCGCCGTCGTGTTCGCGGGCGGCAACATCGCGCTGGTGCTCGGGGTGCCCGCCGGCACGTGGCTCGGCGAGCACGCCGGCTGGCGGGCGTCGTTCCTGGCGGTGGCCGGCCTCGGGCTGATCGTGCTGGCCACCGTGGCGGCGCTGCTGCCCTCGACCCGGCCCGACGAGGGGCACGCGGCCCGCGGTGCGACACCCGACGCGCGGCGGTTCTGGCTGCTGGTCGGCGTCGCGATCCTGACGACCGCCGGCGCCATCGCGGCGTACACCTATGTCGCCCTGTTCGTCACCGACGTCAGCGGGATGGCCGCCGCCTCCCTCGGAGCGGTGCTGCTCGTGCGCGGCATCGCCAGCGTGCTCGGGATCCTCGCCTTCGGCGGGTTCGTCGACCGCCGGCCGTGGCCCGCCCTGGTCGTCACCGTCGGCCTGCAGGCGGTGGCCCTGGTCGGCCTCTACGCGCTGGGGGATCGACCGGCCGCCGCCGTCGTGCTGCTCGCGGTGTCCGGGCTCGCGTTCGCGGCGTTCACGGCGGCGCTCGGCGGGCTCGTGCTGCGGGTGGCGCCGGGGCGCTCCGACCTCGCCGCCGCCACGCTCTCCGCCGCGGTCAACGTCGGCGTCACCGCCGGCGCCTGGCTCGGTGGTCTCGTGCTGCCGAGCCACGGCGTGCGGAGCACGGTGCTGGTCGGCGCGCTGCTCGGCATCGTCGCGCTGGCCCTCGCCCTCCTGCCCTACGCAGATCGGCGTACGGCCGACGCCGCTCCCGAGCCGACGACGGTGCCGCACGGCGCGCGCACGCTGTGAGGCATGAACCTCTCGAATCGGGTGGCCCTGGTGACCGGCAGCTCACGCGGGATCGGCGCGGCGATCGCGGAGACGTTCGCCGCGGCCGGCGCCGACGTCGTGCTGCACGGCCGCTCGGCGAGCGCGCTGGCCGCGGTGCGGGAACGGATCGGTGGCGACACGCTGGTCGTGACCGGTGACATCACCGTCGCCGCTGACCTCGACCGGATGCACGACCAGATCATGGAACGCCACGGGCGGGTCGACGTCCTGGTCGCCAACGCCGGCAACACCACCAGCCGGCCGGCGCCGATCGAGGACATCACCGAGGAGAGCTGGCGCGCCGACCTCGACCGGAACCTGACCGGCACTTTCCTGACGGTCCGGCGCTTCCTGCCCGGCATGAAGCAGCGCCGCTCCGGCACCATCCTCACGCTGTCGTCGGCGGCGGGCCGCAAACCGAGCGAGCGCACGATCGTGGCGTACGCCGTGGCCAAGGCGGGTGTCCAGCTCTTCACCCAGGATCTGGCCGCGCAGGTCGGACCGTTCGGCATCCGCGCCAACTGCATCGCGCCGGAGACCATCATGACCGAGACCAACGAGAGTTGGATCCCGGCGGACACCCAGCGCGCGCTGGCGGAGGCGCACCCGCTGCGCCGCCTGGGCACGCCGGCCGACGTCGCCGCGACGGCGCTGTTCCTGGCGTCGGACCAGTCGAGCTGGATCACCGGCGTCATCGTCGACGTCGCGGGTGGTGCCGTGCTCTCCTAGCGACGCCCGCCGAAGGTCCAGTTGTGCACCTCGACGGCGGCGTACCGGTCCGCCGTCAGGACGGTGCGTGCTTGTCGCGCGTCTGTCGCCCGGACCAGTGCCGCCGTGCCCAGCCAGGCCGTGCCGTCGTCGGAGAGCAGTGGTCCGTACGCGATCAAGTCGTCACCGTCGGCCGGGATCTCGCGGTCGAGGGCCGGTCCCGTGCCGAAGCCGAGCACCAGGTAGCGGTTGCCGTCGGTCGGGCCGCCGGGGAAGTCCCACATCGTGCGGCCGAGGGCGTTGTGCCAGCGGCGCAGGAGCACGTCGCGGTAGACGCCGGCCTGGTAGTTCGGCTCGTCGAAGGCGAACGCGCGGGCGGCTGCGGGATCGGGCAGGTCGAGGATGTGCACGCTGCCGGTGGCGGTCTCGCCGTCGTCGGTCAGGGTCGGGCCGCGGGCGATCATTCGCTCCGCGTATCCGTCCATGTAGGACCAGTGTCGCTCGCCGAGCTCCTCGCGCAGCGGCATCGAGCCCGGTCGGTCGCGGTGGTAGCAGAGGAACTCCATGGCCCCGATCCTGGCATCTGCGCAAGCGGCCATGATCACCGACCGGGCCGAGGATAATTGCCGCATAGGGGGGTGAACCCATGTCAGTTGCCACGGAACACCAGGCGCACCTCGCGACCCACGAGCACATCCACGGCGTCGACTGCGGCCACGAGGCGTTCGAACACGTGGGCCACATCGACTATCTGCACGACGGCCACCGCCACCACTCGCACGACGGGCACTACGACGAGTGCGAGGCGTCCGAGCACGCGAGCACCGAGGGCCACCAGCACCAGCACGGCCAGAGCTGCGGCCACGTCGGGTTGAAGCACGACGGGCACGTCGACTACCTGCACGACGGGCACGCGCACACCAAGCACGGCGACCACTACGACGAATGCTCCGTCAAGGACCACGTCGAAGCGGAAGCGCACACCCACGTCCACGGTGACGGCTGCGGGCACCCGTCGGTGGCGCACGGCGACCACGTCGACTACCTCCACGAGGACCACCGGCACGCGGCCCACGAGGGCCACTACGACGAACACTGACCCGGCCGGCGCGGAGTGGCGTCATAAAACGAACGCTCGTTCTTCGATATAACCGGTTTGAGCTCCCGTACGGGGGGACCTCAACGTCATCGAGGAGCGAACGTGAAATCTCCAACCCGACGCCGGGTCGGACGCGCGCTGGCCGTCAGCGCCGCGGCCGCCGCGGTGCTGTTGGCCTGCGGGAGTTTCGCCCAGGCCGAACCCGAGGCGGCGTCCGTCATCAACGCCTGCGTCAACCGCAAGACCGGTGACGTGCGCATCCCCAACCCGCCTCGCGAGGGCGGGTCCGGCTGCGACCGATGGGAGCAGAGCGTGCGCTGGAACGTCAGGGGACCGCAGGGCCCGCCCGGCGAGATGGGGACTCCCGGGGTCATCGCGGACACGGCACCGATCCCGGCGAACACGTCCGACGAGTCGATCCTCGTCTTCTGCCCGGACGGGACCGCGTTGAGCGGCGGCGGGTTCGAGGTGGACCAGGGCGATCTGTCGGTCGTCGCGAGTGCGCCCGTCGTCAGCCCGCAGGGTGCGCTCGTCGCATGGCGGGCGAGCTTCACCAACCCGACCGACGCCGTCGGCCAGGGCACCGTCTGGGCGGTCTGTTTCCGACCGGCGAGCTGAGCGGTGGGGCGCTACGGCGCCCCACCCCATCTACCAGCCTCGGGCGCGCCACTCCGGCACCGACGGGCGCTCGGCGCCCAACGTGGAGTCCTTGCCGTGGCCCGGGTAGAACCACGTCTCGTCCGGCAGCGCGCCGAACAGCTTGGTCTCGACGTCGCCGATCAGGGACGCGAACGCCTCCGGGTCGTCGTGGGTGTTGCCGACGCCGCCGGGGAAGAGGCTGTCGCCGGTGAACAGGTGCGGCGTGCCCTTCGGGTCGCGGTAGAGCAGCGCGATCGAGCCCGGCGTGTGGCCGACCAGGTGGATGACCTCGATCTCGCAGTCGCCCAGCGGGATCCGGTCGCCGTCGACCACCGGCGAGGTGCTGATGGGCAGGCCCTCGGCGTCGTCGGGGTGGGCCAGCGCGCGGGCGCCGGTCGCCGCGACGACCTCCTCCAGCGCCACCCAGTGGTCCATGTGCTGGTGCGTGGTGACCACCGTGGACAGTGCACGATCGCCGACCAGCTCGAGCAACCGCGGCGCCTCGTTGGCGGCGTCGATCAGCAGCAGGTCCCCTGTGGACACACATTCCAGCAGGTACGCGTTGTTGTCCATCGGGCCGACCGAGAGCTTGGTGATGCGGAGGCCGGGCAGCTCCCGGACGTCCGGCGCACCGCCGGTCTCGACGTTTCCGGTGTACGACGACATGGCGGAATCCTTACATCCAGAAGGGCGGGGTGGGCAGTGGACCGTCGGGCGTGACAGTGAGGCCGGCGCCGTCGGAACGGCCGGTGAGCCAGGCGGCCAACGCGCACGCGGAGCCGGAGACGACCGGGCCGCCGGTGCCCACCTCGAGCGGGTGGCCGGTGTCGCCGGGCCGCAGCACCAGCGGGGTCGAGCCGTCCAGACCGCTGACGACCTCGTGCAGCAGGCGGTGGGCGAACGCGTCCGGCCAGTCCTCGTGACCGTAGCCGGCCGCCAGGTCGACGTGGTGCACCTCGACCTCGCGCAGCCGGCGCCAGACACCGAAGACGGCGGGTTGCGGCTGGCCCGGCACGTCCAGGACGGTCGACCACTGCTCGGGACTGAGCGCCTCGGCCGCCTCCGCGTACGCCCGGGTCGACTCGCGCAGGTCGGCGAGGTGCGCCGCGGCGGGCCGGTCGGCGTCGCGCTCGATGTCGCTCGCGCGCTGTCCGGGCTGGTACTGCGGGGTGACCACCCCCGTGCGGGCCCAGGTCAGCAGGTTGCGCATGCCGTCGGCGTTGCGCGCGACGTGCGCCAGCACGTGTCCCCGGGTCCAGCCGGGGAGGGCGGAGGGCGCGGCCACGGCGGCGTCGTCGAAACCGGCGGCCGTCGTGATCAGGCGCGCGGTGGCCCGGTCGACCTCGGCCATCAGTGCCAGCGGATCCGTGCTCACAGCACAAACCCTAACCGGGCGCGGGCCGGAATTCGGTTTCGGCCCCACCGGGCGCGGCCTACCGTCGATACCAACGAAGAAAGGCACCCATGACCTTTGATCTCGCGTCCCTCGGTTGGGACGCCGCGTACTCCGCCGACCTGCCGGCGTTCGACGCCGACGTGGTGCCGGGCCGGGTGGCCCGGGTCGACCGCGGCGTCTGCACCGTGCTGTGCGCCGACGGCTTGGTGCGGGCCAGCCTGGCCGGCGCGGTGCTGGCCGCCGCGTCGCGCGACACGGCCCGGCTGCCCTGTGCGGGCGACTGGGTGCTGGTGCGCGTCTGGCCCGACGACCGGGTCACCATCGAGGCGGTGCTGCCCCGGCGCACGGCGATCATCCGGCGCACCGCCGACAAGGACTCGTCCGGCCAGGTGCTGGCGGCCAACCTCGACGTCGCGGCCGTGGTCGAGCCGTTGGAGCCCGCGCCCGACGTCGGCCGCATCGAACGGCTGCTCGCGCTCGCCTGGGACTCCGGCGCCCGCCCGATGGTCCTGCTCACGAAGTGCGACGCCGTGCCGAACCCGGCCGCGGTGGCCGACGACCTGGCCCGGTCAGCGCCCGGCGTCGAGGTGTTGACCGTGAGCTCCCGGCTCGGCACGGGCCTCGACCAGGTGCGCCCGCTGGTCGCCGCCGGCCGCACGCTCGGCCTGCTCGGTCCGTCCGGTGCCGGCAAGTCCACGCTGGTCAACGCCCTGGCCGGGGCCGCCGTGATGGGCACCCGGGCCGTCCGCGAGAGCGACGGCAAAGGTCGCCACATGACGACCTACCGCGCCCTGATCCCGATCCCCGGCGGCGGCGCCGTGCTCGACACGCCCGGCATGCGCCAGGTCGGCCTGCTGGACGGCGCCGAGGGCCTCGGCCAGGCGTTCGCCGACGTCGCCGAGATCATCGCGGCCTGCCGGTTCGCCGACTGCGCCCACCAGGCCGAGCCCGGCTGCGCGGTCCGCGCCGCGCTGGAGTCCGGCGACCTCAGCCCGCGTCGGTGGGAGAGTTGGCAGCGGCTGGCCCGGGAAATCGCCTACGAGACCCGCCGGCGCGAGTCCCGCAAGGCCGCCGTGGAGCGGGCCCGGCTCAAACAACACCGGGTCCGCGACACGAGCCGTCACACCTGAGCCTTCTTCTTCGCCGGCGGGTCGTACTTGTAGAGGTTGTACGCCTTCATGATCTCGATCAGGTCGTTCGCGTACGAGGGAGACGTCGCGTACCCGGCCTTGTGGATCTCCTTGGCGAACTGGTTCGGGTTGTTGCTGTACTTGAACGCCGGCTTGTAGCGGTCGTTGACGGTCAGGAAGTAGCCGTGGTCGGCGAACGAGGCGGTCGCGTTGCGGTACGCCCGGAACGACGCCGAGGTGTCGTAGCAGCTATTGCCCTCGCACTCCTGCGTCGCGTACGACCGGCAGCCCAACGCGATCGTCCCGGGGTTGCCGAAGCACTTGATGCCGAAGTAGCTGTGGTCGCGCCGGGTCAGGTAGGAGCGGCCCCAGCCCGACTCGAGGATCGACTGCGCGATGGTCACCGACGCCGGCACCTTGTATTTCTGGAAGCCCAGCTTGGCCGGCTCGGCGACCCGGGCGAGGAACTGCGCCGCGCCCGACGCCGGGACGGTGGGCGGAGCCTGGCCGCACCAGGGCAGGTTCGGCATGCCCTTGCTGTACGCGACCAGCGCGTCCGACACGTACCGGCCGTCCGTCAGCCGGTTCCAGGCGTACGTGGTCCGGACGTGCCCGGTCACCTTCTGGCCCCAGACCTGGCAGTTGATCGCCAGCCCGGTGCCGTTGGTCAGTGTGCCGACCCGGGTGCTGCTCGTGCTGGCGCCCGCGCGCACGTTGACCGAGCCGCCGCCGCTGCTGACCGTGGCGACGCTGGCTCCCTTCGGGGTGCACCAGGGGAGCCAGGGACGCGACGGCGACCAGCGCAGGTAGGCGTCCGCGACGTAACGACCGTTGGAGAGCCGGTCCCAGTACGGTGTCGCGCGCTGCGTTCCCTTGATCTGCTCGCCGAACTCCTGGCAGACCGCGGTCACCCTGCTGCCGTCGGCGACCGACCCGGCGCGCGTGTCGGCCGTGGACGGTCCACTGCGCAGGTTGAGCGGCCCGCCGGCGACGACGGTGGCGGTCGGCGCGGCGGCTGCTGTTCCCGGCAGTAGGGCGACCGCGGCGGCACTGGCCAGCACGCCGGCGGTCAGCGCACGCATCAGAGCAGACTTCATCGTCGGTCCCCCTTCCGACCTGACCGGTGGCGGTCCACGCCGCCATCGGTCAATTCAGGCTATTTGCCAGAAATGGGGTTGGTGGGAGAAGAGAGGAATTCGCGAAAAGGCGGGCTCAGGGTGCGACCGTGAACCGAACCGCCGAGGGCCGGGTCCGGTCGTGGAACACCCAGCGCTGCCCGCCGCGCAGCCCGACCGCGCTGCCGAGCGGCTCCCCGGTGCCGGGATTGCGCGCCCAGCGCGGATGCGACCCGCCGGCCACCTGCACCCGCAGCCGGTGCCCGGGCTCGCAGCGGTACGCGGTCGGGTACATCGGCACCCGCACCTCGGTCACCCCGTCGGCATCGCTCCGGAAGCGCCCCGGCACCACACGGACCAACCCGTCGCAGATGTTCCACGACCGGCCACGCGGGTCCACGTCGCAGAGTCGCACGAACACGTCGAAGAACTCCGGCTCGCCGTGCGTGTAGATCGTCGCTTCGACCTCGCCGACGAGGTCCAGCGGTGTCTCGAGCGGCTCGCTCGTGAAGACCAACACGTCGTCGCGGCTCTCCACAAGCCGGTTGTCGACCCGCCCGGCCTTGTTGGCCGCCAGCACCGCACCGCCGGCGGAGGGGGTCGGGTCGGCCGGGTCGTAGTAGAAGCGGGACGGCTCACCGGTGTCGTTCGGCTCGCCGCCGAGACCGCCGTCGGGTCGCAGGAAGATCTCCCCGGCGCGCCCGGCCGGCGGCCACTCGGGCACGTCGCGCCAGCCGGCGTTGCCCACGTGCAGCCGCACCGCGCCGTTCCGGGACTCTGGCCGCAGCGCTTGCGCGGCCGACTCGCCGCGCGGCATCCGCTCGCACAGGAACGCCAGCCCTTCGCGCATCCAGGCGCCGAGCAGCCCCGGACTGCCGTGGGTCCACGGCCCGATCATCAGGTGCGGGTCGGCGCCCGCGGCCTTCAGCGCCGCGTAGTCGCGTAGCTGCGCGGGGAGGAAGATGTCGTGCCAGCCGGTGATCATCGCGATCGGCGCGCGCACGTCGGCGACGCTGGAGTCGAACCGCCGGTCCGCCCAGTACGCCGCGTCGGGCTCGACCTCGCGCAGCCACTCCTGGAAGAACTGCACCGGCGCGCCCACCGCGGCCAGGTCGGCGGCGTCGAGTGGCAGCGTCGCCAGGCCACGCATCAGCTTGGGCTGGCCGCGCTTGAGCTCGCGCTGCCGGGCGAAGAAAGGCTGCCCCTCGGCGGCGAGCAGTTCGGCCCAGGTCAGCGCGGTGTCGAGGGAGAACGCCTCGCCCGCGTACGTGGAGTCGCGCGCCGACGAGGTCGTGCAGACCAGCACCATCGCGCGCAGCTCGTCGCCGACGTAGGGCGCCACCGCCCACTGCGTGAAGCCCTGGTAGCTGGAGCCGAACATCCCCAGGTGGCCGTTGTACCAGGGCTGCCGGCGCAGCCAGTCGACCGTGTCCATGCCGTCGGTGCGCTCGTGCAGCATCGGCTCGAAGCTGCCGCCCGACCCGTACGTGCCGCGGCAGGACTGGATCACGGTGTGCAGCCCGCGCTCGGCGATCAGCCGGCCGAGCAGCGTGACCACGCCACTGCGCCCGTACGGCGTGCGGATCAGCACCGTGCCCGCGTCGGCGACGTCCGTCGCGTAGTGGTCGGTCACCAGCACGACGCCGTCGCGGGCGCGTACCCGCTGATGTCGGCGGGCGGTGACCTTGCCCGGCACGGCCGGGGGCAGACGGAGCGCACGGGCGGCGGCGAAGGTCGCGACCTGGGCGAGCACGGTCCCACCGTACCCAGCCGCCGCCCGTCTCTGCTTCTCAGACGCCGATTCGGCGCCAGTCTCCCCAGATCGCGAACGTCATCCCGGCGCTGGCCTGGATGTTGACGAACAGCGTGCCGCCGTCGGGGCTGAACGTGGAGCCCGCGAACTCGTCGTTGGTGCGGGACGCGCCGGTGCTCGACGTGAGCCGGTTGAGCGCGATGTCGAACAGCTCGCCGTCGCGACCGAGACCGCGCAGGTAGTTGTCGTTGGTGTTGTCCTCACAGACCACCAGCGTGCCGCGCGGGCTGGTGGTGACGTTGTCGGGGAAGTCCAGGGTGTCCGGCCCGGGCGACTGGTAGACGGCCCGCAACACCTCGTGCTTCGGGTAGTACGCCCAGATCTGTCCGTGGCCGTTGCCGTACCCGTCGGTCGCGTGTGGTCCGAGCTCCGTCTCCGCCTCGCCGCCACCCTGGGTGGACGTGAAGTAGATGACACCGTCGTCGTACACGGCGCCCTCGAGTCTCGAGAAGTAGGCCGCGCCCTGCTCCCAACCCTGCCTGGGCACGTGGATGGTCGCGTCGTCGTTGGTCGTCGGCGCGGTCTGCCCCGGCGTGTAGGGGAACTTCGGCGCGGGATCGTCGATGTCGACCCACTTGACGTCGTACGTGGCCCCGCGCCGCTGGTCGGCCTCCAGGTGGATGTTGGGCCGCTTGCGGACGGCGAGCATCTGCAGGCGACCCCGGTTGTCGAGATGGCCGAGCCGCATCGGGTCCTTGCGTGGCTTGTAACGGAAGAACCCGGACGGGAACTCGAAGCTGTCCTCGGTCAGGTAGAGGTAGCCGGAGTGCGGGTCGTAGGCGACGGCCTCGTGCGTGAACCGCCCGGCCGCCGTGATCGGCTCGCCGCTGGCCTCACCGCGCACGGGCACCTCGAAGACGTACCCGTGCGGCTGGGTGAGCGGCACGTTGGACGCGCCGGTGAAGTCCGGGCCGACGTCCGGCCCGTTGACGGTCTCCTCGCAGGTCACCCAGCTGCCCCAGGGCATCCGCCCGCCGGAGCAGTTCATCATGGTGCCGTTGACGCTGGTGTACGCGCGCCGGACCTCGCCGTGCGGCGAGACGTGGACGGTCGTGGTGCCGCCGCGGGCCATCGGGTCGTAGGGGGTTCGCGGACCGAACGCCGGTCCGGGGTTGTTGACCTCGTGGTTGCGGATCAGGACGATGTCGTCCCTGCTCTTGTCGCGGAAGGCGCCCATGCCGTCGTGCCGCCCGGGGAGCGCGGTGCCGTCGTCGAGGGTCACGGGTGACTCGGTGTCGTGGAAGGAGCGGTAACGGAACCCGGCCGGCACGTGCAGCCGGACTTTCCCGTCCCGCAGGTCGGCGATGTTGTCGACCAGAGGCGCCTTGGGGTGCTTGGGGTGGGCCGAGGCGGCGGCCCGGTTGGCGAACCCGAGGAACGGCCCACCGAGCGCCGCGCCTCCGGCCGCGGCCGCGGCACCTCGCAACAACGTGCGACGATCGAGATCAGACATCGAGGCCTCCTTTGTCGGAATCCATCGATCCTCACGACGCCGGGCCACCGCCGCAACCGCTGGTTGGCCTGGAGTTAACCTGCCGTCCATATCGTTAGCTCGTCCACGAACAGGGCCGGTTGCTCCCAGGCTCCGAAGTGGCCGCCGCGGGGCGGTTCGCCCCAATGGACGATGTTCGGGAACCGGCGCTCGGCCCAGCGGCGGGACGGGCGTGGCACCTCCTTCGGGAAGACGGTGCAGGCGGTCGGCACGCGTACCGTGTCGGTGGTCTCTTCCGTGAACCAGCGCGAGACCTCGGCGATGCTCTCCCGGTAGAGGCGGGCCGACGACGTGGCCGTGCGGGTCAGCCAGTACAGCGTGATGTTGTCGAGGACCTGGTCGTCCGTGAGCACCGCGGACAGGTCGCCGTCGTGGTCCGACCACGACCAGATCTTCTCGACGATCCACGCGCAGAGGCCGGCGGGGGAGTCCACGAGGGAGTAGCCCAGGGTCTGCGGCCGCGTGGCGTGCATGACGGAGTAGCCGTCGCGTCCCGGCCTGTCCAGGTCATCGAGGGCTTTCGCCTCGTCCGCCGTCAGGTCCGTGCGGATCGGAGCCACCAGCGGGGGTACGAGGTGGATGCCCAGCAGGCGCTCCGGCGCCTGCATCGCCAGGCTGGTCGAGATGCTGGTGCCCCAGTCGCTGCCCGCCGCGATGAACCGGTCGTAGCCGAGCGCGGTCATCAGGTCCGCCCAGGCTCGGGCGATGCGGTGGATGTCCCAGCCCTGCTCGGTGGGCGTGCCGCTGAAGCCGTAGCCGGGCAGCGACGGCACCACCACGTCGAAGCCGGCCCCGGTCAGGGGCTCGAGCACGGCCTCGTACTCGAAGAATGATCCTGGCCAGCCGTGGGTCACGAGCAGCGGGAGGCCGCCTCGGTTGGGTGCGCGCAGCGCGTGGATCCCCAGGCCGTCGACGGTAACCGTTACCTGCGGGATCTGGTTGATCCGGTCCTCGGTGGCGCGCCAGTCGTAGCCGTCGGCCCAGTATTCGGTGAGGCTTCTCAGGTATTCCAGGGGTACGCCCTGCGCCCACGCGTCTTCGTCCGGCGGCGCCGGCTCCGGCCATCGGGTGGCGTGGAGCCGGCGGCGCACGTCGTCTAACGCTGCCTGGGGTTGGCGCACTGGCGCACTCAGAAGCCCGGGAAGACCCGGCGCAGGTCGTCGAGGCTGAGCGGGCCGTCGAGCTTGACCGATGCCGGCGTGAACTCGGGCTTGAGCCGGCCGGTGACCAGCCGCAGCCAGGTCTCGGCGGGCAGCCGCAGCGTGCCGTCGGGGTCGGTCGGGGTCGCGGCCAAAGCGATCTCGGGGCCGAGGGTCAGACCGAACGTCTCGGGTACGTCGGTGATCTCGACGGCCAGCGTCGCGGTCCTGCCGTCGAGCTGCTCCGGCTTGGCGAGCCAGCCGAACATGTGCGCGGCCTGGCCGAGCAGCAGCTCCGCGGCGGCGGCGTCCACGGTGGCCGCCGGCTCGAAGGCGACCGCGACGTCCCACGCGTGCAGTGCGAACTCGTTGAGTCGCATGGTCCCGGCGGCTGCGACGTCGACCGGTGCCGGCATCCAGGCGTACGTGATCCGGACCGACTCGCGCTCCGCTTCGTCGAGTGCCTCGAAGCGCCTGACCAGCGCCTCGTTGGCGGTGACGACCCAGTCGGCGCGCTCCTGCCGGGTCGCGTTGTCCCACTTGGCCCAGACGCTCTTGTTGAAGTCGCCGTCGGGCGGGGTGCTGCCGGTGATCCCGGCCTCGAGAATCGCCAGGTTGATCTCCGCGCCGCTGCCCAGGTGGCTGAGCACCTGGGAGACGTCCCACTCACTGGCGCCGGAGGGCCGGGCGAGATCGTCAGCGGTGAACGCGGCGACCTTGGCTGTCAGGTCGTCGTGACCGGCGCGTAGCACCGCGATGACGCGGTCGGCTTGGGATGCCATCGAAAGTTCGCTCCAAACGGGAGGGGGGTTCGCGCCGAGCCTATGTCGGCTGTGGTGTGGCGAAAAATGTCACAGGTCACCGATAGCTTCACTTGCATCACCGACGAGAGGGGCATGGAGATGTTGCGGGGATTCGCGACGATCAACTACTGGACGGACGATTTGGCCGGGGCCGCCCGCTGGTATGCCGATGTATTGGGCGTCGAGCCCTACTTCGAAGTGCCGGGTGGCTACGTGGAGTTCCGCTTCGGTGACTATCAGCAGGAGCTGGGGCTGGTCTCTCGTGCGTACGCACCGGACGGGGTGCCGACCGGCGCGGGGGGTGTGGTCGCCTACTGGCACGTCGACGACATCGATGCCGCTCTGGCGCGGTTGACCGAGCTCGGTGCCACGGTGCGGGAGCAGCCACGCGACCGGGGCAAGGGCTTCATCACCGCCACGGTCACGGACCCCTTCGACAACATCCTGGGAATCATGTTCAACCCCCACTACCGGGAAGTCCTAGCCGGCCGTAATCAGTAGCGATTTCGATTTGTTGAGCGGCAGTCTGCTTGACATGACGCCTACCACGATCGAGCCGGACGGCCCGCTGCGAGATCGGCGGGAATGGTCAGGCGAACTTGGCGAAGACCGTCGCCGCGATCTCGGCGGGTGCGGGCATCGCGGCGATCTCCGTGGCCACCTCGGCCGAGGCGGCGCGCAGCGAGGAGTCGTCAACCAGGCGGCGCAGGGCGTCGGCGTCGATCCGCTTCGTCGGCACGGCGAGCCCGGCCCCGCGGGCGGCGACCAGCTGGGCGTTGTGGGCGCGGTCACCGGGTCCGGGCGTGACGAGCTGCGGCACACCGGCGGCCAGCGCCGCGAAGATGGTGCCGGCGCCGCCGTGGTGCACGATCGCGCTGGCCGTTTCCAGCGCCTCGGGGAGCGGTGCCCAGCCGACCGCCCGGACGTTGGGCGGCAGGGTCCGGCCGGCGAGCCGGTCGGCGGCGCGGATCAACACGAACTCGGCGTCGACGGACGGCGCGAGCCGCACGATCCGGTCGAGCACCGCGGTCGACCCCGGGCCGGCGATGGTGCTGTGGCTGACCAGGATCCGGGGACGACTCCCCGGCTCGCGCAGGGAGGACGGGAGGGTGGCGCCGCCTCCGTAGCCGACCGGTCGCATGGGCTGGCCGCTCGCGCCGGGCACCAGGCTGTCGGGGCTGATCCTGAGCACCGCGGCGCTGGCCGGCACGTCGACCCGCGGCCGCATCTTCGCGGTGGTCACCGCGAGCAGCAGCGCGTCGTCGAAAAGCGTGTTGCCGTGCAGCACCGCCGGCACGTCGTGGCGCCCGGCGGCGACGGCGCCCGCGCCGGCCAGCGGCTCGTGGACGACCACGTCCGGGCGCCAGCGCCCGACGAGCTCGGTGGTTGCGCCGACGAACCGGTCGTTGACCGCACCGAAGATGTGCCCGACCGCGTCGGTCCCGGCCCGGCCGGCGAGCTCGCGTACCAACAGCTTCGGCCGGCTCAACATGGTGCCCAGCGCGATCCGCCCGAAGTTGAACGGCCCGACCACGTCCTCGACCGGAAAACCGGCCGGCGGTCTGGTCGCGGCGTCGCCCCCGGAGGCGACGAGCACGTCGTGCCCTGCGGCGCGCAGCGCCTCGGCCAGGGGGATCATCGGGTAGAGGTGACCGATCAGCGGGGCTGCGACGAACAGGATCCGCACGGGTGGTCCTCATCTCTTCGACCTTGCCGCGTTCCAGCTCGACCCTAGCCCGCGATGGCACGGACGGCCGCCGACCAACACGACGCGACGACCACGAGACCCGACCGCTAAGAGCTGCACCACCCGCGGCCAACATCACGAGGCCAGCGGCCCGCAGAGCCGATCTGACCACCATCCCCGCTGGTAGGTTCGAGGTCATGGCCAAGGTGATCTTCGGTATGACCGTGTCGGTCGACGGCTACGTCGAGGACGCCGACGGCAGCGCCGGCGCGCTCTATCCGGACCTGGCCGAGCTTCGGCCGACCCATTACATGACCGAGATGATCGACGAGACGGGCGCGGTCCTGATGGGTCGCCGGACGTTCGCGATGGGCGAGCCCGACGGCTACGCCGGCACGTACGAGTTCCAGGTCCCGATCTTCGTCGTCACCCACGAGCCGCCGGCCACTCATCCCCACGAGGGCGGCGGGCTGACCTTCACCTTCGTCACGGACGGCGTGGAAGCGGCGGTCGTCAAGGCCAAGGCAGCGGCCGGCGACCGCGACGTCACCGTGGTCGGCGGCGTCGACCTGGGCCACCAGCTCCTCACCAAAGGCCTGGTCGACGAGCTGCGCCTGGACGTGATGCCGGTGTTCCTCGGCGGCGGCCGCCGCCTCTTCGAGCCCGACGCCGACCTCGCCACGCTCGGCCTGCGGACGACCCGAGTGGTCGAGGTCGGCGTGCGTACCTCCCTGCGTTTCTCGGTCTCCCGTTGAGGCACATCGCCTTCGACCGGCTGCACAACTTCCGCGACGTCGGCGGCTATTCCACATCGGACGGCAGCACCGTGCGCTGGGGCAGGCTCTACCGGTCCGACGGCCTGGGCAAGCTCGCCGGCGCCGACTGGGTGAAGTTCCAGACGCTCGGCGTACGCACGGTGATCGACCTCCGCTACCCGGAAGAGGTGGCCCGCCGCGGCCGGGTGCCCGAGTACGACGGCCTGGCCTACTACAACCTCTCCATCGAGCACCGCCCCTGCCGGCAGGCGACCGTGGCGCCCGACGTCGAGCCGGTCCGCTTCCTGGCCGACCGCAACGCCGAGGTGCTCTCCGACGGCACGACAGAGATCAGCCAGGCACTGGCGGTGATAGCCGCCGCGGGCAGCGCCCCGGTCGTCATCCACTGCGCGGCCGGCAAGGACCGCACCGGACTCCTGGCCGCCCTGGTCCTTCGCCTGGTAGGCGTGAGCGACGACGACATCATCGCCGACTACGCGCTCACGGAGCTGGCGGCCGCGAAGTTCATCGCCGACTGGCAGGCCAACCCGGCCAACCCGGCGATCACCTGGCCGGGTTACGGCCTGGCCCCGGCGGACGCGATGCGGCTGACGCTGAAGGAGCTGGCGGCCACCTACGGATCGGTGCTCGACTATGCCCGCGAGCACCTCGGCGTCGACGAAGCCCTGCTGGCCGGGCTGAGGGCCACCCTGCTCGACCCGTAGGCTGGGCATCATGAGGGTGGCGTACGGAGCGGACGACGCGAACGAGACCACACGAGCCGTGCAACAGGCCCTCGAAGACCGGGGCATCGAGGTAGTCGACGTGACCGGCGACCGCCAGTGGCCGGACATCGGCGCCGCGGTGGGCCAGGCGGTCACCGACGGCACCGCCGACCTGGGCGTGGTCCTCTGCTGGACCGGCACGGGCACGGCGATCGCCGCGAACAAAGTAACGGGAATACGCGCCGCCCTCGCCTGGGACCCGTGGATCGCCTCGGGCGCGCGGAAGTGGAACGACGCGAACGTGCTGGCGATGAGCCTCAAACGCCTCGCCCCGGACGTGGCCGTCGAGGTGCTCACCGCGTTCCTCGACACCCCGGGTCCGGACCCCGACGAGAGCGCCAACATCGCCCGGCTGGGTGCGCTGGATGACTGAGCTACGCCGCGCGACCCCGAAAGACCTGGCCGCGATCCTGGCCGACCTCCCCGCGTACTGGGGCGACCGCGACGTCCGCCACCTTCACCACCCGATGTTCGTCCGCGAGTTCGGCGACACAGCCTTCGTCGCCGGCGACGTCGACGGCTACCTGTTCGGCTTCGTGGCCCCGGCCCACGTCGGCTACATCCACGCGGTCGCGGTGCACGAACGCAGCCGCGGCACGGGCCTGGGCCGCCACCTGCACACAGCCTTCGCGGCAGCAGCCCGAGCCCGCGGCGCCACCCGCCTCAAAGCCATCACGGGCCCGGCCAACGCGGAGTCGATCACCTTCCACGAACGCCTCGGCTTCACCGCGTGCCTGACCCCTGACTACAGCGGCCCCGGCCAACACAGGATCGTCCTGACCCGCGACCTGATCTGAACCGCTCAAGCAAGCGGTCCCGGGTCCGTCGGGGGCACGACCGTCGCTCCCGCCGGAGACCGCTCCGCTTCGCTCCGCTGCCATGCCCGTCGCGGGGCGCGGCCAGAGAAGGGAAGGGCCAAACCGCCACCCCAGCGACCGGGCGCGTCGAGGCCAGGCTTCCAGGGTGGCGGCGAACGGCCGTCGGCGTCGGGGCTTGGACCGCCAGGTGCCGGCGGCGGCCGGATTCCCCTCCGCCGGGGCGTAGCCGTGGTGGCCGTGAGATCGAGGTGCCGGTGGCGGCCGGTTCTGGTCGCGCGAGGACCGGCCACCATTTCTACGGCGTCAGAGCGCCACGGCGCGGGCCGAGGTCGGGTCTTCGGTGGCAAGGACCGCGGTGGCCAGGCGTTCGCAGTCCGCTTTCGTGTGTGCGGCCAGCGCGTCGCGTACCGCCGGGATCGCTCGGGCCGGCATCGACAGGCTGCTGATTCCCAGGCCGGCGAACACCGGCGCCAGTCCCGGATCGGCTGCCGCCTCGCCGCAGATGCCGACCGGCTTGCCTGCCGCGCGGCCGGCGTGGGCGCACGTCGCGATCAGGTCCAGCAGTGCCGGCTGCCACGGGTCCAGCAGTTCCGCGAGGTCACCGCACATGCGGTCGGCGGCGAACGCGTACTGGCTCAGGTCGTTGGTCCCGATCGACACGAAGTCGACCTCGCGCAGCAGCGCGCGGATCCGGAGGGCCGCCGCCGGGATCTCGACCATCACCCCGGCGGACGCCAGGCCCGCGGCGCGCGCTCGGGTCACGAAGTCGCGGGCTTCGGCCGGGGTCGCGATCATGGGTGCCATCACCCAGGCCGTCGCGCCGGTCCGGGCGGCGGCGGCCGCGATAGCCGCGAGTTGGCCGTCCAGGAGAGCCGGGTCGCGGCGGGCCAGGCGCACCCCGCGTACCCCTAACGCCGGGTTCGGCTCGCCGGTCTGCTCCAGGAAGGGCAGCGGTTTGTCGGCACCCGCGTCCAGAGTGCGCACGACCACCTTGCGTCCGCCCAGGGCGTCGAACACGGCCGCGTACGCCTCGACCTGCTCGTCATGTCCCGGCGCCTTCTCGCGGTCGAGGTAGAGCAGCTCCGTGCGGAACAGCCCGACCCCCTCGGCGCCGACCACCGGGTCGGCCGCCGAACCTACGTTGGCCAGCAGCTCGACCGCCCAGCCGTCGGCGGTGCGACCCGGACCCGTCGACGCGGCGGCGCGGGCACGGCGGTCCTGCTCGCGCCTGCGGGTGTCGGCGACCGTAGCCTCGTCGACCCCCACCCGCACCGCACCCGCGGCGCCGTCGACGGCCACCACCATGCCGTCGCGAAGGCCGACCGCCCCGCCGCAGCGGACCACGGCCGGTATGCCCAGCGACCGGGCCAGGATCGCGGTGTGGCTGGTCGGCCCGCCCGCCTCGGTGACCAGCGCCAGCACGAGCTCAGGATCGAGGCCGGCGGTGTCGGCAGGGGCGAGGTCTGTCGCGACCAGCACGAACGGGTACCCGGGCGACGGGATGCCCGGCATCGGCTCCCCGCTCGACACCGCCACCGCGCGGTCGCGAAGGTCGTCCAGGTCCGCGACCCGCTCGGCCAGGTAGCCGCCGGCCTCCAGGAAAGCCTGCCGGTGCACGGCGAACGCGGCATCGATCGCGTGGGGCGCGTCGGAGCCGGCGCGGATCGCGTCGGCCACCGCCTCGTCGAGCACCGGGTCCTTGGCCATCATCACCTGGGCGCGGAGGATCTCGGCGGCGGTGGCGTCACGGGTGGCGTCCGCGCGGCGGCCGAGCTCGGCCGCTACCGCCGCCAGCGCCGCGGCCGCGCCGGCCAGCTCGGCCTCCACATCGGAGACGGTGCGGGGTGCGGGCATCTTCGGGGCTGCGCCGGCCCTGCACACCGGACCCGCCGCGAACCCGGGGGAGACCCCGATGCCCCGCATCGGCTCCGCGCTGGGCTCGCGTGGAGCGGTCACGCCAACCGATTGGCCGTCGGCCCGGTCCGCCGGCTGCGGCGCACTGGACGGCTGCCGAACCAGTCCGCCCGCCGGCCCGCCGGCAGGCGGCCCACCCCGTCCGCCCACAGGCGGCGCGCTCGGGCCACCCGCCGGCGGCCCGACCGCCTCACCCATCGGATCCACCACCCTCGTCCGCGTCCAGGTCGCGGGCCAGCAGCGTGGCCAGGTCGTCCAGGACGGCGTCGGCGCCGTCGCCCTCGGCCGAGATGGTCACGGCCGTCCCGCATTTGGCGCCGAGGGACAGGACCGAGAGCATGCTGTTGGCGGGTACGGGCTTGCGGCCCTCGACATTGATCTTCACCGGCAGGGGTGCGGCGCCGGCGGCGGCTACGAACAGGGCCGCCGGGCGGGCGTGCAGGCCCGTGCGCGAGCCGACGGTCACGGTGCGGGACGGCATAGCGTTCAACCCCCTCAGGGCTCGATGGTGACCTTGATGGCTTCGCCGCGCGCGACGATGTCGAAGGCGTCCAGCGCCGCCGCGACGGGCAGGCGGTGGGTGATCAGGTCGGCTACCGGCACCGCACCCGACGCGATCAGGTCCAGTGCCTGCTTGTTGTGCGCCGGGCTGGACCCGTTGGCGCCGACGATCGTCAGCTCCTGGTAGTGCACCAGGTTGCTGTCCACCCTGATCACCGGGTCGTCCTTGGGCAGCCCGCCGAAGAAGCTGATCCGGGCCTGCCGGGCGCAGAGCGCGAACGCCTGCTCCTGCGCCGCCTTGGAGGCGGCGGCGGTGATCACGACGTCGGCGCCACGGCCGTCGGTCAGCTTGCGTACCTCGTCGACCACGTCCGTGTCGGCACCGCAGATCGCGAAGTCCGGCTGGACCCGTTCGGCCGACAGCGCCAGCCGCTCCCGGTTGAGGTCGACCAGGAACACCCGCGCGGCGCCCCGCGCCCGGGCCAGCCGCACGTGCAGGCAGCCGATCGGCCCCGCGCCCATCACCACGACGTCGTCACCCTCACCGACCCGGGCCAGCGTCTGCCCGTTGAGGACACACGCCAGGGGCTCGGCGACGGACGCTTCCGCGTACCCGATGCCCGAAGGGATCCGGTTGAGGCCGTCGACGGCGAGGACCTTCGCGGGTACGAGCATCAGCTCCGCGAAACCCCCGTCGTAGTGGTAGCCCATCGACTCCTGGTTGGGGCACACCGTCATACGACCGCGCCGGCACTCGCCGCACTGTCCACAGGGGATGGCGGCGATCACCTGCACCCGGTCGCCGGCCCGCCACCCGGTGTCGCCACCGTCGACCACCTCACCGGCGATCTCGTGGCCCATCACCCGGGGTGGCCGGATGTGGTGGTGCCCGAACTTGAAGATCTTGACGTCGGTGCCGCACGTCGAGCAGTTGTGCACCCGGATCAGCACGTCGCCGCCGGTGCGCGTGGGTTCGGGAGCGTCCTCGATGCGTACGTCGCCGGGCGCGTGGAAGCGCACGACCTTCATGCGGTCTCCTCGATCGGGGTCAACAGGTCGTAGACCGTGGCCTGGTCGGTGGCCGCACGCAGCGCCGCGGCCCGGTCCGGGTCGAGCAGGATCTGGGCGAGCTCGCCGAGCACCTCGACATGGCCGTCGCCCCGCGCCGCGATCGCGACGCACACGGTCACCGGCTGGCCGCCCCAGTCGACGCCGTCGGGGAAGCGCAGCACGGCCAGGGCGTCACGCAGCACCGTCTCCTTGCCGGCCAGGGTGCCGTGCGGGATGGCCACACCCTCGCCGACGTACGTCGAGACGGACTGCTCGCGTTCGAGCATGGCGGACACGTACGCGGGAGCGACCGCGCCCACCTCGACCAGCACCTCGCCGCAGCGGCGGATGGCCGCGTCCCGGTCGGCGGCGGTCTCGGCGAGCCGGATGGCGGCCGGGTCGAGCAGCGCGCCGAGGCCCTCAGCCATTGAGCTCGCCGCCGGACTCGACGGCCTTCACCAGCCGCGTCACCGCCGGGTCGCCGATGAACACCTGCACCGGCACGATCACCTTGTCAGGCGCGCTGCCGCGGGCGCGGTCGGCGAGTCCGGCGTGGCAGACCACGACGTCGGCGTCGGCGGGGATCGAGTTGACCGGGGTGTGCTCGACGGTGACCTGGTGCTTCTTGAGCTGGCGCCGGAGCTGGCTGGCGAGCATGACGCTGCTGCCCATGCCGGCGTCGCAGGCCACGACGACCTTCTGGATGTCGCTGCCCTTGATGTTGGCCATGACGATGCCTCTCGGGGGTGGGGGAGGGACCCTTGCGGGAGGGTCCCTCCCCGAGGGTCAGGGGGTGCGTTGTTCGGGGACGTTGCCGGCGATCGCGGGCTCGCGGGCCGGTTCGGGCTGGGTGCCGGGCTGTGGATCGGCATCCGGGGGTACGGCGGCAGCGTCGCCATCCGCGGTGGTCGGGTCTTCCTTGGGTTCGAGGCGGCCGAAGCCGAGCAGCGCCGCGGCGACCGCGAACGTCACGCCGGCGGCGATCGCGATGCCGAGCAACATGGGCACGTAACCGCCGCGCGGCGTCACCGCGAAGTAGGCGAAGATGCTGCCCGGCGACGGCGTAGCGGTCAGCCCGGCACCGGTGACCATGAAGGTGCCGACGCCGGCCGCGCCACCAGCGATCATGGCGATGATCAGGCGGGGCTTCATCAGCACGTACGGGAAGTAGATCTCGTGAATGCCGCCGAGGAACTGAATGATCATGGCGGCCGGCGTGGTGGCGCGCAGGTTGCGCGGGCCGAAGAAGAAGAACGCGAGCAGCAGACCGAGGCCCGGCCCCGGGTTCGACTCGATCATGAACAGGATGGACTTGCCGGTCTCAGCGGCCTCGGCCACGCCGAGCGGACCGAACACACCGTGGTTGATGGCGTTGTTGAGGAACAACACCTTGGCCGGCTCGACCAGCACGGACGCCAACGGGAGCAGGTTGCGGTCGACCAGCCAGTTGACGGCGTCGCCGGCCCCGTTGGTGACGGTACGCATGACGGGGCCGATGGCCCAGGCACCGAGCAGCGCCATCCCGCCGCCGATGATGCCGGCGGAGAAGTTGTTGACGAGCATCTCGAAGCCGGGCCGGATCCGGTCCTCGACCAGCGCGTCGAACCGCTTGAGCAACCAGGCGGTGGCCGGGCCGATAATCATGGCGCCGAGGAACATCGGCGAGGCGTTCTCGAGCTCGGTGCCCATCACGGCACCGGCGCCGACGGCCACGCCGACGGTAGCGACGGCACCGACCACGGCCCCGCGCTGCCCGTGTACGAGCCGGCCGCCGGTGTAGCCGATCAGAATGGGCAACAGGAAGAAGATCATGGGGTTGACCAGCTGACCGAAGTCGTCGTTCGGTATCCAGCCGGTGGGGATGAACAGAGCGGTAATAAGGCCCCAGGCGATGAACGCACCGATATTCGGCATGATCATCGCGGCCAGATTGCCGCCGAACCGCTGCACGGTGGCACGGAATCCGGTGCCCTGCACCGCCGGCGTGTAGCCGGTTTCCTCGGTCGTTGTCACCGAACGCTCCCTTCGGGGGTAGGGGAGGGGTCCGTCAGCCTCGCGAAGCCAGGCTCCGGACGAGATCGGAATCGGGATGGATCACAACAGCGTCCCGCCGCAGATCAGCGGGACACGGCATGCGGCTACCGGGCAGACTGACCGCCGCCGCACCCCAGGCCAGCCCTTCAGCCAGGGCAGCCACCAACTCAGGCCGCCGAGCACCGCCCCGGCCGCTACCGCCCACGGACGCGGAGTCCGCGTCATCGTCGGTTGCGAGAACGCTGGCGTTGTCCCCGGTTGAGGATGGACCGACGTTGTCGGTCGTCTCGCCCGCACCGGCGTTGTGGGCTGTTGCGGCAACGCCGGCGTTGGCCGCGGTGAAGCCCAGGCCGGCGTTGCCGGCAGTCCCGCCCGCACCGGTGCCGCGGGTGGTCGGGTCTGCTGCGACGTTGCCGGTTGTTGCGGCAACGCCGTGACCGGTGAGCGAGCCCACGCCCGGCGAGGCCGTCGTCGCCGCAACGGCAGCCTCCGCGCGGCTCAAGGCAGCGAGGAAGCCCGCCAGCAGAGCGTCGCCGGCGCCGACTGTGCTGCGTGGGGAAGGCACCACCGCGGCGCCGCTGACGACGGTGTCGGCGGTTACCAGGATGGCGCCCTCGGCGCCCAGGCTGGCCAGGACCGTGCCCGCGCCCCAGGCGCGTACCCGGTCGGCGGCCGAGACCACGTCCGACCGGGACGGGATTGCGTGGCCGACTACTTCGGACAGTTCCTCGCGGTTGGGCTTGACCAGATGGGCACCGGCCTCCGCCGCCGCCCGCAAAGCCGGCCCACTCGTGTCGACCGCGAGCCGTACCCCCGCTGCGACGATCCGCCGGCACAGTCGGCCGAACGCCTCCGGAGTCACGCCCGGCGGGAGGCTGCCGCAGACCACGACCCACCCGGCCGTCCCGGCCGCGGCAAGCACCTGGCCCGTGACCGCGTCGAACTCGAGAGGCGACAGGACCGGACCCGGCTCGTTGACCTTCGTCACCGTGCCGTCGGGTTCGGCGAGGGTGATGTTCGAGCGGGTGTGGCCGCCGATCGGGACGGCGACCAGGTCGACGCCCTCCTCCGCCAGGAGGCGGACCAGTTGGGCACCCTCGTCGCCGCCGCACGGCAGGACCGCTCGGGACGCGACGCCGTTGGCCAGCAGCGCGCGGGAGACGTTGACGCCTTTCCCACCAGGGTCGAGGCGGCCCGAGCGAGCCCGGATCACGTCTCCCCGGGCCAGCGAGTCGATCTCGATCGCCCGGTCCAGGCTCGGGTTGAGGGTGACGGTGACGATCATGCGCGGACCACGCGTACGCCGGCCGCCTCGACGTCGACCGCCAGCTCGTCGTCGAGGCCGCTGTCGGTGATCAGCACGTCCAGGTCCGAGAGCGTGCCGAAGCGGGCCAGGTAGTCGTTGCCGATCTTCGTGTGGTCGGCCAGCAGCACCACCCGGCGGGCCGCGGCGATCATCGCCCGCTTGACCGTCGCCTCGGCCGGGTCGGGGGTGGTCAGGCCGCGTTCGACCGAGCAGCCGTTGGTGCCCATGAACGCGACGTCGACGTACATGTCGGCGAGCGGGCGCAGCGCCCAGTCGTCGACGGTGGCCAGGGTCTTGCCGCGGACCCGGCCACCCAGCAGCAACACGGTGAGGTTGGCCCGGGTGCCGAGCACCGTGGCCAGCACCGGCGAGTTGACCACGACGGACAGCTCGCGGTCGGTGGGCAGCGCCTGCGCCAGCCGGGCCGTGGTGCTGCCCGCGTCGAGGATCACCGCCCCCTCGTCGGGAAGCTCGGCCAGGGCCGCCTTCGCGATGCGCTCCTTCTCGGTGATCAGCACGGAGTCGCGGGCGGCGAGGGCCGGCTCGAATCCGATCCGCTCGACCGGGATCGCACCACCGTGGACGCGGCGGAGCACCCCCGCCCGCTCCAGGACCGTCAGGTCGCGGCGGACCGTCTCGGCGGTGACCTGGAGGTCTTCGGCCAGCGCGGTCACGTCGACCCGCCCCAGAGCACGGGCGAGCCGCAGGATCTCCTCTTGCCGCTCCTCCGCGTACATGTTGCTTTGCCTCCGTATCACTTTGTTTTGTTTCTGTTTACGCTTGAGTTTGTGGGAAGTCAAGACATGGAAATGCCCCGACCTGTGGTACGGCCGGGGCAGCGGGAAGGAGAGCTACGAGGCCGCGAGCGACCCGAGCAACGCGAGCGAGCGGGCCGACTCACTGCCCGGCTCCGCGTGGTAGAGACCGAGCACCAAGCCGTCGGTGCCGGCGATGGTCAGCTTCTCCGCGAACAGGTCGAGGTCGCCGACCTCCGGATGGTGCATCCGGCTGAACCGACCCTCGGGCCGGCGCACCTCGTGCCGTGCCCACAGCTCGCGGAACTCCTGGCTCTTCAACGAGAGCTCGCCGACCAGCGCGGCCAGCCGAGGGTCGTCGCCGTGTCCGGTCGCGTCGGCGCGCAGGCCGGCGACGACGTGGGCGACGGCTTCGGGCCAGTCACGATGGAAGGTACGCGCGGCGGGGTCGAGGAACACCTGGCGAAGCCGGTTGACGCCGGGGGTCAGGTTCGGGGTGAGCGCGACCGCCATCCGGTTGGCGGCCAGGACGTCGAGCCACGGTGTCTGGACGAACGCGGGACAGGTCTGTGCGTCCATGAAGTACCGGATGCTGTCGGGGACCGTGGGCGACGAAGGGCGGGCGGCCGTGCGCGAGGCCGGCTGGCTGAGACTGATCATGTACGCGGTCGCGTCGGCGTCGAGCCCGAGCACCCGGGCGAGGGCGTCGAGCACCTGGACGGACGGGTGCCGGTCACGGCCCTGCTCCAGGCGCAGGTAGTAGTCAGAGCTGATCCCGGCGAGCATCGCCACCTCTTCGCGACGCAGCCCGGGCACCCGCCGGACGCCGACACCGGGACGCAGGCCGACCTCGGCGGGCGTGATCCGCTCCCGGTGCGCCCGCAGGAAGTCGCCGAGCGCGTTGCTGGTCTCCACGCCATCGACGATAGGCGCGTCCTGGGAGCCCTGGGTGGTCCCGTCACACCCAGGCAGCAGGTCAGTTGGGAGAGACGATCGGGGTGGCGGGCCAGCGCAGGGCGCGCGACGCCGGTGCTGGACGACCGAGATGGAAGCCCTGCGCGTACGGCATGCCGAGCGCGGCGAGCGTCCGTACCTCCAGAGCACTCTCCACCCCCTCGGCGATGATGTCGGTGACTCCCGCACCGGCGGCGAGCAGGCGCACCGCCCGCACCACCGTCGGGTCCGGAAGTCCCGGCTCTTCGTCGTGGAGCAGCTCCCGCGAGATCTTGATGCCGTCGATCGGCAGGCGGCGGACGCTGGCCAGCGAGGAGAAACCGGTGCCGAAGTCGTCGACCAGCACGCGGATGCCGGCCTTGCGCAACTCGATCAGCTGAGCACGCGAGCGGGCCGAGGCCAGCAGCGCCGACTCGGTGACCTCGATGCGCAGCTCGTCCCCGGCGATGCCCTCCTCGTCGAGCGCCCGCAGCACCTGGCCGGCGAAGGCCTCGTCCTCGAGCTGCACGACACTCACGTTGACCGAGAGCCAGGTGTTGCGGTAGCCGCCGTAGCGCCGCTTGTCGCGCAGCGCCCGGCGGAGCACCCGCAGCCCGATGTCGCTGATCAGGCCGTTGCGCTCGGCGGCGGCGATGAACGCTTCCGGAGAGACCCAGCCGCGCTCCTGGTCGGGCCACCTCGCCAGCGCCTCGTGGCCGACGATCCGGCCGCCGTCGAGCGCGACGACGGGCTGGTAGTGCACGGTGAGGCGGTCGGCCTCGACAGCCCGCCGGAGGTCTATGTCGAGCGACACGCGCTGGAGGGCGTCGGCGTCCATCGGACTGCCGCAGATGGCGACGGCGCCCGGTGCGCGCCGGCCGGCGTCCTCCAGGGCGAGGCTGGCTCGGGAGAGCACGGTCTCGGCGTCGTCGCCCGGTCGGGCCTCGGCGCCACCGGCGCTGAGCTGCCCGTACACGGTCGGGGTCCAGCCGCTGCCCTGTTCGACCAGGTCGTGCAGCCGCTTCTCCAGCCCGTCGGGGCTGTCCAGCGCCAGCAGCATGTCGCCGTCGGGCAGCACCGACAGCACGTCGCCGGGCTCGAGGCGCGACCGGAGGCGCATGCCGATCCGTTCGAGGAGCTCGGTGGCCGCGGAGGTGCCGAGGGAGGTGCGGATCTCGCGATAGTCGTAGATCGCGAAACGGGCGACCGCGTACCCGGTCCCACGCTGGGCGAGCGTGGCAACATGATTACAGAGAGTAGCCGTCTCGACGGTCGTGCCTGGGACAGCCACGCGCGTCGTCAGGTCCGCTGTCACATTTCCCCCCGAGCACGTGGGGTCGCCCCAGCCGGCGGCCCTGCGCACTGTGATTACCGGACGCCCTACGGTACGTGATGGGTCGGGCAAATCGGGTACCCAAAATGACCGAAATCACCGGCCCCTGACATCTCCCCTGATTGGGGGAATGCCTCGGCTCCAAAAAGTGTCATACCCCGCGGCTAAAGTTGCCACGGCAGAGATTCTGCAGGTCTTCCATCATGTCAGGAGTGGGCTGGGCTGTGGCCGACCGACTGATCGTGCGCGGCGCGCGGGAGCACAACCTGCGCGACGTCAACCTGGATTTGCCCCGCGACGCCATGATCGTGTTCACCGGGCTGTCCGGATCCGGCAAGTCGAGCCTCGCGTTCGACACGATCTTCGCAGAGGGTCAGAGGCGTTACGTAGAGTCACTATCTTCGTACGCTCGGCAGTTCCTGGGCCAGATGGACAAGCCTGACGTCGACTTCATCGAGGGCCTCAGCCCGGCCGTCTCGATCGACCAGAAGTCGACCTCGCGCAACCCGCGCTCGACGGTCGGCACCATCACCGAGGTCTACGACTACCTCCGACTGCTCTACGCCCGCGTCGGCGAGCCGCACTGTCCGGTCTGTGGCGAGCCGATCGCCCGGCAGAGCCCGCAGCAGATCGTCGACCGGGTGCTCGCGATGCCCGAGGGCACCCGCTTTCAGGTGCTCGCGCCGGTGGTCCGCGGCCGCAAGGGCGAATACGTCGACCTCTTCGCCGAGCTCCAGTCCAAGGGCTTCGCGCGCGCCCGGGTCGACGGCGTGGTGCACCCGCTGACCGAGCCGCCCAAGCTCAAGAAGCAGGAGAAGCACACGATCGAGGTGGTCGTCGACCGGCTCGCGGTGAAGGCGTCGGCCAAGCAGCGCATGACCGACTCGATCGAGACCGCGCTGCGGTTGGCCGCCGGTGTCGTGCTGCTCGAGTTCGTCGACGAGCCCGACGACTCGCCGGCCCGCGAGCGCATCTTCTCCGAGCACCTGGCCTGCCCCAACGACCACCCGCTGGCGATCGAAGACCTCGAGCCCCGGGTGTTCTCGTTCAACTCGCCCTACGGCGCCTGCCCGGAGTGCACCGGCATCGGCACCAAGAAAGAGGTCGACCCCGAGCTGGTGGTCCCCGACCCGGAGCGCAGCCTGCGCGAGGGCGCGATCCAGCCGTGGTCGACCAGCCAGACGCTCGAATACTTCCTGCGGCTGCTCCAGGCGCTCGGCGACGCCGAGCACTTCGACCTCGACACGCCGTGGCGCGCGCTGTCCAACCGGGCGCAGAAGACGATCCTCTACGGCTCCAACGACCAGGTGCACGTGCGCTACCGCAACAAATACGGCCGCGAGCGCTCCTACTACACCGGCTTCGAGGGTGCGGTGCAGTGGATCGAGCGCCGGCACGGTGACACCGAGTCCGAGTGGTCGCGCGACAAATACGAAGGCTATATGCGCGACGTGCCGTGCTCGGTGTGTGGCGGCGCGCGGCTCAAGCCCGAGGTGCTCGCGGTCACGATCGACGGCAAGAACATCGCCGAGGTCACCGGCATGTCCGTCGGCGACTGCGCCGAGCTCCTCGGAGCCATGGTGCTCAACGACCGGCAGAAGCTGATCGCCGAGCGGGTGCTCAAGGAGATCAACGCCCGGTTGCGGTTCCTGGTCGACGTGGGCCTCGACTACCTCTCGCTCGACCGCCCGGCCGGCACGCTGTCCGGCGGCGAGGCGCAGCGCATCCGGCTGGCGACCCAGATCGGCTCGGGCCTGGTCGGCGTGCTCTACGTGCTCGACGAGCCGTCGATCGGCCTGCACCAGCGCGACAACCACCGGCTGATCGAGACGCTGGTCCGGCTCCGTCGCCTGGGCAACACGCTGATCGTGGTCGAGCACGACGAAGACACCATCCGCACGGCCGACTGGGTCGTCGACATCGGCCCAGGAGCGGGCGAGCACGGCGGCGAGATCGTCCACAGTGGGTCCTTCGACGACCTGCTGAAGAACGAGGAGTCGATCACCGGCGCCTACCTGTCCGGCCGCCGCCAGATACCGACCCCGATGATCCGCCGCCCGGCCACTCCCGGCCGCGAGCTGCTCGTCGTCGGCGCGCGCGAGCACAACCTCAAGAACCTGACGGTGCCGTTCCCGCTGGGCCAGTTCATCGCGGTCACCGGCGTCAGCGGCTCGGGCAAGTCGACGCTGGTCAACGACATCCTCTACACGGTGCTGGCCAACCAGCTCAACGGCGCGCGCCTCGTGCCGGGCCGCCACCTGCGGGTCACCGGCCTCGACGACCTCGACAAGGTGGTCGGCGTCGACCAGTCGCCGATCGGCCGCACGCCGCGCTCCAACCCCGCGACCTACACGGGCGTCTTCGACAACATCCGCAAGCTGTTCGCGGAGACCACCGAGGCGAAGGTCCGCGGCTACGGCCCGGGCCGGTTCTCCTTCAACGTCAAGGGCGGCCGCTGCGAGAACTGCGCGGGCGACGGCACGATCAAAATCGAGATGAACTTCCTCCCGGACGTGTACGTGCCGTGCGAGGTCTGCAAGGGCGCGCGCTACAACCGCGAGACGCTCGAGGTGCACTACAAGGGCCGCACGATCTCCGAGGTCCTGGAGATGCCGATCGAGGAGGCGTCAACCTTCTTCGAGGCGATCCCGGCGATCCACCGCCACCTGAAGACGCTCGTCGACGTGGGGCTCGGTTACGTCCGCCTGGGCCAGCCGGCCCCGACCCTCTCGGGCGGCGAGGCCCAGCGGGTCAAGCTGGCGTCGGAGCTCCAGAAGCGCTCGACCGGCCGCACGGTCTACGTCCTCGACGAGCCGACCACGGGCCTGCACTTCGAAGATATAAGGAAGCTGCTCAAGGTCCTGGAAAGCCTGGTCGACAAGGGCAACACGGTCATCGTCATCGAACACAACCTCGACGTCATCAAAACCGCCGACTGGATCATCGACATGGGCCCGTCCGGCGGCCACCGCGGCGGCCTGGTCCTGGCGGCCGGCACCCCGGAAGAGATCGCCGACGTCCCCGAGAGCGCGACGGGCCAGTTCCTGCGCCACACCCTGGAGCTGACCGGGCCGGCCAAGGGCTCGGAGAAGGCGACCGCCCGAGCGGCGAAGGCCAACGGCGCCAACGGCCGGTCCGCCGGTTCGGCGGCCGCCAGCGCCAGGGCGGACGCCGCGCCGCCGGGCAACGGCAAGGCTGGCAACGGCGAGGCCGCCGCGGGCAATGGCAAGGCCGCCGCGGGCAATGGCCGGTCCGCGGACCCGAAGCCCGCGACGGCGGCCAAGGCCACCGCGGCGAAGGCCACCGCGGCGAAGGCGACCAAGACCGCCGCCGCCAAGGCCACGACAGCCAAGACCACCACTGCGAAGACGGCCAAGGCCACCGGCACCACCCGTTCGAAGCCGACACCAGCGGCGGAGGAGAAGCCGGCGAAGAAGGCAGCCCCCCGAGCCCGCACCGCACCGAAGGCAACTACGCGAACGCGCGGCTGACAACCGCCACGCACCCACGGCCCGCGCCGCAGATCTCAGCGGCCGGGCGGTGAGGAGCGCCCTAGGGCTGGTCGGGCCGCGGCCTGCGCCGTGAGTTTGGCGGTCGCGGCTCTGACGTGCCGAACAACTGCTTGGGCTGTGGTCTGTGTCGTGGGCCTTGGCGGTCGGGCGGTGCGGAGTGCGGCGCGGCTGCTTGGGCTGTCGTCTGCGTCGCGGGTCTAGTGCTGTGCTGCTGATCATCGACGTCTATCGATGGGTGGCGGGTAGGTCTCAGTCGTGGCGGCGGGCCGCCCAGGCTCAGTCCCGCGCGGGTCACCTCAATTTAGGATCATGGTCTAAGTCAGTCATCTGTCGACGGTGATCGTGTGCGCCACATCAAGACGACGACTCAGCCCGCCCATGATCATGTGCGGCTGGTCTGGGCGACACGCCGTGGGACCTATCGACCTGCCACACACGATCATAAAAAAGGCGCCGCAGGTTCTTGATGAGACGCACATGATCATGGACTGGCGCATCGGACCGGCCAACCTCCCGACCAGGTGTCCGGGTGCCCGCCGCCCGCGGCACAGAAAATGCCTGACTTCGGACCTCCCCGACCAGGCGGGATATCAGCCGAGGTGACACTGCCATCGACCGCGTCGGCCTGCTACCGATCGCATCCATCGTCTGGCCTTTCGTAGACCTAGACGGGCGGTGAGGCGTCGGCGCGGCCGCTTGGGCTGCGGCCTGTGCGCTGGTCTTGGCGGTCGGGCGGTGCGGAGTGCGGCACGGCCGCTTGGGCTGCGGCCTGTGCGCTGGTCTTGGCGGTCGGGCGGTGCGGAGTGCGGCACGGCCGCTTGGGCTGCGGCCAGCGCGCTGGTCTTGGCGGTTCCCGCCGATGGTGGAGGCCGCGCATCGTGCGTGGTCCGCGTCCGAAGGCGCACAGCGCCGGCGTGCGGCTGAAGACGGTCAGCGGTCGACGTGGTGGCGCGACGTCAGAGGCTTGCCAGGATTCGGGCCTCGCGCATGACGGCCGCGCCGCCGTCGACGTTGCCGTGGTGGGCGGACCACAGGGCCGTTTCGACTCGGCGGGCCACCGACCACTGGATGATTCGCTCACCGGCCAGCGACAGCTCGCCAGCCAGCAGGGCGATGCGCGACCGGAGCGCGCCAGCCGGGTTCGGCGTCGCGAATGGGTCGTCGATCTGCTCCAGGAGTGGCCATGGGTCGTAGGCCGGGTCTCCGGTCATCGGTTTCGGGTCTATCGCCACCCAAGAGCCGGATCGCCCGGACAAGACGTTGCCAGGGTTGAAGTCGCCGTGCAGGAGGACCGTGCGGTCAGCCGACGCCGGCAGTTCCCGGAGCAGCCGGGCGCCCTCGGCCACGAGACCCCGGTCGTAGCCCGGCCGAACCCGGGCCATCCGTTCCTCGACCAGGTCCGCCCACTCGGCCGTGACCGTGCCCAGCTCCTCGAAGACACCGGCAGCCGGCAACGGAGCACCCCACAGCTCGCGCAGGACGGCGCAACCCGTCCGCAGCGCGTCCGCCGCGTCGAGCGAGGCCGACGCCAGCGGCTCGCCGGGCACACACCGTTCCAGGAGGAGGGCGTGCCGACCCGGGTCCTCCGCGAGCAACCGCACGGCACCACGGCCGGCCCAATGTCGCAGGGCGGCCGGCTCGCCGAGCATCTCCCGGTGCGGCCACCCGATCTTGACGATCACCTCAGAGCCGTCGGCCAGCGAGGCCGGCGCTACCCAGCTGCACGAGCCGCCCCGCAGCGGCGGCGACAAACGCAGGTCGAACTCGGCGCGTACCTCCTCGATCAGCGAAGGCAGCGACGCCAGCCACGGACCCGCCGCGGCCACACCGCTCAGCAGAGACATGATCGCCAGCCAACCAGACCGCCCGCGCGATGTGTATCTCTATCTCGGCGGCCTCGCGGCAGGTCACAAGCTTCAATCAGTATCGTGCCCCGGACGAATTGTCCTGACCCGCGCTTGATGAACCGGGGGCCACCAACCTGCGTATGGGTTGGCGGGGAAGTCAAACATTCAACTGATCATGCGGCCGAGGAGAGGCATAGCGGATGAGTAGGGAAGAGGCGGTGACGAGCCGGCGTACGCTGCTGGCCGGTGTCGGAGCGGTGGGGGCCGTGTCCGTGCTGGCGGCATGTGGCAGCGACGACCCGGCCGGGTCCGGGACGGCCACCACCGGTGGCAACCAGGAACCCACCGAGCCGGCCGAGGAGCCGGGTGGCGACACCGGCGGTGGCGAGGTCATCGGCAAGGTGAGCGACGTGCCGGTCGGTGGCGGCGCGCTGTTCGCGGCGACCGAGATGGTGGTGACCCAGCCGACCGAGGGTCAGTTCCACGGGTTCCGGGCGGTCTGCACCCACCAGGGTTGCCCGATCGCCAGCGTCGACAGTGGCACGATCAACTGCAGCTGCCACGGCAGCAAGTTCTCGCTGGACACCGGCGAGCCGCGCAACGGACCGGCTACCCGGCCGCTCACCGCTCGCGACGTCACGGTCAAGGGCGACGACATCGTCCTGGCCTGAGTGAGGGTCGGCGGGTCGGCCACCAAGATCAAAGGATCTTGTCGTACGCGAGCGATACGCTTTCCACCGTGGCTGACCCGTCGACCTACCGGCCCCCATCGGGCTCGATACCGGACCTTCCGGGCGTCTACCGGTTCCGGGACGCGACCGGCCGGGTCATCTACGTCGGCAAGGCCAAGAGCCTGCGCAGCCGCCTCAATTCCTACTTCGCCGATCCGTTCGGGCTGCACCAGCGCACCCGCCAGATGGTCACCACGGCGACCTCGGTCGACTGGATCACCGTCGGCACCGAGGTCGAGGCGCTCCAGCAGGAATACACCTGGATCAAGGAATACGACCCGCGGTTCAACGTCCGTTACCGCGACGACAAGTCCTACCCCTACCTGGCCGTCACGCTCGACGAGGAGTTCCCCCGGCTCCAGGTGATGCGCGGCGCCAAGCGCAAGGGCGTGCGCTACTTCGGCCCCTACTCGCACGCCTGGGCCATCCGCGAGACCCTCGACCTGCTGCTCCGGGTCTTCCCGGCGCGCACCTGCTCCAAGGGCGTCTTCAAGCGTGCGGGCCAGATCGGCCGTCCGTGCCTTTTGGGCTACATCGGCAAGTGCTCGGCCCCGTGCGTCGGCTCCGTGTCCGCCGCCGAGCACCGGCAGATCGTCGACGACTTCGTCGACTTCATGGCGGGCAAGACCGACACGTTGGTACGCAGGCTGGAGCGCGAGATGCTCGAAGCCAGCGAGCAGCTCGAGTTCGAGCGGGCCGCCCGCCTCCGTGACGACGTCGCCGCCCTGCGCCGGGCGATGGAGAAGCAGACCGTCGTGCTCGGCGACGGCACCGACGCCGACGTGGTCGCCTTCGCCGAAGACCCGCTCGAAGCCGCGGTCCAGGTCTTCCACGTCCGCGGCGGCCGGGTCCGGGGCCAGCGGGGCTGGGTCGTCGAGAAGACCGAGGACCTGAGCACAGGCGACCTGGTGCACCACTTCTGCTCGCAGGTCTACGGCGGCGAGCAGGGCGAGAGCGACGTGCCGCGCGAGCTGCTGGTGCCGGCGGTCCCGGCCGACGTCGACGCCCTCTCCGACTGGCTCAGCCAGCACCGGGGGAGCCGGGTCACGATGCGGGTGCCGCAGCGCGGCGACAAGAAGGCCCTGCTCGACACCGTCGCCCGCAACGCGCATGAGGCGTTGACCCGCCACAAGCTCAAGCGCAGCGCCGACCTGACCACCCGCAGCCAGGCGCTGGAGGAGATCGCCGAGGCGCTCGGCATGGACACCGCGCCGCTGCGCATCGAGTGCTACGACATCTCGCAGATCCAGGGCACCGACGTGGTCGCGAGCATGGTCGTCTTCGAAGACGGGTTAGCTCGCAAGAGTGAATATCGGCACTTCGTGATCAGGGGAGCGACCGACGACCTGTCGGCGATCTCCGAGGTGCTGCGCAGACGGTTCGCCCGTTACCTCGACGCCCGGGCCGAGACCGGCGAGCTCGGCGACGAGATGGAGATCGATCCCGACCGGCCCGGCATCGACCCGCGCACGGGCAAGCCACGCCGGTTCGCGTACCCGCCGCAGCTGGTCGTGGTCGATGGCGGCGAGCCGCAGGTGCGGGCGTCCGCCGCGGTCATGCGCGACCTGGGCATCGACGACATCGCGCTGTGCGGCCTGGCCAAGCGGCTCGAAGAGGTCTGGGTGCCCGACGACCAGTTCCCGGTGATCATGCCGCGCACGTCCGAGGGTCTCTACCTGCTGCAACGGGTACGCGACGAGGCGCACCGGTTCGCCATCACGTTCCACCGGCAGCGCCGCTCCAAGCGGATGACCGCCTCGCAGCTCGACAGCATCCCGGGGCTCGGCGAGATCCGCCGCAAGGCACTCATGCGGCAGTTCGGCTCGGTCAAGCGCCTGACCGCCGCGTCGGTCGAGGAGATCTCCTCGGTGCCCGGCGTCGGCGTGCGCACGGCCGAGGCGATCAAGGCCGCACTCGGCGGCGAGCCACAGCCACCCGCACCCGAGGAGACTCAGGAGAGCACGACACCAGACACAGCGGCGCCGGAGGCGCCGCCCGGGACGGAAGAGGGCGATGGGTCCGATGTTTACCGCGATGCCTAGGATTTCGCGTCGTGGGTGAGCGGGAGAACGACGAGCTGGACCGGTCCGACACCACGCTCGTGATCGTCACCGGCGTCTCGGGCGGCGGCCGGAGCACGGTCGCGCGCGCGTTGGAGAACGTCGGCTTCTACGTCGTCGACAACCTGCCGCAGACGCTCATGCTCGAGATGGCCGAGCTGGCCTACGCCGCCGGCGGCCCCGCCCGGCTCACCGCGATGGTGCTCGACGTGCGCAGCCGCGCGTTCTCCGCCGACCTGACCGGCGCCGTGCGCGCGCTGAAGGAACGTGGCTTCAACCCCCACGTGGTGTTCCTCGACGCCGACGACGACGTGCTCATCCGGCGCTTCGAGAGCGTCCGGCGCTCGCACCCCCTGCAGGGCGACGGCCGGCTGGCCGACGGCATCGCCGCCGAGCGCAAGCTGCTCGAAGAGGCCCGCGAGCAGGCCGACGTGATCATCGACACCAGCCACCTCAACGTCAACCAGCTCCGTCGCCGCGTCGAGGAGATGTTCGCCGGCGAGGACGCCCGCCGGCTGCGGGTGACCGTGCTCAGCTTCGGCTTCAAATACGGGCTGCCCGCCGACGCCGACTTCGTGCTCGACGCGCGCTTCCTTCCCAACCCGTTCTGGGTGCCGGAGCTACGCGACCAGACCGGCCGCGACGAGGCGGTCAGCGAATACGTGCTCGGCCAGCACGGCGCGGTGCCGTTCGTCGACACGTACTCCCGGCTGATCCTCGGCACCGCCCCCGGCTTCGAGCGCGAGGGCAAGCGCTACCTGACCGTCGCGGTGGGGTGCACGGGTGGCAAGCACCGCAGCGTCGCCATCGCCGAGGAGCTGGCCACCCGGTTGCGCGAGTCCCGGCTGTCGGCCTCCGCCCAGCACCGTGACCTGGGGCGCGAGTGATGCGCATCGTCGCGTTCGGCGGCGGTCACGGCCTGTCCGCATCGCTGCGGGCCCTGCGCGGAAAAGGCCACGACATCACGGCGGTCGTCACGGTCGCCGACGACGGCGGGTCCAGCGGCCGGCTGCGGGCCGAGCGGTCCGCGCTGCCGCCCGGCGATCTGCGGCAGGCCCTGGCCGCCCTGGCCGCCGAGCGGCCCGACACGCAGCAGACCGCCGAGCTCTTCCAGCACCGGTTCGCGCCCGACGGCCGCGACCACAGCCCGCTCGACGGCCACACTGTCGGAAATCTGGTACTCGTCGGCCTGATGGAACAGCTCGGCGACCCGGTGTCCGCTTTGGATCACGCGGCACGGATGGTCGACGCCTCCGGCCGGGTGCTGCCGATGGCGGTCAAGGCGGTGGGCATCGAGGCCGACATCCGCGGTGCCGACCCGCGCCGGCCGGGGATGCTGCTGACGGTCGTCGGGCAGCACGCGGTCGCGGTCGCGCCCGGCCACGTCGAGGCGGTCCGGCTCACACCGGCGGACCCTCCGGCGTGTCCCGAGGCGGTGGCGGCCGTCGAAAGGGCAGACTGGCTGATCTTCGGACCGGGCAGCTGGTACACCAGCGTGATCCCGCACCTGCTGGTGCCCGAGCTGGCGGCCGCGATCGTGGCCAGCCCGGCGCGCCGGCTGGTGACGCTCAACCTGGCCGCCGAACCCGAAACCTGGGGGCTGTCGGCTGCTGATCACCTGGCGGCACTGCGCTGGTACCTGCCGGAGCTGAAAGTCGACACGGTTCTCGCCGACGGGACCGCCGTCGGTGACCCCGAACCCGTCCGTCGTGCGGCAGAATCGCTGGGTGCGCGGCTGGTGCTCGCCCCGGTGGCGGTCGCCGACGGCAGTCCCCGACACGATCCCGAGGCCCTCGGGGCGGCCCTGGTGCCTGTCCTGGGCGCCAGTCGTTAAGCACGTGAGAACCCACCGGCTTCGGGCCGGAGAACCGGCACGCGAGGTGACGATTAGTTATGGCGATGACCGCCGCGGTCAAGGACGAGCTGAGCCGGGTCGACGTGCCCAAACCGTGCTGTCGGCGGGCCGAGATGGCCGCGCTGCTGCGGTTCGCCGGCGGCCTGCATATCGTCTCGGGCCGGGTGGTGGTCGAGGCCGAGCTCGACACCGGGGCGGTCGCGCGCCGGCTGCGCCGGGAGATCGCCGAGGTCTACGGCTACCCGAGTGAGATCCACGTGCTGGCCTCCGGCGGCCTGCGCAAGGCCAGCCACTACATCGTGCGCGTGGTCAAGGACGGCGAGATCCTGGCCCGCCAGACCGGCCTGCTCGACGTCCGCGGCCGTCCGGTCCGGGGCCTCCCGCAGCACGTCGTCTCCGGCAACGTCTGCTGCTCGGTG
Organism: Asanoa sp. NPDC049475; assembly: GCF_040676915.1. Taxonomy (NCBI): domain Bacteria; kingdom Bacillati; phylum Actinomycetota; class Actinomycetes; order Micromonosporales; family Micromonosporaceae; genus Asanoa; species Asanoa sp. NPDC049475. Next base: position 97,669 of record NZ_JBFAPY010000010.1, on the reverse strand, counting down.
GCGGCCTGGCGCGGCGCGTTCATGGCACACGGCTCGCTGACCGAGCCCGGCCGGTCCAGCGCCCTGGAGATCACGTGCCCCGGCCCGGAGTCGGCGCTGGCGCTGGTCGGCGCCGCCCGCCGGATCGGCATCACCGCCAAGGCCCGCGAGGTCCGCGGCGTCGACCGGGTCGTGGTCAAGGACGGCGACGCGATCTCCGCGCTGCTCACCCGGATCGGCGCGCACAGCAGCGTGCTGGCCTGGGAGGAGCGCCGGGTCCGGCGCGAGGTGCGGGCGACCGCCAACCGGCTGGCCAACTTCGACGACGCCAACCTGCGCCGCTCGGCGCGCGCCGCGGTGGCCGCCGCCGCCCGGGTCACCCGGGCGCTGGAGATCCTCGCCGACGACGCTCCCAACCACCTGACCTCGGCCGGCAAGCTGCGGCTCGACCACCGCCAGGCCTCCCTGGAGGAGCTGGGCGCCCTGGCCGACCCGCCGCTGACCAAGGACGCGATCGCCGGCCGGATCCGGCGCCTGCTGGCCCTCGCCGACAAGCGGGCGCGCGATCTGGGCATTCCGGACACGGAAGCCGCTGTGACGCCCGACATGCTGGTGGTCTGAGAGACGACCTGCCGCGCGGATGAAGCACGGGCTCAGATAGGGTCGTCAGGTACGGCGACGGGGCCGGCAACCGGTTCTAACACCGGCCGGCGTACGCGATGATCGCGGCGGCCGGCAATCTCATCATCAAGGAGATGAAACCTGTGACCATCCGGGTTGGCATCAACGGCTTCGGCCGCATCGGCCGCAACTTCTTCCGGGCCGTCCTCGCGTCCGGGGCGGACGTCCAGCTGGTCGGCGCCAACGACCTCACCGACAACGCCACCCTCGCCCACCTGCTGAAGTACGACTCGATCCTGGGTCGGCTCCCGTACGAGGTGAAGGCGACCTCCGACGAGATCTCGGTCGGCAGCCAGACGTTCAAGGTGTTCGCCGAGCGCGACCCGGGCAAGCTGCCCTGGGGCGACCTGGGCGCCGACGTCGTGATCGAGTCGACCGGCCTGTTCACCGACGCCACCAAGGCCCGGGCGCACGTCGACGGCGGTGCGAAGAAGGTCATCATCTCCGCGCCGGCCAAGCACGAGGACGTCACGGTCGTCATGGGTGTCAACGACAACCAGTACGACCCCGCGAAGCACACGATCATCTCGAACGCCTCCTGCACCACCAACTGCCTCGCGCCGATGGCGAAGGTGCTGCACGACACGTTCACGATCCAGCACGGTCTGATGACCACGATCCACGCGTACACGCAGGACCAGAACCTCCAGGACGGCCCGCACAAGGACCTCCGCCGGGCTCGGGCCGCCGCGCTCAACATCGTGCCGACCTCGACCGGTGCCGCCAAGGCGATCGGCCTCGTGCTCCCCGAGCTCAAGGGCAAGCTCGACGGCTACGCGCTGCGCGTGCCGATCCCGACCGGCTCGGCCACCGACCTCACGGTCAACGTGGGCCGCGAGACCTCGGTCGAAGAGGTCAACAACGCGATGAAGGAAGCCGCCGCGGGTGCGCTCAACGGCTACCTGACCTACACCGAGGACGAGATCGTCTCCAGCGACATCGTCACCGACCCGGCGTCGTGCATCTTCGACTCGGGCCTGACCAAGGTCATCGGCAACCAGGTCAAGGTCGTCGGCTGGTACGACAACGAGTGGGGCTACTCGAACCGCCTGGTCGACCTGGTCAAGCTCGTCGGGGCCTCGCTCTGACCATCATGAAGACGCTTGACGATCTCCTTGCGGAGGGAGTCGCGGGTCGGCGCGTGCTCGTGCGCGCCGACCTGAACGTCCCCTTCGAGAAGAGCAACCCCGGTGTGATCGCCGACGACGGCCGCATCCGGGCTGTCCTGCCGACGGTCAAGGCGCTCCGTGACGCGGGCGCCGCCGTGATCGTGATGTCCCACCTGGGTCGCCCGAAGGGCGCGCCCGACCCGAAGTACACGCTCGCTCCGGTCGCGCAGCGGTTCGGTGAGCTGCTCGAGGGCGAGGTCCACTTCGCCAGCGACACCGTCGGCCCGGACGCCACCGAGAAGGTGGCGTCGCTCGGCGGCGGCCAGGTGCTGCTGCTGGAGAACCTGCGCTTCAACGCCGGCGAGACCAGCAAGGACGACGCCGAGCGGGGCGCGTTCGCCGACCAGCTCGCCGCGTTCGCCGAGGCCTATGTGGACGACGCGTTCGGTGCCGTGCACCGCAAGCACGCCAGCGTCTTCGACGTGCCGGCCCGGCTCCCGCACTTCGCGGGCGGTCTGGTGCTGCGCGAGGTCGAGGTGCTGGCCCGGCTCACGGAGAGCCCCGAGCGGCCGTACGCGGTGGTGCTCGGCGGCGCGAAGGTCTCCGACAAGCTCGCCGTCATCGAGGCGCTGCTCCCCAAGGTCGACAAGCTCCTGGTCGGCGGCGGCATGTGCTTCACGTTCCTCAAGGCGCAGGGCCACGAGATCGGCAAGTCGCTGCTCGAGGACGACATGCTCGACACCTGCCGTGACCTGCTGGCCCGCGGTGGCGACAAGATCGTGCTGCCGACCGACGTGGTGGCCGCGACCGAGTTCTCGGCCGACGCCGACCACGACGTGGTCGCTGCCGACGCGATCCCGGCCGACCGGCTCGGGCTCGACATCGGCCCCGCCAGCGTCGCCGCGTTCGCCGGTGCCCTCGCCGACGCCCACACGGTGTTCTGGAACGGCCCGATGGGCGTGTTCGAGCTCGCGCCGTTCGCGGCGGGCACGCGGGGCGTGGCTGAGGCGATCATGAAGGTCGACGGCCTGACCGTCGTCGGCGGTGGCGACTCCGCGGCCGCGGTGCGCGCGCTCGGCCTCGACGAGGACGCGTTCGGCCACATCTCGACCGGCGGGGGAGCCTCGCTGGAATACCTGGAGGGCAAGCGCCTTCCCGGCATCGCCGCTCTGGAGTCCTGATGGCGCCGCAGTCGCGCCGGCCGCTGATGGCCGGCAACTGGAAGATGAACCTCAACCACCTCGAGGCCATCGCGCTCGTGCAGAAGCTGGCCTTCAGCCTCAACGAGCAGCAGCTCACCGACGTCGAGACGGTGGTGATCCCGCCGTTCACCGACCTGCGCAGCGTGCAGACCCTGGTCGACGGCGACAAGCTGCTCATCGGGTACGGCGCGCAGGACCTCTCGCCGCACAAGGGTGGCGCCTACACCGGCGACATCTCCGGCCCGCTGCTGGCCAAGCTCGGCTGCTCGTACGTGGTCGTGGGCCACTCCGAGCGCCGCCAGTACCACCACGAGGACGACCAGGTGGTCAACTCGAAGGTGCAGGCGGCCCTGACGTACGAGCTCACGCCGATCTTCTGTATCGGCGAGGGGCTCGAGGTCCGCGAGGCCGGCGACCAGGTTGCGCACTGCGTCGCGCAGCTCGACGCCGGGCTCGACGGGCTCAAGGCCGAGCAGGTGCGCAAGGTCGTGGTCGCGTACGAGCCGGTCTGGGCGATCGGCACCGGCAAGACCGCGACCCCGGAGGACGCCCAGGAAGTCTGTGGGGCGCTCCGCGCACGGCTGGCCGAGCGGTTCGACGCCGAGACGGCCGACGTGACCCGCATCCTCTACGGCGGCTCGGTCAAGGCCAACAACGTGGCCGCGATCATGGCCCAGCCGGACGTGGACGGCGCGCTGGTCGGCGGTGCGAGCATCGACGCCGACGAGTTCGTGCAGATCGTCCGGTTCCCGGAGCACATCAAGAAGTAAAGGCACGGGTGGCCGGGTCCGCACTTCGCGGACCCGGCCGCTATCCTTGCGAAGTCGCGTCACGTCGAGAGGACAACCCACCGCCATGCCGATCGCATTCGCCTACACGTTGATCGTGTTGCTGATCATCACGAGCGCGCTGCTGACGATGCTGGTCCTGTTGCACCGCGGCAAGGGTGGCGGCCTGTCCAGCATGTTCGGCGGCGGCGTCAGCACCAACCTCGCCGGCTCGTCCATCGCCGAGAAGAACCTGGACCGCTACACCATCCTGGTGGGGATCGTCTGGTTCGCGTGCATCGTGGGTCTGGGCCTCTGGCTCAAACTCGCCGTCGCCAGCTAGCACCCATCCCGGCCAAATAGTCGTAAAATCGTGCGCGGTCCGGACCTGGTTCCGGGCCGCGCACGAGTTTTCAGCTCACGTTTGTTCCGCTTCACCGCGTCGCGAAGCCGCATTCCCCGCGGCCGACCCCGCACGACGACAGGAGCGACATACCGTGCCCAGCGGCAGCGCAATCCGTGGCACCCGGGTCGGTTCCGGCCCGATCCGCCCCAGCGAGCGGTGCGAGCCAGCACCGCGGCGCCCGGTGACCTACTGGTGCGCCAACGACCACACCGTCGAGATCTCCCTGGCGGCCGAGGTGGCCCCGCCGGCGACGTGGGACTGCCCCCGTTGCGGGCAACCAGCCGGCCTGGACGCCGCCAACCCGCCCGGGCGACTACGTCCGGAGCCCTACAAGACCCACCTGGCGTACGTGAAGGAACGGCGCAGCGACGCGGACGGCGCGGCCATCCTCGCCGAGGCGCTGGCCAACCTGCGCCAGCGCCGCGGCGGCAACTAGACCAGCAGCCAGTGGCGGGTCGTCGTCCAGCCCAGCAGCCGACGCCCGCCACCGGGGGTGCGGTCGCCGTCGAAGCGGCCGCCGTGCGGGACGTACCCGAGACCGGCCAGCGCGGGCGCCAGCCGCTCGCTCACCGGCCCGGGTGCAGCCGCCACGTCTTCACGCAATCGGTCGAGCACGGTCCGTGGGTCTTCGCTCTCCGAGAGTGACAAGAAAAAGATCATCTGCCGCCAGGCGTACGCGACGTCCTTGACCGTGCGCAGCGGGCGGGGGTTGTGCTCGAGCTGTCCGGTCAGCCGCACCACGGCCTGCCCGCGCACCTGCGGTGTCGTGCTCAGGTGCACGACCTGCGAGGTCACCCTCAGGTCGGCGACCGGGGTGCCGGAGCCGATCGTGAGGTGCCCCGAAGGCCATGCAGGCGAGCACCGCGGACGAGCGCGCGGCCCGCTGCGGTGCCCGCTCCCGGGTCGCCGGGTCCTCGTGGGTGTGCGCCCGGATTTCAGCTCCGGACGCTGCGGAAGGTCCGGCGGACCTGAGTCGCGGCGGCACTGTCCAACTGCCAGATCGTGCGGTTGACGCCGTGCACCCCGGCCGCCGGTAGCTGCACCGGGCCTGCCCCGGTCAGTGCCATGCCGACCGCGCCCGCCTTGTCGGGGCCGGCGGCCACCAGCCACACCTGGTCGGCGGTGTTGATCGTGGGCAGGGTCAGTGTGGTGCGCACCGGCGGTGGCTTCGGGCTGCCCCGCACCGCGCTTACCGGCCGCGTCTCGTAGGCCACCGGGTGCTCCGGGAAGACCGACGCGACGTGGCCGTCCTCGCCGACCCCCAGCATCAGCACGTCGAAGTGGGGGAGCGGGGCCGTGCCGGGGCGGGCCGCCCGGGCCAGCTCCTGCGCGTAGCGTGCCGCGGCCGCCTCCGGGTCGTTGCCGTCCGGGCCGTCCGAGGGTGGCATCGCGTGCACCCGGGCCGCCGGCACCCGCAGCGCGTCGATGAGCTGCTCGCGCGCCTGGGTCTCGTTGCGGTCCGGGTGGCCGGCAGGCAGGAACCGCTCGTCGCCCCACCAGAAGTCGACCCGGGTCCAGTCGACAGCGTCGCTGGCCGGGAAGTCGCGGACCGCGCGGTGCACCGCGCCGGCGATCCGGCCGCCGGTCAGCACCCACGACGCCGCGCCGCGTTCGGCCTGGGCGTCGATCAGGGTGACCACCAGCCGCGCCGCCACGGAGTGGGCCAGCACGTCGGGGTCCGAGTGGACGATGACGCTCGTCTCGCTCATCCGTCGGTGCCCTGTTCGGAGGGAGACGTCGGCGCCGAGCCCTGCGCGGTGCCGGCACCCGCCGAGGCCGGGCGGACCCGGTCGCCGGTGCGCGGCGGCATGTCCTCCACCTGGGTGGGCGGGCCGCCGCCGACGATTCCAGGGCCGAGACCGGGGGCGTGGCCGGCGGTCATCGGGTCCTTCCAGACGTGCACCCGGTGGGCCGGCCGGGTGTCGAGACCGGTCTCGCCGGTCATCGCGCCCAGCGCCGCCGCGTAGACCTGGTCGGGGTCCAGCCGCCGCAGCTCCTCGGCCAGCTCCTCGCCGAGCGGCCGGCGGACCAGCGGCAGCAGCCGCTGAGCCTGGTTGGTCCGCGTGAAGGTCGCGACGTCCTGCTCGCGGGCGAGGGAGAGCTCGTCGTTGTTGGCGGCGACCAGACAGACCGAGTGCATGATCCGGTGGCTGTCGGTGTCTTCCCAGCGGGGCTTGATGTCGAGCCGGGCGGACAGCCACCCGGACATCAACGCCGCGGTCGGGTCCTTCTTCGGCGCCTCGATCCGGGCGCCGACGACCCGCTGCTCGGTCGTGTCGAAGGCCGACGCGACCAGCGTGCGCCACGGGGTGATCCGGGTCCACGCGAGGTCGGTGTCGCCCGGCGCGTAGTCGCGAGCCCGCTGGCGCAGGGCGGCGACCGGGTCCGGGGTCTGCGCGACGTCGGTGATCCGGCGGTCGGCCACCACGCCGAGGAAGTCGTTGGCGATCTTCTCCGGGGGCTCGCCGTGCCACCAGGTGACCACGGGGACGTCCGGCACCAGCAGCGGCATGACCACCGACTCGGCGTGCAGCGCGAGCCGGCCGTACATCCGCATGACGACCGCCTCGCACGGGCCGAGCCGGCCGCCGACGACCACCTCGGCGTCGAGTCGGTTGCTCGGCCGCTCGACGTCGGCGCGGACCACGATCAGCAGGCGGCACGGGTGCATCGAGGCGGCGATGGTGGCGGCCGCCTCGGCCTCGCGTACGCGCTTCTCGTCGACGACGACGATCAGGGTCAGCGCCATCCCGCTGGCCACGCCGCCGGCCGAGCGCCGTTCGGTGGCGAGCGCCTTGACGACCTCGTTGCCCGTGGTGTCCCAGAGTCCGATCATGCCCGCCTCCAGTGCCGGCCGTCGCGGCGCAGCAGTTCGTCAGCCGCGTGCGGCCCCCACTCACCGGCCCGGTAGGGCTCGGGCGTGGTGCCGGCCCAGGCGTCCTCCAGCGGGTCGATCACCCGCCAGCTCTGCTCGACCTCGGCCGCGTCGGGGAACAGGGTGCGGTCGCCGACCAGCACGTCGAGGACCAGCCGCTCGTACGCCTCCGGGCTGGACTCCGTGAACGCGGCGCCGTACTCGAAGTCCATCGCGATGTCGCGTACCTCCATGGTCGTGCCGGGGACCTTGGAGCCGAACTTGAGGACCACGCCCTCGTCCGGCTGCACCCGGATGACCAACTGGTTGGCGCCGAGCATCTCGATGTCGTACGGGTTGAACGGCAGGTGCGGCGCCTTCTTGAAGATGATCGCCAGCTCGGTGACCCGGCGGGGGAGCCGCTTGCCGCAGCGCAGGTAGAACGGCACGCCGGCCCAGCGCCGGTTCTGCACGCCGAGCTTCACCGCCACGTACGTCTCGGTGGTGGAGTCGGACGGCACGTCCTTCTCCTCGAGGTAGCCGACCGCCCGCTCGCCGCCGACCCAGCCCGGCAGGTATTGCCCGCGGACCGTCTCGTCGCGGATGTCGCCCGGCACCTTGATCGCCCGGAGCACCTTGAGCTTCTCGGTGCTGATCTCCGCAGCGTCGAAGCTGGTCGGCTCCTCCATCGCGACCAACGTCATCAGCTGGAGCAGGTGGTTCTGGAGCACGTCGCGGGCGGCACCGGCGGCGTCGTAGAAGCCGGCCCGGGTGCCGATGCCCACGTCCTCGGCCATCGTGATCTGCACCGAGTCGACATACTTGCTGTTCCAGAGGGGCTCGAACAGGTTGTTGGCGAACCGCAGGGCCAGGATGTTCTGGACCGTCTCCTTGCCCAGGTAGTGGTCGATCCGGAAGACGTCGCCGCGGGTGAACACGTCGTCGACCAGGCCGTTGAGCGCCTTGGCCGAGGCCAGGTCGTTGCCGAACGGCTTCTCCACCACCACCCGCCGCCACCCGCCGGACTTGCGGTTGTCGGCCATCCCGGTGCGGGCGAGCTGCTTGAGCACGGTCGGGAACGCCGGTGGCGGGATCGCGAAGTAGAACGCGGCGTTGCCGGCGATGCCGTGCGAGTCGCGCAGCTCGTCGAGGGTCGACGCGAGCTGGTCGAACGCCTCGTCGTCGTCGAACGCACCCGGCACGAACTTGATGCTGCCGGCGAGCCGGGCCCACACCTCCTCGCGCCAGGGGGTGCGCGCCCCCTTCTTGACCGCGTTCATCGCCACGGTCTCGAAGTCGCCGTCGCCCCAGTCACGCCGGGCGAACCCGAGGACCACGAAGCCCGGCGGCAGCAGCCCTCGGTTGGCCAGGTCGTAGATGGCCGGCAACAGCTTCTTGCGGGACAGGTCGCCGGTCACGCCGAAGATCACCAGAGCACACGGCTCGGGGATCCTCGGTAGTCGGCGATCTTGGGGGTCGCGGAGCGGGTTCACTCATCCACCTCGGGTTCTCCATGCCGACCGAAGGTCCAGGCATCGGTCATGGCACTGCCTCCTAGTGTGAATCCTTGCTGGCGGGCAGGCTTGCCAACGCGCTCAGCAACTGGTCGATGCCGGCCGCCCGGTCGGTGAGGTGCAGCCGGACGACGGGTCGTCCCCGGTCGGTCATCGCCTTGCGGTCACCGGCCGCCTGGGCCGCCTGAAGATCGCCGAAGGTGTACGGCTTCCCGGAGATCGCCAGGTCGTCGGCAACGGCGCCGGTGAGCTGGAGGAACGAGCCGACCTGCGGACCGCCCTTGTGGTACTGGCCGGTCGAGTGCAGGTAGCGCGGCCCCCAGCCGAAGGTCACCGGTCGACCGGTGGCCGTGGCCAGCAGTGCCCGCGACTGCTCGGCCCGCGCGTCCCCGAACCGGTCGAGGAACGCGAGCACGGCCAGGTAGCCGTGCGGGTCGACGCCGTCGACCAGCGCGCCGAGCACCGCCGCGAGGCTGTCGCCGGCGCCGCCGTGGACCTCGACCGCGCCCTCGGTGAACGACGGCGACTCGTCCGGCAGGCCCTCGGCGAGGATCCGGGTGGTGTTGTTCTTCGACTCGGTGACGTTGGGCTGGTTGAACGGGTCGATGCCGATCAACCGGCCGGCGATCGCCGTGGCGAACTCCCACAGCAGGAACTGGGCGCCGAGCGGGCCGTTGACGGCCAGGTCGGGCCGGACACCGCCGCCGGGCACGGCGGCCGGCGGCTGCGCGCCACCCATCGTGACGGTGAGCACGTCGCTGCCGTGCGCGCCTGGGCTGTCCGGGGTCTCGATCACCACCGGCAGGATGCCCTTGCCGTCCTTGCCGGTCGACTCGGCGATCAGCTGCTCGGCCCAGTCGCCGAGGCCGACGATGCCGGTGCCGTCGGAGACCAGCGCCACCTTGTCGCGGCCCGCGACGGCTGCCGCACCGAGCGCGGTGCCCAGCGCGAGGCCGGGGTTGCCGCTCTCCTCGGGCAGCGCCGCGAGCAGGTCCTCGGCCTGGTCGAACAGCTCCGCGACGTCGACCCCGGCGAGGGCCGACGGCACGACGCCGAACGCGGTCAGCGCCGAGTAGCGGCCGCCGACCTCGGAGTCGGCCAGGAACACCTGCGCGCCCATCTCCCGCCCGGTGGTCTCCAGCGGCGAGCCCGGGTCGGTGACCATCACGAAATGCCGGCCGGCCTCGGCCTCGGTCATGCCCGAGTCGAGGAACGCCTGCCAGTACGCGCGCCGGTGGCTGTCGGTCTCGACCGTGCCGCCGGACTTGCTGGACACCACCACGAGCGTGCGCTCCAGCCGGTCGGCCAGCGCCGCCCTGATCTGGGCGGGGTCGGTCGTGTCCAGCACCGTCAGCTCGACGCCGAGGGTACGGGTGATCACCTCCGGAGCCAGTGACGAGCCACCCATGCCGGCCAGCACCACGTGGTCCAGGTCCGCGAGCTCGGTGCGGAGCTCGGCCAGCCGCGGCAGCAGCTCCCTGCTGCGGCGGAAGGTGTCGACCCAGCCCAGCCGGATCTTCGCCTCGGCCTCGGCCTCCGGACCCCAGAGCGCGGGGTCCTTGGCGACCAGCTTGGTGGGCACGTCGGCGCCGACCAGCGCGGCGCGGGCGGCTGCCGCCTCCGTGCTGCCGGCGCCGTAGACGGCGATGCCGGCCGCGGCGACGACGCCGTCGGCGAATGCCGGACCGGCGTCGTCGTCGTTGCCCGGAACCCCGTCGGACCCGAATCCGAAGGTGGACACGTCCTATGCCTTCGCTGCGTCGGTCGGCTTCGCCGACCCGGACGACGCCGCCTTCAACGAGGCGTCGACGCCGTCGATGAGCTCCTGCCAGCTCGCCGAGAACTTCTCGACGCCCTCGCGCTCGAGCGTGTCGAACACGTCGTCGAGGTCGATGCCCACCCGCGTGAGGTCGGCCATGACCTTCTTGGCGTCGTCGTAGTTGTTGGTGACCGTGTCGGCCTCGGTCTCGCCGTGGTCGGCCCAGGCGTGGATCACGGGTTCCGGCATGGTGTTGACGACGCCCGGCGCGATCAGGTCGTGCACGTACAGCGTGTCGGGGTAGTCCGGGTTCTTGGTCGAGGTGGACGCCCACAGCGGCCGCTGCGGCTTGGCGCCGGCGTCGGCCAGCTTCTGCCAGCGCGCACCGCCGAACACCTCGGAGTAGCGCTCGTAGGCCAGCCGCGCGTTGGCGACCGCGCCCTTGCCACGCAGTGCCTTTGCCTCGTCTGAGCCGATCTTCTCCAGCCGCTTGTCGATCTCGGTGTCGAAGCGGGAGACGAAGAACGACGCCACGGACGCCAGGTTGGTCAGGTCGTGGCCGTTGGCCTTGGCCTGCTCCATGCCCTCCAGGTACGCGTCCATCACCTGGCTGTAGCGGTCGAGCGAGAAGATCAGCGTGACGTTGACGCTGATGCCGGCGGCCAGCGCCGCGGTGATCGCCGGCAGGCCCTGCTCGGTCGCCGGGATCTTGATGAACGCGTTCGGGCGGTCGATCAGCCACCAGAGGCCCTTGGCCTCCGCGATGGTCTTCTCGGTCTCCCGGGCGAGCCGCGGGTCGACCTCCAGCGAGACGCGGCCGTCGACACCGTCGGAGGCGTCGTACGCGGGCCGCAGCACGTCGCACGCCCAGCGCACGTCGTACGCGGTGAGCATGCGGACGGCCTCTTCCGTCGAGACGCCGCGGGTGGCCAGGTCGCGGACCTGACCGTCGTAGGCGTCGGCGTCGGAGAGCGCCTTCGCGAAGATCGTCGGGTTGGTCGTCACGCCCACGACGTGCTGTTCGCGGCGCAACTGGTCAAGGGTGCCGGTGCTCAGCCGGACGCGGGACAGGTCGTCGAGCCAGATGGCGACGCCCGCGGCGGCAAGCTCGGCCAGGCGGTCGGTCATGATCCTTCGCTCCCTCAGTTGCCCGTGGTGGTGCCGGTGATGGCGCCGACCTTCGCGAGCGAGGCATGTGCCTTCGCGACCACGTTGTCGGCGGTGAATCCGAACTGTTCGAAGAGCACGGTGTACGGCGCGCTCGCGCCGTAGTGCTCGATGCTGACGCTCTCGCCGGAGTCGCCGACGAGGTCGCGCCAGGACATGGCGATGCCGGCCTCGACGCTGACCCGGGCCTTGACCGAGTTCGGCAGCACGGTCTGGCGGTAGGCCTCGTCCTGCGCCCGGAACCACTCCTGGCAGGGCATCGAGACGACCCGCGTCGGGGTGCCGGCGGCCTCCAGCCGCTCCTGGGCGGTCAGGCAGAGCTGCACCTCGGAGCCGGTGCCCATGAGGATCACCTCGGGCTGGCCGTTGGACGCCTCGGACAGGATGTAGCCGCCGCGGGCCACGCCGTCGGCGGGCGCGTAGCGGTCGCGGTCGATGGTCGGCAGCGCCTGGCGGGTCAGCGCCAGCGCGGTCGGCCGGTCGGTGTGCTCCATCGCCATCCGCCACGCCCACGCGGTCTCGTTGGCGTCGGCCGGGCGGACCACGTCGAGGCCCGGGATGGCCCGCAGCGCCGTGAGGTGCTCGATCGGCTGGTGCGTCGGGCCGTCCTCGCCCAGGCCGATCGAGTCGTGCGTCCACACGTACGTGACCGGCAGCTTCATCAGGGCCGCGAGCCGCACCGACGGGCGCATGTAGTCGCTGAACACCAGGAACGTGCCACCGTACGGACGGGTCGCGCCGTGCAGCACGATGCCGTTGAGGATGGCGCCCATGCCGTGCTCGCGGATGCCGAAGTGCAGCGTCCGCCCGTACTCGTCACCCGGGAACTCCTTGGTGGCGTGCTCCGTGGGGACGAACGACGGCTCGCCCTTCATCGTGGTGTTGTTGCTCTCGGCCAGGTCGGCCGAGCCACCCCAGAGCTCCGGCAGCACCGGCGCCAGCGCCTCCAGGACCTTGCCGGACGCGGCGCGGGTGGCGACGCCCTTCGGGTCGGCCGGCCAGACCGGCAGCGCCTCGGTCCACCCCACCGGCAGCGCCCGCGAGGTCAGCCGGTCGAACAGCGCACGGCTCTCGGCGTTGTCGGCCGACCAGGCGGCGAACGCCTTGTCCCATTCGGCATGCTCGGCCTGGCCGCGGGCGACCGCCGCACGGGTGTGCTCGAGCACCTCGGCGGAGACGTCGAAGGTCTTGCCCGGGTCGAAGCCGAGGACCTTCTTGGTCGCGGCGACCTCGTCGGCACCCAACGCCGAGCCGTGGATCTTGCCCGTGTTCTGCTTGTTCGGCGCCGGCCAACCGATGATCGTGCGCAGCGCGATGAACGACGGACGGTCGGTGACCGCCTTCGCGGCCTCGATCGCCCGCCAGAGGGCCTCGGGGTCCTCGCGGTAGTCGCCCTCGTCGGCGTGGCCGGCGCGGAAGTCGACGGTCTGGACGTGCCAGCCGTACGCCTCGTAGCGGGCGGCGACGTCCTCGCTCTTGGCGATCCGGGTGTCGTCCTCGATGGAGATCTCGTTGTCGTCCCAGATGGCGACGAGGTTGCCCAGCCGCTGGTGCCCGGCGAGCGAGCTCACCTCGTGGCTGATGCCCTCTTCGATGTCACCGTCGGAGACGATCGTGTAGACGAAGTGGTCGAACAGCGGGCTCTCGGGGTCGAAGAGGCCCTTCTCCCGGCGGGCGGCCATCGCCATGCCCACCGCGTTGCCGATGCCCTGGCCCAGCGGGCCGGTGGTGGTCTCGACACCCTTGGTGTGCCCGTGCTCCGGGTGGCCCGGGGTCAGCGAGCCCCACTGGCGCAGCGCCATCAGGTCTTCCAGCCCGAGGCCGTAGCCGGTGAGGTAGAGCTGGATGTAGAGCGTCAGGCTGCTGTGCCCGGCGGACAGCACGAAGCGGTCGCGGCCGGGCCAGTGCGGGTCGGTCGGGTCGTGCCGCATCACCTTGTTGAACAGCAGGTACGCGGCGGGCGCGAGGCTCATGGCGGTGCCCGGGTGGCCGTTGCCGGCCTTCTCGACCGCGTCCATCGCGAGGACACGAATCGTGTCGACCGCCTTGCGGTCCAGCTCGGACCAGGTGAATGAGGCTTGCTCTGAGTTGCTGGCAGGCACGATGTATGCGCTCCTCGGCGAGTGTTTCCGGTCCCTCACCTCTGACCCTAGCGACCCGTGCTAAACACGTGCCGCCGGATCTCGCCCCGTGGAGCGTGTTGTGGGCGGACAGACACTTCCCGGGTGGTTCTCGCCGCACCGCGTCGGGTCGCCGATCAGCGCGGATACGCGCCGCGTACGCTGTCGATCGGCCTGTTGACCGTCACCGGTCGCGGTCTGACGACGAAGCGCCGAGGAAGGTGGACACGGCCTTGAGCATGGTCACGGAGCGCCCGTCGCCGACCCTGGTGCCGGGACCGGTCCCGGTGCCCGCCCGACGCGACCCCGGCGCTGTCCTCCGTGCCTACGTCGCGTTGACCAAACCCCGCATCATCGAGTTGCTGCTGGTCACCACGGTGCCGGCGATGATGCTCGCGGCCGGTGGCATCCCGCCGGTCTCGACCATGGTCGTGGTGCTGGTCGGCGGCACGCTGGCCGCAGGGGCCGCGAACGCCCTCAACTGCTACATCGACCGCGACATCGACCAGCTGATGCGCCGCACGAAGCGGCGCCCGCTGCCCACGCACACCCTCGACCCGCGCAGCGTGCTGGTGTTCGGGCTGGTGCTGGCGGTGGTCTCGGTGGGTCTGATGGCCGGGTTCACCAACTGGCTGGCGGCGGCGCTGACCGCCGGCGCGATCGCCTACTACGACCTCGTCTACACGCTCTGGCTCAAGCGGACCACGCCGCAGAACACGTTCTGGGGTGGTGCCTGCGGTGCCGCTCCGGTGCTGATCGGCTGGGCGGCCGTCACCGGCGGGCTGTCGCCACTGGCCTGGGCGCTGTTCGCGGTGGTGTTCTTCTGGCAGATGCCGCACTTCTACGCGCTCGCCATCAAGTACAAGGACGACTACGCGCGGGCCGGCATCCCCATGCTGCCCGTGGTGCGCTCGGCCGCCCGGGTCAACCGCGAGATCGTGCTGTTCACCTGGCTGACGGTGGCCGCTTCGGTCGCCGCCTGGCCGCTCGGCCTCGGGCCGCTCTACGGCGTCACGGCTCTCGTCAGCGGGGTGTTCTTCCTCCTCGAGGCGTACCGGCTGGTGGGCCGGTCGAAGCGCGGCGAGCCCCTCAAGCCGATGCGGCTGTTCCACTGGTCGATCACGTACCTGACGATCGTGTCGGTGGCCGTCGCGGTCGACGCGCTGCTCTGAGAGTCGCCTGTCCGGTATGGGCGGTTGCGGCCATGACACGCCGGAAACGGCCGGTACGTTCGCCCGCCACGGATGGGGTACGGCAGTTGTCCGAGATGTCATCCGAATTTAACCGGATATGTCTCGCTTTGTCCCCGCGAATTTTCTGTGGCCTCTCTTAAATCAGCCGATGACAGGCGTCACAAAACACGATCGGATGGCAGGCGGAATCCGGTAGGCGTGCTTACGCTCTCCGGCATGGCAGATGGTTCCGATACGACGCTGACGACCGAACAGCCCGCCGCCAGCACCCCCGAGGGTCTGGTCCACGGGATCCGGTCGTTCGCCGCCGGACACGGCGGCGCCAGGGCGGTCATCGAATACGTCGGCAAGCGTGGCGCCCGGATCGTTCTCGTCGGCGAGGACGGCACCTGGGCGGACCAGTTCGCGGATGGCACTGACGTGGCCCGTGCGGCGTGTGAGAGCGCGGGGGTCGCGATCGAGAACGAGTGGGAGCGGGAGCTCATGGACCAGATGCGGCCGAGCAACGACCTGTGGCGGTCGATGGCCCGGCGCACGCTCTCGCGCTGAGCAAGCGCGGTCCCGCACCACCACCACCAGCACGAGAAAGCGGCGACTTGCCCACCACCGCATCAACCCACGAGCAGGCGGCGACCCGGGAGACATCCCGGGTCGCTCTTGTTACCTGCGAAGGAATTCCCGACCTCGAGGACGACGACCGCCTCGCGCTGGCGCCGCTGGCCGCGCGGTCGGTCACCGCCGAGCCGGTCGTCTGGGACGACCCCGCGGTCGACTGGGCGGCGTACGACCTGGTCGTGCTCCGATCGGCCTGGGACTACGCACAGCGCCGCGACGAGTTCGTCGCCTGGGCGGGCCGGGTGGCCGCCCTCGCCAACCCGGTCGACGTCGTCGTGTGGAACACCGACAAGCGCTATCTGCGGGTCCTCGAGGCGGCCGGGGTCCCGATCATCCCGACTGACTGGGTCGAGCCCGGAGCGGCCGGCTGGTCGGGCGCGTGGGCCGACCTGATCCTCAAGCCGGCCATCGGCGCGGGCAGCGTCGACGCCGGGCGCTACCGGCTCGACGACGCGGCGGAGCGGCGGGCGTTCGACGCACACCTGGCCCGGCTCACCGGAGCGGGGCGCACGGCGCTGGTCCAGCCGTACCTGAGCGCGGTCGAGACGGCCGGCGAGACCGCCCTGGTCTTCCTGCGCGGCCCCGACGGGCTGCGGTTCAGCCACGCCGCGACCAAGGGCGCCCTGCTCGCTGGTCCGGACGAGGGCGTGGACGGGCTCTACCGGGAAGAGACGATCACGCCGCGGACGGCCACCCCGGCCGAGCTCGCGGTCGCGGAGCGCGCGTTGTCAGCGATCCCCGGCGGCGTTGACCGGCTGCTCTACGCGCGGGTCGACCTGATCCCCGCCGACGACGGCACGCCGGTCCTGATCGAGCTGGAGCTCACCGAGCCCTCGCTGTTCCTCGGCTTCGCCGACGGCGCCGCCGAGCGCTTCGCCGACGCCGTCGCCGCCGCTGTTCGCGCGGGTTGACCACAGCACGCTCAGCGTCGCCAGCCACACCAGGCAGGCGCCGAACATGTGCAGGCCGACCAGGATCTCCGGCAGCCCGGTGAAGTACTGGACGAAGCCGATGACGCCCTGGCTCAGCTCGATCGCGAGCAGGACCAGCGCGGCCCGGGCGGTGCGCCGGGCGCCGGTCGCGCGGGCGGCGAACCACACCGCCAGCGTGAGGCCGAGCAGCAGGAAGACGACGTCCGCGTGCACCTGGGAGATGGTCTCCGGGTCGAGGCCGGTGCGGTGGGCGTCGGCGTCGCCGGCGTGCGGCCCGGAGCCGGTCACGATCACGCCGAGGGCGACCACGGCCAGCGAGACCACGGTGAGCACCCAGACGAGCTGCCGGAGCGGGCCGGGGACGACCGTGCGGCGCGGGCCGGGGCCGTCGACGGTGCGGCGCCACAGCGCGTACGCCGCCACCAGCACACCGATCGAGGCCAGGAAGTGCAGCCCGACCACCCACGGGTTGAGGTTGGTGAGCACGGTGATCCCGCCCACCACGCCCTGCGCGGGGATGCCCAGGAAGACGCCCAGCGCCAGCCGGCTCAAGCCGCGGCTGGCCGGCGTGCGCTCGCGGCGGTGGTGCACGAACGCGGCGATCAGGGTCGCCAGGGCGACGGCGCCGACCACCCAGCCGAGCATCCGGTTGCTGAACTCGATCACCCCGTGGATGCCCATCTCGCTGTTCGGCACGTACGAGGCGTCGGTGCACCGAGGCCAGGTCGGGCAGCCGAGCCCGGACCCGGTCAGCCGGACGGCCCCGCCGGTGACGACGATGGCGACGTTCGCGATGATGTTGGCCAGCGCCAGACGGCGGAGCAGGGGGATCACCCGCGAGATCCTACGTACCGTAGGAGAGAGATCGGCGACCGACCCCATTGCGGCCGAAACGGACGGTGATGTCGATCACTGGTGTGCCGGTTTGCTCCGCTGGGCTGAAATACGTAACGTTGTGGTAGTGAAAAACGCGGCGATGCTCCCTCCGCAGGTGGAGACGACCGGTTCCTCGGCCGTCCCCGCGGACGAGCGCACCCGCGACCGGGTCCTCCGGCTGCTCCTGGAGCGGGGGACCGCCACCGCCGCCGAGCTCGGAGAGGCCCTGCGCCTGAGTCCGGCCGCCATCCGCAAGCACCTGGACGCCCTGCTCACCGACGGCGACGTGGTCACCCGCCAGCGCCCGGTGCGGGCCGGTCGGGGTCGCGGCCGTCCGGCCAAGGTGTTCACCCTGACCGACGCCGCGCGGCTGCGCTGCGGCCGGCACACCTACGACAACATGGCCACGGCCGCCCTGCGCTGGATCGCCGCCCACGGCGGTGCCGGCGCGGTCGACGCGTTCGCCGCCGAGCAGGTCGCCACTCTGGAGGGTCGCTGCCGCGACGCCATGGAGGGCGCCGGCGACGACCCGATCGCGCGTGCGGAGGCACTCGCCGAGGCGCTGACCGCCGAGGGCTACGCTGCCAACGCTTCCGCGATCGCCACCGGCGGGCAACTGTGCCAGCACCACTGCCCCGTGGCACACGTGGCAGCCGAGTTTCCCGAGCTGTGCGAGGCCGAGACGGCGGTTATTTCACGCCTGGTCGGCACCCACGTCCAGCGACTAGCCACCATCGCACACGGTGACGGGGTATGCACGACGCATATCCCGGCGCAGCAAGCTGGCCAACACAGCCAGAGCCGACAGGACCAGCACCACCAGATCCGACAGGAACTGTGAGGACAGATAGATGACCGAGCAGATCGTCCAGCCCGTGGTCACCCAGGAGGAGCACCTCGCCGCCCTGGCCAACTACCAGTACGGGTGGGCCGACTCCGACACCGCCGGCGCCACGGCGCAGCGCGGGCTCAACGAGGCGGTGGTGCGTGACATCTCCGCCAAGAAGAACGAGCCCGAGTGGATGCTCGACCTGCGCCTCAAGGGCCTGCGGCTGTTCGGCCGCAAGCCGATGCCCGACTGGGGTGCCGACCTCGGCGGGATCGACTTCGACAACATCAAATACTTCGTCCGCTCGACCGAGAAGCAGGCGGCGAGCTGGGACGACCTGCCCGCCGACATCAAGAACACGTACGACAAGCTGGGCATCCCGGAGGCCGAGAAGCAGCGGCTGGTCGCGGGTGTGGCGGCGCAGTACGAGTCCGAGGTGGTCTACCACAAGATCCGTGAGGACCTCGAGGAGCAGGGCGTCATCTTCCTCGACACCGACACGGGCCTGCGCGAGCACCCGGAGCTCTTCAAGGAATATTTCGGCTCCGTGATCCCGGTCGGCGACAACAAGTTCGCCGCGCTCAACACCTCGGTGTGGTCGGGTGGCTCCTTCATCTACGTGCCGCCGGGCGTGCACGTGGAGATCCCGCTCCAGGCCTACTTCCGCATCAACACGGAGAACATGGGCCAGTTCGAGCGCACGCTGATCATCGTCGACGAGGGTGCCTACGTGCACTACGTCGAGGGCTGCACCGCGCCGATCTACTCGTCCGACTCGCTGCACAGCGCGGTTGTCGAGATCATCGTGAAGAAGGGCGCCCGCTGCCGTTACACGACCATCCAGAACTGGTCGAACAACGTCTACAACCTGGTCACCAAGCGCGCCGTGGCGCACGAGGGCGCGACCATGGAGTGGATCGACGGCAACATCGGCTCCAAGGTCACGATGAAATACCCCGCCGTCTGGATGATGGGCGAGCACGCCAAGGGCGAGGTGCTCTCGGTCGCGATGGCCGGCGAGGGCCAGCACCAGGACGCCGGCGCCAAGATGGTGCACGCCGCGCCGCACACCAGCAGCACGATCATCTCGAAGTCGATCGCGCGGGGCGGTGGCCGCACCTCCTACCGCGGCCTGGTGCAGGTGCTGGAGGGCTCGTCGCACTCCAAGAGCACCGTCAAGTGCGACGCGCTCCTGGTCGACACGATCTCCCGTTCCGACACGTACCCCTATGTGGACATCCGCGAGGACGACGTGTCGATGGGTCACGAGGCGACCGTCTCCAAGGTCAGCGAGGACCAGCTCTTCTACCTGATGAGCCGGGGCCTGACCGAGGACGAGGCGATGGCGATGATCGTCCGCGGCTTCATCGAGCCGATCGCCAAGGAACTCCCGATGGAATACGCCCTGGAGCTCAACCGGCTCATCGAACTGCAGATGGAAGGGGCCGTCGGCTAAATGCCCACGGAAACCGAGGTGGCGGTAACCCCGCCCAAGACGTCGAGCGTGCCCAAGACCAAGGCGCAGAGCCTGCGCTCGGCCGATGTCGCCGACTTCCCGGCCCTGACCGGTCTCGAAGAGGAGTGGCGCTTCACGCCGCTGAAGCGGATGCGCGGTCTCGCGACCAGCACCCCGGCGGCGGAGACCGCGCTGAGCTGGGAGCACGACGGCCTGCCGGCCGGCGTGTCCGTGCAGCGGCTGGCCAAGGGTGACGACCGGATCGGCCGCGTGCTGGTGCCGTTCGACCGGGTCAGCGCGCTGGGCTTCGGCAACGCCGACGGCGCGACGCTGATCGCGGTCGCGCCCGAGGCCGAGCCCGCGGAGCCGGCCTGGGTGCGGGTGCTCGGCGGTGGCGCCGGTGTCGCGTACGCGCACACGGTCGTCGAGATCGGCCGGTTCGCGAAGGCGACGCTGATCCTGGAGCAGTCGGGCTCGACCACGCTGGCCGACAACGTCGAGGTCGACGTGGCCGACGGGGCAGCGCTGACGCTGGTCACGGTGGCCGACTGGGCGCCCGACGCGGTGCAGGCCCAGCACGTGAAGTTCCGGCTCGGCCGGGACGCCCGGGTCACCCACGTGCAGGTCAGCCTCGGCGGCGACCTGATCCGCCAGTTCACCAGCGTGGAGTACGCGGGTCGCGGCGGCGACGCGGAGCTCTACGGGCTCTACTTCGCCGACGGCGACCAGCACCTGGAGCACCGCCAGCTCGTCGACCACAGCATCCCGGACTGCCGCAGCTACGTCGGCTACCGCGGCGCGCTGCAGGGCGACGGCGCGCACACCGTCTGGGTCGGCGACGTGCTGATCCAGGTGCAGGCGACCGGCACGGACACCTACGAGATCAACCGCAACCTGGTGCTCAGCGACGGTGCCCGGGCCGACTCCGTGCCCAACCTGGAGATCGAGACCGGCGAGATCGTCGGCGCCGGCCACGCCAGCGCGACCGGCCGGTTCGACGACGAGCAGCTGTTCTACCTGATGGCCCGGGGCATCCCGGAGCAGGAGGCGCGCCGGCTCGTGGTCCGCGGCTTCTTCGCGGAGCTGCTCCAGAAGGTCCCGGACGAGGGCCTGCGCGACCGGCTCGGCGACGCCGTCGAGGCGCGCCTGGCGAAGGGCGACCAGTGACCTTCGTCCGCCTGTGCTCCGTCGAGGACGTGCCCAAGGGCACGGCGATCCGGGCCGTCGTCGACGACCTGGAGCTCGCGGTCGTGCACGCCGAGGACGACAACTTCTACGTCGCCTACGACGAGTGCTCGCACGCCGCGGTCGCCCTCTCCGAGGGCGAGGTCGACGGCTGCACGCTGGAGTGCTGGCTCCACGGTTCCCGTTTCGACCTGCGCACCGGCGAGCCGACCGGGCTCCCGGCGACCGAACCTGTTCCTGTCTATCCCGTGGAAGTCCGTGACGGCGAGGTCTTCGCCGCTCTCACGCCGAGCAATGGAGTTATGCCCGCATGAGCACCCTGGAGATCCGCGACCTGAAGGTCTCGGTCAAGCTGCCCGACGGCGAGCTCAAGCCGATCCTGAACGGCGTCGACCTCACGGTCCGCGCCGGGGAGACGCACGCCATCATGGGCCCCAACGGCTCGGGTAAGTCCACGCTGGCCTACTCGATCGCCGGTCACCCGAAGTACCAGATCACCGGTGGCTCGGTCACGCTGGACGGCGCCGACGTGCTGTCGATGACCGTCGACGAGCGCGCCCGGGCCGGCCTGTTCCTCGCGATGCAGTACCCGGTCGAGGTCCCCGGTGTCTCGGTGGCCAACTTCCTGCGCACCGCGAAGACCGCCATCGACGGCGAGGCGCCGAAGCTGCGCACCTGGGCCGGCGAGCTGCGCGGCGCCATGGAGCGCCTCCAGATGGACCCGGCGTTCGCCCAGCGCAACGTCAACGAGGGCTTCTCCGGCGGTGAGAAGAAGCGGCACGAGATCGTCCAGCTCGAGCTGCTCAAGCCGAAGACCGCGATCCTCGACGAGACCGACTCCGGCCTCGACATCGACGCCCTGCGCGTGGTCAGCGAGGGCGTCAACCGGGTCCGGGCGACCGGCGAGACCGGCGTCCTGCTGATCACGCACTACACCCGGATCCTGCGCTACATCACTCCCGACTACGTGCACGTCTTCGCCGGCGGGCGGATCGTCGAAGAGGGCGGTCCGGAGCTCGCGGAGAAGCTCGAGGCCGAGGGCTACGCGCGCTACCTGGCGGAAACCGGTCCGGCCACGGCCTGATCGACGCACGAAGGGCTGCCCAGTCATGACGTCTCTCGCGATCCCGTCGACGTTCGACGTCGCCGCGTTGCGTGCCGACTTCCCTATCCTCGGTCGGGAGGTCAACGGCCACCCGCTGGTCTATCTGGACAGCGCCAACACGTCCCAGAAACCCCGCCAGGTGCTCGAGGTGATGCGGGCGCACCACGAGCGGCACAACGGCAACGTGTCGCGCTCGGTGCACACGCTGGGCACCGAGGCGACCCTCGCCTACGAGGGCGCGCGCGAGAAGGTGGCGGCGTTCATCAACGCGCCGGCGGCGTCCGAGGTGGTGTTCGGCAAGAACTCCACCGAGGCGATCAACCTGCTCGCGTACGCCTTCTCGAACGCCTCGGCGACACCGGGGAGTGATCCCCGGTTCCGTCTCGGCCCCGGCGACGAGGTGGTGATCTCCGAGATGGAGCACCACTCCAACATCGTCCCGTGGCAGCTGCTGTGCGAGCGCACCGGCGCGACCCTGCGCTGGTTCCAGGTCACCGACGAGGGCCGGCTCGACGAGTCGCAGCTCGACACCCTGGTCAACGAGCGCACCAAGCTGGTCTCGATCGTGCACATGTCCAACATCCTGGGCACGATCAACGACCCGGCGCGGATCGTCGCCCGGGCGCACGAGGTCGGCGCGCTGGTGCTGCTCGACGGCTCGCAGTCGGTGCCGCACTTCCCGGTCGACGTGCAGGCGCTCGGCGTCGACTTCATCGCGTTCACCGGGCACAAGATGCTCGGGCCGACCGGCATCGGCGTGCTCTGGGGCCGGGCCGACCTGCTCGAGGCGATGCCGCCGGTGTTCGGTGGCGGCTCGATGATCGAGACCGTGACGCTGGAGAAGTCGACGTTCGCGCCGGCTCCGGCCCGGTTCGAGGCCGGCACGCCGCCGATCGTCGAGGCGGTCGGCCTGGGCGCCGCGATCGACTACCTGAACGACATCGGCATGGCCGAGGTGCAGGCCCACGAACAGGAGATCACCGCGTACGCCCTGGAGGCGCTCGCGACGGTGCCCACCCTGCGGATCTTCGGGCCGACCACCACGGAGGGGCGCGGCGGCACGATCTCGTTCGCGCTGGAGGGCATCCACCCCCACGACGTCGGCCAGGTGCTCGACGACGAGGGTGTGGAGGTGCGGGTCGGCCACCACTGCGCGCGGCCGGTCTGCGTGCGCTACGGAGTGCCCGCGACCACCCGCGCGTCGTTCTACGTCTACACGACGACCGAGGAGGTCGACGCGCTCGTGCGTGGGCTCGAGCGGGTGCGAAAGGTGTTCGGCTGATGCAGTTCGACCAGCTATACCAGGAGATCATCCTGGAGCACTACAAGCGGCCGCACGGTCGCGGGCTCCGGGAGCCGTTCGGCGGAGAGGCGCACCACGTCAACCCGACCTGCGGCGACGAGGTGACGATCCGGGTCTCCGTGGCCGGCGACAAGCTGGCGGACGTCTCGTACGAGGGGATGGGCTGCTCGATCAGCCAGGCCTCGGCGAGCGTCCTGCACGACCTGCTGGCGACGCTGCCGGTCGACGAGGCGTTCAAGGTGCACGACGCGTTCGTCGAGCTGATGCAGGGCCGCGGCCAGGTCGAGCCGGACGAGGAATTGTTGGGTGACGGCGTGGCGTTCTCCGGAGTGGCGCGCTATCCGGCGCGCGTGAAGTGCGCGCTGCTGCCCTGGATGGCGTTCAAGGATGCGGCGGTACGTGCCGGCGTGACGGTGGGACCCGAGGTGAAGGCATGAGTGAAGAGACCGTGAGCCCCTCGAAGGCGTCGGTGGACGTCATCGAAGAGGCGATGAAGGACGTCGTCGACCCGGAGCTCGGCATCAACGTCGTCGACCTCGGCCTGGTCTACGGGGTGCACGTCGACGACGAGAACGTCGCCACGCTGGACATGACGCTGACCTCGGCGGCCTGCCCGCTGACCGACGTGATCGAGGACCAGACCCGGGCGGCCCTGACGACCGGCCCCGGCGGCGGCATCGTCAGCGACTTCCGGATCAACTGGGTCTGGCTGCCGCCGTGGGGTCCCGACAAGATCACTGACGAGGGCCGCGACCAGCTCCGGTCGCTCGGCTTCAACGTCTGAGCTATCCGCTCACCGCACCCTCCCGCGCCGCCGGCACGGGAGGGTTCGTGTAGGTTGCGTCGAACGTCCCGTCGACGATCTGCGCGGCGTTGGGCACGCGGGCCAACCGCCCGAAACCGAGCACGTACGCCCGCATGCGCACCTGGAGCGCGGCCAGGTCGGCGCGGCAGGCCTCGCCCTCCGGCCAGCCCACGTCGCTGTCGTGGGTCGCTTCCCAGGCCGCGAGCCGCGGGTGCCAGTGGGTCAGGAACGGCCGTAGCTCGCTGTTGAGCATCGCGATGGCCAGGTGCTCGACGGTCGGGTCGCTGCCGGTGCGCCGCGAGGGCTGGGTCTCTTTCAGGATCTCGCGGGTCAGCTCGAACACGCCGTGGATCGAGCTGAGGGCCTCGCGCAGGTGACCGACGCCGGGATCGAGGCGCTGGGTGGCGACCCGGGTGACGGTCTCGACGAAGAGCTTCCAGGCCACCTGCTCGCTCTCGCGGGTGACGGTGAAGCTCAGCTCGCTGAACTGCGGCACGGTGATCTTGACGTCGGTGAGCCGGACCGTCTGGTTGAGGCTGTGCACGACCAGCGCCGCCACGAGCCCGGCGAACCCTCCGGCGACGACGAACAGCCCGGCGCCCGTCAGCTGACTGCCGAGGTAGACGGCAAGGCCGCCCAACGCACCACCGAGCGCGCCCAGCAGCACCCGGGCCCAGCGGGTGCGCAGCCAACCAGCGATCACATGGCCTCCCTCACGTTCGGTCTATTCCATCGTGGACGCCGACGGGGCGCAACGGCGGTCAGCAGCCGTGCCGGTGCGAGTCGCCTGACCGTTCGGCGCACCGGATGGTCCAGCCGTTCGAGCCGGGGTCCGATCCGGTCGGCGAGGACCCAGGCTGCCTCGGCGAGGTCGTCGCCGACGGGCTCGTCGGCGTATCCGGCGTGGTCGGCGAGCACGACCAGCGCCGCTACGTCGGCCGCCGCATCCGGGCAGACCACGGCGGCGTGCTCGGCCAGCTGACCGTTGGTCCGGACGGCGATGTCGGGCGTGCGGCCGCGCAGTGCATCCAGCACGTCCCGCCACGCGTTCACGGTCCGGATCCGTGGATCGGCCGCCCGCCTGCGCCTCCGGCGGCGCAGCGGTGGCGTCACCAGCACGGCGACCAGGTAGGCGGCCACGACCAGCAGGACGACCGCCATCAGGTACGAAGCCGGCCGGCCGGCGCCGGTCGCCCCGCCAGTCTCGCCGCCACCGCCGGTGTCGTCGGGAGCCGTCTTCGAAGGCCGCGCGCCCGGTGCGGCGGTAGTGCTGGGCGCCGGCACCGGCGTCGGCGGCACCGACGGCGTCACGGCCGGTGCCGGGGCCGGCCCGGTCGGCGGTGCGGGCCACCAGCGCGAACGCGACGGCGTACTGCTCGGCCCCACCCACCGTGGGACTCGACAGCAGCCGGTCGACGTGGCCGTACGAGTGCCCGCCCGCCGCGGCCGGGTCGGTGCGGCCGTGCCGGCGCAGCCGCGCCTCCAGCGCGTCGAGCGGCGCGGACGCACCGGCCAGCTCGCCCGCCAGCGCGTCCACGGACGCCGGCACCGGCGCCGGCAGTGCCGTCTCTCCCGGTCCGATCGGGTCGGACGCCTGGGAGGACAACGCGTAGTGCCGCCCTGGCCGGAGCCGCTCGGACGAAAGCAACGTCCCCGTGTCCGGGTCTACCGCATCGACCCCGTCGTGCAGTCGGACGGGCACGACCGCGGCCGGCAGGAAGTATCCCTCCAGCTCGTCGATCACGAAGTCCTGGCGCACCCGCACGCCGCTCACGACAGCGGCGCCGGTGCCCAGCCCCGCCGGGACGAACCGCGGTCGCGACATCGTCCAGTCCCGGCCGTCGAACCGGTCGAGTACAGCCAGCCGCCACGGCCGAGTGTCGGTCGTCTCCACGGTGAACAGGCGCACATCGGGTCTCGCGCGGTAGCCGGGGACCCGGTCCGGCTTCCGGAACACCAGCCTCGTGCGCTTCTTCGACGCGCCCCGGCTGGTCTCCGCCGGTGGCCGCACGATGGCGTTCTGGGACTTGCGGCAGGTCTCGCGTCTCGCGTCGGTCACCACCACGTGGCTGCGCGACCTGGGACGGTTCAAGCAGAATCCGGTCGTGCTGCCCACCGCGGACGGCCGCCTCGCGGTGGTCGCCGACGAGGTCGGCCGCAACGCGTACGTCGTCGACCTGACCGAGGGCCGCCAACGCGACGCCGCGCCCTCGAACGCCGGCAGTCCACTCTGGACCGACTCGGCCGCCGCACGGGTGCTCACCGCGACCGACACCGCCGTGCAGGAGTGGCTGCCCCGGCAGGGACGGGTCCGTACCCTCGACTGGTTGCCGTCGGGTCAGACGGAGCCACCGCGGGCGGTCGCGTGGCGCGCGTCGGACTCGAGCTTCGTCGCCGTCTACCCGGACGGCGCCGTGTGGCAGCACTCCGGCGGCGACGGCCGGCCGCTGCGTTCGATCAGGCCGGCCGCGACCGGCTCACCGCCCGATGCGGCAGTCGCCGCCGACGGTTCCCGCGTCGGGCTCGTGGGGATCGGGTCGCCCGCCGTGACCGTCGACACCGGCAGCGGAGAGGCGCGGGAGCTGGACCTGCCCGACGCGGTCGGGGTGGCACCGGCCGGGCCGGGCGGTCTGGTCTTCACCGGCGCCGACGGGAGCGTCGAGACCGTCGGCGAGGACCGGGCGACGGTCGCCGGCCCCGCGGAGCCGGGCGGCACGTGGGAGCTCAGCGAGGACCGGACTATCGCCGCCCGGCTGCGCGCCGACGGCCGGATCCTGGTGCGCGACCTCCCGTCGGGCGAGCGCCTCGGTGACCTGCCGATGCCCATGCCCGCCTCGGGCATCGCGCTGGACCTGAGCCCGTACAACTCGGTCCGGATGCGGTTCCGGCCCGGGCACCGGGAGCTCCTGACGGTGGCCTCCGGAGCGTGGTTGACCAGGTGGGACCTGGATGCCGCGCACTGGCGGCGCAAGGCGTGCGAGGTCGCCGGCCGCGACCTGACGGCCGCGGAATGGCGCCGCGCGGCGGGCCCGGACGGCGTGCCGGAGGACCTGCGCTGCGCGCGCTGACCTTTCTCCTGTTCCCGGGTCGCCCGGCCGGCATAGTGGCCCGGCGACCCGCGTCAGGCCTGGATCACCTGGGGCTGCGCCGCCCCTTGGCGTCGGTGAGGCGGCGGCGCAGGTCGTCACGCACGTCCATCACCGCGGCGTGCAGGTCGTCCTCGGTCGAGGTCGTGACGATCTTGTCGACGTCGCGGGTCCAGCACTCCAACGTGACCTTCTGGCCGGGGGACTGGCGGTCCTTGACGGAGATCTCCAGCTCGGTCGCGTCGGCGTCGAACGACGCGAGGCGCGCGTCCAACGGCTCGAACTGCTCCGCGATCCAGGCCCGGTCGCCCTGGCTGAATCCGGCACCCACGCGCAGGCACTGCTCGACCGTGGCCGGGTTGGCGACGC
The DNA here is from genome assembly GCF_040676915.1 of Asanoa sp. NPDC049475. Classification (NCBI taxonomy): domain Bacteria; kingdom Bacillati; phylum Actinomycetota; class Actinomycetes; order Micromonosporales; family Micromonosporaceae; genus Asanoa; species Asanoa sp. NPDC049475. The sequence continues at coordinate 70,357 of NZ_JBFAPY010000010.1, read as the reverse complement.
CACTCATCTGACCTCCTCGAACGGTTCAAACGATCAACCGTCGTGTACCCCGGCCCGCGCCGCGGTGAAACCATCGGACGTGCGACGAGCCGGACGCGGAAATCCGGGTGCGTGAGGTGGCGCTCGTGTCCCATGATGTGCGGGTGATCGCATCTGCCAAGACCCAGGTTTCTGTCGCGACGGCCCTCGCCGGCCGCCGACAGCAGCGTGGCTCGTGGCCGGTGTCGATCGCGGCTGATCCGCGATGACCGACGCGTTCATCGCCGGCCTGCTGGCCGGCTACGGTGTCGCGATCCCGGTCGGTGCGATCGCCATTCTGATCATGGGGCTCGCCGCCCGCACGTCGTTCCGGGTGGGCGCGGCGGCCGCGCTGGGCGTGGCCACCGCCGACGGGCTCTATGCCGCGATCGCGGTGCTGGGGGGCGCCGCGCTCGCGGGTGTCATCGAACCCGTCGCCACGCCGTTGCGCTGGATCGCGTTCGTCGTGCTGCTGGTGCTGGCGGCGCAGACCGCGCTCGTGGCCGTGCGCCATCACCGCGATCCGGCCCGGGCGGCGCGGTCCGGTGCGGGCCTCGGCACACCGTGGCGGGCGTACGGCGGCATCCTCGCCCTGACGCTGCTCAACCCGATGACCATCGTCTACTTCGCGGCGCTCGTGCTGGCGCGGCAGGCCGGCGACGAGCTCACCGCGGGCGGTGAGGTGCTGTTCGTGTTGGCCGCGTTCATCGCCTCGGCGAGCTGGCAGCTGTTGATCGCCTCCGGCGGCACCCTCGTCGGCCGGCTGCTGACCGGGCCGCGAGGGCGGCTCTACACCGCCCTCGCGTCCAGCCTGTTGATCATCGTGCTGGCCATCGTGCTGGTGGTCGGTTAGCGCTCCGGCGCGTCGAAGTGCTTCGCGTACATGTCGACCAGCATCGCGCTGCCCTTGATCGCCGATGCCTCCTCGGGGCCGCCCACGCCGGTGGGCAGCTGGGTGGCCCCGCCTTCGGGACCGAGCGGCACGATGATCATGACCGGACCCGGCTCGTACGCCTCCGTCGCGTCGCCGCCGGCGATGGCCGACCGGATGTTGGCCGCGACCACACTGGCCTGGCGGCTGGCGGCGCCGGCGGTGTCGCGGTCGGCGGTGCTGATGTCGCCGAGTGCGTACACGCCGTCGCCGCCGCCCTTGACCCGCAGGTGCTCGTCGACCGGAAGGTAGCCGCGCTCGTCGCGGGCCGCGGCCAGTTCGCCACGCAGGTAGTCCGTCGCCGGGCGGACACCGAAGGCGCGGAACCAGATGTCGGCCTCGACCGTCTCGCCGCTCTCGGTGGTCACGGTGACCGGCGTCGCGGTCGCGGGCGTGGCGTCCGGCAGGGCGGTCAGCGGGCTGCCGAGCACCAGCCGGACACCGAGCTTGTCGAGCTGCCGCTTGAGCTCGTCACGCAGCTCCTGCTCGAACGGGCCGTGCATGATGTCCGCGTTGACGTCGACGACGGTGACCTCCTTGTCCGGGAAGAAGGCCTTGATCTCGCCGGCGAGCTCCAGCCCTGACGGGCCGGCACCGACGATGAGGGCGCGGCGGGCGCCGAGCAGCTCGTCGTGCGCGGCCTGCAACCGGTCCTTGGCGCTCCGCTCGTCGGAACCGCCGGCCTTGGCCGGGAACGGGTACTGCGACCCGGTCGCGAGCACCAGGTAGTCGGGGGTCAGCTCGGCGCCGGACTCCAGGGTGACGGTGCGGCCGTCGACGGCGACGGCCCGGTCGCGGACGAACCGGCCGTGGTGCAGCAGTCGGTTGAGCGGCAGGAAGATCCGGTCGATCCAGGACGGGTCGACCAGGGCGCGCCACGACGCGACGTTGTGGTGGAACGCGCCCGACGGGTCGACAAGCGTGACGTCAGCGACGTCGTCCAGCGCCTTCGCGGTGTTCAAGCCGCCGTAGCCGCCGCCGAGGACGACGACGGAAGGGCGCTTGACCTCGGTGTTCGTCACCAGTGTTACCTCCGTGAAAAGGCTAGCGACCCTAGCTTCGCTAGCTGCTTCGGAAATACTAGCGACCTCTGCCGCGCTAGCATGGCGTGGTGACCGAAAGCGGGGTACGTCACAGCGAGGACATCAGGGAGCGGTGCGGCCGCGGCGATGTCGCGCTGGCCCGTGCCTTCACCGTCCTCGGCAAGCGCTGGTCGGGCCTGGTGGTGGGCAGCCTCAGCGCCGGCCCCGCCGGGTTCCGCGAGCTGTCCCGGCTGGTCGAGGGCGTGAGCGACTCCGTGCTCTCCGACCGGCTCACGGAGCTGTGTGACCTGGGGCTGGTGAAGCGCGAGGTGGATCCGGGGCCGCCGGTGTCCGTGACCTACTCGTTGACCGAGGCCGGCGAAGGGCTGCTGCCGGCGCTCACGTTGATCGCCGACTGGGCCGACAAGCACCTCCCCGAGCCGCCGACCTCCTGCTAGAGGTTCTTGAGCGCCTCGCGCCTCGACAGGCCGGACAGCTCGGTCGTGGCGACGAACGCGCGCACCGCCTCCGGATCGGTCTTCGCGTACTCCCGCAGGGCCCAGCCGATCGCCTTGCGTACGAAGAAGTCGGTGTGCCCTTTCTGCCGCGCGCAGTAGTCGAACAGCCGCGGCGCGTCGGTGTCGCGCTTGTAGAAGAGCTGGTGCAGCAGGGCGGTGCGGATCACCCAGCGGTCGTCGTCGTCGATCCAGGTGTCCAGCACCGCGCCGCGCCCGCTCACCATCGGCCCGACGACCCGGGCGGCCAGCACGTCGACGGTGTCCCACCAGGGCTTCGTGGTGATCAGCCGGCGCACGGCTGGCAGGGCGTCCGCGCCCAGCACCGCCACGTGCCGGCGCAGGTAATCGCACGCGAAGTACTGGTACTCCCGCTCCGGCCGCTCCCAGCAGGCGTCGGCCAGCGCGAGCAGGTCGGCCGGCGTGGGCTTGCCGGTGCCGGCCGTCGCCTGTCGGGCGAGCGCCCGCTGCCGGGGGGACATGATGCCCAGGAAGTCGAACTGGTCGCGCATGTACGCCCGCATCCCGGCGGCCCGCTCGGGGTCGCGCTCGCTCTCGAACAGCGTGGTCAGGCGGGCCAACACCGGCGCGGTCATCCGGACATTGTGGCGTGCCGTACCGTCGCGGAATGACCACCAGCCGCCCGGCCGCGGGTGGCGGGCGCTGGGTCTTCGTCGACCCCGACCGCCTGACCCGCTGGGTCGACGGGTTCCGCGAGCGACACGGCGCGTACGCCCAGCGGCCCACCGACGAGGGTCTGCTGCTCGCGGCGTTCGACGGCGCCACCGCGGAGCTGTACCCACCGCCCGGCGCCCCGCTGGCCGACGACCTGGCCGACTTCGTCGAGGCCGCCCGGTCGCCGCGCCAGATCGGGCTGCTGCTGGCCCGCAAGGCGGCGGTCGCGGTCGGGGTCGCCGACGGTGCCCGGCTGGTGACGTCCAAGGTGGACAGCTCGTACGTGCAGAGCCGCACCGCCGCCGGCGGCTGGTCGCAGCAGCGGTTCGCCCGCCGGCGGGACAACCAGGCCAAGGCGGCGGCGAGGGACGCGGCGGACCTGGCCGTGCGGCTGCTGCTGCCGGTGACCGCCGCGCTGTCGGCCCTGGTCTGCGGCGGCGACCGGCGCACGGTCGACGCGATCCTTGCCGACCCCCGGCTGGCGCCGCTGCTCCCGCTGCGCGCGGAACGGCTGCTCGACGTCGCGGACCCGCGGCACGCGGTGCTGGTCGACGCGGTGGCCGCCGCCCGCGCCGTATCGATCCTGGTGCGTGACCCGCAACCGTAGGCGGTACCCTCCCGCCATGGTTTCGGACGAGGCCCGCAGGGCCGGCATGCTCACGGCCGTGCTGCTCGTGGCCGGCCTAGTGGTCGGCGGTTTCTTCCTCTTCCGCGGCCACCGCGCGCCCGAGCAGGGTGCCCGGCTGGCGGCCGACTCGTTCCTGACGCGGCTCGCGGCCGGCAACATCGGCGGCGCCTACGACCAGCTCTGCAACGAGACCCGCGAACGGGTCGAGCGGGAGGACTTCGTCGCCGGGATCGGCGGCCGGCCGGCGGTGTCGAGCTACCGGATCGACAGCGTCGCGGAGACCGGGCCCAGCGACGCCACCGTCTCGGCGGAGTTGCTGGACCCGGTCGGTGCGAGCACGGCGTACGAGCTGCGGGTCACGGACGACCGGGGCACCTGGCGGGTGTGCGGCAACCCGCTGGACGCCGCCGGCTGACGGTCACGACCCGAACGTGTTGCAGGCCTTCGGGTCGCCGGTGTCGTAGCCCGTGCGGAACCACTGCTGCCGCTGCGCGGACGTGCCGTGGGTGAACGCGTCCGGGTTGACGCCCTGGCCGGACTGCTTCTGCAGCGTGTCGTCGCCGATCGCGGCCGCCGTGTCCAGGCCTTCCTGGATGTCCTGGTCGGTGATGCTCTTGAAGATGGGGTCGCCGTCGGCGTCCGCCGTCTGGGTCGCGTTCTTCGCCCACGCGCCGGCGTAGCAGTCGGCCTGCAGCTCCAGCTTCACCGACAGCTCGTTGGCGTTGTCGGGGTCACGCTCCTGCTGGCGGCGCATGTCGGCCTCGGTGCCGATCAGGGACTGCACGTGGTGTCCGTACTCGTGGGCCAGCACGTACGGCTGGGCGAACTCGCCCTTGGCGCCGAGCTGGTCGGCGAGCACCTGGTAGAAGGTCAGGTCGATGAAGACCTTGTGATCGGCGGGGCAGTAGAACGGCCCGACGCCGGAGTCGGCGGCGCCGCACCCGGTCTGCACGGCCCGGTCGAAGAAGACCGTGTCCGCCGGCTTGTACTGCTCGCCGAAGCTCTCCGGCAGCCGCTTGGTCCACCACGACTGGATCGAGTTGACGTAGAGGGCGTTGCGGCAGTCGAGCTTCTCCAGCTTGTCGGCCGCGTCACAGCTCTGCTCGATCGCCCCGTTGTCCGGCGGGGCGTCCTCGCCCGTGATCGCGTTCACACCGAAGCCGCCGCCGACCAGCACGGCGATCACGGTGACGATCAGGCCGACGATGCCGCCGCCGCTGGTCGGGATGGGGATCGGAAAGCCGCCACCGCCCCCACCACCGCCTCCGCCGCGCCGGTCCTCGATCTGGCTGGTGTCGACGTCGGCGCGTTCGTTGAGTTCCATCACCCATCCAATCGACGCATGTGGACGGGCCGGGATGTACCCGATGATCTTCACCGTTAATCCGGTGGGGGTTCGCCCGTCGGAGCCGGTACACTTCATGCCGTGCTGCTCTGCGAAGACTGACCAGCCCCGGCGCCGACGGGAACGAGCCCGATCGGCGCTTTTGCGTGCCCGAAGTCAGCCTTCCTCACAGAGAGAGCGTTTCTGATGATCACTGTCACCGGGCTGGAGCTGCGCGCCGGAGCGCGGATCCTGCTGTCCGACACCACGCTGCGCGTGCAGCCCGGCGACCGGATCGGCCTGGTCGGCCGCAACGGCGCCGGCAAGACCACCACGCTGAAGGTGCTGGCCGGCGAGGGCACGCCCTACTCCGGCCAGGTCGAGCGCACCAGCGTCGTCGGCTACCTGCCGCAGGACCCGCGCACCGGCGACCTCGAGGTCACCGCCCGCGACCGCGTGCTGTCGGCGCGCGGGCTGGACACCCTGCTCTCCGAGATGCAGGTCGTCGAGGCCAAGCTCGCCGAGGACCCGACCGACGCCCTGGTCCGCCGCTACGGTTCGCTCGAGGAGCGGTTCGCCTCGCTCGGTGGGTACGCGGCCGAGGCCGAGGCCGCCCGGATCTGCGCCAACCTCGGGCTGCCCGACCGCGTGCTGGCCCAGACCATCGGCACCCTCTCCGGCGGTCAGCGCCGCCGGATCGAGCTCGCCCGCATCCTGTTCCGCGACGCGGGTGAGGAGGGCGCCGGCATCTTGCTGCTCGACGAGCCCACCAACCACCTCGACGCCGACTCGATCGTCTGGCTGCGGGGCTACATGGCCCAGCACAAGGGCGGCCTGATCGTGATCAGCCACGACGTCTCGCTGCTCGACGCGGTCGTCAACAAGGTCTGGTACCTCGACGCCAACCGGTCCGTCGTCGACACGTACAACGTCGGTTGGAAGACCTATCTCGAACAGCGCGAGACCGACGAGCGGCGGCGCCGCCGGGAGCGGGCCAACGCGGAGAAGAAGGCCGGTGCCCTCAAGGCGCAGGCCGACAAGATGCGGGCCAAGGCGACCAAGGCGACCGCCGCGCAGAACATGGCCAAGCGGGCCGAGAAGCTGCTGTCCGGCCTCGAGGACCAGCGGGTCGGCGACCGGGTGGCGAAGGTGCGCTTCCCTGAGCCGGCGGCGTGCGGGCGCACCCCGTTGACCGCCGCCGGCCTGTCGAAGTCCTACGGGTCGCTGGAGATCTTCACCGACGTCGACGTGGCCGTCGACCGTGGCTCGCGGGTCGCCATCCTGGGCCTCAACGGTGCCGGCAAGACCACACTGCTGAGGATGCTGGCCGGCGTCCTCGCGCCCGACACCGGCGAGGTGGTGGCGGGCCACGGGCTGCGGCTGGGCTACTACGCGCAGGAGCACGAGACGCTCGACGTCGACCGCACCGTGCTGGAGCACATGCGCTCGGCGGCGGCCGACCAGACCGACGGCGACCTGCGCCGGATCCTGGGCGCGTTCCTGTTCAGCGGCGACGACGTGAGCAAGCCGGCGGGCGTGCTCTCCGGTGGCGAGAAGACCCGGCTGGCGTTGGCCACGCTGGTCTGCTCGGGTGCCAACGTGCTGCTGCTCGACGAGCCGACGAACAACCTCGACCCGGTCAGCCGCGAGCAGGTGCTCGACGCGATCGCCCGTTACCCGGGCGCGATCGTGCTGGTCACGCACGACCCGGGTGCCGTGCTCGCGCTCAAGCCCGACCGCGCGATCCTGCTGCCGGACGGCGACGAGGACGCGTGGAGCGACGACCTGCTGGAGCTTGTCGAGCTCGCTTGAGACTTTCTAGGTCAAGATCACTTTGATGACGATGGCGGTGACCGCGCCGGCCGCGACCAGGAGCAGCGGGGTCGGCACGGTCTCGCCGCCCTGGCGGCGGGGTGCCACCGCGGCCATCGTCAGCCAGGGGAAGAACGGCAGCCAGGACGTCTCGGCGCCGCCGCGGGCCAGGCCGTTGACCAATGTGAACAGCACGCCGATGCCGGCCGCCACCAGGAACGGCCAGCCGGGCGTGTTGCGCGACTTGCGCAAACTGGCATAGAGCGCCGGCCCGGCCGTCAGCAGCAGCACGACCAGGCTGATCCCGCTCCACCAGAGCACGGACCGGTGCGGTTCGACGCGTACGGCGAAATCGTGGCGGGCGTCCATCAGCCCGTCGACCCAGTTGAACCCGAGCCGTTCGGCGGTGACGACCGGGATCAGCGCGCCGAGGCCGGTGAACAGGTTCAGCGCGGCCCGGCGCCGGGCGAAGTACAGGAAGGCCGCGGCCAGGCCCAGCCAGGGCGCGCCGTAGGCGAACAGCGCTGCGATGCCGAGCAGGAGCCCGGTCACGCTGGCCCAGATGCCGGCGCGGATGCCGGTGCGGCGCTCGTCGGAGGCGTGCACGCCGGCCGCGATCATGGCCGCGCCGAGGACCGCTACGACGCCTTCGACGCCGCCGGCCAGCCAGACGGCGTACGGGGCTAGGACGAGCACCGGCAGGTACCGGCGGGCCGCCAGATCACCACAAACGCCGCGAACCGCGAACAGCACCAGGGGTACGACGGCGGCCCCGACCGCGGTCAGCAGGAGGCCGAGTCCGATACGGTCCGTGACACCGATGCGCGTCAACGCCCACAGCAGAAGGATCGGCCCCGGTGGATGGCCCCGGGCGACCACGGAAGGGATCATCCCTTCGGTGGTGTAACCCCGCAGATAGTGAAGAGGATGGTCACCCACTCGGGTGGCGTCGGCCAGATAGTCATCGGGCACCATCAATGGGTTGGTGAGTCCGTCGCGGCCGTTGACGACGGCGAGCGACACCATCCAGAGCACCGCCACGAGCCACCCGGAAAGCAGCACGAGCGGCCAATTCATGCGCTCCCACCACCCCCGGTAGGCGGCTGCCACGACCCCGGCGGCGACCGTCGGCGCAAGCACGCTGGCCAGCGAGATCGTGAGCGCGTACTCGCCGAGGAAGGGTGCTCCGGCGGTCCCGAGGCGGGCGCCGAAACGCACCGCGAGCCACGTCGCGAGGGCGCCGACGGTGGCCAGAACGAGCCACCCGACGAGGTCGGTTCGCTCGTCCCGATGCGCGGCTCGAGCCTCCTCAGGCGTCACGGGCCATCACGGTATCGGGTTGCCGACAGTACCGTGCGTGTCGGTTGGCGAAGAGTTGATATCTAGCGCATGATCGTCCGAGGCGGTCTAATAGGTGGGACCGCATGAAACCGCACAGTCTGGGACGTGAGGAATCAACATGGCAGCCACCGGCACAGCCACCAGCACTGAGAAGGGTCGCCGGATCGTCGGGGCCGAGCGGCAGACGCTGGCCAAGGACCTGGTCAAGCGGTACACCTCCGGTGAGAGCATCCGCGCCCTCGCGGCCTCGACCGGTCGTTCCTACGGTTTCGTCCACCGGGTCCTGACGGAATCGGGCGTCCAGCTTCGTCAGCGGGGCGGAGCACGCCGCCGCAAGAAGGCCTGACCCCCATCCCTCCCGGTTTCCCGCCGGTCGTGGATCGTTGCCCGCGATGACCACCAGCGGGGTAGAGCTCAACCACGCCGGGCCGGTCGCGACGGTGACGTTGCGCCGGCCCGACGTGCTCAACGCACAGACGCCCGACACCTGGGCCGCTCTGCGCGAGATCGGTCGCTCGTTGCCCGGTGACGTGCGCGTCGTCGTGGTGCGGGGCGAGGGGCGGGCGTTCTCCTCCGGCCTCGACGTCTCCTCCGGTGGGCCCGGGTTCATCGCCGAGCTCACGTCGTTGCCGCCCGCCTCCGCCGCTGACCGGATCCAGCCGGCCCAGGAGGGCTTCACCTGGCTCCACCGGCCCGACATCGTCTCGGTGGCCGCGGTGCAGGGGCACGCGATCGGCGCGGGGTTCCAGCTCGCGCTCGCCTGTGACCTGCGAGTCCTGGCCGACGACGCGAAGCTGACCATGGCCGAGATCACGCTCGGGTTGATCCCCGACCTGGCCGGATCGAAACGGCTCGTGGACCTGGTCGGGTACGCCCGGGCGCTGGAGATCTGCCTTACGGCTCGGCGGATCAGTGCCGAGGAGGCGCTGCGGCTCGGTCTCGCCACGGTGGTCGTGCCCCGTGCTGAGCTCGACTCCGCCGTTTCCGACCTGGTCGCGGCGGTGTTGGCCGCGCCGCGCGATGCCGTCGTGGAGATGAAGGCACTGCTCTCCGGCGCCGCGTCGCGGTCGTGGCCCGAGCAGCTCGCGGCCGAGCGCGAGGCGCAGGTCCGCCGGCTCCGCGATCTGGCCGGGCTGGGGGAGTAGGGGCTCCTCGGGAAGATCCGGATTACCCCCAATGTTGTCGTACCCGTCGGGGAGACTGACCCCGTCAACCGACAGCTAGGGGGTGCGGGGTGACTCCGCCGGGCGGAATGAACGCGTGGACGATGCTCCGCGCCGAGCGCGACCGTGACTCGATCGCGACCCACAAGCTCGCCCGAGGCACCTGGCGGCGGATCATGCGGTTCGCCCGACCATACCGCCTCGACATGTCGGTCTTCCTGCTCACGGTGGTGATCGGCGCGGCCATCGGCGTCGCGACGCCGATCCTGGCGGGCCGGGTCGTCAACACCATCACCCGCGGCGGCTCGGGCGCGGCCGCCGAGATCGTCCGCATCGCGGTGCTGATCGCCGTCCTGGCGGTCGTCGACGCGCTGCTCTCGCTCGCGCAACGGTGGTATTCGGCGCGCATCGGCGAGGGCATCATCCTCGACCTGCGCACCCGGGTCTACGACCACGTCCAACGGATGCCCCTGGCGTTCTTCACCCGCACGCAGACCGGCGCGTTGGTCAGCCGGCTCAACAACGACGTGCTCGGCGCGCAGCGCGCGTTCACCTCCACGCTCTCCGGCGTGGTCAGCAACACGATCCAGCTGGTGCTCACCGCGGTCGTGATGTTCACCCTCTCCTGGCAGATCACCCTGCTGTCCCTCGCGCTGCTTCCGATGTTCATCATCCCGGCCCGGCGGGTCGGGCGGAAGCTGGCCGCGATCACGAAGGAGTCATACAACCTCGACGCCAAGATGAACGCCACGATGACGGAGCGGTTCGGCGTCTCCGGCGCGCTGCTGGTCAAGCTGTTCGGCAAGCCCGAGCTAGAGGCGCGGCGGTTCGGCGAGCGGGCCGAGCGGGTCCGCGACATCGGCATCCAACAGGCCATGTTCTCCCGCACCTTCTTCGTCGCGATGCTGCTGGTGGCATCCCTGGCTCAGGCGCTGACCTATGGCCTGGGCGGCTACTACGCGGTGACGGGGGCCGTCAGCGCCGGCACGGTGGTCACGTTGGCGTTGCTGCTGACCCGGCTCTACGGGCCGCTGACCGCCCTGTCCAACGTCCGGGTCGACGTGATGGGCGCGCTGGTCTCCTTCGACCGGGTCTTCGAGGTGCTCGACCTGACACCGGCGATCACCGAGAAGCCCGACGCGGTCGCCATCCCGCGCGACGCGGGCTCGGTGGAGTTCCGCGAGGTCTCGTTCCGCTACCCGTCAGCGGCGGAGGTGTCGCTGGCCTCCCTCGAAGACGTCGCGGTCCTCGACCGCACGGTCTCCGACCCGGTGCTCCACGGCATCTCGTTCTCGGTCGCGCCCGGTGAGATGGTCGCCCTGGTCGGCCCGTCCGGCGCGGGCAAGTCCACGACGTCGATGCTGGTCTCGCGCGTCTACGACGTGAGCGGCGGCGCGGTCCTGGTCGGCGGCGTCGACGTCCGCGAGGCGACCCTCGACTCGCTGCGCGACTCGATCGGCGTCGTCACGCAGGACGCGCACCTCTTCCACGAGACGATCGCCGAGAACCTGCGCTACGCGAAGCCCGACGCGACCGACGACGAGATCTGGGCTGCCCTGGCGGGCGCCCAGATCGCGGACCTGGTCCGCGACCTGCCCGACGGCCTGGAGACGATGGTCGGCGAACGCGGCTACCGCTTCTCGGGCGGCGAGAAACAACGCATCGCCATCGCCCGCCTGCTGCTCAAGGCCCCGTCGGTGGTCATCCTCGACGAGGCCACAGCTCACCTCGACTCAGAGTCCGAGGCCGCGGTCCAACGAGCGCTCTCGACGGCCCTGTCGGGCCGCACGGCCCTGGTCATCGCCCACCGCCTGTCAACGGTCCGCGAGGCGGACCAGATCCTGGTCCTGGACCACGGCCACATCGTGGAACGCGGCCGCCACGAAGACCTGGTCGCTAAGGACGGGCTCTACGCGGAGCTCTACCGGACCCAGTTCGCGGTAGCCGACTCCCCAACCCCCTACACCGACGAAGACCCAGAAGTCATCGTCACGGTCCGAGACCCCGCCACGGCCCGCGACTAGCGCGCGTCGCGGGATCCGCGACCGCCGTGCTGGCGGTCGAGAGCCTGCCCGCGTTGCGGCCCGCACCGGGCTCGCGCTTGCGCGCAGCCGCCCTGCGGCCGACGTTATCGCGATGGCCCGGTCCGCCTTGCGCGCGGTCGCCTTGTGGCCTGCACCAGGTCCGCTGCTTGCGCGCGGCCGCACCTCCCCGCGATTTGTGGGCCGGACCCGGTCCAACCTGCGCCCAGCACAAAGTCCGCGTCTTGCACGCGGGCCGCCTCGCGGCTGGCGTTGTGGCTGCACTCGGTCGGCCTTGCGCGCGGGAGCGTTACGGCCCCGCACCGGTCCAGCTCAGGCGGCCCCGTTTCGGGTCGGGCTCGTGACCGTGGGCGGCGGCCCCGGTTGGGATTTCCGGTCCGCCTTCGGCGGCAGTACCTTCACGAAGCCGACCGCGTCGGCCACGCGCGCGGCCCGCGCACCACCACCACGAGGTCGCGCCACGAACGACGCGGGCGACCCGGCGCGACGCGGCGAGCCGGCCCGGTATGCGGCCCACCCCGGTGGGAGGCCATCGGTTGCGGGTGGACTGTCGCCGGACGCGGGATCGACAGGATGTCGTTGAGCGGCGAAGGTGGTCGGATGACCGGATCGGAGCTCACCGCCGCAGGGTTCGCGGAGCAGGTCGCGGCGCTCCGGCCGCCGGCTGGGCGAGACAGCGTCCGGATGGGGGACGTGTTCGCGCTCGCCAAGCGGTTCGGTGACCTGCCCGTCGCCGAGCTCGACCGGCTGTTGGACTCGGACGTCCATCTGGTGCGGGTCGGTGCGTTGCGCATCATGGGAAACCAGGCCGTACACAAGAAGACCACCGAAGCCCTGCGCGCCGACCTGTTCGCGCTCTACCTGCGCCGGACCGATCGGATCGACACCTGGGATCTCGTCGACCTCAGCGCGCACCAAGTGGTCGGCGGCTTTCTCGTCAACAAGCCTCGCGACACGCTCTATGAGCTCGCGCGATCCGAAAACTGGTGGGAGCGCCGGATCGCGATGATGGCCACCCTCGGGCTCGTGCGGGCCGGACAGCTCGATGACACGTTCGCCCTCGCCGAGATGTTGGTCGACGATCCGCACGAGTTCGTGCGGACCGTGGTCGGCGGGATGCTGCGGGAAGCCGGCAAGCACGACCGACCACGGCTTGTCGCATTCCTCGACCGCCATGCCGCCACTGCTCCGAGGGTGGTGCTGCGGTTCGCGATCGAGCATCTCGAACCGCAGCAGCGCGCCCACTACCTGAGCTTGCGTTAGGGGCTCAGCCCGCCTCGGGAACGCGGTCCAGGAAGCCCAGCACCTGGGTCAGGCGGCCGTCGTCGCCCGTGGTCGCCACGTCGAAACCCACGATCGGCGCCTCGCCCCCGGCGGGGCCGAGCTCCCAGGTGAAGCGGGCCTGGTTGTGGTGGCCGTCGACCGGGCCGGCCAACCGGAACGTCATGCCGGGGAACTGGCCCTGCACCGCGGCCACCGTCGCGTCGATCGCGGCCCGGCCCTCGGCCACCGCCAGCGGGTCGACGTAGCGGCCCTCGGGCGCCCACAGGTCGTCGATGTCGCGGCGCCGCTTGGTCGGGTCCGTCTCGTTCCAGACCGCGATGTAGCGTTCCGCCAGCTCGTCGTACATCGTCGCCATCTCAATCTCCTCCTCGTCGGTGCCGTTCTGGGAGAGATGGTTGCCGGGGCGGCGGTGCGGTGTCGATTACCTCGGAGGTAATGGTCCCGCCGCACAGCGGTCGTTAGCGTCGGTGTGGTGACGACGATGACCAGGCCGAGGCGACCGGTCGGAGAGCTGCTCCGGGACTGGCGCCGGAGCCGCCGGATGAGCCAGCTCGACCTGTCGATCGAGACGGGGATCTCGGCCCGGCACCTCAGCTTCGTGGAGACCGGTCGCTCCCGGCCCAGCCCGGAGCTGATCCTGCGGCTGGCTGAACAGCTCGACATCCCGCTGGCCGAGCGCAACACGATCCTGCTCGCCGGCGGCCACGCGCCGGCCTATCCGCGGCACGAGCTCGACGATCCAGAGCTGGCCCCGGTACGCGCCGCGGTGCGGCAGATCCTCGACGGACACAGCCCGTACCCGGCGGCGCTCGTCGACGAGCACTGGCACCTGGTCGAGGCCAACCCGGCGATCTCCCTCTTCACCGCCGGCGCGGCGCCGCACCTGCTGGCGCCGCCGGTCAACGTGCTGCGGCTGAGCCTCCACCCCGACGGCATGGCGCCGCGGATCAGCAACCTGCCGGAGTGGCGCGCCCACCTGCTCGTCCGGCTGCGCCAACAGGCGACGACCACGAACGACGCCGGCTTGCACGAGCTGCTCGAGGAGCTGCGCGGCTATCCGGGCGGCCACGCGGCACCGGCCGAGGACGCGGTCCCGGGTGTCGTGGTCCCGCTGCGCTACCGCCACGAGAGCACGGAGCTGTCCTTCTTCAGCACCACGACGCTGTTCGGCACGCCGCTGGACGTCACCGTCGCCGGCCTGGCCGTCGAGGCCTTCTTCCCGGCCGACCCGGCGACCGCCGAAGTCCTCCGCGCCCGGGCCTAGGGTTGTCCTGCCGATCATCGCGGTCCCGGCGGGTACGGGTGGGTCCAAGCAGGTAGCGGCAGGCCGCCCAGGCTCAGTCCCGCGTGGGTCACCTCGATGTCGGATCATGGTCCGAGCCGTGCACAGTGATCGTGTGCGCCACATCGAGACCGCGACCCGACCCGTCCATGATCATGTGAGGATGGTCTGGCCGACACGCCGTCGATCGTCTCGACCTGCCGCACACGATCATGAAAAAGGCGCCTTAGACCCTTGATGACACGCACCCGATCACGCCTTGGCGCACCCGACCGGCCGCCGACCTGGTCGGCTTCCGGCAGCACGCGACCCGGCTCTCCGACCCGGAGCGGGTCGACCTGGTCGAGGTGCCGCGGGCGGCCCTGGTCACCCGCATCGGACCCCGAGCCGAGGGACGCCGTCCCCACCTGCCCAGCCCGATCGTGTTCCGATCACCGGCGAATAGCCCGCGTTGTGAGCGGCGCGCGGGTGCGGCAGGATCCTGGCATGGACCTTGGGCTTGCTGACCGCGTGTACGTCCTGACCGGCGGCACCCGGGGTCTGGGCCTCGCCACCGCGCGCTGTCTGGTGGCCGACGGTGCCCGCGTGGTCGTCTGCTCCCGCCACCCCGACCACGTCGACGAGGCGATCGCCGAGCTCGGCGGTCCCGACCAGGCGCGCGGTCTCGTGGCCGACCTCGCCCACGACGACTGCCCGGACCGGTTGGTCGCCCTGGCCCACGACGCGTTCGGCCGGCTCGACGGTGCCCTGATCTCCGTCGGCGGCCCGCCCGCCGGCACCGCCCTCGGCGCCTCCGACGACCAGTGGCGCGGCTCGTTCGAGACGGTCTTCCTCGGCGCCGTCCGCACCGCCCGGGTGGTCGCCGCCGCCCTGGGACCCGGTGGCGCGATCGCGCTGGTGCTGTCCTCCTCGGCCCGCACCCCGATCACCAACCTCGGCATCTCCAACGGCTTCCGCCCGGGCCTGGTCGGGGTGGCCAAGGACATGGCCGACGAGCTCGGCCCGCGCGGCGTACGCGTGGTCAGCCTGCTTCCGGGTCGTTTCCTGACGGACCGCACCCGGGACACCTACGGCGACCCCGACGACCCGACCCGCCCCCGCGCAGGCGCCGGCGACGACGTGCCCCTGGGCCGGATCGGCGACGCCGCCGAGTTCGGTCGGGCGGCCGCCTTCGTGCTGTCGCCGGCGGCTTCCTATGTGACCGGTTCGTCGATCGCGATCGACGGCGGCCTGATCCGCGCCCTGTGAGGCCCGACCGCCCCACCGAGGCCCAACTGGCCGCAGCGGTGAACCTGACCCTGCCCGACGTGATCGCACCGGGCCTGCGGGTGCTGTTCTGCGGCATCAACCCGGGGCTCTACTCGGCCGCCACCGGCCACCACTTCGCCCGCCCGGGCAACCGCTTCTGGCCGGCGCTGCACCGCTCCGGCTTCACCGACCGCCAGCTCGACCCGGCCGAGCAACTGTCCCTTCTGGACGACGGGCTCGGCATCACGAACCTGGTCGACCGCGCCAGCGCCCGCGCCGACGAGCTGACGGCCGCCGAACGGGCCGCCGGGGGAGTGGCCCTCACCGCCAAGGCCGAGCAGTGGCGGCCGCACTGGATCGCGATCCTCGGCGTGACCGCCTACCGCGCGGCCTTCCGCCGCCCGAAGGCGAAGATCGGCCCGCAGGACGACCCCGCCGGCCCGTCCCGCGTCTGGATCCTGCCCAACCCGAGCGGCCTCAACGCCCATTTCCAGATCGCCGACCTGGCCCGGGAGTTCGCCCAGCTGCGGCATGCTGTGTCCGTCCCAGTTGCCGACCGCTGCCGAGGAGACCGCTCATGACACCAGCAGAACAGCGCCCCGTTCTCTCCTTGATGTTGGCCGTGCCGGACGCGACGGCAGCCGCGCGATGGTACGCGGAGGCGCTCGGCGCCACCGAGCTGTGGAACCTCGGCGGGGTCGTCGGGTTGACGGTCGGCGGCGCCCCGTTCTTCCTGGGACAACCGGAGCACAACGGCTGGGACACCCCGGCAGCCGCCGGCACCAGAACAGTGCGCGTCGAGGTCTTCGTGGACGACCCCGACGCCTTCATCGCCCGCGCGGTGGCGGCCGGAGCCGACGGCAGCGTCGACCAGATCCGCGACCACGACACGCCGTGGGGCGTCCACCGCCAGGGCGGCTTCCTGGACCCGTTCGGTCACCTGTGGCTGGTCGGCGACAGGTCCCCGCTCTCGGCACACCGGGTATGACCGTCAGCGCTTCCGCCGGGGAATAGAGCTTCAGTCCGCTTGGTGGCGGGACAGGCGTTCGCGGACCAGTTGGCCGAAGAGGCCCGCCGGTTGGCCGCACCACGTGCACGTGAAGGTCTCGTCCAGGAAGCCCGTGCCGCACTGGTCGCAGCGGCCGTGGTCGCGTGGGTCGTGGTAGGACCGCAGCGCCTCGACCAGGGCGCGGGCCGCGGCCGGGCTCAACGTCACGGTCACCGGGACGGGTGGGTCGGCAGAGGCCGGTGCGAGCGCGTCGATCCGTGCGGCGAACTCCTCGACCGCCACGACCACGTCGTCAGGAACCACGGCTCACCTCACCAGGAGTTGTACGGCTACCAGCACGAAGAGCAGGTCCGGGCCGCGGACGACCTGGCGGATCAGGTCGACCGGGATCGCGCCCATCGGGGTCTCGGCGACCGCGCCGCCGTAGGCCATCGGGCCTCGGGTCGCGGCCCGGTAGACCGTGGCGGCCACGCCGACGACCAGCAGCGCGGCCAGCCAGAGCGGCCCGGCGCCGACCGCCGGCACCGTCGCGAGCCACCACAGGGTCGCGGCCAGCGCGGGTACGACCAGGTGGACGAGCTTCAACGACGCGTCGCTGCCGCCGATCGCCCGTCGCAGGCCGGCCGAGCGGGAGATGCCGCGCAGGCCGCCGGCGAACCGGTCTGCGGCCAGGTACGCGGCGATCACCTGGACCGCGCCGCCGACCGTGGGCAGCGCGACGGCGACGGCGTACACGGCGAGCACCAGCACCGCCCACCAGGCGAGCGCGGCGCGGGTGCGGCCGACCCGCCGCAGGTCGGCCTGGAGCAGCACCCACCAGCGCGGGCCGCGCCGGAAGCGGCGGCTGCGTACCCGGCCGACCGCGCGCCACCGCTGGTTCTCCACCACGGCCGCGAGCATCGACGGGTCGAGCAGCAGGATCGCCGACGACGCCGCCGAGGCGAAGCGGGCGCCCGTGGACAGCGACGCCCGGTCGATCAGCGGCAGGGCTCGCACCGCCAGCACCAGCAGCACCGCCGCCGGCAGCACGCCGATCACCGCCACCGCCGGCAGCAGAGACGTCCCCGGGGCTGCCGGTGCCCAGTCCCACAGGTCGTGCGCGAGCACCACGAGCAGGACCAGCAGGCCGCCCGCACCGGCCAGCGACCAGGCGGGCCAGCGACGGCCCAGGACGCGCGACGCCTGCACGGCCACCGTGCCTGCCGCGAACGTCGTGCCCCAGGCGAGCCCCGCCAGCGCCGCCCACCCGTAGCCGCCGGACCGGCCGATCGCCGCGCCGGCCGCGCCGAGCAGCGCCGCACCGAACGCCGCCGCCAGCGCCAGCCCCGTGAACCGGGGCGCCAGCAGTGCGCGCCGGGACAGCGGCGTGCTGGCCAGCCAGCTCTGCACGGCCGGGCCGACCTGGAGCGGACCGACCGCGGTCAGGCCCTGCCAGACGAACCCGGCCAGCGCGAGCCCGGCGCCGACCGCGATCCAGTAGCGGGCGCCCGGATCGGCCGGCGCCGCCGCCACCTGACGATGGAGGAAGTCACCGGCCGAGTCGACCGCGGCCCAGCCGTAGATCGCGATCAGGAAGGCGATCAGGTAGAGGTCGGTGAGCAGGTCGCCCATCGAACGGTTGCGGTGCCGGCGGCGGGCCTTGCGCAGCCGCGCCTTCAGCTCGCCGGACGGGGGTGGCGCCGTTCCGGGCGGGGGCACCAGGGCGGTCGTCGTCACCCGCCGATGCCGATCCGGACGTCAGCGACCGCGTCGACCAGCTCCGCGTCGTGCGACGCCATCAGGACCGCCGTGCCGGCCGCCTTCTCCCGCAGCAGGCGGTCGGTCAGCCACGCCCGGCCGGCGACGTCGAGGCGTTGCTCCGGTTCGTCCAGGATCAGCACCTTCCGGGGCCGGACCAGGCAGGACGCCAGGGCGAGGCGGCGCCGCTGGCCGCTGGACAGCGTGATCGGCAGCTGGTCGCAGGCGCCCTCCAGACCGAGCTCACCGAGCACCTCGTCGACCGGGTCGCCGCCGTCGCCGTGCGCGTACGCCAGGAGGGCCAAATGCTCGTAGACCGACAGGTCCGGGAAGAAGTCGATGTCGTCCAGCGCCGCGGCCATGATCGAACGAGCCCAGGCGTCGGTCTCGTAGATGCGCTTCGCGCCGATCCTGACCACACCCTCGTCCGGCCGGTCGGCGCCGATCACGCAACGCAGCAGGGTCGTCTTGCCCGAGCCGTTGGCGCCCAGCACGGCACCCACCTGCCCCGGATGCACGGCGAAGCTCAGCCCGTCGAGCACGACGAGGTTGCCGAACCGGCGGGTCAGCCCTTCGACCGTAAGCGCGTCCACAGCCGTCCACTCTCCCAGAGTGGATCAAATCGCCGGCGGCGGGCCCATCCGGACAGCCGGCCGCGGGGCACCGGGGCGCTCCGGCCGTCGTACCGCCAGGCGGCCTCCCGCGCCGCCAGCTCGGCGGCGGCCGTGCCGGTGAGCGGGGCCAGCGACCGGGCCAGGTCCCACCCGTCACGCAGCGAGCCGTTGGTCGGTCGGTGCGCCGCCCACGCCAGGAACACCGTGCGCCACCGGTCGCCCTGCGCCGCCGCGAGCATCGGCCACGCCCGCGCGACGTCGCCGGCCCGCTTGCGCAGCAGCGCGTCCCGGGCCACCCCGACGAGCCGAGGATCGAATCCCGGCGGTACGGGTGCGCCCGAGGTCAGCGTGGCGACCAGCGCCGCCTGCCGGGCCGCGAGGTCGCCGGTCACGTGACGACCGGATAGCCGGACGCGGCCGCGATCGCGTCGAGCTCGGCCCGCAGGGTGTCGGCGGCGGGGTACGAGCCGTCGCGCTCCAGCAGCAGCGCCGGTGGCCGCCGCCGCTCGCACAGCGCGGCGACCAGGTCCAGCACCGGCTCCGGCACGGCGTGGGTATGGGTGTCGTGGTAGATGCCGCCGGCCTCGGCACCGCCGGCGACGTGGCAGTACGCGATCCGCTCCAACGGCAGTGCGTCGAGCAGCGCGAGCGGTTCCGTGCCCCGGTTGCGGGCGTTCGCGTAGACGTTGGCGATGTCGAGCAGCAGCAGCGCCTCGGTGCGGTCCAGGATCTCGGTCAGGAACTGCGCCTCGGTCAGCTCGTCGTCGGGCCAGTCGAAGATCGCCGCGATCGGCTCCAGGGCGATCGGGACGGGCAGTTCGGCCTGCGTACGCGCGACGTTGGCCACCAGCGCGTCCACCGCCTCCCGGCTGCGGGGCAGTGGCAGGAGGTGCCCGGCCTCGACCCCGCCCGCGCGTACGAACGCGATGTGCTCGCTCACCAGCGGAGCCTCAAGGCGCTCGGCGACCGACGCCAGATGGGTGACCCGGGCCGGGTCGACCGGCTCGGCACCGCCGAGCGAGAGCTTGACCCCGTGCGGAACGACGGCGACTCCCTTGGCCCGCAGGTCAGCCAGCCCCTGCGGCACCGGCCCGTGGTCGTGCACGGACTCGGCGACCACCTCGACGAACCGCAGGCCGGGCAGCTCGGCGACGAACCCGGCGATCTCCGGCCGCCAGCCGATCCCCACGCCGTAGTCCGTCACGAGCCACCCCCTCCGCCACCGCAACCCCCGCCCCCGCCGCAGCTGCTGCCACCACCACAGCCTCCGCCTCCGCCGCAACCGGACGAGCCGAAGTCGTGGCTGGTGAAGCCGGTGCCGACCGCGCCCGTCGGGCCGATCAACGTCTCGACCCGCAGCTGGTGGACCTCGGCGTCGTCGGCGAACGCCGGGTCGACGAGGTACAGCGACGACGCGCCGAACAGCGCGATGCCCATCGCCGCGGTCGGGGCGTCGTACGTCGGGTAGCTCGGGTGGTGGTCGGGCGCCAGGTGGCTGTGGGCCGAGCGGAGTCGCGCCAGCGCCCGCCGGCCCGCCCTGGTCGTGATGGGAAGCTCCCGCAGGCTCCAGACCAGCCAGGTGAGCAGGACCGCGCTGATCAGCACCAGCCACAGGACGGGTCGGTCGTGCCGCAGACCCTGCTCGATGCGCGCGCCTCCGAACGCGAGGACCGGCACGACCAGCAGAGCGGCGAGACGGGCCTGCCTGCGGTCCCGCCGGGTGGGAATCAGGCCCGCGTCCTCCAGGCCGCGGCGCGCGTCGTCGATCGCGCGGGCGACCAGGGCGTCCCCGAGCAGGTCGCGTACCCGCCGGTGCATGCCGGCGGCGTTGTAGAGCGCTGTGTCCAGGGGCGTCGACCCGACGGGCATCCGGCCCGCCTGGGCGAGCGTGCGGTCCGGTCGGGTGTCGATCGCGCCGGCTCGGCGCAGGCCGCCCAGTGCGGCGATCATCGCCAGTTTCGGCCCGCCGTTGAGGTAGGCGACCTCTTCCGGGCCGAGCCTTCGGTGGTGCGGGTCGTCGACCGCCCCGCGGGCGACCCAGTAGCGGACGAACGCGGCGACCCCGACCGCGCCGGCCCCGAGACCCAGGTAGAGCGCCACGAACGGGTTCATCCGCCGCACCCGCCGCCGCCGCAGCCGCCACCACCGCCGCAGGAGCTGCCGCCGCTGCACGAACTGCCACCGCTGCACGAACTGCCGCTGGAGGAGCCGCCATCGCCCGATCCTCCGGTGCTGACCTGACGGTTGATCTCGGCCTCCTCCGCGAACGCGGGGTCGAGCAGGAACAGCGTCGACGCGCCGAACAGGGCGACGCCCATCGCCGCCGCGCCGGCACCGTACGTCGCGTAGCTCGGCGTCTGCCCGGGCGCCAGGTGGTGGTGCGTGCCGCGGAGGCCGGTGAGCGCCCGTTTGCCCGCCTTGGTCTGCCGCTTCGCCCGGGTCAGGCTGACCAGCATCCAGATGACGGAGAGGACGACCAGGAGGCTGAGGAAGCCGACCGGGCGGTCGTTGGCGAGGCCGGCGGAGATCCGTGCCGCGCCCAGGACGATCACCGGCAACAGCACCAGCGCCGCGAGCCGCGATGCGCGGCGTTGGCCCCGCGACAGCAGCAGCCCGCCTCGTTCGAGGCTGCCGCGGATGTCGTCGAGCGCGCTCGCCACCCACGGGTCGCCGCTCAGCTGCCGGGTCCGCAGGCGCTTGCCGGCCGCGTTGTAGACGGCCGTGTCGAGCGGTGTCGACCCCGCCTGCAGCGGCCCTGTCGGCACGAGGGTGCGGTCCGGGTTGGCCCCGATCGCGCCACCGCGACGCAGGCCACCGAGCGCGGTGTACGTCGCCAGCAGCGCCCCGCCGTTGAGGAACGCGACCTGCTCCGGCGCGAGGCTGGGCCAGCCCGGCCCCGCGGGACCTCGGGTGAGCGCGGAGCGGATGATCGCGGTGACGACGATCGCCGCCACCACCAGCGCGAGGTAGATGCCCAGGAAGGTGGGGCCGGAGATGCCCCAGGTGTCGCCGGACGCTGCCACTGTCATCGCGGGCTCCCCGTGTCTCGCAGGACGTTGTGCCCATTGTGGAGTCGCGGCGCCACCCGGCATAAGACCGCGCACGGGCGCTTGAGGTAACGGCGAAGTAACTGCTAGGCGGTCGCCCGGCGAACGGCTTCCTCGACGAGATCGAGTACGCGGCCGAGGTCACCGGCCGGGCGACCCATCGCCAGATGCAGGACCAGTCCGTCGTACGCGAGCTCCAGGAACTGGGCCAGCACGTCGAGGTCGACGTCGTCGCGGAGGACGCCGGCGGCGCGCTGCCGGGCCAGCCGGTCGCGGGTGGCCTCGGCGATCGCGGCCGAGTGCACCGCCCAGCGCTTGGCGAACTCCGGGTCGGTGCGCAGCCGCCGGGAGACCTCTAGCTGGCTGCCGAGCCAACCGGTGGTGTCGGGTGACGCGGCCTGGTCTAGCAGGTCGCGCATCACCTGGACGAGGCCGTTGCGGGCGACGGTGGCGACCATCGCGGCCGCGTCGTCCTCCGCGACGGCGAGGAACAGCGAGTCCTTGTCACGGAAATGGTGGAAGATCGCACCCCGGGACAGCCCGGTCTCCTCTTCCAGCCGGCGCACCGTGGCACCCTCGTAGCCGTAGCGAGCGAAAGCAGCGCGCGCCGCGGCCAGGATCTCGTGGCGGCGGGCGTCGAGCTGGTTCTGGCTCACGCGGGGCACGTGTCGATGGTGTCAGGTGACCATCGGTCTTGCAATCCGTACGTACGGCTTGCGTGTCACGGCCGCGGTCCGACCAGCAGTGCCTGGGCACCCTGGCCCACCGCGCCACCGTCGTCGTAGAGCAGTGTGGTGGCCAGCCCGGTGCCGCCCTCGGACAGGGTGGTGCGGGCGCGCACGCAGATCCACTCGCCGGCCGGCGGCCGGTGCAGGTGCAGGGTCAGGTCGGTGTTGATGAACCACCAGGTGGCCATGTCGAGCACCCGGCTCAGCCCGTTGCCGGAATCGGCGACCGCGACCAGCCGCTGCGTCGGCGACATCACCTCGCCGGCGACCAGCGGCACCCGGGGCCGGGCCCAGACCAGCGCAGGCCCCGGCTTCTCGAAGTGTCCGGAGATGAACCGCCACTCGACCGCACCGAGATAGCCGGTCTGCCAGGCCGGGTCGCCGAAGATGCTCGCCGCGGCCGGGCGCATCGGCGCGGGCTCGGAGCGCGGCTGGGCCGCGCGGGGCAGGTCGAGGGGAGTACGCCGGATCCGCCAGCCCCGCGCGGTGAGGACGGTCCGGCCCCCGGCCGTGGCGGACGCCTCGACCAGCTCGACCGAGCGACCGGGGCGGACGACCGCGGCCGTCACCGTCAGCTCCTCGACCGGCACCGCGCCGAGGATGTCGACGGTCAGCCGGGCCAGGTGGGGTTCGCCGGACAGCGTGCTGGGCAGCCCTTCGACGGCCCGGGTGAGCAGTGCCGACGGCGGGCCGGCGTGCTGCAGGCCGGCGCCCCAGGGCCCTTGGGTGAGCGCGGTCGACTCGAACCGGGACGGGTCTCCGGTCGGCCGGTAGAAGGCGTCCTCCACAAGAGCGATTCTCGCCGTAGGATGCCGCCGTGGACACCCCGCCGGCGACTCCGTTGACGGTCGCCGCCGCCCAGGCGACGCCGGTGCCCGGCGACCTCGTCCACAACGCCTCGCTCGGTGCCCGCCTTGTGCGGCAGGCCGCCGACGCCGGTGCCCGCCTGGTCGTCCTGCCCGAGCTCTTCCTCTGCGCGTACCACCCGCCGACCCTGCACGCCGATCCCGGCGCGACCGACCTGTCGGCCGCGGCCACCGGGGAGATCGACGACGGCCGGCTCGACGCGCTGCGGTCGGCGGCGCGCGACCGCCAGCTCGTGGTCGTCGTGGGCGCCTCGGTCCGCCACGCGGACGGGCGACGCAGCTGCTCGGCGGTCGTGGTCGACCGCACCGGTGCCGCCGTCGCCGCGTACGACAAGCAGCTCCTCTGGGGTCCGGACGAGAACGCCCTGTTCACCCCGGGCACGGCCGGTGCCACGCTGCTGGTGGACGGCTGGCGGCTGGGCCTGGGCATCTGTTACGACGGCTGTTTCCCGGAGCACGGCCGGGCGGCCGCCGACGACGGCGCGCACGGCTACCTCGCGCCGAGCGGCTACGTGGTCGGCTCGGCGCACCGGCGCGACGTCTACTACGCCGCCCGGGCGCTCGACAACACGATGTACGTCGTGTTCGCCAACTCCGTGGGCGGCGACGCCGACTGGTCGTTCAACGGCGGCGCGGCCGTCTACGACCCGGAGGGGCGCGCGTTGGTGCGGGCCGCCGACGAGGGTGAAGAGGTCGTCGTGGCGACCCTCGACCCGACCGAGCTGACCCGGGTGCGGTCCGCTCACACGATGCTGCGCGACCGCCGTGAGCTGGGCGGACGCCGCGTTCTCACCGCTCGCTGAGCCGGGCCCTGCGACCACCACCACTTGACATCATGGCTTCGTCGGTTGCATGGTTAGTTACATGAGTAATGAACCGACGAGCCAACGAGATGGATGACGACCGCCCGATCTTCGTCCAGATCGCGGAGCTGATCGAGAACTCGATCATCGACGGGACGCTCGCGGAGGAGACCCAGGTGCCGTCCACCAACGAGCTGGCGGCGTTCCACCGGATCAATCCGGCGACCGCCGCCAAGGGAATCAACCGCCTGGTCGATGACGGAATCCTCTACAAACGCCGGGGGATCGGAATGTTCGTGGCAACGGGGGCCC
Source organism: Asanoa sp. NPDC049475 (assembly GCF_040676915.1). NCBI lineage: Bacteria > Bacillati > Actinomycetota > Actinomycetes > Micromonosporales > Micromonosporaceae > Asanoa > Asanoa sp. NPDC049475. The sequence continues at coordinate 45,956 of NZ_JBFAPY010000010.1, read as the reverse complement.
GCGAAACGCTCCGGGAGCGTCGCCGGCTGGACTTCGCGGCGCAGTACGTGCGCCCGCTCGTCGACGAGGCCCGCAAGTTGGGCATCGGCACGGAAGAGCTCAAGAAACTGATCGAGACCTGGGAGGCGGCGGAATGACTGTCGTGGCGGCAAGCGGCCTGACGAAGCGGTACCGGGACGTGACCGCACTCGACGACGTCAGCTTCACGCTCGAGGAGAACGCGATCTACGGCCTGCTCGGCCGCAACGGCGCCGGCAAGACCACGCTGATGCAGCTGATCACCGGCCAGACGGGCGTCACCTCGGGCTCGCTCCAGCTCTTCGGGGAGCACCCGTACGAGAACGAACGTTCGCTCATGAAGGTCGTGTTCATCAAGGAGAGCCAGAAGTACCCGCAGGCGTACAAGGTGAAGCACGTGCTGAGCCTGGCTCGGCACCTGTTCCCCAACTGGGACGAGGACTTCGCGCAGTCCCTCGTGGACGACTTCGCCCTGCCGCGCACGCGGGACGTGCGCAAGCTGTCGCGCGGCATGACGTCCGCGCTGGGCGTGACCGTCGGGCTGGCGGCGCGGGCACCGCTGACCTTCTTCGACGAGCCGTACCTCGGCCTCGACGCCGTCGCCCGGCAGCTCTTCTACGACCGGTTGCTGGCGGACTACGCCGAGCACCCGCGCACCGTCGTGCTGTCCACGCACCTCATCGACGAGGTCGCCGACCTCATCGAGCACGTGCTGCTGCTCGACCGGGGCAAGTTGGTGCTCGACGCCGACACCGAGGAACTGCGGGGCGAGGTGATGGACGCGACCGGTCCGGCCGAGGCTGTAGACGAGTTCGCCACCGGCCGCGTCGTGCTGCACCGGGAGCGACTCGGCGGCGTGGTCCGGGCGACCCTGCGCGGCTCGTTCGACAACGCCGAGCGGATCCGGGCCAAGAAGCTGGGCATCGACCTGGAGCCGGTGTCGCTGCAGCAGGCCGTCGTGCGCCTGACCATGGAAAGGAAGACCGACCGATGAACCGCGTCCTCGACGTCGCCCGGATGCACACCGTCGCCTGGGTGAACCAGCTCCTGTGGCCCTGGGGCATCATGGGCGCCTCGCTGGCGGTCAACATCCTGATCTTCGCGTCGATCGACGAGGCCTCGCCGGGCAAGACCAGCACGGGCGGGCTGTCCAGCCTCTACGTCGTCGCGGCGATCGTCGCGGCGGCCTCGATCAGCCAGGTGTTCCCCTTCGCGCTCGGCATGGGCGTCACGCGACGCACCTTCTACCTCGCGACCGTGCTGGTCAACGTGGTGCAGGCGGTCGTCTACGGCGTGCTGCTCTACCTGCTCAACCTGATCGAGGGCGGCACCAACGGCTTCGGCATCGGCCTGCACTTCTTCCGCGTTCCGTACATCGATGTCTCCAATGGACTGTTGCAGATCCTGGTCTACGCTGTCCCGTTCCTGTTCCTGAACTTCCTCTGCGTCTTCGCGGCGGTCTGGTACGTGCGGTACGGCACCAACGGCCTGTTCGCCACCGGCGCGATCGCGATCGTGGTGCTCGGCCTGCTCGCCGCGCTGGTCACCTGGCAGGGCTGGTGGGGCGACGTCTGGCACTGGTTGAGCACCCAGCACCAGATCAGCCTGCTGGTCGGGTGGCCGGCCCTGGTGGCCGCGGCGGCCGCCCTCGGGGGAATGGCGGCGATCCGCAGAGCCAACGCCTGACCAGCGTCCCCGCCCGGTGATCGCCGGCCCGCCTCGGTGCGGGTCGGCGATCGTCCGTCATCGGCCCAAGATTGTTTACATTGCTGGGGTTTTGAGAGATCGGCCTCGTCCCGTACTGTGCGCGAGTGCCCCTCATGTTCCTCGACCTGGACAACACCGTTCTGGACCGGACCGGTGCCTTCCGCGGCTGGGCAGAACGCTTCCTAGACGGCATCGGGGCGCCGTCTCCTGACCTCGACTGGCTGATGTCGGTCGACGCGGACGGGCTGACCGACCGGTGGGACGTCGCCGACGCGATCCGCGACCGCTACCGGCTGACCACCTCGTCGGTGGACCTGGTCGACGAGATGCGCGAGGGCGTGGTCGCCAACAGCCGGCTCGACCCGCTCGTCGCCTGCGCGCTGCGGATCGCCGACGACGCCGGCTGGGTGCCGGTGCTGGTGACCAACGGCGCCACCCGACAGGAAGACACCACGATCCGGCGTACGGGTCTCGACCGCTACGTGGCCGACTGGGTGATCTCCGAGGAGGTCGGGGTCAGCAAACCCAACCCCAGGATCTTCACCCTCGCGGCCGAGCGCGTACGGATGCGGATCAGCGGCGCCTGGGTGGTCGGGGACAGCCCGGAGACCGACATCGGGGCGGCCGCCGAGATGGGCCTGCCCAGCGTCTGGCTGCACCGCGGCCGCCGCTGGATGGAGTCGCGCTTCGAGCCGACCGCGACGGCCGGCGGGTTCCTGCCCGCAATGGCCGCCGTCCTGGCCGGATAATTCGGTTGCGCTCCCGCCTCGGTGGCGGGAGACTCGCGGACTAGGTGAACCGGACCTTCGGCGCCGTGACGCGCGCTCGTGGGGTCGTCGAGTTGGAAGGGGTGAGTTCTGTGGCTGTCGTTGTCGCCAACTTTTCGCTGCCCTCTTCCTTCTTGACTCAGGAGTTCCTCCGTTGCGTGAGCACGAGTTCGAGCCGGCGCCTCGTGGCCGTTCCGGCAAACGTCGTTTCGACGACGACGACCCACAGTTCCTGAAGCGCGCGCGGCACCGCACGCCCGTCGCCTTCGACACCAACGCCGACACTGACACCCCGGAGACCGGCGACGCCTGGTCGACCTGGGACGACGCCATGCACGGCCCTTCGCCCCGCCCGCCGTGGGTCGTGACCGAACTGGCCGCGGTCGACGTCGAGCTGGGCATCCTCAAGACCGGCAAGGAAGCGGACGTCTTCCTGGTCCGGCGCGGCATCCCGGACACCGACCGCAGTTGCCTGCTCGCGGCGAAGCGGTACCGGGAGCCGGAGCACCGGATGTTCCACCGCGACGCCGGCTACCTCGAAGGACGCCGGATGCGGCGTTCCCGCGAGAACCGCGCGATGGCCGGCCGGACCTCCTTCGGCCGGCAGCTCATCGCGGGTCAGTGGGCGGCGGCCGAGTTCGCGGCTCTCTCGCGGTTGTGGGAGGTGGCCACGTCGTACGGCGCGATCTCCGTGCCGTACCCGGTGCAGCTCCGCGGCACGGAGCTGATGCTGGAGTTCATCGGCGACGCCGAGGAGGGCCTGGCCGCGCCGCGCTTGGCGCAGCTGCGCCCATCGCCGGTCGAGCTGAAGACGCTGTGGGACCAGCTGATGGACGCACTGACGGTGCTGGCGCGCGCGGGCCTGGCGCACGGCGACCTGTCGCCGTACAACCTGCTGGTCCACGCGGGCCGCCTGGTGGTGATCGACCTGCCCCAGGTGATCGACGTGGTCGCGAACCCGAACGGCCCGGCCCTGCTGGCCCGCGACGTCAAGAACGTCACGAACTGGTTCGCGGCCCGCGGCCTGATCCAGGACCACAACGAGGTAACCCGCCGCCTGCTCGACGAGGCCGGCGTCCGTTGAGTGCACTCCGGGCCGCTTCCCGCACGACCGGGAAGCGGCCCGCGCCGCGCCCACCCCGCTCCGGCCGCAGACAGCGCCGATTTCGTTCTTCAATGTGATCGTCGCCTGGGGCAGGATGGCGCCATGACTTCTGTCGTTGATCTGGTCTCCGCGTTGGGATCCGGGGCGATCCGGGTCGTCGATCTCACCAACCCGTTGTCGTCGAGCACGCCCACGTTGCGGCTGCCGGAGCCGTTCGCGAACCTGGTCGACTTCAGTCTCGAGCAGGTGAGTGCCTACGACACCCCCGGGCCGTTCTGGAAGCACCACAACATCCGGACCGGCGAGCACATCGGTACGCACCTCGACGCGCCCGTGCACTGGATCAGTGGGCGGGAAGGGCACGACGTCTCGCAGATCCCGCCCGCGCGGCTGGTCGGTCCGGCGGCCGTCATGGACTTCACCGCCGAGGCGTCCGCCGACCCTGACTTCCTGCTCGAGGTGCACCACGTCGAGGCCTGGATCGCCGAGCACGGCGAGCTCGCACCCGGCACGTGGCTGCTCTACCGCACCGGCTGGGACAGGTACGCCCACGACCAGGAGCGGTTCCTCAACGCCGACGAGAACGGCTCGCACACGCCCGGCATCACCGCCGCCTGTGCCGAGTGGCTCGCCAAGACGCCGATCTCCGGCTTCGGCGTCGAGACCGTCGGCATCGACGCGGGCAACGCGGGCGGGCTGGAGCCGCCGTTCCCGGCGCACTTCCACCTGCTCGGCAACGACAAGTACGGCATCACCTCGCTGCAGAACCTCGCGCAGCTTCCGCCGACAGGCGCTCTCGTCGTCGTCGCCCCGTTGCCCATCGTCGGCGGCACCGGCAGCCCGACCCGCGTGCTGGCGCTCGTGGACGGCCAGTAGTGCCCACCACCGTCGCCGACGTGGTCGGCCGCACGCTGGCCACGCTCGGCGTCGGGCACTGCTTCGGGGTGGTCGGCAGCGGCAACTTCCACGTGACCAACGCGCTGCGGGCCAACGGCGTGCCGTTCACCGCCACCCGGCACGAGGGCGGCGCGGCGACGATGGCCGACGCGTACGCCCGGATGTCCGGTCAGGTCGCCCTTCTCTCCGTGCACCAGGGTTGCGGGCTGACCAACGCGGCGACAGGCATCTGCGAGGCGGCCAAGAGCCGCACGCCGCTGGTGGTGCTGGCCGCGGAGGCCGGCGGCGCCACGTCGAACTTCGCGATGGACCAGATGGGGTACGCCCGAAGCCTGGGCGCCGTCGCCGAGCGTGTCCACAGTGGCGAGTCGGTGGTGGAGGACACGGTCCGGGCGTGGCGGACGGCCCGTGACGAGCGCCGCGCGGTGGTGCTGAACCTGCCGCTGTCGGTGCAGGCCGCGGTGGCGTCTCCGGCCTCGGTCCCGCCGCCTCCCCGGCCGGCGCCGGTTGTTCCGTCGGCCGACGACGTGACCGCGCTGGCGGCCCTGTTCCGGCAGGCCCGCCGGCCCGTCATCGTGGCCGGCCGGGGCGCCCGCGAGGCCGGGCCGGCCCTGCGGCGCCTCGGTGCGGCGACGGGTTCGCTGCTGGCCACCTCGGCGGTGGCGAACGGGCTTTTCCACGACGACGCGTACGCCCTCGGGATCTCGGGTGGTTTCGCCTCTCCGACCGTGGCCCGACTGATCTCGGAGGCCGACCTGGTCGTCGGCTTCGGCTGCGCGCTCAACATGTGGACGATGCGGCACGGCCGGCTGATCGGCCCCGGCGCGAAGGTCGTGCAGGTCGACGTCGACGCCGCCGCGTTGGGCACGCACCGGCCGATCGACCTCGGCGTGGTGGGCGACAGCGGCGCCACGGCCGAGGCGGTGCTGGGGTCGTTCGGCGACGCGGTGCCGGGCTACCGCCGGCCCGAGGTGGCCGACAGCATCGCCGCGCGCGGACGGTGGAACGACGAGCCGACCGACGACCTCTCGACGGGCGACCGCATCGACCCGCGGGTGCTGAGCCGGGCGCTGGACACGCTGCTGCCGGCCGAACGCATCGTCTCGATCGACTCGGGCAACTTCATGGGCTACCCGAGCGCGTACCTCGGCGTGCCCGACGAGTTCGGTTTCTGTTTCACGCAGGCGTTCCAGTCGATCGGGCTCGGCCTGGCCACCGCGATCGGCGCCGCACTGGCCCGCCCGGAGCGCCTCCCGGTGCTCGCGGCCGGCGACGGCGGCTTCCTGATGTCGGTCGCGGAACTCGAAACCGCTGTGCGCCTGGGCATCCCGCTGCTGTGCGTGGTCTACAACGATGCCGCGTACGGGGCGGAGGTGCACCACTTCGGCGCCGAGGCCGACCTGGACACGGTGACGTTCCCGGACACCGACATCGCCGCGCTGGCGACGGGATTCGGCGCCCGTGGTCTGACCGTGCGGGTGGCGGCCGACCTGAGCGGTGTCACGGAATGGTTGGCGGCCCCGTCCGGCCCGTTGGTGGTCGACGCCAAAGTCGTGTCCGACGGCGGGTCGTGGTGGCTGGCGGAGGCATTCAAGGGCCATTGACGCCGCGTGCCACAGTGCCGCACATGACGGTCGATGATCTGCGGGGGCCGCTGGCACGGTACGCGGCCGCCCGTCTCGGCCCGGCGAGCCCGTGGTGCGCCGCCGTGGACCAGGTGCTGGCAGCGCCCGCCCCGAACGCGTTCATCGCCCGCGTGCCGGCGGTCGGTGACGTGGCGGTCCACACGGCGGTCGCGGCCGAGGGCTTGCGGGTGACGTCGGTGATCGGCCCGGCGGACATTCGGCCCGTGGAGCTGATCAAGGCCGCGTACGGCGCCCCCGACCGGCGGTCGCTGTTCGACCTGCCGCTCGGCGAGGGACCGTTGTGGACGATCACCGAGGAACCCCTGCGGACGACGGCGTCCGACGCCAGGGAAGAGCGGTACCGCGTGGTGCTGCCGGCGTGGTCGGCCCGCAGCAAGCACGACCTGAACCGGCCCGTACGCCGTGGTCGCCTTCGCCGCCCGCCCCCAGCGGCCGCACTCGACCGCGGGCACCGCCTGGGACGGCCTGCCGGTCTTCTCGGCCTGGGTCGCCGAGCCGAGCGAGGCCTAGAAGCCCTCGGCGTAGCCGAGGAGCGTGCGGCGGTAGGCGTCCGGAACCCTCGGCGCCAGCTCTCTGAGCGTCGCGAGGTCGGCGGCCGATCCCGTCGAGCGGGACCGGTACGCGGCGGCCGCCGCGCGCATCGTGATGTCGTCCGGCTCGAGCTCCTCGCCGCGGGTGGCCAGGGTCGCGGCCTCGGCGAAGTCGCCGTCCTCGGCCGCCAGATCCGCGAGGTCGAGGTGCAGCGACCAGTTCGCCGGATCGAGCGCCAGGGCACGCCGGAAGGCGGCCGCCGTCTCGGGCCGGTTGCCGAGCTGCCGCCAGGTGCCGGCGCGGACGACCTCGGTGAACGTCACCCGTCGCAGCGCGTCGGCCCGGTCGCACAGCGCGAACGACGCTTCGACGTGGCCGCAGGCGCGCAGCAGGATCGCCATGCGGGCCATGGCTTCCGGGTCCGGGTCCCGGTCGCACACCACGTCGATCGCCGCCAGCCACGGGGCCAGGCTCGCGCGTACCGCGTCGGTCCGAAGGTCTCGGCCGTGGTCCCTGATGCGCATGGTGCCCTCGGCGAACGCCGCCGCGGTCACCGTGCCGAGGAACCGCTCGTCGCCGAACCACGGTGCGGCGGCCCACGGCACCTCCGGCTGGAAGCCGGTGACCGAGCCCAGCGACATCGCCGCCTCGTCCATATCACCGTCCACGAAGGACAGGTAGGCGCGGGCCACCACGGGTCCGACCGTGTTCGCCGTCGCCACGGTGGCAGCGACCTCCTCCGGCAGCGCTCGCCGGAGGTCCTCCAGCGCCGACCACGGCTCGGAGCCGCGCGGGTCGGCGGCTACCGCCCGCACGATGACGGTCACCGCTGCTTCGGGCGACCCGCCGCAATGGGCCAACACCCGCGCGATCGCCAACGCTCCGTCCATCGACACGACCGAAACAGTAGCCGCCCGCGGGCTAGCGGGGCCGCGCGCTCCGCGGGAAGTGCGCCGCGCCCAAGAACAGCGCGAAGATGACCAGATTGAGGATCCAGCGTGGATCGTCGAGGTGCAGCTGGTCCAGGTGGTCCGCACGCTCGGCCGCGGTCAGGGGCGTGGTCGCGCGTTCCGTCTCGGCGAAGTCCAGCCGCCCGGACGTGAAGACCAGATAGGTCCAGACGCGGTGTACGAGGTACAGCGCGGCCGCCGCCACGACGAGGAGCCGGCGGATCCCGGGGCGCCAGCCGAGGACCAGCAGACCCGGCACGACGAGCAGCTCGGCGGGCACGTTCGCGGCGATCGCGACCGGGATGCTCGGCACGAACATGGCCACGAGCGTCTCACCGGTGAGCGGGCCGCGGACGTCTGCCGAACGGTGGTGTTAAGGGTTTAGCGAGGTTTATTCTCGCCGTCGAGCAGCCCGGGCCTTGACGGTCCCGGGCGCGAGATAGAGCGCGGCGGCGATCTCGCGGTTGGACCGCCCGGCCGCCAGCTGCGCGAGCACCTCCCGCTCGCGCGGACTGAGCGGCTCGACCGCGACGCGGGGCACGCCGGACGCAGCCACAGCGACGGGGATCGGTGCGCGGAGCGCCGGACCCGCGGTCGGGGCGCCCCGGAAGCTACGGCCGACCAGGACCGCGACGACAAGGATCGCCAGCCCGAACACGAGCATGGTCCACCACTGCTCGACGCCCCGCTCGACCAGCGCGAACGCGAGCCCGACCACCACCATCACCCAGACGAAACACCCGACGAGCGCCGCACCCAACGCGAGCCGATGACGAACCTGGGGAAGCCGCAGCACCGCGGCGACGGCGGAGGTCGACATCCCGGCAGCCTAACGGCTGGGCGTCGGCGCGGATGGCCGCTCGGGTCGGACTTCCGGACGCCTCTACGATTGCCCGACATCAACCGTTGCCCAAGGCTGAACGGATGGAGCGGACGGCACGCAGCTGATGACGCGTCAGTCAGCCTGGCGGATCGGGCTCGTCGTGACGGCCGCGTCGATGCTGGCGATCTCCCAGAACGTGGCCGCCGGTCAGCTTCCCGAGAGTTGGAAGCGATGGTTGTGGCTGGCCTGGCCGATCACGGTGGCACTGAGCGTCGTGGTCGTCCGCTCGGAGATCCGGCAGCGCCTGGCGTCCGCACCCATGCAGGAGGCGCGGTCGACGGACTCCGCGGTCGAGCGTCTGGCCCGGGTCGGGCACGACCAATGGACCGACGAGGCCGCCACTCGCGAGCTCACCAGGCCCGACCCCATCCGGACGCGTTGGCAACGGTTTCACGGCTCACTGGCCACGAGGCCGGCCACGACGCCTACCGGCTGCGGCGACACGCGATTTCCTGAGAACGGTCTGGTCGCGGACATCGGGTCCAGCTTCCTGAGGTCCGAACGCGGGCAGCTCGTGATCATCGGTGCCGCGGCCGCGGGCAAGACGGCCGCCGCCATCCTCGCGACGGTGGACATCCTGCGTACGCGGACCGAGCAGGCACCGGTCCCGGTGATCCTCTCGGTGGCCTCCTGGCGACCACAGTCGCCGGGCGACCGCCAGCTGTTCGACTGGGCAGCACGTCAACTGGTCTCGCAGTACCCGTTCCTGCAGGCCGGACGCGCCGACCCGGCCGGATTCGCGCGGGAGCTGATCAGATCAGGACGCATCCTGCTGGTGCTCGACGGCCTCGACGAGATGCCGACCGTGGCGCGGGCAGCCGCGATCGACGCCATCGACCGGCTCGACCCGCGGACGCGCTTGATACTCACCTGCCGGACGCGGGAGTACAGGGAAGCGGCCGGCGCGGGCGGACGCGTCATCTCGAACGCCGCCGTCGTGCAACTGCTTCCGGTCGAGCTCGCTGACGCGGAGCGGTTCCTGACGACGAATCCACAGACGAGCACGGAATGGCGACGCGTATTCGGGCGACTCGGAGAGCAGGAGAACAGCGCACTGGCTGAGGCGCTGCGGAACCCGATGCTCCTGGCGACCGCGAGAAGGGCGCAGATCGACCCGTCAGATCTCCTGCGACTCGAGAGCGTCGATGCGGTCCAACACCGTCTGCTGGACAGCCTCGTCACGACCGCCTACGCGGACGACGCGCTGGCGACCGGGCCCGGCCTATCTCGTCGCTGGGACCCCGTGCAGGCACGGAGGTGGCTCGGCAACGTCGCACGCCATCTCGAGTCCGAGGGAACGGAGGACATCGCCTGGTGGCGGCTGCATCGCATGGTCGGGGAGGAGGCGATAGTCAAAGTCTGCGCGGCCGGCGTCGCGACGGCCGTCGGAGTGGCTTTCGGTCTGATCAGCGGACTGAGCGCCGGCTTCGCACACGTGCTGCCGGACGACCTGTCGGCAAGTCCGGACGGCCTGACGGCGTCATCCGGTGGCCTGCTCGTGGGCCTTGGCCAAGGCCTTCTCGGCGCTGTGATCGCCGGGGGCATCGCCTTCGGCATCGTCGCCGGGCTCTGCCGGCCGCCTGCGGTTCCGGACAGGTTGAACCTGCGCCTGCGCGGACGGTGGTGGAGCCTCGTCAAGGAACTGCGTTGGGCCGGGCTGTTGTTCGCGGGAGCCGGACTCTGGGCGGCTTTCCCCGCGGTGCTGAGCGGGTCGACGGCGTCCACCGTGGCCATCACCGCCGGCGTGATCGGGTTCGGTGTCGCTGGCATCGGAGCCGCCGTCGGCCTGGTCCGCTGGTCTCGCGACCCGGCCGACGTCGATCGCGTCCCGACGCCACAGCGCCTTCTCCGCGACGACCGGAACGGATACGTCTTCCGCGTCCTGACCTGTGGCCTCCTGCTAGGTCTCTCGTATGGTCTCTGGGAAGGGCTTCGCGGTTCCATGAACGGCTACGGCACCCTGGTTCTCACGTTCGGCGATGCCACGATCTACGGGTTCCTCGGCGGCGCGCTGCGGGTCGGCCTGCTCGGTTTGGCGCTGGGCGCGATTCTCGGGCTCGGCGGAAAGCTCGGGTTGGGTGCCTCGGCGTGGTTTCTGTGCGTGCGCGCCCGCCTGGCGCTTTCCGGAGAGCTGCCCTGGCATCTCCTCGAGTTCCTGGAGGATGCCCGCGCGAAGGGCTTGCTCCGGCGCGCTGGTGGCGTCTATCAATTCAGGCACAACACCCTGCGCGGCCATCTCGCGCGATGACAGCCGGCGCCTTTGTCGAAATCCCGGCCCACCCGTACGACCAATGGGTATGAAGGACACCATGGCCTCGCCGAGAGTGACACGGAACCTTGATCGTTACGGCAATCCATCGTTGCCCTGGAGCCGTTGTCGGGATGCGCTTGTCGCTACCACGCCCACCGAAGACCTGACGTTCTTCGTCGCGACCGTGCGGCCCGACGGGCGTCCGCATTCGGCCGGTGTCGGGGCTGTGTGGGTGGACGACGTGCTCTACTTCGTCAGCGGTCCCGAAACGCGCAAGTCGCGCAACCTCGCCGAGAACCCCGCCTGCAGCCTGTCCGTCCGGCTGCCCGGCGTCGACCTGACCCTGGAGGGCTCGGCCGTTCGGGTCACCGACCAGCCGACCCTGCGCAGGCTCGCCGACGTGTACAACGCCGGTGGTTGGCCCGCGGACGTCGAGGGCGACGCGTTCACCGCGCCGTACAGCGCGCCCAGTGCCGGTCCGGCGCCGTGGCACCTGTACCGGCTCGCGTTGCGCCGTGCGGTCGGGGTGGCTACCGCCGAGCCGCACGGCGCGACCGCGTGGGAGTTCTGACTACTGGAGGTAGCCCTCGACCTCGGAGACCGGCTCCGCGTTGACGGCGTCCGGGTCGGCGCCTGCCGCCCGGGCGGCCCGACGCCGGCGGAGCAGATCCCAGCACTGGTCGAGGGACTCCTCGAGTTGGCGCAGCCGGGTGCGCTCGTCGTCCGAGGAGATCTGGCCGGATTGCACCTGAGTGCGGAGTTGGTGTTCCTCCTGGACCAGGTCGTTGATCCGGGTCAGCACGGTCTTGTCGTCCATGCATCGAGCCTTGCACAGCGAAGGGCCCCCTGTGCTCCAGGGGGCCCTTAGCAGTGACCAGGAAGATCAGCTCTCCAGCATCTTGCGCAACACGAACTGCAGGATGCCACCGTGCCGGTAGTAGTCGGCCTCGCCAGGCGTGTCGATGCGCACAACCGCGTCGAACGAGACGCCCGTGTCGGTCGTCACCGAGACCGTACGCGGGGTCGACCCGTCGTTGAGGGCCTCCACTCCCGTGAACGAGAAGGTCTCCGTGCCCGTCAGGCCCAGCGTCTCGGCCGTCTGGCCCGCCGGGTACTGGAGCGGGAGCACGCCCATGCCGATCAGGTTCGAACGGTGGATCCGCTCGTACGACTCGGCGATCACCGCGCGCACACCCAGCAGCATCGTGCCCTTGGCGGCCCAGTCGCGCGACGAGCCCGACCCGTACTCCTTGCCCGCCAGGATGACGAGAGGCACCGAAGCGGCGGCGTACGCCTCGGAAGCCTCGTAGATCGTGGTCTGGTCACCGGTCAGGTGGTTGACCGTGAAGCCACCCTCCACGCCCGGCACGAGCTGGTTGCGCAGCCGGATGTTGGCGAAGGTGCCGCGGATCATCACCTCGTGGTTGCCGCGCCGCGAGCCGTACGAGTTGAACTCGTGCCGCTGCACCCCGTGGTCCGCGAGATAGCGACCCGCCGGCGAGTCCGGCTTGATCGCACCGGCCGGCGAGATGTGGTCCGTCGTCACCGAGTCGCCGAGCTTGGCCAGCACCCGGGCACCCTGGATGTCCGAGACCGGCTGCGGCTCGCGGGCCATGCCCTCGAAGTAGGGAGGCTTCCGCACGTAGGTCGACGAGGCGTCCCACGCGAACGTGTCACCGCTCGGCGTCGGCAGGCTCTGCCACGCCTCGTCGCCGGCGAACACGTCGGCGTAGTCGCGCGTGAACATCTCGCTGGCGATCGCCCGCCCGATGACCTCTTCGATCTCGGCGGCCGACGGCCAGATGTCGCGCAGGTAGACCGGCTGCCCGTCGGAGCCCTGCCCGATCGGCTCGTTGACCAGGTCGATGTCCATCGTGCCGGCCAGCGCGTACGCGACCACCAGCGGCGGCGACGCCAGGTAGTTCATCTTGACGTCGGGGTTGATCCGGCCCTCGAAGTTGCGGTTGCCGGACAGCACCGAGACCACCGACAGGTCGTGCTCGGACACGGCCGCCGAGATCGTCTCGGGCAGCGGGCCCGAGTTGCCGATGCACGTCGTGCAGCCGTAGCCGACGAGGTGGAAACCGAGCTTCTCCAGGTACGGCGTAAGGCCCGCGCGCTCGTAGTAGTCCATGACGACCTTGGAGCCCGGCGCCAGCGTGGTCTTGACCCACGGCTTGCGGTTGAGGCCCTTGTCGACCGCGTTGCGGGCCAGCAGCGCCGCACCGATCATCACCTGCGGGTTGGACGTGTTCGTGCAGGAGGTGATCGCCGCGATCACGACCGCGCCGTGGTCGAGCTCGAACTCGGTGCCGTCGTCGCCGGTGACCCGGACCGGGTTCGACGTGCGTCCGTTGGCGCCCACGGCGGCCGACTCGTGGCTGCGCGGCTGGTCAGCGGGGTCGTCGTGGTCGTTGGCCGGCGGGTCGCTGGCCGGGAACGACTCCTCGGACGCCTCGTCGGCCGGCCCGGTCGGCGTGACGTAGTCGGTGAGCACCGAGCGGAACAGCGGCTTCGCGCTGCCCAGCGGCACGCGGTCCTGCGGGCGCTTCGGACCCGCCAGCGACGGCTCGATGGTGGCCAGATCGAGCTCCAGGCGCTCCGAGTACGCGGGCTCGCGCTCCGGGTCGTGCCAGAGGCCCTGCTCCTTGGCGTACGCCTCGACGAGCGCGACCTGCTGTGCGTCGCGACCGGTCAGCTCGAGGTAGGTGATCGTCTCTTCGTCGATCGGGAAGATCGCGATGGTCGACCCGTACTCCGGGCTCATGTTGCCGATCGTCGCCCGGTTGGCCAGCGGCACCGCGGAGACGCCCGGGCCGTAGAACTCGACGAACTTGCCGACGACGCCGTGCTGGCGCAGCATCTCGGTGATCGTGAGGACCAGGTCGGTCGCGGTGGTGCCGGCCGGCATCTCGCCCGAGAGCTTGAAGCCGACGACCCGCGGGATGAGCATGGAGACCGGCTGGCCGAGCATGGCGGCCTCGGCCTCGATGCCGCCCACGCCCCAGCCGACGACGCCCAGGCCGTTGACCATCGTGGTGTGCGAGTCGGTGCCGACGACCGTGTCCGGGTACGCCTGCCCGTTGCGCTCCATGATCGTACGAGCCAGGTATTCGATGTTGACCTGGTGCACGATGCCGGTGCCCGGCGGGACGACCTTGAACTCGTTGAACGCGGTCTGGCCCCAGCGGAGGAACTGGTAGCGCTCGCGGTTGCGCTGGTATTCCAATTCCACGTTGCGCGCGAACGCGTCCTCACGGCCGAACAGGTCGGCGATCACCGAGTGGTCGATGACCAGCTCGGCCGGGGCCAACGGGTTGACCTTGCTCGCGTCGCCGCCGAGGTCCCGCACCGCCTCGCGCATGGTGGCCAGGTCGACCACGCAGGGCACGCCGGTGAAGTCCTGCATCAGGACGCGGGCCGGCGTGAACTGGATCTCCACGCTCGGGTCGGCGTCCTGGTCCCAGCCCGCCAGCGCCCGGATGTGGTCGGCGGTGATGTTGGCACCGTCTTCGGTCCGGAGCAGGTTCTCCAGCAGGATCTTGAGGCTGTAGGGCAACCGCTCGTGCCCGTCGACCGTCGTGATCTTGAAAATTTCGTAGCTCGCGTCGTTGACGCGCAGCTGGCTCTTCGCACCGAAGGTGTCGAGGCTCGCCACGTCTTACTCCTTCTCCGCCTGTTTCGCATCAGTCTTTCGCAGCAGGCTGCGCTCGCCGGGCTTAGGTTCGGCTAACCGGACGCAAGTAAACCGTACGTCCGTCTTGTTTTGTGGTCAAGCCGGGGTCATGCTGTCCGGCATGATCCATCACGTGCAGATCGCGTGCCCCAGAGGCACCGAGGACGTTCTCCGTTCGTTCTACTCCGGTGTGCTTGGTCTCGCTGTGAAGCCGAAGCCGGACGCGCTGGCCAGTCGGGGTGGTTGCTGGTTCGTCGGCAACGGGATCGAGCTCCACCTGGGCGTCGAGGAGCCGTTCGCACCCGCCCGAAAAGCCCATCCGGGGCTGATCTGGCCGGATCTGGACGCGTTGGCGGCGCGTTTGGCTGCCGTTGGGCACGAGGTGACGTGGGCCAACGACGAGTTGCCGGGCTTCCGGCGGTTCCACTGCTTCGACCCGCACGGCAACCGGTTGGAGTTTCTCGAACCCACCGCGTGAACGGCGCGTGGCCGGGCGGTGCTAAGGTGCGGCGCGTGACCGACGTGCACCTTCAGCCGCAGCCCCGCATCGACGTCCTGGTGACGGACTTCGAGACCGACGAGCGGCGACTGCGCACCGACTACGCGGGCGTGGCCTACCTCGGCGACGAGCCCGACGAGGAGACCGGTCTGATGGGCGGCGCGTACGCCAAGCGCCCGGTCGACACCCGGCTCTTCCTGCCGGACACCCACTGGTACGACGCCGACCAGTTGGAGAGCGTCGAGGTGCAGGTGACGGCCGGCGTGCTGCAGGTCGCCCCGACCGAGCGCGGCACGCAGGGCCTGCTCGGCGGGCTGTCGGCCCCGGAGGTCGAGTTCTACGAGCACCCCGGCGACGACGAGGGCGTCGGCGTCTGCCTGTGGATCCGCGGCGAGATCCTGTCCAACGTCGCGCTGTCGTACCGCGTGACGCTCGTCTGTGACCCGAGCGCCGTGCAGCGCAAGGGCGGGGCGGAGCTCGAGGAGATGCCGGCGGTCAGCTGACCGCTTTCGCTTTCTCGCGCAGCTTCGCCTTGATCTCGTCGGGCGTGTAGTTCCGGCGCTTGCGCTCGGCCCGCGCCACCACGACCCCGGTAGCGGCCACTCCGACCAGCCCGGCAACGCCCAGCCACTTCCACCATCGCATTCCACATAGGGTAGAGGGCATGGCCATCACCCTTGACGCGGCGGTCGAGCTGACCCGCACCGGAGATGTGTGGCTGTTCCGCGGCAGCTCCGTGCCCGACCGCGCGATCCGCCTCGCCACCAACAGCCCGGTCAACCACGTCGGCATGTCGGTGGTCATCGAGGACCTGCCGGCGCTGATGTGGCACGCGGAGCTCGGGCGCTCGCTGCGCGACCACTGGACGGGCACGTTCCAGCGCGGAGTGCAGCTGCACGATCTGCGGGAGGCCGTCCTGGTCTGGGCGCGCCGCTACGGCCAGCGCGCGTGGTTGCGGCAACTCCAGACGCCGGTGTCTTCCGAGATGGAGAACGCGGTGCTGCGCACGATCGCCCGGCTCGACGGCACGCCGTTCCCGTCGACGGCCCGGCTGGCGTGGCGCTGGGCACGGGGCCGGGTGCCGGACCTGCGCACCGGGTTCTTCGCGGGCGACGCGCAGGCGGACGGGGCGCCACCGGACGCCCGGCTCGAGACCGCGTACTGCGCGGAGGTCGTCGCGGTGACGTACGAGGCGATGGGCCTGTTGCCGGCGGGCCGACGACCCAACTGGTACGACCCGGGCCGCTTCTGGAGCGGTGACGAGCTGGTGTTGGAGGGCGGCGGTCAACTCGGCGAAGAGATCGCCGTGGAGATCCCGTAGCTTGGTCTGGGTGACACGCATTCCCGGCCTGGTGCTGACCGACCACAGCTTCCCGGTGCCCCTGGACCATGCGGACCCATCCCGTGGCTCTCTCGAGGTGTTCGCCCGGGAGGTGGTGGCCACCGACCGGGCCGGCGACGACCTGCCGTGGTTGCTGTTCCTGCAGGGCGGCCCAGGCGCGAAGTCGCCGAGACCGTCGGGGCCGAACGAGAGCTGGCTGGGCCAGGCGTGCAAGACGCACCGGGTGCTGCTGCTGGACCAGCGCGGAACGGGGCGGAGCACCCCGATCAGCGGGCGTACGGTCGCGGGCCTTTCTGACCGTGCGCTCGCCGACCACGTCCGGCTCTTCCGCGCGGACAGCATCGTCCGGGATGCGGAGCTGATCCGCCGGTCGCTGCTCGGTGACCGGCAATGGGAGTCGCTCGGCCAGAGCTACGGCGGTTTCGTCACGCTGACCTATCTGAGCCTGGCACCGTCGGGTCTGCGGGCGTGTTACGTGACAGGCGGCCTGCCGGGCTTGACGGCGACGGCCGACGACGTGTACGCCCGGACCTACCCGCGAGTGGCGGCGAAGAACGCGGCGTACTACGCGCGCTATCCGGCGGACGTGGCCGCGGTGTCGCGAATCGCGGACCACCTGGCGTCGTCGCGGGTCCTGCTCCCGAACGGCGACCGCTTGACGGTGAACCGCTTCCGCGTGCTGGGAAACGCCTTCGGCATGGGCGACGGCTACGAGCGCCTGCACTGGCTGCTGGACGACGCGTGGCACGGCTCTTCGCTGTCGGACCTGTTCCTGCACGAGGTGATGACGCGGACGGGGTTCATCGACTCGCCGTTGTTCGCGCTGCAGGAATACTGCTACGGCCAGTCGGGGCGCCCGACCCGCTGGGCAGCCGAACGCGCGATCCAGACGCGCCCGGAGTTCGCGACGGACGCGACGCCGCTGCTGTTCACGGGCGAAATGATGTACCCGTGGATGTTCCAGGACATCGCTGCCTTGCGCCCGTTCGCGGGCGCCGCCGACCTGCTCGCGGAAGCAGACGACTGGCCGGACCTCTACGACCCGGGACGGCTGGCCTCCAACGAGATCCCGGTAGCGGCGGCCGTCTACTTCGACGACATGTACGTGGACGCTGAGCTGTCGCTGGCGACAGCGGCGGCGGTAGGCAACACCAGAGCCTGGGTAACGAACGAATACGAACACGACGGCGGAGCCGTCTCCCGCGGCAAGGTCCTGGCCCGCCTGATGGACATGGCCGCCGGCCGCATCTGACCCAGCCCTGTGCGGTGGGGAACTGGTGCCCTTCGCGCTGAGCGGACGCGTGACCTAAGACGCCTCGGCGGGCTCCGCGACCCAGGCCGAGAAGACCGGCAGGCCCAGCCAGGCCGAGCCTTCCGAGGTGTTCGGTTGCCAGCCGTCCTGCCACGGGCGGTCCGCTACCGCTACCACCGCGTACGGTCGGTCGAAGCGCACCTCGGCCGTCCTCCGCAGGCCGTCCTGAGGGATGGGGAAGCCCACCGCGACCGCCATCGACGACACCGCCGCCGCTTCGAAGCCCACCCGGCTGTAGCGGGCCATCGCTGACTGGGCCGCCTCATAACGACCACCCGGCGCACCCAGAGCCCGCTTCGCACCCTCGGCCGCGGCGGGAATTCCCAGCTCCGGACGGCTCAGGTCGTGCTTGCTCTCCGCCGACCAGGCCGGCAGCAGCACCCGGTGCACCTCTTCCCGGCCACCCGGCGCTGCCGTCTGGACCGGTTCCTCCGTCAGCGTCCACGCCGGACCCTCGCCCAGCGGCAGGTCGAACAGCGACCGCCGGTCCAGCGCTCCGCGCGTCGCGGCCGCCACCGCGACGTCGTAAGCCGCGGCCAAGACCGAGGTCGGCGAAGCATCCGACGGCCCGATCACCGACGTCACGCGCAGCCCTTCGGCCGCGTACCCCGTGTGCACCCCGACGTCCCCCAGCGAAGGCACCCGCACGATGAACGCCTCGTGGAAATGGTCGGGCATCTCCAGCACCTGAGAGACCGCGCCCCGCCATGGGCTCGACACGCCGAACCGGGACGACGGCGCCAGGGTGAACGGCTGGACCCACGAGACCTTCGTCGCCAGCGCCGTGGCCAGCAGCAGGATCGTGTCCGGCGTCAGCGTCACCGGCATCTTCTTGATCAGGCCGAGGGTGTGCTCGTCGGCCCACGCGTCGGCAACCGGCTGCGACGGCAGCGGACCCGTCGTGACCGGCGTCGGTAGCGCCTCCAACCACGTCGACATCGCGGGTGTCGGCGGCCCCGCCAGCCACAGCGCCGCCGCAGACAGGACCGCCGGGTGCGGGTCCGACAACAAACCGTCGGCCACCGAGCGCGCGCTCTCGAGATCGATGCCGAGCGCCTCTTCGAGCTCGGACGACCCGACCGGCGCGCACAGCGCCGCCAACAGCCACGCACCCAGCGGCGAGGCGACATGGTGTCCAGCGCCGGCGGCCCCGTGCAGCAAGGACGCGTACCGGGCCAGCGGAGCGCGCAGGTCGACCGCGGTCGTCATGACACCCACTCTGCCAGCCCCACCGGGTTTGCGCAGACACGCCGCCGGCAACTAGAACACCCGTGAACGCCAAGACCGACCTTGACGTCCTGTCCGACTTCTTCCATCGGTACGGGTCCGCGTTGACCGCGGGCGACGTCCCGGCGATCGCGGGCTGCTACGCGCTGCCCAGCAGCGTTGTCGCCGACGCGTACACGTTCACCTTCTCGTCGCCGGCCTCCGTGGCCCTGTCCTTCATCGGCGCGGCGCCCGACTACCAGGATCGGCAGCTCGTCGCCGCGCACGCGAAGATCGACGACGTGCAGCGGCTCAGTCAGGTGCTCTCGCTGGTCACTGTCGAGTGGGAGTTTCTCGACAGCGGTGGCCAGTGCGTGCCCGGCGAGCGCTACGTCTACCTGATCAGGACCACCGACGAACGGCCAGCCATCTGCACGGTCATCCACGCCTCCTGAGAGGCGTTGATGAGAGGATCCTCGGATGGATCTGACCCGGCAGCGGGCCCACTGGATCGATCGGTCCACGGTCGTCTGGCGTTTCGAAGGGCCCGTCGGCGACCGCCGTTGTGACCTGGTCTTCTCGCCGGACGCCGCGCTGGAGATCATCGACGGGGCGTTGACCGGGCCGCACGAGACGCTGCCGTTGCGGATCAAGCCGGCCGGGCTCAGCACCGCGCAACGCCAGAAGTGGCCGCATCTGGCCGACCATTCCGCCTTCACCGTCGAGGCCGACGAAGAGACGATCAAGTACGCCCTGCGCGGCCAGGTCGCCGTCACCGCGCGCGACGACGGTGGCTGGCTGCTGGTGGTCACCGGTGCCCAGCTCCCCGGCGTCCTGGACGATGTCTACGCGGACGCCGTACACGCCGATCTCGGTTGCCGTTTCCACGACGACGGCGGCGTGACGATCTCCGTCTGGGCACCGACCGCGCGAGAGGTCGCCCTCGAGTGGGCGGATGGCGAGACCCAGGCCATGTGGCGCGACGACCACACCGGCGTCTGGCGGGTCGACGGCGACTGGGGCTGGACCGGGCGGCGCTACCGGTTCCGGGTCGAGGTCTTCCACCCCGCGACCCAACGGATCGAGACGATGAGCGTCACCGACCCGTACTCGATCGCTCTGACCGCCAACTCCACCCACAGCGTCGTCGCCAACCTGCTCGACCCGCTGCTGATCCCGGCCGACTGGGCCGCGCTGCGCAAGCCGCCCGCCGTCGCTCCGGCCCGCGCCCAGGTGCACGAGGTCTCGGTCCGGGACTTCTCGATCTACGACCGGAGCGTGCCGGTGCAGCGGCGGGGCACGTTCGCCGCGTTCAGCACCCCGAACAGCGCCGGAATGCGGCATCTGCGCAAGCTGAGCGACGCCGGCGTGACCCATCTGCACCTTCTTCCGGCATTTGACTTCGCGACCGTGCCCGAGCGCCGCGAGGAACAAGCCACGCCGGAGGTCGATCTTGCCGCGCTTCCACCCGACTCGGCCGAACAGCAGGCGGAGATTGCCAAGATCAGGGACAGGGACGGCTACAACTGGGGGTACGACCCGCTGCACTACTCCGTACCCGAGGGCAGTTTTGCCACCGACCCGGACGGCCCGGGCCGGACCACCGAGTTCCGCGAGATGGTCGCCGCCCTCAACGGTGCGGGCCTGCGCGTCGTGATGGACGTCGTCTACAACCACACCGTCGCCGGCGGGGTCAACCCGCACGCGGTGCTCGACCGGATCGTGCCGGGCTACTACCACCGGCTGCTCGCCGACGGGCGGGTCGCGGACTCGACCTGCTGCGCCAACACCGCGCCCGAGCACGCGATGATGGGCAAGCTGGTGGTCGACTCGGTGGTGCGGTGGGCGGTCGACTACAAGGTCGACGGCTTCCGCTTCGACCTGATGGCCCACCACCCGAAGGCCAACCTGTTGGCCGTGCGCGAAGCCCTCGACCGGCTGACCCCACAGCGGGACGGGGTCGACGGCCGGGCGATCCTGATCTACGGCGAAGGTTGGGACTTCGGCGAGGTGGCCGGCAACCAGCGGTTCGTCCAGGCCAGCCAGCACCAGCTCGCCGGCACGGGCATCGGCACCTTCAACGACCGGCTGCGCGACGCGGTCCGCGGGGGACAGGCTTTCGAGACCAACCCCCGATCACAGGGGTACGCGACGGGCCTCTTTCTGGATTCCAACGAGGACGCGGTCAACGGGCCGCCGGAGCAGCAGCGGGCCATGTTGCGGCACCAACAGGACGTGATCAAGATCGGGCTGACCGGCAACCTGGCGTCCTACCGCTTCGTGGCGGCCAGCGGGGCGACCGTGTCCGGAGCGGACTACCTCTACAACGGCTCCCCGGCCGGCTACTGCGCGGCGCCGGGGGAGTGCGTGACCTATGTGGACGCACACGACAACGAGATCCTCTACGACACGCTGGCCTTCAAGCTCCCGGCCGGCACCGCGCCCATCGACCGTGCGCGGATGCAGCTGCTGGCCTTGTCGTTCACGGTGCTCGGCCAGGGCATGGGCTTCGTGGCGGCGGGCTCGGAACGACTGCGCTCGAAGTCCCTGGACCGCAACTCGTTCGACTCGGGCGACTGGTTCAACGCGATCCGCTGGGATCCGTCGGAGGGCAACGGCTTCGGCCTGGGCCTGCCGCCGTCATGGGACAACCAGGACAAGTGGCCCTTCGCCGCGCCCCTGCTGGCGGACGCCGCGCTGATCCCGCCGGCGGACGTGGTGGAGTGGACGGTCGAGCGCTACCTCGAACTGCTCCGCATCCGCCGCGACTCACCCCTGTTCGGGCTGGCGACGGCCGTCGAGGTCCAGGACCGCGTGTCGTTCCCACTGTCCGGCCCGGGCGAGACCCCGGGCGTGATCACCATGCGCCTGAGCGGCGTGGAAGAGCTCGTGGTCGTCTTCAACGCGGCACCGGCGACGGTCACGCAGAAGCTACCGGACCTCCGCGGCGGCGACTTCGCCCTGCACCCGCACCAACGAGCGGGCGACGACCCGGTCCTGGCCACCTCGGCCTTCGACCCGGCAACGGGCATCTTCACGGTGCCGGCCCGCTCGGTCTCGGTCTTCACCGGCTCGGCGCCTGGTCGGTAGGTGCCTCTTGCGGCGGTGGCTCGCGGGCTTCGCCGGCTCAGCACCCGGTCGGTAAGTGCCTCTCACTGCCGTAGCCGTCGGTCGCGGTCTTCGCCGGCTCAGCGCCCGGTCGGTAGTGCCTCTCACTGCCGTAGCCGTCGGTCGCGGTCTTCACTGGCTCAGCGCTCGCGCGGCAGATGCCTCTCGCGGCCGTAGCTGCCGGAACAGGTACGGCGCCTGCTCCGGCAGTCAGAGGCGGGTGGCGACCTGGCCCAGGAGCCAGGGCAGGTGGGGTGCCGCCGCGCGGCCGCCCTTGTGCAGGACGAGGACCACGACCGCGTCGGCTTTGCGGACGGCGCCGCCGGTTTCGGTCATGAAGGCCTCGTCGCCGATGCCCGGGACCGGGCTGCCGCGTTTCGCCGCCGCCCAGAACAGGTTGGCCAGCGGGCCGCGTTGCATCTGGATCATCGCGACCGGTTTGCCGTCCGTCGTCTCGTACAACGCGTTGATCGGGCCTATCCCGCGGACCTGGATCGGTGCGCCGACCGCGCGCGCCACGTCCTCGACGGTCAGCACGTCGGCCGCCGCCTGCAGGCGCACCCCGACCGCGGCTGACTTCGTGCGCTCGCCCATCGCCTCCAGGACCAGGTTGTCGGTGTTGTCCGACGTGTCGAAGCCGTAGTGCAGCGCGCGGCCGCCACCCTCCCGCAGCACGGTGATCGAGACGATCCGGCGGCTCCAGCGGCGCACGCCGATCCGGACCACGTCGCCCGGGGACGAGCGGCTCCGCCACTCCGACGGCAGGCCCCAGGCCGTCGTGCGGTCCGCCGTGCCGTCGTCGATCGCGAAGTGGTGCAGCCACGGCACCGACGGGCGGTCCTCGCCCTGAGACGCCGACCGCCAGACTTCGACCCACAGCACCTCGCCCGTGATCTCCACCGGGTTGTGGTGGTCGACCGTCGCGCGGACGATCCGGTAGAGGCCCCAGCCGATCAGCAGCGTGGCCAGCAGCGCCGTGATCAGCCGGGTCGGGGACGCGACGGCCGAGATGTCCGCGCCGCCCCAGGAGCTGTCGAGCGAACCGACCTTGTCCGGCGTCACGTCCGGGAACGTGCGGCTGACGAGGGCCATGGCGAAGCCCAGGGCCAACCGGATCAGGCCGCCCTTGACCAGTTTGCCGGTCGGCAGGCCGTAGCGGCCGAGCACGCGCGGGTAGCGCACCTTGACCCGCCGCCAGTGGCCTCCGTACGAGGACCAGACCAGGTCCTTCGAGCCCATCCCGAGGTCCAGCGCGGCCGTGGCGGCGTGGGCCACGTGCAGGGCGGCCCCGTAGCCCAGGTAGCGGTCCCAGACCATCACCGCGGCCGGCGGCAGGTCGGCGAACGCGTCGTGGCCGGCCAGCCAGTCCCGGACACCCAGCCAGCGCGCCGCGACCTGGCGGCCCAGCGGGGTGGACCGCTCGCCCCGATAGCGGCCCGCGATCAGGCCGCAGGTGGAGGTCACGATGAGGAGGGAGAAGAACATCGCGACATAGCCGCCGCCCTTGTCCTCGGGGGAGGCGGTGCGCTCGATCCGCAGCAGCAGCGCCAGACCGATCGCCAGGGCGGGCACCACGCCGGCCACCGACAGCAGCGACACCTGGGCCTTGCTGATCCGGCGACGGGACAGACCCAGCCGACGGGCGTGCGCGACCACCTCGGCGTCGAACCGCCGCCGCCAACCGCGTGCCTGCGCGGCGTCGCGGAAGGTCAGCGCCGTCAGTGGCACCACGCCCCCTACCGCCGCGGCGCGGATCCGGGCCAGGAGCCGCGCCTCGAACGGCAACAGCGGCGGGCCGGACGGCGCGCGGGAGGAGAGGTGGATCGTGCTGTGCACCGGGTCGTCCCCGGGCTGGCGGATCTCGTAGTAGCGGCGGCCGGCCAGGTCGAGCAGGGTCGCCTCGGCGGCGTCCTCGTCGGGCCGGGTCCACCGGTTGGCGAGTAGGTTGACCACGGCCGGCGGCTCGGGGCCGAGGTCCATGGTGGCCGGCGCCGGTGTCGGCGCGTACGACCGGGTGATCAGCAGGATCAGGCCGAACAGCCCGATCCAGGCCGCCGTCGCCAGCACGGCGACGGCGATCGCGACGGTGAGGGACATCTAGAAGCGGACCTGGACCGGGGACTGCTCGGCACCCGAGGCCTGGAAGTACGCGGGCGGCTTGATCCCCGTCGCACCGGCGACGAACAGGCTCGGGAACGAGTGGGCGCTGTTGTCGAGCGCCTGGACGGCCGTGTTGTAGAACTGCCGGGCGTACGCGATCTTGTCCTCGGTGTTGGCGAGCTCGCTCTGGAGGGCGAGGAAGTTCTGGTTCGCCTTGAGATCCGGGTACGCCTCGGCGAGCGCGAACAGCCGGCCCAGCGTCTGGGTCAGCATGCCCTCGGCGGCGGCGCGACGGTCGACGGAGGGGTCGGCACCGGCCGCCATCGCACCGGCGCGCGCGGCCACCACGGCGTCGAGCGTGGTGCGCTCGTGTCCGGCGTACCCCTTGACGGTTTCGACCAGGTTGGGCACGAGGTCGTGCCGGCGCTTGAGCTGCACGTCGATCTGCGCCCAGGACGCGCGGACCTGGTTGCGCTGGCGGATCAGCACGTTGAACGTGCGGATCGCCCAGACCGCGACCAGGACGACGAGTACGGCGACCACGATGGTCGCGATGAGCAGCGGACTGAGGTTCATGGCGCATGGTGAACCGGATTACATGAACGAGAGGCAAACGTGTCAGGGACCGGACAGAATTGCCGCGCGGCCTCAGGCGTCGCGATGCTGCCGCATCGCAACACCTTCCGGTCGTCGTCAGGCGCGCCTAGCGCCCGCCGGCCAGATCACGGTCACCGGCAGGCCGAGCTCGCGGGCGGTGCGCACCACGTTGGCGGTGCTGCTGACCACGTCGGACGGTGCGCCGTCCCAGACCGCGACGAGGTGGTCGACCCGGCGCAGCAGCTCGTCGCTGGCGGCGAAGTAGGCCTCCGGCCCGGAAACGGGGAACGACAGGTAGTCGACGCGGACGGCCTTGCCGAGCAGGTCGTCGAAGGACCTCCGGTCGGCGACCACGGTGCGGTAGTCGGCGGCCGGCAGGACCACCTCGTAGGTGCCGCCAAGCTCGGCGACCGCGCGGGCGAAGAGCTGGTCGGCGCCGTCGGCCAGGCAGGTCACCCCGTGCAGCGGACCGTCACGGTGTGCGGCGAGGGCCGCGGTGAGCGCGGCGTACACCAGCTCGGCAGTGCCCTCGGCGAGCCGCACGTGTCCGGTGACACCGATGCGCGGCATGCCCGTCTCCTAGGGGGTCCTGAGCCGGACGATGCGGAAGCCGGCATCCGCGAGAATAGCCGGCAACTGCCGGATCTCATCGAGATTGCGGGTACGCATCTCGTTGGGCAACGCCGGCCAGGCCGCCATCGCCGGATGCAGTTTGTGCTCGTCGTCGCGGTCGGCGGCGAACCGCCAGCCCTGGCCGACGCGGTCCTGCCGCCACCGCTCGTGCTCCATCACGGCCAGCCGCTCGATCTCCCGCTCGGTCAGCACGTGCTCGCGCCCCGGCCCGACCCGCGGCGACAGCGTGCACCCGATCGCGCGCAGCTTGCGGCCGATGTCCTCGGCCTGCGCCCGGTTGGTCAACCGCAGCCGGTCGGGCAGGTCGTCCCACGGCACGAGGGCCGGGCCGCTGGCGCCTCGGCCGGTCAGGTCCAGCACGTAGCGTTCGTGGATCACCCGGGCCAGCCGCTCGACCAGGTCGTCGCCGATCAGCGCGGGGTCACAGGCGGCGTGGACGACGCCGAACAGTCGCAGCGTGCCGGACAGCTCGTCGAGCACCCGGTCACCGCCGTCGAACGCCTCGCGGAGGCTGGCCAGCCGGTCCAGCCGGACCACGACCGAGCCGGGCTCGCCGGGCCACACCTGCTCGGCGGTGAGGGCGGCCTTGAGCGCCTGCTGCTCGTCGTCGTAGCAGATGAACACGCGGTCGGGGACCGGCCCGTCCGACGGCGTGGCGAGCAGCCGCTCGAGGTCGTAGTCGTGCGCCGTGATCTTGCAGACCCGGTCCAGGAACGGGTAGCGCTCGCTCAGGTGGGTGACGGCCGCGCCCGCGGTCGGGTCGACGATCTCGACCGGCAGCGGCTGGGCGGCGGGATCGCGGATGCGCCACTGGCGGGCGAGCTCCACGAGGACGGCGCGGCCGAACGCGGTGGCGCCGAGGATCGCGATGGTCGGCGGTCGCGCGCCCGGCAGCGTCAGCGGCTCGCGCGACACCAGGTGCCGGGCGGCGAGGTCGTCGATGTTGAAGAAGTCGAGCCGCATGCCCCGCCTGGTCGGCGCGCTCAGCAGCCGGGCCTGCAGCGCGGCGCACACCTCCGGGTCGGCGACCTGGGCGTACAC
This sequence comes from Asanoa sp. NPDC049475, assembly GCF_040676915.1. Classification (NCBI taxonomy): domain Bacteria; kingdom Bacillati; phylum Actinomycetota; class Actinomycetes; order Micromonosporales; family Micromonosporaceae; genus Asanoa; species Asanoa sp. NPDC049475. Next base: position 19,687 of record NZ_JBFAPY010000010.1, on the reverse strand, counting down.
GGCAAGGGCCGAACCGTTGCGGCGTGGCCGGGCCGCGGCGAGCGCGATCGCGGTGTTGGCGGCGCTGTCGTCGGTGCAGGCGTAGACGGCGCGGGCACGGCCGACGCTGGCGGCGCGCAGGATGTCGGGGTCGCGGGCCGCACCGGCGACGCGGGGCGCCGGGCCGGTCTCGGTCGCCTTGCTCGGCACGGTGACCACCTGGTCGCCGGCCTGCCGCAGCCGCCGGGCGAGCGTGGTGGCCACGAGGGTGTCGCCGACGACGATCACGTGCCCGCGTGCGGTGCGGGCGCGCAGCTTCCTGATCTCGGAGGCGAAGAGCAGACGACTGGCCTCGATCAGCGCGTACGCGGTGACGGTCGGCGCGGCGAACCGCGCGAAGTCGAGGATCGCCGGGAACGGGCCGCCGTTGTCGAGCGGCGGAGAGCCGAGCACGAACAGCTGCAGGGCGTAGTAGAGGACGTCGAGCGGGTGGCCGCTGTAGCCGAGGTCGGGGTTCTCGCGGAGGTACTGCTCGAGCCCGACCAGCCCGCACCCGAACGAGATGACGGCGAGGATCGCGAACGCCAACCACAGCACCGGGGCGACCGGCGTCCGGGGCAGATCACCGAACCCCCCGGCGCCCCCACCGCTCCGGCCCGCCATCCGCTCATGCTATCGGTCGATATGGCGGGCCTTACTGTCCACTTCGTGCACTTGCTGGTCAGGCCACCATCGAGCCGACGACCGGCTTGGTGAGCAGGGCCGACTGGTTGCGGGTGATGCCCGGGTCGAGTGTGCGCGCCACGAAGATGGCGTGCCAGATGCAGAAGACCAGGACCGTCCAGACCTTGCGGGAGTGGTCGACCTCGCCCTTCTTGTGCTCGTCGAGCAGGCGCAGGGCGTAGTTGAGGTCGATCAGCTCGCCGGCCGCCGAGTTGGCGATGATCCAGCGCGCCCACTCGTACATCTCGCCGGCCAGCCAGACCCGGGTCGGGGTCGGGAAGCCGAGCTTCTTGCGGTTGACGATCGCCGGCGGCACGACGCCCTGGAGGGCCTGGCGCATCGCCCACTTGGTGGCGTCGGAGCGCGGCGGCAGCTTGAGCTCGACCGGGATCCGGGACGCCACGTCGAAGACCTCGCGGTCCAGGAACGGCACGCGGACCTCCAGCGAGTGCGCCATCGAGATCCGGTCGGCCTTGACCAGGATGTCGCCGCGCAGCCAGGTGTAGAGGTCGATGTACTGCATCTTGGTCACGTCGTCGAGGTCGGGGACCTCCGCGTAGATCGGCGCGGTGACGTCGGTGTAGCGCACCGACGGGTCGTACCGCCGCAGGAGGCCCTGCTTCTCCTCCTCCGTGAACATCCGCGCGTTGCCGTAGTAGCGCTCCTCGAGGGGCGTCGTGCCCCGCTCCAGGAAGCTCTTGCCCTTCACGCCCTGCGGGATGACCTTGGAGACGGCCCGGAGGCCCTTCTGCATGCCGTCGGGCAGGCCGTTGACCGCCGACAGCGACAGCGGCTCGCGGTAGATCGTGTAGCCGCCGAAGAACTCGTCGGCGCCCTCGCCGGAGAGCACCACGGTGACGTGCTCGGCGGCCTTCTGGGCCACGAAGTAGAGCGGCACGAGCGCCGGGTCGGCCACCGGATCGTCCAGGTGCCAGATGATCCGCGGGAGGGCCTCCATCATGTCCTGCGGACCGATCTTGGTCGGGATCGTGGTGACCTCCAGGTGCCGCGCCGACTCCTGGGCGACCTCGATCTCCGAGTAGCCCGGGACGTCGTACCCGACGGTGAAGGTCAGGATGTTGGGGTTGAACTGCCGGGCCAGCGCGACGACCGCGGTGCTGTCGATGCCGCTGGACAGGAACGCGCCGACCGGCACGTCGGAGCGCATGTGCAGGCGCACGCTCTCGCGCAGGGTCTCGCGGATCTCGGTGAACAGGCGCTCCTGGTCGGGGACCGGCGCCGGGTTGAAGACCGGCCGGTACCAGCGGCGCACCTCGATCGGGTAGCCGGGCGTCCAGCTCAGGCACTCGCCCGAGCCGATGCGGGAGATGCCCTGGTGCAGGGTGCCGGGCTCGGGCACGTACTGGAGAGTCAGGTAGTGCGAGAGGTTGGCGGTGTCGACACCGGCGTCGCCGGCGTGGGCGGCGGGCGCGAAGGGCAGCAGCGCCTTCTTCTCGGACGCCAGATAGACGCCGTCGACCGTCTGGAGGTAGTGCAGCGGCTTGATGCCGAAGTAGTCGCGGGCGCCGAACGCCCGGCGCTCCTGGCGGTCCCAGATGACGAAGGCGAACATGCCGCGCAGGCGGGTGAGGACCTTCTCGCCCCAGAAGTGGTAGCCGGCGGCGATCACCTCGCCGTCACCCTGGGTGGCGAAGGTGGCGCCGTAGTCGCGGGCCAGCTCCTCCCGCAGCTCGATGTAGTTGTAGATCTCGCCGTTGAACGTCAGCAGGTAGCGCCCGCCGGCGTAGGGGAGCGGCTCGTGGCTGAACGCCACGTCGATGATCGAGAGCCGCTTGTGGGCGAACACCGCGTCGTTGCCGATCACCTCCACCCCGGTCTCGTCGGGACCACGGTGGTGAAGGGTCTCCAACGCTCCGGCGATCGCGTCCGCGTGGGCGCCGGCCGCGCCGTGCGCGCTGAAGAAGGCCAGGATTCCGCACATGGCGGCCATCTTTTCACGGGTCGCCCAGTGGCCGGTCGCCTCCCATCGGATTCGGGTGGCGTGGCGAGGTAGCGTGCTCTGCGGGAGCGCGATCGATGTGGAGGCGTCTGCGGTGTTTGGTGACGAGACAACTGAACCGGTCATGAGTGAGAGCACGGCGAAGGTCGAGGCTCACGACCCGGCGTTCCCACCCAAGTTCCTGGAGTTCATGCGCACCGGCTGGGCCGAGGACTCGCTCGCCGTGCAGCCGTCTCCAGCCGTTTCCCGCTATGCCGAGCGGCGGGCGGCGATCTCCGCGCAGTTCCCCGGTGAGACGTTGATCATCCCGACGGGCCGGGAGAAGACCCGGGCCAACGACACGGAGTACCCGTTCCGGGCCGGCAGCGACTTCGCCTACCTGACCGGTGACCTCGACCCGGACAGCGTGCTCGTGCTGCACCCGGTCGGCGACGGCCACGACGCCGTGCTCTACACGAAGCCCCGCAACTCGCGCGAGACGGACGACTTCTTCCGCAGCCGGGACGGTGAGCTGTGGGTGGGCCGGCGCGCGACGCTGACCGAGAAGTCGGCCGCTCTCGGGGTCGAGACGACCGTTATCACTGATCTCGAGCGGGTCCTGGGCGACTGCGCGCCGCGGCGGACCAGGGTGCTGCGGGGGTTCGACCCGGAGGTCGACGCGGCGGTGCGGCCGTGGACTGAGCGGGACGAAAAGGACCAAAAGGCACGAGATGGGCGTACGCGCGATCAGGAGCTGGCGACCGCGATCTCCGAGCTGAAGCTGGTCAAGGACCCGTGGGAGATCGAGCAGCTCCAGGAAGCGATCGACTCGACGGTCCGGGGCTTCGAGGACGTGGCCCGGATCCTGCCGGCCGACCGGTCTGTCAGTGAGCGCCTGATCGAGGGCGTCTTCGGCCTGCGGGCGCGCTACGAGGGCAACGACGTCGGCTACAGCTCGATCGTCGGGGCCGGCCGGCACGCGACGACGCTCCACTGGATCCGCAACGACGGCGTGACGACGCCGGGCGAGCTGCTCCTGATGGACATGGGCGTCGAGGCGCGGAGCCTGTACACGGCGGACGTGACCCGCACGGTCCCGGTCTCGGGCCGCTTCACCCCGCTGCAGCGCGACGTGTACGACATCGTGCACCGCTCACAGCAGGCGGGCATCGACATCATCAAACCGGGCGTGAAGTTCGAGGACATCCACCTGACCTGCATGCGCGTCCTGGCCGAGGGCCTGGCGGACCTGGGCGTCCTCCCGGTCAGCGTCGAAGAGGCGATGGCACCGGACTCGACGGTCTACCGGCGCTGGACGCTGCACAGCTTCGGCCACATGCTGGGCATCGACGTACACGACTGCTCGAACGCGCGGAAAGAGAACTACCGCGACGGAGTGGTGGGCGAGAACTACGTGCTGACGGTGGAGCCCGGGTTGTACTTCCAGGCGGAGGACGAGCTGGTCCCGGAGGAGCTCCGCGGCATCGGCGTCCGCATCGAGGACGACGTCCTGGTGACCGCGACGGGCAGCCGGGTCATGTCGTCGGGTCTGCCGCGGACCTCCGCGGCGGTCGAGGAGTGGCTCGACGCGCAGCGCGCCGCCGGCCCTCGACTGCCGGGCGCCTGATCCTGGGACGAGGCCCGGCCACCGGGTGGCCGGGCCTTCCCTTCACAGCTCGTCGATGAGGTCCGCGACCGAGTCGACGATGCGGCTCGGGCGGTACGGGTAGCGTTCCGCCTCTTCGCGCGTGCTGATGCCCGTCAGGACCAGGATCGTCTCGAGGCCTGCCTCGAGCCCACACAGGATGTCGGTGTCCATGCGGTCGCCGATCATGGCTGTGGTTTCCGAGTGGCCGTTGATCGTGTTCAGGGCCGACCGCATCATCATCGGGTTGGGCTTGCCCACGAAGTACGGCTTCACGTTCGTGGCTTTTTCGATCATCGCCGCCACCGAGCCCGCCGCAGGCAGGGCGCCCTCGATCGACGGGCCGGTCGGGTCCGGGTTGGTGCAGATGAAGCGCGCGCCGTCGTTGATCAGGCGGACGGCCTTCGTGATGGCCTCGAAGCTGTACGTGCGGGTCTCGCCCAGGACCACGTAGTCGGGCGCGTAGTCGGACAGGACGTAACCGACCGCGTGCATCGCCGTGGTCAGGCCGGCCTCGCCGATCACGTACGCGGAGCCGCCCGGCCGTTGATCGCTGAGGAACTGGGCCGTAGCGAGCGCGGCCGTCCAGATGGACTCCTCCGGCACCAGCAGGTCCATCCGGGCCAGGCGCGCCTGGAGGTCGCGGGCCGTGTAGATCGAGTTGTTGGTCAGCACCAGGAACGGCTTGCCGCTCGCGCGCATCCTGCGGACGAACTCGGGCGCGCCCGGCACCGGTTGGCCCTCGTGGATGAGCACGCCGTCCATGTCGGTCAGCCAGCTCTCGATCGCCTTGCGCTCGCTCATGATGACGGTCTCCTGGCTGGTGGCGTGCAGCAGTCGGCTGGGCAAGTGTCCCAGGCCGGAAGCGTACCGAGCCGACCCTGCGGGCCGGTGTTGCCGATCCGCTCCCGCACCAGCTCACGGACCATCGCCACGAAGCGCGGGTCGGTGCCGGGGGTCGCGGCGCGTACGTACTCCAGGTTGCGGTTCTTGGCCGTCGCCGCGGCCTCGTTGTCGAGGTCCCAGATGACCTCCAGGTGGTCGGAGACGAAGCCGATCGGGCTGACCACCACCCCCGTGACCCCGGTGTCGGCCAGCGCCGCCAGGTGGTCGTTGACGTCCGGCTCCAGCCACGGCACCTGCGGCGGGCCGGAGCGGCTCTGCCAGACCAGGTCCCACGGCAGGTCGGGCGCGGCGGCCGCCGCGACCAGGGCGGCCGTCTCGCGGAGCTGGGCGACGTAGCGGCCCGGGGGCGTCACCGGCGGCGGGCCGGCCGTGGCCGCCATCGACGTCGGGATCGAGTGCGCGGTGAAGACCAGCCGGGTCGTGGCGCGCTTGGCCGGGTCGAGCGTGTCCAGCGCCGACCGGACCGCGTCGGCGTGCGGCTCGACGAAGCCCGGGTGGTCGGCGAAATGCCGCAGCTTCTCGATCACCGGGGCGCCTTCGCCGACCGCCGCGCGGGCCTTCGTCAGGTCCTCGAGGTATTGCCGGCACGACGAGTAGCCGCCGTACGCGCTGGTCACGAAGGCCAGGGCGCGCTTGACGCCGTCGGCCCTCATCGTGGCCACCGTGTCGGTGAGCATCGGGTCCCAGTTGCGGTTGCCCCAGTAGACCGGCAGGTCCAGCCCGTTGGCCGCGAAGTCCGCGCGGATCGCGGCCAGCAGGTCGCGGTTCTGCTGGTTGATCGGCGACACGCCGCCGAAGTGGTAGTAGTGCTCGGCGACCTCGGTGAGGCGTTCCGGAGGAACGCCCCGGCCCCGGGTGACGTTTTCCAGGAACGGAATCACGTCTTCCGGGCGTTCCGGGCCGCCGAACGAAACCAGGACCAATGCGTCGTACGGCATCAGACGATTGTGCCTTGCCCGCTCAGACGGTCGTGGCCTCGGCTCCCAGCGCGTGATATCCACCATCGACGTGGATGATCTCGCCCGTCGTGGCGGGGAACCAGTCGGAGATCAGCGCCAGCACGGCCTTGGCCGCCGGCTCCTGGTCGGACAGGTCCCAGCCGAGTGGCGCCCGGTTGGTCCAGGCGTCCTCGAACTGCTCGAAGCCCGGGATCGACTTGGCCGCCATGGTGCGCAGCGGCCCCGCCGACACCAGGTTGCTCCGGATGCCCTGCTTGCCCAGATGCAACGCCAGGTAGCGGGACGCCGACTCGAGGCCCGCCTTGGCCACGCCCATCCAGTCGTAGACCGGCCATGCCTTGGTCGCGTCGAAGGTCAGCCCGACGACCGAGGAGCCCCGCTGCATCAGCGGTAGGGCGGCCATGGCCAGGGACTTGTAGGAGTAGGTGGAGACGTGCAGCGCGGTCGCCACGTCTTCCCAGGTCGTCTCCAGGAAGTTGCCACCGAGGGCGCTGGCGGGCGCGAAGCCGATCGAGTGGACGAGGCCGTCGATGCCGTCCATGTGCTTGCCGACCTTCTCGGCCAGCGTGTCCAGGTGCTCCTGGTTGGTCACGTCCAGCTCGATGACCGGCGCCTCAGCCGGTAGTCGCTTGGCGATCCGCTCGACCAGCGACATCCGGCCGAAGCCGGTGAGCACCACGGTCGCGCCGTTCTCCTGGGCCAGCTTCGCCACCGAGAACGCGATCGACTGGTCGGTGATCACGCCGGTGACCAGGAGTCGCTTGCCCTCCAGCAGTCCTGCCACGGTGCAACCTCTCTGTTCTGTTCGCTTTGGTCGGGTGGTCAGTGGCCCATGCCCAGGCCGCCGTCGACCGGGATCACGGCGCCCGAGATGTAGCCGGCGTTGTCACTGGCCAGGAAGGTGACCGCCGCGGCGATGTCGTCGACGGCGCCGAAGCGGCCGGCCGGGATCGACTCGACGTATTTCTTCTTCAGGTCGTCGGGCAGGCCGTCGGTCATGTCGGTGGTGATGTAACCAGGCGCGACCACATTGGCGGTGATGTTGCGGGTGCCCAGCTCGCGGGTGATCGACCGCGCGATGCCGACCAGGCCGGCCTTGCTCGCGGCGTAGTTGACCTGGCCCGGGTTGCCCGACAGCCCGACCACCGAGGAGATGAAGATCATGCGGCCGAACCGGGCGCGCAGCATCGTCTTCGAGGCGCGCTTGGCGACCCGGAACGCGCCGGCCAGGTTGGTGTCGACGACGCTGGTGAACTGCTCCTCGCTCATGCGTAGCAGCAGCGTGTCGGCGGTGATCCCCGCGTTGGCGACCAGCACCTCGACCGGGCCGAGCTCCTGCTCGACCTGGGAGAACGCCTCGTCGACGGAGTTGGAGTCGGTGATGTCGCATTTGACACCCAGGACCCCGTCGGGGGCGCCCGTGCCGCGGTGCGTCACCGCGACCTTGTCTCCCTGCGCGGCGAAGGCCAGCGCGATGGCCTTGCCGATGCCGCGGTTTCCGCCGGTCACCAGCACCGTGCGCGCCATTTCAGATCTCCCCACTGCCAACTGCCTCAACGGATGGGACATTACGGCCTACCCGGGGGTACGGCTAATTCGCCTCGCCCGGTCCGATTGTCATACCGGGGTATGACATCGAGGATGGCTCTCGCGAGGCACGCGCACTGTCGCACCCCGCGCGTAGCCTCCGGATCGTGAACGAGAGCCTCTCCCGCGGCAGCCTGGCTGACTTGCGCCGGGTGCTGATCGGGAAGGACTTCCCGCCGCCGGCCGACCGCCGGCCGCTGCGGCCCAGGTTGGAGCGCTGGTGGCAGCGCTGGCGTTCGCTGGCGGTCCCGCTGGCGCTGCTCGCCGTCCTCGGTCTGGGCGCGGCCGCGGCGCGATACCTGATGGACGCCCGGCACATCGACAACCAGTTCGCCCTGATGCTCGGCTACGCGACGACGGTGCCGATCCTGCTCGCCTACCACCGCCCGCTCTGGGCCTGGCGGCTGTCGTTCGTCATGTTGTTCTTCGGCACGATGAGCGCCCCGGCGTCCGAGGCCTGGCCGTGGAACCCCGTGCAGATCGTGTTCTTCCTGATCACGCTGCTGTCCCTGGCCCTTCGGGCCGACGGGGGCGTCGTCGCCTGGGCCGGGCTGCTGACGCTCGCCCCGGTCTTCGTGTACGTCAACGCCGCCAACGCCTGGGGCGTCTCGGCCCTCTTCATGATCGTGTTGATCTTCGGCGACCAGATCCGGCGGCAGCGCCGGCGTTCCCGGGTGCTCACCGTCCAGCTCGCCGAGCAGGAGGAGCAGTCCGAGCTGGAGAAGGCCCGCCGCGCGGTGCTCGAGGAACGCACCCGGATCGCCCGCGAGATGCACGACGTGGTCGCCCACCACATGTCGATGATCGCCGTGCAGGCCGAGACGGCACCGTTCCGACTACCGGAGCTCGACGACCCCGTCCGCCGGGAGTTCGCGTCGATCGCGGGCTCGGCCCGGGCCGCGATGGTCGACATGCGCCGCCTGCTGGGCGTGCTGCGCAGCGAGCAGTCGCCTGCCCTGACCGCGCCCCAGCCGGGCCTGGGCGACGTCGCCGAGCTGGTCGAGGCCGCCCGCCGGGCCGGGGTGCCGGCCACGCTGCACGGGGTGATGCCCGAGGGCGTCGACGGGCCGGTTGCGCTGGCCGCCTACCGCATCGTGCAGGAGGCCCTGGCCAACGCGGCCCGGCACGCGGCGGGGGCAGCGGTCCGGGTCGCGGTCACGAACGACGGCGACGCGGTCGCGGTACGCGTGGAGAACGACGCACCACCGACCCAACCCACCGACAGCGACGTCCCCCGTCAGCCCCAGCGCGGCGATGCCGGCGACGGCGATGCCGTCGGTCAGGGGCGGACTGACGTTGATGGCGGTGGCCGCGCCGGGCTAGGCCGGCGAGGGCGGGCTGACGCCGATGGCGGTGGCGTCCCACTGCGTGGTGGGCCGGGTGACGGTGGCGGCGGCGACGCGGTCGGTCGGGGGCCGGGTGACGTTGGCATTGCCGGGCGAGGCGCTCGTGGCGAGGTCGTCCGGCAGGGCCGGCGGGATGCGGGTGGCGGTGACGTTGCTGGGCGCGGCCGGCGGAGTTCGGGCGCCAGGGAGGACGTCGGCCGGGAGCGGCCGGGTGACGCGGGTGTGCCGGCCGGCGCCGGCGAGGGCCACGGCATCGCCGGCATGCGGGAGCGGGTGACGTTGCTCGGTGGGACGTTCGAGGCCGGCCCTACGGTGTTCGGTGGGTTCGCGGTCGCGGCGCGGTTGCCGACCGCGCTGCGTGAGGCCACACCGGAAGGGCAGGTTGTGTGATCAAGGTTCTGATCGCCGACGATCAGGCGATGGTCCGCGAGGGGTTCGGGGCGCTGCTCGCGGCGCAGACCGACATGCTCGTGGTCGGCGCGGCGGCCGACGGCGCGCAGGCCGTCGCCGAGACGCGCCGGCTCGATCCCGACGTGGTGCTGATGGACATCCGGATGCCCGTGCTCGACGGCCTCGCCGCTACCCGGCAGCTGCTCGACGGTCGACCGGCCGGCAGCCCGCCCCGGGTGCTCATGCTGACCACCTTCGACCTCGACGACTACGTCTACGAGGCGCTGCGGGCCGGCGCGAGCGGGTTCCTGCTCAAGGACGCTCCCGCCGCGGATCTGGTCAACGCCGTCCGGGTGGTGGCCGGCGGCGAGGCACTGCTGGCGCCGTCGGTGACCCGGCGGCTCATCGAGGAGTTCGCCGCCCGTCCCGGGCCGGCCCGACCGCGACCGACCGCGCTGGCCGCGCTCACCCCGAGGGAGACCGAGGTGCTGCGGCTGATCGCGCGCGGCCGGTCCAATCAGGAGATAGCCGCCGAGCTCGTGGTCGCCGAGCAGACGGTCAAGACCCACGTCGGCCGGATCCTGGCCAAGCTCGCGCTGCGCGACCGGGCGCAGGCGGTCGTGCTCGCCTACGAGACCGGTCTCGTAGCCGCGGGGGAGTAGCCCCCGTCACCCCCAGGTAGCACGAGCAAGATCCCGCCCCGGTACGACGATTCACCACCGTCCACAACGGCATCGTTCGCCCCATGATGCGACGGACACTTCTCCTCGGCGGCGTCGCCGCGACGCTCGGCGCCGGCCTGCTCGTGCCCGCTTCCGCCCCGGCGGTCGCCGCGCCGGCGGCCGGTCCGACGCCGGCGCTGGCGTACCCGGTGGCCGCGGCCGCGATGCGCGCCGCGGGTGGGGCGTACGCCGGCTGGGCCCGGTCGGGTCGGCACTTCCTGTCGTTCGACACCCGCGGCGACGGCACCGCGGTCGAGGTCGTCGGCGACCTGGCCACCGCGGACCGGATCGCCGTCGTGGTGCCGGGCGTCGACACGACGCTGGCGACGTTCACCAGCGGCCTCGGCGGCGTCGCCCGCCGCGCGCCGGCCACCCAGGCGCGCGAGCTCTACGCCGCCGCGGGCGGCAAAGCTGCGGTCGTCGCCTGGCTCGGGTACGACCCGCCGGAGGGCGTCGGCCTCGAAGCCGCCCGCGAGGTCCGGGCCAGGGCCGGTGCGCGCAACCTGGCCGCCTTCGCCGGCTGGCTGGCCGCACGCCGCCCGTCCGCGCGGATCACCCTGATCGGGCACAGCTACGGCGCGATCGTGGTCGGCCTGGCCGCGCCCGCCCTGCCGCCGCAGGTGACGTCGCTGGTCGCGCTCGGCGCGCCGGGAATGGGCGCCGACGACGTGGCCGGCCTGCACACCCACGCGACGGTCTACGCCGCCCTCGCGCCCACGGACTGGATCCGCCGCATCCCCCAGGTCCGGCTGCTGGGCCTGGGCCTGGGCACCCGACCGGCGACGGCGTCGTTCGGCGCCACCGCCCTGCCCACCACGGGCGTCGAAGGGCACGACTACTACCTCTCGCCGGGTACGGCCACCCTGGCCGCCATCGCCGCGGTGGTGACCCGATGAACCCGCGCCGCGACACGGGAATCGACGCGATCCGCGCCCTGGCCATCGCCGGAGTGGTGCTCGGGCACTGGCTGGTCACGGCTCTCGTGATCGGCGACGACGGCGCCCTGCACGTACGCAGCCCGCTGGCCGCACTGCCGGCCGCTCAACCGGTCAGCTGGCTGCTCCAGACGCTGGGCCTGTTCTTCCTCGCGGGCGGCTACGCCGCGGCGGCCTCATCCGCCCGCCGCCGGTCCACCCCACGCGGCGGGTCGGACGCACTTCCCAGCGCGGTCGCCAAGCCATCGTTGTCCGGCGGCAACAGCGTGCGCGGGTGGCGGGTTCCGCGCCGGTTGCGCGTCCTCCTGGCACCGGTCGGTTCCCTGCTCGCACTGCTCGCGCTGGCGCTGACCGCCGGCGCACTGGCCGGCGTACCCGAGGAAACCTTGCGTACCGTCGCCAAACTCGTGATAAGTCCATTGTGGTTCCTGTTGCCGTTCCTGGCGTTGACGGCCCTCGTCGTCCCCATCGCCCGCCTGGTCCGCAGGTTCGGCCCGCTGCCGCCGACCGCGGTCGCCTCAGCGGTCGTGCTCGCCGCCGACCTGGGCTGGGGTTTCCTGCCCACCACCCTGATCGCCGCCTGGACGGTCCCGTTCGTGCTCGGCGTCGCATTGGCCCAGGGCCGGCTCGCCCGCCGAAGCACCGCCTGGCTCCTCCTCGCCGGCGGCGCGGCGGCCGTGGGAGCGCTCGTGTTCCTCGCCGACTACCCGGCCAGCGCCGTCGGTGTCCCCGGCGAAGGACGCTCCAACCTGGACCCGCCGTCGCTCGTCGCGGTAGCCCTGGCCGTCGCCCAGACCGGAGCCGTGCTGCTCCTCCTGCCCCGGCTGCGCCGGCTCGGCACCCGCCCCGCGGTGAGGGCGATCAACGGCGCCGCGCTGCCCGTCTACCTCTGGCACCAGGCGACCATGATCTCTGTCACGGTCGCCCTCGCGTGGTTCGTCGGGCGGCGGCCCGGGTTGCTGGCCGAGCCGGACGACTACGGGTGGGCCGCCGCCCGGCTCGCCTGGCTCCCGCTGTTCGCGGCCGTCCTGGTGCTGGTCGTCCGGATCGCCGGGAGCCAGTCGGCGGGTGGCCGGGGGCCGCGACCATATCGGACGGTCGGTGACCAACCTTCCGGCCAATGCCACGCGGCTCCGGGGCGGGGGATAGAATCACCGGTGGTTCGTGTGCCCGGCCGACGTCTGGAGGTGATCGCCGTGCGAGACAGCGATCCTCCGAGTCGCAGCCGGGCCGCCGTCCGGTCCCGCTGACTCAGCCGCGACTCGACGACAGCCAGACATCCGCCTGCCGGCACCCCGCCGCGCCGCGCCCGCACGCAAGACGGGCCGGCGGCGGCGTGACGCCGTCCGGCTGCGACTCTCCTCCGCCGCGATTCCGCACAAGCCTCGCCAACTCGCATCGGAGAGCCGTGATGAACCGTCGCTACGTGGCCCCACTGGGCTTCACCCTCGCCGCCCTCTGGGTGTTCGTCGTCGCCATGCTGGTCAACAACACCAACTAGCTCTTCTGGTGGATCAGCGCGGCACCCCGCCGGGAGCGCCACCCTGATCCACGAGACAGATCTACGGCAGCCGCGACGACCAGACGAGGCTCAGGCCCGCCGCGATCAGACCGAGGAGCAGCGCGAAACCCGCGTACCAGTGGGTGACCTCGCGCGGCTCCACCCGGTGACCGATCGAGCTGCCCATGTCCTCGTACACCCGCTTGAGCTCGGCCGCACTCGCGGCCTCATAGAAGAACCCGCTTGTCGACTCGGCCAACTGCGCCAGCGCCAGCCGGTCCACCGGCACCCGTTGGAGCTGGCCGCCGATGTCGACCGTGCCGTTGTCGGTGCCGAACGCGATCGTCGACACCGGCACGTTCGCCGCCTGCGCCGCGCTGGCGGCCTCCTCCATCGGCCGCCCGGCCGTGCGGAAGCCGTCGGAGAGCAGCACGATCCGCGCCGGCGGCAGCTCGTTGGCGCCGTCCGCCGGCACCGAGCGGATCGCGTCCAGGGACGTGAAGACCGCTTCGCCCGTCGCGGTCGCCTCGGCCAGCGTCAGCCCGTCGATCGCTGCGCTGACCGCCGAGCGGTCCTTGGTCGGCGGCACCAGCACGTTGGCCGATTTGGCGAAAGAGACCAGACCCAGGTTGTACGTCGGCGGCAGCTCCTGCACGAACTGCTTGGCGGCCACCTGCGCCGCCTCGAGCCTGGTCGGCGCGACGTCGCTCGCCTCCATCGACAGCGACACGTCGATCGCCAGCATGATGGTCGCCCGCTCCAGCGGCAGCTCGCGGTCGATCGACGGCCGGGCCATCGCCAGCGCCAACCCGAGCAGGCTCAGCAGCAGCGCGACCGCCGAGACGTGCTTGCGCCAGCCCATGCCGCGCGGCGCCAGCGACTTGAGCAGCTCGACGTTGGTGAACCGGATCGCGTAGTCACGCCGGCGCAGCTGACGCCAGACGTAGGCGCCGGCCACCAGGAGCACCGGCACGATGGCCAGCAGCCACCACGGTTGCAGGAAGCGGATCATCGTGTCGTACCCCGGGTGCGTGCGTGTCGCTGTGCGGCGACGAACCTGACGATGTCGAGGAGCCAGTCGGAGTCGGTACGCAGCCGCAGGTGCTGGGCACCCGCCGCGCGCAGTTCGTGGGCGATGGCCGAGCGTTGTGCCGCCGCACCGGAGGCGTAACGGGCGCGCAGCTTCGCGTCGCCCGTGTAGACCTCGTGCAGCGCACCGGTCTCGGGGTCGGCGATCACGAGCACGCCGACGTCCGGCAGCTCCAGCTCGCGCGGGTCGACCACCTCGATCGCGAGCACGTCATGCCGGACGGCCAGCTTGCGCAAGGGCCGGCCCCAGTCCGCCGGCGGCGCCATGAAGTCCGAGATCACCACGGCCAGACCCCGGCGGCGCGGTGGGCGGTTGAGCATGTCGATCAAGGCACCCAGGTCGGTTCGACCCGGTTTGATGGGAGTACGCGCGACCGCGCGCAGCAGGCCCTGCGCCTCCTTGCGCCCGGGGCGGGCAGGCAGTCGCGTGGTCTGGCCGCCACCCGTGCCGACGACGGCGCCGATCCGGTTGCCGGCCCGCACGGTCAGATGGGTGACCGCCGCCGCGGCCGCCACCACCAGGTCGCTCTTGAGCATCTGGGCCGTGCCGAACGACAGGCTGGCCGACAGGTCGATGGCGAGCCAGGTCTCCAACTCGCGGTCGGCCACGGTCTGCCGCGTGTGCGGCACGGTGGTGCGGGCGGTGACCGGCCAGTCCATCCGGCGCACGTCGTCGCCGGGCCGGTACTCCCGGGACTCGCCCGGCTCCGTGCCCGGCCCCGGCAGCAGGCCGATGTAGTCGCCCTGGAGCAGCCCGTCGAGCTTGCGGGTGATCAGCAGTTGGAGCCGGGAGAGCACCTGCTCGGCCCGCGCGGTCGCCACGCCGCCGGCGGCCTCACCACCCTGGCCGGCGTACGCACCGGCCGTGCCGGAGATCCGGGCCGCACGGCCGGACCCGAGGCGGGGCGGGTCGACGGTCACGGCAGGCGACCCGGCCAGGCGCCCGTGGTCTGCTGCGGCGGTTGCTGCCCAGGGCCAACCCCAAGGCCAGCGCCCGGGACAGGAGCCGGGGTCGCCTGCTGCCGCGGCGCGACCGACGGCATGGGAACCGCGCTCATCAGCCGCGCGACGATGTGGTCGGCCGGCACGTCGTCGGCCAGCGCGTCGTAGCTGAGCACCAGCCGGTGCCGGAGGATGTCGGGCGCGATGTCCTGCACGTCCTGCGGCAGCACGTAGTCGCGGCCGCGTAGCAGGGCCAGCGCCCGCGAGGCCCGGACGATGCCGAGCGAGGCGCGCGGGCTCGCACCGTATTGGATGAGCTGGGCCAGGTCAGGCACCCCGGACTCGGCCGGGTTGCGGGTGGCCAGCACCAGCCGGACCGTGTAGTCGACCAGCGCGTTGTGCACGAACACGCCGTCGGCCTTGGCCTGGAGCGACACGAGGTCGGACGGGCTGAACACCACGGCCGGCTCGGGTGCCTTGACGCCCATCCGGTAGACGATCTCGCGTTCCTCGGCGTCGGACGGGTAGCCGACCAGGATCTTCATCAGGAACCGGTCGCGCTGCGCCTCGGGCAGGGGGTAGACGCCCTCCTGCTCGATCGGGTTCTGGGTGGCCATGACCAGGAACGGGTTGGGCACCCGGTGTGTCTCGCCGCCGATCGACACCTGCTGCTCGGACATCACCTCGAGCAGGGCCGACTGCACCTTGGCCGGCGCCCGGTTGATCTCGTCGGCGAGCAGGAAGTTGACGAACACCGGCCCGAGCTCCACGTCGAACTTCTCGCTCGACTGGCGGTAGATCCGCGTGCCGACCAGGTCGGCCGGCACCAGGTCGGGGGTGAACTGGACCCGGGCGAAGGTGCCACCGACAACGGTCGCGAGCGTCTCGACGGCGAGGGTCTTCGCGACGCCGGGCACGCCCTCGAGCAGGCAGTGGCCGCGGGCCAGCAGCGCGACGAACATCCGCTCGACCATCCGGTCCTGGCCGACGATGACCCGTTTGACCTCGAACAGCGCCCGTTCGAGCAGCGTGGCGTCCTGTGCCGGGGTGGTCGCCGGAGGGTCACCGGGCTGCCCGCCGGTCGGCATGACCGGCCCGGCGCCGTTGGCGGCGTCGGGTTGCGGAGCGTCGGGTGCGGTCGGCTGGGCCACGGGTCCTCCACAGTCGCGTGATCGTGTCGGCAGCGCTCGGGTCTCATCATGAAGTCCGAACCTGGGAGCGCGGTACAAGCCTTCCATGTCGACCGCCGCCGCGTGCGCGCAGAACCGGATTCGTGTTGCGGCGAAGCTCCGGGATACACGGGTAGACAAAGAGGGGAACGTCACGTGTACGATTCCTCCACGCCGGGCGACTTCCCCCGTGGTCGCCCGGCCCTTTACCTTTAGGCCGCGCCGTAGACTGATCCCGGTGGACGCCGACCTCGAGCCCGTTTGCTCAGCCAAAGGCTGCCGGCGTGAGGCTGTCTACGAGGTCCGTTGGAACAACCCCCGGATCCATCCGCCCGAGCGCCGCAAGGTCTGGCTCGCCTGCGAGGAACACCGGGAGAGCCTGGCCGACTTCCTCGACCGTCGCGGCTTCCTCCGCGAGGTGGCGCCCTTCCGGTGATCGCCTACCCTCATAGGGGTGGATATCGCCGCTGCCGGGCCGACCAGCCCCCTTTCGCCCTGGCCCGACACCGTCGACTGGCAGCCCGTCTCGCGCGACCTGATCTGGGTCGAGCTGATCCGGTGGGGCGCGATGGCCGCCATGCTGCTGGTGCCGCTGGGCATCCTCTGGGGCATCTTCGGCGTCTGGCCGCTCGGGCTGTCCTTCGTCGCCGTCCTCGTGCTCATGCTGTGGCGCGTCTGGGCGATCGTCCGGGCGGTGCGCGCCTGGGGCTACGCCGAGCGCGACCACGACCTGCTGGTCCGGCACGGCCTGGTGGTCAGGCGGCTGTCGATCGTGCCGTACGCGCGGATGCAGTTCGTCGACGTCAGCGCCGGCCCGCTGGAGCGCGTCTTCGACCTGGCCACCGTGCAGCTCCACACCGCCGCCGCGGCCAGCGACGCCCGGGTGCCGGGCCTGCGCCCCGCCGAGGCGTCCCGGCTGCGTGACCGGCTGACCGCGCTCGGCGAAGATCGCGCCGAGGGGCTGTAGGGCCGTGGTCATCGACGAACCGCGGCGCCGGCTCCATCCCCTGAGCCCGTTGCTGCGCAGCGCCAAGGCGCTCGTGGTGATCGTCGTGGCGCTGTCGTGGCAGACGCTGCGCCAGGTCGGCCTCGGCTGGTTCGCGCTCATGGTCCTCGTGCTGCTCATCGGCGCGATCATCATGTCGGTCGTGAGCTGGTACAACACCGGCTACCACGTGGTCGGCCACGAGCTTCGGGTCTACGAGGGCCTGCTGTGGCGGCGCACCCGGGCGATCCCGCTGGAGCGGCTCCAGTCGGTCGAGGTGGTCCGGCCGCTGCTGGCCCAGCTCACCGGGCTGGCCGAGCTCCGGCTCGAGGTGGTCGGCGGCGGCAAGACCGAGGCGCCGCTGGCCTATCTGTCGGTGGCGGACGCGGCGGCGTTGCGGGACCGGCTGTTGGCTCTCGCGGGGCGGTCGGCGGCGCCGGTCGAGGGTGCGGCCGAGGTTGCCGGTGCCGCGCCGGCGCGCGTACCCGGTGAGTTGCTTCTGGCGGTGTTGAACCGCGACCTCGTGATCAGCCAGCTGCTCACGCCGCAGGCGCTGTCGTTGCCGATCGGTGTGGCGTTCGTCGTGCTGCAGTTCGGGTTCGATCCGTCCTGGTCGTTCATCGGCGTGGCGAGCACCCTGACCGCGATCGCCGGCGTGCTGCTGCAGCCGGTCCGGCGGGTCCTGCGCGACTGGAACTTCCGGCTGTCCCGCGACGACACGGCGCTGCGGCTGCGGTTCGGGCTGGTCGAGACGCGTTCGCAGACCGTGCCCGTCGACCGGGTGCAGGGGGTGACCGCGACCTGGCCGCTGCTGTGGCGCGCGCAGGGCTGGCTGCGGCTGACCCTCGACGTGGCCGGGGTGGCCGGCCAGGACAACGCGGACGGCACCGAGACGGACCGACTGCTTCCGGTGGGTACGGCCGAGGTCGCCGATCGGGTGGCCCACTCGGTGCTGCCCGGCGTGCTGCTGGGCGCGCTGACGTTCCAGCCGCCGCCGGAACGGACCAGATGGTTCCACCCGCTGGCCCGGCCGAAGCTCGGTGTGGCCCTGACGGACAAGATCGTCGCGACCCGCGAAGGACTGCTGACCCGCACCGTGATGATGGTCCCGTTTGCCCGGATCCAGAGCGTCCGCGTGGTCCAGGGCCCTTTGCAACGACTGCTCGGTGTCGCCACCGTCTACGCCGACACGGCGCGGGGGCGCTCGGCGGCGCTGCGCGACCGGGACCTGGCCGAGGCGTGGTGGCTGGCCGCCGAGCTAGCCGAGCGCGGACGGGTGGCGCGGCTGGCGGCGCCGGACCGCGGCCGGGTGGTCGTGCCGGCGCCGGTGCTGGACCCGGAAAATGCCCCGCTGCGGCCGCAACCCAGCGCATGAGCCGTGCCCCTGTTGGCACCTGACCTGCGGCATCCATGGTTGTCCACAGGTTGGCGGGGCTCGTAGCCTGAGCGTTGCGGAGCGCCTACTCTGTGGGTCATGGAGCAGCAAACGGAAGCCCCCTTCGCTCCCGGCTTGAGCGCGCGGGTGGAGCTGACCGTCACCGACTCCGACACCGCGCAGGCGCTCGGCTCCGGCGACGTGCCGGTGCTGGCCACGCCGCGGGTGCTCGCGTTGGTCGAGGCCGCGACGGTCGCCGCCACGGCGACCCGCATGCCGGCCGGCATGACCACGGTCGGCACGCGGGTCGAGCTCGACCACCGACTACCGACAGCCATCGGCCGCACGGTGTTCGCGGTGGCCCAACTGGCCAAAGTCGACGGTCGCAAGCTCCTCTTCGAGGTCACCGTCACCGACGGCCCGGGCAGCGAGGGCACGGCGATCGTCGCCGAGGGTCGGGTCGAGCGCATCTTCCTCGACCGGCACCGGTTCGTCGAGCGGGCCGTCGACGGCTCATGAGCTCGTCCACACCGGCGTTCGTCGAGATCGCCGACCGGGTCTACGTGCTGCGCTACCCGGTGTTCGACGTCAACGTGACGCTGGTGGTCGGTGACGAGGCCGCCGCGCTTGTCGACACGCTGTCGACCGCGGCGCAGGCGGCCGAGCTGGCCGCGGCCGCGCGCCGGGTGACGCGCGCGCCGTGGGCCATCGTCAACACCCACCACCACTTCGACCACGCGTTCGGCAACGCCACGGTGGCCCGGCAGGAGCCGCCGGCGGCCGAGTCGTTCCCGACGTTCGGCGACCCGGGCGCCGACGCGGCCGCGCGCACCCGGATCTGGGCGCACGAGGAGACCGCGCGGCTGCTGGGCCACGAGGAGACGGCCCGGCGCACCGCCTGGGAGGCGGTCCGCGAGGGCTCGCAGCCCGAGCTCGCCGACGAGGTGGCCCGCGTCGACGTGCTGCCGCCCAACGAGATCGTGCTGACCGAGGCGGCTCTCGACCTGGGTGGGCGCGTCGTCGTGCTGTCCCACTTCGGGCGCGGGCACACGGCCGGTGACCTGGTCGCGCACGTCCCCGACGCCGACGTCGTGATCGCCGGCGACCTCGTCGAGGAGAGCGGGCCACCGGACTTCGGCGACGCCTACCCGCTGGAGTGGCCCGGCACGGTCGCGGCGCTGCTGCGGCTCACCACGCCGGAGACGGTGGTGGTGCCGGGCCACGGCGCGCCGGTCGGCCAGGGCTTCGTCATGGGCCAGCACGAGGAGCTCACCGAGCTCGAGTGGTTGATCCGCAATGGTCACGCCGAACGCGCCCGGGTCGACGACCTGGCCAAGCGCGCACCGTTCGGCGCGGCGGCGCACGTCGCCGTCAAGCGCGCCTACACGCTGCTCGACGGCGAGTAGAGGGGTGCCGGCGCCGGGGCCCCACCACCACCCGGAAGGAAACCGACGAGGGCCCCGTGGGCACCATGGGGTTGACGGACAGCGTGACG